>NZ_CP015612.1:1766666-3183333 GCF_002138415.1 Stenotrophomonas maltophilia
GCTGCAGGAACCGCTGGAAATACGGGATGACCGTGGCCACCTGGGTCTGCTGCAGCATGATCTCCGACAGCCAGACCCGGTAGGGGCTGCGCGGGTGCTGCCAAGGCAGGTCGTGGCGGCCGTGGTCGTCGAACCAGTGCAGCAGGTGGGCGATGAAGCCGTCTTCCTGGGCAGTGCTGGCGCTGGCGTGCGGCTGGCGGGGCATCGGTGTTCCAGAGAGGCAGCCACCCGTGGGGCGGCTCTACCGGATTGCAGTGGAGCCACGCCATGCGTGGCTGCGCGGTGTATCAGCCGCCCAGCGCTTCGGGCAGCAGGGCGTCGACGAAGGCTTCCGGGTCGAACACGCGCAGGTCTTCCGGGCGCTCGCCGATGCCGGCGAAACGGATCGGAATGCCGAACTCGCGGGCCAGTGCGAACACCACGCCGCCCTTGGCGGTGCCGTCCAGCTTGGTCACCACCAGGCCGGTCACGTTCACTGCGGCATTGAACTGGCGCAGCTGCGACAGCGCGTTCTGGCCGGTGGTGCCGTCGATCACCATCAGCACTTCGTGCGGTGCGGTGGGATCGATCTTGCCCAGCACGCGGCGGATCTTGCCCAGTTCGTTCATCAGGCCGGACTGGGTGTGCAGGCGGCCGGCAGTGTCGGCGATCAGCACCGAGGTGCCGCGGGCCTTACCGGCCTGCAGCGCATCGAATGCCACCGAAGCGGCATCGGCGTTCTGCCCCTGCGCGACCACGGCCACGCCGTTGCGCTCGCCCCAGGCCTGCAGCTGGGCCACGGCGGCGGCGCGGAAGGTGTCGCCGGCAGCCAGCATCAGGCTGTGGCCGTCGTCCTTGAAGCGCTTGGCCAGCTTGCCGATGGTGGTGGTCTTGCCGACGCCGTTGACGCCGACGGTCAGCACCACGAAGGGTTTGGCGTTGCGGTCGATCACCAGCGGCTTGGCCACCGGCTGCAGGATCGCGATCAGCTCGGCGCGCAGCGCGGCCAGCAGCGCATTGGCGTCGGCGAATTCGCGCGACTTCATGCGCTTGCGCAGGCCTTCGACCAGGTCGGTGGTGGCGCCCACGCCGACATCGGCGGTGATCAGTGCGGTTTCCAGCTCGTCCAGTAGGTCGTCGTCGAGCTTGGGGTTGCGCGAGAACAGGCCGCCGAAGCTGCGTGCGATGACGCTGTTGCGCAGGCGTTCGCGCCAGCCGGGCTTGCCGGCCGGGGCCGGCGGGGCATCCACCAGGGCCGGCAGGTCGGCGGCCGGGGCGACCGGCTCCCCGGCCGGAACGACCGGGGCCAGCGGCGCCAGTACGGCGGCGGCGGCCAGTGCTTCGGCCTGCACGTCCTCGGCGGCGATGACCGGCTGCACAGCCGGCACGGCGGGCGCTTCGACGACGGGGGCAGGCACCGGTTCTGGGGCCGGTGCCGGTGTTACGGCTTCGGCCACCGCAGCAGTGGGCGCTTCTTCGGCCGGGGCGGCAGACGGGAATGCCGCCGCCAGCTCTTCAGCCGAGTAGTGCTGGGTCTTGGGAGCCTCCGTTGCGGGGGCATCCTGGGGCTTCTTGCGGCGGAAAAAACTGAGCATTGGCAAAAGGCGCTGAAATCAGAGGGATATGCTACCACTCGGGCCTGTCGGGCCGATGTGGACTCAAGGACGCGGTCCCCCGGCCGTTAACCGATCCGGAGGGCTGCGCGGAGCGGCCCGGAGACCGCCCATGAACAACGTTATGGGAATCGCCCTCAGCGGTATGCGTGCGGCCCAGCACGGCGTGCAGGTGGCCGCGCACAATGTGGCCAACCTGGCGACCCCCGAAGCCCAGCGCCTGCAGCTGCAGCGTAGTGCGGTGGAGCAGGGCGGGGTGCAGGCCGCGGTGACTTCCACCGGCGCCGATGCCGCCGCACCGCTGGGTGATCTGCTGGCAGCGAAAGCCGAGGTGGTGGTCTTCGCTGCCAATGCTGCGGTGATCCGCCGCCACGACCAGATGCTGGGCTCGCTGCTGGATCGGGAAGCCTGAGACCCTTCGGTAGGCGCCGACCGCCGCCGCTGGTGGGTGCCAACCTTGGTTGGCACGCTCGATCCGCCCTGGTAGGTGCCAACCTTGGTTGGCACGCTTTTGAGGCGCCAACCAAGGTTGGTCTCTACCAGGGCAGCAGTGCCAACCAAGGTTGGCACCTGCCAGAGCATCGCCGGGCCATGCCCGGCGACCACCCTGTCGATCAGGCCGACAACTCCAGCAGCAGCTTGTTCAGGCGTGCCACGTAGGCGCCGGGATCCTTCAGGCTGTCACCGGCGGCCAGTGCGGCCTGATCGAACAGCACCCGGCCCAGATCGTCGAAACGCGCGCCATCGGCTTCGGCATCGAGCTTGGCGATCAGCGGGTGGCCCGGGTTGATCTCCAGCACCGGCTTGCTGTCCGGCACCTTCTGCCCGCTGGCTTCCAGGATCTGGCGCATCTGCAGGCCCAGGTCCTGTTCGCCGATGGCCAGCACCGCCGGCGAATCGGTCAGGCGGTGCGAGACGCGCACTTCGGCCACGTCATCGCCCAGCACCGTCTTCAGGCGCTCGACCAGGCCCTGTTTGTCCTTGGCCGCCGCTTCCTGTTCCTGCTTGTCCGCTTCGGTTTCCAGCGCGCCCAGGTCGAGGTCGCCACGGGCGATGTCGACGAAGCCCTTGCCGTCGAAATCGGTCAGGTAGCCCATCAGCCACTCGTCGATACGGTCGGTCAGCAGCAGCACTTCCACGCCCTTCTTGCGGAACACTTCCAGGTGCGGGCTGTTGCGCACCTGGCTGTAGCTCTCGCCGGTCAGGTAATAGATCTTGTCCTGGCCTTCGGTCATGCGGCCGAGGTAATCGGCCAGCGACACGCTCTGTGCATCGCCGTCGCCACGGGTGGAGGCAAAGCGCAGCAGGCCGGCCACCTTCTCGCGGTTGTTGTAGTCCTCGGCCGGGCCTTCCTTCAGCACCTGGCCGAATTCCTTCCAGAACGTGGCGTACTGCTCGGGCTTGTCAGCGGCCAGCTTCTCCAGCATGTCCAGCGAGCGCTTGGTCAGCGCCGCCTTCATCGAATCGATGACCGGACCGGACTGCAGGATCTCGCGCGAAACGTTCAGCGACAGGTCGTTGGAATCGACCACGCCCTTGATGAAGCGCAGGTACAGCGGCAGGAACTGCTCGGCCTGGTCCATCACGAACACGCGCTGCACGTACAGCTTCAGGCCCTTGGGCGCATCGCGGTGGTACAGGTCGAACGGCGCGCGGCCGGGCACGTACAGCAGCGAGGTGTACTCCAGCTTGCCTTCAACCTTGTTGTGGCTCCACGCCAGCGGGTCGCTGTGGTCGTGCGCCACGTGCTTGTAGAACTCGGTGTACTCGGCGTCGCTGATCTCGGTGCGGGGGCGGGTCCACAGCGCGCTGGCGCGATTGACGGTTTCCCATTCGACCGCAGCGCCTTCTTGGCCTTCCTTCGGCATCTGGATCGGCAGGCCGATGTGATCCGAATATTTCTTGAGGATGCTGCGCAGGCGCCAGCCATCGGCGAAGTCGTGCTCGCCGTCCTTCAGGTGCAGCACGATGCGGGTGCCGCGCTCGGCTTTGTCGACGGTGGCGACTTCGAAATCGCCTTCGCCGCGCGAGGTCCAGCGCACGCCTTCGCCTGCAGCCAGGCCGGCGCGGCGCGAGGTCACTTCCACTTCGTCGGCGACGATGAAGGCGCTGTAGAAGCCGACGCCGAACTGGCCGATCAGCTGCGAATCCTTCTTCTGGTCGCCGGACAGCTGGCGCAGGAAATCGCCGGTACCCGACTTGGCGATGGTGCCGAGGTGGGCGATGGCTTCGGCGCGGCTCATGCCGATGCCGTTGTCTTCGATGGTGATGGTGTGGGCGGCGGGGTCGAAGCTGACGCGCACGCGTAGCTCGCTGTCGCCTTCCAGCAGGGCCGGCTGGGTCAGGGCCTCGAAGCGCAGCTTGTCGGCGGCGTCGGCGGCGTTGGAGACCAGCTCGCGGAGGAAGATTTCCTTGTTGGAGTACAGCGAGTGGATCATCAGCTGCAGCAGCTGCTTGACTTCGGTCTGGAAGCCAAGGGTTTCGGTCTGGGTGGTCTCGGTCATCGATAAGGCTCCGTGTGCAATGCCGCGCCAGCGCGTGCGGCCTCGCCAAGGGGTATGGCTGATTGTCCCGAAATCAAGGGGTTGTTCTGGCAGGGCGGCGCCCTGCACCCGCAGAGGCCACGGCAACAGCAACAGCAACAGCAACAGCAACAGCGGGCATTCCGTGGGATGGCGGGGCGGTGTGGGTTGGCAGGACACGCCGTAAACCCGTCCATGGGGGCTCGATGGCGCCTTGCTCGTGTGCGCTGTCCTGCGCACACGGCAAGACCGGGGTTGGGCGTCCTGCCCAACCCGCCCGAGGCATGCCTCGGGCCCATGGCGCCAACGGTCCTGCCAACCCACACCGCCCCGCCTCTGACAGTTGGCCGGTGCCTGTTGGTGGGTGCCGACCGTTGGTCGGCACATCTGTCGGATATCGAATGAATTCATCCACGCATGGCGTGGATCTACTGGCAACGGTGGCTGTTGGTAGGTGTCGACCTTGGTCGACACGATTTTTTCATAAGACATCGATATCCAACCCAGTGCCGACCAACGGTCGGCACCCACCAGAGCAGAAAGCCCTTCCGACAGATCGCAGGAAACTGTCGAAGGCGGGGTGGGTCCGGTTGAGGGGGCGTGAGCGCCATGGATGGCGCGACCGAGCCTCCATGGACGGATTTACGGCGTCCCCCTCAACCGGACCCACCCCGCCATCCCACAGGAAGCCAGCTTTTGACGTTGACGTTGCTGTGGCTTCTGCGGGTGCCGGGCGCCGCCCGGCCGAACTACAATCCCGCTCATGCTGAAATTCTCGAATACCTCCCGCCGGGGGCGCCGGTGAGCGGCCGTGGCGGCAATGAAGGGCAGGTCCGCATCATCGGTGGTCGCTGGCGCAATACCCGCCTGCCGGTGCCGACCCTGCCGGGGCTGCGGCCCAGCAGCGACCGCGTGCGCGAGACCCTTTTCAACTGGCTGATGCCCCGGCTGGGCGGGGCGAGGGTGCTCGACCTGTTCGCCGGCAGCGGCGCGCTGGGCCTTGAGGCCGTCTCGCGCGGTGCCGCCCACGCCACCCTGGTCGAGCGCGATGCGCAGCTGGGGCGCAATCTGACCGCTGCCGTGGCCAAGCTGCAGGCCGCCGACCAGGTCACCGTGGTGCAGGCCGATGCCGTGCGCTGGCTGCAGGGCGCGCCCGCACAGCAGGCCGACCTGGTCTTCATCGACCCGCCATTCGCCGATGGCCTGTGGCAGGACGTGCTGGCCCAGCTGCCGCGGCACCTGGCCGCCGATGCCTGGCTGTACCTGGAATCGCCGGCCGGCCACGTGCCGGTGCTGCCGCCGGACTGGCTGCTGCACCGCGAGGGCGGCACCCGCGAGGTGCGCTTTGCCCTGTACCGCCGCGCCACTGCTACACTTTGACCTCATCTGAACATCTGCAACCGCCCATGACCGTGGCCAATCGCCGCATCGCCGTTTACCCCGGCACGTTCGACCCCATCACCAACGGTCATATCGACCTGGTGAGCCGGGCCGCGCCGCTGTTCGAAAAGGTCGTGGTCGGCGTGGCGCAGAGCCCGTCCAAGGGCCCGGCGCTGCCGCTGGAGCAGCGCGTGCAGCTGGCGCGTGGCGCGCTGGCCCACCACGGCAACGTCGAGGTCATCGGCTTCGATACCCTGCTGGCCCATTTCGTACGCTCGGTCCAGGGTGGAGTGCTGCTGCGCGGCCTGCGCGCGGTGTCCGACTTCGAGTACGAGTTCCAGATGGCCAGCATGAACCGGCACCTGATCCCCGAGGTCGAGACCCTGTTCCTGACCCCGGCCGAGCAGCACAGCTTCATTTCGTCCTCGCTGGTCCGCGAGATCGCGCGCCTGGGCGGCGACGTGTCCGGTTTCGTGCCGGCCGCGGTGCTCGAAGCCCTGCGCAAGGTCCGCGAAGCGAAGTCGGCACAGTCGTAAGCCCCGCTGTACCCGCACCCCATTACGTACAACACCACGCACCATTCCGGGAGGAAACCCATGAACACCACCATGCGCGCGATGCTGATCGCTTCGTTGGCCCTGGCCTTCACCGCCTGCAAGAAGGAAGAGGCCGCTCCGGTCGACGAGGCCAAGCAGGCGCTGGTCGCTCCGTCCAAGGACGACGATGCAGGCTGGAAGAAGTACCTGCAGGAAGTGGCGATCCAGAACATGGGCAACATCACCAACAGCCCGTTCCTGTACTACCTCTCGCCGGAATCGGACCCGGACTTCCAGGCCAAGTACGAGCGCCAGACCGAGAGCGCGACCCAGGCCGTGGCCCGTGGCGTGCAGCCGGGCAACATGCTGGCCTTCGGTTCGTCGGCCTCGGGCAAGATGGCTGACATGATCCAGGCCGTCTTCAAGGACGTGTCGCCGGATTCGATGAAGGGCGTGCGCGTCGTCTTCATCGGCCAGTCGGCCGACAACGCTCGTGTGCAGGCTGCGATCCAGCCGACCGGTGCCGAGTACATTTTCGTCGAAGCCAAGTAATACCGAGCCATGGCGGCCATGCTCCGGCATGGCCCGGGCGGCGTCCTGCAAGGGTGCCGCTGATGACCTGACCGGCCCGCGCGCCCGCGCTGGCCGGTCCTTTGTCCCAGGGCGCGGGCGAGGAGTATCGCCGTGTCGCTGAAAATCAACGAGCTCTGCGTCAACTGCGACGTATGTGAGCCGGCCTGCCCGAACCAGGCCATTGCGATGGGTGAAACCATCTACGTGATCGACCCTGCGCGCTGCACCGAATGCGTGGGTCATTTCGACGAGCCACAGTGCGTGGTCGTCTGCCCGGTCGAGTGCATCGACCCGGACCCGGAGATCGTGGAAACCGAAGACCAGCTGCTGGCCAAGCTGCGCCAGCTGCAGCACGATCACCCCGAACTCTACGCGGAGCCCCCATCCGAATGAAGACGCTGATCGTCCGCCCCCTGTTGCTGCTCGGCCTGCTGCTGAGCCCGATCGCTTGGGCCGACAACCCGGCCCGCGCCGAACGCCCCGACGGCGCCGCCATTGCCAGCGGCCATGCGCTGGCCACCCAGGCCGGTATCGACATTCTGGCGCAGGGCGGCAACGCCTTCGACGCCGCGGTGGCGGTGTCGTCCACGCTGGCGGTGGTCGAGCCGATCAGTTCCGGGCTGGGTGGCGGCGGCTTCTTCCTGCTGTACGACGCAGCCACCGGCAAGGACGTGATGCTGGATGCGCGCGAGACCGCACCGGCCGCGGCAACCCCGCAGGCCTTCCTCGACAAGCAGGGCAACCTGGACCGTGATCGTTCGGTCAATGGTGCCTGGTCGGCGGGTATTCCCGGCCTGCCCGCGGCGCTGGTCGAGCTGTCGGCCAAGCACGGCAAGCTGCCGTTGTCGGCCTCGCTGCAGCCGGCGATCCGCATCGCGCGCGAAGGTTTCCCGGTGTACGACCGCATGGCCAAGGGCTATGCCTCTCGCCGTGAGGTGATGGAGCGCTATCCCGGCACGCGCGAGGTCTACCTGCGCAATGGCAAGCCGATCGCCACCGGCGACCTGTTCAAGCAGCCGGAGCTGGCACAGACGCTGGAGCGCCTGGCCGCGGGTGGTTTCGATGGCTTCTACAAGGGCCAGACCGGAAAGCTGTTGCTGGCCGGCGTGAAGCAGGCCGGCGGCAAGTGGACCGCTGAAGAGCTGGCCGGCTACCGCGTGAAGCAGCGTGAACCGATCGTGTTCAACTACAACGGCTGGAAGATCACCACAGCGCCGCCGCCGTCGTCCGGTGGCATCGCGCTGGCCAGCATGCTGCAGATCCTGGAAGGCTGGGATATCAGGAAGATGGACCCGGCGCACCGCACCCATCTGGTGGTGGAGTCGATGCGCCGCGCCTACCGCGACCGCACCTTCTTCCTCGGCGATCCGGACTTCGTGCAGATCCCGCAGAAGGTGCTGACCAGCAAGGACTACGCACAGGGTCTGCGGGCGACCATCCATCCGGAGAAGGCCACGCCCAGCGACCTGCTGTCGGGCAACCCGACGCCGCTGGAAGATGACGAGACCACCCACTTCTCGATCATCGACCGTGACGGCAACCGTGTCGGCGCCACCCAGACCGTCAACCTGCTTTACGGCTCGGGGCTGATTCCCAAGGGCACCGGCGTGCTGCTGAACAACGAGATGGACGACTTCGCGCTGAAGCCGGGTACGCCCAACGCGTTCGGCGTGATGGGCTATGAAGCCAATGCGCCGAAGGCGGGCAAGCGCATGCTCAGCTCGATGACCCCGACCTTCATGGAGAACGCCGACAAGGTGGTGGTGCTGGGCACCCCGGGTGGCAGCCGCATCATCACCATGGTGCTGCTGGGCATCCTCGGCTACGACGACGGCCTGGATGCGCAGCAGGTGGCCGCGCTGCCGCGCTACCACCACCAGTGGCTGCCGGACCTCATCGAAGCCGAGGACGATGCGTTCGACGCGGCGACGGTGAAGCAGCTGCAGGCGATGGGCCACAAGATCGACCTGCCGGGTGACGTTGCCGCCGGTGGCCGCGGTTCCAGTCACGTGTGGGGCAACCTGCAGACCGTGGAATGGGACCGCAAGGCCAACAGGCTGTTCGGCGGCAGCGACCCGCGCAACCCGGTGGGCAGTGCCCAGGTCGTGCCGGCACGCTGATCCTGTAGTGCCGGCCGCTGGCCGGCAATCTGGCTCAATATCGAAACCCCGCCTTTGCCGGCGGGGTTTTCTGTTTTCCTTCTAGCGATTATTTAACGAGCCGGCGCCGATAATCGACGCATGAAACTCTGGTCTATTCGTGGAAACTCGCAGCGCCTCGACGGCGGCGCGATGTTTGGCAACGCGCCGCGCGCGTTGTGGGAAAAATGGGCGGCACCGGACGAGCTCAATCGCATCGAGCTGGCCTGCCGTGCGCTGCTTGCCAGCCCGCTGGAAGGCAAGACCGTGCTGTTCGAAACCGGTATCGGCGCGTTCTTCGATCCGCGCATGCGTGAGCGTTACGGCGTGCAGGAAAGCCAGCACGTGCTGATCGATTCGCTGCGCGAAGCCGGCTTCGAGCACGAGGATATCGATGTCGTGGTGCTCAGCCACCTGCACTTCGATCATGCCGGTGGCCTGCTGGCGGCATGGAGCGAAGGGCGTGAGCCCGAATTGCTGTTCCCCAACGCAACCTATGTGGTCGGCGCGCAGCATTGGCAGCGCGCCGTGCATCCGCACCCGCGTGACCGCGCCAGCTTCATTCCGGAGCTGCCCGGCCTGCTGCAGGCCAGTGGTCGCCTGGAAGTGGTGGACGGGGAGTACTCGCAGGTACTCGGCCGCAGCGTGCGCTTCAGCTACAGCGACGGGCATACGCCGGGACTGATGCTGGCCGAGATCGTCGGTCACGCGCATGCAGGCGAGGGTGCGCACGGTGGCGTGGTGTTCTGTGCCGACCTGATCCCGGGACGCTCATGGGTGCACGTGCCGATCACCATGGGCTACGACCGCAACGCCGAGCTGCTGATCGACGAGAAGCGGCAGTTCCTTGAAGACAAGCTGGCGCGCAACGTGCATCTGTTTTTCACCCACGATCCGCAGGTAGCACTGGCGCAGCTCGGGCGCGATGACAAGGGGCGTTTCGTGACCCTGCATGAGCAGGGCGAACTGAAGGCACGCGCCCTGGGGTAAGGGTAGAGCCGCGCCTATGCTCGGCTGCTCCTCTGAACGGTCGTGCACGTTACGGATGCTTGAGCCGAGCATGGGCTCGGCTCTACGTCACTGCCATTACGACGCCTTCAGGCAGCTGCTCATGAAGGTCTTGCGCGCATCACCGGCCAGCTTCTTGGCGCCGGCGTCGGCGTTGCACTTGCGCATGCGCTCCTGCTGCGCATTGGCCGGCTTGGCGTCGGCGGCGTGGCCACTGAGGCAGGAGCTCTGCGCGGTCTTGTAGGCATCACCCTTCAAGCCCTTGTTCTTGGCCGAGCATTCGGCCATGCGCTGCTGCTGCGGGGTGGTGGCGTTTGCAGCCAGGGGCAGGCCGACCAGCAGGGCGGCGGCCAGCAGGAAAGAGGCTTTCATCATGGGGCTCCAAGCGGTGGCGGGTGCGCGGAGCATTCGCTTCGGGCCGGCAAGGCCACGTGAAGAATCGCGCCATTGCCGCGCCTGCTTGCGGCGACGTTCAGATCGGCGTATTACTTAGCCATATGGGTAAGTATGGTGCCGCCGTTCAAGACGTCTTCCATGCACTGGCCGACCCGACCCGTTGCGCGATCGTGGCCGCGCTGGGGCGGGGGCCGCGCACCGTATCGGTGCTGGCCGAGCCTTTCCAGATGGCCTTGCCCTCGCTGATGAAACATCTGGCCGTACTGGAACGCAGCGGCGTGGTGCGCAGCCACAAGCAGGGGCGCATACGTACCTGCGAACTGGTGCCGGCGCGGCTGGGCCAGGCCGAGAAGTGGCTGGCCGAACAGCGTGTCGTGTGGGAGGCGCGCGCCGACCGCATGGTCGATTTCGTCGAAACCCTTCACCGACAGGAGCAGGCCCATGGCCGTAGACGCAGGTAACAACCCCGATACCGATCTGGTCATCAGCCGTGTGCTGAACGCACCGCGCGCTGCCTTGTGGCGGGCGTGGACCGATCCGGAACTGCTGCGCCAGTGGTGGTGCCCGAAGCCGTGGACCACCGAGGTGCGCGCATTCGACCTGCGCCCCGGCGGGGCCTTCCACACCTTCATGCAGGGCCCGGATGGCGGCAGCAGTGACAATCCGGGCAGCTTCCTGGAGATCGTGCCGCAGCAGCGTCTGGTGTTCACTTCGATGCTGGGTGCGGGCTGGCGACCGCAGTCACCGTGGCTGGGCTTCACCGCCGTCATCACGATGGAGGATGAGGAGCAGGGCTGCCGCTACACCGCGCGGGTGATGCACCCGGACAAGGCCCTGCGTGACCAGCATGAGCAGCTGGGCTTCTTCGACGGCTGGAACACCGTCATCGGCCAGCTGGAAACCTTCGCAGCCGGCCTGTAGGCCGGCATCCGGGGTGGGGTCAGAGCCCTTTCTGCGAAAGGGATCCGACCCCCGCGATGTTGGGGTCAGATCCCTTTCGCAGAAAGGGCCCTGATCCCGGTTCGCCGGTTCAACCGACGCGGGTACCGAAGATGCGGTCACCGGCGTCGCCCAGGCCCGGCAGGATGTAACCCTTGTCGTTGAGCTGGGCATCGATGGCCGCGGTGTAGATCTCCACGTCCGGGTGCACGGCCTTGACCGCTTCGATGCCTTCCGGCGCGGCCACCAGGAAGATGCCCTTGATCCGGCGGGCGCCGGCCCGCTTGAGCATGTCGATGGTGGCGATCAGCGTGCCGCCGGTGGCCAGCATCGGGTCCAGGATCAGCGCGTCGCGCTCTTCCAGGCGGCCTGTCAGGCGCTCGAAGTAGGGCACCGGCTGCAGGGTTTCCTCATCGCGCTGCAGGCCCACCACGCTGACGCGGGCGGCCGGGATCAGCGACAGCACGCCGCTGAGCATGCCCAGGCCGGCGCGCAGGATCGGCACCACGGTGATCTTGGCACCGGCGATACGCTGCACGGTGACCGGGCCGGCCCAGCCGGGCAGGGTGTGCGGCTCGGTGTCCAGGTCGGCAGTGGCCTCGTAGGCCAGCAGCGTGCCGAGCTCGTTGGCCAGTTCGCGGAAATCCTTGGTGCTGAGCGCAGCGTTGCGCATCAGGCCGATCTTGTGCTGCACCAGCGGGTGGCGCACTTCGACGATCTTCATGGTCGGAAGGGGGAGAAGGAGAGAGGGCGTCATTTTGCCGGATTGGCGGGCCGAACCCAAACCTGGCCCGGAGCGGCGTTACTCGAAATGTGCAGACGCATGTCACGGCCATGCAACCTTGCGGACATACCGTGCAGACCCATTCTTAACAGGAATGGGGATTCCCAGTGCATATCAAGACTCCGTTGGCCGTTGCCATCACCCTGACCCTGGCGATGGGGGCCGCGGCACCGTTGCAGGCCGCCGGGCAACAAGCGGTAGCCGCCACCGGCGCCGTGGCGGCCGACGCGGTCGATCTGGATCGCATTGAAGTCCGCGCCCAGCTCGAATCGCAGATCCGTGCAGTCGACCTCAAGCGCAGCAGCGATGCCATCGAGGATGCGGTGTCCTCCGATGCTCTGGGCCAGTACCCGGACAAGAACGTCGCCGAATCACTGCAGCGCCTGCCGGGCGTCAGCGTGACCCGCGACCAGGGCGAGGGCCGCTTCGTGGTCATTCGTGGCCTGGATGCCAATCTCAACAGTGTCAGCGTGGACGGCATCGCCATCGGCACGCCGGAAGATTCCAGCCGTGCCGCGCCGCTGGACGTGATTCCCTCCGATTCCACCGAGCGCCTGCGTGTGGTCAAGTCACCGACCCCGGACATGCCCGGTGATGCCATCGGTGGCGCCGTGCTGGTGGAATCGGCGTCGGCCTTCGACCGTGACGGTCGCAGCCTGCGTGGCAAGATCGAGGGCAGCCACCAGCAGTTGTCCGGCGAGACCAGCCCCAAGGCCGCCTTCAACTACAGCGAAGTGTTCAACGACACCTTCGGCGTGGCGTTGGGCGTGAACTACCAGAAGCGCAGGTTCGAGTCGGACAACACAGAAGTGGAGTACGACGGCGAGGACGATGCCGTCCCCGGTGATGTCACTGCGATCAACCTGCAGCACCGCAAGTACGAGATCGAGCGTAAGCGCATCGGTGCCAACCTCAACCTCGACTGGCGGCCGAACGAAGACAGCAAGTACTACCTGCGCACGCTGTACAGCCAGTTCGACGATGCGGAGACCCGCCAGCGCGTGATCTTCAACTTCGACGACGCCAAGATGGTCAAGACCGGCACCGACCAGTACCGCCTGGACGGCATGCCGAAGGATTCCATCGACAAGCGCATGCGCTACCGCACCAAGAAGGAGAATACCTTCGCGGCCAGCCTCGGCGGCGAGAACAAGCTGACCAATGCCGTGGTCGATTACAAGGTGGGCTACACCCGCACCGAAGAGCGCGTGAACGACGAGATGGAGGCCCGCTTCAAGCTCAATGGCGTGCCGTTCAACGGAACCCTGGACCAGCGCAGCCGACTGCCCAGCTACAGCTTCGACAACCCGCAGTGGCTGGACAACGGCAACTACGCGTTCGACCGCTTCGTGCTCTCGCCCAAGCAGGTCAATGACAAGGAACACAGCGCGCAGGTCAACGTGCGCTTCGACGGCGACAGCGGCAGCATCAAGATCGGCCTGCTGGGCCGCTGGCGGGACCGCGACGTCAACGTTGATGAGAGCGAGCTGCGCGTCGGCCCGAAGGTGGCGCTGTCGAGCTGGAGCACCTCTTCGCCCGAACACCGCCACGGCAACCTGGGCGGTGGCATGGACTCGGCCGCGATGCGCGCGTTCTGGGCGGCCAATGGCAGCCAGTACAACGCCCGTCCGCAGGACCTTCGCGGCAACGCAATGACCTCGCTGGAAGAAGACTACGTGGCCAGCGAGGACATCTTCGCCAGCTACGCGATGGGTACCTGGGACATCGGCGCACTGCGCATCATCGGCGGCGTGCGCGTGGAAAACACCCAGTTCAAGGCGGTCGGCAACCAGGTGGACGTGGCCGCCAACGGCCGCAGCTTCACCGTCACCCCGCGCGTGGCCAACAGCAGCTACACCAACGTGCTGCCGGGCCTGCACCTGCGCTACGACGCGGCCGACGACTGGGTGCTGCGCGCCTCGGCCAACAAGACCGTATCGCGCCCGTCGTTCGGTGACATTTCGCCGCGCGTGGGCTACAGCCGCGGTGACGAGGAAGTGCGCCTGGGCAATCCGGGGCTGGATCCGTACGAATCGAAGAACATCGACCTGTCGGTGGAGAAGTACATCGGCAGCACCGGCATCGTCTCGCTGGGCCTGTTCCACAAGTCGATCGATGGCTACATCGTGGAGACCGTGCGCACCAATGATCCGGCCTACGGTGGTTTCGACGTGACCCAGCCGGTCAATGGCCGCAAGGCCACCGTGCGCGGCGCGGAATTCAACTGGCAGCAGCAGCTGGCCTTCCTGCCGGACGGCCTGGATGGCCTGCTGGTCGGTGCCAGTGGCACCTGGCTGGATACCAGATTCGATGCCGGCATCAAGGATCGGGAGGGCGAGGACTTCACCCTGCCGCGCGCCTCCAAGCATGTCTACAGCGCGCACGTCGGCTATGAAAAATACGGTGTAAGCACGCGCCTGGCGGCGGTGTACCGCAGCGAGTACCTGGACAGCATCGGCAAGGGGCGCGCATTCGACATCTATGTGGCACCCAACACCCAGCTCGATTTCTCGCTGGACTACAAGTTCACCCCGCGCGTGAGCGTGTATTTCGAAGCGCAGAACCTGCTGGACAAGCCGCTTGAGCTGTACCAGGGCACGCGTTCGCGCACCCTGCAGATGGAAGAATATGGTCGCACCTATGCGCTGGGCCTGAAGGTGGCGCTGTGATGGGGCGTGGCATCACCGTCCTGGCCACTGCGCTGGCGGTTGCACTGGCAGCCAGCTGCACGCCGGCCACCGGCAATGACCCCGCCGTGGCGACCACGGCAGCGAAAGCCGGGGCCGAGCGCACGGTGACCACCATCGCCGAGGCGTTCCTTTCGCCGATGACCCCGGCTGACAACATCGATTCGCCGGCGGCCTGGCGCGCTCCGGATGGCACGTTGTGGCTGATCGCCACGGCCAAGGCGACCGACAAGCTGGTGGTCTACGACGGCAGCACCGGCCAGCACCTGCGTGACGTCGGCACCAGCGGCACCGCACCAGGGCAGTTCGACCGCCCAAACGGCATCGCGGTGACCGACGACCTGCTGTGGATCGTGGAGCGCGACAATCACCGCGTGCAGGTGCTGAGTCTGCCGGACTTCACGCCGCTGGCGACGTTCGCTGCGGACGACCTGCGCAAGCCGTACGGGCTGTGGGTCGACCGCCGTGCCGATGGCTACAGCGTCTACGTCACCGACTCCTGGGACAACGGCGAGGATGCGCAGGGGCGTGACATCCTGCCGCCGCTGGCCGAGCTGGACAAGCGCGTGCGCCAGTACCATGTGACCCGCGACGGTGCCAAGGTCGAGGCGACGCTGGTGGCCAGCATCGGCGATACCACCGAGGCGGGAGCGCTGCGCGTGGTCGAGTCGATCTGGGGCGATCCGGACAACGACCGCCTGCTGATTGCCGAAGAGGACGAGAGCTACGCCAGCGAGTTCAAGGTCTACACCCTGGCCGGACGCTTCACCGGCACCACCTTCGGCCGCGACGTGTTCAAGGCACAGGCCGAAGGCGTGACCCTGCGCACCTGTGGCAAGGACGGCTGGTGGATCACCACCGAGCAGGGCAAGCAACGCAGCGTGTTCCACCTGTTCGACCGGCACACGCTGAAGCCGGTCGGCGCGTTCCAGGGCAACACCGTGGCCAACACCGATGGCATCTGGATGATGCAGCAGCCCAGCGCGCGCTTCCCGCACGGTGCGCTGTATGCCGTGCACGACGACCAGGGCGTGGTGGCGTTCGACTGGGAGAGCATCGCCAAGCAGTTGGCGTTGCCGCTGGAGTGTGGCGCATGAGCGGGCAGTGCGTGATGCGTACGCTGGCGCTGGGCCTGCTGCTGGCACTGCCGTCGCTGTCGTTCGCAGCAGCCGAACCGAACACCCAGGTGCCGGCAGGCAGCCGGCACTACGCAGCGACGACGGTGCCGGACCGCATTGTCGCCTCGCCGTCGGCCGATCCCAGCCACGGTTTCGCCGTGGCCTGGCGCACTGACGGCAGTGTGCAGGCACCGCTGCTGGAGATTGCTCTCGCCGGTGATTCGCCGGCCATCGAGGGCATCCGCCAGGTGCGCGCAACGACCCGTGCGCTGCAGACCGAGAACGGTCTGTCGCATCATCATCGCGCCGACATCAGCGGCCTGCAGCCGGATACCCAGTACGTCTACCGCGTGCAGGGCAATGGCAGCTGGAGCGCCTGGAACCAGCTGCGCACGCTCGCCGCGGCCGACCAGCCGCTGACCCTGCTGTACTTCGGTGATACCCAGAACAAGAACGTCAGCCATGTCAGCCGCGTGGTGCGTGCCGCGCAGAAGGCTGCGCCGCAGGCGCGCATGAGCCTGTTTGCCGGCGACCTGGTCAGCGGCGGGGACAACGTGGATGACAGCGAGTGGGGCGAGTGGTTTGCTGCGACCAGCTGGCTGGCGCAGGAAACCCTGGTGGCCCCGGCCATCGGCAACCACGAGTACTTCGAGGAATTCGAAGACACCCCACAGGAACGCCGCGTGCTGGGCAAGCATTGGCCGGTGACGTTCGCGCTGCCGGGCAATGGCGCCAGCGCAGCACAGCAGACCAGCTACTGGTTCGATGCGCAAGGCGTACGCGTGGCCGTGGTCGATGGCACGTCGGCACTCGACCTGGGCACGGCCAAGGCACAGGCACAGTGGCTGGAGAAGGTGCTGAGCGGCAATCCGCAGCCGTGGACCATCGTGCTGCTGCACCAGCCGTTCTACTCGCCGCGCGAAGGACGCGAGAACGCCGCGCTGCGTGACGTGCTGCTGCCGGTGGTGCGCCGCCACAACGTCGATCTGGTGCTGCAGGGCCACGACCACACGTATGGCCGCCGTGGCGAAGGGCAGGCCGCAACGCCGCAGTACGTGGTGACCGTGGCCGGACCGAAGCAGTATCGCCTTTCCGACGAGGCACGCAGGACGATGGATCCGGTAGCCGAGGACACCCAGCTGTTCCAGGTGTTGAACATCGATCCGCAGCACCTGCGCTACGAAGCGCGCACGGTGACCGGGCGTCTGTACGACGCCTTCGAACTGCGTCGCGATGCCAACGGTGGCAAGCAGCGCACGGAGTTGACCGAAGGCCGCATCACGCCACGCGACTGCCCGCGCGCGCAGACCGCGAAGGGTCGTGCCGACCGCTGCTGGGAATGAGGAGACGCATATGACCGTGCCCCGTCGCATCGTTCCTCTCGCTGCCATCGGTGCCGTCCTGCTGTTGCTGGCCAGTGCGGTGACCGCTGCCGATACCGTGCTGCATCCGTTCCTGGTGGCCCAGCCGAAGCAGGCCCCACAGGAGGTGAATCTGGCGGTGGAGATTCCGGCCGGCAGCTTCACCAAGTACGAGATCAAGGAAGACGGCCTGGTCCATGTGGACCGCTTCCAGTCGATGCCGGTCGTCTATCCGGCCAACTACGGTTCGATGCCGCGCACCCTCGCCGGTGACAACGATCCGCTGGATGCGCTGGTGCTGACCCGTGAACCCCTGCACCCAGGCGTGATCGTGCGCTTCCGGCCGATCGGTTACCTGAAGATGATCGATGGCGGCGAGCATGACGAGAAGATCATCGGGGTGCCCACCGACAAGGTCGACCCGACCTACGCCAGCATCCGCGACCTGAAGGATCTGCCGGAGGTCGAGCGCCAGCGCATCGAGGCCTTCTTCCGGGTCTACAAGGACCTGCCGGCGGGGCGCAATCCGGTGCAGCTCAATGGCTGGGGCAATGCCGCCGAAGCGCGTGTGCTGATCAGCGAGGCGATGCAGCGTTTCGAGAGGTAGATCCACGCCATGCGTGGATTCAGCCTCGCAGTGTCTCCAGCAGGCACTCGGCATCCAGGCGGTTGCCAAGCACTTGCGCAACCGCCTGCACCGCGGCTTCCTCGTGCACGGCACGGATGCCCCCATCGTCATCATCGTCGTAGAGGTCGTCGCCGGCCTCCAGGTACACGATGCCGGCCGCCGCAAGAGCCGCCATCAGGGTGAGTACGTCGGCGGCGATCTCGCCGGCATCCAGCAGACCCGCACCGTGGTGACTGAACAGCACACGGCCGTCATCCAGGTCGAGGATGAACGGATCGGCGCCGCGATCGGCAATCACCAGCCAGTTCGATGGCCAGTTGTCGATCGGCTCGCCGCTCATGCCATGCCAGCGATAGCCGGCCTGGTGACTCTACACGCGCCGCAGCGGCGGTATCCAGACATCGAGGCCCGGAATGGTGATTCCGGAGTTGCCCACCTTCGCATTGATCTCATGACCCAGCGGTCCCACCTGCGCGTAGAAGCGCCCCAGCACCGGAGGTAACGGGAACGGTCCCTGCCAGTCACCTTCGTACTGGGCCCGCAGCAGCCCGAAGCAGGCAAATGAGGCGTGCAGATCAACCATGGCGGGGTCCAACGAGGAGCGGCCCAGCAGCCTAGCAGACGGCGTCTGCGTGCAACGCCTTCACCGCCGCTGGCTATCATGTCCGCCTTCCACAACGAAGGCGGTGCATGTGTCGGTAGCGTTGGTATGGTTCCGCCGTGATCTGCGGCTGCAGGACAATCCGGCCCTGCAGGCGGCGCTGGACGCGGGTCACGATGTGGTGCCGGTCTACATCCATGCGCCGCACGAGGAAGGCGAGTGGGTGCCCGGCGCGGCCTCCGATGCGTGGCGCCACCGTTCACTGGATGCACTGGACGCCGACCTGCGCGCGCGCGGTTCGTCGCTGGTGCTGCGCAGTGGTGACAGCTTGCCGAGCCTGCAGTTGCTGGTCGAACAGACCGGCGCCGAGGCGGTGTACTGGAACCGCAAGTACGAGCCGGCCACCCAGCCACGCGACGCCACCATCAAGCGCACGCTGCGCGAGCAGGGCATCGACGCGCAGAGCTGCAATGGCAGCCTGCTGTTCGAGCCGTGGGATATCGCCACCCAGCAAGGCCAGCCGTACAAGGTGTTCACGCCGTACTGGCGCAACGTGCTCAGTCATTGGCGCCTGCCCGCGCTGCAGGCCGCGCCGAAGGCACTGGCGGCGCACACGGTCGACAGCCTCGCATTGGACGAGCTGCGGCTGGCGCCTGCGCTGGGCTGGGATACCGGCTTCTGGGAGCACTGGCAGCCGGGCGAGGCTGGTGCGCTGGAGGCACTTTCCGTGTTCGAGGACGGCGCGTTGCGCGGTTACCGCGAGCAGCGCGACCTGCCGGATCGGGTCGGTACCTCGCGACTGTCGCCGCACCTGCATTTCGGCGAGATCGCGCCGTGGCGCATTGCCCATGCGCTGGAAGGCCTGCGCAGCGCCGGCACCGACGCCGACATCGACGGCTATCTGCGCCAGCTCGGCTGGCGTGATTTCGCCTATCACCTGCTGCATCACTTCCCGAAGACGCCGACCGACAACCTCAACCCGCGCTTTGACCGTTTCCCGTGGGCCACGCCGAGCGCCGTACAGCTGCACGACTGGCAGCGCGGCAACACCGGCGTGCCGATCGTCGATGCCGGCCTGCGTGAGCTGTGGCACACCGGCTACATGCACAACCGGGTGCGGATGATCGTGGCCAGCTACCTGTGCAAGCACCTGCGCGCGCACTGGCTGCATGGCGCGCGCTGGTTCTGGGACACGCTGGTCGATGCCGACCTGGCCAACAACACGATGGGCTGGCAGTGGGTGGCGGGAACCGGTGCCGATGCCGCGCCGTACTTCCGCGTGTTCAACCCGGTCACCCAGGCCGAGAAGTTCGACCCGCAGGCCCGCTACATCAGCCGCTGGGTGCCGGAACTGGCGGCGCTGCCGGTGAAGGCGCGCTTCGCGCCGTGGCAGCATCCGCTGCTGCTGGCTGCGCATGCCCCGGGCTATCCGCGTACCCCGCTGGTGGATCTGGCGGTTGGCCGCGATGCGGCGTTGGCGGCTTACCGCCAGTCGGGAGCAGGGTAAAGTGGCGGCTGAGTGATTCAGTCAGTTAGCTGAACGCGGCCCTGTCGCCATGCCGAATCATCATTCCGGCATCGCATCGGGCTGTTTATTCTCTTTGCGCCCGCAGCCGCCGGCCCGACCGGAAACCAAGGAGAACCCCATGATCCGCAACACCACCCGCAACGTCGCACTGGCCCTGATGAGTGCGGCCGTCCTGTCGGCCTGCGCCACCGGCGGCTCCTATGTGCAGAGTGACCAGTACGGCAACCCGACCGAGCAGCAGAACCGCACCGGCCGCAACGCGCTGATCGGTACCGCCATCGGCGTGGCCGCCGGCCTGCTGACCGGCGACAGCGCCACCGAACGTCGTCAGCACGCGCTGATCGGTGCCGGTATCGGCGCGCTCAGCGGCGCCGCCGTCGGCCAGTACCAGGATCGCCAGGAACGCGCACTGCGCGAGCGCACTGCCAACACCGGCATCGATGTGCAGCGCCAGGGTGACAACATCATGCTGAACCTGCCGGACGGCATCACCTTCGACTTCGGCAAGGCGACACTGAAGCCGCAGTTCTACGGTTCGCTCAACGGCGTGGCAGGCACTCTGCGCGACTACAACCAGACCATGATCGAAGTGGTCGGCCACACCGACAGCATCGGCAGCGACGCGGTCAACAACCGCCTGTCCAAGGAGCGCGCCGACTCGGTGGCGCAGTACCTGATCGGCCAGGGCGTGCAGAGCGTGCGCATCGAAACACTGGGCGCTGGCAAGTCGTATCCGATTGCCGACAACAGCACCGATGCCGGTCGTGCAAAGAACCGCCGTGTCGAGATCCGCGTGATTCCGCTCAAGCAGTAACGCGCAGCGTTACATTTCCGGCGTAGCCGGAACGAAAATGCCGCCCTTGCAGGCGGCATTTTCTGTAGGTGCCGAGCTTGCTCGGCACGCCGATAGCGCTCCCGGTCGCGGCTTCTCCGAACGGCGCCGAGCAAGGTCGGCATCTACCGGAAGCCAGGCAGCCGGAACGAAAATGCCGCCCTCGCAGGCGGCATTTTCTGTAGGTGCCGAGCTTGCTCGGCACGCCGATGGCAATCCCGTTCGCGGCTCCTCCGAACGGCGCCGACCAAGGTCGGCATCTACCGGACGCCCGGCGTAGCCGGAACGAAAATGCCGCCCTTGCAGGCGGCATTTTCTGTAGGTGCCGAGCTTGCTCGGCACGCCGATAGCGCTCCCGGTCGCGGCTTCTCCGAACGGCGCCGACCAAGGTCGGCATCTACCGAAAGCCAGGCAGCCGGAACGAAAATGCCGCCCTTGCAGGCGGCATTTTCTGTAGGTGCCGAGCTTGCTCGGCACGCCGATAGCGCTCCCGGTCGCGGCTTCTCCGAACGGCGCCGACCAAGGTCGGTATCTACCGGAAGCCAGGTAGCCGGAACGAAAATGCCGCCCTTGCAGGCGGCATTTTCTGTAGGTGCCGAGCTTGCTCGGCACGCCGATAGCGCTCCCGGTCGCGGCTTCTCCGAACGGCGCCGACCAAGGTCGGCATCTACCGGAAGCCAGGCAGCCGGAACGAAAATGCCGCCCTTGCAGGCGGCATTTTCTGTAGGTGCCGAGCTTGCTCGGCACGCCGATAGCGCCTGTAGAGCCGAGCCACGATCGGCTACCTCTTCTGGTAGATGCCGACCTTGGTCGGCGCCGTTCGAAAAGCAGTCGAGCATGGCTATGCCGGTCGTCCTGACCGGCACCCGTCGGGCCGTCGCAAGCGACGTTGGTAGCGGCTCCTGCCGCTACCTTCGACTCTACAGAAAGCGGCATCGCGCGCCCGGGTAGATCCACGCCATGCGTGGATACCCTCGGTCATGCCGCCGAAGCCGCGACCTTCTCCAGGATCCGCTTGCCGCTGCTTTCCAGCGCAGCGTCTTCCTTTTCTTTCTGCTGCTGCGCCAGCTTCGCGCCCGGGCATTGCGCCAGCATGTAGTTGGCGTCGAAGTTGAGCTTCTCTACGAGGAAGTCGACGAACGCACGCACCTTCGGCGAGACCAGGCGGCCGCCGGCGAACACCGCATTGAAGTCCACCTCCGGCCCGGTCCAGCCGGCCAGCACGCGGCGCACCATCCCCGATTCAACGAACGGCTTGGCCATCACATCGCCGGTCAGCAGCAGGCCTTCGCCACAGACCAATGCGCCATTCAACGCAGACATGTCATTGGCGGTCATCAGCGGGGTGACCGGGAAGTCACGCAGCTCGCCGCCGTTCTCGCCCAGCTGCCAGGTGAAGCGCGGCGAATTGCCGGTGTGGTACGGCTTGCGCATCGCCAGGATGCGATGGAACTGCAGCTCTTCCGGATGCAGCGGCTCGCCATAGCGCTCGATGTAGGCCGGGCTGGCGAACACCTGCGTGCGCAGGCTGCCGAGCTTGCGCGCGACCAGGTTGGAATCGGGCAGGGCACCGACACGCAGCGCCAGATCGGCTTCGCCGGCAATCAGGTCCAGCTTCTCGTTACCCATATGCATGTCCAGGCGGATCTCTGGATACTGCGCATGGAACTGGCCCAGCAGCGGGGCGATCCAGGTGATGCCGATCGAATAGGGCACGGTGAAGCGCAGCCAGCCGCGCGGGCCGGACTGCAACTGGCTCACCGCGCTCTCGGCTTCTTCAAGCTCGCGCGCGATGCGCTGGCAATGCTCGTGGTAGATCGAGCCGGCTTCGGTCAGGCCGAGGCGGCGGGTGGTCCGGTGCAGCAGTCGCGCGCCCAGGCGCGTTTCCAGCTCCTGCACTTTGCGGCTGACCGTGGTCTTGGGCAGGCCGAGCGATTTGGCAGCGGCAATGAAACTGCCTTGCTCGACCACTTTGACGAAGATCAGCGTCTCGTTGAGATCGTGGGACATGGTCGGGGATCCTGGACGTCGGGGATGGGACAATCGTGACAGAACGATTGGACCGGGAGCGGGATGATTATTCCCCTTAATCAGGACTAATCAAGTAAAGGTTTGAGGTCTATCGTGGCGCCATTCGTTATTTGGAGCCCGTCCGCCATGAGCCTGCGCAACATTCTTGCCCGTCTCCGGAACGCCGGCCAGAGCACCCTGGACCTGGCAATGACCGTTGAAGTCCGCCCGAGTTCCTTGGTAAACAAGGACTTCCGTGAGTTTACCGCGCCCATGCGTCAGCAGCGTGGCGGGGCCATCCGCCTGACCCCGCACAAGGGCGACCGGCTGCGCCGAATCGGGACTATCCCGGATTTGGGAGGAAATGTCCCGTGAATGGGATGCTGACGCCCGAAGTCCTGGTCCTCGGCGGCACCGGTGCCGTGGGGCAGGGCGTGGTTGGCGCATTGCTGGAGGCCGGCAGCCCGGTGCTGGTGGTCGGTCGCGATCCGGGCCGGCTGGCGGCGCTGCATGAGCAGTTCGCTGACGAGCCGGGCCTGGAGACGCTGCTGGGTTCGCTCAGCGATGACGGCTCGGCACGCGCACTGGCCGAACGCATCGCGCATCGCCCGCGCCCGCTGGCCGCGGTGATCGCCGCAATGGGCGGCCCTTACCGTCGCGGCCGGGTTACTGACCGCAACGGCGATGAACTGCTGGGCGCGATGCAGGCCGATCTGATGCCGCACGTGCACGCAGTGCGTCATCTGCTGCCGCTGCTGCAGGACAACGTGCATGCGCGCCGCTACGTGATGATCGGCAGCCCGGCCAACGCCAAGCCATGGGCGGGCTACGGCGAAACCTCGATCACCACTGCGGCGCTGCGTATGTACGCACAGGTAGTGCACCAGGAAGCCCAGGCATTGGGCGTGCGTGCGCAGATGCTGGAAGTCTGCAGCCCGGTGTGTACGCCGGCCAACGCGGCCAATGCCTGCATCGAGTGGCCCAGCTCACTGCTGGTCGGCCGTCGCGTGGTCTCCCTGCTCGACGGCTGCCGCGACAACCGCGCCATCGTCCGCTGCGACAGCAGTGATGCCGAACTGCCGCGCGGCCTGCTGCACCTGGACGTTCCTCCCCTGTGGCGCGATACCGCAGGCGTCGCTTGACCTCGACCATGGTTGAGGTCGCAGGATACGCCGCCTGTTTTTGCAACACGTTCTCATCTAGCTGTACCACCCCTCCGTACGGATGCATGCCATGACTTCCCCCAATTCCACCCCACATCGTTTCGGTCATCGCATTGCGATGGTCGGCGTGTCGATCCTCGCCGCAGCCGTGCTTGCGGCCTGCAGCGGCGGCCACGCCGAAGAAGCCGGTGCACCGCCGCCGCCGCAGGTCAGCGCTGCACCGGTGCTGGTCAAGCAGGTCAGCCAGTGGGACGAGTTCAGCGGCCGCGTCGAAGCGGTACAGAGCGTTGAACTGCGTCCGCGCGTGTCCGGCTACATCGACAAGGTCAACTACGTCGAAGGCCAGGAAGTGAAGAAGGGCGAAGTGCTCTTCACCATCGACGCGCGCAGCTACCAGGCCGAGTACGATCGGGCTGCTGCCGAACTCGCCCGCGCCCGCACCCAGGCAACGCTGGCCCGCAGCGAATCGGAGCGTGCCAAGCGACTGTCCGAGCAGCAGGCAATCTCCACCGAGACGGCCGAGCAGCGTCGCGCTGCCGCCGACCAGTCCGGTGCCGCCGTGCAGGCGGCGCAGGCTGCGTTGGATGCGGCCCGCCTCAACCTGGAGTTCACCAAGGTGCGTGCGCCGATCGACGGCCGCGCCGGCCGTGCGATGGTCACCGCCGGCAACCTGGTCACCGCCGGCGACAGCGCCAGTGTGCTGACCACGCTGGTCTCGCTGGATACCGTGTTCGTCTACTTCGATGCCGATGAGAGCACCTTCCTGCGCTACGCACAGATGGCACGCAAGGGCGAACGCCCGAGCGAGCGTGACAGCGATCTGCCGGTGAAGGTCGGCCTGTCCGGCGAAGAGGGCTACCCGCACTCCGGCAAGGTCGACTTCCTCGACAACCAGGTGGCGCGCAGCACCGGCACCATCCGTGTCCGCGCGCTGCTGGACAACGCCGACCGCCAGTTCACCCCGGGCCTGTTCGCCCGCGTGCAGCTGCTCGGCAGCGGCCAGTTCCAGGCCCTGCTGATCGACGACAAGGCCGTGCTGACCGACCAGGACCGCAAGTACGTGTACGTGGTCGACAAGGATGGCAAGGCCCAGCGCCGTGACATCCAGCTCGGTCGTACCGCTGAAGGCCTGCGCATCGTCGAGCACGGCCTGGCCGCCGGTGACAAGGTGATCATCGACGGCGTGCAGAAGGTCTTCATGCCTGGCATGCCGGTGCAGGCCAAGGCCGTGGCAATGCAGCCGCAGGCTGCGCCGGCACCGGGCCGCGATGCCACCGCTGCGCTGAACCACTGATCCGCGTCCCCGCTTAGCTGCCGGCGCCAGCGGCAGCCTTCCCTGCCTTCGTCATCTCGGCGAGGGGCAGGGTGGCTGTTGCCCGCCGAATGCCTTTCCCAGGAATTCCTCCATGGACTTTTCCCGTTTCTTCATCGACAGGCCGATCTTCGCGGCGGTGCTGTCGATCGTGATCTTCGCCGCAGGCCTGATCACGATTCCAATCCTGCCGATCAGCGAGTACCCCGAAGTGGTGCCGCCGTCGGTGGTTGTGCGCACGGTGTATCCGGGCGCCAACCCCAAGGTCATTGCCGAGACCGTTGCCACGCCGCTTGAAGAAGCGATCAACGGCGTCGAAGGCATGATGTACCTGAAGTCGGTTGCCGGTTCCGACGGCGTGCTGCAGATGACCGTCACCTTCCGCCCGGGCACCGACCCGGACGCGGCGGCGGTGAAGGTGCAGAACCGCGTGGCGCAGGCGCAGGCGCGCCTGCCCGAGGACGTGCGCCGGCAGGGCGTGACCACGCAGAAGCAGTCACCGACCTTCCTGATGGTGGTGCACCTGACCTCGCCGCAAGGCAAGTACGACACCCTGTACCTGCGCAACTACGCCCGCCTGCACGTCAAGGATGCGCTGGCGCGTATTCCAGGCGTGGGTGATGCGCAGATCTTCGGTGGCGGCGACTACGCCATGCGTGCCTGGCTGGACCCGGACAAGGTCGCCTCGCGCGGCCTGACTGCCAGCGACGTGGTGCGCGCCATGCGCGAGCAGAACGTGCAGGTCTCGGCCGGCCAGCTCGGTGCCGAACCGCTGCCGAACAGCCAGTTCCTGACCCTGATCAATGCCCAGGGCCGCCTCAAGTCCGAGAAGGAATTTGGCGACATCGTGCTCAAGAGCGGTGTGGATGGCGAGATCGTGCGCCTGGCCGACGTGGCCCGCCTGGAACTGGGTGCCGGCGACTACACCCTGCGCTCGCAGCTGGACGGCAAGAACGCGGTCGGTATCGGTATCTTCCAGTCGCCCGGTGCCAACGCGCTGGAGATCCGTGACCAGGTCATCTCGACGATGGACGAGATGCAGAAGACCATGCCGGCCGACGTCAAGTACGAAGCCGTGTATGACACCACCATCTTCGTGCGTGACTCGATCAAGGCCGTGGTCTCCACGCTGCTGGAAGCCATCGCCCTGGTGGTGCTGGTGGTGATCCTGTTCCTGCAGACCTGGCGTGCCTCGATCATCCCGTTGATCGCGGTGCCGGTGTCGGTGGTAGGTACCTTTGCTGCGCTGTACCTGCTGGGCTTCTCGATCAACACGCTGAGCCTGTTCGGCCTGGTGCTGGCGATCGGCATCGTGGTCGACGATGCGATCGTGGTGGTGGAGAACGTCGAGCGCAACATCGAGGAAGGCCTGTCGCCCACCGCCGCGGCCCACCAGGCCATGCGCGAGGTGTCCGGCCCGATCGTGGCGATCGCGCTGGTGCTGTGTGCCGTGTTCGTGCCGATGGCGTTCCTGTCCGGTGTCACCGGCCAGTTCTACAAGCAGTTCGCGGTCA
Source organism: Stenotrophomonas maltophilia (assembly GCF_002138415.1). Classification (NCBI taxonomy): domain Bacteria; kingdom Pseudomonadati; phylum Pseudomonadota; class Gammaproteobacteria; order Lysobacterales; family Lysobacteraceae; genus Stenotrophomonas; species Stenotrophomonas maltophilia. The sequence goes on from NZ_CP015612.1 coordinate 1,793,289, forward strand.
CCATCGCCATCTCCACGGTGATCTCGGCGATCAACTCGCTGACCCTGTCGCCGGCTCTGGCCGCGCGCCTGCTGAAGGCCCACGGTGCGCCGAAGGATGGCCCGAGCCGTCTGATCGACCGCCTGTTTGGTTGGGTGTTCCGTCCGTTCAATCGCTTCTTCAAGTCCAGCTCGGAGAAGTACGAGCGTGGCGTCGCCCGCATCCTCGGCCGTCGCGGTGCGGTGTTCGTGGTCTACGCGATCCTGCTGGTCGGTACCGGTGTGATCTTCAAGCTGGTGCCGCCGGGCTTCATCCCGACCCAGGACAAGCTGTACCTGATTGCCGGTGTGAAGCTGCCGGAAGGTTCGTCGATCGCGCGTACCGATGAAATGCTGCGCAAGGTCGCCAAGATCGCCCAGGAAACCGATGGCGTAGCCCACACCATCTCGTTCCCGGGTTTGAACGCGCTGCAGTTCACCAATACGCCGAACACCGGTGTGGCGTTCATTCCGCTCAAGCCGTTCGCCGAGCGCCATGGCCGCACCGCCGCGCAGATCAATGCCGAGATCAACCAGAAGATCGCTGGCCTGCAGGAGGGCTTCGCCTTCGCGATGATGCCGCCGCCCATCCTCGGCCTGGGCAACGGCAACGGCTACCAGATGTTCATCGAGGACCGCGGCAATCTGGGGTACGGCGCGCTGCAGAATGCCGTGCAGGCGATGCAGGGCACCGTTGCGCAGACCCCGGGCATGGCCTTCCCGATTTCCAGCTACCAGGCCAACGTGCCGCAGCTGGATGCCGAAGTGGACCGCGTCAAGGCCAAGGCCCAGGGCGTGCAGCTCACTGAACTGTTCGACACGCTGCAGACCTACCTCGGTTCGGCCTACGTCAACGACTTCAACCAGTTCGGCCGTACCTGGCAGGTGATCGCCCAGGCAGACGGTCCGTACCGCGAGACGGTCGAGGACATCGGCAAGCTGCGTACCCGCAACGACCGTGGCGAGATGGTGCCGATCGGTTCGATGGTCACCATCAAGCAGACCTTCGGCCCGGACCCGGTGCTGCGCTTCAATGGCTATCCGGCGGCTGACCTGGCCGGTGAAGCCGACCCGCGTCTGCTGTCTTCGGCCGAGGCGATGAACAAGCTGACCGAGATCGCCGGCAAGGTGCTGCCGGTAGGCATGACCACCGAATGGACCGACCTGAGCTACCAGCAGGCAACCCAGGGCAAGGCCGCCTTCATCGTGTTCCCGGTGGCGATCATGCTGGCCTTCCTGGTGCTGGCTGCGCTGTACGAGAGCTGGTCGCTGCCGCTGGCGGTGATCCTGATCGTACCGATGACCCTGCTGTCCGCACTGTTCGGCGTGTGGCTGACCGGTGGTGACAACAACGTGTTCGTGCAGGTCGGCCTGGTGGTGTTGATGGGTCTGGCGTGCAAGAACGCGATCCTGATCGTCGAATTCGCCAGAGAGCTGGAGATGGGCGGCAAGGGCATCGTTGAAGCCGCGCTGGAAGCCTGCCGCCTGCGTCTGCGTCCGATCGTGATGACTTCCATCGCGTTCATCGCCGGCACCGTGCCGCTGGTGCTGTCGCACGGCGCGGGTGCCGAGGTGCGCTCGGTAACGGGTATCACCGTGTTTGCTGGCATGCTGGGCGTGACCCTGTTCGGCCTGTTCCTCACCCCGGTGTTCTACGTGGCCCTGCGCAAGTTCGTCACCCGCAACGGTGGCGGCCAGCTGGTGCAGCACGGCGCGCCGACCATCCATCACTGACATGGAACTCCACCGGCACCGGTCCCCCAACCGGTGTCGGATTTCCCCCTCCAAAGGCATGACTCCATGAACACCCATCAGAACAAGATCGCACTGGTCACTGGTGCCACCCGCGGTATCGGCGCCGAGACCGTGCGCCAGCTGGCACAGGCCGGCGTGCACACGCTGCTGGCCGGCCGCAAGCGCGAGACCACCGTGGAGCAGGCACTGAAGCTGCAGGCCGAGGGCCTGCCGGTGGAAGCGCTGCAGCTGGACGTCACCGACGGTGCCAGCATCGCCGAGGCCGTGCAGCAGGTGCGTGAGCGCCATGGCCGTCTCGACATCCTGGTCAACAACGCTGGCGTGCTGCTGGAAAACCCGGCGCAGCGGCCGTCCGAGCAGTCGCTGGACACCTGGCGCCGCACCTTCGACACCAACGTCTATGCGCTGGTGGCGGTGACCCAGGCGTTCCTGCCGCTGCTGCAGCAGGCCAAGGCCGGCCGCATCGTGAATGTCTCCAGCATCCTCGGCTCGCAGACCCTGCATGCCGATCCGGCGTCCGGCATCTACGACATGAAGGTTCCGGCCTACAACGCCTCCAAGGCAGCGGTGAACAGCTGGACACTGGCGCTGGCGCACGAACTGCGCAGCACGCAGATCAAGGTCAACACCGTGCATCCGGGCTACGTGAAAACCGACATGAACGGCGGCCACGGCGAGATCGAAATCGCCGAGGGCGCGCGTTCCAGCGTGCAGATGGCACTGATCGGCCATGAAGGCCCGAACGGCAGCTTCACCTACCTGGGCGAGGTGCTGCCATGGTGATCCGCACGTTGGCGATGGCCGTCTCCAGCCTGGTGCTGGCAGGCTGTGTCAGCGTCGGCCCGAACTACAAGGCCCCGGTGCAGGAACCGGTGGTGCTGCAGGGGGCGCAGCAGCCGGTGTTCAGCACCACCTCGCCGGTGGCGAGCTGGTGGGCGCAGTTCGATGACCCGGTGCTGGAAGAACTGGTTCACGGCGCACTGTCAGACAACCTGGACCTGCGCGTGGCCGTGGCCCGCGTCAGCCAGGCCCGCGCGGTGTTCGTCGAAAGCCGCTTCGACCAGGCTCCTCACATCACCGCAGGCGGCAGCTACGATCGCCGCAAGCAACCCGATCCGCAGCTGGGTGGGCAGCGGGTGTTCAGTGAAAGCTACCAGCTCGGCTTCGACGCCGGCTGGGAGCTGGATCTGTTCGGCCGCAAGCGCCGCGCTGCAGAAGCCGCGCGTGCCGACCTCGGTGCCGAGCAGGCCAACCTGGCCGACGCGCAGGTACTGGTCGCCGCCGAAGTGGCACGCAACTACTTCGAGCTGCGTGGTACGCAGAAGCGCATCGCAGTGGCCCAGCACACGCTGGAAAACCTGCGCGATACGCAGAAGCTGACCGAGGCGCGCTGGGAACTGGGCGCAGGCAGCGAGCTGGATGTGCAGAGCAGCCGTGCCCGCCTGAAGGCGATCGAGGCTGACATTCCGCTGCTGGAAGTGGCCGAGGCGCAGTCACGCAACCGACTGGCCGTGCTGCTGGGCCAGCGCCCGGAAGTGCTGACCGACATGCTCGCACCGCATGACGTGCCGGCCTTCGCCAAGGCGCTGCCGCTGGGTGATACCCGCGAGCTGCTGCGCCAGCGCGCCGACGTGCGCGTGGCCGAGCGTCGCCTGGCGGCCGCGACTGCACGTGTGGGCGTGGCCACCGCGGACCTGTTCCCGCGGTTGTCGCTGTCCGGCTTCGTCGGCTTCCTCGGCGGCGATGCCAGTGGCCTGGTCAATGGCAACAACAAGGCCTGGTCGCTGACCCCATCGCTGAGCTGGGCCGCATTCGACTTCGGTACCGTGCGTGCGCGCCTGCGTGCCAGCAAGGCTGAAGCCGAAGGCGTGGCCGCGCAGTATGAGCAGGCGGTACTGCTGGCCCTGGAAGACACCGAGAACGCGCTGACCCGCTATTCCAAGCAGCAGGCGCGGTTGGCGATCGTGGTCGAGCAGGCGCAGGCGGCACGGCGTGCCGAATCGCTGGCGCAGATCCGCTACCGCGAGGGCTCGGAGGACTTCCTGACGCTGCTGGATGCGCAGCGTACGCAGCTGGCAGCCGATGATGCGTTGGCCGCGGCCGAGTCCGAGGTCAACGTCAGCGTGGTGGGGGTGTACAAGGCGCTGGGTGGTTGGGGTCAATCACCGCAGGCGCCGAGTGTGGCGCAGTTGCAGTAACCGCAGGGGACGGAAGCAGTGGCTTCCGTCCCCTTCTTCTTTCAAGGCCAGTGATTGGCCGGCACCTCGCGCTCGCGCATGCGCACGATGCAGAAGCGATGGCCGGTCGGTGCTTCCATCACCCACCAACGTTTGACGAAGCCTATCCGGCGCGCGCCGAGCTTCTCCAGGCGGTCGGCCTCGGCATCGATGTCGTCGCTCTCGATGTCCAGGTGCACCCGTGACGGGTGATCGACCCGTTGGACTTCCACGTTCAAGCCTGCCGGCGCACCCAGCAGGTCGGCATATTCGGCGCCCCCTTCGACATGTGCCGCCTGTGCCTGCAGGCCCAGCGCGGCAGCCCAGAAGCGGGCGCCTTCGTCGGCGGGAAGGTCCTGGCAGTCGATGATGAATCCGGCCAGCCGGCTCTGGTGTGCCATGTCCTGCTCCACAGTGTGGGGAATATGCGGCAGGGTAACGCGGGCATTCCGCGAACATCTTCACGTCTGTGACGTTTCTGACTCTGCCGAAACTGGAGCCCGCCGTGTAACTAGTGAGGCAGGCTCTTGGGAGGACAGACGATGACCGGCGACAAACGGGATACCCAGCGCATGTTGTTTGGTGATCCGGGGCCACCCGATGCCGGGCTGTCGGTGGCCGTTGTGGTGCTGCTGGTACTGGGGGCGATGGCTGCGGCGATCGGCTTCGTGCGTCTGCCGGATCCGATGCTGGGGCTGGGCCTGATCGGGATCGCCGTGTTTCTCGCTGTCGGTGCCCGCATCTGCCAGGCGCGCAATCAGCACCAGGCACTGTACCGGTTGTTGTCACGGCAGCCGCCACCGTAGGCGCGGCTGCCGTGCAGGATCACGGCGCGGGCCAGTCGAGTTCGACCACCAGCGGGAAATGATCCGAAGGCAGCACACCGTCGATGCGGCGGTCATCGGTGAGGAAGCTGCGGGCATGGAAGCCGCGCACCAGCACCCAGTCCAGCTGCACGGTGGCCTTGCCGGTGAAATCATGGAAGGTGAGGCGCGGGCCCTGTGGCGCCTTCACCTGGGTGCGCGTGTCCTGCAGCACGCGGGTGAACGCCTTGTAGGTGTCTCCGCCGGGCTCGCTGTTGAAGTCACCGGTCAACACCACCGGCAGATCAGCCGGCAGCGTCGCCAGGCGCTTTCCGATCAGTTCGGCACCCTTCACGCGACGCGGTTCGTCCTCGTCGCGGTAGGGCAGGTGGGTATCCATGAAGTAGAAACGGCGACCATCGTCGAGGCGCCGGAACACGGCCCAGGTGACCATGCGCGGATACAGATTGCCCCAGCTGATGCTGCCGGGCAGGTCCGGTGTATCGGACAGCCAGAAGTTGCCGGATTCCTCGACGGCCAGCACCTTGCTGTCGTAGAACACGCCCATGTGCTCATCGCCGCTGCCACCGCGGCGGCCTTCGCCGAACCAGCGGTAGCCGGGCAGATGTTCGGACAGGTAGTCGGCCTGTTCCTGCACCAGTTCCTGGGTGCCGATCACCGCCGGGTGCGCATCGAGGATGACCTTGACCATCGCGTCGCGGCGATCGGGCCAGCGCTTGCCCGGTTCGGTATCAGCCGGGGTGCGGACGTTGAACGACATCACCTTCAGTGGCGCCGGCGTAGCGGCCCAGGCGACGGCAGGCAGAGCAAGCGCCAGCAGCGCGCACAGCGCAGGGCGGCGGAAACGCGACAACATCGTGGAATCCCTCCATTCCATGAAAACGGTTTCACGGAGCATGCCATGGAAGGCGAGGGCAGCGGTATGCCGGGATGGGCGGCTGGACGAGCTGCGCCGTCTTTGCGATCAGTCCTCGATCTCGCCGCGGCGGCTGGCGGCGCGAACCGCCTGCGCGGTGGTCGCCACACCCAGGCGCTGGCGTGCGCGTCGCAGGTGGTTTTCCACCGTGCGTGCAGAAAGCCCAAGCGTGGCGGCGATTTCTGCCTGCCGACGTCCGGCGGCCACCCAGCGCAGCACTTCGCGCTCGCGCGTGCTCAGCGCACTCCCTGACAGCTCCGCAGGGGACTCGGCCAGACGGCGCGCGGCACGGAAGGCTGCGGTTGCAACAGTTTCCAGCTGCAGGCGCGCGCTGGGAGATGCATCGATCGAAGTCCCGGCAACGCTGATCGCGCCCTCCAGACCGGTGGTACCGAACACCGGCACCTGCAGGCCATGCAGGCCTTCGCCACGTGGTTGCTTCACTACCTGATAGCGTTCGCCGCGCACGCCCTGGTGCTTGCTCCAGAAGAATGGCGCGTCGCTGTCCAGCACGTGGCGATTGACCGGGCAGGCGTGCAGGTAGCGGGCAAGGTCGGTGTCGCTGCCATCGCCGAACCAGTCGCCCTCGATCCAATACACGCGCTGCGTGCCGCGTTCCAGCCCGGTGCCAGTGGCGAACACCAGCACACGGTCGTAGCCGAGGGGGACCGCGATGCTGCGCAGGACCGCGCCCACTTCGCTCAGCGAGCGGGCGCGCTCCAGCTCCAACAATGCCTGCAGCAGATCGCTCATCCGGGTCAGCGCCCGGCCAGCGCGTCGAGCAGGGTACGTGCAGCCAGCTTGCCCAGCGCGTTGCCGGCCAGCGGGCTGTCGCCGGTCAGCAGCAGACGGTCCTGCAGCACGCTGCCATCGATGCCGTCGTTGACGATCTGCACGCCCTGCTGCGCCAGGCGCTCACCGAAGAACCACGTCAGTTGCCCGGGCATGTAGCCGATCTCCGGTGTCTGCCGGTCCATCGCATCGGGGAAGGCACAGATGCGGTAGCCGCGGAACAGCGAACCACCATCGGCCTCGTCGACGCCCGCAGCCAGCAACGCGGCCGGGCCGTGGCAGAGGGTGATGATGTGGCGTTGCTCGGCCATCGCCCAGTGCAGGACCGACTTCACGGCGCGGCTCTGCGGCAGGCCGATCAGCGCACCATGACCACCGGGAATGAACACGGCCGCGTAGTCCGAATCCGCAGCGAGGCCGGCAACCACTTCGTCCAGCGGCAGCGGCTGGCGGAAGCGTTCTTCATAACGCGCGTACAGTTCTCCGATTTCCTTGTCCTCCTGCGGGAACGCCCACCACTCGAACTTGGCGGCTTTGCCGGACAGCGTGGCCACATCGATGTCGAAGCCGGCCTTGTCCAGGTGGTACATCGGCAACAGTGTTTCCACCGGATGGTTGCCGGTGGAGAACAGGTGGCCATTGGCGGTGGGCAGGTAGCGCTCGTCGGCGGCGATCATCAGCACCTTCCAGCGGCCATCGCGGCGCGCATCCGGATAGTCGGCACCGGCAAGGTTGCTCTTGGCCGAGGTGAACTGCGACAGCGAGTAGGGCGACGGGAAGAAGGCATCGCGCTCGGCCGGATCGGGGCTGGGCTGGCGGCTGGGCTCTTGCGTGTTCATGCGGACCTCCGTTGGGGGAAAGTGAGCCCAGCATAGGAGGCCGCGTGCGCAGGCGCGATGAGGGATTCCCCTCAATGCATTACCACCCCGATGTTGCATCGCGCCACCGGCCCGGTTGGACAGCAGGATTATGTCGTGTTATCTAGCCGGTGCCGGGATAATCCCGGCATAACCACACAGCAAGCAAAGGAATGAAAATGAAAAGATTCGCCCGAGCATTGCGCGTCACTCTGAATATCCATCCGAACGAGAAGAGCAGTGTGTGGAATACCTGGCCGCTCTGGGTCGAGTTCTGATCCTGCGGGGCAACCCCGCAATTGAGCGGTAGCAAGACGAAGGGACTCGTCTTTCGAGTCCCTTCCTGCCGGAGACGCACTGCATGCAAGGAATGTCGAATGAAGGCAGCGCCATTGCTGCCGAGCGCCTGGCTGCGCGCGTGGAGCGCGAAGGACCGGTGCTGAAACTGGAAACTGGCGGTATCGGGGTGTTCTGCCCGGAGTTGGCCGGCAAGGTCGACAAGGAGAATTCCGAGCACCTGTTCGTGGTCGAGTCGCTGGCCGACCTGTTCCGCCGGCACGAACGCGTGCGCTGGACCGAAGTACGCAGCCTGATCGCCACCCGCAGTGCCGAGCTCACCGGAGCGCAGACCCTGGAGGCGCTGCAGTCGCGCATGCGGCAGGCAATGGACGCCTTGTGCGGGAGCGAGCTGGATGCCACGCCAGCTGTGTGGAAGGTGATGGCACATCCGCTGGTGCCGCTGGTGATCGACGGGCTCGACGCGCGCGGCAACGCGGCCATCGAACGTGCCCTGCATCTGCGCTACACCACCCAGGTCGAGCAGGTCATCCATCGGCGCCATCTGTTGCGGAACTTCCTTATCGGTCGTGGCGAATCGCGGGCGATTGCAGCCGAGCTCAAGCGCAGGGTCCGCAGCGGACGTTCGGCGCTGGACTACGCGCAGTCATTGCTGACCCTGCGCGAGCGCATCGGCCTGGACAAGGTCACCTACCTGGTCACCGTGCAGCTGATCGCCATTTCCGGCGTGCCGGGCATGATGGCCGCCTGTCTGCTGCTGGCGATGCAGATGCATCCACAATGGCGCCAGCGCATCGAGGAGGAATTCGCGCCACTCTCGGATGCGGAGATCCACGCGCTGCCGATGGCCAGGATTCCCTGCACCATGCGTTTCCTGAAGGAAGTGATGCGGTTGTACTCCACGCCCTTCAACAACCGGCGCGTGGCCGCCTGCGATCTGCAGGTGGAAGGGCAGGCTATTGCCGAAGGCACCGTGTTCGAGTTGAGCTCGTTCATCCAGCATCGCTCGGCGAAGTACTGGGATGACCCGTTGCAGTTCGATCCCGATCGCTGGCTGCCCGAGCGGCGCAAGCGCACCGCCGGCATCTATGTGCCTTATGGCTTCCCCACGCGCTCCTGCGTTGGATCGGCGGTGGGCAACGCGCAACTGGTACTGCTGTGTGCGCTGCTGGCACGCGAGTTCCGTTTCACCCCCAGCGCCGACTACCGGCCCGAGGTGCGCATGGAGGGCTTCGCGATTCCGGCGGCGCTGCATGGCACGTTCTCGCGTCGCACGGCGGCTGCCTGATCTGCCGGGGGCGGCGGCTTACTTTTCCGTTCGCCCGTGTTCCTGCATGTCCTCATGCAGGATCCGGCGCAGCTCGACGATGGCCGGCGTGGCCTCCTGCACGCTGTGCCCGGATACGATCACCTTCTCCGATTCCGCGCGCGGCAGGTGCGAACTCCAGTAGGGCACCAGCCCGTCGTCAGTCTTCGCCAGCGGTCCGTCGGCCTTGGCGCGCGCGATGATCGAGTGGTAGTGCACCTTCGGCGACATCGGCAGGTCGGCCACGGCGCGGACGAAAGGATCGTCCTTGTCCAGGTTCTGGATGCTGTTCATCTGATAGCCGTGCTTGCCGTCATTGCGATCGATCTGGCCGTCGTTGGCGATGGTGGCGACGTCTTCCAGTACGGTCAGGGGCAAGCGCACCAGGCGCCCGATCCAGCGGCCCAGGCGGGTACCTGCCACGTCGGTACCGCGGTGTGGGGTGGCAATGAACACCACGCGCGATACTTCCGGTTCCGGCAGGAATGTCAGTACCGGTGCGCCTTTGGTACGCAGCAGTTCGCGCTGCGCCGGCGTCATCTGCGCAGTGGCCAGCAGGGCGTCCACCAGGTGATCGCCGGAAGAGGAGATCATCAGCCGTGCGATCACGCCGCCCATGCTGTGCCCCACCAGCACCATGTCATGCGAGGCCTGCGCCTTGCCACTGGGGTCGAAGTGCTTGAACACCTCGGCCAGCGTATGGCGCATCGCATCGTGGCTCATCGCGATGGGCATGTTGGTCGGGTAGTAGAACTGCCAGATCTGGAAATCCTGGCGGATCTCGTCGTCACGCATCAGCTCATTGGCGACGTTGACCCAGGCTTCCGGGCTGCTGGCCAGGCCATGGATCATCAGCAGCACGCGGCGGTTCGGGTCGTAGGGCTGCATCATGTACAGATGCGGCGTTTCGATGCCGCCCTTGCCGCCGAACAGCGAGCGCAGCGACTGGTGGCTGAAGTTGGAGCGGGCCAGCCACAGCGCATAGCCAGCGGTGAAGTTCGCGGCCAGCGGCACTTCCTGTCCGTGCAGGGTGACTTCCGTGACCTGGTAGGGATCGTGGATTTCCAGTTCCGGCTCGTCGTCGTGCAGCACTTCCCAGAGGTTCTTTCCAGAGAAGCGCAGCAGCACTGTCATCGACGGCGAAGGCATCTCGCTCCAGCTCTGCTGCGGCGAAGCGGTGGGCTGCGTAGCAGGCGTCGCTGCCGGGGGGGCCGTGGTGCTGGCCGGGTCGTCCATCACCGCCACCAGTTCGGCACCGAATCCATCGCGGCGATGCACACTGCGCAGCGTGCCGGTGAACGACAGCAATGCGGCGGGGACCAGTTCGGTCGGCGTTCGTGTGTCCAACGGTGATGCATCGGTGGACGGTGTCAGCACGAAGGTCCAGCGACCCAGCGTCAGGTGGCTGGCATCGTTACGGACGCGCCCAGTGGCATACGCGTTGTACAACTGCACCGAGGCTTCCTGCACGGCCAGATTGTAGTAGTCGCGCACCTGGGTCTGGCGGTCTTCGAAGCCACGCTGGTTGGCCGTGCGCTCGGTGAAGAACAGATAGGCGTAGGCCTGGCGTGCAACCTGCATCCATGCATCCAGGCGCGGCTGGAAGTCGGCATCCAGTTCGGTGATTGCAGTCTTGGCACGGCCTGAGGTGGAGTACTCGCGCTTTGGGGAGGGCAGGGTCATTGCGTACTGCACCCACAACTCGGCCAGGCTCGACCGCTTGTCTTCCTCGCGCACCACGATGCTGGCTTCCATTGCCTCGATGCAGGGCAGGCCCGGCTTGGCACAGACGCCTTCATCGAGCCCGGCCACGCGCAGCGTTTCCGTCGTCGCCGAGCTGAGCTTGCCGGTGGTGAGGATGTCACCGCGCTTGAGCGCGATGTACTGGCCGGGCGTGACCGAGGCGACCTGTACCGACGGTCCGAACTGGCGCAACGTGGCACAGCCGCCCAAAGTGAGCAGCACGGTGATGATCAGGGTCGTGCGGCCGATGAAGCCCAAGCCCGTGGTAGCCATACGATCCTCCTGCGCGGTGGCGCCACTCTAGCGGTCGGCATGTCAAAGCGGAAGATACCGGGCGGTCGGTTTGTGCCGTGAAAGCCCTGCCATGCAAGCGATTCAGGCATTCCCGTGTGACACTGGGGTGAATGGACGAATGCAGGGACTGCGATGCACTGGCTTGAGACCCGTGTTCCACCGCCGCTGGTGATGCTCCTGTGTGGCGCCATCGGCTACCTGGCAAGCCGCCTGGCAGCGGGACCGGTGGTGCCGCTGCCAATGCCGGCACTGCTGGCCGGTGGGCTGGTGGCCATCGGCGTGACGTTGAACCTGCTGCCGAAGCTGGCTTTCCGTCGTGCGCGTACCACGGTGAACCCGCTGCGCCCCGCAGTGGCGAGCGCGCTGGTCACGCAGGGTGTGTACCGTTACACGCGCAATCCGATGTATCTGGGGCAGGCCACGGTGCTGGCAGGCGTCATGTTGTACCTGCGGAGCCCGGTCGCGTTGCTGGCTGTCCCGCTGTTCGTGCTGTACATCACGCGGCTGCAGATCGTGCCGGAAGAGCGGGCGCTGTCGGTCCGCTTTCCCGAGGCATACGCCGCCTTCCGCCAGCGAGTACGACGCTGGCTGTAGCACGGATCAGGCCACTACGGCGTGATCTGGCACTTCACCGCAGCGGAATAGCCCTCATAGTCGTCACCCGCGATGACATGCAGGGTGTGGCGCTTGTCGATGCGCTTCACGTACGAGGGCGCTTCGGTGTTGGCGTATTCGTTCACCGTGGTCACCGACCAGGTCTTGGCGAGGCGCTTCGGGTCGACACCGTTCAGATACACGAAGATGCTCTTCTCACCTTCGGCGACATTCACATCGGCATTGGTGACGGTACCGCCGAACAGGGCGACCGGCGTAGTTTCCGGCTCGAACGTGCCGCCGGGCTTCCTGGCCAGGCCGGCGGCCTGCAGGGCATCGATGGCCTCGGCTTTGCTGAAGTTGGAACCTGCCTTGCAGGCCAGCAGCGCTTCGAGCGTTGCGGTGCCGGTGGGGGCGATGGCTGCATGGGCTGTGGCGCCTGCGGAGAGTGCGGCCAATACCAGGACCAATACGCCGGTTTGGGATTTCATTGCAGATCCTTCTGTTCGTGACGGGGCGAGGCACCGGGTGGGGCGCGCACGCGATGATTATGAGCCGAAGCGGGTGTCACGAACGTGTACGAAGCGAATGCGTGCTTGAACGGCGCAGCGACCCTGTTGGGCCGCTGCGCCATGCCATCAGTTGCTGGCTGCCTTCACGGCTTCCGCCGCGTCCACGATGCCTGGCCCGCAGCCTCCCGGGCAGTTTGCTGCCGCGATCGGGCGCGCGGTTCGACGCAGGATCTCCTTGACCTGATCGGTGGTCTTGGGCACTGGCGCCACGGCCTGCATCAGCGCGACGATGCCAGCGACATGGGGCGCCGCCATCGAGGTGCCGGACATGAAGTCGAACGCGTTGTTGCCCACGGTGGACAGGATGCCCTGTGCCGGGTGCTGGCGGGTCGGTGCGCAGTTGGTCTGGTTCGGCGGCGTGGCCAGTGGCAGGAACTCGCCCACTGAGGCGCGGCACGACCAGGTCTCGCCGCCGGGCGCGGTGATGTGGATGCCTGCGCCATAGTTGGAGTAGAACGCACGGCGCCCGCCCTGGTCGTTGGCAGCCACCGCGATCACGCCCTTGCAGTTCGCCGGGGCAAACTCGGACACATCCAGATTGCTGTTGCCGGCGGCGACCACCACGATCGTGCCTTGCGCAGTGATGTCGTCGATTGCGTCCTGCTCGGCCGGCGAGCAGGCCCGGCGGCCGCCCAGGCTGAGATTGATGACTTCGGCCGGGTTGGCATTGGCCGGGACGTTGGGCACGTTGATACCGGCACTCCAGAGCATGCCGTCGATGATGTCGGCGGAACCGCCATTGCCCTGGTTGCCGAGTACGCGCACCGGCACCACTTTCGCGTTGTAGGCTACGCCGGCCACGCCGATCTGGTTGTTGGTCACCGCAGCGACCGTTCCGGCGACGTGGGTGCCGTGTGCGATGCCGGACGCATCGAAGGCATCGGCGTCGCGTCCGTCGCCATCGTCTGAGCCACCACAACCGGGATTCATTCCCCCGATGATGCACTGCCAATCACTGAACGGACGGGTGGACGAGATCATGTCGTAACCCGGCAACAGGTTCGCCTGCAGGTCGTTGTTGTTGAGATAGCCCGAATCGACCACGGCCACCACCACGCCCTGGCCGGTGGAGCGGTCCCACGCAGCTGGCAGGCGAGCACCACTGGCTGGATTGCTGTAGTGCCACTGCTCGCCGTAGCGCGGATCGTTCGGTGTGGCGAACGCGCTCATCATGTAGTTGGGCTGCACATACTCGACATCCGGATCGTCGGCGATGCGCTGCATCAGGATCTGCGCTTCCGGAAGATCCAGTGCCTTGTCCGTGGTGACAACGTCGGCACCGCCGCCCATCCGGCGCTGGTGGGCCACTGCCGCGGCTGGCGCAGCACCGATCGAGCGCTTGCTGCGTTGCTGGATGCCGAGGCGCTTCTTCAGCGCATCCTGCGCGGTGGTGGCGGAGACGCGCTTGCTGCTGCCGTCCCGGTACTTGACGATGAAACTGCTGTACTGCTCGTTGCTGGCCATGCCTCGCGTCCATACCCGTTCGGTGGGTTGGGCGAAGGCGGGGGCGCTGGCCAGGACCAGGGTGATGGCACTGGCAAGGGAAACCCGAAGCGACGTACGCATGGATACAGTTCCTTTGTGGAGATGTGTCGAAAAGGCCGTGCCTCTGCGGCGCGGCTCGATGTGAAGCATGCAGGTGTGTCCGGTGGCCTCCTCTTCGATGGCGACCATGGACGAACGGCTTCGTGGACACATCCCCCCCAATGAGAGGGGTGGAAAATTCTGAAGTGATTTAGTGATGTCGAAAGCGAGAGAAGATGTGCGGTGCCGACATCGCTTGACGGCATCGGATCGCGACTGCGCCCGGGCGTTGAATTTCGCAGCGAGGTGAGGCGGGCAATAAAAAAGCCCGGAAACCCACATTGGTGGAATTTCCGGGCTTCTCCGGTTCGTGACGAACCGTTATTGCCGCTGGTCCAATCGAGCCACGGCGTTCTAGCCCTCAAGTCATCCGAACACAGAATAGAGCGGTTAAGGCTTTCCGCGACGCGTAGTCGGCACCGATAAACGAGAGCAGGCCGGCGACCACGGCCGGTTCGGTACCGCTATTACCCAACAAGGTCGAGTACGGGGTCATCCAGTGGCTCGATTTCACGGGTGGGCTCCTTTCGTTCTGTTCCACCCTTCTTGTAGAAAAATCTCAACCTGCCGGGCACTCGACGGTTTCCACCCTTGAGATCTTTCGCCAAGTCTTCTGGCCCTTCACCATGAGACCGGGTTCCCACCACTCTTTGATACGGCTGCAGAATCGGTCTTTGTGTTCAATGTGCTCTTTGGGGAAGCCGGGCGGTGGATTCTCGCCCACAAAAATGAGGCTTGGGTCTGTAGACACAACATTGTGATTGACTGGGGCGCAGGCGGCTAATGCGCTCACTGCTATTGCAAGGAATAGGAATTTTGCCGATTTCATGTCAACTTTCACTTGGGCTTTGGATTCAAGGATGTCTAGCGGCCCTTTGCTGGAGCTTCTGAACCGTGGATGCCCGATTTTGTGACAGTTGTCGCTGATCGGCGGAAAGTGCTCCCTAAGACAAGTCGTGATGGGTGAATGAATCCAGGGAAGCCAGACGTATGAACTGGATGCAGGGTTAGTGTGTCGAAGGGGATGGGTAATCGGCAACCCAGAAGGCAAAGGTGACCTGCAGACACAGTTGCGAGGGAACTCCATGAGCATCCATCGGCTTGCGTGTCTGAACCGAGGGCGGAGTGGGCGAGGACGGCACCTTCTTCTGAGCACTCGGGTGGATGCCTCCGGCCAGCAGACGCTGGGCATCGTCTCGCGCCTCCCTGGCGTTGGCCAGGCTCACGCCTGGATACAGGCCCAGCGCCAGCACCTTCTCCTTCCCCCGCGAAGCGGTACTTCCAGCGCCAGCTCTTGGCGCCGGCCACGGTGATGTAGAGGTAGAGGCCGCCAGCGTCGGACAGCTTGGGGTTTGTCGGCTGGCTTCGCGCGGCGGATCGCGACGTCGGTCAGGGGCATGGGGGTATCGGCTTTTCGTGGGCGGTGCGATACCCCTAGATATACCCCCCACCGTCTCATAGCCCGCAACGGAACGGCATGGACAAGGGTGGAAAACGAAAAAGCCGGAACCCCTTATTTGACGAGGGATTCCGGCTTTTCGTGGACCCTTGCGGACCCGGTATTGGTGGAGGTGGGCGGAATTGAACCGCCGTCCGAAGGCACTCCATCCCCAGCACTACATGCTTAGCTCACCGTTGAATCTCATCCCCGAGCAGCACGGTGTGCAAAGCGCACCCGGGAACCAGCCTGTTGTGTTCTAGTGCCGGACTGACAGGCAGCCGCCCAGCGCGATTCCATGATAATGACTCTACGCTGCGAGCATGGACACAAGCAGTTTCGAGGCTCCGCCTAAGTCGGCAGAAGGTCACGCACCGCAGTTTTTAGGCTGCGAGAGCGACCGGAGCGTAGTTGTCGTCGTTGGCAACTAGAGTTTTGCAGCTGGATTTACGAGGAAAGCTACCCCCTCGGCATGCGCCAGGCGACTTCACAACCCCCGTCGAAACCAATGCACCCCCGGTTTCTTCAAGCATTGCAAGGCTTCTGGGGTCGATGCTGGCAAAAAGCTGACACCGACCCTGCCCAACGAAACGGATCTTACGGCAATCTTCCTGAACAGTCACGCGCGGCCAGGGCCGACGCTGAAATCGTTCAGCCGCCGCTGCTGTCCAGCGGCAGGCCGCGGGCAGAGGCCGGCATGACAGCCGGCCCTGTTTTCCAACGTCGTGATGTCGAATCCCTGCTAGGGACGCCCAATTCCATTGCAAGCGCCCGGGTTGTTCAGTCCGGTCGAACTACTTGCAAGCGCGAATCGTGTCCGGATCGCCTCACGCCAAGTCCTATTCAGTGGGTAGAACCAGTGCGCCCGTAATGTCGCGTCATTGGGCCCTTGATCCTGGCTGGAATCACCTGCGCTTCCGTAGTGATTGAAAAGGAATGAACGAATTGCGCTTGCAACAATCGGACGCTTGTAGCACTGGCCAATGATCAAATTGGTGAAGCCGACAATCGGGTAGCCGGTGGATGGATAGGCAATGTTGGGTACCCATTTCAAGGGGTCTGCAATGTCTTGCGCGCTTGTGGGCGGACTAACGGCACCGATCGTTGCGGGAATGCTCACATCTTTGGGCGAAAACCCAATCACGCGGGCCACTTTCGTCGCATCGTCCGGGTTGGCCATCACGTCTGGGCCAGTGTATCCAATGCGGCCATTACCAGAATTGACGGTATCAAGCAGCGAGGTGTCTCCCGTTGCCACGGCAGGGAGAAAGTTTGAGGGCGCCGTGTTGTTTGAGAACAAGCCGGCGAAGCTCGTCTGGATCGAGAAGCCCGGCGCCGATCCACTCCAGTTGCTTTGCGGTTTGAGACTAGTCCCGAACAGGTCAACTGACTTGCATGCCGCAGACAGAAAACGCGTGAGAACTTCAGTGCTACCGCTGCTCTCCGGGCGGTAGACCACAGTGATCGGGCCACTCTGACCCGACGACAAACCCGATGATAGTTGAGACCAGTCCGCGATCTTGCCTGAGAAGACACCACAGATCTCGTTGATGGACAGGTCAAGCTTCGCGCCAGGCTTGTTGAAGGGGATTACGACCGGTACGAGCGCCGTGGGAATCTGGATGAGCGCTCCATATTTTTGGTTGGTTGTGGGTACGTTGTAGGCGTTGGTGTAGTCGGACAACTCGGTCGCCGTAAGAACGGAATCGCTTGCCGCAAAATGTACTGTGCCGATGTTCCCGAAGAGACTGGGATCATTGCTGAGAAACGCTTTCTTCCCTTTGCCGGAGCCCGTTACGGCGTAGCTGAAGCTGTTTGGAAGAATGCTGTCTGCTGATCCCTTGTAGAGATTTGCCGGCACCGAGGCGCCGCCGCCTTGCACAAGGGACTGGGCGTAAGCCAAGTGGAACGGACTGGACAACGAGATAACGAGCAAAGCGGAGAAGGTCCTGATCGATTTCACGTTTGCCTCCTGGCGGGCTGCTTTTGCAGAGGGGCGTCAAGGGAGGTTGCACACCCGTTGCTCGAACCCTCCAAGCCCCCCTATCCCTGAAGGTCGATTCGATGTTCGATTGAATCAATGACATGCCGCTTAAAAATCCTGTGGAAGATCAAACGGTCATCCTTCTGTGAAGCCATCACGCTGAGAACCGGTGGCCATTGGAGGAGAAGGGCTAGTCCATGGATGGTGGTGCTGCTTTTCTTTTCCCTGCAACAGGCTTGGAGGCGGGTCCAAGGCATGCAGAGGGCGGCACTCTCGCCGCCAGACGCTGGAGAAGGACTGAGCGCCATAAGGCTCAGGTGGTCTCGATGGAGGCCTTCAAGGCAGCCCGGATGGGGAAGATCCCACCGGAGCTGCTGGATATGTATGACGAGCTGACGCGTGACCAGCATGCGCTGGCGCAGATCTCGATCATTCTAGTGGCGGCGCTGCGGAGACGATTGGGCCTGCCGGACCTGTAAGGTCCAAGGGGCCGCCGCGGCGGCCCCTTCAGGAACCGACGCCGCTGAAAGCGGCTTGATTCAGCTATGGCCAGACATACGCCAGTGGCAGCTCATCGGCGTCCCTGGACAGCGCAAGCCCTTCTGACCCGGAGATGGGTCATGGTCCTCGTGCCGCCATCAGTCGCGTCTCATGCTCGTGCTCTTGAACACGCAGATCGCTCTGTGCACGCGATTCAGAAGCCACCTGCAATCTGGAAAAGCTGTCCTCGATCGGCGTATTCAACGCAGTCTGATAGTCGAAACCCGCCCGTAGATGTGTCGGGGAGTCGAGTGCCCCCTGCACGACAAATGCTTGGCCACGATTTCCGACCACAAGGTGATCCACCTGACTCAACCCAGCCTGCTGGGCTGCGATGGTTCCGGCCATCGCCAAACGGTCAACTGCCTGATCCGGCAATCCGCCCTGGGTGCACGCCAGCCTTTCTGCCGCTTGGAAATTCTGCTTGTAGATGGCATTCGCCTCGTGGTCCGAATCGCGCGGATCGAGGGTGGCGGTGCGGCCAGCCGGTGAAAGGGGAGCCGGAGCCTGCTGCTGCGATTGAGCCGGCGCATTGAGCAGCGTGCCGTCTGAACGCGTGAGTTGCGCATTGATCGGGTGGACAGGCCCACGCGGGTCACCGTCCTGCGCCACACGCTGTAGATGCTTGCCGAACTGATCGGCATTACCCTGCAGGCTACGGGCTATCCCGATTGCGAACTCAAGACCATCACGCTGCGGCTGGTCGCCATAGCCAGCGCGAGCGATACCTGCCAATGGATCGAGATGTCCGAGGGGGCGCTCGACCATCTTCTGGGTTCGCTGCATGAATTCCTGCATCTGCGCTTCGCTGAAGCTGACCGAGACTTTTTCACCGGGACGGATCTGTCCCGGGCCCTCGGTCGATCCAGTTAAAGCCAGGTTCAACCCGGTGGCGATGTTGCGCTCCTCAACGGCTTCGTTTCGGCCACCAATCACCCTGTCCATAAAGCCCGGGGTCGGCACATCCGTGTCGACAAGGAACTGATACCTGCGCGCATCCACGTCCTCTCGCAGCGTTTCTCCGTCACGGGTAAAGGCGCGCACAATCGTCAACTTCACGTTGTCGTCGTAGCTCAGTTGCTGGGTAACTGTGACCTTGCCGTCGGGAGCCGTGCTCTGGATCGCCGTGCCAGTATTGCGGCGCCCCGCGATATCGGCACTCACCAGGTCATTGACCAGTCCCACTTGCAGCCGCTGCTGGGAGCTGTAGTCCAACCGCTCCAGCTGAGCCACGTTGCTCACGCCCGGCGTCTGATCGGCCACCTGGCCTGTTGCGAGCATTCGGATGTAGGCCGCACGCGCATCCGGGTCGCGCAGGTCAAAGTCGGCGGTCTGCAGTTTGGACTGTCCAAGCGCATCCTGGCGACCGGCCATCACGCGCGCAATGCCTAGATCGACGCCCACGCCCTGCAGGGATTCGATTGCCTTGTTGGGCCCGGTAACGACCCGTACATGGTGTTCGTCCATACGGCTGATCGCGACACCGACCCCCTCCGCTTCAGTGAGCTGGTTCACCGTTGCGATGTGGCGGAACGCTACTTTCAACTCGCTCTGCTGGAATTGCTGGCTATCCAGCATCACCCGGCCACCGATCGGCAGCGTGGTCGGGTTGAAAGGGTTCACTCTGGCAGCTTGCTCAGCCGATGCAGGAGTGGATTTTCCCGCTTCAGGTGCGTTGGTGTCAGGCAGGGAGACGCGATAGCGCACACGGGCACCCACCTGCGACCCGGCTTCAAGCTCGACACCGGCCAGACGCTCTTTGCCCTCGACTTCGGCACGTGCGCCAACTGCAACCGACGCCTCAAGGCTGAACTGGGTGATGCGTTCGCGCTCGATATGGTTCTCGCCTGCCGTACCCGTTACCTCTGTCACCTTCTTCAACGTGGCACCCGCAAGAGCCACTTCTGCCTGAGTCTTCTCGATACTACGTCCGGCAACCTTTACAGCGCCGTCTGTGGTCCAGGTAATCGAAGCGCGGTCACCCGGCAGTTTTACACTGCGCTCAGTGGTAGAGCCGGAGTAGGTGGGGTCGATCGAATCGTCAGAATTGGAGGCCGTCGCAGTCATGCGAACTTCCCATGAAAAGGTGAGCCAGTCCCGAGTATAGACACCCTTCGGTTGATGGGGGCGGGACGGGCGGCCCTGGCGCTCGGCCTGAACCCAGCAGCAGAATATCGGGCTTGATAGCATCCAGATTCCCGATCCGCAGCCAATGGAAGGACGCCATGTCGCTTGAAGTCGCCGTAACCGATGATCCCAGCGACGAGGCGCTGGACCTGATTGGCAGTGGCCTGGACCAGTTCAATCTGAACGCTGCGGGCTACGCCGATCGGCGCACGCTGGCGGTGCTGGTCACCGATCCGGCCAGTGGCGAGGTGGTAGGGGGCCTTGCCGGGCGAACGTCACTGGGCCTGTGGTTTGTGGATCTGTTCCATCTGCCAGCGGCCTACCGCGGCAACGGGCTGGGGTCGCGTGTGCTGGAGGCCGCAGAGGATGAAGCGCGACGGCGCGGTTGCCGTTCCGGCGTGCTGTACACCCTCAGCTTCCAGGCACCGGACTTCTATGTGAAGCACGGATGGACCGAATTCGGTCGGGTGCCTTGCGACCCGCCCGGTACCTGCAGGGTGTTCCTCAGCAAGGATCTGTCAGCGGGGTGAGCGCCGCCGCCGCCCACGCGTCTTGTCAATCCGCAACTTGTTGTAGAGCGCCTGTCATAGCGGATTGCTAACTTCGTGGGCACGAATTTGCGACACACTGGCGACGACCATCCGGGCCAGGACAGACACGGAGACTGTGGGTGACCGATGCAAGCCAACAACGCAGCCTGCGGCAGCTGATCGGGCCGGTCGGTGCCGATTACCAGCGGCGCGTGCTGCCGCCGGGCTGGGTCTGGGCGGTGCTGGCGGTGCTGCTCGCAGCGACCTGGTTGACCGAGCTGCCGGCCACCGCGGCGGCGGCACTGGTCGCCAGCGCGGTGGTGGTGCATTGGTCGCAGCGCGGCCGCACCCATTGGCTGGGCTGGCGCCTGCCGGGCCTGGCGGTGCTGGCGGCCCTGCTGTGGGGGCCGGAAGTGCTGTCGCAGTGGTTCGAGCACGGTCTGGCCGTGGTCCTGATGTCGCTGGCCAGCTTGAGCATCGGCGTACATGTGTGGCAGTCGCGGCAGGTGGCCCGCCAGCTGCAGGGCGCGGCCGATGCGCTGGACGATACCCAACTGCTGGCACTGCTGCCAGCGGATGCTGCCGAACTGGCCCGGAAATGGCGGGCAGGTGATGACCGTTATGCGCCGGAACTGGCGGTGGTGATGCACCTGGCGGTGATGCACGCAGCGCTGGCGCCGCGGATGCGCAGGCAGGGCGTTCTGGCCAGCTGAGCCGCATTGTGTTGTAGAGCCGAGCCCATGCTCGGCTGCTTCACCGCAGTCGAGCACGGCTCGACTCTACAGGGTGATGCGCAACCGCCTTACGCGTCGCGGTTACCGCGACGCATTACACGCTGCTTCTCGATCGCCCAGTCGCGGTCCTTGGCGGCATCGCGCTTGTCGTGGGTCTGCTTGCCCTTGGCCAGCGCGACTTCGAGCTTGATCTTGTTCTTGCTCCAGTACATCGCCGTCGGCACGATCGTGTAGCCATCGCGCTCGACCTTGCCGACCAGCTTGTCGATCTCGCTCCGGTGCAGCAGCAGCTTGCGATCGCGCCGGTCGTTGGCCACGACATGGGTCGAGGCCTGGATCAGCGGAGTGATCTGCGCGCCGATCAGGAAGATCTCACCATCCTTCACGTAGGCGTAGGCGTCGACGATGTTGCCGCGGCCAGCACGGATCGATTTCACCTCCCAGCCCTGCAGGGCCAGGCCGGCTTCGAAGCGGTCTTCGATGTGGTACTCGTGGCGGGCACGCTTGTTCAACGCGATGGTTTTGTTGGCCGTCGCGCTCTTTGCTTTATCCTTGCCGCTGTTCTTGCTCATTTCCGTATTGTCTCCGATTCGGGCCCGCCCGGTCGATTGCCGAAACGTCCTGTATTCATGCCAACTATCCGCCGCAGCGCCCTGGTCGAACATTCGGCCGCACGCATGTTCGACCTGGTCAACGATGTCCAGGCTTATCCGCGCCGCTTCCGCTGGTGCTCGGCTGCCCAGATCCTGGAGCAGGGCGAGGACCGACTGGTAGCGCGTCTGGACCTGGGCCTGGGGTCGTTCAGCACCTGGTTCCAGACTGAAAACACCCTGCAGCGCCCGCGCAGCATCGACATGCAGCTGCGCGATGGCCCGTTCAAGCAGCTGCACGGCCGCTGGGAGTTCCATGCGCTGGCCGAAGATGCCTGCAAGGTGACCCTGACCCTGGAGTTCGAGCCCAGTTCGCGGCTGCTTGGCCCGGCATTGGCGATCGGCTTCCAGGGGCTGGCCGACCGCATGGTCAACGACTTCATCCGCGTTGCCGACGAGGCCTGAGCGATGATCGAGGTCGAGGTGGTGCTGGCCTGGCCGCAGCGGGTGCTCTCGCGCCGGTTGCAGCTGGACGAGGGCGCGACCGTGGCCGAGGCCATTGCCGCTGCTGCGCTGGAAGGCAGTGCCGACTGCCCGGCGGCGGCCGTGCATGGGGTACTGGCGCGCCCGCAGCAGGTACTGCTGGATGGCGACCGCATCGAGCTGCTACGCCCGTTGCAGGCCGACCCCAAGGACAACCGCCGGCGACGCGCGCTCGGCGGTTGATTCCCGCGACCCGTCCCAGGGGACGGGCAGGGGGCCTCAGCGGCCCTTCTTCTTCTTGTCCTTCGGCAGGTTGCGGCCGAACTGGCGCACGGTCTGCTGGGCCAGGGCCTTGTCGTTGCCCGGGAAGTAGTCACCTTCCCAACGGGTCACGTTGTCGTTCTCGAAGAACACCACGAAGTTCTTCACCTCGGTACGGCCCAGGCGGTTCACGCGCTGGCTGGAGGTGTAGTCCCAGCGCTGGGCGTGGAACGGGTCGGGAATGGACGGGGTGCCCAGCAGCGCGGTGACCTGCTGCTTGCTCTGCCCGACCTGCAGCTTGGCCACGGCATCTTCCCGGATCAGGTTGCCCTGATAGATGGGTTGCTTGTAGATGATGCCGCACCCGGTGGTGGACAGGGCGACGGCGGCGACCAACAGGAGATTGCGCATCGGGACTGGCGGTTGGGGAAATCAAACCGATGATACACTCCCGGCGTGCCACCGCGACCCAATCCGAGGCAGCTGGCGCTAAATCGCCAATGAACGGAGACCTATGGAAACCCACGACCTGCGAAAAGTCGGCCTGAAGGTGACCCATCCACGGATGCGGATCCTGGCGCTGCTTGAACAGCGCAATGCCCAGCACCACATGACCGCCGAAGACATCTACCGCCAGCTGCTCGAGCATGGCGACGAGATCGGCCTGGCCACGGTCTACCGGGTGCTGACCCAGTTCGAGGCCGCCGGCCTGGTGCTGAAGCACAATTTCGAAGGCGGCCAGGCCGTCTACGAGCTGGACCGTGGCGGCCACCACGACCACATGGTCGACGTGGACAGCGGCAAGATCATCGAGTTTGAAAGCCACGAGATCGAGGAGCTGCAGCGCAAGATCGCCGCAGACCACGGTTACGAGCTGGAAGAGCATTCGCTGGTGCTGTACGTGCGCAAGAAGCGCAAGTAAGCCGTTCCGGCCAGCTGGCTGCGACGAAACCCCGGGCTTGCCCCGGGGTTTTTCGTTGCTGGGGTCAGAGCCCTTTCCCTTCAGGAAAGGGATCCGACCCCAGGCGCCCCGCGGGGTCGGATCCCTTTGCGCCAGCAAAGGGCTCTGACCCCTTGCGACCCAGCAACACCTCCAGATCCACCGCCTCGGCCATGGCCCGGTTGCCCGCATCGCCCGGGTGCAGGTGATCGCCGGAGTCGTAGGCGGCAGCCATCCGTGACGGATCGGCCGGGTCCCGCAGCGCGGCGTCCAGGTCGATCACCGCGTCAAACGGGCTGTCCGTGCGCAGCCAGGCATTGAGCTGCTGGCGCAGGCTGTCCTTGTCCGGGTGGTAGTAGTCGTCCAGCGGCGTGCCGGGCAGGGCGCCGGCGAACGGTGTCAGCGTGACGCCCACGACCCGAACGCCTCGGCGGCGGGCCTGTTCGGCCAAGGCGCGATACCCCGCCTGCAGTTCGGCCAGCGTGGGCCGGGCCTGGTTCCGGGCGAACGCGGTGCCGGGCCAGCTGATGTCGTTGATGCCGATCAGCACGATCACACTGGCCACGCCGGGCTGATCCAGTGCATCGCGCTGCAGGCGGGCCAGAACCGACTCGCCCATGCCGTCGCGCAGCAGCCGCCCGCCGGAAATGCCGGCGTTGACCACAGCGATGCCCCGCGGTGCCAGACGCGCGGCCAGGTGGTCGGTCCAGCGCTGGTCCTGATCGAGGCTGGCGGTGGCGCCGTCGGTGATCGAGTCGCCGATCACCACCACGCTGCGTGCGCTGGCGGCGGCCTCGACCTCGATGCCGGCCAGGAACAGGCGGGCAGTGGTGCTGCTGGCCCCGCTCAGAGCCTGGGCTAGGCTCTGGTTGCCGGGCGCAATCCAACTGCTCTGTCGACCCTCCCAATGAAACGTCTGCACCGGCGTCGGCCCGGGCACGAAGACACTGACCTGCAGCGCCTGCCGGTCATCCGTGGCCAGTGGCATCGGATCGCTCAGCCGTTCCTGCCCGGGGCCGATCAGCACCCCGGGCTGGCCGTCGAAACTGAGCGGCTGCGGGGTGGCTCCCGCACGTGCGGCCACGCTCGCCGCCCCGATCCGCAGCGGCTGGGTGCCGTAGGCGTTGCTCAACCGTATCCGCAGCCGAGGTCCGCCCAGGCTGATACGCGCTGTCTGGCGGAAGGTCTGGTCCTGAAGTGCGGCTGGGACAAGGGTCGGGAACAGGAACTCCGCTCCCCAGATCGGTTGCGGGCTGGCCTGCCAGCTGGCGACCCAGTGCGGGGCCGGGGCGGCGCTGGCAGCGCCGGACAGGGCGATCAACACGGCGGCGGTGAGCAGGCTGAAGCGGTTCATCGGGCGGTCCAGAGTGGAGGGACGGCCATGGTGATTCCGCAGTGATCTGTGAACTAGACTGCGCATGGATAATCATCTGTGAACTTTATTCATAGCCATGGCGCGACCTGACATCAACCGATCCGGCGAACTGGAAGTGTTCGTGCGGGTGATCGAGACCGGTGGCTTCTCCGCCGCGGCCCGCACCCTGGACATGACGCCCTCGGCGGTCAGCAAGCTGGTGGCGCGGCTGGAGCAGCGGCTGGGTACGCGTCTGCTGCAGCGTTCCACCCGCCAGCTGCAGCTGACCCCGGAGGGCTGCGCGTTCTACGAGCGTGGCCTGCGCGTGCTCGCCGACCTGGAGGAGGCCGAGCGTTGCGCCAGCGCGCATGCCGAACCGCGCGGACGGCTGCGGGTCAATTCCAACGTGCCGTTCGGCCAGCATTTCCTGTTGCCGCTGCTGCCGGCGTTCCTCGAGCGCAACCCACAGGTCGGGGTGGACCTGACCTTGAATGACGAGGTGATCGACCTGCTCGAGCAGCGCACAGACGTGGCGGTGCGCGCCGGCCCACTGAAGAGCTCCAGCCTGGTGGCGCGACGGCTGGGCGCGACGCGGATGATGATCGTGGCCGCGCCGGCCTACGCGCAGCGTCATGGACTGCCGCGCAACGCTGAAGAGCTGCAGTCGCACAACCGGCTGGACATCGGTCATGCACGAGCGATGCAGGGCTGGCCATTGCTGCAGGACGGGCGCGAGCGGATGGTGCTGCCCAGTGGCAACGCCCGCGCCAGCAACGGCAACGCGCTGCGTCAGCTGGTGCTGGGGGGCCTGGGCATGGCGCGGCTGGCGACCTACCAGGTGCAGGAGGACATCGCCGCCGGGCGCCTGCTGCCGGTGCTGGAAGAGGCCAATCCCGGTGACCTGGAAGAGGTGCACGCGGTGTTCCTGGGGCAGGGTGGCTATCTGCCGCTGCGGGTGCGCGCGTTTCTTGATTTCCTGGTGGAGAACGTCGATCTGACACAGCCACGGGGATAGTGCCGGCTGCTGGCCGGCAACCTCACGATCTTCGTTCACCTGTGTTGGGTTGCCGGCCAGCGGCCGGCACTACCGCGCGGAAGCCGGGCCTATGCTCGGCTCGGGGGGCGTCAGACCTGTAGCAGCTTGCGGGCGGCGGCGCGCGCTTCCTTGCTCACTTCCACGCCGCCCAGCATGCGCGCCAGCTCTTCCTCGCGCGCCTTGGTGTCCAGCTTTTCCACCGCGCTCTGGGTCATGCCTTCCACCGGCGCCTTGCTGACCCGGTAGTGGGCATGGCCCTTGGAGGCGACCTGCGGCAGGTGGGTCACGCACAGCACCTGGCGCTTCTCGCCAAGGGCGCGCAGCTTCTGGCCGACGATGTCCGCCACCGCGCCGCCGATGCCGGAGTCAACCTCGTCGAACACCATGGTCGGCACCGCATCCAGGTCCAGCGCGGCCACTTCGATGGCCAGCGAGATGCGCGACAGTTCGCCGCCCGAGGCCACCTTGCGCAGGGCGCGGGGCGGCTGGCCGGCGTTGGCCGCGACCAGGAACTCCACCCGTTCGGCACCCTGCGGGTCGGGCTTGCCGGCGTCCTGCGGTTCCAGCTCGATCAGGAACTGGCCGCCGCCCATGCCGAGCTCGGCGATGATGCCGGTCGTGGTGGCCGACAGTTCGGCCGCAGCGCTGCGACGGCTGGCGGTCAGCACTTCGGCCTGTGCGCGCCAGGCGGCGGCGGCCTTGTCGATCTCGCCGGCCAGGCGCTGCAGGCGTTCGTCGGCGCCGCGCAACTGCTCCACTTCGGCATGCATGCGCTCGCGCTGCGCGCCCAGCTCGTCCATCGGCACGCGGTGCTTGCGGGCCAGGTCGTGCAGGCGGCCGAGGCGGCGCTCGTTCTCCTCGAACTGTTCCGGGTCGGCGTCGAGGTCGTCGTGCACCCGGTCCAGCAGCGACAGGGCTTCATGCAGTTGGATCGAGGCGTTCTCGATCAGGCCGTCCACCTCGCCCAGGCGCGGATCGTGTTCGATCAGGCGCGACAGTTCGTGGCGCACCTGCTGCAGCAGGTCCAGCGCGGAACTGCCGTCGTCGCCGTTGAGCTGGTTGCTGGCCGCCTGGCAGGCGCTCAGCAGGGCGCTGGCATGGGCCTGGCGGCGGTGGCTGGCACCGAGCGCCACGATCGACTCCGGTTCCAGGTCTTCGCGGTCCAGTTCGCGCAGCTGGTGTTCCAGGAAGCCGATCCGGTCACTGACGTCGCCCTGTTGCGACAGCGCCAGCGATTCATCGACCAGAGCCTGCCAGGCCGCAGCGGCGCGGCGCACCTGGCGGCGCTCGTTCTCGTTGCCGGCATAAGCATCCAGCAGGGCCAGCTGCGACGGGCGCGTCAGCAGGGCCTGCTGTTCGTGCTGGCCGTGGATCTCCACCAGCAGCGAGGCCAGGTCGCCCAGCTGGGCCAGGGTCACCGGGCGGCCATTGATCCACGCCCGCGAACCGCCATCGGCTCGGATCACGCGGCGCAGCTGGCACTGTTCCTCGTCGTCCAGCTCGTTGTCGGCCAGCCACTGGCGCGCGGCCTGCAGCTGGTCCAGCGCGAACTCGGCCGAAAGCTCGGCGCGCGCGGCGCCGTGGCGGACCACGCCGCTGTCGGCGCGCAGGCCGGACAGGAAGCCCAGCGCGTCGACCATGAGTGACTTGCCGGCGCCGGTCTCGCCTGAAACCACAGTCATGCCTGGCCCGAACTCCAGTTCGGTGGCGCGGACGACGGCGAAATCCTTGATCGAAAGATGTCTGAGCATGGGTAAGGGGGTATCAGCAGCCGCGCAACGCTAGCACGCGCGCGAGGGAGGTCCAATGACTTGCCAAGGTGATGCGCCGCCATTATCTAGTGTCCGTGTCTCACAGGTTGATTCCATGCACGGTTCTCCCGACCAGCTTGCCCCGCGTGCGCGCCATCTGCTGCGCACGCTGATTGCGCGTTACATCCAGGACGGTGAGCCGGTTGGCTCGCAGACGCTGGCGCGCGTGGCCGGCCTGGAGGTCAGCCCGGCCACCATCCGCAACATCCTTGGCGACCTGGAAGACCTGGGGCTGCTGGCGTCGCCGCACACCTCGGCCGGACGCATCCCGACCGCACACGGTTACCGGGTGTTTGTCGACAGCCTGCTGCAGATGCAGCCGCCGGGCGAGGGTGAGCTGGCCCGGTTGCGCCAGGAACTGGCCGGCGGCGGCAGCACCCAGGCCCTGCTCGGCAGCGCCTCGGAGCTGCTGTCGGCGATGAGCCACTTCGTCGGCGTGGTCAGCGCGCCGCGGCGCGAGCAGTTCGCCTTCCGCCAGATCGATTTCGTGGCGCTGGACGGGCGCCGGGTGCTGGCGATCCTGGTGTTTGCCGACAACGAGGTGCAGAACCGGGTCATCGAGACCCGCCAGGAGTTCGCGCCGGGCCAGCTGGAACAGGTCGCCAACTACCTCAACGCGCATTTTGCCGGCCTGCCGATGGCCGAGATCCGCACCCGCCTGCTGCTGGAGCTGCGCGATGCCCGTTCCGAGCTGGAGCAGCTGCTGGCGCACAGCATCGAGCTGGCCGAGCAGGCCCTGCAGCCGGCCGCCGACGACATGCTGGTGGCCGGCCAGACCCGTTTGATGGGGGTGCAGGACCTGTCCGACCTGGAGCGCCTGCGCGAGCTGTTCGAGCTGTTCTCCAGCAAGCGCGAGATCCTGCAGCTGCTGGAGCGGACCATCCAGGCCCCGGGCGTGCGCATCTTCATCGGCGAAGAGACCGGGATGATGCCGTTACAGGGCGTCTCGCTGGTCACCGCCCCGTACACCGCCAACGGCCAGGTACTGGGCGTGCTGGGCGTGATCGGCCCCAAGCGGATGGCCTACGACCGCATGATCCCGCTGGTGCAGGCCACCGCCGATGTGCTCGGCGCGGCCTTTTCACCGGCCGGGCGCACTCCCGGAACATCCGACGCTTGAAACGCAGCATCCCGCCCACACTAGGGTGGGTGGAGGCGGAGAGTGACCGCCAGGGACCCAGACATGAACCACGAACAGCCAGATATCGAATCCCAGCAGAGTGCCGCTGATGCGGCTGCCGCCGCCGGCGTCAATGACGAAGTGGAGCGCCTGCGCGCCGAAGTCGAGCAGATCAAGGCCGATGCGCTGCGTGAGCGCGCCGACCTGGAGAACCAGCGCAAGCGCGTGGCCCGTGACATCGAGCAGGCCCGCAAGTTCGCCAACGAGAAGCTGCTGGGCGAGCTGCTGCCGGTGTTCGACAGCCTGGATGCCGGCCTGAAGGCCGCGGGCGACGACCCGCATCCGCTGCGCGAAGGCCTGGAGCTGACCTACAAGCAGCTGCTGAAGGTCGCTGCCGATAATGGCCTGGTCCTGCTGGACCCGACTGGCCAGCCGTTCAACCCGGAACACCACCAGGCCATCAGCCAGGTGCCGGCCCCGGGCGCGGCCCCCGGCAGCGTGGTGACCGTGTTCCAGAAGGGCTACCTGCTAAACGAGCGCCTGCTGCGGCCGGCGCTGGTGGTGGTGGCCGCCGATTGATCGATCGGGCCGGGTGATGCCCGGCCCCGGTCGAGCCAGGCCATGCCTGGCAAGGTTTTCCAGGCGCTGAACACAGCGTTCGGGAGATGGCTTGAATGTTCCACGAGCCTCCCCCACATCGTATTCATCCACCGGCCGAGCGGCCGGACTGACCCCAACAAGCATCCTCAGGAGTCTCCCCCATGGGCAAGATCATTGGTATCGACCTCGGCACCACCAACTCGTGCGTGGCGATCATGGACGGCGGCAAGGCCCGCGTCATCGAGAATTCGGAAGGCGATCGCACCACCCCGTCGATCGTCGCCTACACCAAGGACGGCGAAGTCCTGGTCGGCGCCTCGGCCAAGCGCCAGGCCGTGACCAACCCGAAGAACACCTTCTACGCGGTGAAGCGCCTGATCGGCCGCAAGTTCACCGACGCCGAAGTGCAGAAGGACATCGCCCACGTCCCGTACGGCATCCTGGCCCATGACAATGGCGACGCTTGGGTGTCGACCAGCGACGGCAAGAAGATGGCCCCGCAGGAAATCTCGGCCAAGGTGCTGGAAAAGATGAAGAAGACCGCCGAGGACTTCCTCGGTGAGAAGGTCTCCGAAGCGGTCATCACCGTGCCGGCCTACTTCAACGACAGCCAGCGCCAGGCGACCAAGGACGCTGGCCGCATTGCCGGTCTGGACGTCAAGCGCATCATCAACGAGCCGACCGCGGCTGCGCTGGCCTATGGCCTGGACAAGGGCGACAACAAGGATCGCAAGATCGTGGTGTACGACCTGGGCGGCGGCACCTTCGACGTCTCGGTGATCGAGATCGCCAACGTCGACGGCGAAAAGCAGTTCGAAGTGCTGGCCACCAACGGCGACACCTTCCTGGGCGGCGAAGACTTCGACAACCGCGTCATCGAGTACCTGGTTGAAGAGTTCAACAAGGACCAGGGCATCGACCTGCGCAAGGATCCGCTGGCCCTGCAGCGCCTGAAGGACGCTGCCGAGCGCGCCAAGATCGAGCTGTCCAGCGCCCAGCAGACCGAAGTGAACCTGCCGTACGTCACCGCTGACGCGTCGGGTCCGAAGCACCTGAACATCAAGCTGACCCGCGCCAAGCTGGAAGCGCTGGTGGACGACCTGATCAAGAAGTCGATCGAGCCGTGCCGCGTCGCCCTGAACGATGCCGGCCTGCGTTCGAGCGACATCAGCGAAGTGATCCTGGTCGGTGGTCAGACCCGCATGCCGAAGGTGCAGCAGGCGGTGACCGAGTTCTTCGGCAAGGAACCGCGCAAGGACGTCAACCCGGACGAAGCCGTGGCACTGGGTGCGGCGATCCAGGGCGGCGTGCTGGGCGGCGACGTCAAGGACGTGCTGCTGCTGGACGTGACCCCGCTGTCGCTGGGCATCGAAACCATGGGCGGCGTGTTCACCAAGATCATCGAGAAGAACACCACCATCCCGACCAAGGCCTCGCAGGTGTTCTCCACCGCCGAGGACAACCAGTCGGCCGTGACCGTGCACGTGCTGCAGGGTGAGCGCGAACAGGCCCGCTTCAACAAGTCGCTGGCCAAGTTCGACCTGTCCGGCATCGAGCCGGCCCCGCGTGGCCTGCCGCAGGTGGAAGTGTCCTTCGACATCGACGCCAACGGCATCCTGCACGTGTCGGCCAAGGACAAGAAGACCAACAAGGAACAGAAGGTCGAGATCAAGGCCGGTTCGGGCCTGTCCGAGGAAGAGATCGCGCGCATGGTCGCCGACGCGGAAGCCAACCGCGAAGAAGACAAGAAGTTCCAGGAACTGGTGCAGGCCCGCAACCAGGCCGACGCCCTGATCCACGGCACCCGCAGCGCCATCACCGAGCACGGCAGCAAGGTCGGCGGCGATGTCATCGGCAAGGTCGAGGCGGCGCTGGCCGACCTGGAAACCGCGATGAAGGGTGACGACAAGGCACAGATCGAAGCCAAGTCGAAGGCACTGGAAGAAGCCGGCCAGTCGCTGTTCGCCGCTGCTTCGGCCGACCAGGGCGGTGCCGCCCCGGGTGCCGACGCTGGCAATGCGGGCAAGCCGCAGGATGACGTGGTGGACGCCGAGTTCACCGAAGTCAAGGACGACAAGAAGTCCTGATCCGGACCGACACGGGACGCTGGCCATCAGCGTCCCGTTGTCGCATCAGGGTCCTGACCGCCCACCGGCGTGTCGGGGCGCCCGACGCAAGAGCGGACCTGGTTCCGCTCTTCCGCTTTGACGAATCCCGACTTTCCGGAACCCGATTCACGATATGAGCAAGCGCGATTACTACGAAGTGCTGGGCGTTGCCCGCACCGCCACCGACGACGAGCTGAAGAAGGCCTACCGTCGCTGCGCGATGAAGTTCCACCCGGACCGCAACCCGGGTGATGCGGCGGCCGAAGCCTCCTTCAAGGAGTGCAAGGAAGCCTACGAAGTGCTGTCCGACGGCAACAAGCGCCGCATGTACGACAGCCACGGCCACGCCGCCTTCGAGCACGGCATGGGCGGTGGCGGCCCGGGCGGCCCGGACATGAACGATATCTTCGGCGATATCTTCGGCAACATCTTTGGCGGTGGCGGCGGTGGTCCGCGCCAGGCCCGTCGCGGTGCCGACATCGGCTACGTGATGGAGCTGGACCTGGAAGAAGCCGTGCG
The DNA here is from genome assembly GCF_002138415.1 of Stenotrophomonas maltophilia. NCBI lineage: Bacteria > Pseudomonadati > Pseudomonadota > Gammaproteobacteria > Lysobacterales > Lysobacteraceae > Stenotrophomonas > Stenotrophomonas maltophilia. The sequence continues at coordinate 1,825,231 of NZ_CP015612.1, forward strand.
CGGCGTCGAGCGCCGCATCGAGATTCCGACCCTGGCCGAGTGCGGCGACTGCGATGGCAGTGGCTCCGAGGACGGCAAGGTCGAGACCTGCAACGTGTGCCATGGCCGTGGCCAGGTGCGCATCCAGCGCGGCATCTTCGCCATGCAGCAGGCCTGCCACAACTGCGGCGGCCGTGGCCAGATCATCGCCAAGCCCTGCAAGACCTGCCACGGCAACGGTCGTGTCGAGGAAGACAAGGTGCTGTCGGTGAAGGTGCCGGCGGGCGTCGATACCGGCGACCGCATCCGCCTGCAGGGCGAAGGCGAGGCCGGCCCGGCCGGTACGCCGCCGGGTGACCTGTACGTGGAAGTGCGCGTGCGCGAGCATGCGATCTTCCAGCGCGATGGCGACGACCTGCACTGCGAAGTGCCGATCCGCATCTCCCAGGCGGCACTGGGCGATACCGTGCGCGTGGCTACCCTGGGCGGCGAAGCGGAGATCCGCATCCCGGCCGAGACCCAGACCGGCAAGCTGTTCCGCCTGCGTGGCAAAGGCGTGCGTTCGGTGCGCAGCCGTAGCGAAGGCGACCTGTACTGCCGCGTGGTGGTGGAGACCCCGGTCAACCTCACCAACGAGCAGCGCAAGCTGCTGGAACAGTTCGAAGCCACCTTCGTTGGCGAGGAAGCGCGCAAGCATTCGCCGAAGTCGGCCACCTTCATGGATGGCGTGAAGGGCTTCTGGGACCGGATGACGTCCTGAGTTTTCAACGCAAACGTTGAACGGCAGCGCCGGGCCATGCCCGGCGTTTTCGTTTGCGGTCAGCGGAAAAACGCCGCTGGTGTCTGTCCCAGCTGCCGCTTGAACATGCTGGTGAATGCGCTGGGGCTGTCGTAGCCCATCGACAGCGCGACATCGATGACCTTGTCACCGACCGCCAGCCGCTCCAATGCCGCCAGCAACCGTGCCTGTTGCCGCCACTGGCCGAAGGTCATGCCAAGCTCGCCGGCGAAATGGCGCTGGATGGTTTTCACGTCCACCTCCAGTGCCTGCGCCCAGTCCTGCAGCGTGGCGTCATCGCCGGGGTGTTTCTGGATGTGCTGGCAGATCCGCTGCAGGCGCGGGTCGGTGGGAGCGGGCAGGTGCAGCGGCAATACGTCCATGCGATGCAGCTCGTCCAGCAGAAGGCGCACCACGCGGCCATCGCGGCTGTCTTCGATGTGCTCGCCCTTGATCAGGGTGGCTGCCTGCAGCAGTTCGCGCAGCAGTGGTGCCACCTGTACCGCGAACGGCTCGGCCGGCAGTTGCGGGGCGAATGATGGATCGATGTACAGGCTGCGCATGTGCACGGCGGCAATGCAGTCCACCGCGTGCACCATGCCCGCCGGCATCCAGATCGCACGGGTGGAGGGCACCACCCAGCGCCCCACTTCCGAGCGCACCACCATCAGCCCGGAGATGGCGTAGACCAGCTGGTGGCGCTGGTGCTTGTGCCCCGCGATATGGGTACCGGCCGGGTATTGGGTAACCCGGTAGGTGACCGGGCGGTGCAGCGGTACATCGCGCCATGGCGCAGCCGGGTCGACGTCGCCGGCAATGTCCTTTTTGCGATAGGCCATGACCCGAACGCGGCAGAAGGGAAGGGAAGGCAACCGTAGCATGCGTGGCTCGCCCCCAAACCTGACTGTGTCCATGTCGACCCTGGCTTCTCCTGCAACGACCTCACGCCCGGTGGCCCCCGGCGTGCTGGCCGCCATCTCCACCTCGCATGTCGTCAACGACATGATGCAATCGCTGATCCTGGCGATCTATCCGGTGATCAAGGGCGGCTTCAACCTCAGCTTCACCCAGATCGGCCTGATTACGCTGACCTACCAGCTCACCGCCTCGATCTTCCAGCCGTTGATCGGCATGGCCACCGACCGCCGCCCGGCGCCGTACTCGCTGCCGATCGGCATGGCCTCGACCCTGTGCGGCATGCTGCTGCTGGGCTTCGCACCGAACTACGCGGTGGTGCTGATGGCTGCGGCGATGGTCGGCATTGGTTCGGCCATCTTCCACCCGGAAGCCTCGCGCATCGCGCGGCTGGCCTCGGGCGGTCGCCATGGCTTCGCGCAGTCGGTGTTCCAGGTCGGCGGCAACTTCGGTACCGCGCTGGGCCCGCTGATTGCAGCGGCGGTGATCGTGCCGTATGGCCAGCATGCCGCATCGTGGTTTGCTGGCGCCGCCCTGATCGGCATCGCTCTGCTGACCTATGTCGGCCGCTGGTACGCGTTGCATCTGGGCACGCCACGACCGGTCAGCACGGCTGCGATGGCGCCGCGGCATCCGCCGCGCACCGTGGCCAAGGTGCTGGCGATCCTGCTGGTGCTGATCTTCAGCAAGTACTTCTACATGGCCAGCATCGGCAGCTACTTCACCTTCTACCTGATCCACCATTTCGGCATTCCGGTGGCACAGGCCCAGCTGCATCTGTTCGCGTTTCTGGTGGCGTCCGCCGCCGGTGGCTTCCTCGGCGGCCCGCTGGGTGACCGCATCGGCCGCAAGCCGATCATCTGGACCTCGATCCTGGGCGTGGCGCCGTTCGCGCTGATGCTGCCGCATGCGGACCTGCTGTGGACCACGGTGCTGGCGGTGCTGATCGGCTTCGTGCTGTCCTCGGCGTTCTCGGCGATCGTGGTGTATGCACAGGAAATGATGCCGCACCGCATCGGTATGGTGTCGGGCCTGTTCTTCGGCTTCGCGTTCGGCATGGGCGGGCTGGGCGCGGCCGTGCTGGGCCTGCTGGCGGACAAGACCAGCATTGAGTACGTCTACCAGCTGACCGCGTTCCTGCCGCTGCTCGGCATTGTCGCGGCGTGGCTGCCACCGTCGCGGCCTGTTGCTCACTGAGGGAGTGTAGGTTTGCAGGGCTTGCAGCCCTGCACCTGCAGAGGCAACAGCAACAGCCGAAGCGCGCTATCCCTGGGGTGGCGGGGTGGGTCCGGTTGCGGGGGACGCTGCAAGTACGTCCATGTAAGCTTGGCCGCGGCATCCATGCCGCGGACACCCCCGCAACCGGACCCACCCCGCCTTCGACAGATTCCCGCGGTCTGTCGGAACGGGGTACTGCTCTGGTGGGTGTCGACCTTGGTCGACACGGATGAATTCATTCGATATCTGACAGATGTGTCGACCAAGGTCGACACCTACCAATAGACATCCGGAATCTGTCAAAGGCGGGGCACTGTGGGTTTGCGGGGTGTGAGCCGCATGGATGCGGCGACCAAGGCTACATGGACGTACTTGCGCCGTCCCCGCGAACCCACAGTGCCCCGCCATCCCACGGAATGCCGCTCTGGCATTTGAGGTTGACGTTGCCTCTGCAGGTGCAGGGCTGCAAGCCCTGCCGAAAACCCCCTTGGGCGTAGAATGCGGGCATGAGCGAATCCCTCGATAACCACCTGGTCCACGGCCGCCGCCAGCGGCCCGACGGCCCGTCGCCGATCGATGTCATCTCGGTCCAGTCGCAACTGGTCTACGGCCACGCCGGCAACAGCGCCGCCGTCCCGCCGATGCGCGCCCTCGGCGTGCGCGTGGCGGAAATCCCGACCGTGCTGCTCAGCAATGCGCCGTTCTACGACACCACGCGCGGTCGGGTGTTGCCCGCCGACTGGTTCGCCGACCTGCTGCTGGGCACCCACGAGCGCGGCCTGCCGCAGCGGGCGAAGATGCTCGTCTCCGGCTACTTCGGCAGCACCGCCAACGGTGCCGCCTTCGCAGACTGGCTGGACGAGATCCTGCCCGTCTGCCCGCAGCTGCGTTACTGCCTGGATCCGGTGATTGGTGATACCCACACCGGCCCCTACGTGGAACCGGGACTGGAAGCGATCTTCGCCGAGCGCCTGTTGCCGCACGCCTGGCTGGTGACGCCGAACGCCTTTGAACTGAATCGCCTGACCGGCATGCCGGCGCTCGCCGAGGCCGATGCCATCGCTGCCGCACGCACGCTGCTGGACCGCGGTCCGCATTGGGTGATCGCGCACAGCGTGGGCGGCAACCCGGGTGAACTGGTGACCTTGGCCGTTGGCCGGGAGGAAACCTGGCGCTGGACCTCGCCCCTGCTGCCGGTGGACGTGGCAGGCACCGGTGACGTGCTGATGTCACTGGTGGTGTCGTTCCTGTTGCGCGGCGAATCGATGCAGCAGGCGATCTCGCGTGCGATTGCCGGCACCCATGCGGCGCTGGAGGCGACCCTGGACAACGGCTTCGAAGAGTTCGACGTGATCGCGGCGGCGCCTGCCGCGCTGGCCGAAGGCACGCGCTTCCGCGCCGAACGCGTGGCATGAGCGGCCTGCTTGAACGTACGCCGCGCACGGTCGGTATCGTCGGTAGTGCCGGCGCCTATGGGCGCTGGCTGAGCCGTTTCTTCCAGCAGCACATGCAGCTGCAGGTGATTGGGCATGATCCGGCTGATCCGGACTCGCACACGCCGGAACAGCTGCTGGCGCAGGCCGATGTGCTGGTGTTCTCGGCACCGATCCGGCACACGCCGGCGTTGATCGCACAGTACGTCCAGCAGTCGGCCGGCCGCGAGCAGGACCGGCTGTGGCTGGATGTGACCTCGGTGAAGGATGCGCCGGTGCAGGCGATGTTGGCCTCGCAGGCCGAAGTGGTCGGGTTGCACCCGATGACCGCGCCACCCAAGGCGCCGACCCTGAAGGGCCGGGTGATGGTGGTCTGCGAAGCGCGCCTGCAGTACTGGCAGCCGTGGGTCGACGCGTTGTGCGCGGCACTGCAGGCCGAGTGCGTGCGCGCCACGCCGGAGCATCATGACCAGATGATGGCGCTGGTACAGGCGATGGTGCATGCCACCCACCTGGCCCAGGCCGGCGTGCTGCGCCAGTACCAGCCGCAGCTGGGTGATCTGGCCGCGATGATGCCGTACCGCTCGGCGTCGTTCGAGCTGGATACCGCGATCATCTCGCGCATCCTGTCGCTCAACCCGGCGATCTACGAAGACATCCAGTTCGGCAACCCGTACGTAGCGCCGATGCTGGAGCGGTTGATCGGCCAGCTGCAGACTCTGCAGGCGCAGGTCGGGCAGGGCGACGACAGTGCACGCGGTGCATTCCGTGAACAGCTGTTGTTGGCCAATCGCAGTGCCTTCGGCGAGCAGGCACTGGCTGACGGCAACTACACCTTCGAACGCGTGGGTTACCTGTTGGCGGACCTGACCGAGCGCAACGCGCTGTCGGTGCATTTGCCGGAAGACCGACCGGGCTCATTGCGTGAGCTGCTGAACGTGTTCGAGCAGCACCGCATCAGCCTGGCATCGATCCATTCCTCACGCACGCCTGGGGGCGAGGTGCATTTCCGTATCGGATTCGTGGCCGGCAGCGACCCGGTGGTGATCGCGCTGGCGGCGGCCCAGGTGGACGCCAGTGGCATCGGGCGGGTGCTGGGCTGAATTCATCCACAGGCGGTGTGGATGGTTCCTGAGCAAACGTGTGGATAACCTTGCTCAGGCCTTGGCAGCAAAGGCTGTCAAGATGCTTGGTGAAAAATTGATCACGCCTTTTGTAGCGTCGAGCCACGCTCGATTGCCCTTGGCAAAAGCGTGTCGACCAAGGTCGACACCTACCAGAGGCAAGAAAGCGGGTCGATCAAGGTCGACACCCGCCAGAGCGGGGCGATACGAAATCGGGTAGCGCCGGGGTCATGCCCGGCGAACCTCAGATCGTCAGCCGCAGCTCGCCGCCACTGGTGGTGAACTCGCGGCCATCGCGCACCAGCGGCCGCCCGTCATCCAGTTCGTAGCGTGGCGTGGCTTCAGAGTGATGCCCGCTGCCATTCGCCTCGGGCTTGAACTCGATGATGATGTGGCTTTCGCCGTTGCTGTCGACGGCGGGGAACTGACGGAACGACATCGTGCACCTCCTTCAGCGGATGCGACTGTTGCGCGGCCAGCTTGGCCGCGCCGATGTTAGCCGGACGTCATCAATCGATGAACTGCAGGCGCGCAAGTTCAGCGTACAGCCCGCCTTCGGCCAGCAGCTGCGCGTGCGTGCCCTCGGCGACGATGCGGCCCTGGTCCATCACCACGATGCGGTCGGCCTTGAGCACGGTGGCCAGGCGGTGGGCAATGACCAGTGTGGTGCGGCCCGCCATCAGCCGCTCCAGCGCTTGCTGCACGCTGTGCTCGCTCTGCGCGTCCAGCGCGCTGGTCGCTTCGTCCAGCAGCAGGATCGGCGCATCCTTCAGCAGCGCACGGGCAATCGCCACACGCTGCTGCTGGCCACCGGACAGGCGGGCACCGCGCTCGCCCAGCTCACTGTCATAGCCCTGCGGCAACGCGCGCAGGAAGCCATCGGCCTCGGCGGCACGCGCTGCATCTTCGACTTCGGCGTCGCTGGCCTGCAGGCGGCCATAGCGGATGTTGTCGCGGGCACTGGCAGCGAACAGCGTCGGCTGCTGCGGCACCAGCGCCAGCTGCGCACGCAGCTCGGCCGGGTCGACCTGGCGCACGTCGATGCCGTCCACGTCGATGCGGCCGCTGGCTGGATCATGGAAGCGCAGCAGCATCGAAAGCACCGTGCTCTTGCCCGCCCCCGACGGACCCACCAGCGCCACGGTCTCGCCGGGTCGCACGTGCAGGTTGAAGTGGTCCAGCGCGGCCTGGTCCGGACGTTGCGGGTAGTGGAACACCACGTCGTTGAACTGGATCTCACCGCGCAACGGTTGCGGCAGCGCGTGCGGCTGGGCCGGCGCGCGGATCTCGATGTCTTCCTGCAGCAGTTCGCCGATGCGGCCCATGCCACCGGCCGCGCGCTGCAGCTCGTTCCATACTTCGGCCAGAGCGCCCACCGAGCCGCCGCCGATCAATGCATACAGCACGAACTGTCCCAGCGTACCGGCGCTGAGGCGGCCGTCGATGACGTCGTGCGCGCCCAGCCACAGCACACCGACAATGGCGCCGAACACCAGCAGGATGGCGCTGGCGGTGACCAGCGACTGTGCACCGATGCGACGGCGAGCGGCGCCGATTGCATCACCCAGCGCCTGGTCGAAACGGCCACGTTCGTATGGCTCGCGTGCATGTGCCTGCACCGTGCGTACCGCACCCAGGGTTTCACTGGCCAGGCTGTTGGCGTCGGCGATGCGGTCCTGGCTGTTGCGTGCGACCGTGCGCAGCTTGCGCGCGCCGATGATGATCGGCAGCACCGCCAGCGGAATGCCGAGCAGCGACCATGCGGCCAGCCGCGGGCTGGTGACGAACAGCATCGCCAGGCTGCCGATGACAGTGACCGTGCTGCGCAATGCTACGGACATGGTCGAGCCGACCACGCTGCGCAGCAGTTCGGTGTCCGCGGTCAGGCGCGAGACCAGCTCTCCGCTGCGGCTGCGGTCGTGGAAGCCGGCGCCCAGCTGGATCAGGTGGGCATACAGCTGGCTGCGCAGGTCGGCCACGACCTTTTCACCCAGCAACGATACGAAGTAGAAGCGCGCCGCCGTGCCCAACGCCATGACGACCGCCACCAGCATCAGCAGGGCGAAGGCACGGTTGATCTGGCCGCCGCTGCTGAAACCGTGATCGATCATCTGCTTCACCGCCGGAGGCAGGCTCAGCGTGGCTGCAGAAGACACCGCCAGGGCCAGCAGCCAGGCGGTGAACAGGCCGCTGTGGCGGCGCACGAACGGCCACAGCGTGCGCAGGCTGCCGAGGCGCCGCAGCGGCGGGGTCGAAGCGGGGGCGTCGTCCTTGTCAGTCATCCTGATCGTCGTCTTCTATGCGGATACGGTCACGGGTGGCGTCGCGCAGGCGGATTTTCAATGCGTCGACCTGATCGGCAGGCAATTCGATCCGCAGGCACACACCATTGGCATCGAACTGTTCATCGCGCTTTTCGGCACCGAAGGCGGGCAGGGTGGCATGCAGGGTACCCAGGTCCTCGAAGCCGGCCAGCAGCTGCAGCCGGGACATGGCGATCAGCGGCAGGCGTGGCGCGGTACGCAGACACTCGGCTGCAGCGCCGCCATAGGCGCGCACCAGTCCGCCGGCGCCGAGCTTGATGCCGCCGAACCAGCGCGTCACCACCACCATCACCCGGTCGAAGCCCTGGCCATCAATGGCAGCCAGGATCGGTCGCCCGGCGGTACCCGCCGGCTCGCCATCGTCGCTGGAGCGGTAATCCTGCCCGTGCCGATACGCCCAGCAGTTGTGCGTGGCATCTGCCACCGCAACCTGCTGCAGGAACGCCATCGCCGCTGCACCCCCGTCGATCGGCGCGGCATGGGCGATGAAACGGCTGTGCTTGACTTCCAGCGTATGGCTGACCGGCTGGGCGAGGGTATCGGGCATTCCCACCATTCTACGGTGTTGCTCCCGATTTCCGTGGCACTCAGTCGTCCAGCAGCGGGCGCAGGTCGCGCGGCAGGCGCGATTCCGGGTACTGCTGGATGTAGCGTTCCAGGCTGGCGCGGGCGAGGTCGCGCTGGCCTTCATCGCGGCGTTCGCGGATCTTTTCCAGCCACTGCCGGCGTGGCAGGCGCGCGTCGGCGCTCACTTCGGCCTGCACCGCATCCGCGCTCAGGCCCGCATCGCTGCTGCGCTGCATGACGCCGGGCGCCGAACGGCGGGTCGCCTCGCGCTTCATCGAGGTGATTTCTACCCGGTCCAATGCCGCGGCCTGTTCGGCCTGCACGCTGTTGGGCTCTGGCGAGCCTGCCGAGCGCGCCTTCAGCGAACCACTGGCGACAACCGGCGCCATCAGCGGCGCGGGTGCCGAGTAGGCGGTGGGAGCCGGAGGCGCAGGGGGTGCTGCTGCCGGCGCTGCGGCCGGGGCGGGCGGGAGGGCCGCAAAGGAGGTATCGGCGGCCGCATCCGCAGCCATCGATCGTGCAGCCTGGGCCGGCGCTTGAGCGGTCTCGGCGGGCGCAGGCCTGGGCGCGCGCGCGATGGCCGGTGCCGGCGGAGCGGCAACCGGGGCTGCCTCGGGTGCTGCGGGCGCAGCGGCCGGTTCCGCAGCCGCCACCGCACTGTCGGCTGCACTGCGCCCAGCGGCCTGATCGGCAGCCGCGACGTCTTCTGCCGCAGCCGGTGCCGCCGCAACAGCGGCCTCACCGGCCGGGACCGGTGGCGGTTCCGGGCGCAGCTGCCAGGCGATGCCAATGGCGAACACCATCGAGGCGGCGATGCCGAACACCGCCGGCCAACGCGGGCGTGTGCGCTGCGTACGTGGCGCCTCGGGAGAGGCGACCGCATCGGCAGCCGGAGCGTCCACGGCAGCGCGGGCCGCGGCCAGGATGGCGGCGTCCAGTGCGGCGGGCGGTGCCTGTTCGGCGCGACGGCCGAGCAGCCGGGCCAGCTCGCGTTCTTCCGGCGTCAGCGGTTCGTCTCGGTTCATGCGTTCAATCCCGCACGCAGCTTGTCCATCGCATAGCGCAGCCGCGATTTCACGGTTTCCCGGCCTACGCCGGTGATCTGGCCGATCTCCTCCAGGCTCAGTTCCTGATCCAGCCGCAGCTGCAGCACTTCGCGCTGCTCGGGCGGCAGTTGTTCCATCGCCAGCTGGATGCGGCGACGTTGTTCGAATTCGGAAAGCTCACCTTCCGGGGTCTGTCCATCCTCGATCGCGGCCAGGCGCAGATCGGCATCGGCCGGGGCAGCCGGCCGGTGGCGGGCGGCGCGCCAATGGTCGTTCAGGCGGTTGTGGGCGATGCGGAACAGCCAGGTGCTGAACGCCGCGTCCGGTTGCCACCCAGCACGGGCGCTGATCACCCGCTGCCAGACGTCCTGGAAGATCTCCTCGGCCAGCGCGTTGTCGCGCAGTTGCCGCAGCAGGAAGCCGAACAGGCGCTTGCGATGGCGCGCATACAGGCTTTCGAACGCGCGCAGGTCGCCACCGGCCCAGGCCAGCATCAAGGCTTCATCGGTTGGCAGTGCGCTGGCTTCCACGGCGTACAGGGTAAGGCCTGCAGGCGATGGCGCATAGCCGGTGGCGAGGGCGGGCAGGGCGAGGGTCATGGCTCGGGAGGGGCTACGGTCAGCAGGAAAAACGTACGGGCGCACGATTCGGGGTTTACGGGCTTCCATTGCCCCCCGGGTGGCGCGCTATGCTCGGCGGCTCAGGGGAGGCGACGCACTGACGGCGCCAAGAGATTGTCATTTGTCCACGCATGCTGAACCGGCGGAAGACCCACCACACGAGGCCGTGCTGAGCACGGCGCTGGTGCGCGCGTTGCATGCGCTGTTGCCGGATTCGGCCGTGGTCCGCGTTGGCTGGGACGATCCGCAGCTGGGCCATGGCCAGGGTGGCTGGCCGCCGCCAGTGGGTGCCGGCCAGGTGGCCGTGGAGCCGGGAATCGGCGAGGGTCAGCATGGCTGGGAATACGACGGAGCGCGGTTGCTGTTGTCGGTAGCCGGGGCGGCGCCTTCGTCGGCCTGGTGGGGGCTGGCCCGGCAGGCGATGGAGCTGGCTCTGCAGCGTGGCCGCCAGGCTGGGCAGATCAAGGCATTGGAAGAGGCCGAGCGGCTGCAGCAGGCGCTGTTCCAGATCGCAGACCTGGCCGGTGCCGACCTGGAGATGGGCGAGATGCTGCGCCACGTGCATGGCGTGCTGGGCACACTGATGTATGCGGAAAACTGCTACATCGTCGAGTACGACGACGTGCGCGACCAGATCCGCTTCCTGTACTTCGCCGATCAGGTGGATGACTTCGTTGCCGATCCGTCGCAGAGCTACGCCGCCAGCGAAATGCCGCGCAGCCTGACCGTGGCGCTGTTACGCCATGGCCGGCCGCTCAGCGGTCCGTCGCGCGAGCTGCTGGCGCGGGTGGTCGATCAGGAACATGACCCGCAGCGCGGTCCGGAAAGTCTCGATTGGCTGGGCGTGCCGATGCTGCGCGATGGTCGCGTCTGCGGTGCCATCGTGGTGCAGAGTTATGAACATGCCGCGCGCTATGGCGAAGCCGAGCGGGCCCTGCTGGGATTCGTTGCCCAGCACGTGCAGACCGCGATGGACCGGCGCCAGGCGCAGGTGCGGCTGGAACAGCAGGTGGAACGGCGCACCCAGGAACTGCGACGCGCCAACCACAGCCTGCAGGACGAAGTAACCGAGCGACGTCGCGCCGAACAGCTGCAGACCGCGCTCTACAACATTGCCGAGATGGCGATGTCGGCCGACAGCCTGGCCCAGTTCTATGGGCAGGTGCATGGCGTGGTTGGGCGTCTGCTCGACGCGCGCAACTTCTACATCGCGCTGGTCAACGCGGCCGGCAACGGCCTGGATTTCGTCTACTCGGTGGACGAGCACAACGCCAGTCGTGCGCCGCGACCGTTCAGCCGGGGCCTGACCGAATATGTGGTTCGCAACCGGCGCCCGCTGCTGGCCTCGCGCGGGCAGATCGACGCGCTGCTGGCCAGCGGCGAAGTGCGTGAATCCGGTGCGCGCTCGCATTGCTGGCTGGGCGTGCCGCTGCTGCGCGACGACGAAGTGGTTGGCGCGATCGTGGTGCAGAGCTACAGCGAGAGCAGCATCTTCAGCGTGCACGACCAGCGCCTGTTGACCTTCGTTGCGCAGAACATCGGCACCGGGCTGGCCCGACAGCGCGACCAGCAGCGCCTGCGTTCGGCGCACGCCGAGTTGGAGAAGCGCGTTGAGGAGCGCACCCGCGAACTGGCCGAGGTGAACGAGAAACTGCTCGGCCAGATCGGCGAGCGCCTGCGTGCCGAACAGCGCCTGACCCACCAGGCCATGCACGATGCACTGACCGGCCTGCCCAACCGCCTGCATCTGCTGGATCGCCTGCAGGATGCGCTTGCGCTGGCCAAGCGTGAGGGCGGCCCGGTGTTCGCCGTGTTGTTCCTCGACCTGGACCGCTTCAAGCTGGTCAACGACAGCATTGGCCACGCTGCGGGCGACCGCATGCTGGTGGAAGTGGCCAAACGCATCGTCTCGATGGCCGGCACCGAGGACGTGGTGGCACGCCTGGGCGGCGATGAGTTCGCCGTGTTGCTGCAGTGCCCGCAGGGCCTGGCGCAGGCGTTGGACTTCGGCCAGCGGCTGCTGTTGGCCCTGCAGGAATCGATGTGGATCGCCGGGCGCGAGCTGTTCCCGTCCGGCAGCCTTGGCATCGCCTTGTGGAACCCGCGCTACCGGACCGGTGAGGAGCTGCTGCGCGACGCCGATGCGGCGATGTATCGTGCCAAGGCACAGGGTCATGATCGTTGCGCGATCTTCGACGAGGACATGCGCGAGCAGGCCATGCGCAGCCTTGATCTGGAAGCCGACCTGCGGCGTGCGATCAACAACCACGACTTCGTGCCGTTCTACCAGCCGATCGTGCGTCTGTCCGATGGCGAGGTAGTGGGGCACGAGGCGTTGCTGCGCTGGCAGCACGAGCGCCGTGGCCTGCTGCTGCCGGGCGCGTTCCTGGAACTGGGCGAGGAAAGCGGCCTGATCGAACAGGTTGACTGGCTGATCTACGAACAGGTCATCGCCGGCCTGGCCGAAGGCGGGCGCAGCTATGTATCGGTGAACGTATCGCCGCGTCATTTCCGCTCTGCGGAGTTCAGCGGCCGACTGTTCGGCCTGCTGGACGAGTACGGCGCCGATCCGCAGCGACTGCGCCTGGAAATAACCGAGGTGGCGCTGCTCGATGATGGTCCGCACACCCTGCGCATCCTGCAGGGCCTGCGCGAACGTGGCATCCAGGTGCAGCTGGACGATTTCGGTACCGGCTTCTCGGCGCTGTCCTACCTGCACCGCTTCCCGATCAGCACGCTGAAGATCGACCAGAGCTTCATCGCTGGCCTGCATGGGCCGGAAGTGCAGAGCACGCGTGCGCTGGTCGAGGGCGTGCTGTCGTTGGCGCGTACGCTGGGCATCGAGACCATCGGTGAGGGCATCGAAACCGAGGCGCAGCAGCAGACGCTGCGCGAACTCGGCTGCGACTACGGCCAGGGCTATCTGCTGGGGCGGCCCGCACCGTGGAGCTGCGCGGCGGTCTGAGCCGCCGCGCAGGAAAGCATCAGCGCAGGGCGGCGCGACGCTTTTCGTCTATCCACTTCGAGGCCTGCGCCGGCTGGTAGTTCTTCATCCACTCCAGCATCTCTTCGATGTCCGAGCCGTACCACAGGTCCTGGCGCTGGTCCGGGTGCAGGAAGCGCTCTTCCACCATGCGGTCGATCATGCCGATCAGCGGGGCATAGAAACCTTCCACGTCAAGGAAGGCGCACGGCTTGTTGCCGATGCCAAGCTGGCGCCAGGTCAGCATCTCGAAGATCTCTTCCATGGTGCCGAAGCCGCCGGGCAGGGTGACGAAGCCATCGGCGAGGTCGAACATGCGCGACTTGCGCTCATGCATCGAACCAACGATTTCCAGTTCAGTCAGGCCGCGATGGGCCACTTCCCAGTCGGCCAGCTGGCGCGGAATCACACCGGTCACCTCACCGCCGGCGGCGAGCACGGCATTGGCCACGGTTCCCATCAGGCCGACGTTGCCGCCGCCGTACACCAGGCGCAGACCGTCACGGGCGATGCGGTCGCCCAGTGCAATGGCGCGCTCGGTATAGGCCGGCTTGCTGCCAGCGTTGGAACCACAGTACACACAGATCGATTTCATGGATCTTCCTGTCTCTTGGCCGGAAACGAAAACGCCCCGTCGCCGACCGCAAGGCGGTCAGGGGACGGGGTGTCTATGGATTATGGACCTTCGCGGTTGCCGTCAGTAGAGCCGAGCCATGCTCGGCTGCGCTTCGTTCAGATCGCGGCTACGGCTGAGTCGAGCAAGCTCGACTCAACAAAGAACGCCGCTTACGCCGCCGCAGCCTGCTCGCGGCGCGGGCCTTCACGCAGGGCACGGCCCACCATGCCGACCAGCAGGTCCAGCTCCTCGCTGTCCATGCCGAAGTGCGGGGTGAAGCGCAGCGAATTCTCGCCACCGTGGATCACGTTGATGCCGTGCTGGCGCAGCCATTCTTCGGTGGAGTTGGCGCCGTAGCACTTGAACTGCGGGGCCAGCTCGCACGAGAACAGCAGGCCGGTGCCCTGCACCTTGGTGATCAGGCCGCCCAGCTCGCTCTTGAGCTGCTCCAGCTTGCGCACGGCCTCGGCACCACGTTCGGCGATGTTGGCGCGTACCTGCGGGGTCAGCTGGGCCAGGGTGGCGCAGGCCACGTCCAGCGCGCGCGGGTTGCTGGTCATGGTGTTGCCGTAGATGCCCTTGCGGTACAGCTGCGCGGCATGCTCGGTCACCGCCAGCACCGACAGCGGGTACTGCGCGGCGTTGAGCGCCTTGGAATAGGTTTCCATGTCCGGCGGATCCAGGCCTTCGAAGCCCGGGTAATCGACCACCGACAGCACGCCATGCGCACGCAGGCCGGCCTGGATCGAGTCGAGCAGCAGCAGGCTGCCATGCGCACGGGTCAGTTCGCGGGCCGCCGCATAGAACGACGGCGGCACCGAGCGCCCCGGGTCGCCTTCGCCCATCACCGGCTCCAGGAACACCGCTTCGATGAACCACTGGTTGCGTGCGGCGTCCTCGAACACCTTGCGCAGGCCGGCTTCGTCGTACGGCGCCACGGTGATCACCGAATCCTCGCCACGGTAGCTGGCCAGGTGCTGCATGTAGCTCTTGCGGCTGGAGTCCGAATAGAGGGCAGGGCGGTCGGTACGGCCGTGGAAGCTGCCCTTGACCACCACGCGCTTGATCGCAGCACCGGCGTGGCGTGCGCCCGGGTCGGTCTGCAGCTTGGCGTTGACGTCGGCGATGCGCGCGGCCAGGCCGACCGCCTCGGAACCGGAATTCAGGCACATGAAACGGGCGAACGGGCAGCCGCCACGGCGGTGGCCGATCTCGGCGCGCAGGGCGGTGATGAAGCGCTGCTGCGACAGGCTGGGGGTCATGATGTTGGCCATCACCTGCGGGCGGGCCATCGCCTCCAGCACGGCATCCGGGGTGTGCCCGAAGCCGAGCATGCCGTAGCCGCCGGCGTCGTACAGCACGGCGCCCTTCAGGGTGACCACCCACGGGCCGCGCGCAGCCAGTGCCACGTATGGGGTCACCGCGTCATCGGCGTAGAAATTGACGAAACCGTCCTGCATCGCGTCGATCTGCGCCTGTTCGTCCTGCGCCAGCAGCGGCCCCAGGTCGGCCTGCACGCGCGCGAATTCCTCGGCGGCGGCGTCCACCGCGGCGACCAGCTGCGGGTGGTTGGCGGACAGGGCGGTCAGGGTGGCATCGTCCAGGCCGGAGGTGAGGCGGGTGCCGGGCTGGTTGCGCAGGGGGGCGAGGCGTTCGATGAAGCTCATTGCAGATCTCCTGAAACAATGGGTCGCACGGGTCTTCAAAAGCAAAACGCGCGTCATCACGCGCGCTTGGGGCAGGCTCGTGCAGCGGACTTCCGACTCGATGCTAGCACTTGTTTTTTTGCGCGATAACCCCGCAGAAACCTGTTGCATAGCAGCATTTTGCGCGACGTTCGCCGCGAAGCACGCCGGCTCGCAGACGCTGGACGTACAATGCGCGCCATTGTCGACCTGTTGCCGCCCACTGCCTTGAAGAAGTCCGATTTCAACTACGACCTGCCGGCTGAACTGATCGCGCAGGCGCCCTTGGCCGAACGTTCCGCCAGCCGCCTGCTGCTGGTGCCGCAGGCCCCCGCCGCGTTCACCGACCTGCAGGTGCGTGACCTGCCGTCACTGCTGCAGCCGGGCGACCTGCTTGTGTTCAACGACACCCGGGTGATCCCGGCGCGCCTGTTCGGGCAGAAGGCCAGCGGTGGCCGCGTCGAGATCCTGATCGAGCGCCTGCTCGGCGGCCAGCAGGCGCGTGCCCAGGTGGGCGCCAGCAAGTCGCCCAAGGCCGGCAGCCGCATCGCGCTGGATGCCGGTGGCGAAGCCGAGGTGCTGGGCCGCGATGGCGAGTTCTACGTGCTGCAGTTCCATGTGCCGGAATCGCTGGAACAGTGGCTGCTGCATGCCGGCCGCCTGCCGCTGCCGCCCTATATCCAGCGCGAGCCGGGTGTGGATGACCGCGAGCGCTACCAGACCGTGTTCGCGCGTGAAGTGGGCGCGGTGGCCGCGCCGACCGCCGGCCTGCATTTCGACGAACCGCTGCTGGCCGCATTGAAGGACAAGGGCGTGGACTTCGGCCACGTCACCCTGCACGTGGGTGCGGGCACCTTCCAGCCGGTGCGTGCCGATGACCTGAAGGACCACGTGATGCACCGCGAGTGGCTGAATGTCGGTGCCGAGCTGGTGCAGCAGGTGCGGCGCACGCGCGCCGCCGGCGGCCGCGTGATCGGCGTCGGTACCACCGTGGTGCGCGCACTGGAAAGCGCGATGCGCGATGGTGAACTGCTGCCGTTCGCCGGCGAGACGCAGATCTTCATCACCCCGGGCTACCGCATCCGCAGCGTCGACGCGATGGTGACCAATTTCCACCTGCCGGAAAGCACCCTGCTGATGATGATTTCCGCGTTCGCCGGCAAGGAAAGGGTGTTCGAGGCGTACCAGCACGCGATCGACCAGCGCTACCGCTTCTTCAGCTACGGCGACGCGATGCTGCTGTTCCCGCAGGCGGGGTAGGGGGCTGACCTCTGCCTGCTTGTGGTGGGTGCGCACCGTTGGTGCGCACTTGCAGGTGTCTAGGCGGGCGGAAAGCCACGCATGGCGTGGCTCTATTGCTGCTGGAATCAGTAGATCCACGCCACGCGTGGATGGCATCCCAACGTTCTTCCCGGCAGAAGGTGCACTGCGAGGGATGTGGTGACCACCCGCCAAGGCCAGTGGCGACGAAGTTGAAACCTCCCCCGCGCGAGGCTTGTCGCTTCTTTCAGGATTGAGTGGGCAGCCCGCCGACAGGCGGTCGTCCAAGGCCTGCGACAGCGGGCTAGGATCGCATCGCGCAGACCCCGGGGAGGGGTCGGTGCCCCACCAAGGAGAACGCTCATGCGCCGGATTGCCGGGTTGTGCCTGATCGTGTGTGGTCTTTCGTCCTGTTCCAGCGTGCCCGATGTCGCCTACTGGCCCGAGCATGAGGCCCGTCCCCTCGCATTGCCTGCGCGCAGCGAGCGAATGGTGATCGAGATCAATGATGCAGGGGGCTTCCATTGGCCCGGCCAGTTCAACCGTCTGCAGCGCTGGCTGGCGGGGAAACCTGTTGATCTCCCGGTGGTGGTCTTCATAAACGGTTGGCACCACAACGCATCGCCCAATGACAGCAACTTCACTGATTTTGAAGAGTTCCTTGGCGAGGTCGAGGCCAAGGCGGGAACCCCGGTGAGGGGGCTCTATGTGGGATGGCGTGGTGACTCCTTCGATACCCCGCTGGCTTGGGAGCCGAGCGACTTTCTGACGGTATGGGATCGAAAGAACGCCTCGGTGACGGTAGGGGAAAAGGGGTTGGCGCAGGTGGTGGCCTTGTTGCGCGAGCAGCATCCGGAGAGGGCGGTCTACATGATCGGCCACAGTTTCGGCGGCTCCGCCTTGTTCCATGCCATCAAGGATGGCCTGGCGCAGGAGCAGTTGGACGGCTTCGAGTACTTCATGCTCAATCCGGCAGTGGCCGAGCGTGAGTTCGACGAGGTCGAGCAGGCGCTGGTCTCCGCGTGGGCAGCGTCACCAGCGTTTGCCGGAACGGTATCGATCACGGCTGCGGACGCTTTGCGCCAGCATCGAAAGGTGACGGTGCTGCAGGCGCAGGGCGACAAGGCCGTCGGTGTGGGCTACCGGATTGCGTTCAGGGGCACGCCCATTGGATTTGACCGTCAGCGGCAGACCCATCGAGCCTGGGTGTGCGCCACGGCCGACGCCTGTCCGCCACCGCCGCTGGACGCCTGTACCGCAACACTTGCCGATGGCCGTTTCGTTCTGCGCGCCCGGACCATACCGGGCCAGGGCTGTGCGCCGATGCAACAGCGTCCGGTCTGGGTGATCGCAGGCGCAGACAGTGTCTCGGCCGACCACAACGACATCCTGAACTCGATCCAGGCGGACGCCCTGGCCGACCTGCTGGCGCAGCGCTGGCGCCTGCGGGCAGGGCGCTGAACGGCGTAGACAGGTCGTGGGGTTCGTCGGCGCCGGGTTTTGGGAGACAATAGCCAACTATTTGCCCGAACGACCGCTCCATGTCCCGATTGCAGTTCCAGCTCCAGACCCGCGACGGCCGTGCCCGCCGTGGCCGCCTGACCTTCCCGCGTGGCACGGTGGAAACGCCGGCCTTCATGCCGGTGGGGACCTATGGCTCGGTCAAGGGCATCCTGCCGGACCAGGTGCGTGCGCTGGGCGCCGAGATCATCCTCGGCAACACGTTCCACCTGTACCTGCGGCCGGGCCTGGACATCATCGCCGACCACGGCGGCCTGCACGGCTTTTGCCGCTGGGATGGCCCGATCCTGACCGACTCGGGCGGTTTCCAGGTGTTCTCGCTGGCCCACCGCCGCAAGATCACCGAGCAGGGCGTGACCTTCGCCTCGCCCACCGACGGTGCCCGCGTGTTCCTGGGCCCGGAAGAGAGCATGAAAATCCAGAAGGTGCTCGATTCGGACGTGGTGATGATCTTCGACGAGTGCACCCCGTACCCGGCCACCGAGGATGTGGCGCGGCGCTCGATGGAGCTGAGCCTGCGCTGGGCCCAGCGCAGCCGCAACGCGCATGACGAGCTGGGCAACGACGCTGCGCTGTTCGGCATCGTCCAGGGCGGGGTGCATACCGACCTGCGCAGCCGCTCGGCCGAGGCCCTGCAGGCGATCGGCTTTGACGGCTATGCCATCGGCGGCCTGGCCGTGGGCGAGCCGGAGCACGAGCGCAACGCGATGCTCGACCACCTGGACCCGGAGCTGCCGGGCGACCGTCCGCGCTACCTGATGGGCGTGGGCCGGCCGGAGGATCTGGTCGAAGGTGTCGCACGTGGCGTGGACATGTTCGACTGCGTGATGCCGACCCGCAACGCCCGCAACGGCCACTATTTCACCTCGTTCGGTACCGTCCGCATCCGCAACTCCCAGTATGCGCGCGACATGGACCCGATCGAGCCGGGCTGCGGCTGCGTGGCCTGCACCGGTGGCTATACCCGGTCCTACCTGCGCCACCTGGACCGCTGCAACGAGATGCTGGCGCCGATGTTGGGCACCCTGCACAACCTGTTCTATTACGAAAAGCTCATGGCCGACATCCGTGCGGCGATCGAGGCGGGAACCTTCCTGGCCTTCCGTGAGTCTTTCTACGCGGCACGCGGGGCGGTAGCCCCGCCCCTGTAACCCGAACACCCCCTGCCAAACGGCCCAAGGACGAACGCCCGGGGCCGTGGCATACTTCAAGGCTGACCCAGATCCGCGGTCGACACCTCGTGCCCGTGAAAGGGCCGAAGCGCCGCCCAACCAAAGGACCAACGATGAACCTGCTTGCCTTCCTGATTCCCGCCGCCCACGCCCAGGCCGCCGGCGGCCAACCGCAGGGCATGGGCCTGACCACGCTGCTGTTCCCGATCATCCTGATCGCCATCATGTACTTCCTGATGATCCGCCCGCAGATGAAGCGGCAGAAGGAGCACAAGGCCATGCTGGAGAAGATCAAGCGTGGCGACGAAGTGCTGACCAACGGCGGCATCGCCGGCATCGTCACCGACATCGGCGACAACTTCATCACCATCGAAGTGGCTGACAACGTGCGCATCCGCGTGCAGAAGGGCGCTGTCGGCAACGTGCTGCCGGCCGGTACCCTGAAGTCGGCCCAGTAAGCCACTCCCTTTCCGAAGCACAACCGCGGCGCCGGGGATGGCGCCGCGCGGGACCCAAGCAATGCTCGAATTTCCACGCTGGAAGTACGTCGTCATCCTGATCGTACTGGCGCTCAGCGCGCTGTACGCGCTGCCCAACATCTACCAGAAGGACCCGGCCCTCCAGATCACCGCCAACCGTGGCGGGCAGATCGATGATGCGCTGCGTGACCGTGTGCTGGCCGACCTGAAGAAGGCCGGTGTGGACGCCGTTGGTGCCGAGAAGGAAGGGGAGAGCCTGATTGTCCGCCTGCCGGACCTGAAGGCGCAGTCCGCTGCCAGCGACGCCCTGCGCGACACCGTTGGCGAGCAGTACACCGTGGCCCTGAACCTGGCCTCGACCGTGCCGGACTGGCTGGCCAACCTCGGCGGTCGTCCGATGGTGCTGGGCCTGGACCTGCAGGGCGGCGTGCACTTCGTGCTTCAGGTCGACCAGAAGGCGGCTCTGGACAAGCGTCTGGACGCCTATACCGAAGACGTGCGCAGCACCCTGCGTGACGCGCGCATTCCTTACCAGTCGGTGGAACGCCGTGCTGACAACAGCATCGTGGCCAACCTGAGCCCGTCAGCGGGTGACGATGCCGCGCAGCGCGCCCGTGCCGCGCTGGTCAAGGCGCAGCCGACCCTCGGCTACGACGTCAGCGGCAACCGCATCACGGTCACCGTACCGGATGCCGAGATCGCGCAGATTGCCAACGGTGCCATCGAACAGAACATCAACACGCTGCGCAACCGTGTGAACCAGCTGGGCGTGGCCGAGCCGATCATCCAGCGCCAGGGTGCCGACCGCGTGGTCGTGCAGCTGCCGGGCGTGCAGGACACCGCCGAAGCCAAGCGCATGATCGGCGCCACCGCCACCCTGGAATACCGCGCGGTGGTCGAAGGCAACGCACAGGACGCGATTACCTCCGGCCGCATCCCGCCGGAAGCGAAGGTCTACCAGCAGCGTGATGGTCGTGGTCCGATCCTGCTGAACAAGCGCGTGATCGTGACCGGCGACCAGATGGTCGGTGCGCAGGCGGTGACCGATTCGAACAGCGGTTCTCCGGCGGTCAGCGTGACGCTGAATAACGTCGGCGGCCAGCGCATGTTCGACTTCACCAGCGCCAACGTGAACAAGCCGATGGCGGTGGTCTACACCGAGCGCGTGCCGACCGTGACCGTCGTCGACGGCCAGGAAGTGCGTGGCTTCAAGGTCAACGAGGAAGTGATCTCGGTGGCCAACATCAACGGCGTGTTCGGCAAGAACTTCCAGACCACCGGCCTGCAGAAGAAGGAAGCCGAGGACCTGGCCAAGCTGCTGAAGTCGGGCTCGCTGGCCGCGCCGATGGACTTCGTCGAAGAGCGCGTGGTCGGCCCGAGCCTGGGCGCCGAGAACGTCAAGAACGGTATGCGCGCGGTCGTGTTCGCGTTCCTGTTCACCCTGGTGTTCTTCAGCGTCTACTACCGCATGTTCGGCGTGATCACCTCGATCGCGATGCTGTTCAACCTGCTGATCGTGGTGGCGGTGATGTCGCTGTTCGGCGCGACCATGACCCTGCCGGGCTTCGCCGGCCTGGCGTTGTCGGTCGGCCTGTCGGTGGACGCCAACGTGCTGATCAACGAGCGTATCCGTGAAGAGCTGCGTGCCGGGGTGCCGGGCAAGACCGCGATCGTGACCGGTTACGAGCGTGCCTCGGGCACCATCCTCGACGCCAACCTGACCGGCCTGATCGTCGGTGTGGCGCTGTTCGCATTCGGTACCGGTCCGCTGAAGGGCTTCGCGCTGACCATGATCATCGGTATTTTCGCCTCCATGTTCACCGCGATCACCGTATCGCGTGCGCTGGCGACGCTGATCTACGGCCGCCGCAAGAAGCTCCAGAACGTGGCCATCTGACGGGACGACACGCACATGAAACTGTTTCCGCTGCACATCCTCCCGAACGACACCAAGATCGACTTCATGCGCTGGCGCCATGTCGCGATGGTCGTCACGGTCATCGTGTTCCTGGCCTCGGTCGCCATTATCGGCGTCAAGGGCTTCAACTACGCCCTGGACTTCACCGGCGGCACCCTGATCGAAGCCCGCTTCGACAAGGCGGTGGACGTTGAGCAGGTCCGTACCAAGCTCGAGCAGAACGGCTTTGAGGGCGCGCAGGTGCAGAGCGTCGGTGGCAACACCGACCTGCTGATCCGCCTGGCCCCGCATGGTGAGCACGCTGCCGGTACCGGCGACGCCGCGCACGAGGACAAGGCCACCGCCGCAGCTGTGGTGAAGGCACTGTCCACCGCCGACAACCAGGCCACCGTGCTCCGCAACGAGTTCGTGGGCCCGCAGATCGGCAAGGATCTGGCGATGAATGGCCTGTACGCCACCATCTTCATGCTGGCCGGCTTCCTGATCTACATCGCGGTGCGCTTCGAATGGAAGTTCGCGGTCACCGCCAGCATCGTGGCGATGTTCGACCTGATCGTGACGGTCGCTTACGTGTCCCTGCTGGGCCGTGAGTTCGACCTGACCGTGCTGGCCGGCCTGCTGTCGGTGATGGGCTTTGCGATCAACGATCTGATCGTGGTCTTCGACCGCGTCCGCGAGAACTTCCGCAGCCTGCGCGTGGACTCGATGGAAGTGCTGAACCGTTCGATCAACCAGACGCTGTCGCGTACGGTGATCACCGCGGTGATGTTCTTCCTGTCGGCGCTGGCCCTGTACATGTACGGCGGCAGCTCGATGGAAGGCCTGGCGGAGACGCACATGATCGGCGCGGTGATCGTGGTGCTGTCCTCGATCCTGGTGGCGGTGCCGATGCTGACGATCGGTTTCCTGCGTGTCAGCAAGCAGGACCTGCTGCCGAAGGCGAAAGACGTCGAGGCTCTGGCCCGTCGCCCGTAAGCACTTGCTGCCTGCAGCACACAGAGAACCCCGCGCAAGCGGGGTTTTTTGTTGGCAGGGCTGCGCCCTGCACCCGCTCAATGCAACGGCAACGGCAACGGCAACGTCAAAAGCCGGAGCTGGCTTTCTGCTGGTTGGGCGGGGCCATGTGGGTTGGCAGGACACGCCGTAAACCCGTCCTTGGGGGCTCGATGGCGCCATCCATGGCGCCAACGGTCCTGCCAACCCACATGGCCCCACCTCTGACAGATTCCGGCGGCTGTTGGTAGGTGTCGACCTTGGTCGACACATCTGTCAGATATTGAACAATCAAGATTGGGTCAGATCCGCTTTCCTTCGGAAAACGGATCTGACCCCAAGAACTGCCCTGACAGATCGCGGAAATCTGTCGAAGGCGGGGTGGGTCCGGTTGCGGGGGCGTGAGCGCCATGGATGGCGCGACCGAGCCTCCAGGGACGGATTCACGGCGTCCCCCGCAACCGGACCCACCCCGCCATCTCACAGGAACCCAGCTTCTGACGTTGCTCCGGCCTCTGCAGGTGCAGGGCGCAGCCCTGCAAAAAGAAACCCCACCCTACGCCAGCGTCGGTTGTGCAATCTTCCCCCGCGCACTACGATCCTGCGGTTCGCGCGCGCAGGCGCGCGCCCGTATTCCTGCTGAGCGCCCCGCGCGCCGCATCTGCCAACCCGAGGTATCCATGGTCATCAAACCGCGCGTCCGCGGCTTCATCTGCGTCACCACCCACCCGACCGGCTGCGAAGCCGCGGTCAAGCAGCAGATCGACTACATCCGCGCGCGCCCGCCGATCCAGAACGGCCCCAAGCGCGTGCTGGTGATCGGCGCCTCCACCGGCTACGGCCTGGCTGCGCGCATCACCGCTGCCTTCGGCAGTGGCGCCGCAACCCTGGGCATCTTCTTCGAACGCCCGGGCAGCGAAACCAAGCCGGGCACGGCCGGCTGGTACAACTCCGCCGCGTTCCACAAGTACGCCGACGAAGCCGGCCTGTACGCCAAGAGCATCAACGGCGATGCCTTCTCCGATGAAGTGAAGGCCAAGACCATCGAAATGATCAAGGCCGACCTCGGCCAGGTCGACCAGGTCGTCTACAGCCTGGCCGCGCCGCGCCGCAAGCATCCGAAGACCGGCGAGATCATCAGCTCCACGCTGAAGCCGATCGGCGAGCCGATCACGCTGCGTGGCCTGGATACCGACAAGGAAGTGCTGACCGAGACCCATCTGCAGCCGGCTACCCCGGAAGAGATCGCCGGTACCGTCGCGGTGATGGGCGGTGAAGACTGGCAGATGTGGATCGACGCGCTGGCCGACGCCGGCGTGCTGGCCAACGGCTGCACCACCACCGCCTTCACCTACGTGGGTGAAGAGATCACCCAGGCCATTTACTGGAACGGTTCGATCGGCGCCGCCAAGAAGGATCTGGACACCAAGGTGCTGGGCCTGCGCGAGAAGCTGGCCAAGATCGGTGGTGATGCACGCGTGTCGGTACTGAAGGCCGTGGTCACCCAGGCCAGCTCGGCCATTCCGACCATGCCGCTGTACCTGTCGCTGCTGTTCAAGGTGATGAAGGAAAAGGGCACGCACGAAGGCTGCATCGAACAGCTCGACGTGCTGTACGACATTCTCTACGGCGGCAAGGCCGACGGCGTGGCGATCGATCGCTTGCGCCACGACTTGGTCGATGGCGATGGCCATACCGTCGCGCTGGTCGATGACGAGGGCCGCCTGCGTGCCGATTACAAGGAAATGGCCGCGGACGTGCAGGGCAAGGTGGTCGCGCTGTGGCCACAGGTGACCAACGAGAACCTGTACGAGATCAGCGACCTGGCCGGCTACAAGGCCGACTTCCTGCGCCTGTTCGGTTTCGGTGTGGAGGGCGTCGACTACGAGGCCGACGTCAATCCGGATGTGAAGATCGAAAACCTGGTCGACATGACCTGACCGATGAAAAGGCCGGCGAAAGCCGGCCTTCTCTTTGGGTAGTGCCGGCCGCTGGCCGGCAACCCCGGGTACCAGAGGCTGCCGGCCAGCGGCCGGCACTACCCTCGGTCACCCGAACTCGAAGCCCATCTCCGGCAGCGCCGGGCCGACGAAGTCGCCCTGCACGTAATCCACGCCGGCACTGAACAGCAGGGTCATGGAGTTGGCGTCGCTGACGAACTCGGCGATGGTGCGGATGCCGGCTTCCTGCGCACGCGCGGTGATCTGGCTGATGCGGTCGATGTTCTCGCGGGTGGCCGCCAGATCGCTGGTGAAACCGCGGTCCAACTTGAGGAACTGCGGCTGGAAGTGGGCCAGCAGCTGGAACGAATCCAGCCCCGAACCGAATTGCTCCAGGCCGATGCGGCAGCCCAAGGGCGCCACTTCGGCAAGGAACTGCTGCGCACTGCGCAGGTGGGTGAACACCTTCGCTTCTGGCGCGTGCAGCCACAGCCGTTCGCCGGGAACCCCCTGTGCCTGCAGCTCGCGGCGCAGGGTGGCGATCATCTGCGGGTCGTCGAACGATTCCGGGGTTACCTTCACCAGCATCTGTGTGGCATGGCCTTCGCGTGCGCGCTGGCCCAGCACCGCGATCGCCCGTGACACCACCCAGCGGTTGATGTCGGCCAGCAGGCCGTGTTCCTCCGCGATACCGAGGAACGCGGTCGGGCTCAGCAGTTCGCCATTGTGCTCGAGGCGCAGGTAGGCCTCATACAGTTCCAGCGACTCACCCTGCAGGTTCAGCACCGGCTGGTAGTGCAGCTGGAAGCCGTCCCCGGCCAGCGCTTCACGGATACGGGCGACCCAGCGCAGCACGCGTTCTTCTTCCACGCGGTCGGCAGCGGCCGGGTCGAAGATGCGGCAGGTGTTGCCCAGTTCGGCGGCGGCCTGCGTGCATTCGCTGGCGCGTGCCAGCACCTGGCCGATGCTGGCGATCTTCTCGCCCACCTGCACGCCACCGATGCTGACCGTTACCGTCGCCGAGCGCGCGCCGATGCTGAAGACGTGTGCGGCGTAGGCTTCGCGGATGCGCTCGGCCAGCGCCACGGTCTGCGCATAGGGCCCGGCCTGCAGCACGGCGAAATTGTGTTCGCCGAAGCGGGCCAGCTGCGCGTCTTCGCCAACGACTTCGGCCAGCAGGCCGGCAAGGGCGCCGATCAGGGTGTCGGCCGAGGCCAGGCCGATGTCCGGCAGCAGGCGTGCGTAGTGGTCCGGCTCGATCAGCAGCAGGCCGAACTGGCCCTCGCTGCGCCCGGCTTGGGCCACCGCGCTTTCCAGCTGCAGCATGAAGGTCGGGCGATTGAGCAGGCCGGTGACCTGGTCGCGCTGGCGCAGGTCCTCGACCTCGCGCGCCAGTTCCGGGTCGAACTCCATGCGGCGGCGGAGCACCACCTGCAGGCAGGACTCGCCTTCATAGGTGGCGGCAGTGAATTCCATCGTCGCCGGAAACGCGCTGCCGTCCTCGTGACGGGCATCGAGCTGGTACTGCGGCGGCGGGGCCTCGCCACGGCTCAGGCCCTTCAGCAGCTGCTTGAAGCCCTCCACGTGCTGCGCGGCGACCATGTCCAGCAGGGAGATGCCCTCGATGTCGTCGAAATGCTCGTAGCCGAACATCTCCAGATAGGCGTCGTTGGCGCGGATGTGCATGCCCTCATGCACGTAGGCGATGGGGTCGCGTGAGGAGGCGATCAGCGCGTCGCAGCGGCGCTCGGTTTCGCGCATCTGCGCTTCGATGCGGCGCAGGCCGCGACGTGCCTGCAGGTCCACCCACTGGTCACGGACCACGGCGAGCAGGTGCTCGGAACGCTGGCGCAGGGCGAGGGCACGGATGCCGTGGCTGCTGGCCTGCACCAGTTCGTCTTCGTCGATGCGCTCGGCCAGCAGCACCAGCGGAATGTCCTTGCCGCTGGCAGCAATATGCTGGGCCACCAGCGGCAGCGGGATGCCCTGCGAGGGCGAAGCCAGCACCAGGTCGATGGCCTGGCTGGCCAGCACCTGGGCCAGCTCGGCCGCATCCTGTGGGCGCCACGGGCGCACCGCGATGCCGCTGTTGCGCAGGGTGCTGACGATGGCTTCGGCATTTTCGCCGCTGTCATCGACGATCAGCAGGCGGATGGTGATGTCGTTCGCGTTCTGCATGCACTGCTCCCCAATCTGCGAATCTAGATACACGATGCGCGGCGAACCGTCCATGCGCGTACCCCTTGCGCGCATCGAACGGCGATGTGGTTCACACCACGCCGCCGGCCGCGTGGCCGCTGGCCCAGGCCCACTGGAAGTTGTAGCCGCCCAGCCAGCCGGTCACATCCAGCACCTCGCCGACGAAATGCAGGCCGGGCACGCGCTTGGATTCCATCGTCGAGGACGAGACCTCGGCAGTATCCACGCCGCCCAGGGTGACCTCGGCGGTGCGGTAGCCTTCGGTGCCGCTGGCCACCAGCGGGAATGCGCCCAGCAGCTGCGCGGCCTGGCGCAGCACCGGCTCGTCCAGCTGGCGCACCGGGCGGTCGGGCAGCCAGTGCTCGCACAGGCGCTGCGCCAGCCGCTTCGGCAGTACCTCGCCCAGCACCGTGCGCAGCTCGGCGGCGGGGCGGTCGCGCTTCATCTGGCGCAGCCACTCGCCCGCATCCTGGCCCGGCAGCAGGTCCAGCTCCAGCGCATCGCCGGGTTGCCAGAACGAGGAGATCTGCAGGATCGCCGGGCCACTCACGCCGCGATGGGTCAGCAGCATGAAGTTCTGGAAGCTCTTTCCATTGCAGCGCGCCTCGATTGGCAGCGCCACGCCGCTGAGATCGGCCAACCGCTCCTGGTGCTTGCCGCTGAGAGTGAGCGGTACCAGTCCGGCGCGGGTCGGCAGCACCTGGTGGCCGAACTGTCGGGCCACTTCATAGCCAAACCCGGTGGCACCCATGCTGGGAATGGACAGGCCGCCGGTGGCAACCACCAGCGAGGCGCAATGGAACAGGCCATGGGTGGTGTGTACGCGGAAACCATCGCTGCCGTGCTCAACGCGCTGCACGCCACAGTCGGTACGCACCTGTACGCCTGCCGCCTGACACTCGTCCAGCAGCATCTTCACGATCTGCTTGGACGAGACATCGCAGAACAGCTGGCCCAGCTCTTTTTCGTGATACGCGATGCCGTGCTTGTGCACCAGCTCGATGAAGTGCCAGGGCGTGTAGCGCGCCAGCGCCGACTTGCAGAAGTGCGGGTTGGCCGACAGGAAGTTGGCCGGGGTGGTGCCAGTGTTGGTGAAGTTGCAGCGGCCACCGCCGGACATCAGGATCTTCTTGCCGACCTTGTTGGCATGGTCGATCACCTGCACCTGGCGGCCGCGCTGGCCAGCCGTGATTGCGGTCATCAGCCCGGCCGCACCGGCGCCGATGACCACCACATCGCAACGGATCGTGCTCATGCCTTGGCGCGCTTGCGCCAGTTCGGGATCACGTCGAGCTGGATCTGGTCGTTGAGCAGCTGCACTTCACCGTCCTGGATCAGCACGCTCCAGCGCATGGCGCGCTGGATCTGCTGGCCCCAGCGCTCGACGAATTCACCGTCCAGATCAACCACCGAGAGATTGTCGAAGCGTGCCAGGCCCTTGCTCTGCTTGCCCCACCAGATCTCCGAGGCGTTGCCGCCGTAGTTGATCACCTGCACCTGGCGGCTGCGATTGCTGGCCTTGCGGATACGCGATTCGTCCGGATGGCCCAGGTCGATCCACTGCAGGATGTCGCCGGTGTAGTCGTGTTCCCACAGGTCTGGTTCGTCATCGGTGCTCAGGCCGCGGCCGAATTCGAGGCGGTCGCCGGCATTGAGGGCGAAGGCGAGCAGGCGCACCATCAGGCGTTCGTCGGTCTCGGACGGATGCTGGGCCAGGGTCAGGTTGTGGGTCGCGTAGTAACCGCGATCCATGTCGCTGATCTGCAGTTCGGCCTTGCGGATGGTGGCAGTAAGAGCCATGGGGGATCCGTGGACTAAAGACGACAATGATAGAGGTTTGCTCCAGGGGTGTCCGTTGCCGGTCTGTCTGCACAGCGTCAACGGTGGCACTCTTGCGCTCTTTTCCGTGGCCGGAGTGGACGCCATGACCTTACCCAGCCGCCTGCAGCTGCCGCCCGGCCACTGGCCCAGCCTGCTCGATGGCCTGTGCGCGCGTTTCCCGCGCATCGACCGCGTGCAATGGCAGGACCGTTTCGCCCGTGGCCGCGTGCAGGATGCGCAGGGCAGGGCACTGGCACCGGACATGCCCTGGCAGGTGGGGCTGGAAATCCAGTACTTCCGCGAAGTTGCCGGCGAGCCGGTGATTCCCTTCGCCGAGAGCATCCTGCATCTGGATGCGCACCTGCTGGTGGCCGACAAGCCGCACTTCCTGCCGGTGACGCCGGCCGGTGGCTATGTGAGCGAAACCCTGCTGGCGCGCCTGGTCGCACGCACCGGAAACGCCGAGCTGGCGCCGTTGCACCGCTTGGATCGGCTGACCGCCGGCCTGGTGCTGTTTTCGACCCAGGCAGCCACGCGTAACGCCTATCAGCGGCTGTTCCGCGAGCGGTGCATCGAGAAGAGTTATGAGGCGCTGGCACCGGCGCTGCCTGGGCTGGCGTTTCCGCTGCAGCGGGACAGCCGGCTGGTGCCGGGCGAACCGTTCTTCCGCATGGCCGAAGTGCCGGGAGAGCCCAATGCGCGCAGCCGGATCGAGCTGATCGAGGCCGAGGGGCCGATCTGGCGCTACCGGCTGCGGCCGGAAACCGGCCGCAAGCACCAGCTGCGCGTGCACATGGCGATGCTGGGCGCACCCATCGAGGGCGATGACCTATATCCGCAGCTGAGGCTGCGCCCGGATGAAACGGACGAGTCGCCCCTGCAGCTGCTGGCGCAGGGGCTGGCCTTCGACGATCCATTGAGCGGGGAGCCCCGGCGGTTCAGCAGCCAGCGCCGCCTGTGCCTGCCCGGCCAGAGCGGGTAGGGCCGTTCAGCGAACCGGGCGCCGCGCCAGCCAGCGGTCCAGCTCGGCGGCGAACAGCTGCCGGTCGCGTGGGCCCAGCGGCGGCGGGCCCCCGGTCTGTACCCCGGCGCCGCGCAGCTCTTCCATGAAATTGCGCATCGACAGCCGCTCGGCCATGTTGTTGGGGGTGTACAGCTGGCCGCGTGGGTTCAATGCCACGGCCTTCTTTTCCAGCACCAGCGCGGCCAGTGGGATGTCCTGGGTGACCACCAGGTCTCCGGCGGCGACCCGCTCGACGATGGCGCTGTCGGCCACGTCCAGACCCTGGGGGACCTGGATCGAGCGCAGCCAGCGTGAGGGCGGGGTCCGGATCCACTGGTTGGCGACCAGGGTCAGCTCGATCCCAACGCGTTCAGCGGCACGGAACAGGATGTCGCGAATGACGGTGGGGCAGGCGTCCGCGTCCACCCAGATACGGGGGAGAGCGGGTTCAGCTTGGGTTTCAGCTTCAGTCATTTACCCAGTGTAGGGTAGGAAAATCCTGAATGGGGACTCGGGGTTAGCCTCGATCGGCTGCCAGCCCTTGTCACGTCTAGCGGGCGGGGCCAGCCCATGAACGTCCGGGCTATCGCTTTTTGCAGAAAACACGCGTATCGTTCGTCCCACTGTGTTTGCTAGGGTCACCGTGAATCGTGGCCTGGTGCAGTTGATCTCACGATCCGCTCATCGATCCGCTTTACCAACGCCTGCAACTCAGTCTCGGCCCCGATACCCGGTGGCTGCGATTTTTTCAACATGTGTTTCAGGAGTTAGTCAAATGTCTGATCGTCAGACCGGCACCGTCAAGTGGTTCAACGACGCCAAGGGCTTCGGCTTCATCACCCCGGAAAGCGGCCCGGACCTGTTTGTGCACTTCCGTGCCATCCAGGGCACCGGCTTCAAGACCCTGCAGGAAGGCCAGAAGGTTACCTTCATCGCCGTCCAGGGTCAGAAGGGTATGCAGGCTGACCAGGTGCAGGCGGTCTAATCCGTCTGCTACCGTTTGGTAGCCAGAACGCCGGAAGCGAAAGCTTCCGGCGTTTTTTATTGCCCGCTGTTTTGTAGAGTCGAGCTTGCTCGACTGCGTTTGAAAGCAGTCGAGCAAGCTCGACTCTACAAAAGGCATGCAGCCGGGCGGGCTAAGATTGAATGCATCCTTCCATCGCGGAACCGTCCATGCGCATCGTCCACCATCTGGAAAACTCCCGTTCCCTGCGCGTGCTGTGGATGCTGGAGGAGCTGGGGCTGGACTACGAACTGCGCCGTTATCCGCGCGATCCGAAGACGCTGCTGGCGCCGCCGGAACTGCGCAACGTGCATCCGTTGGGCAAGTCCCCGGTACTGCAGGATGGCGAGCTGGTACTGGCCGAGTCCGGCGCGATCCTCGACTACCTCGCGGACCGCTACGACACCCAGCGCCAGCTGTCGCCATCACCGATGCCGGCCGACGGGGCTGAACGCATCGCCTACCGCTACTGGCTGCACTACGCCGAAGGCTCGGCGATGCCGCCGTTGCTGCTGACCCTGGTGATGGGTCGCATCCGTAATGCGCCGATGCCCTTCTTCGCCCGCCCGATCGCGCGCAGCATCGCCGACAAGGCCGAGCATGGCTTCATCGGCCCACAGCGGCGCCTGCACCTGGACTGGATGGAGCGCCGCCTGTCCGAAAGCCCGTGGTTTGCAGGCGAGCGCTTCAGTGCGGCCGACATCCAGATGAGCTTCCCGATCCAGGCCGCTGCAGCGCGCGGTGGTGGCCTCGACGACAAGCCGGCACTGCGTGGCTTCCTCAAGCGTATCGGTGAGCGCCCGGCCTACCAGCGTGCCGAGGCCCACGGCGGCCACCTGCAGGCGCTCAGCGGCAATTGAGGAGGGCGGCCGCCGCCCCCATCTTCACCACCATGGATACCGACAGCCCCCGTTTCGACAACCGCCTGCTGCATGCCTTGCCGGGCGACCCCGAATCCGGCCCGCGCCGGCGCGAAGTGCTGGGCGCGGCCTGGTCGCCGGTGATGCCGACGCCGGTGACGGCGCCCACACTATTGGCCTGGGCGCCGGACGTCGCCGCGATGCTTGGCTTCGATACCGCTGAGGTCGAGAGCGAAGGCTTCGCGCAGGTGTTCGGCGGCAATGCACTGTACGCCGGCATGCAGCCATGGGCAGCCAACTACGGCGGCCACCAGTTCGGCCACTGGGCCGGCCAGCTCGGCGACGGCCGCGCGATCTCGCTGGGTGAACTGGTCGCGCCGGATGGCCGCCACTGGGAGCTGCAGCTGAAGGGTGCTGGCCCCACGCCATACTCGCGCGGTGCTGATGGCCGCGCAGTGCTGCGCTCATCCATCCGTGAATTCCTGTGCAGCGAAGCGATGCATCACCTGGGCGTACCGACCACGCGCGCGCTGTCGCTGGTCGGCACCGGCGAAGACGTGGTACGCGACATGTTCTACGACGGCCACCCGCGTGCCGAGCCCGGCGCCATCGTGTGCCGGGTATCGCCCTCGTTCCTGCGCTTTGGTTCCTTCGAACTGCCGGCGTCGCGCGGGGAAACCGCCTTGCTGCAGCAGCTGGTCGATGCCTGCATCGCACGTGATTTCCCCGAACTGGAAGGGCAGGGCGAGGCGCTGTATGGCGACTGGTTCGCGCAGATCGCGGTGCGCACTGCCGAGATGATCGCGCACTGGATGCGCGTCGGCTTCGTGCATGGCGTGATGAACACCGACAACCTGTCCGTGCTCGGCCTCACGCTCGACTACGGTCCCTACGGCTGGGTCGAGGACTTCGACCCGGAGTGGACGCCGAACACCACCGACGGGCAGGGCCGGCGTTATCGTTTCGGTACCCAGCCGCAGGTGGCGTACTGGAACCTGAGCCGATTGGCGCAGGCACTGTCGCCGTTGTTTGCCGATGTTGCGCCGCTGCAGGCGGGCTTGGCGGCGTATCAGTCCACCTTCGTGGCCTGCACGCGCCGCGATGCCGCAGCCAAGCTCGGCCTGGCCGCGGCCGACGATGACGACCTGCAGCTCTACCTGCGCTGGCAGCAGCTGATGCAGGACGGTGGCATGGACATGACCCTGGCCTGGCGCGCGCTGATGCGCCTCGATCCGGCGGCACCGGATGCGGCGGTGCTGGACGCGGTGTACTACGACGACGCGCGCCAGCAGGCCGTGCAGGCGCCGTTGGGACAGTGGCTGCAGGATTACGCGGTGCGGTTGCAGGCCGATCCGTTGTCGGTCACTGAGCGCACGGCGAAGATGACCGCGGCCAATCCGCTGTACGTGCTGCGCAACTGGCTGGCCCAGGAGGCCATCGACCGCGCGGAGCAGGGGGACCTCGGCGGTGTCCATGCGTTGCAGGACGTGCTGCGCGATCCGTACACCGAGCGTGCCGGGCTGGAGCATTTCGCCGGCAAGCGCCCGGCGTGGGCCGACAACCGCGCCGGCTGCTCGATGCTGTCCTGCAGTTCCTGAGGGTGGGTTTCGGCAGGGCTGCGCCCTGCACCCGCAGAGGCCAGGTCAACAGCCAGAGCAAAAGCTGGATTCCGTGATTTGGCGGGGCGGTGTCGGAGTGCGGGGGCGCCGCAAGTACGTCCCTGTAGGCTTGGCAGCCGCATCCATGCGGCTGACACCCCGCACTCCGACACCGCCCCACCTCCGACAGATTCCCGCTGCTGTGGGTAGGTGTCTACCTTGGTCGACACGGTAGATCCACGTCATGCGTGGATGCTCTTAGTTCAATTTTCGAAATATTCGATTTCGATGAAGATTCATCCACGCATGGCGTGGATCTACGGAAAGCAATGCCCGACAGATCGCAGAAATCTGTCGAAGGCGGGGTGGGTCCGGTTGCGGGGGCGTGAGCCGCATGGGCCCGAGGCATGCCTCGGGCGGGTTGGGCAGGACGCCCAACCCCGGTCTTGCCGTGTGCGCAGGACAGCGCACACGAGCAAGCGGCGACCGAGCTTACATGGACGTACTTGCAGCGTCCCCCGCAACCGGACCCACCCCGCCATCCCACAGGAAACCCGCTGTTGCCCTTGCTGTTGCTGTTGCCGTTGCCTTGGCTTGAAGCCTCTGCAGGTGCCGGGCGCAGCCCGGCCGATACCCCCCAACAGGCAGGCGGCGCCCGGAACAGGTACCCTATGCCGCCATCAGATAGCCAACGTGACATGACCGACGCCCTCGTCGCTCCGCAGTGGGCCTCCCGCCTGCGCGACATCGCCGACTTCCCCAAGCCCGGCATCCTCTTCAAGGACATCATGCCGCTGCTCGCCCATAGCGAGGACTTCCGCGGTGCCATCACCGCGATGGCCGACCGCTGGCGCGACCAGAAGCTGGACGCGGTGATCGGTATCGAATCGCGTGGGTTCATCCTCGGTGCCGCGATGGCGCTGGAGCTGGGCGTCGGCTTCGTGCCGGTGCGTAAGCCGGGCAAGCTGCCGGGCCAGGTGCTGCGCGAGGAATACACGCTGGAATACCGCAGCGACTGCATCGAAGTGCACGCCGATGCGCTGCCGGCCGGTGCCCGCGTTGCGATCATCGATGACGTGCTGGCCACCGGCGGCACGCTGGTCGCCGCGTTGTCGCTGGTGCGCCGCCTGGGTGTTGACGTGGTCGGTGCCGGTGTACTGGTCGAACTGGACGGCCTCGGCGGCCGCGCGCGCTGGGAAGCAGACCTGCCGCTGTACACCGAACTGGTGTTCTGATCAGGCGGGTATCTGCGAACCGGTAGTTGCCAACCTTGGTTGGCAGCGCTTTTCGCGATTGGTGCCATGGACGGGCCAACCAAGGTTGGCCACTACCAGGTCAGGTCGTTGCCAATCGAGGTTGGCAACGCTGCTTCAGTCACATCATCCGCACGCGGAAACGACGGCCCTTGATCTTGCCGGCTTCCAGCTTGGCCACGGCCTTGTTGGCCTGCTCACGCGCGATCGCCACATAGGAGCGGGTCGGGAAGATCGCGATCTTGCCGATGAACTTGCTCGACAGGCCGGCGTCACCGGTCAGCGCACCGAGGATGTCGCCCGGGCGCAGCTTGTCGGTCTTGCCGCCGTCGATGCGCAGCGTGCGCATCGCGGCTTGCGGCAGCTCGGCCGGGCGCGAGGTCGCCAGCGGCGTCTTCTGCCAGTCCAGCGGCTGCCCCATCTGCGCTTCGATGGCTTCGGCGCGGGTCTTCTCGCGGCCGGCCACCAGGCTGATCGCCAGGCCGCTGGCACCGGCACGGCCGGTACGGCCCACGCGGTGCTGGTAGCTTTCCACGTCGGTCGGCAGCTCGTAGTTGATCACCGCCGCCAGTTCTTCCACGTCCAGGCCGCGTGCGGCGACGTCGCTGGCCACCAGCACGTTGCAGCTGCGGTTGGCCAGCAGCAACAGCACTTCCTCGCGGTCGCGCTGCTCCATGTCGCCATGCAGGGCCAGTGCGGAGAAGCCGAACTGTTGCAGCGAGTTGGCCACTTCGTCCACGTCCTTGCGGGTGTTGCAGAACACCACCGCCGATTCCGGCGTGTACTTCAGCAGCAGGCCGGCAAGCGCCTTCTGGCGATGCGCCGGCTCCACCTCGCAGAACAGGTGGCGGATGGCCGGGGCCTGGTCGGCGCCTTCCACGGTCACTTCCACTGCCTCGCGCAGCAGGTCACGTGCCATGGCGCGGATGCTGTCCGGGAAGGTGGCCGAGAACAGCAGGCTCTGGCGGTCCTTGTGGGTGCGGCCGGCGATCTCGCGGATCGGCTCCTCGAAGCCCATGTCGAGCATGCGGTCGGCCTCGTCCAGCACCAGCGTGCGCACCGCGCCAAGATTCAGCGCGCGCTTGCGTGCCAGCTCCTGCACGCGGCCGGGCGTGCCGACCACCACGTGCGGGTCATGGCCTTCCAGCGAGGCCAGCTGCGGGCCCAGCGGCACGCCGCCCACCAGCAGCAACAGCTTCAGGTTGGGAATGCCGGTGGCCAGCTTGCGGATCTGCTTGCCGACCTGGTCGGCCAGTTCGCGGGTCGGGCACAGCACCAGCGCCTGCACGCGGATCAGGCTGGGGTCGATGGCCTGCAGCAGGCCCAGGCCGAAGGCGGCGGTCTTGCCGCTGCCGGTCGGTGCCTGTGCGATCACATCGCGGCCATCGAGGATGGCCGGCAGGCTCTGCGCCTGCACGGGGGTGAGGGTGGTGTAGCCGAGGGCATCCAGGCCGGGCTGCAGGGCCGGGCTCAGCGGCAGGGTCGAGAAGTCAGTCATGGCGCATTGTACCCGTCCGCGAGGCCGGTCCCGCCTGATGGGGTGGGGGCGGATCCCTTTCCCCAGGAAAGGGCTCTGACCTCCAATTGGAGCCGCCATCCACGCATGGCGTGGATCTACTGGTGGGTGCCGACCTTGGTCGGCACGCTCCTGCTCAGCCCAGCACCGACAGCACACCCTGGTGGATCGCCAGGCCACCGAACAGTAGCCAGCCGAACAGGATCAACGCCAGCAGCAGCGGCTTCAGGCCGGCCTGGCGCAGCGCCGAGACGTGGGTGGTCAGACCAAGCGCGGCCATCGCCATCGCCAGCAGCACGGTATCCAGCTGCACCAGCCCCGCCTGCAGGCCGGCCGGCAGCAGGTGCAGCGAGTTGAATCCGGCCACCGCCACGAAACCGAACGCGAACCACGGCACCACGATGCGCGCCTTGCTGCCGTCGGTGCTGGCCTTGCCACCACGCGCCAACCACAGCGACAGTGCGACCAAGAACGGTGCCAGCAGCATCACCCGCACCATCTTGGTGATCACCGCCGTGTCGGCGGCCGCTTCGTTGACCGCGCGGCCTGCCGCCACCACCTGTGCCACTTCATGCACCGTCGCACCGGTGAACAGACCGTACTGCCGTGCGTCCATCGCCAGCCAGCCATGCGACTGCACCAGTGCATACAGCGCGGGGTACAGGAACATCGCCAGCGTGCCGAACACCACCACCGTAGAGACGGCGACGGTGACCTGTGCCGCACGACCACGTACCACCGGTTCGGCGGCCATCACTGCTGCCGCGCCGCAGATCGCGCTGCCGGCGCCGATCAGCATCGCTGCCTCGCGCTCCATCTTGAACACGCGCACGCCCAGCCAGCAGGCCAGGCCGAAGGTGCTGGCGACCACCAGCACGTCCATCAGCACGCCAGTGACGCCGACATGGCCGATGTCCTGGAAGGTCAGGCGCAGGCCATACAGCACGATGCCGGCGCGCAGCAGCCAGTGCTTGGAGAAGCCGACACCGGCCGCACTGCTCGGCGCCAGCCGCGGGTAGAACGTGTTGCCGACCACGATGCCGGCGACGATGGCCACGGTCAGCGCACTCAGACCATGCGCCTGGAGCCAGGGAAGCTCAGCCAGATACAGCGACGCCGCCGCGATCAGACCCACCAGCAGCAGGCCGGGCAGGCGCGGCTGCCAGCGTTGGCGCAGGGCGGGCAGGGACCAGGAGGAGAGAGCGGGGGCGTTCATGGCAGGGGCAGCGCTGGAGTGATGGGGCAAGCGTGCGCGCCAGACGATGACCTGTAAAACGAATAATATGGGTGAAACCTACCCATCAAGGAGGTAAGAGGCATGCGCCTGACCTTGCGCCAGTTGCAGGTCTTCGTCGCCATCGCCGACCACGGAAGCACGACCGCTGCCGGTCAGGCCATCGCGCTTTCGCAGTCGGCCAGCAGCGCCGCCCTGCAGGAGCTGGAAGCGCACTTCGGCACGCCGTTGTTCGACCGCATCGGCCGCCGCCTGGCGCTGAACGGCCACGGCCGCGCCCTGTTGGAACCCGCGCGCACGCTGCTGGTCAACGCCGCCGACCTCGAGCGCCAGCTCGCCGCCGGCGGTGACCCCGCGCAGGGCGCACCACTGCGGCTGGTGCTGGCCGCCAGTACCACCATCGGCAATTACCTGCTGCCGCCGCGTATCGCCGAATTGCTGCGGCAGGCGCCGCAGGCCGAAGTCGACCTGCGCATCGACAACAGTGCCGGCGTGGTCGCCGCCGTGCAGCGCCTGGATGTGGACGCTGGCCTGATCGAAGGCCCGTGCCACGAGCGCGGCCTGCAGGTCACGGCCTGGCAGCAAGACCCGTTGGTGATTGTGGCTGCCGCCGACGCCCCCGCGCGCTGGACGCTGGATGAACTGCGCCGCGCACGTTGGCTGCTGCGCGAACCGGGCTCGGGTACCCGCGAAGCGGTGGAACAGGCGTTGTTGCCGCACCTGCGCGGTTTCGCCCAGACCTTGCAGCTGGGCAATACCGAAGCGATCAAGCAGGCCGCCATCGCCGGCCTCGGCTTGGCCTGTCTTTCGCGTCACGCGCTGGAAGAGCCCCTGGCCCTCGGCCGCCTGCGCGTGCTCGAAACCCCGCTGCCCGCCCTGCAACGCACCCTGTGGCTGGTACGCCACCCGGGCAAGCAATGGTTGCCGGGGTTGCAGGCGTTGTTGGGGGAGGTGGGGTAAGCGATCAGATTCCCGGTCGATTCCATCCCTCGACACCTTTTGTAGCGCTCATCCACGCATGCCGTGGATCCACCGTGTCGACCAAGGTCGACACCCACCAGAGCAGAATGCCGTTCCGACAGATCGCAGAAATCTGTCGAAGGCGGGATGGGTCCGGTTGCGGGGGCGTGAGCCGCATGGATGCGGCGATCGAGCTTACATGGACGTACTTGCAGCGTCCCCCGCAACCGGACCCACCCCGCCATCCCACAGGAAACCAGCTTTTGACGTTGCTTTGGCTGCGGCCGTTGCCTCTGCGGGTGCCGGGTGCAACCCGGCCGACGTCCCCAACCCGTACAATATCCGGATGCCTCTGATTACCCTACAGAACGTCGACTTCAGCGTCGGCGGCCCGTTGTTGCTGGAAAAGGCCGAACTGTCGATCGAGCCGGGCGAACGCATCGCCCTGATCGGCCGCAACGGCGCCGGCAAATCCACCCTGCTCAAGCTGCTGTCCGGCGACCACAAGCCCGATGACGGTGAAGTCCGCGTGCAGCAGGGCGTGCGTGTCACCCGCCTGGAGCAGGAAGTGCCGCATGGCGCCGCCGGCTCGGTGTTCGACGTCGTCGCCGATGGCCTCGGCGAACTGGGCCAGTGGCTGGCCGAATTCCACCACCTCAGCCATGCCGAGGTGTTCGATGGCGAAGCGCTCGGCAACGTGCAGGCCAAGATCGACGCCGCCAACGGCTGGGGCCTGGACCAGCGCGTCAGCGAAACCCTGACCAAGCTCGACCTGGACGGTGAGGCCGAGTTCGGCCGCTTGTCCGGTGGCATGAAGCGCCGCGTGCTGCTGGCCCGCGCGCTGGTGTCCAGCCCCGACGTGCTGCTGCTGGACGAACCGACCAACCACCTGGACATCGAGGCCATCGACTGGCTCGAAGCGTTCCTGAAGGGCTGGAGCGGCAGCGTGGTGTTCGTCACCCATGACCGCCGCTTCCTGCGTGCACTGGCCACCCGCATCGTCGAGATCGACCGCGGCCAGGTCACCAGCTGGCCCGGTGACTGGGCCAACTACGAGCGCCGCCGCGAGGAACGCCTCAATGCGCAGGCGCAGGAAAATGCCCGCTTCGACAAGCTGCTGGCGCAGGAAGAAGTCTGGATCCGGCAGGGCATCAAGGCCCGCCGTACCCGTGACGAAGGCCGCGTACGTCGCCTCAAGGCGATGCGCAACGAGCGCTCCGCGCGCCGCGACCTCAGTGGCAACGTCAAGATGGAAGCCGCGCAGGGCGTCAGCTCCGGCAAGAAGGTGATCGACGTCAAGGACATTTCGTTCGCCTTCGGCGAGCGCACCATGGTCCGCGATTTCACCACCACCATCCTGCGTGGCGACCGTATCGGCCTGATCGGTCCCAACGGCAGCGGCAAGACCACGTTGCTGAAGCTGTTGCTGGGTGAATTGCAGCCGCAGAAGGGTGAAGTCAACGCCGGTACCAACCTGCAGATCGCCTATTTCGACCAGTACCGCGCGGTGCTGCGCGAAGACTGGAGCGCGATCGAGAACGTGGCCGAAGGCCGCGATTTCCTCGAGTTCAACGGCAAGCGCAAGCACGTGCATGCCTACCTGCAGGACTTCATGTTCACCCCGGAACGTGCGCGTGCGCCGATCACCCGCCTGTCCGGTGGCGAACGCAACCGCCTGCTGCTGGCCAAGCTGTTCGCGCAGCCGTCCAACCTGCTGGTGATGGACGAACCGACCAACGACCTCGACGTGGAAACCCTAGAGCTGCTGGAAGAGCTGCTGGGCGACTACACCGGCACCCTGCTGCTGGTCAGCCACGACCGTGACTTCATCGACAACGTGGTGACCTCCACGCTGGTGATGGAAGGCGACGGCGTGATCGGCGAGTACGTCGGTGGCTACAGCGACTGGCAGCGTTATGCGGCCAGCATTGCTGCGCCTGCCGCCGCCCCCGCAGCCAAGCCGGCGGTCGCCGCACCGGCCACCCCGACTGCCGCAGCTCCGGCCGCACCCAAGCGCAAGCTGGCCTACAAGGAAGCGCGCGAACTGGAGCAGCTGCCGAAGACCATCGAGAAGCTGGAAGGCGACGTCGAAGGCCTGACCTCGGCGATGAACGACCCGTCGTTCTACACACGCAGCAGCGCCGAAGTGACCGCGCACACCCAGCAGCTGGCCAAGGTACAGGCCGAGCTCGATGCCGCGTACGCGCGCTGGGAAGAGCTGGAAGGCTGAGTCCGCCGGGTTCGTGCGGACCAACGGTCCGCACCTACCGACGCCGAAGCCTGGTAGATCCACGCCATGCGTGGATGGCGGCATCAGTGCGGACCAAGGTCCGCACCCACCGGGGCGCCGGCGGTCATTTGACCCCGTGCAGATCCCGCAGCTGGCTCGGCCGGCTGCCGAAGTACGCGGCCAGATCAGCGATGTCCTGATCGCTCAGATCCTTCGCTTGTGGCGTCATCAGCGCATGCTGGCGGTCGCCGGCACGGTAGGCCTGCAGCGCATGTGCCAGGTAATCACCGTACTGCCCACCCAGCTTCGGATAGGTCGCATCGATCGGCGCATTGCCGTCAGCGCCGTGGCAGTCGATGCAGCTCTGGTTGGTGGCTTTCCCCTTCACCTTGGCGCGGGCTTCACCGGCGGCCTCGCGGCCTGCCGGCAGGCCAGCGGAGGACGAAGAACCGTGTTCGCCGCTGGCATGGCCCGGGTCGGCGGCGGATTTCTCGCTGTTTTCCACCTGCGACTGTGAACAGGCCGCCAGCAGCAGGGCAACGGACAGGGCGATGGCGTGACGCATCGGATGCGCGGCTTTCGACATGGGCGGGCCTTACTTGACGGTGGACAGGTAAACAGAGAGATCGGCGATCTCCTGTTCGCTGAAACTCATCGACTGCGCCTGCATCGTCGGATGCCGGCGCTTGCCCTGGCGGTACTCGGTCAGGGCCTGGGCCAGGTACTGCTGGGTCTGGCCGCCGATCTTCGGCACCCGGTAACTGGGGTAGGCGTTCTTGTAACCGGTGATGCCATGGCACCCCTGGCAGGTATAGGCCAGGACACGGCCATTGTCGAAGTTGCCGGTGGGGGCGGCAGGCGCCGGCGCAGCGGCGGGAGCCGGAGCCGGAGCAGGTGTGGCAGGAGCAGGAGCGGGCTGTGCGGCGGCCCCAAGGGGCAGGAGGACGGCCAGAGCGAGACAAGCGGCGAGCGGCTGCGGGCGCATGGTGTCGTTTCCGGGGATTCGGGTCTGGTCGTTCCGGCGTGGGGTACGGAACGCCCCGAGTATAGCCTCAGGTTTCATCTAGCTGAAATGGGGTCTGTCCGACCGGTGGCGTGAAGACACCATGACCTTTGGGATATGGTGTTGCCGTGAAGTGGTGCATTACTTTGCTACCACACCTGTCCACGCATCCTCCAGGGACCTGACGATGTCGCACCCAACCTTCCTGTCCGGCCGTCGCAGCGGAATCTGCGCTGCCGCACTGCTGATCTCCACCTCCCTGCTGCTGGGCGGTTGCGCCGCAGGGCCCAATTCCGAAGCCAAGGCCGCCGAGACCAAGGAGGAGAAGAAGGTCGACGCGGTCCCGGTCGAAGTGGCCGTGGCCAGCCACCGTGCCGTCGCGGCCAGCTACACCGGTACCGCCGCGTTGGAACCACGCGCCGAATCGCAGGTGGTCGCCAAGACCTCCGGCGTGGCGCTGGCGGTGCTGGTCGAGGAAGGCCAGCGGGTGACCGCTGGCCAGCCGCTGGTGCGCCTGGACCCGGACCGCGCACGCCTGGCCGTGGCGCAGAGCGAAGCGCAGA
The DNA here is from genome assembly GCF_002138415.1 of Stenotrophomonas maltophilia. Taxonomy (NCBI): domain Bacteria; kingdom Pseudomonadati; phylum Pseudomonadota; class Gammaproteobacteria; order Lysobacterales; family Lysobacteraceae; genus Stenotrophomonas; species Stenotrophomonas maltophilia. Next base: position 1,867,045 of record NZ_CP015612.1, read on the forward strand.
TGCGCAAGCTGGAAAACGACTATCAGCGTGCACAGAAGCTGGTCGTCCAGCAGCTGGTCAGTGCGGCCAGCGTTGACCAGCTGCGCTACGACCTGGAAAACGTCCGTGCGCAGTACCGCCTGGCCACGCTGGAACTGTCCTACACCACGGTGGTGGCGCCGATCTCCGGCGTGATCGCCTCACGCTCGATCAAGACCGGCAACTTCGTGCAGATCAACACGCCGATCTTCCGCATCGTCGACAACTCGCGGCTGGAAGCCACGCTCAATGTGCCCGAGCGCGAGCTGGCCACGCTGCGCGCCGGCCAGCCGGTGACACTGGCTGCCGATGCACTGCCGGGGCAGAGCTTCGCCGGCACCGTCGATCGCATCGCGCCGGTGGTGGATTCGGGCAGCGGCACGTTTCGCGTGGTCAGCGCCTTCGATGGCGCCGCGCATGCGCTGCAGCCCGGCATGTTCGGCCGCATCCGCATCGATTACGACCAGCGTGCCGATGCGCTGGTGGTGCCGCGCCTGGCGCTGCTCGACGATGGTGAGCCGGCGGTGTTCCGGGTGCGCGAAGGCAAGGTCGCACGCGTTCCGGTCAAGCTGGGTTACGCCGACGGCCCGTGGGTGGAGATCCGTGATGGCCTGGCGGCCGGTGATCAGGTGGTCACCGCCGGCAAGGTCGCCCTGCGCGACGGCACCGCAGTGCAGGTGATCGCCGATCCGAAGGCAAAGGCGAAGACGGTTGCAGCGTCGGCCAAGCCGGCAGACAAGGCCGGGAGCAAGCAATGACCGCCCCGGGCAACGACCACGGTGCCTCGCCGGCGAGCGACGGCGCCGCCGCCGGCATGCGCGGCGGCCTGGTGGAATTCGCCACCCGCCGCCGCGTGACCATCGCCATGTGCACGGTCACGCTGCTGCTGTTCGGCCTGATCGCGCTGGGCAACCTCAAGGTCAACCTGCTGCCTGACCTGAGCTACCCGACGCTGACCGTGCGCACCGAGTACACCGGTTCGGCGCCGACCGAAATCGAAACCCTGATCACCCAGCCGGTCGAAGAGGCGGTCGGCGTGGTCAAGAACCTGCGCAAGCTGAAGTCGGTCTCGCGCACCGGCCAGAGCGATGTGGTGCTGGAGTTCGCCTGGGGCACCAACATGGACCAGGCCAGCCTGGAGGTGCGCGACAAGATGGAAGCGCTGAACCTGCCACTGGAGGCCAAGGCCCCGGTGCTGCTGCGCTTCAATCCGTCCACCGAGCCGATCATGCGCCTGGTGCTGTCGAACAAGGTGGCGCCGACCAGCGATGCCGATGCGGTCCGTGAGCTGACCGGCCTGCGCCGCTATGCCGATGAAGACCTGAAGAAGAAGCTGGAGCCGGTCAGCGGCGTGGCGGCAGTCAAGGTCGGTGGCGGCCTTGAGGACGAGATCCAGGTCGACATCGACCAGCAGAAGCTGGCCCAGTTGAACCTGCCGATCGACACCGTCATCAAGCGCCTGAAGGACGAGAACATCAACATCTCCGGCGGGCGCCTGGAGGAGGGTTCGCAGCGCTTCCTGGTGCGCACCGTCAACCAGTTCGCTGATCTGGAAGAGATCCGCAACCTGCTGGTCACCACCCAGGCGTCGAACGGCAGCGCGGCCGACTCGGCGTTGCAGCAGATGTTCAACATCGCCGCGTCGACCGGTTCGGCGGCGGCCATCGCGGCGGCCTCGGCGGCGCAGAGCGCATCTTCCGGTGGTGGCTCCAGCGTGGTCGCCAACGGTGTGCCGGTGCGCCTGAAGGACGTGGCCACCGTGCGCCAGGGCTACAAGGAACGTGAAGCAGTGATCCGCCTGGGCGGCAAGGAATCGGTGGAACTGGCGATCTACAAGGAAGGCGACGCCAACACCGTGTCCACCGCCGAAGCGCTGCGCAAGCGCCTGGAGCAGATCAAGGGCACGTTCCCGTCCGATGTCGAGATGACCACCATCGAGGACCAGTCGCGCTTCATCGAGCACGCCATTGCCGACGTCAAGAAGGATGCGGTGATCGGTGGCCTGCTGGCGATCCTGATCATCTTCCTGTTCCTGCGCGATGGCTGGAGCACGTTCGTGATCAGCCTGTCGCTGCCGGTCTCGATCATCGCCACGTTCTTCTTCATGGGCCAGCTCGGCCTGAGCTTGAACGTGATGTCGCTGGGCGGCCTGGCACTGGCCACCGGCCTGGTGGTGGACGACTCGATCGTGGTGCTGGAGAGCATCGCCAAGGCCCGCGAGCGTGGCCTGGGCATTCTGCAGGCCGCCATCGCCGGTACCCGCGAAGTGAGCATGGCGGTGGTTGCCTCGACCCTGACCACCATCGCGGTGTTCCTGCCGCTGGTGTTCGTTGATGGCATCGCCGGCCAGCTGTTCCGCGACCAGGCGTTGACCGTGGCGATCGCCATCGCGATCTCGCTGCTGGTGTCGATGACCCTGATCCCGATGCTGAGCTCGCTGAAGGGGCGCCCGCCGCTGGCGTTCCCGGAGGAAGCGCCGAACGCAGCGTGGCAGCCGCAGAACCGCTGGCAGAAGCCGGTGGCGCTGGGCCGTCGTGGTGCCGTAGCGACCGCGCGCTGGAGCTTCTACGCGCTGGCCTGGCTGGTGGTGCGACTGTGGCGCGGCGTGGTGGCGGTGGTGGGCCCGGTGATGCGCAAGGCCAGCGATCTGGCGATGAAGCCCTACGCCGGTGCCGAGCGTGGCTACCTGCGCCTGCTGCCGAGCGCGCTGGCGCACCCGGGCAAGGTGCTGGGCGTGGCCACGATCATCTTCGTGGCGACCATGGCGCTGGTGCCGATGCTCGGTGCCGACCTGATCCCGCAGCTGGCGCAGGACCGTTTCGAGATGACGGTGAAGCTGCCGGCCGGCACGCCGCTGAAGCAGACCGACGCGCTGGTGCGCGAGCTGCAGCTGGCGCATGGCAAGGGCGAAGGCGTTGCCTCGCTGTATGGCGTCAGTGGCAGCGGCACCCGCCTGGATGCCAGCCCGACCGAGAGCGGCGAGAACATCGGCAAGCTGACCGTGGTGATGGAAGGCGGCGGCAACGCGCGTACCGAAGCGGAGATCACCGAGCGCCTGCGTGACACCATGGGCCAGCATCCGGGTGCACAGGTCGACTTCGCACGGCCTGCGTTGTTCAGCTTCTCCACGCCGCTGGAAATCGAGCTGCGCGGGCAGGACATGGCCACCCTGGAAGTGGCCGGCCAGCGCCTGGCGGCGATGCTGCGCGGCAACGCGCACTACGCCGACGTGAAATCGACGGTGGAAGAAGGCTTCCCGGAAATCCAGATCCGCTTCGACCAGGAGCGTGCCGGTGCACTGGGCCTGACCACGCGCCAGATCGCCGATGTGGTGGTGAAGAAGGTCCGCGGTGATGTCGCCACCCGTTACAGCTTCCGCGACCGCAAGATCGACGTGCTGGTGCGTGCACAGGAAGGTGATCGTGCCAGCGTGGACAGCATCCGCCGGCTGATCGTCAACCCGGGCAGCACCCGTCCAGTCACGCTGGACGCGGTGGCCGAGGTGGTGGCTACCACTGGTCCCAGCGAGATCCATCGCGCCGACCAGACGCGGGTGGCGGTGGTGTCGGCCAACCTGCGCGACATCGATCTTGGCGCGGCTATGCGCGAAGTGCAGCAGATGGTGTCAGAACAGCCGCTGGGTGCAGGCGTCGGCCTGCACATCGGTGGCCAGGGTGAGGAGCTGGCGCAGGCGGCGAAGTCGCTGATCTTCGCCTTCGGCTTGGCGATCTTCCTGGTCTACCTGGTGATGGCTTCGCAGTTCGAATCGCTGCTGCATCCGTTCGTGATCCTGTTCACCATCCCGCTGGCGCTGGTTGGCGCGATCCTGGCGCTGATGCTGACCGGCAAGCCCATCTCGGTGGTGGTGTTCATCGGCCTGATCCTGCTGGTCGGCCTGGTGACCAAGAACGCGATCATCCTGATCGACAAGGTCAACCAGCTGCGCGAGGCCGGTGTGGCCAAGCACGAGGCACTGGTGGAAGGGGCGCGCTCGCGCCTGCGGCCGATCATCATGACCACCCTGTGCACGCTGTTCGGCTTCCTGCCGCTGGCGGTGGCGATGGGCGAGGGCGCTGAAGTGCGCGCCCCGATGGCGATCACCGTGATCGGCGGCCTGCTGGTGTCGACCCTGCTCACCCTGCTGGTGATCCCGGTGGTCTACGACCTGATGGACCGTCGTGGCGATGCCTACTACCGCGAACGCGGCCGCAAGCATGCCGGCGAGATCGAGCCGGGCAGCGCAGGCAACGCGGCGGGTGTGGAGGAACCGGCATGAGTGTGGCCGAGTTCTCCATCCGCCGTCCGGTCACCACCATCATGTGTTTCGTGTCGCTGGTGGTGATCGGCCTGATCGCTTCGTTCCGGCTGCCGCTGGAGGCGCTGCCGGACATCTCCGCGCCGTTCCTGTTCGTGCAGATTCCGTACACCGGCTCGACCCCGGAAGAAGTGGAACGGACCATCATCCGCCCGGTCGAGGAATCGCTGGCGACGATGACCGGCATCAAGCGCATGCGCTCGTCGGCCACCTCCGAGGCGGCGCTGATCTACATCGAGTTCAGCGACTGGGATCGTGACATTGCGATTGCCGCTTCCGATGCACGTGAGCGCATCGATGCGATCCGCAGTGACCTGCCTGACGACCTGCAGCGCTACAACGTGTTCAAGTGGTCCAGCAGTGACCAGCCGGTGCTGAAGGTGCGCCTGGCCAGCACCACCGACCTGACCACCGCCTATGACATGCTCGACCGCGAGTTCAAGCGGCGCATCGAGCGTATTCCCGGCGTGGCCCGCGTCGACATCACCGGCGCGCCGCCGAACGAGGTGGAGATCGCCATCGATCCGAACCGGCTCAACGCGCACGGGCTGAGCATCAACGAGCTGAGCGAGCGCCTGCGCACGCTGAATTTCTCGATCTCGGCCGGGCAGATCGACGACAACGGCCAGCGCGTGCGCGTGCAGCCGGTAGGCGAGATCACCGACCTGCAGGAGATGCGTGACCTGGTGATCAACGCCAAGGGCCTGCGCCTGGGTGATATCGCCGACGTGCGCCTGAAGCCGGCGCGGATGAACTATGGGCGCCGCCTGGACGGCAACCCGGCCGTCGGCCTGGACATCTTCAAGGAGCGCAGCGCCAACCTGGTGGAGGTGTCGCGCGCGGCACTGGCCGAGGTTGAATCGATCCGTGCGGAAGCGTCGATGCGCGACGTGCAGATCAAGGTGATCGACAACCAGGGCAAGGCGGTGACCTCCTCGCTGCTGGAACTGGCCGAGGCCGGCGCGGTCGGCCTGATCCTGTCGATCACGGTGCTGTTCTTCTTCCTGCGCCATTGGCCGTCCACGCTGATGGTGACCCTGGCCATTCCGATCTGCTTCACCATCACCCTGGGCTTCATGTACTTCGTAGGGGTGACGCTGAACATCCTGACCATGATGGGCCTGCTGCTGGCGGTGGGCATGCTGGTCGACAACGCCGTGGTGGTGGTGGAGAGCATCTACCAGGAGCGCGAGCGCATGCCGGGGCAACCGCGGCTGGCCTCGATCATCGGCACCCGCAACGTGGCCATCGCGCTCAGCGCCGGCACGCTGTGCCACTGCATCGTGTTCGTGCCGAACCTGTTCGGCGAGACCAACAACATCAGCATCTTCATGGCGCAGATCGCGATCACCATCTCGGTCTCGCTGCTGGCCTCGTGGCTGGTTGCGGTCAGCCTGATCCCGATGCTGTCCGCGCGCATGGCCACGCCCAAACTGGTGCACTCGCAGACCGGCATGATCGCGCGCCTGCAGCGCCGCTATGCGCAACTGCTGGACTGGTCGCTGCACCATCGTGGTTGGAGCCTGCTCGGCATTCTGCTGGTGGTGCTGGTCAGCCTGGTGCCGATGAAGCTGACCAAGATCGACATGTTCGGCGGTGACGGCGGCAAGGACATTTTCATCGGCTACATGTGGAAGGGCGCCTACACCTACCGCCAGATGTCCGATGAAGTAGCACGGGTGGAGAACTGGATCGACCAGAACCGCGAGCGCCTGCACGTCAAGCAGGTGTATTCCTGGTACAGCGAGCAGGAGGGCAGCTCGACCGTGGTCACCCTGGACGAGAAGTACGCCAAGGACATCAAGGCGCTGCAGGAAGAGCTGCGCAAGGGCCTTCCGAAGTCGGCCCGCACCGACTACTTCGTCGGCAACCAGGGCGGCGATGGCGGTGGTGGCGGCAACCAGGGCGTGCAGGTGCAGCTGGTGGGCGACTCCAGTTCGATGCTGCAGGAGATCGGCCAGGAAGTGGTGCCGCTGCTGGCCCAGCGCGCCGAGCTGCGCGACGTGCGCATCGACAACGGCGAGAAGGGCGGCGAGCTGAAGGTCCGCGTCGACCGCGAGCGCGCCGCCGCATTCGGCTTCAATGCCGAGCAGGTAGCCAGCTTCGTTGGCCTGGCGCTGCGCGGTGCGCCGATGCGCGAGTTCCGCCGCGGCGACAACGAAGTACCAGTATGGGTACGCTTCGCTGGCGCCGAGCAGAGCAGCCCGGAAGACCTGGCCGGCTTCAGCGTGCGCACCGGCGACGGCCGCAGCGTGCCGCTGCTGAGCCTGGTCACCGTCGACGTCGGTTCGTCCGCGACCCAGATCGGCCGCACCAACCGCCAGACTACGCTGACCATCAAGGCCAACCTGGCCGAGAAGGTCACCGCACCCGATGGCCGCAAGGCGATGGAGTCCGTGCTCAAGCCGATGAACTTCCCGGCCGGCTATGGCTTCACCTTCGATGGCGGCGACTACGGCAACGACGACGAGGCGATGCAGCAGATGGTGTTCAACCTGCTGATCGCGCTGGTGATGATCTACGTGGTGATGGCGGCGGTGTTCGAATCGCTTCTGTTCCCGGCGGCGATCATGAGTGGCGTGCTGTTCTCGATCTTCGGCGTGTTCTGGCTGTTCTGGATCACCGGTACCTCGTTCGGGATCATGTCCTTCATCGGCATCCTGGTGCTGATGGGCGTGGTGGTGAACAACGGCATCGTGATGATCGAGCACATCAACAACCTGCGGCGCGGCGGCATGGGCCGAACGCAGGCTTTGGTTGAAGGCTCACGCGAGCGCCTGCGCCCGATCATGATGACGATGGGCACGGCGATCCTGGCGATGGTGCCGATCTCGCTGACCAATACGCAGATGTTCGGCAATGGCCCCGAGTACGCGCCGATGGCACGCGCGATTGCCGGCGGCCTGGCGTTCTCGACCGTGGTCAGCCTGCTGTTCCTGCCGACCATCTATGCGGTGCTGGATGACCTTCGCAGTGCCGTGACGCGGCTGATCCGCCGCGCCCGCGGTCTGGAGGTCGTGGCGGGTACCCCGGTGTAGCGGTCGAGCTTGCTCGACCGCAAGGCGCGACAACGTGTTGTGGTGTGGGGGAGGCCGGTCGTAGTGGGGCGGTCTCCCCCTTTTTTTTATTGTTTTGCGCAGAGCATGCTCGGCCGATCTTTGCGGTCGGCGTAAAGCGTGCCAACCAAGGTTGGCACCTACCGGTCGCGCGCGCAGACACCGTGCGGCTAGCGCCAGGCCATGCCCGGCGGAACCATCAACCCGCGACCTTGCCCCACACCTTGAAGGTGGTCAGCCACAGGCCGAGCATGCTGCCGATGTTGGTCAGCATGAAGGTGAGCACCACGCGGGTGACGCGGTTGCGATACCAGCCCTTCAGACTCTGCGCATCGTCGCGCAACTTCAGGAAGTCTTCGTACGCCGGCTTGCGCAGGCGTGCTTCCACCAGCGCCGAGAACGCACCAGTCGGAATGCTCAGGCGGAACGGCTTGAACGGAGCCACCGCGATCGCAGTCAGGATGCTCAGCGGATGGCCGCCGGCCAACAGGCAGCCCAAGCCGGCGAGGCCGCCGGTATACATGGCCCAGGTCGCCAGCAGTTCGGTGCCCACGCCCAGGCCGCCGCGGTAGAAGCCTACGCCGATGCCGGTCGCTACGATCGCCAGGATGCCCAGCGTGAACCACGGAATGTTGCGCTTCTTCGGCACCGCTTCCAGCTCGGCGCGCAGCGGTGCCGGTGCTTCGGTGTCGGTTTCCAGGTAGCGCGCCAGCCCGGCCAGGTGGCCGGCGCCGACCACGGCCAGTACTTCGCGCTGCTGCGGGTCGTGTTCCTCGCGCAGGCGGGTGGCCATGTAACGGTCACGTTCGCCGATGATGGTCTCGTACAGCGCCGGGCTCTCGCTGGCGAACTCGCCGAAGCTCGACTCCAGCATGTCGCCCTGCTTGAGCTTCTCGATCTCGTTCTCGCCCACTTCCTCGGACGAGAACAGGCCAGCACCGAGACCGGCAACCAGTTTCAGCTTGCCGAAGAAGCCCAGCCGCTGCGAGGCGCGACGGAAGGTCAGGCCAACCTCGCGGTCGATCAGGTGCACTGGCAGGTTGCGTTCGCGCGCCAGTTCCACCGCGCGCTTTAGTTCGGCACCCGGCTCGATGTCGAGCTGTTCGGCCAGGCGGCGCTGATAGGCGGACAGGGCCAGGTTGGCGGCGAACAGGGCGACGCGGCCCTTGCGGATCACCTCGACCAGGTCGAGCTTGGCCAGCGTGTCCGGGTCGCTCAGTGCCTGCAGGCGCTGCGGGTCCAGTTCAACGGCAACGGCGTCGAAGCGGCCGCTGTCGATGGCTTTTTCAACCGCCTCGACGCTGGCGCGGGAGACGTGGGCAGTGCCAAGCAGGGTGTAGCGCACGCCGTCGCGTTCGACGACGCGCACCGGCTGGCCGGCGAACAGGTCGTCGCCGGTTTCGGAAAGGGTTTCATTCATGGGTTCATTCATTGGAAGGTGCGGTGTCGGCGCCATCGCCGAGCGCGCGCTGCATCTGCACGGTGTCCAGCCAGCGGCCGTGCTTGCGGCCAAGGCCACGGAACACGCCCACCAGCTCGAAGCCGAAGCGTTCGTGCAGCTTGATCGACGCGGCGTTGGTCGGCTCGCCGATCACCGCCACCATCTGCCGGTAGCCACGCGCCACGCAGGCATCGATCAAGGCCTGCAGCAGGCCAGTGCCGACGCCCTGGCCCTGGAAGCGGGCATCGACGTAGACCGAGTTCTCCACGGTCCACTGGTAGGCGACGCGGGTGCGGTAGGTATTGGCGTAGGCATAGCCGGCGACCTGGCCGTCGATCTCGGCGACCAGGTAGGGGAAGCCGCGATCGATGATGTCGCGCATGCGGCGCAGCATCTCGGTCGCGTCCGGGATGTCGTACTCGTAGGTGTTGACGAAGTCGGTCACTTCCACCGCGTAGATCGCGGTAATCGCGGCGATGTCGGCCGGGCCGGCATCACGGATGAGGACGGCCATGCGCGGGCTCCGGCTCAGTCGATGTAGCGCTTGAGCAGGTCACCGTACGCGTCGATGCGACGGTCGCGCAGGAACGGCCAGATGCGGCGCACATGCTCGCTGCGCTGCAGATCGACGTCGCACAGCAGCACCGTGGCGTCGGTTCCGGCTTCGGCAAGGAACTCACCCTGCGGGCCGAGCACGTGGCTGTTGCCCCAGAACTGGATGCCCGACGCGCCCAGCGGCGAAGCCTCGTGGCCGACGCGGTTGCAGCTCAGCACCGGCAGGCCATTGGCCACGGCGTGGCCACGGTGGCTCAGCACCCAGGCGTCACGCTGGCGGGTCTTCTCGTCCTGCACATCGTCCGGGTCCCAGCCGATCGCGGTTGGGTACAGCAGCAGCTCGGCACCGGCCAGCGCCATCAGGCGCGCCGCTTCCGGGTACCACTGGTCCCAGCACACCAGCACGCCAAGGCGACCCACCGAGGTATCGATCGGCTTGAAGCCGATGTCGCCCGGGGTGAAGTAGAACTTCTCGTAGAAGCCCGGGTCGTCCGGGATATGCATCTTGCGGTACTTGCCCAGCAGGGTGCCGTCTTTTTCGAACACCACCGCGGTGTTGTGGTACAGGCCGGCAGCACGGCGCTCGAACAGCGAGCCGACCAGCACCACGCCGTGCTTCTTCGCCAGCGCGCCCAGGCGCTCGGTGCTCGGGCCCGGAATCGGCTCGGCCAGGTCGAACTCGTCCACCGACTCGTGCTGGCAGAAGTACGGGCCGTTGTGCAGTTCCTGCAGCAGCACCAGCTTGGCACCCTGCGCAGCCGCCTCGGCCACGCGTGCTTCGATCACCGCCAGGTTGGCGGCGGCATCACCGTGGTTGCGCTCCTGGATCAGGGCGACGGTAAGGGGGCTGCGCGAGTTCATGCGGGGCGTTCCTGCGGGGGAAAACCAGCATGTTAGCGCGGATGGACGGCGACGGCGTGTCGCGCGCTGAATGGGTGCAGCGGGTAGTGCCGGCCGCTGGCCGGCAATTCCGTTGATCCATCAGGCATTGCAGGGTTGCCGGCCAGCGGCCGGCACTACCGTCAGGCCTTCAGCAGGCCTTCCGGCAACTGCATGGTGATGCAGTGCAGGCTGCCGTTCTGCCAGATCAGCGAACGGCAGGGCACCTGCACGATCTCGCGGCCCGGGTGCGCCTGCGCCAGCACATCGCGGGCCAGGTCGTCGGCCGGATCGCCATAGGCCGGCATCAGCACCGCGCCATTGACGATCAGGTAGTTCGCGTACGATGCGGCCAGGCGACGGCCTTCGTCGATCACCGGCTGTGCCCACGGCAGCGGGAACAGGCGGTACGGCTGGCCATCCTTGGTACGCAGCGCCGCCAGTTCATTGCCCATCGCCTGCAGTTCGGCATAGTGCGAGTCGCTCTCGTCGTCGCAGGCCTGGTAGACGATGCTGTCAGCCGAGGCGAAGCGGGCGAGGGTGTCGATGTGCGCGTCGGTGTCGTCGCCTTCCAGGTAGCCGTGGTCCAGCCACAGCACGCGGTCCTGCTGCAGCCAGTCGGCCAGATCGGCGCTCAGGCTTGCCCGGTCGCGGTCCGGGTGGCGCTCGTGCAGGCACTTCCAGGTGGTCAGCAGGGTGCCTTCGCCATCAGTCTCGATGCCGCCGCCTTCCAGCGCGAACGGAATGCTGCGCACCGGGGCGTTGTTGAACACGCCGGCCTGGTCGAGCACGCCCACCAGCTGATCATCCAGGGTGGCGTCGAACTTGCCGCCCCAGCCGGTGAAGCGGAAATCCAGCAGCTGGAAGCTGCCATCGGCGCGGCGCAGGGTGATCGGGCCGGAGTCGCGCAGCCAGGTATCGTCGTAGGCCGCCGTGGTGAAGTGGACCTTGTCCATGTCGATGCGGTTGGAGCGCAGCCGCATTTCGGCATAGGTCTCCACATCGTCATCGGCCACGCAGATCAGCACCGGCTGGAAGCGGGTGATGGCCGCGACCAGGGCGATGTAGGTCTCTTCCACCTGGCCCAGGCGGTCGGCCCAGTCGGTATCGGCGGTGGGCCAGGCAATCAGGACGCCGCTCTGGGCTTCCCACTCGGCAGGAAAACGAAGGGTCTGGTTCATGGTCTCGCTACACAGGCCCGCCCACGGCGGGTAAAGGGATCAACGGATCGGCGGTTTCGGGCCGATTTCGTTCGGGTCCGCCTGGTTGGCCACCACGTCGATCACCTTCTGCTTCTCGAAGTAGACGGTGAACTGCGGGTACACCCAGCGGTTGATGGTCGGCCATTGCCGCTTCTGCCCGCCACGCGGCTGCAGCTGCTCGCTCGGCGCGCCGAACTGCGCCTGCACCTGTTGCATGCTCTGGCCGCGCACGGGCAGGGCACCGGCCGGCTTCTCGCGGGCACGGTCGACAAGCAGGGTGTCGGCCAGCGCCGGCGTGGCGGCGGCCAGGGTGGCCATCACGGCCAGGGCGGACAGGTAACGCTTCATCTCGATCTACTCCCCAGTGGTCAAGAAAGGCGATTACAGCAAAAACGGCAGGAAAAAGCCGCATAAACAAAAAACCGCCCGAAGGCGGCTTTTTGCATCGGGTCGGCCCCGCGTAGGGCCAGCCGCAGCCGCGAAGGCTGTGAGGCTTAGCGCTGACGCGCCTTGAAACGCGGGTTCGACTTGCAGATGACGAAGATCTTGCCACGACGACGCACGACCTTGCAGTCACGGTGACGGGCCTTCGCCGACTTCAGGGAGGACAGGACTTTCATGGCATACCTCGGCGTAAACAGTAGTTGTTCGGGTGGAGCGTGGCCGCGATATGCGAAAGACAATCGGCAGTTGACGCTCGTTCAAGCCCGCCATTCTACCGGGCTTTTCCTCGTGGTTTCAAGTGGTTGCACAAAAGATCCCGTTGGGGGCGTCTGACAGGGGCTAGAATGACCCCTTCACACGCTCTGGGAACCCCATGAATCCACTCGCTCCCGTCCTGACCATCGACGGCCCTTCAGGGGCTGGCAAGGGTACCATCAGCCGCATCATCGCGCGCCGGATGGGCTGGCATTACCTGGATTCGGGCGCGCTGTACCGGGCAGTGGGCGTGGCCGCGAGCTGGGCCGACATCGATACCTCCGATGCCTCGGCGCTGGTCCGCTGCACCTTCGATACCCACGTTCAGTTTGTCGAGCAGGGTGAGGCCATGCGGGTCATGGTGAACGGCACCGACGCCACCGACGAGCTGCGTCTGGAGACCACCGGTGCGCTGGCCTCGGCCATTGCCGCCATTCCCGAAGTCCGGGCCGCCCTGAAGGAGCGCCAGCGCGCATTCAGGGAGCTGCCCGGCCTGGTCGCCGATGGCCGCGACATGGGCACGGTGATCTTCCCGGACGCCTCCTACAAGGTCTTCCTGACCGCCAGTGCCGAGGAGCGCGCCGAGCGCCGGCATAAGCAGTTGAAAGACAAGGGGGTTTCTGTTAACTTTGATGACCTCCTGCGCGAGATCATGGCCCGCGACGCCCGTGATGCTCAGCGTACCGTGGCGCCCCTGAAGCCGGCAGACGATGCTGTCCTCATCGACACCACAGGCATCGGCATCGCAGATGTCGTTGCCAGAGTGATGGATCTGCTTCCGGTTCCGGCTGCCTGATCCGTTCGCGCGGGAGCACTGCCAGCAACATCGGTGGTGGTCGCGCATAGCAGTGCTGTACCAGCTCCGTCGCGCAATGATGCGTGGCGGTTTTCCTACTACACACGACCTGCGTTTCCGGGGTCGACCAACAGGCGGGCGGTCGCCATTCCCCTGAAGGGGACGCCACCGACCCATGTGTCCAACAGAGTAAATCTAATGACCGAATCATTTGCCGAACTGTTTGAAGCCAGCCAGGCCAACCTGGCCAAGCTGAAGCCGGGCGCCATCGTCAGCGGTACCGTTGTTGAAGTCCGCGGCGACGTCGTGGTGATCAACGCTGGCCTGAAGTCCGAAGGCATCGTGCCGATCGAACAGTTCCGTAACGACGCTGGCGAAATCGACGTCGCCGAAGGCGACATCGTCAAGGTCGCCCTCGACTCGATCGAGAACGGCTTCGGCGAAACCGTCCTGTCGCGCGAGAAGGCCAAGCGCGCGATGGTGTGGGACGAGCTGGAAGAAGCGTTGGAAAAGAACGAAACCATCACCGGCCGCATCAGCGGCAAGGTCAAGGGTGGTTTCACCGTGGACATCAAGGATGTCCGCGCCTTCCTGCCGGGTTCCCTGGTCGATGTGCGCCCGGTGCGCGATCCGGCCTACCTGGAAGGCAAGGAACTCGAGTTCAAGCTCATCAAGCTGGACCGCAAGCGTAACAACGTCGTGGTCTCGCGCCGCGCTGTCGTCGAAAGCGAGCACTCGGAAGAGCGCGAGCAGCTGATGGACAAGCTGCAGGAAGGCGCGATCCTGAAGGGTGTCGTCAAGAACCTGACCGATTACGGCGCGTTCGTGGACCTGGGCGGTATCGACGGCCTGCTGCACATCACCGACATGGCATGGAAGCGCGTGCGCCATCCGTCCGAAGTCGTGAACGTCGGCGACGAGCTGGACGTGCGCGTGCTGAAGTTCGACCGCGAGCGCAACCGCGTTTCGCTGGGTCTGAAGCAGCTGGGCGAGGATCCGTGGGACAACATCGGCCGTCGTTACCCGGCCAACAGCCGCGTCTTCGGCAAGGTCTCCAACGTCACCGATTACGGCGCGTTCGTTGAGATCGAGCCGGGCGTCGAAGGCCTGGTGCACGTCTCCGAGATGGATTGGACCAACAAGAACGTCAACCCGTCCAAGGTTGTGCAGGTTGGTGACGAAGTCGAAGTGATGGTGCTGGACGTCGATGAAGAGCGTCGCCGTATCTCGCTGGGCATGAAGCAGGTTGCCGCCAATCCGTGGGAAACCTTCGCTGCCACCCACAAGAAGGGTGACAAGGTGTCGGGCCAGATCAAGTCGATCACCGACTTCGGCATCTTCATCGGCCTGGACGGCGGCATCGACGGCCTGGTTCACCTGTCCGACATCAGCTGGGCCACCACCGGCGAAGACGTCGTTCGCAACTTCAAGAAGGGCGATACCCTGGACGCCGTCGTCCTGGCTGTCGACCCGGAGCGCGAGCGCATCTCCCTGGGCGTGAAGCAGCTGGAGCAGGATCCGTTCGGCCAGTACATGGCTGCCAATCCGAAGGGCTCCAAGGTCGAAGGTGTGGTGAAGGAAGTCGACGCCAAGGGCGCGATCATCGAGCTGGCTGACGGCATCGAAGGTTACGTCTCGGCGCGCGACATCGCCAACGAGCGCGTTGACGACGCTACCCAGCACCTGAAGGTCGGCGACAAGGTCGAAGCCAAGTTCGTGGGCATGGACCGCAAGGGCCGCACCCTGCAGCTGTCGATCAAGGCCAAGGACGACGCGGAAATGCGCGAAGTGCTGGAGGAATACCAGTCCTCTTCGGCTTCCAGCGGCACCACCCAGCTGGGCGCGCTGCTGCGTGCACAGCTGAACGGCAACAAGTCCGAGTAATCGGCCTTACGCTGTTCGTTGTTTCCTGGACGGCCCGGGCATTGCCCGGGCCGTTTCAGGCTGAGATGCCCCTGATGTGAGCCGGTGATGACCAAATCCGAACTGATCGAAATCCTTGCGCGCCGCCAGGCGCACCTGAAGGCCGATGATGTCGATCTGGCGGTGAAGTCGTTGCTGGAAATGATGGGCGGTTCGCTGTCCGCCGGGGATCGCATCGAAATCCGTGGTTTTGGCAGCTTCTCGCTGCACTATCGTCCGCCGCGCCTGGGTCGCAACCCGAAGACCGGCGAATCGGTTGCCCTGCCGGGCAAGCATGTCCCCCATTTCAAGCCGGGCAAGGAACTGCGCGAGCGGGTCAGCAGTGTGCTGCCGCTGGACGCCGATCCGGCCTGAGCCCCGTCGCGCCACCGCGTGCGAATCCAGCCGCGAGTCGGATAAGCTACGGACTCCTGCCACTGGAGCTGTCGCATGAAGGTTTTTCGTCTGCTGGTCCTGCTGGCGGTCCTGATCCTTGGGCTGATCATTGGTGCGGTCAACATGACCGCGATGTCGATCAACCTGCTGTTTACCCAATTGAACACGTCCGTCGGCGTGGCGCTGATTGCTGCCCTGCTGATCGGTGTCGTGGTCGGTGCCGGTCTGGTGCTGGTGAGCGTGGTCATTCCGCTTTACAGCCAGTTGCGCCGTGCCAACAAGTCCGTGGCGGCCACGCCGGCCGCGGGTGTTTCCCCCCAATCTTTTGATGGACGTTGATCGAAGATGGATTTCGTCACCGAGTGGTTCTGGTTCTTTCTGTTCGTTCCGTTGGCCGCACTGGCCGGGTGGGTGATCGGACGGCGTGGCGGTCAACGTCACGGTGACAACCAGGTCAGCCGCCTGTCCAGCACCTACTTCCGCGGTCTGAACTACCTGCTCAACGAACAGCCGGACAAGGCCATCGAGCTGTTCCTGCACATCGCCGAGCTGGACAAGGAAACCTTCGAGACCCAGGTCGCGCTGGGCCACCTGTTCCGCCGCCGTGGTGAAGTGGATCGCGCGATTCGCCTGCACCAGGGCCTGGTCAACCGCCATGACCTGAGCGACGCACAGCGCGTGCAGGCCCTGCTGGCGCTGGGCGAGGACTACATGAAGTCCGGTCTGCTGGACCGTGCCGAGACCGTGTTCACCGAGCTGGCGCAACTGGACCAGCGTGCGCCGCAGGCGCTGAAGCACCTGATCGGCATCTACCAGGCCGAGCGCGACTGGGAAAAGGCGATCGACAACGCCACCCGTTTCGAAGACGTGACCGGCGAGCCGATGGGCAAGCTGATCGGGCAGTTCGAATGCGAGCTGGCCGAGCGTTTCCGCGGCGCCGGCAAGCTGGAAGAGGCGAGGGCGGCGATCGCCCGTGCCTACCAGGCCGATGCCATGTCGGTACGCGCGGGCATCATCGAAGGGCGCTTGGAGACGGATGCCGGTAACGCCGAGGCCGCCGTGCGTGCGTTCGAGCGCGCCGCGCGCAACGACCCCGAGTATCTGCCGGAGCTGCTGCCCGCGTTGATGCAGAACTATCGCAAGGTGGGTGACCTGGGCGGCGCGCGCGCCTTCCTTTCGGAAATGACCGAGCACTACCGCGGCATTGCGCCGGTGCTGGCATTGACCCGCCTGATGGAAGAACAGGAGGGCGTGGCCCCGGCCCGTGCCTACCTCGGTCGCCAGCTCAAGGATCGTCCGTCGGTACGTGGCGAGTCCGCGCTGATCGACCTGACGCTGGCCGAGGGCGCCGATTCCACCGCCACCCTGCACGACCTCAAGCACATCACCGACCAGCTGCTGGTGCGCAACCCCGCTTACCGCTGCACCCGCTGTGGATTTGGTGCACGCACTCACCACTGGCAGTGCCCGAGCTGCAAGGAGTGGGGCACGGTCAAGCCGCTGCTGAACTACGCGGTGCTCTGATCCATGCCGTGGCTCGTGATGGGCGCGCTGCTGGGGCTGGCCCTGCTGAGTGCGGCGCTGACGTGGGCCGCGCGGGGCTATGCGCTGCGCCAGCAGTTGATGGACCAGCCAGGCGAGCGTCGCAGCCATAGCGTGGCGACCCCGCGCGGCGGCGGCATCGCCATCGTCATCAGCCTGCTGGTCACTGCGGGCGTGGCGATGTGGATCTGGCCCGCTGCAACGCCGAGCCTGCTGCTTGCCAGTCTGGGGCTGGTGCTGGTGGCGGGCATCGGCTGGTGGGACGACCACAGACCGCTGCCGGCCATGCGCCGCCTGATGGTGCATTTCATTGCCGCCGCACTGCTGGCCGCACTGGTCAAGGTGCACGGTGGCAGCTGGCTGCTGGCTGTGCTGGTGCTGCTGTTCACTGCCTCGTTGATCAACATCTGGAACTTCATGGATGGCATCAATGGCATTGCCGCCAGCCAGGCCATCGTGGTCGCGCTGGGCCTGGCGCCGGTGCTGCCCTGGCCGTATTCGCTTGCGGCCGTGGCCCTGGGGCTGGCCTGCCTGGGTTTTCTGCCGTTCAACTTCCCACGG
The DNA here is from genome assembly GCF_002138415.1 of Stenotrophomonas maltophilia. Taxonomy (NCBI): domain Bacteria; kingdom Pseudomonadati; phylum Pseudomonadota; class Gammaproteobacteria; order Lysobacterales; family Lysobacteraceae; genus Stenotrophomonas; species Stenotrophomonas maltophilia. Next base: position 1,884,407 of record NZ_CP015612.1, read on the forward strand.
GCGCGGATCTTCATGGGTGATGTCGGAAGTGGCGCACTGGGATATGCGGTTGCCGTCGTTCTGGCGATCGCGAGCCTGAAGACCGATATTCACTGGATCCTGTTGCTGGTGCCGGCCTCGGCGTTCCTCGTGGACGCGGGCTTCACGCTGCTGGCGCGCATCATTTCCGGGCAACGCTGGATGGAACCCCATACCCAGCATGTCTACCAGCGGGCGGTGCAGGCAGGAGCCAGTCATGCCCAGGTGACAGGGATGTACTTTGCTTTGGGCCTGTTCAGTATTACAGTGCTTAATGTCTGCTCCAATTTGCAGCCGAGGTGGGAGGCTGTCGTGGCGATCGCGTGGTTCATTGCGCTGAGCGCCCTCTGGCTCTTCCTGCGCAATGGATTGCGTCACCGACAAGGAACTACCTGACTTATGGCTTCACCCTGGCGGGACAGAATTCTCGGCCTGATGCCGCGTTCGGCCATCGTCTGCCACGACCTGTTCATGGTCTGGGCATGCTGGCAGCTGCTCCACGCGGGGCGGTACTCGATCCTCCCCAACGCGCCGGCGCTGCCCCTCTGGAATGTCGATACCACGCTGGTGCTGCTGCTGCAGGGCCTGGTGTTCTGGCGCGTGGGCCTGTATCGCGGCCTGTGGCGTTTCGCCAGCGTCAGCGACCTGCTGAACATCTTCAAGGCCAGCTTCATCGGCCTGGTCGGCATCGTGCTGGTACTGATGTGGAAGCGCTTCGATGGCGTGCCGATGTCGGTACTGGTGATCTATCCGTTCGCGCTGTCGGCACTGCTGGGCGCGCCGCGGCTGCTGTACCGGGCCTGGAAGGACTATCAGGCACTGCAGTCGGATTCCAGCGCACGCCGGGTATTGATCCTGGGCGCCGGGCAGGCGGCTGAAACCCTGGTCCGAGACCTGCGCCGTTCCGGCAACTTCGAGCCGGTCGGTCTGCTGGATGATGCACCGCACCTGCGTGGCGCCAAGCTGCAGGGCCTGCCCATCCTCGGCAGCCTGGATGATGCCCCGGCAGTGGTCCGCGAGACCGCCGCCAAGCTGCTGGTGATCGCCATGCCCTCGCTGGATGCCGCAGGCATGCAACGGGTGGTTGCCATCTGTGAAAGCACCGGCGTGCCGTTCCGGACCGTGCCCAAGCTCAGCGACATCCTGCAGGGCCAGTCGCTGCCGGGCCAGCTGAAGGAAGTGGCGATCGAGGACCTGCTCGGCCGCAAGCCGATCACCCCGGACTGGAGCCTCATCCGAGGCTGGCTGGGTGGGCGTACCGTGATGGTGACCGGCGCCGGCGGTTCGATTGGTTCGGAGCTGTGCCGCCAGTGTGCGCGCCATGGCGCCGGCCGCATCATCCTGCTGGAGATGAGTGAACTGCTGCTGCTGACCATCGAGGGTGAGCTGCGCCGCAGTTTCCCCGATGTCGAGATCGAAGCGGTACTGGGTGACTGCGGTGACCCGGCGGTGATCCGCCATGCGCTGTCGCTGCATCCGGTCGATACCGCCTTCCATGCCGCAGCCTACAAGCATGTGCCGGTGCTTGAGCGACAGCTGCGCGAAGCCGTGCGCAACAACATCCTGGCGACCGAGAACGTGGCGCGCGCCTGCCTTGAGGCCCGTGTCGAACATTTCGTGTTCATCTCCACCGACAAGGCGGTCGACCCGGTCAATGCGCTGGGTGCCAGCAAGCGCTACGCCGAGATGATCTGCCAGAGCCTGGACCAGAAGTCCACGCATACCCGTTTCGTCACGGTACGCTTCGGCAACGTGCTGGCCTCGGCCGGCAGCGTGGTCCCGCTGTTCCGTGAACAGATCCTGCGTGGCGGACCGGTGACGGTCACCGATCCGGAAGTCAGCCGCTACTTCATGACGATTCCCGAGGCCTGCCAGCTGATCCTGCAGGCGGCCGCCTCGGCGTCGCACGGTGCGATCTACACGCTGGACATGGGCGAGCCGGTGCCGATCCGGCTGCTGGCCGAGCAGATGATCCGCCTGGCGGGCAAGCAGCCGTACAAGGACATCCCGATCATCTATACCGGCCTGCGTCCGGGCGAGAAGCTGCACGAGACGCTGTTCTATTCGGACGAAGACTACCGCGCCACCGCGCACCCGAAGATCCTCGAGGCCGGTGTGCGCATGTTCTCGCGCGATCTGGTGCTGGGCAACGTCCCGCGCCTGCGCGAAGCGGTGTGCAGCTACGACACCGACACCATCAGGGAAGTCCTGTTCGCGACGATGCCGGAGTTCTCTCCGATCGAACAGGATGCTTACATTTCATCCGCTAAAGTCGTGCCCTTTCCGGCACGTGAGGCCAACAGGCACCAATGAGCAAGCGAATTCGCAAGGCAGTTTTTCCAGTGGCAGGGCTAGGGACGCGCTTTTTGCCGGCAACCAAGACGGTGCCGAAGGAAATGCTGCCGATCATTGATCGTCCGCTGATCCAATACGCTGTGGATGAGGCAATCGAAGCAGGCTGCGACACGCTGGTTTTCATCACCAACCGCTACAAGCATGCGGTTGCCGACTACTTCGACAAGGCCTACGAACTGGAGCAGAAGCTCGAGCGCGCCGGCAAGCAGGAGCAGCTGGAGATGATCCGCCATGTGCTGCCCAATGGCGTGCGCGCGATCTTCGTGACCCAGGCCGAAGCACTGGGCCTGGGCCATGCGGTGCTGTGCGCGAAGGCCGTGATCGGTGATGAGCCGTTCGCGGTGCTGCTGCCGGACGACCTGATCTGGAACCGCGGCGACGGCGCACTGAAGCAGATGGCCGACCTCAACGAGGCCAGTGGCGCCAGCGTGATTGCCGTTGAAGACGTGCCGCACGACAAGACCGCCAGCTACGGCATCGTTGCCACCGAGGCATTCGATGGCCGCAAGGGGCGTATTTCGCAGATCGTGGAGAAGCCGAAGCCGGAGGACGCCCCGAGCGACCTGGCAGTGGTCGGACGCTACGTGCTGAGCCCGAAGATCTTCGAGCTGCTGGAGCAGACGGGCAGCGGTGCCGGTGGCGAGATCCAGCTGACCGACGCGATCGCGCAGCTGCTGAAGACCGAAGAGGTGGATGCCTACCGTTTCGAGGGCACCCGTTTCGACTGCGGTACGCATCTGGGGCTGGTGGAGGCGACGATCCGTTTCGCGCTGGACAACCCGAAGCTGGCTGGCCCGGCGCGGGAGAAACTGACGGCGATGTTGGCGGAATAAGGTTTATCAGGCGTTCCGTGCAGCGCCTTGATTGATACGTGATGGGCGGGACGGGTGGGCCTTTGCAGGACACGCCGTAAACCCGTCCATGGGGGCTCGGTCGCCGCATCCATGCGGCGAACGGTCCTGCAAAGGCCCACCCGCCCCGCCTGTCAGGTTTCCTGCTGGCGCGGACGGGAAGGGCGGAATCAAGGGCAAGAGCAAAAGCAAAAAGGCAGCCGATGGCTGCCTTTTTTGCTTGTTGGGGTCAGAGCCCTTTGCTGCGCAAAGGGCTCTGACCCCAGCTCTTGATCCTGCCTTTGCTCACCCTTCCGCCGCGCGGAATGATGGATGGCGCGGGTGGGTGAGGCTGACCGGGACTGTCAGCGGCATGGATGCCGCTGCCAAGCCTACAGGGATGTACTTGCGGCGTGTCCCGGGCAGTCTCACCCACCCGGGCCCCTCAGTACACCGACATCCCGACCGGCAACGCTCTGAACCTTACAGCGCCTCGAAAATACCCGCTGCACCCATGCCCGTGCCGATGCACATCGTCACCATGCCGTACTTCTGCTGGCGGCGACGCAGGCCGTGCAGCAGGGTTGCGGTACGGATCGCGCCGGTCGCACCCAGCGGGTGGCCTAGGGCGATCGCGCCGCCCAGCGGGTTGACCTTGCTCGCGTCCAGGCCGCAATCGCGGATCACCGCCAGCGACTGCGCGGCGAAGGCTTCGTTCAGTTCAATCCAGTCCAGCTGGTCCTGGGTCAGGCCGGCCTGCTTCAGCGCCTTCGGAATCGCGGCGATCGGGCCGATGCCCATCACTTCCGGGCGCACGCCGGCCACGGAGAAGCTGACGAAACGGGCCAGCGGGGTCAGGCCGTAGTCCTTGATCGCCTGCTCGGAGGCCAGCAGTACGGCGCCGGCGCCATCGCTCATCTGCGACGAGTTGCCGGCGGTGACGGTGCCGCCGAACTGGCCGTTGCGGAACACCGGGCGCAGCTTGGCCAGGCCTTCGGCCGAGGAGTCCGGGCGCGGGCCTTCGTCGGTGTCGGCGATCTTGTTGCGGGTGATGATGCGCTGGCCATCGGCCAGGTCCGGCAGGTGCGAGACGATCTCGTACGGGCTGATCTCGTCCTTGAAATCGCCGTTCTGGATCGCGGCCATGGCCTTCTGGTGCGAGGCCAGGGCGAAGGCGTCCTGGTCTTCGCGCGAGACCTTCCACTCTTCGGCCACCTTCTCGGCGGTGATGCCCATGCCGTAGGCGATGGCGACGTGGTCGTTGTCGAACACGCTCGGTGCCATCGCGATCTTGTTGCCCATCATCGGCACCATCGACATCGACTCGGTGCCGCCGGCCAGCATCAGGTCGGCGTTGCCCAGGCGGATCGCGTCGGCGGCCTGCGCCACGGCCTGCAGGCCGGAGGAGCAGAAGCGGTTCACGGTCTGTGCGGCGATGGTGTTCGGCAGGCCGGCCAGCAGCACGCCGATGCGTGCCACGTTCATGCCCTGCTCGGCTTCCGGCATGGCGCAGCCGATGATCGCGTCATCGATGCGGTTGACGTCCACGCCCGGGGCCTGGGCAACGACGCTGCGCAGCACGTGCGCAAGCATGTCGTCGGGGCGGGTGTTGCGGAACATGCCCTTGGGCGCCTTGCCAACCGGGGTACGGGTGGCGGCGACGATGTAGGCGTCCTGGATTTGCTTGGTCATTGCAGTGATCTCTCGAATTTTTTAGCCGGAGTGCCGACCAACGGTCGGCACCTACCAGAGGCAGAGGAGTGCCCACCAAGGTGGGCACCCACCAGAGGCAGAGGAGTGCCCACCAAGGTGGGCACCCACCAGAGGCAGAGGGATGCCGACCAGGGGTCGGCACCCGCCATCAATCAGTTACGCAGCGGCTTGCCGGTCTTCAGCATGTGCGCGATGCGGGCCTGGGTCTTTTCCTGCTGGGCCAGTTCGACGAAGTGCTTGCGCTCCAGGGTCAGCAGCCACTCTTCGTCCACCAGGGTGCCGCGGTCGACCTTGCCACCGCACAGCACGGTGGCGATGCGCTCGGCAATCTCGTAGTCGTACGGGCTGATGAAACGACCTTCCAGCATGTTGACCAGCATCATCTTGAAGGTGGCGATACCCACGTCACCGGCGACCTGGATGCGGCGTGCCGGCAGCGGCGGACGGTAGCCCGCTTCGGCCAGGGCGCGTGCTTCGGCCTTGGCGATGTGCAGGGCCTCGTAGCTGTTGAACACCACCTTGTCGGTGCTGCGCAGCAGTCCCAGTTCCTTGGCGTTGACCGCCGAGTTGGACACCTTGGCCATCGCCACGGTCTCGAAGGTCTTCTTCAGTTCGGCGAACACGTCACCGCCCGGGCCCGCGGCCTGCGAGGCACGCACGGCCAGTTCCTTCAGGCCACCACCGGCCGGCAGCAGGCCGACGCCGGCCTCGACCAGGCCGATGTAGCTTTCCAGGAAGGCCACGGTCTTGGCGCTGTGCATCTGGAACTCGCAGCCACCACCCAGCGCCAGGCCGCGCACGGCGGCAACCACCGGCACCAGCGAGTACTTGATGCGCTGGCTGGTGCGCTGGAAGTTGGCAACCATTTCTTCGAACTGGTCGACCTTGCCGGCCTGCAGCAGGCCCAGCGCGCCGGCCAGGTCGGCACCGGCGGAGAAGGGTTCCTTCTGCTGCCAGATCACCAGGCCCTGGAAGTCCTTCTCGGCGCGGCTGACGCATTCCTGCAGGCCGTCCAGCACCTGGTCGGACACGGTGTTCATCTTGGTCTTGAAGCTGACCACGGCGATGCCATCACCGTCGTGCCACATGCGCAGGCCGTCGTTCTCGAACACGGTTTCGCCCGGCGCGAACTTCTCGCCCAGCAGCGGATCCGGGAAACGCTGGCGCTGGTACACCGGCAGCGACGAGCGCGGCAGCTTGGCGTTGCGCGACGGGCTGTAGCTGCCTTCGGCGGCGTGCACGCCGTCGCGGCCATCGAACACCCAGTCCGGCAGCGGGGCGTTGCTCATGCTCTTGCCGGCGACGATGTCATCGGCGATCCACTGTGCCACCTGCTTCCAGCCGGCGGCCTGCCAGGTTTCGAACGGGCCCAGCGACCAGCCGTAGCCCCAGCGGATGGCCAGGTCGACGTCGCGCGCGGTCTCGGCGATGTCGGCCAGGTGGTAGGCGCTGTAGTGGAACAGATCGCGGAAGGTCGCCCACAGGAACTGCGCCTGCGGGTGCTGGCTTTCGCGCAGCTTGGCGAACTTCTCGGCCGGGTTCTTGATCTTCAGGATCTCGATCACTTCCGGTGCGGCGGTGCGGTCGGCCGGGCGGTAGTCCTGCTTCTCCAGGTCCAGCACGACGATGTCCTTGCCGACCTTGCGGAAGATGCCGGCGCCGGTTTTCTGGCCCAGTGCGCCCTTGGAAATCAGCGCGTCCAGCCACTTCGGCGACTTGAAGAACTCATGCCACGGGTCGTTCGGCAGGGTATCGCCCATGGTCTTGATGACGTGGGCCATGGTGTCCAGGCCGACCACGTCGGAGGTGCGGTAGGTGGCCGACTTCGGGCGGCCGACCAGCGGGCCGGTCAGGCCGTCCACTTCATCGAAGCCCAGGCCGAACTGCTGGGTGTGGTGGATGGTGGACAGGATCGAGAACACGCCGATGCGGTTGCCGATGAAATTCGGGGTGTCCTTGGCGTACACCACGCCCTTGCCCAGGGTGGTGACCAGGAATTCTTCCAGGCCTTCCAGCACGGCGGCATCGGTGGTGGTGGCCGGGATCAGCTCGGCCAGGTGCATGTAGCGCGGGGGATTGAAGAAGTGCACGCCGCAGAAGCGGTGGCGCAGCTGCTCGGGCAGAACGTCGGCCAGCTTGTTGATGCCCAGGCCCGAGGTGTTGGAGGCCAGCACGGCGTGGTCGGCCACGAACGGCGCGATCTTCTTGTACAGGTCCTGCTTCCAGTCCATGCGCTCGGCGATGGCCTCGATGATCAGGTCGCAGTCCTTCAACTGTTCCAGGCCGGTCTCGTAGTTGGCCGGGGTGATGGCTTCGGCCAGCGACTTGCTGGCCAGCGGCGCCGGGCTCAGCTTGCCCAGGTTGGCGATCGCCTTCAGCACGATGCCGTCGGCCGGACCTTCCTTGGCAGGCAGGTCGAACAGCACGGTGTCGACGCCAGCGTTGGTGAGGTGGGCGGCGATCTGGGCACCCATGACGCCGGCACCCAGCACGGCGGCGCGGCGGACTAGCAGGGAATTGGACATGGTGTAGGGCCTTTGTTGGTCAGCAGTTACTGGGTGGAATCAAAGGGAAGCGGGCAGGGCGCTGGCGCGTGCGGCGGCGCGGAACCCGGCTTCGGCGAAATGGATCAGTTCGTGGGCGGCATGGGCACGATGCGCCGCTTCGGTGACACCGGCGGGACGCTTGATCAGCCCGAAGTCGGCCATGGCATAGGTGAGCGAGCCGGCAAGGAAATCCAGGCGCCAGTACAGCTCTTCCTTGCTCAGGTCGGGCACGCACTCGCCGATGGCCTTGCCGAACGCACGCAGCACGTGGCCGTAGTGGTCGGACAGGAACTTGCGCAGGTTGTCGTTCTTCTCGGCGTAGGCGCGGGCGATCACGCGCACGAAGGCGCCGCCGTTCTGGCGGTCCTGGGCCAGCGCCAGCGCCGGTTCGACGAAGGCGGCCAGCACCGGGCGCAGCTGCCCGGGGTGTTCGCTGCGGGCGCGCTCGAGCTGCGACAGGCGGGCGCCGGTCATCTCGTCCATGCGGCGGCGGAACACCTCGTTGACCAGGTTTTCCTTGGAGCCGAAGTGGTAGTTCACCGCAGCGATGTTGACGTCGGCCTGGCTGGTCACCTGGCGCAGCGACGTGCCGGCGAAGCCGTGCTGTGCGAACAGCTCCTCGGCCGCGCCGAGGATGCGGTCCTTGGTCGAGAAGTGGGCGGGTTTGGCCATCGGCGGGCGGACCTTAATCAAACGATTGTTTGATACTAGGACCAGACGGTAGCGTATGGCATTTTGCAGTGCAGCAAAAATGGCTCGGTCGGTCAGAATCCACTCAGCTGGGTGAATGGGGTAGGGGTCGGATCCCCGCAGGGGCTCCGACCCCGACACTGGGCCGGAATGGGGTCAGAGCCCCTGTGGGGATCTGACCCCTGCCATGAGGGTTTGCCGGCCGGCGGCCGGCACTACCATGCCGCCGCTTTATCTTTTACAATTCGCCTACGTTTATCAGGCTAAGCCCGCGTCCCGACGCGGGTTTTTTTCATGTTACCCTTCGGGCCATCAGCGGCCCGATTCCATTGGAGACATCCCATGGCGCTGGAGCGCACCCTTTCGATCATCAAGCCGGACGCCGTTGCCAAGAACGTCATCGGCGAAATCTACGCCCGCTTCGAGAAGGCCGGCCTGAAGGTCGTGGCCGCCAAGTACAAGCAGCTGTCGCGCCGTGAAGCCGAAGGCTTCTACGCCGTGCACCGCGAGCGTCCGTTCTTCAACGCGCTGGTCGAGTTCATGATCTCCGGCCCGGTGATGATCCAGGCCCTGGAAGGCGAGAACGCCGTCCTGGCCCACCGCGACCTGCTGGGCGCCACCAACCCGAAGGAAGCCGCTGCGGGCACCATCCGCGCCGACTTCGCCGAATCCATCGATGCCAACGCCGCCCACGGCTCGGACTCGGTCGAGAATGCCGCGATTGAAATCGCCTACTTCTTCGCCGCCACCGAAGTCGTTTCGCGCTGAGAGTAATGCCGTGAACGAGGTCGTACAGTCCCCCGCCATCCAGCCGCTGCCGAAGTCGGCACCCACGGCTGGCAAGCAGAACCTGCTCGACCTCGATCGCGCGGGCCTGGAGAAGTTCTTCGTCGAGGTTCTTGGCGAAAAGAAGTTCCGTGCCCATCAGGTGATGAAGTGGATCCACCATCGCTACGTCACCGACTTCGATGAAATGACCGACCTCGGCAAGGTCCTGCGCGCCAAGCTGCAGGCCCATGCCGAGGTGCTGGTTCCGAACATCGTGTTCGACAAGCCCTCCGCCGACGGCACCCACAAGTGGCTGCTGGCGATGGGCGTGGACGGCAAGAACGCAATCGAGACCGTGTACATCCCCGACAAGACCCGCGGCACGCTGTGCGTGTCCTCGCAGGTGGGTTGCGGCCTGAACTGCACGTTCTGCTCCACCGCCACCCAGGGCTTCAACCGCAACCTGACCACCGCCGAGATCATCGGCCAGGTGTGGGTTGCCGCACGCCACCTGGGCAACGTGCCGCACCAGATGCGCCGCCTCACCAACGTGGTGATGATGGGCATGGGCGAGCCGCTGATGAATTTCGACAACGTCGTGCGCGCCATGAGCGTGATGCGCGACGACCTGGGCTACGGCCTGGCCAACAAGCGCGTGACCCTGTCGACCTCCGGCCTGGTGCCGCAGATCGACCGCCTGTCCACCGAAAGCGACGTGTCGCTGGCGGTGTCGCTGCATGCGCCGAACGACGCGCTGCGCGAGACCCTGGTGCCGCTCAACAAGAAGTACCCGATCGCCGAGCTGATGGCCTCGTGCGCACGCTACCTGCGCGCCAACAAGCGCCGCGAATCGGTCACCTTCGAATACACCCTGATGAAGGGTATCAACGACAAGCCCGAGCATGCCCGCGAATTGGCCCGCCTGATGCGCCAGTTCGACAACGCGGTGCAGGCCAAGGATTCGGGCAAGGTCAACCTGATCCCGTTCAACCCGTTCCCGGGCACCCGCTACGAGCGTTCGGAAGAAGCGCACATCCGTGCCTTCCAGAAGATCCTGCTCGACAGCAACGTGCTGACGATGGTCCGCCGCACCCGTGGCGACGACATCGACGCCGCCTGTGGCCAGCTCAAGGGCCAGGTGATGGACCGTACCCGTCGCCAGGCCGAGTTCAACAAGACGCTGCAGGCGGGGAAGGGGAGCGATGCCGCGGCCTGACCGCCTCTGGCTGGTTCTGTTCGCAGGCGTGCTGGCCGTTGCGGTCGGCGGCTGCAAATCCCATCCCAAGGCCAAGCTGGGCCCCAGTGAGGCGCCGGTCTACTCGGTCCGTGATCCGGACAACGTGCGGCGTCAGGTGCGCCTGCAGGACCTGCTGGCGCTGGCTGCCCGCGACATGCAGGTCGGCAACCTCGATGCGGCCGAACGCAAGGCGCGCGAGGCGCTGAAGCTGGCACCCGAATCGCCCGATGCGCTGGTGCTGCTGGCCGGCATCGACGAGCGCCGTGGCCGGACCCAGCAGGCTGGCGAGAGCTTCCGCAGGGCTGCCGAACAGGCGCCGCAGCGCGGGGACATCCTCAACAACTACGGCGCGTGGCTGTGCCAGCAGGGGCGGCCGGCCGAGTCGCTGGTCTGGTTCGATCGTGCGCTGCAGGCGCCGGGCTACGCCACGGCGGCCGAGGCGCAGGCCAATGCCGGCGGCTGTGCGCTGGATGCGGGCCAGTTCGAACGTGCCGAGCGCGACCTGCGTGCGGCGCTGGCAACGCTGCCCGGAAACCCGGTTGCGCTGGAGGCGATGGCTCAGCTGAGCTTCCGCCAGGGCCGCTACATGGAGGCTCGGGCCTTCGCCGAACGTAGGATTGCGGCTGCACCCGCAACGCGTTCCGTGTTACAACTTGCGTCTCAAATCGAAGCGCGGCTGGGTGATCGGGCGGCATCTGATCGCTATATATTCAGCGGATTCGACAGGAATTTCCGCAGGAAGCGGGCTCCTAACTCCAGGGTTGATGCATTGTGATTGATGACCAGACTGTGAGCGCTCTCGAGACTGCGGCCGGCTGCGGCACCCGCCTGCGCCAGGCCCGTGAGGCGGCCGGACTGACCCTCGAAGATGTCGGCTCGCGCCTGCGCATGCCGGTCCAGGTGGTCAGGTCGCTGGAAGAAGAACAATGGCAGAAGCTCGGCGCGCCGGTGTTCGTGCGTGGCCAGCTGCGCAGCTATGCGCGCCTGCTCAACGTGGACGTGGGGCAGCTGCTGGAACAGGCCCAGGTCGGGCCGGTGGTGCCGCCCACCCTGGTCAGCCATACCCATACCCCGCGTGCGCGCCGTATTGCCGAGAACCTCGGCCGGCGCATGCTCTATGTCGGCATCACCGCGGTGCTGGCCGTGCCGGTGTGGTTCGCCACCCGTGGCCACTTCGATGGCAGCGCCACCCCGTCGCCGAACACGGCCTCGCTGGATGCGATCCCGGCCGCCGTGCCGGTGACCCCGTCTGCCGTAGGCGTGGAGCCGGCGGCACCGGTTGATGTGGCGAGCGTCCCGGCCAGCAAGCCGGCGGCGACCCCGTACGTGGCCTCGCTGGCCCCGGTGCCGCGTTCGGTCCCGGCGCCGGCCGCGGTCGGCAACACGCTGGAAATGCAGTTCAGCGGCGACAGCTGGGTCGATATCGGCGGCCCGGACGGTGCCACCGTCGAGAAGGCACTGATCAAGTCCGGCGAAAGCCGCAGCTTCACCCCGGGCCAGGTGACCCGGGTGACCCTGGGCAACGCATCGGCGGTCCAGGTTCAGCAGAACGGCGCTATCGTCGATCTGACCCCCTACCAGCGAGCCAACGTGGCACGCTTTCAGGTATCCTCTGAAGGCTCCGTAGTCCCGGTTTCGCACTGAGGCGCGGTTTCACCACCTTCGATTAATCCCAATGGTCCCTCCCGACGGGCGGGGCGAGAGTACGCATGGCGATCGACGATCTGCTCGACGAGCACGAACAAAGTGAACGCGTCCGCAGCTGGCTGCGGAAGAATGGCGCCAGCATCCTCGGTGGCGTAGCCATCGCGATCGGTGCCATTGCCGGCTGGCAGTGGTACCAGAAGGATCAGGGCGGCAAGCTGGCCTCGGCCAATGTCGAATACCAGAAGGCGCTGGTCGGCCTGCAGCAGAACAAGCTCGACGATGCCGCCAAGGCAGTGAAGGCGCTCGAAGCCGGTCCGTCCAGCATCTATGGCGACCTCGCGGCGCTGCAGCTGGCCAAGGCCCAGGTCGACGCCGGCAAGAACGAAGAAGCGCTGGCCACCCTGCGCGGGCGTGAAGGTCGAAGGTGACCTGCAGCGCGTGGTCGACCAGCGTGTGGCCCGCCTGCTGGTGGCCACCGGCAAGAGCGACGAGGCCATCAAGCTGCTGGGCAGCGCCACCGACAGCAGCAGCCTGGAAATCCATGGCGACGCGCTGCTGGCGCAGGGCAAGCGTGATGATGCCCGTGCACAGTACGAGAAGGCGTTGAAGTCGCTGGACGTGGCAGCGCCGCAGCGGCGCCTGCTGGAAACCAAGGTTATGGATGCCGGCGGCACGGTCGCCGCCCCTGCGGAGTCGGTTTGATGAGTCAGAAGGTCATGATCACCCGCGTCGCCACCGTGCTCCTGATGGGCATGGCCCTGACCGGCTGCAGCACCATGAAGGGCTGGTTCGCTGGCAAGGACGCGGCAGCGAAGAAGGCCCAGGAGCCGGCTGAGCTGGTCAAGTTCGAGCCGAGCGTGAAGGTCAACAAGGCCTGGTCGGTCAACCTCGGCAAGGGCGAGCGCCGCATCGGCGTGCGCCAGGGCCCGGCCGTGGCCAACGGCCATGTGTTCGCCGCGGCGATCACCGGTGGCGTGCACGCCATCGACCTGCAGACCGGCAAGAAGGTCTGGACCTGGGAGCCGCAGAAGGAAAAGAAGAAGCCGAAGCTGCGCCTGTCCGGCGGCCCGGGTGTCGGTGAGAACCTGGTCGTGATCGGCACGCTGGATGGCCAGGTCATCGCCCTGGACATCAACGATGGCAGCGAGAAGTGGCGTGCCCGTGTTCCGGGTGAAGTGATTGCGGCACCGGCCGTGGCCCAGGGGCTGGTGTTCGTGCGCAGCAATGATGGCCGCGTCACGGCCTTCGATGCCGGCAACGGCACCCAGAAGTGGTTCAACCCGAGCGAGCTGCCGGCGCTGACCGTGCGCGGCAACGCGCCGGTGGTCACCGGCCCGGGCGTGCTGTTCATCGGCAAGGACGAAGGCGCGGTTGCCGCGCGCTCGCCATGCAGGATGGCCGTACCCTGTGGGAGCAGAACCTCGGCAACGGCGAAGGCCGTACCGAGCTGGAGCGCATGGCCGACGTCGACGGCGCCCCGGTGCTGGAGGGCAACACCCTCTACGTGAGCAGCTTCAAGAACCAGACCATGGCCATCGAAGGCCCGACCGGTCGCCCGCTGTGGGCGCGCGACCATGGCGGTGCGGGTGGCGTGGCGGTGTCGTCGGGCAATGTGTTCGTCACCGACAACAAGGGTGGCGTGTTCGGCCTGGACAAGGCGACCGGCGCCGCCATGTGGTCGCAGACCGAGCTGGCGCGTCGTTCGCTGACCGGTCCGGCGCTGCACGGCGATTACGTGGTCGTCGGCGACTACAAGGGATACGTGCACTGGTTGAAGACCTCCGATGGTGCGATGGCGGCACGGGCAAAAAGCGGCGGCGACGCCCTGTTGGCCCAGCCGGTCGTCGTAGACGGGGTGCTGCTGGTGCAGAACGTTGATGGCAAGCTGACCGCCTTCCGGTTGGCAAATTAAAAATTGGAGTAATCGCGATGCTGCCTTTGGTCGCCCTGGTTGGACGGCCGAATGTCGGCAAGTCGACTATTTTCAATGCGCTTACGCGCACCCGTGACGCGCTGGTCCATGACCAGCCCGGCGTCACCCCGCGACCGCAACTACGGTGTCTGCCGTCTGGACGAGGACAATCATTTCCTCGTCGTCGACACCGGCGGTATCGCGGAAGAGGAAGAGGGACTGGCAGGGGCTACCACCCGCCAGGCCCGCGCCGCTGCGGCGGAAGCCGACCTGATCCTGTTCGTGGTCGACGCCCGTGAGGGAACGTCGGCGATGGACGACGAGATCCTGGCCTGGCTGCGCAAGCTGTCGCGCCCGACGCTGCTGCTGATCAACAAGATCGACGGCACCGACGAGGACACCGTGCGTTCGGAATTCGCCCGTTACGGCTTCGGCGAGATGCTGACCGTGTCGGCCGCGCATCGCCAAGGTCTGGACGACCTGCTGGACGAAGTGATCCAGCGCCTGCCCGAAGAAGGCAGCGGCGAAGAGCTGGACAACGATCCGAACCGCATCCGCATCGCCTTCGTCGGCCGCCCGAACGTGGGCAAGTCGACGCTGGTCAACCGCATCCTCGGCGAAGAGCGCATGATCGCCTCCGACGTGCCGGGCACCACCCGCGACTCGATCGCGGTGGACCTGGAGCGTGACGGCCGCGAATACCGCCTGATCGATACCGCCGGCCTGCGCCGTCGTTCGCGCGTGGACGAGGTCGTCGAGAAGTTCTCGGTGGTCAAGACCATGCAGTCGATCGAGCAGTGCCAGGTGGCCGTGCTGATGCTCGACGCCACCGAAGGCGTGACCGACCAGGACGCCACCGTGCTCGGTGCCCGTGCTCGACGCCGGCCGCGCGCGCTGGTCATTGCCATCAACAAGTGGGATGGCCTGACCGAGTACCAGCGCGAGCAGGCTGAAACCATGCTGTCGCTGAAGCTGGGCTTCGTGCCGTGGGCCGAGTCGGTGCGCATCTCGGCCAAGCATGGCTCGGGCCTGCGTGAGCTGTTCCGTGCGGTGCACCGTGCGCACGAATCGGCGAACAAGACCTTCACCACCAGCGAAGTGAACAAGGCGCTGGAAGTGGCCTACGAGACCAACCCGCCGCCGACCATCCGCGGCCACGTCTCCAAGCTGCGTTACGTGCACCCGGCCGGCGCAAACCCGCCGACCTTCATCGTGCACGGCACGCGCCTGAAGGAACTGCAGGAATCGTACAAGCGCTACCTGGAGAACTTCTTCCGCAAGCGCTTCAAGCTGATCGGCACGCCGGTGAGCTTCATCTTCCGCGAGGGTACCAACCCGTACGAGGGCAAGAAGAACGTCCTCACCGAGCGGCAGGTCAAGGCCAAGCGGCGCTTGATGAAGCACGTCAAGGGCAAGTGATGCAGAGAAAGGCGGCCTGAGGGCCGCCTTTTTCGTTTGTGGTAGTGCCGGCCGCCGGCCGGCAATCCGGTGATGCCTGGCGTGTTCACGAGGTTGCCGGCCAGCGGCCGGCACTACCCCACGTCTACAGATCTCCATCAGGGCGGATTGCTGCGACGAGCGCGGCAATGCGGCAACGCGCATGGGATGCCTCGGCCGCGCCGCGATGTTGAAGCCGGTTGCACCTGGCGTGTGGCTGGGATCGATTCCGGCAGCTGCACCTGCCCCGTGATGCTTGCCCAGACCAGGGTCGTACCCAGTGCACCTGCCAGGTACGCCACCGACACCGCCCCGATCAGCAGGCCCGCGGCATGCTCCAGCCATGGAAGCAATCGGCAACACCCCTGTGCCCAGCGCGGATGGCTGCCGAGCCACGCCATCAGCAGGCCGAGCGACAGCGCGACGCCACTCAGGCCGGCCACGTAAGCGGCCTGGGTGCCCGTGTCGGCAACGAGGCCGGTTACCAGGGCTGCAATCGCGAACTGCAGCATCCAGTTGCTGCTGCTGGCGAGCGCCAGCAGGCATCCTGCTTCGGCGTGCGGCCAACGGGAACGAGCGCGCAGGCCCCAGGGCATCTGCAGGGAAAGCGGAGAGAAAGGGGTCAAGCCTGCGTCGCGCAGGCACATGCCCGCCAGGCGCAGCAGCAGGAGGCAGCCCGTGCACTGCATCGCCAGCGTCCACAGGCCGCGGTTTCCCAGCATGCCCGCCGCAACGAAAGCCGTCGCACAGATGACGCCCGTACCGATGGCGATACCGAACGACGCGGCCATGGCGGCGTGCCCGCCCGCGCCCATCGCGGTGCGCAGGATCTTCGCGTGATGCGAAGCAGGCAGGAGCATGGTGAAGCCGTACAGCACCGCGACGATGAAGAACTGCTGCAACGTAAACCTGCCACTGACCTACAGAAAGCGCAGAGTGTGGGCGGGTGTGAACGCGCGGTATTGAACGCCATTGCGACAGGCGTGAATCGCCGGCATCAGCCAGCCCACAGCGACACGACGATCCATAGCGCCAGTGCGATCATCAGAAGCCCTGCGGCCCGCTCCAGCCAGGGCAGGGCGCGTGCGAACCGACGCAGCACCCACGGGTGGCCGACCAGCGCGGCTACCACCAGATCCCAAAGCAGGACGATGCTGAACATCCACGCGCCATAGAAGAATTTCGTTGCGGCGTTGGCCTGCGGGCCGTTGAGCATTGCCGCCAACGTTGCGTAGAACAGCGCATTCTTCGGGTTCAGCAGCGCAGACAGGGCGCCCAGCCCTGCCGCCTTCCACCATCCATGTGCACCGCCCGCTGGCGATCCGGCGGCAGCTTCAGATGCCTGCAGCGTCGTCGAACCCGCATGGCGCAGGAACAGCGTGCCGAGGTACAACAGGAACCCGCAGCCCGCCAACTGCACCGCAATGAACCCTGTGCTGCCCGCGCGCAGCAGGGCGATTCCGGTGAAAGCCGCCACGATGAATACCCCGTTGCCAACGGCGATGCCTGCGCAGGCGCCGCTGGCGGTGCGCCAGCCAGAGGTGATCGCGGTGCGTGCAACGAGGAAGAAATCGGGACCGGGTGAGAGCAGGGCGAGAAAATGTACGGTGGCGATGATCAGGAACTGTTCCATCGGGTCCGGCGGCGGCGGGCTGGGGCGCCAGTCTGGGGATGTGCCGCGCGGTGGTATTGAACGTTATTGCAGGCTCAGCGCCGGTACTGGCCTGGGGTCGCACCGGCGTGGGCCTTGAAGACCCGCTGGAAATGACTCTGGTCGGCAAAGCCCAGTGCATGCGCGACCACGGCCAGTGACTGGCCTTCGCACAACCGTCGGCGGGCCTCCTGGATGCGCTGGTCGATCTGCCAGGCGTGTGGGGTCAGGCCCGTGGCACGTCGAAAGGCGCGGATCAGCTGGTAGCGGCTCATGCCTGCCAGCGATGCGAGCTCCTGCAGGGCCGGGGTGTGTTCGAGCCGCTGGCGCAGAACGTCCATCACCGGCTGCACCCGCTGCTGTAGTGCGGCGTCTTCAGGCGGGCCGGCGACGGCTACACCATCGTGTTCATCCAGATCGCCGACGAACGCGATCAGCGCCGCTTCCTTGACGCTGACCGGATCTTCGGAGAACAGCGTCTCGTTGAGCTGGCAGTACTGCTGGTAGCGCGGGCGATGGTGGGAAATCCGGATGGGTTCCTGCTGCCAATCGGGTCCGGGCAGGCCGTCATACTCGGCGCGGACTTCGGCCATCCAGCGCGCATCCAGGTGCAGCATCTGGTAGCTCCAGACCTGGCCGGGCAGGGGGTTGCAGGCATGCACGCGGCCTGCGGGTACGCCGACCAGATTGCCGGGTTGCAGCAGGCGCGGTCCTTCCGCCGCGCCGGTGAACACGCTGCTGCCGGCGTCCACGGCGCCGATCGAGAAGGTGTCATGGCTGTGTGGGCGATGGCAGGCGCGGCTGTCGCACGCCCGTCGGCTTTCGACGAAGGGCATGCGCGGGTCACGCCAGAATTCGGTGGCAGAGCGCATGCAGCGGTTCCGGGATGCAGGGAGCAACGCCTGCATGGTGCCATGTTCGGGGCAAGGCGCGTCGAGGGTGTCTGCGCGATAATGCGGCCATGAGCATCCAAGAGCTTTCCCCCGCGCAGGCACGCGAGCGCCTGGCCCATGGCGCCGTGCTGATCGATGTACGCGAGGCGCACGAACGGGCCGGCGGCATGGCCGAGGGCGCGCGCGGCGTGGCCAAGGGCGAGCTGCAGGCCGACCCGGCCGCGCATCTGCCGCGGCACGACCAGGAGATCCTGCTGATCTGCCAGAGCGGCAAGCGCTCGGCCGATGCCGCGCAGTTCCTGCTGGAGGCCGGCTACACCCGCGTCGCTTCCGTGACCGGCGGCACCGTGGCCTGGCGCGAGCAGTCGCTGCCGCTGGTACAGCCCTTGGCCAGCGCTGCCGACCGCGACTTCTACGACCGCTATTCGCGCCACCTGCTGCTGCCACAGGTGGGCGAGGCCGGCCAGCGCCGGCTGCAGCAATCGCGCGTGCTGGTGCTGGGTGCAGGTGGCCTGGGCGCACCGGCTGGCTTCTATCTGGCCGCGGCCGGGGTAGGGCATCTGCGCTTTGCCGACCATGACCGCGTGGAGCGCAGCAACCTGCACCGGCAGATCGTGCATACCGAAGCCAGCGTCGGCCAGCTCAAGGTTGATTCCGCGCGCGAGCGGCTGCTGGCGCTGAACCCGTCGATCGAGGTCGAGGCGGTGCCGGAGCGGGTCACCTCCGAGAACGTGGATGCGCTGCTGGAGGGCGTGGATGTGGTGCTGGATGGGTCTGACAACTTCCCGCTGCGCTACCTGCTCAACGACGCCTGCATCAAGCACGCCAAGCCGCTGGTGTACGCCGCCATCGAGCGCTTTGACGGCCAGGTAAGCGTGTTTGACGCCGGCCGCCAGCGTGGCGTGGCGCCATGCTATCGCTGCCTGTTCCCGGAGCCGCCGCCGCCGGAGTTCGCGCCGAACTGTTCCGAGGCCGGCGTGCTGGGTGTGCTGCCGGGATTGGCCGGCGTGCTGCAGGCCACCGAGGTGCTGAAGCTGCTGCTGGGCATCGGCGAGCCGCTGGTCGGCCGGCTGCTGCGCTTCGATGCGCTGGGCATGCGCTTCCGCGAGACCGGCATCCGGCCGGACCCGCACTGCCCGGTGTGCGCGCCGGGCGTGCCGTTCCCGGGGTATATCGATTACGCCGCGTTCTGTCGGGGTGGGTGAGGCTGGCCGGGGAATGCCTTGGTAGATGCCGACCTTGGTCGGCGTTTTCGTGCCAACCAAGGTTGGCACCTACCGAAGCGGATGCATGGTTGGCACCCACCGATGCGCATGCACGGTTTCGGGATGACATTGGGGGTCACTCCCCACATCGTTCCACCTCCAAGACAATCCGGCGCAACATGCGTGCTATTGCCGTCATCGGCATTGCTCTATTGTTGAAGCCGATTCTGGATCTTGGGGAAAACACCGCATGGCGGTAGAAGCAGCGACCAGCGAGCTGGTCAAGGTCGTCGCCCTGCTGGGCGCGGCGGTGGTGATGGTGCCTTTGTTCCGCCGGGCCGGCCTGGGCTCGGTGCTGGGCTACTTCGCCGCTGGCCTGGCGATCGGACCGTTCGGGCTGGGCTGGTTCTCCGACCCGCAGGTGATCCTGCATACCGCCGAACTCGGCGTGGTGATGTTCCTGTTCGTGATCGGCCTGGAGATGCGGCCCTCGCACCTGTGGAGCCTGCGCAAGGAAATCTTCGGGCTGGGCACGCTGCAGATCGTCACCTGCGCGCTGGTGCTGACCAGCATCGCCAAGCTGTTCGGCCTGCCGTGGCAGGTCGCCTTCATCGGTGCCACCGGTTTCGTGCTGACTTCCACCGCGGTGGTGATGCAGCTGCTGGCCGAGCGCGGCGACATCGCGCTGCCGTCGGGGCAGAAGATCGTCTCCATCCTGCTGTTCGAAGACCTGCTGATCGTGCCGTTGCTGGCGCTGGTGGCCTGGATGGGCCCGAGCGCCGGCAGTGCCGATGGCGAGGGTTCGCGTTGGTTGTCGGTGGCGATCGGTGTGGGTGCCATCGTCGGCCTGGTGCTGGTCGGCCGCTTCCTGCTCAACCCGCTGTTCCGCGTGCTGGCCGAATCGAAGGCGCGCGAAGTGATGACCGCCGCCGCGCTGCTGGTGGTGCTGGGCGCGGCGCTGCTGATGCAGCTGTCCGGCCTGTCGATGGCAATGGGTGCATTCCTGGCCGGCGTGCTGTTGAGCGAGTCGACCTTCCGCCACCAGATCGAAGCGGACATCGAGCCGTTCCGCGGCATCCTGCTCGGCCTGTTCTTCCTCAGCGTGGGCATGGCGCTGGACCTGAGCGTGGTGGCCGCGCACTGGCAGCTGATCCTCGGCCTGGTGCTGGCGTTGATGGCGGCCAAGGCGCTGTGCATCTACGTGGTGGCGCGCATCATGGGCAGCGACCACGCACAGGCGCTGGACCGTGGCGTGCTGATGGCGCAGGGCGGCGAGTTCGCCTTCGTGCTGTTCTCCGCCGCCGCATCGGCCGGCGTGATCAATCTGGAGATCAATGCCAACTTCACCGCCGTGGTGGTGCTGTCGATGGCGCTGACCCCGTTGGTGGTGCTGCTCTACAAGCGCGTGGCGCCGAAGCCGACGGTGAACATGGACGGCGTGGACGAGGCCGAGGGCCTGTCCGGCAGCGTGCTGCTGATTGGCTTCGGCCGCTTTGGCCAGGTCGCCAGCCAGTCGCTGCTGGCGCGCGACGTGGACGTGACCATCATCGACAATGACGTGGAGATGATCCAGAGCGCGGCGCGCTTCGGTTTCAAGATTTATTACGGTGATGGCACGCGTCTGGATGTATTGCATGCCTCCGGTGCAGCGACTGCGCGTGCGATTGCGGTGTGCGTGGACAAGGCCGAAGCGGCTGACCGCATCGTGGAACTGGTGGCGCATGAATTCCCGCAGGCCAAGCTGATGGTGCGTTCGTTCGACCGCGAGCATTCGCTGCGGCTGATTCATGCCGGTGTCGATTTCCAGATCCGCGAGACGTTTGAGTCGGCCGTGCTGTTCGGCCAGGCCGCGCTGGTGGAACTGGGGGCGGACGAGGACGACGCGATCGAGATTGCCGAGCAGATCCGTCGCCGCGACGCTGAACGTTTCGAGCTGGAGATTGCCGGCGGTGGTCTGAATGCCGGCGCGCGGATGATCTACGGCAACAGCCCGCAGGGCGTACCGACGCCGACGCCGTTTACCGCACCGAAGCGGGAGAGCAAGACGCTGAACCCGCAGGATGTGCCGGAAGAGGAAGAGTAGCCCCGGTAGTGCCGGCCGCTGGCCGGCAACCTCAGCGCACCATCCGTCGGTAGTGCCGGCCGCTGGCCGGCAAATACGGAAACGTCCCGACGTCATGAGGTTGCCGGCCAGCGGCCGGCACTACCGGAGGTTGGCAATTTGAGTCACCCCGGGGTCAGAGCCCTTTGCCTGCGGCAAAGGGATCCGACCCCATTCCGCGGTGGGCGAGGGGGCCTGAATCGGGGACAATAGCGTCCCCGCCGCCCCACGCCTGCTCCCGATGACCGATTCCGCCCCCCAGCTTCCTGCCCGCATCCTTGATGGCCGCCGCATCGCCGAGGACCTGCTCGACAGCCTGAAGGTGCGCGTCGACGCCCGCGTGGCCGCCGGTGGCAGCCGCCCGGGCCTGGCCGTGGTGCTGGTCGGTGGCGACCCGGCTTCGACCGTGTACGTGCGCAACAAGCGCCGTGCCGCCGAGAAGGTCGGCATCGAAGCGCATGACTACGACCTGCCGGCCGGTACCACCGAAGCCGAACTGCTCGACCTGATCGACCAGCTCAACGCCGATCCGAAGATCAACGGCATCCTGATCCAGCTGCCGCTGCCGGGCATCCCCGATGCGCGCCGGCTGATCCAGCGCATCGACCCGCGCAAGGACGTGGACGGCTTCCACCCGGAGAACGTCGGCCACCTGGCCCTGCGCGAGTTCGGCCTGCGCCCGTGCACCCCGCGCGGCATCACCACGCTGCTGGGCCACACCGACCAGCCGGTGCGCGGCCGCAATGCCACCATCGTGGGCGTGAGCAACCACGTCGGCCGCCCGATGGGCCTGGAACTGCTGATTGCCGGTTGCACCGTGACCAGCTGCCACAAGTTCACCCCCAAGGACGTGCTGGAACAGGCCGTGCGCAACGCCGACATCCTGGTGGTGGCGGTGGGCCGCCCGGGCATCGTGCCGGGCGAGTGGGTGAAGCCGGGCGCGGTGGTGATCGACGTGGGCATCAACCGCTTGGATGACGGCCGCCTGGTGGGCGACGTCGGGTTTGAAGCGGCTGCCCAGCGGGCGAGCTGGATCACCCCTGTGCCCGGTGGCGTGGGTCCGATGACCGTGGCCACGTTGATGCAGAACACGTTGGAAGCGGCGGAAGCGCTGAGCTGACCTTTTGGGGTGGGTGCCGACCGTTGGTCGGCACAATGTGGACATGCGGATGACCCGCTCCTGGTAGGTGCCAACCTTGGTTGGCACGATCCGTCCGGCACCTGGACCCCAGATGGGGTGAAGGCCTCTCCCTGTTTGTGCCAACCAAGGTTGGCACCTACCAAAGGCGGGTCCACGGCGGTGCGGCGGCGGCATTGCCCGCTGTTGGTGGGTGCCAACCTTGGTTGGCACGATCCGTCCGGCGCCTGGACCCCAGATGGGATGACGGCCTCTCCCTGTTTGTGCCAACCAAGGTTGGCACCTACCAAGGGCGGTTCCGTGGCGGTTCCATGTCCGTGGGGGCCGTGGTGGTGCAGCGGCCCCGGTCCATCGCCCTGAACGAATCACCGCCCGCGCGACACTGCGTCGCATCTACCCCCTGCCACAGGGCGCGAAAAAGGGGTAAAATGTCGCGCTTCCCCACATCTCGGGTATGCCGATGCTGCGCATCCAGGCTGAAGCACTCACTTACGACGACGTCTCGCTCGTCCCCGCCCACTCGACCATCCTGCCCAAGGACGTCAACCTCGAAACGCGGTTGACTCGCGACCTGAAGCTGAAGCTTCCGATCCTGTCCGCAGCCATGGATACCGTCACCGAAGCCCGCCTGGCCATCGCCATGGCACAGCTCGGCGGCATGGGCATCATCCACAAGAATCTCAGCCTGGAACAGCAGGCCGCGGAAGTGGCCAAGGTCAAGAAGTTCGAGGCCGGCGTCATCCGCGACCCGATCACCGTCGGTCCGGAAACCACCATCCGCGACGTGCTGGCCCTGACCCAGGCGCACAACATCTCCGGCGTGCCGGTGGTGGGCAGCGACGGCCTGCTGGCCGGCATTGTGACCCACCGCGACATGCGCTTCGAGACCGAGCTGGACGATCCGGTCCGCCACATCATGACCAAGAAGGATCGCCTGATCACGGTCAAGGAAGGCGCCGCGTCCGACGAAGTGCTGCAGCTGCTGCACCGCAACCGCATCGAAAAGGTGCTGGTGGTCAATGATTCGTTCGAACTGCGTGGCCTGATCACCGTCAAGGACATCCAGAAGAACACCGACTTCCCGAACGCTGCCAAGGATCTGTCGACCCGCCTGCTGGTCGGCGCTGCCGTCGGCGTCGGTGGCGATACCGATCGCCGCGTGGAAGCGCTGGTCGCCGCCGGCGTGGACGTGATCGTGGTCGATACCGCGCACGGCCACTCGCAGGGCGTGCTGGACCGCGTCAGCTGGGTCAAGAAGAACTTCCCGAACGTGCAGGTCATCGGTGGCAACATCTGCACCGGCGAAGCCGCACTGGCGCTGCTGGACAGCGGCGCGGACGCGGTCAAGGTCGGCATCGGCCCCGGCTCGATCTGCACCACCCGCGTCGTCGCCGGTGTCGGCGTGCCGCAGGTCACCGCCATTGACCTGGTGGCCGAAGCCCTGCAGGACCGCATCCCGCTGATCGCCGACGGTGGCATCCGCTACTCGGGCGACATCGGCAAGGCACTGGCCGCCGGTGCCTCGACCATCATGGTCGGTGGCCTGCTGGCCGGTACCGAGGAATCGCCGGGCGAGACCGAGCTGTACCAGGGCCGTTCGTACAAGAGCTACCGCGGCATGGGTTCGCTGGCTGCCATGGAGAAGGGGTCGAAGGACCGCTACTTCCAGGACGCCGCCACCGCCGACAAGCTGGTGCCGGAAGGCATCGAAGGCCGCGTGCCGTACCGCGGCCCGGTGGGCGGCATCATCCACCAGCTGATGGGCGGCCTGCGCGCCACCATGGGCTACGTGGGCTGCGCCACCATCGAAGACATGCGCAGCAAGCCCAAGTTCGTGAAGATCAGCGGCGCCGGCCAGCGTGAGAGCCACGTCCACGACGTGACGATCACCAAAGAGCCGCCGAACTATCGCGCCTGATGCGCTTGCGAACTGCTCTTGCGATTACGGGCAGCCTGCTGATGGCAGGCTGTTCGTTGTCCGAACCGCCGCCGCGCTCCGGGTCTCCGGGCGCGGCGGTTTCGCAATTGCAGGACGTGCAGGCGTGCCAGAACGCGTTCTCGCTGCCGAAGGGCTGGCAGGTGCAGGCCGCTGGCAAGCAGCGTTGGCTGCTGAAGGGCACCGGCGAGCGCCCGCTGCAGGTCACGCTGCAATGCGTGACCGAGCTGCTGCACGGGCCGGATGATCCGGTGTTGACGCCGGTACTGGGCGCGCTGGAGCCCGCACGGATGAGCGTGCGCTGGGCGTCCTGGGGCGCTGCGGATTCGGGCGTCTCGATGGCGGCGCTGCAACGGCGCTTCGTGCCCGGCACCGAAGTGCAGGAAATCGCCGAGCTGCCGCGCGCTGACCGCTCCAATCCCAACGCACCGCATGGCCTGCTGATGCTGCGCTGGGACGAGGAAGACACCTCACATATTCAACAACGCGAGGCGTTCATCGCCACGCTGACGCAGAGCCTTGAAGCGCCGGGCGCTGCGAAAAACACCACTGGAACGGCACCATGACCAACATCCATAACGACAAGATCCTCATCCTCGATTTCGGCGCGCAGTACACGCAGCTGATCGCCCGCCGCATCCGCGAGCTGGGCGTCTACTGCGAAATCTGGGCGTGGGACCACAACCCGGCCGAGATCGCCGCGTTCGGCGCCAAGGGCATCATCCTGTCCGGTGGCCCGGAATCGACCACGCTGCCGGGTGCCCCGGCCGCGCCGCAGGAAGTGTTCGACAGTGGCCTGCCGATCTTCGGCATCTGCTACGGCATGCAGACCCTGGCCGCGCAGCTGGGTGGTGCCACCGAAGCGGCGGACCAGCGCGAGTTCGGCCACGCCGAAGTGAACGTGATCAACCCGGATGCACTGTTCAAGGGCCTGAGCGACCACGGCGGCGAGCCGAAGCTGAATGTCTGGATGAGCCACGGCGACCACGTCTCCGTTGCGCCGCCGGGCTTCACCATCACCGCCACCACCGACCGCATTCCGGTGGCCGCCATGGCCAACGAAGAAAAGCGCTGGTACGGCGTGCAGTTCCACCCGGAAGTGACCCACACGCTGCAGGGCCAGGCGCTGCTGCGCCGCTTCGTGGTGGACGTGTGCGGCTGCCAGACCCTGTGGACCGCCGCCAACATCATCGACGACCAGATCGCCCGCGTGCGCGAACAGGTGGGCGATGACGAAGTGATCCTGGGGCTGTCCGGCGGCGTCGATTCGTCCGTGGTGGCCGCGCTGCTGCACAAGGCCATCGGCGAAAAGCTGACCTGCGTGTTCGTGGATACCGGCCTGCTGCGCTGGCAGGAAGGCGACCAGGTGATGGCGATGTTCGCCGAGCACATGGGCGTGAAGGTGGTGCGCGTGAATGCTGCCGACCGTTACTTCGCCGCGCTGGAAGGCGTGAGCGACCCGGAAGCCAAGCGCAAGATCATCGGCAACCTGTTCGTTGAGATCTTCGATGAAGAGTCGAACAAGCTGAAGAACGCCAAGTGGCTGGCGCAGGGCACCATCTACCCGGACGTGATCGAGTCGGCCGGCAGCAAGACCGGCAAGGCGCATGTGATCAAGAGCCACCACAACGTGGGCGGCCTGCCGGAGCACATGAAGCTGGGCCTGGTGGAGCCGCTGCGCGAGCTGTTCAAGGACGAAGTGCGCCGCCTGGGCGTCGAGCTCGGCCTGCCGCGCACCATGGTCTACCGCCATCCGTTCCCGGGCCCGGGCCTGGGCGTGCGAATCCTGGGCGAGGTGAAGCGCGAGTACGCTGAGCTGCTGGCCAAGGCCGATGCCATCTTCATTGATGAGCTGCGCAAGGCGGATCTGTACGACAAGACCAGCCAGGCGTTTGCCGTGTTCCTGCCGGTGAAGTCGGTGGGTGTGGTGGGCGATGCGCGCGCTTATGAGTGGGTGATTGCGCTGCGGGCCGTGGAGACGATTGACTTCATGACGGCGCATTGGGCGCATCTGCCGTATGAGTTCCTGGGTACGGTGAGTAACCGGATCATCAATGAGTTGCGGGGGGTTTCAAGGGTTGTCTATGACATCTCTGGGAAGCCGCCGGCGACTATTGAGTGGGAGTGAGTTGAAAGAACGAGGGCGCCGAGAGGCGCCCTTTTTTGTATGCGGAGCTTACTCAGACATTCCCATTGCGAGCGTTTGGAGCGCCTGTATCAAGAAGCGGGCCTGCAGGTGCGTCGCAGCAGACGCAAGAAGGTGCCTGTCGGTGAGTATCCGCCCATGCTGCGCCCATCCGCCGCCAATCAGGTATGGGTGATAGATATCTTATTCGACCGAACTGAGGAAGGCCGAGTAATTAAGTGCCTGATCATCGTTGACGACGCCACCCACGAGGCCGTGTCCGTCGAGATGGAACGGGCTATTTCCGGGTGAGGAATTGCCAGAGGGCTGGACAGATTGGCCGTTCAGTGCAGCTTGCCGCAAGTGATCAGGACAGACAACGGCAATGAGTTTTGCGGTGGAGCGATGGTGGCGTGGGCTCACGAGAGGGAAATTGCCCAGCGCCTGATCGAGCCGGGTAAGCCGAACCAAAACGCCTACATTGAGTCCTCCAACGGGCGGCTACGCGATGTATGTCTGAACGAGCATTGGTTCCCAGCGTTGCTCCATGCCAGGACCAGTGTCCAAAGCTGGCGGCGTGACTACAACGAAGAATGGCCTAAACGAGCGCTTGACGGCCTGACGCCCGCCAGTACGCTGCGCAGTTGACTGGCAGGATAGATAACATCAGCACTGGAATCTAAACCCGCCCACTACTCAGGGGGGGGGCGTCGCATTGAGCGAATAATACATCAAACAAGATTTACGTAGGTACATCCAAGAATTTCGGCAGCGGAGCTTGAGCGCAGTTGAATGTGAAATTTGAGCTATCTTTAAGCTAAGAGAACAGGGGGGGGATAGGGCATGGACGATAAAGAAGCCAAGCTGGATCAGCTCGCGTGGCTGTGTCTGACAAAACCCGAGTCGATAAAGCTAGACGATATAGGGCTGGCGCCAGAGGATATGGTCAATGAGTGCCAGATGATGGACGGTACGCCATTCTTTGTTGACCCTGAGAGAGCCAAGGCTCGCGCGTTAGGGTACCTCCAGGTAGTTGTCATTGAGCCAAAGCTACAAGCACCCGCTGAGTTGTTCGAAGGCCTTTTTCTGTGTCAGGCGGCCTCGGGCGCGGGACGCGGCGACAAACTTCCTGCCGTTGCGCTTGCGCGGCTCCACAACAACGGCATCGTTGATGTGGCGCAGCTTGCAATCGACGCCGTGCGTGACGGCAATGGACATCCGTACAGAATCGGCAGGGTCGTTGCAGACGTCATCCCGTTGTTGGATGCACTCGACATTCCCAATGTCTTGATGATGGTACTCCTCCTAGAAGCAAGGGGATTCTTGGCGCCTCCGATAGAAGATTGGATGAAGCGCCACCCGACGGAAATCGAGCGCGTGCTCGAGGGATGCCTTGCGGCGCCTCATTTGACGTTGGCGCCGCTGTTGCGTACCAGTTTTATTGTTGGGGTCCAGAATGACAGGGAGTCGTGGCTGGCACGTGTGCACGCCTTGGTGGGTACGCCGGATCCTTTGGTCGCACTACCGGCGTTAGAAGCGTTGGGTTTCATTGATTGGAGCGACATCGATGCGACCGAGATTGATCGTGCGGTGGGGGTGATTCGGGACAAGCTGCAGGCTGGCGACGGCGCTTTGCGTAACACGGCTGCGCGAGCGGGCCTCTACTTGGTGGGCACCGCACCCGATCGGCACACACTGATCGACGAAATAGCAGCGCTGGAGGGTATCGATGTTGTACAGATAATCGGAGACCATCTCGCTTATGGCCCGAATGAGCTCAGAGCGCAGCCTTGGAGTCTGGACAAGATAGATCTACTTGCGGCTAAGGCAGTGCAAGAGAGTGGTGCGGGACATGGAATCGACCACATCCTGGCCAAGGAGTACAGCTCAAGGAACAAATCCAGAGTGCTAGCTTGGCTGGAGACATGGGCTCGCACCAATGTAGAACGAGCGCCGTCAGTGCCTGGAGAGTTCCCTCAACTGTTCGCGCAGATCGTGAGTGACGGCGAAGCGCTGGGAGACCTGCTGGTCGCATGGCTGATGGCCGATGCCATCGGTTACCAAAGGATGGCTCGGAAGATTTTAGATGAGCTGAGCCTGAGGGAGGTACGGGGTACTGCTTTCTCAGTATCCGCTCTGGATTCGCTCAGCGCGGGCGGCTTGCTGCATCTGGCGCGGCGAACTTTGGCAAATGTCGTGCGTGATCATCAACGAGTCTCACTGGCTTGGTCGATGACACGCACGCGCGATGCCGAGGCAAGAGTGTTTGCGCTTGTCTTTGAAGTCATGGCCCGGCACATAGGGTACGACTATCCCGTCGCCACGAGAGAACATCTGGAGCCGTTGGTAGCGACGGGCGCGGAGGATGCGCGGACTCGATTGGCTCAGCAGATCCTTGAAGCGATGAGCGCATACTACGAACCGCTGAAGGCACTGCCACTGGTTGAAGAGCTGAGGCCTTCATCCGAGCAAAAGATTCGGTTTGAGAAAGAGCGGGCGCGATTGATGAATGAGGCCTTCGAAGAAGCAAGTAAGGATTCTTTCTTCCGAAAGGTCGCCACGTCTATTCCGCTTAAAGCCGGACGTTCCATGTTCTTCATGCGAGATGGCGAAGTGGGAGGTACGACGCCGATGATGTCGGCATCGCACTCAGTTGCGGTGCCACGTAGCGAGTCGATTGATAAAGTCGGCAGCGATATGCAGCGCCGCCAGTTCATCTTGGGCAAGCTGAAGGATAGTCAGGCATGAAGCTCATCATTAAGGAG
Source organism: Stenotrophomonas maltophilia (assembly GCF_002138415.1). Classification (NCBI taxonomy): domain Bacteria; kingdom Pseudomonadati; phylum Pseudomonadota; class Gammaproteobacteria; order Lysobacterales; family Lysobacteraceae; genus Stenotrophomonas; species Stenotrophomonas maltophilia. The sequence continues at coordinate 1,913,374 of NZ_CP015612.1, forward strand.
TTCCTGAGCCAGCTTCGCGAGTCGGGGGAGCTGGACCGACTGCTTCCGGATCTGCTCGCACGCATGAAGCTCATTCCGATTAGTCGCGCACAGGTGGGTGTGCGCCAGAATGGAGTGGACATAGCGGCCGTCGGCAAGGACAAGAACGGCATCAAGACGCTCTATCTGTTCGTGCTTAAGGTTGGCGATCTGGGGCGTCGTGACTGGGATGGCGGTGTCAATGCGGTTCGTGCAACGTTGAACCAGATTCAGGACTCCTATCTACACACCTCGGTGCGCGAGGAGCATCAAACACTGCCGGTCAAGGTAGTTATCTGCTCCACCGGCGAGCTTAAGCAGGAAGTACAGCAGGACTACACGGGTTACATCAACGGACACACTACCTCGAACCTGAGGTTCGAGTTCTGGTCTGGTGACGACCTGGCGGACATGATTGATGCGCACTTGCTGGACGAGTATGCGATCGATCCGTCACAACGGGCAGACCTTCGTCGAGCCATTGCCTTGATTGGTTCAAGGGACTATGACCTACGACACGCGTACAGAATCGCCCAGGCATTGCTGATCGACAGTCACGACGGGGCCCCGGTACTAAACAACACCCGTCGAAGGTTATTCGTTCGTCAAATGAAGACCGTGGCATTGGTGTTGGAAGTAGTTTTTCGCTGGGCAGATGAGGAAGGCAACCTGCTCAACGCGTTCAAGATGGGTGAGCGTTGCTGCCTTTGGGCGTGGGAGGCGATCCGGGTTCGGGGCGGCTTCAAGTATCGCCCTGCCATCTCAGCTTTCCGCGACATCTATCAGATACACCATCGCATCTCTGCGGCCTACTTCGACAAGCTTAAGCCCTTCTTTTGGGCAAGGGATGGGCTGTCCGGTTTCACTGGCGAGAATGCATTGGTAACAGACAAGGTATTCGAGCAGATCGGAGTATTGGCCGAGATAGGTCTAATCCAGCAACACCTTGCTGAGATGGCACTGGGGGAAGGCAATGAAGTGGCGGCGGCCTTGGCTGCAGCCAACGCAGATGGGGTCGCAGATACGTTGATCGCCGCCATCAAGAACAATGCCTCCTCGGGCTCGCCTCGCTACGATGGCAATGCAATCGAACTATCCCTGGCCTTCTTGCTGCTCCACCTCACGGACAAGCATGAGGCGGCGAAGCAATGGCTAGACGGCCTGGCTTCCCGCGTGTCGTTCGCGTTCAAGGTCAAGCAGCACTTCCCCGTTGCGACCGACGCGTTCGATGACTTGGTAGCGATGGAGCTGGGCGAACTCTCTGAGGACCAAGTCGAGAAACTGCGCCATCTAAGTACTCTGGTGCCAACACTCATGTACTGGAGCCTCATCTTGGGTCACGATGAGGTCTACCATTCCCTGCGCGATCGCTACAACTCGGCTTTCGAGGGGGTCTGCCTGCAGCTCTGGTACGCCGATGACCTCACAGAGTCGGTGATCTACCGGCAGCCGGCGCAGTACGAAAGCGGCACGACTGAGGCGCTTCTTAAGTTCCCCGAACAGATTGGCGACCTGCTACGAGCAGACATAAAGAAGGCTGAGTCCAAGGCCATCGTCAGCCTGGATGCGCTCTCTGCAGTAAAGCAGGGGGCCTGGGTGGTGATCGCGATGGCATGTCGTCACTTCAGGACGCCATTTCCACCACAGTTCTGGATGCCCATTTTGTTCCAGGCCAAGGTTGCCGAAGTGCCCGGCCCAGATGAATTAGAAGGCCCGCCACGTGGACGGCCGCCCAGCGTCGCAGGTCCGGAATAGGTTCGAGCTTCGCGTCGGCTTGCTAGCCGGCGGCGTCAGTCCTTATCGGGGCGGGCTGACTCGGATCGCCATGTGCGCTCCTGGCTGAGAGCGGAAACCAGACTGGCCTAGCGGATTAGGACGATACCGGGGGGCGTACGTGCGCTCCTGACCTCGAGTCGAAAGATGAACAGTTAGCAGGGTGCGGATGCGACAACTGAGTTACAGAGCCTATGAGGGATCACGCCGCGCTTATCCCACCAGGTGAGCACACCGCCGGTGACCATCAGCGTTCGGAGCAATCCGCAGGTTAAGATAAGAGTGACCTTCCCCCGGCAAGGCGTTTCTTGGATACTCGACAGTTTGTTGGGTACTAGCTGCCCGAGTACGAGTTGAGGGACAGAACTCACCGAGATGGTTTGGTAAAGGCTATTCAAATTCACTCCCGGGCACCAGCCACATGAAGATCCCTACCGACCTGATAGGCGCCCTCACCGGCCCAACCGCTAGCCTTACAAAGGATGTGGCCTCGGCAGTTTGGGAAGCTGCGCTAGACGAAAATATCCTAGGCAAGGTGCCTGTGGTCTCCGTTGTGCTCGCCGTACGTCAGGGAGCGGCCGCGATAGGTGATCGCTTGTTCGCCGCAAAGGTGGTTCGATTTCTAGCGGGCGTTGACAACCTATCGGCCAGCGACCGCGCTCGTGTCGTCGACGAACTCGCTGGAACAGAAGCAAAGCGAGAACTGTTAGGCGAGTTGCTGCTGGATAAGCTTGACCGCGCGGACCCAGTACATAAACCAAAGATGCTGGCCGATCTGTTCGTCGCCGTTGGAAGGCGCGAGATTCCGGCTTCAGACTTTGATCGCCTTTCTGACATGGTGCTCAGCGTATTCCTCGGCGATCTGAGGGATCTCGCGGAGAGGGGAAAGGTAGAGGATGTCACTGAAAGTCGCCGTTTCGCACTTCAAGCCTCCGGTTTCCTCGCATGGGAGGTTGAGGCAGTGTACGCAGGTGGCGGAGCAAGCTTGGAATGGTCAATCACTGCGGACGGCAGCACCATTCTAGCTCATTGCCAGCTAGACAATGATTGAACACCGCACGCTCGCATCAGGGTGCAGAGCGGCCTCGATCAAGGTACCACTGATGTGCGTGCTCATCTTTTTCACCGCGCATTTGGAAGAATGGCGCACGCCACTGGCGGCTCAGCGAAATCGCGCGCAAACCGGGGAATGTCGGAGCGAGTTCTCCACTTCGATCAGTCGGAATTGGCCACCCGTGGCAATGGATTGAGTTTCGGCCTCGCGCAGCAGAGCATATGGGCGTCCGCATCTGGCCGGTAGCAGACATTGGGGCTGCTTTGGCGCCAGGCCGGCCCTAATGTCCCGTTTTGACCCAAAGCGGACATCCGCCAGAGCACGTCCTCTGCACCCTGTTGGGTCCAGTCGTACGTTGGCTTGTTGGCCGGATCGAGCCGCTGTAAGATCGAGGCGTATCCAGGGAGATAACTCACAACACTGTCCGCTGTGGATAGGTCGTAGAACCGGACCAATAACGCGGCTACGACGTAGTTGTGGATTATGGGAGAGTAGGCGGCGAAATGGGTGAAAAGAAGAACCACAGCATGCCCGCTTGGGCGCTTCCGGCTCTTTCATGGCTGATCTCTTTCTATTTTCTTGTGGGGTTCGTTGCGAACTCGGGGCTTTCCGCCCAGTCGCAAAGGTTCTTATGGGTGATGCCCTCTACGTAATTCTATGGCTGTTCTTTCTCTTCTTGCCGTTCTTTTCAAAGATCAAGATCGGCAGCTTCTTAGAGCTTGAGCGGCAGGTTGAGCAGGCTAAGGAAGAGTTGCGAGAGTTCAAAGCTGAAATCCGCAACAGCCTTTCGGTCCTATCCACCAATGTCAACACAATCGGCGGCATGTCAAACCATGTCACCGTCAACATTCCTGGACTTCAGGAGCTGCGTGATGCTCGCGAAGCCGTTGAGAGAAAGGCGCCGCAAGCAACAGATGAAGCTCGCGAAGTAGAGAAGAAGCTCATGATGCAAAGCGAGGACAGCACTCTCGCGCTTGCCAGAACCCGTATTGAAATCGAGCGACATCTCCGCAAGATCCTTGGGAAACGAGTCGTAATCACCGACCCATTTAAGCGGCCAAAACTAGTGGGTGCGCGGCAACTATTCGGCTTGTTTTTGCGTGAGCATCCCGACATGTCCTACTTGCAGCGGTCGTTCGACTACGTAACCCAAATCTGTAACGCAGCGATTCACGCTCAGCACGTATCCGAGGAGCAAGCCGAAGAAGCCTTGGCGCTGGGTGCCCAGATCATCGCCGTGCTCAATGACATTTCGGGCCAGGATCCTTGGGATGAACCCTAACTATTCGTTCAAACCGACGACGCTTCGCGGCGCAGATTAATTCAGATGTTAGGTATCTCGGGAGAGGTCATGCGCGAATCCGAACCAAAGTGCGGCGAACTCTTTGCCCGGCAGTACATCGCCCGGGGCGCTCCTAGACAAGACAGTATGACGTTTCGGAACAGGTTGGATGCTTATCTACAGGGTAATCATTACTCTGATTATGCGAAGCTGGCGTCTTACCTTCGCCAAGAAGGCGGACTAGTCATTAGTACGTTCTACTCGGATAGGTTCAACCACACGCAGTACAACTTCACTCAGTTCTTCGCTGACTCAAGCATCGAGTACGTCCTCTCGTCCATTACTTCTGATATGGCGCTATTTCAAGGCGAGTGATAAGCAGCCGGTAACGAAGCCGGATAGAAGTATTGGCTACATCTTCCCAAAAGCCACAGCTTGGCGAGACTTTGTTAATCGTGCTCTGCGGGAAGAGAATGTTGGCTACATCTCGGACTCTGAGGGCGGCGTTCACTTCTTTGTTGATGAAGAGTTCGAGCGCAATCGAGCATCAGCTCTCGCTTGCCTTGCCAATCCACGGCATGCAGCCGTACGTGCAGCTTTCGAACAATCGCATGCGTATTTGGACTCAAGCCCGCCCGACACTAAAGCGGCGGTGAGATCATCTTTTGAAAGCCTTGAGATCCTCGCCCGCCTTATTGATCCAGCAAGCAAGAATCTCAATCGTTGGATGGTTGAGAACAAGATCAAGCCCTTTCTCTTAGTTTCTGCAGTAAACGAGACAGAACGCACCATGCTGGACAAGTCCATGGATGGATTCGCCCAACTTGTTGATGGAATACATTTATTTCGACATGGCCAGGGAACATCCGACCCAGTTGCTCCTTCGTTGGCCACTGCAGTGTTTGTCGTAGCATCTAGTGCTGCGGTCCTTCGGCTTCTGGCGCCAGTGGACCTCGCGTCAAGAAGATAATGTCTAGCAATACGTTGAGGCTAAGCCTGCGTTGCGGTTTCGTGCGCGGATGGGCCGCATCGAATTAGTTGGCTTAACACAGGCCTTGGTCGAAGTCCGCTTCTGGCCGAAAGCGGACACTGGGTTCGTCAGCAGGCATCTATGCGGCCGAGGGAAATCACTCCGGCCTAACCTCCCGACAAGCCCACTCAACCAACCCGCGGCACGCCAGAAACAGCCCATCCACAACCCCCTCGTCCAAGTGCCGCTCCGGCTCCGCTGCCACCCGGCAGCGGTCTGCCGCGTGCAGCAGTTCCAGCACTGTCAGCGCTCCCACCATCGCGCGCTCACTCCTGGCCAGGCTCACACGTCGGCCGGGCGATACATCGGTTTCCGGCCAAGGGTGCCCATCAGCACCTTCGCAGCCGCGCATGCGCTTGAGGATGCCGAGCAGGGAGTTCAGGTCGGGCAGGGGAGTGTCGTCGTTGATGGGCTCAACAACGGTGTACGAAGAGAAGGTGTCGGATTCGTTCATGGCGTCGGTTTCCGTGGCTGTGCTTAACAGCGCCACCGCGTAAGCGGGTGGCGGGCGATGCGTGGCTGCAAACCGGGATGAAATAGCACCATAGACCGGTGGGCCCGAGGGCCCCCACGCACCGCCCGCCAGAAAGGCCGACGGATTGCCCGCCGGCACCGGTTAAGGACGGTGCCGACGGGCAAGCGCAAACTACAGGTGCATCTTTCATCACGGGTTTGCAGACCCGCTGCCACCCCTTTTTCGGTGGCGCGCCATGGTGTTTACGCAGCCGCTTTAAATGCCAATAGAAGTTCGCGAAGGAATCGCGGAATCCGAGAGCGAAGAACTATTGTTGCACGCACCCTTCGTGCAGCACGCGACGCCAGCCGACGCATTCGTGCAGCTGCTCTGCTGATGGCGAATCAAAGTGGCGCAATCGCCCATGCCACAAGCGAATGGCGCGACGGCCTTCTTTGCAACAGTTCTTAGTCCTGCCCCGCAGGCATTGCGCCCGATCAGCCTCACACCGCGAAAGGCTGTCCAAACACGACACCGCTAGCGAACCTCGCAGCCTCAACCAACGTCACCCTCAGCACGCCCAGCATTCCCCACCAGCAACTCAATCATCGCCCGCGCCGCCGCCGACTGCCGCCTGTGCGGCGCATAGATCACCGAGAACGGCCGCGACCGCCCCCGCAGCTGCGGCAGCACCTCCACCAGCTGCCCACGCTGCAGCCGCTCGCGCACGATGAACTCATAGCTCTGGCAGATGCCGATGCCCTGTTCGGCCAGCGATACCACGCCCAGCACATCGTCGGAGGTCTCGATGGACGAACGCGGCAGCCAGTCCACGTCGCGTCCGCCGTCGCGGAAGATCCACGGCGCCAGCCGCCCGGTGCGCGGCATTACAAACGGCAGGCACAGGTGCTGCTGCAGGTCGTCGAGCGTCTGCGGTGTGCCGCGGCGCTGCAGGTAGTTGGGTGCGGCCACCAGCAGCAGCGGCGCGTCTTCCAGCTTTCGCCCCACCAGCCCGCTGTCCGGCAGCTGGCCCAGCCGGATGGCCAGATCGAAGCCTTCGGCCACCAAGTCCACGTTGCGGTTGGTGATGTTCAGTTCCACCTGCACCTGCGGGTACTGCTGCGCAAAGCGCGCCAGCACGGGCGGCAGCCGGTAGTGGCCATAGGTGGTGGGCACGCTCAGGCGCACGCGGCCGGCCAGCGCACCGTCCTGGGCCAGTACGTCGCGCTCGGCGTCGTCCAGCAGGCCGAAGGCAGTGCGCACCTGTTCCAGATAGAGGCGCCCGGCGTCGGTCAGGCCCACGCGGCGGGTGGTCCGCTGCAGCAGCTGCCGGCCCAGCCGCGCTTCCAGACGGGTGACCGCGCGGCTCAGCACCGAGGGCGTGGTGGACAGCGCCACCGCGCCAGCCGTGAACGAGCCGTGCTCGACTACCGCCAGGAACACCTCCACATCGCCCAGGTAGTCGAACTTGCGGCTCATTTGGCTCTCCGTGGAACAGATGTTTTGCGATGGAGCCAATTTATCGCCGCCGGGGCGATGAATAAAGTGGCCGCCATTCCCCCGATAGGAGCTCCCCATGAACCTGATGACCCGGCTGGCCGCAGCGCTGGCCCTGACCCTGGCCGCCAGCGGCGCGCAGGCCGCCAACGTGCTGGTGGTGCTGTCCGACGAAAACCACCTGGACCTGAAGGACGGCAAGGTGCTGTCCACCGGCTTCTATCTCAACGAGTTGATGCAGCCGGTCAAGCTGCTGCTGGACGCCGGCCACGAGGTGACGTTCGCCACGCCGCAGGGGCGGGCGCCGACGGTGGATGCGTCCTCGGTGACGCCGGCGTATTTCGGCAACGATGCCGCGCAGCTGGCGCTGCACAAGGATCTGCTGGAGAAACTGGCGCTGACCTCGCCGACGGCTTCGCCGGTGGTCAGCCTGGCGCGCGTGGAGCAGCAGGGCTACGCGCGTTTCGATGCGGTCTACATTCCCGGTGGCCACGCGCCGATGCAGGACCTGCTGAAGAGCCCGGCGCTGGGCCGGTTGCTGGCCGACTTCCACCAGCGCAACACGACCACCGCGCTGGTCTGCCACGGGCCGATCGCGCTGCTGTCCACGCTGCCGGATGCCGATGGTTTTGTGGCAAAGCTGGAAGCGGGTGCGATGCCGGCCACACCGAAATGGATCTACAGCGGCTACCAGATGACGGTGATCAGCAACCAGGAAGAAGAGCAGGCCAAGCCGCTGCTTGGCGGTGGCGAGATGAAGTTCTACCCGCAGACTGCGTTGCAGCGGGCGGGGGCGAAGTTCAGCAGCAATGCCACGCCGTGGACCGGGCATGTGGTGGTGGACCGCGAGCTGATTACCGGGCAGAACCCGGCTTCGGCGCTGGAGGTGGGGCAGCGGTTGGTGGAGCGGTTGAAGTAAGGCCGGTTCTGCATCGCATGCGGTGCCGTGGCACCATGGTGGGCTGGCCTCGTCCTTCCGGGCGGGGCCGTTTTCCCAGGGAAGCCCTCGAACACGACATGCGAACGTCTTTTTTCATTCTCTCCGCCCTGTGCCTTGGCTTGCTGTCTGGCTGCGCCAGTGGCCCGGAGGAGCACGCCTCAAGCCGCGAGATCACGGGTGCGTTCGTGGCCGACGACGGCCAGCTGTACCTGCTGCCGCGCTTTGAAGAGCCGATGCGTTTCAATGCCGCGCCGTTCCGCGAGTATCGCGCGCTGATGGACAGCCCGCTGCGCGAGGCGGTGGCCTGCGCGCAGATGTACTTCCATGAGGATTGGCGCGACCCGGCCAACAAGGCCAAGGTGCACGGCAGCTATGCGCTGCTGCTGCGGCCGGAACAGGTGACGCCGGAACAGGCCGCGCAGTTCAAGCTGGAGCGGATTGAGGTGCTCCCGCGCGAGGCGAAGTATGTGGATGAGCGTGCGCGCTACTACCTGCCGCAGGATCGGAGCCGCTACGCGCTGGCGTTTGATCGGGCCTGCAATCTTTCAAAGAAGGGCGGCAGCTATTACAGCGCGCTGTTCGAGGGCGACGGCGAGCGGGTGAAGTTGCCGGACGCTGCTGCGTTGGCGGAGAAGGGGAAGCTGGCGCAGCCGATCAGTGCACGGGCGCAGCGGATCCTGCCGGAGAGGGAGGACAAGCCGGGTGTTGGGACGGCGGCCGGCAAGGTGCTGGGCGCGGCGCTGATTCCTGTGGCGGTTCCGGTGTTTGTGTTGAGCCTGCCGTTCCTGGGGCCGGATCATTGGAAGTGATGGGGCGTTGAAGCCGAAGCATCCACGCGTGGCGTGGACCTATTCGGGCGTCGTTAGTGCCTGAACGTTCATCCTGGAGATCTGTGTGCCCAGCACGCTGGAAACTGTTTTGAAGACCGTAGGCTTTGTTGTCATTGCGGCGCTTCCGTTGGTGATCCTTTGGTTCATCCTTCGGCAAATGTCAGCGAGAGCCCGTTCGGCGTTGGGATCAGGGGTGCGTCTGAATCCTCCGCGCCGGATCTCCGGCACGTCCATGACCTTGGTGATGGTGGATGGCAAAGAGGATCGCGAGCACTATTTCTTTGATACAGAATCCTTCTACCTGCGACGTGGGCCGGTGCCCACGGCGGTTCCGCTTTCGCAGATCACCTCAGTCACTCGAACGTCCGACGTCATCTATGCGCGCTATGTCTGGCAGGTATGCTTCAGCAGAGCATCGGGTAGAAAGTGCGTGACGTTCACTAACAACCTTTCGCTGTTCAACCGCGACTTTCTGCTCTTTCTGGAGGCGGTGCGGAAGGCTAATCCGCTCGCGACCGTTGAGCGAGCGAGTCTGTTTTTCTGAGTGCTGGATGACTCAGATGTGCGGGCGTTGAGGGAGTGAATCCACGCATGGCGTGGATCTACTGGCATCTCTGCCTGCCGCCAGCCACACAGCTTGCCCGCCAATGCTCCCAGACCTTGGCATCGATGCCAGCCTTCAGTGCGATGGCCTGCAGCTCCGCCCAGTTCTTCGGCGAAGGCGCGGCCAGGAGCTCGCGCATGAAGGCCTGCATCTTCGCCTCACCCACCTGCTTTTCCAGCGAGAGCAACAGCAAGGGGCCGTAGCCATAGCGGTACAGTTCGCCCACGTCCGAGTTGTCGTCGATGGCATCGAACGCGGGCAGCGGCTTGTCCGTCTTATCGATGGCCGATTGCAGGCGCGCAATGTAGCGATCCGCCGCGGCATCGCCACTGATCTCACGCAGCGCCTTGATCGACAGGAACTCGGCGCTGGATTCCAGCAGCACCCAGAAGTAGGGGCCCTGCGGACGGTTCAGCGTGCCGAAGTAGTAATGGCTCATTTCGTGTGCGATGTACTGCACGCGCCGCTCGGCCTTCTCGCCACCGGCCAGCAGTGAATCGGCCACGTTGCCGATGCTGCCGCTCATGGCGATGGTCGGCCAGGTGGCAAAGCCCCATTCGCTACCCTCGCGGTCGCGCTCGATCTGGTTGAGGGTGACCATGCGCAGGAAGGTGGGGCGGTCGGCCAGCGGCACGCCCATGTAACGGCTGTGCACGTCGGCTACCTTCTGCACCGTGCTGGACAATGCATCAACCTTGGCCTTGGGCAGGGTCTCGTTGAGGACCGTGACCTGCGCGGTGCGGGTGATCGGGCCGCTGCCGCCGAACAGCAGGATCGGCCGTGCGTTCTCGCTGCGGAAACGGCCCTGCGCGCCTTCGATGGCCGGGCTGCCGTTGAGATACAGGAAGCGGCAGCCGGCGCAGTCCACCTGCAGGTCGTAGCGGCTTTCGCTGCTGCGCACGCGGGCCTTGGGGTCGAATGCCTGCGGCAGCCAGGCGGACTGTTCGGTGAAGCGGGCGCTGTCGCCGTTGAAGGCCATCAGGCCCTTGAAGTCGGTTGGGGCATCGTGCCGGGCATAGACCGGGAAGGCGCCCACGTACTGCACGCAGAGCGTGGTGGATGGCTTGGCCACGGTGTACACGCGTGCCTCGCCATCCACACCGGGGGCGTACCATCCTTCGAAGTCCAGCGGCGCGCCATCGCCATCGGTCACCCGCGCGACATTCAGGCCCGCGTTGAGCACGAAGGTGTTGAGCGACCCGGCAGGGCGGTTGGACACGCAGACGTCGCCCTCGACGCGGCCACTGGTGATATCCAGGCGCACGCTGCCGGTGGTAAGTGGCGTCGCGGCCTGAGCGGGCGGCGTGGCCTGGCTGATGGCAGGGGCGAGCAGTGCGGCAACAACGGCGGGCAGCAGGGCCTTGCAGGGGTTCATCGGGCCATCCATGGGTGGATTGCGCTGACTATAGGGGTAATGTGAAAGTCTGCCGAGAGGGGGGGGCATCCACGCATGGCGTGGACCCAGAGGGCTACACTGGTTGCCTGTGCCCGTTGGAAGCTCGCCCATGTTCAGTGGAAAGGTTGCGGTGGTTACCGGTTCCACCAGCGGTATCGGTCTTGGCATTGCCACGGCGCTGGCACGGCAGGGCGCCGACATCGTGCTGAACGGATTTGGCGATGCAGCGGAGATCGAACGTATCCGTACCAACTTGGAAACCGAGTTCGGCGTACGGGTGGCGCATGATGGCGCAGATCTGTCCCGTGGCGAGGCAGTGCGCGGAATGATCGACCACGCCGTTGCGACGATGGGCCGCATCGACATCCTGGTGAACAACGCGGGCATCCAGCACACCGCTTCGATCGACGAGTTTCCCGTAGAGAAGTGGGATGCGATCCTGGCGCTGAATCTCTCGGCGGTGTTCCATGCAACGGCGGCGGCCTTGCCGCACATGAAGCAGCAGGGCGCCGGCCGCATCATCAACATCGCATCCGTGCACGGCCTGGTGGGCTCGGTGAACAAGTCGGCCTATGTGGCGGCCAAGCACGGCGTGGTGGGATTCACCAAGGTGACCGCGCTGGAGAACGCGGGCACCGGCATCACCGCCAATGCGATCTGTCCGGGTTGGGTGCGGACCGCGCTGGTTGAGCAACAGATCACTGCGTTGGCGGAGCGCGAAGGCACGGATCAAGAGTCCGCCGCGCGCGCGCTGCTGGCCGAAAAGCAGCCTTCGCTGCAGTTCGTGTCGCCCGAGCAGCTGGGGGAAATGGTGGTGTTCCTGGCCTCTGACGCTGCAGCGCAGATCACCGGCACGGCGTTGCCGGTCGATGGTGGCTGGACCGCACGCTAGCGGACCCGCATCGGCCGCATTGCCGACGCCGCAGCAGCCAAGGCGCCTGCGGCGTCGTCCCGGCGCAGCCGTTTACTGCGGCTTCGCAAACACATCCAAGCCCTTGCCCGTCTCCAGCAGCGACTTCAGGCTCGACAGCACGATAGGCCAGCCCTGGCGGATGCCGGTATCCATCCCGCTGCCCGGTTCCAGTTCGTCGTGGGTGACGGTCAGACGCACCATGTCCTGGTAGGGCACGATATCGAAGGTGACGCGGCTGTAGGCGTCCGGGTTGTCGGCCTGCGAAGCGGCGGCCCAGGTGATGACCAGCCGAGAGGGTGGGGTGCTCTCCACCACTTCGCCCACCAGTTCGACCGAGCGTGTTTCGTTGGCGCGCACGTGCTGCCAGCGCGAGCCGGGTTTCCAGTCCGAGACGTTTTCGTGGCCCCAGTAGCGGCTGGCGATCTCGGGCCGGGTGATGGCCTCGAACACCTCCTGCGGCGTGGAGGCGATGTAGATCACGTGGATGAAGCGGGTGGACTCTGCGGACATCGTCATTCTCCTTCCAGTTCTCGTTTCAGGTCATGCAGCAGGCCCAGGCGCTGCTGCTCGAACTTGCGTACCCAGCGCTCGTAGACTTCGTGCAGTGGCACCGGGTTGATGAAGTGCAGCTTCTCGCGGCCGCGGCGCACGGTGCTGATCAGGTTGGCGTCTTCCAGCAGGCCCAGGTGCTGGGTGACCGATTGCCGGGCCATGTCCAGGTGCTCGCACAGCTGGCCCAGGGTCTGGCCGTTGTCCTCGCAGAGCAGATCCAGCAGCGTTCGGCGCGTGGGATCGGCCAATGCCTTGAACACCTTGTCTGCGTCGCGCACGTTGTCTACCGCCATGGGGATGTCTTCAATTCCAGTTGTCGATCCTGACGTCGTGTGGGTTGGGCTGGCCCTTGCCGGTTTCAAGCAGCGCCTTCAAGCTCATCAGGAACACCGCCCATTTGGTGCTGCAGTGGGAGGTGAATTCGACGCGCTCTTTCCAGCCTTCGTGGGTGAACAGGACGATGCAGTAGTCACCTTCCTGTTTGAGTTTGAAGCGCACATGGGTGCCGATCCATTCGTTGGGGCCGGCGAGGAACTGCCAGAGCACGAGTGCATCCGGGATGAGCTGCTCAAGTTTCATTTCCATGGCGCCGATTTCCTGGCCGTTGGCGGTGAAACGTGCCCTGACCGTACCGCCGATGTTGCGGTCGCCATGGGTGTCTTCGGCCCACCAGGCGGCCACGCCTTCCGGGGTGGCCAGCGCCTGATACACCTGGTTTGCGGGGGACTTGATGCCGACCCGATGTGCGATATCCACCATTGCAGGTTCCTCGCGATGGGCCGGCAGGCGCCGCCCTTGAGTGGAATATATGCAGGCAAATGCCTGCATGTCAAATGTGGTCGTTTGGAGGGGCTTGCCAGGCATGGCCTGGCACTACTGCGTCACTGGGTCGCAGGCGGGCTGAAGCATGAGGGACACGGGTTCGGCGCTAGAGTGGGATGACCCCCTCCAGGAAGGAGCAGCGCATGTACTACAGCAGTGGCAATTACGAAGCCTTCGCGCGCCCGCGCAAGCCCGCCGGTGTCGATGGCAAGCGCGCATGGTTCGTGGGTTCTGGCCTGGCCTCGCTGGCCGGCGCCGCGTTCCTGGTGCGCGACGGCCGCATGGCCGGTGAGCGCATCACCATTCTCGAGCAGCAGCAGATTCCCGGCGGCGCGCTGGATGGCCTGAAGGTGCCGGAGAAGGGCTTCGTGATCCGCGGCGGCCGCGAGATGGAAGACCACTTCGAGTGCCTGTGGGATCTGTTCCGCTCGATTCCGTCGCTGGAAATCGAGGATGCCAGTGTGCTGGACGAGTTCTACTGGTTGAACAAGGATGATCCGAACTATTCGCTGCAGCGGGCCACGATCAATCGCGGCGAAGATGCGCACACCGACGGCCTGTTCACCCTGACCGAGCAGGCACAGAAGGACATCATCGCGCTGTTCCTGGCCACCCGGCAGGAAATGGAGAACAAGCGCATCGACGAAGTGCTGGGCCGCGATTTCCTGGACAGCAACTTCTGGCTGTACTGGCGCACCATGTTCGCGTTCGAGGAATGGCACTCGGCGCTGGAGATGAAGCTGTACCTGCATCGCTTCATCCACCACATCGGCGGCCTGCCGGATTTCTCGGCGTTGAAGTTCACCAAGTACAACCAGTACGAGTCGTTGGTGCTGCCGCTGGTGAAGTGGCTGCAGGACCAGGGCGTGGTGTTCCAGTACGGCACCGAGGTGACCGACGTCGACTTCGATCTGGCGGCGGGCCGCAAGCAGGCCACGCGCATCCACTGGACGCGCGAGGGCGTTGCCGGCGGCGTGGATCTGAGCGCGGATGACCTTGTTTTCATGACGATCGGATCGCTGACCGAGAACTCCGACAACGGCGATCATCAGACGGCTGCGCGTTTGAACGAGGGGCCGGCGCCCGCCTGGGACCTGTGGCGCCGCATCGCCGCCAAGGACGAGGCCTTTGGCCACCCGGACGTGTTTGGCGCGCACATTCCGCAGACCAAGTGGGAGTCGGCGACGGTGACCACGCTGGATGCACGCATTCCGGCCTACATCCAGAAGATAGCCAAGCGTGACCCCTTCAGTGGCAAGGTGGTGACCGGCGGTATCGTCAGCGTGCGCGATTCGCGCTGGTTGATGAGCTGGACGGTGAACCGCCAGCCGCATTTCAAGAACCAGCCCAAGGATCAGATCGTGGTCTGGGTGTATTCGCTGTTCGTGGATACGCCCGGAGACTACGTGAAGAAGCCGATGCAGGACTGCACCGGCGAGGAGATCACCCGTGAGTGGCTGTACCACCTGGGCGTGCCGGTGGAGGAGATCGACGAATTGGCCGCGACCGGCGCGAAGACGGTGCCGGTGATGATGCCGTACATCACCGCGTTCTTCATGCCGCGCCAGGCCGGTGATCGCCCGGACGTGGTGCCGGAGGGTGCGGTGAACTTCGCCTTCATCGGCCAGTTCGCCGAATCGAAGCAGCGCGACTGCATCTTCACCACCGAGTATTCGGTGCGCACACCGATGGAAGCGGTGTACACGCTGTTAGGTATCGAACGCGGTGTGCCCGAGGTGTTCAATTCCACCTATGACGTGCGCTCGCTGTTGGCGGCGACCGGTCGCCTGCGCGATGGCAGGGAGCTGGATATTCCCGGGCCTGCATTCCTGCGCAACCTGCTGATGAACAAGCTGGACAAGACCCAGATCGGTGGTCTGCTGCGCGAGTTCAAGCTGGTGCAGGAGGACTGAGCGCGCGTCAGCGTGGAGGGGAGTGCCCCGGCAACATCGCGGATCAGTCTGCCAGCACGGTACCCGCTCCTTCGCCATAGGTCGCCCTGGCGCTGCCACACACCTCGTAGGTGGCAGCGCTGGCTGGCAGGCCAGTGGCCTTGATGCCGCGCCGCGAATCGCCGTCAAAGACCTCGGCGTAGCGTTCGGCGGCCAGCGCGTCATCGGGCAGCATGTACAGCAGGACGCGCTGCAATGTGGATTGCCCCTGCAGTGGCTGCGGCTGCCGGAACGCGGGCACCTGCACGCGCGCGCTGTGCCACCGCGTCGGCACGTCTGCAGTCTGCCAGCGCACCTGCAGGGGCAGGTTGAGCGGCAACAGCGCGGGGCTGACCGGGTAGCCGTAGGCTGTGCAATCCCGGGGCGCTTCCGGGATGTTCGCGATGGCCCCGTCGCCGATGTCCAGTGTGAGGCCATTGACTTCCATCCGCAGGATGGGCGCACTGCCGTAGTTGTGGATCTTGAACAGCGTCAGGCCTTCGAAGCGGCTGCGCTCCAGATCATCGGTGGTGAAGCCACTGAGGCGTGCGAGCGCGGGCGCGACCTCTACGTGATCGCTGTAGTGGTAGTAGATATGCACGAGCTCGGGTGTACCCGCGCGTCGCCACGCCGCATTGAACGGTGCAAGATCGGGATACGGCCGACGGACCAGCGGCACATCGGTGACGGCGCGATCTCCAGACGGTGTGGCGTAACGGTAGTGGTCGACGGAGCGCTTCAGACGCGCATCTTCATATGGGAACCCCCTGTCTGCATCGGACTGCGGGTTGGGGTAGCGGTGGAAGGCAATGAAGCGCTCGGGCGTGTCGCCCTGCATGGGCAGGTCGGGACCAGCGCCGGAGCCGGTGGACGCATACGGTGAGGTGTCCAGCCACAGGGGCTGCCCGCTGAGGTTGATATGCATCTCCGCGATGGGCGCACGCGAGCCGCCGGCAACGCTGTCCCAACTGCGTTGCAGGGAGAGCCACACGGGGACGATGAGCAGGGCCGCGGTGGTCGGCGCGAACATCAACGCGTGTACACGGCCTGGCACGCGCCCGCGCTGCCGCACCATGTAGCGCAGCCACACCAGCAGCAGGACCAGCAGCAGCGGGAGGCCGACCCAGATCGCGACGGTGGCCAGCGCCACGATGCCCCAGCCCAGGTTGGGCGTTGCCACCGCTATGAGTGAGAGCGCGGCGATCAGCACGGCCAGCAGCAGCGACACGCCGATGCCAACGCGGTAGGGCCTGTAGGGGCTGTCAGTCATCACCGGTCCATCGGCAGCGTGGGGCGTGCCCCTATAGTGCAGCGGTGGTGATGGCGTGGAAAGTCGGGAACGAGGGCGCTCAGCAGCCAACCAGGCAGTCGGCACCGATGCCGCTGCGGTGCTGGCTGCGGTATTCGGTGGGGCTGGCGTCGGCCTGGCTGCGGAAATGGCGGCGGAACGACTCCTGCGAACCAAAGCCGGCCTGCTCGGCGATCCACTGCAGCGGCCGGTCGGTGGTTTCCAACAGTTCGCGCGCGAAGGCCACGCGCTCGCGGATCAGCCAATCGATCGGTGACAGCCCGGTGGCTTCCAGGAACTGCCGCTGCAGGGTGCGTTGGCTCAACGCGGCCTGCTCGGCGAGGCTGCCAAGTGAATGCGGTTCACGCAGGTTGCGGCGCATCCATTCCATCAGTTTCGCAAGACGTGTCGGTTCCCCGGTGGGGATGGCCCGGCTGACGCGCTGGCTGCGCCCGGCATCACGCCAAGGTGCCAACACCAATCGCTCGGCCACCAGATTAGCCACGCGCGCGCCGTAATCCTTGCGCACCATGTGCAGCATCATGTCCATGCCGGTAGCCGAGCCGGCCGAGGTGATGATGCTGCCGGTGTCCACGTACAGCACATCCTCACGCACATCGATGCGCGGGAACTCGCGTGCCAACGCTTCGGTGAGGCGCCAATGGGTGGTGGCCTGGCGGCCATCGAGCAGCCCGGCCCAGGCCAGCACGAAGGCACCGGAGCAGATCGAAGCGATGCGTGCGCCGCGTGCGTGGGCGCGGATGAGTGCATCGAGCAAGGCCTGCGGAGGGCGTTCGCTGGGTTCGCGCCAACCGGGGATGACGATGATGTCGGCGTCTTCAACGGCGTCGAGCGAGTAGGGCAGCTGCACCTGGGTGCTGCCGAGCATGCGCAGTGCGCCGGCCTCGCCTGCACACAGCTGGGTGCGGTACCACGCCACGCCCAGCTCGGGCCTTATCGGCGCGAACAGGCCCACCGCACAGCCGAACTCGAACAGCCCCTGGCCGTGGCAGGCAACGATGGCGACGAGCGGCGCGGTGGGATCGGCGGGTGGGCTGGGCATGGCTTGATGCTACGGGTGGTGGTGCGTGGCGCAGAGTGGTGCGCGGGCATGAGGTGATGCCTGCGGGGTATATGGAGGCCGGGGTCGGAGCCCTTCCACAGGAAGGGCTCCGACCCCGTGTGCGCAGGCCTGCCTAACGTCATTACCAGCGGTCATGTGGGTGGCCGGATGTTACGGCTGGGTGACGCGATCCCGCCTGTCGCGGTGGGTGAACAGGCCCTTGAATGGAAGCGTGTTTCCGGCCCACCCCCACGAGCCCCCATGCCTGCCGCCTACGCCCCAGTCCTGAGCACTCTTGCCGTCCTGATCACGGCCGCCCTCGCTGCATCGCCCAGCCATGCGGCGGAAGCCGATGCAGACCCTGCCACCACTGCAGCCACCGCCAATGTGGCGGCTTCCACGCTGGATGCGGTGGTGGTCACCGGTTCGCGCACCAGCACGCGCACGGTGAAGAACAGCTCCACGCCCATCGATGTGATTTCCGCCGAAGATCTTGCTGCAACCGGCCAGGGCAACCTGCTGGAAGCGCTGCAGCGCAGCCTGCCGTCGCTGAGCCAGATCGGCGGCTACCAGAGCGATCAGGAGAGCCTGATCCGCGGCTATCAGCTGCGCAACCTGTCGCCGGGCTACACGCTGGTACTGGTCAACGGCAAGCGCCGCAATGCCAGCGCCTATGTGAGCGGTGCCAATGGGGGCGGCTTCCCCGGCCATGCGTGGGCGGACCTGGCGTTGATTCCGGTCTCGGCCATCGACCATGTGGAAGTGCTGCGTGATGGTGCCTCCGCCATCTACGGCTCGGACGCGATCACCGGCGTGGTCAACGTGATCCTGAAGTCGCAGGCGCACGGTGGTGATGTGTCGGTGGAGAGCGGGCAGAGCACCGATGGTGATGGTTCGCGAACCAGCGTGCGCGCCAACGTCGGCCTGCCGTGGGGCGAGGATGGCTTCATCAACCTCTCCGGCGAGACCACCCGCCAGCATCATGCGATCCGTACTCGTCGCTACATCGACGGCTACCTGAGCTACCCGGCGGTGGATGGCAACGGCAATCTGGTGGCGCTGCGGCCGAACAATCGACTGCCTGCAGGTGCCACGCCGAACCCGGCTGAGGCCAACCGCAATGCCGAGGCCAACACCATTCTCAGCTCGCCGTCGTATGCGTTGAAGGCCTTCGCGGTGAACGTGGGCCATGGCCTGGGCGAGAGCGCGCAGTTCTACGCCAACGCCACGGCCAGTGACCGCACCGCGCAGGCGATCCAGAATTTCCGCCTGCCCGCGACGATCTTCACCACTTACAGAGCTCCCGGCGTTCTGAGCGTGTTTCCCGATGGCTTCCTGCCAGTGCTGGAAACCAAGGAGAAGCAGTACACCGGTACCGCAGGTGTGAAAGGCCAGATCGCGGGCTGGGATTACGACGCCAGCTTGACCGGCAACCGCAGCACGGTACGTACCTATACGCGCAACTCGGTGAACTACTCGCTGCCGTATCCCGGTTCGCCCACTGATTTCTATGATGGCAAGCTGGACTACCAGCAGGGCATCGCCAATCTGGACCTGCGCCGTGGCTTCGAGGTGGCGGCATTCGCTTCGCCGCTGGAAGTGAGCGCAGGCGCCGAATACCAGCATGAACAGTATGAGCGTGGCGCGGGGCAGTGGGAGTCTTATACCGGCTTCGGCGCTGCAGCCTTCGTCGGCTATTCCACCGCCGACGCGGTGAAGGCGACGCGCAACAGCAAGGCGGTGTACGTGGGTGCCGCCACCAACATCACCTCGCGCTGGTACCTGGATGCGGCCGCGCGCTGGGAGGACCATTCCGACTTCGGCAGTGTCTCCACCGGCCGCCTGACCACGCGATTCGACTTCACCGACGCGCTCGGCGTGCGCGCCACGGTCAGCAATGGCTTCCATGCGCCCAGCCTGGGTGCGCAGTTCTACCAGGCCACCGGCAGCTGCCCGTGCGGGACCACGCTGGTGGCGCAGGTATCTTCGCCGGCGGCGGTTGCGTTGGGCGCCACGCCGCTGAAGCCGGAGAAGGCCACCAACTACAGCCTGGGCGTGACCTGGGACCCGAGCCCGGCGTTCCATCTGGCAGTAGATGCGTACCAGATCGACATCCGTGGCCAGCTCGGCCAATCCAGCCAGATCGGCTACAACGCGCAGGATCCGGCGCGCATCACCGACAACAGCGGCACGGTGCTGAGTGCCGCGCAGAAGAGCACCATCGATGCGCTGCTGGGTTCGGCCGGCATCAGCATCCTGCCGGGCGATGCGTTCTACGCCAGCTATTTCACCAACGTGGGCAATACCCGTACACGCGGTGTGGAACTGACCCTGGAGGCGAACCAGGAAACCGCGTGGGGCAAGCTGCGCTGGAGCTACGCGGCCAACGTCGGTCGCACCACCATCCAGAAGGTCAGCGACATTCCGGCGGCGCTGCAGGGGCTGCCGAACATCAACCTGCTGACCAAGTCCAGCGAGTACGCGCTGCGCTTCCGCACGCCCAGCTATACGCAGGTGGCGGGACTTGGCTGGCAGAACGGGCGCTGGCGCTCGAACGTGGACTTCACCTACTACGGCCCGATCAAGCGCCTGAACAACGGCGTGGAGTACAAGCAGCCGCCGGTGCTGGTGACCAATCTTTCCGGTGCTGTGGAGCTGGGCGCGGGCTGGAGTGCGGCGCTGGGCATCAACAACGTGTTCGACAAGCGCACCCGCAAGGTGCCCGAGTACGCGCGCAGTGCCACCGATGTGGCCAGCATCGAGACCACGTGGGATAGCGGCGATGTGCTGAGCAACATCGGTGCGTATTGGTACGGGCGGGTCAGTTACCGGTTTTGAGGTTCACGCCAAAGGCGGCCGGACCTAGTCCGGCATCATCGAGGAGCAGTTCATGTCTTCTGCATTGAAGGTGGTTGCATTGGTGGGGTCGCCGACCAGCTCGGCGACATCGCGCACGTTGCTGCTGGTGCGGCATCTGCTGGCGTCGCTGCAGCAGCGCGTGCATGCCAGCGTGGAGCTGGTGGAGCTGGCGCCGATCGCGCGTTCGCTGGGCCAGTCACTGGCGCGGGGTGAAGTGGAGCCGGCAGTGGAGCAGGCATTGCAGACCATCGAGGGGGCGGAGCTGCTGGTGGTGGCCGCGCCGGTGTATCGCGGCTCGTATCCCGGGCTGTTCAAACACCTGGTCGACTTCATCGAGCTGGAGGCACTGGTGGATACGCCGGTGCTGCTGGCAGCCACCGGCGGCAGCGAGCGGCATGCACTGGTGATCGACCACCAGCTGCGGCCGTTGTTCAGTTTCCTGCAGGCGCACACGCTGCCGATCGGGGTGTATGCCACACCGGCCGACTTTGAGGGCGAGCACATCAGCAGTGTGGCCTTGCAGGCGCGCATCGAACTGGCGACCGAGCGTGCAGCGGGGCATCTGGCCACGCAGGCACTGGCGGTAGCGGCGCCGCTGCGACGTATTGCCTGACGCCATAACCGGCGGCGCTTTGCTTATGGCTACGGCGCATCTGCATGGCCGGATCTGACCGCCGATTGTCGCCAGCCGTCGCTGCTGCGGCTGCCGGCATCTCTAGCATCGATATCGAAGCGGCATCGTATTGCCGGCCCCGATGAGGACGACCCCTGTGACTTTCGACGCAGCAAGCAAACCCATCCTGTTCCTGCTCGATCGTGAGTTCGAGGACGGCCAGATTCCCGGCCAGCGCTTCTTCTGCCGGCACAGCCTGCTGCTGGAAGGGGCGCTGTCGAGCATCGACGGCCTGGACGCGCAGCTGGATGTACGCCGCATCGGTTTCGCGCGGCCACGCCGCGAGGTGATCGCCGAAATTGGCGAGCAGGACCAGTCGCTGCCGAAGCTGGTGCTGCCGCAGGGCGTGCGTAGCGAACTGGCCAGTGGCGCACACCAGGACCGCCAGTACATCTCCGGTGCCGAACCGATCCTGGCCGCGCTGAATGGTTTGCTCGGCATTCCCGTGGCCCACCCCTGAGCGAGGACACGACCATGAGCTATCTGATCAGCGTGTTGGACAAAAGCCCGGTGGCCGAGGGCGCTTCGCCGGAGCAGGCGCTGCGCAACAGCCTGCAGCTGGCGCAGCGCGCCGAGCAGTTGGGCTACCACCGCTACTGGTTTGCCGAGCACCACGCCGCACCGACGCTGGCCAGCCCCGCACCGGAAGTGCTGGCGGCCTGGGTGCTGGCGCAGACCCGGCGCATCCGTATCGGCAGCGGCGGGGTGATGCTGCGCCACTACGCGCCGTACAAGGTGGCGGAGAACTTCAACCTGCTGGCAGCGTTGGCGCCAGGGCGCGTGGATCTGGGCGTGGGCAAGGCGCCGGGCGGCCTGCCAGCGTCGACTGCCGCGCTGGCGGCCGGGCGCCCGGCGTTCACCGACTTTGACCAGCAACTGCGCGACCTTGAGGGCTATCTGTCCGGCGCCGAAGCCGATGTGCTGGCGCGGCCGATTCCGCAGCAGGCGCCGGAGCGCTTCCTGCTCGGTGCCAGCCCGCAGAGTGCGAAGCAGGCGGCCGAGCTTGGCTGGCGCTTCGTCTACGCCGCGCACTTCGATGGTGATCCGAAGCACATCGAGGCCGCATTCGACGCCTACCGCAGCGACTCCTCGCAGCCCCCGCTGCTGGCCACGGTGGCCTTCGCCGCACCTACGGCCGAAGCGGCTGCGCGGCATATCGGTGCGCTACGCGTCTACAAGCTGCACCTTGGTCCCGGGCAGGCGGTGAACCTGCCCAGCCCCGAGGCGGCTGCCGAGTACGCACGCCAGGTGGGCGTGGCGGACTTCCGCATCGAGGAAACGCGCCCCAGCGTGCTGTCCGGCGATGCGCAGCATGTGCGTGACGAACTGGGCGCGCTGCACCGGCGCTTCGGCGTGGGTGAGTTCATTCTCGATGCGCCGGTGGCCGACCTCGACGCACGCCTGACCTCCCTTGAACTGCTGTCGCCCGCGCCACGCGCGGCGGTGGCCTGACCTGCAGGAGCGATCCCCATGAGCACCACCCCGCGCCACATTCCGTTCGGCATCATGCTGCAGGGCCCTGGCAGCCACATGCATGCCTGGAAGCATCCGTCCAATCCGGCCGATGCCAGCGTCAACCTGCAGTTCTACATCGACATCGCGCGCACCGCCGAGGACAACGGCATCGCCTTTGGCTTCGTGGCCGATGGCCTGTACATCAACGAGAAGTCGATCCCGCACTTCCTCAACCGCTTTGAGCCGATCTCGCTGCTGTCGGCGCTGGCCACGGCAACGAAGAAGATCGGCCTGGCCGGCACGCTGTCGACCTCCTACAGCGACCCGTTCACCGTGGCCCGCCAGTTCGCCTCGCTGGACCTGCTCAGCGGCGGCCGCGCCGGATGGAACGTGGTGACCTCGCCACTGGAGGGCTCGGGCCGCAACTATGGCCGGCCACACCCGGAGCACGCGCTGCGCTACCAGATCGCCGACGAGTACCTGGACGTGGTGCAAGGGCTGTGGGATTCCTGGGATGACGATGCCTTCGTGCGCGAGCGCGACAGCGGCACCTTCTTCGCACCGGACAAGTTCCGGCGGCTCGACCACAAGGGACGCTTCTTCCAGGTGGAGGGGCCGCTCAACATCCAGCGCTCGCCCCAGGGCCAGCCAGTGATCTTCCAGGCGGGTTCGTCTGATGACGGCATTGCGTTGGCCGGCAAGTACGCCGATGCGGTGTTCACCCATTCGCCATCGCTGGAGGAGACCCGCGCGTTCACCCAGAAGGTGAAGAACTCGGCGATCGCCCACGGCCGCAGCGGCAATGACGTGAAGATCTTCCCGGGCATCGGCCCCATCGTCGGCCGCACCGCCGAGGAGGCTGAAGCCAAGTACCAGGCAATCGCCGCGCTGGCCACGCTGGAGGATGCGCTGGCCTATCTCGGCCGCTTCTTCGACCACCACGATTTCAGCCAGTACGATCCGGATGCACCCTTCCCGGAGCTGGGTGACATCGGCAGCAACTCGTTCCGTTCCACCACCGACCGCATCAAGCAGGATGCGCGTGAGAAGGGCCTGAGCCTGCGCCAGGTGGCGTTGGAAGCGGTCAGCCCACGACCAAACTTCATCGGCACGCCGGAGCATGTGGCCGATGAGCTGATCCGTTGGTTCGATGCCGGTGCCAGCGATGGCTTCATTCTCGGTTTCGCCGCACAGCGCGAAGGCCTGGACGATTTCGTGACCCAGGTGCTGCCGATCCTGCAGGCGCGCGGCTACCACCAGCGCGAGCTGGAAGGGCAGACCCTGCGCGAGCACCTGGGCCTGCCGTATAAGGCCAGCCGTCATTCGACCGACGCCGAACCGGCGCGGAAGGCGGGGTAAGACGATGAGCGGAGAATCCGCAGTAGCGCCGGGCCATGCCCAGCGGAATTCCCAAACGTCGGGCATATTGCCCGAGATCGCGGCACGCGAAGAGGCGGCCATCGCGATCCGTCATGACCTGCACCGCCACCCGGAGCTGGCCTTCGAGGAACACCGCACCAGCGCACGCGTGGCCGAGCTGCTGCAGCAATGGGGCTATGAGGTGACCACCGGCCTCGGTGGCACCGGCGTGGTCGGCACGTTGCAGCGCGGGCAGGGCAGCCGACGCCTCGGCCTGCGTGCCGACATCGATGCACTGCCGATCCACGAGGACTCCGGGCTGGCCTACGCCAGCCAGAACGAGGGGCTGATGCATGCCTGCGGCCACGACGGGCATACCGCAATCCTGCTGTCCGCCGCGCACTACCTGGCCCATCACGGTCGCATCGACGGCACCCTGCAGCTGGTGTTCCAGCCGGCCGAGGAAACCGGTTCGGGCGCTTCGAAGATGATCGCCGACGGCCTGTTCGAACGCTTTCCGGTGGATGCGATCTATGGCCTGCACAACTGGCCGGGCGTGCCGGTGGGGCACTTCGGCTTCGTCGATGGCCCGGCAATGGCGTCGGTGGACTGGGCGCGGCTGAAGGTGATCGGCAAGGGCGGTCACGGCGCCGAGCCGCAGGGCAGTGTCGACCCGATCCTGGCGACGGCGCATATCGTCACGGCGCTGCAGAGCGTTGTTTCGCGCAATGTGGATCCACGGCAGATGGGCGTGGTCACCGTCGGTTCGATCCACGGCGGGCAGGCCGCCAATGTGATTCCGGACGTGGTCGAGCTGAAACTGACCGTGCGCGCTTACCTGCCGGAGGTACGCGACACCCTGCGGCGCCGGGTCACCGGGATTGCCGAGCAGACCGCTGCCGCGTTCGGTGCGCGCGCCGAGATCGAGTTCCCGCGCGGTTTCCCCAGCGTGATCAACCACCCGCAGCAGACTGCCTACATCCGCGAGGTGGCGCTGCAGGGCTTCGGCAGTGAACACGTAGTGCCCGAATTCGCGCCGCGCACCGCCAGCGAGGATTTCGCCTTCCTGCTGCAGGCGCGGCCGGGCAGTTTCGTGTTCGTCGGCAACGGCGACAGCGCGCCGCTGCACAGCCCGCGCTACGTGTTCAACGACGCCGCAATCGCACCCGCCGCCAGCCTGTGGGCACGGCTGGCCGAAGACTATCTGGTGAAGGACGTGGCATGAGCAGCAACGAACGCTTCCTCTACACCTCGGTGGATGATCCGCTGGCACGGCCTCTGTTCGATGGCCTGGAACAGGAGTACGACAGCCGCTACGCCGACGTGCGCCGACGCATCGGCGGCAGCGCCCGCGAGGAACTGCAGCGCTACCCGGCGCAGGCCTTTGCTGCCCCGGTAGGTGCCTTCGTGCTGCTGCTGCGCGATGGCGTGGCGATCTCCGGCGGCGCGTTCATGCCGCACCGCGATCCGGATACCGCCGAGTTCAAGCGGATCTGGACGCTGCCCGGGCTGCGTCGGCAGGGCATCGCGCGGCGCGTGCTGCAGGAGCTGGAAGACCAGGCGGCGCGGCAAGGATACCGGCGGGTGTTCCTGACCACCGGCTTCCGCCAGCCTGAAGCGGTTGGCCTGTACCTCAGCCATGGTTACACCGCGCTGTTCGATCTGGATGCGGATCCCGAAACCATTGCGCACCTGCCGTTCGAAAAGCACCTGCGGGCACCGGCGCCCGTCATCGTGCCTGCGCAGACCCAGCTGCAAGGAGCCCACGCGTGAGCACGCCTTCGACCGCGCTGGATGGCATTGCAACCCGGCCGGCGCCCGCACCGGCGCTGAAGATCGTGCCGGCCCGGCATCCGCTGCAGGTGTTCGGCACAGTATTGGCACTGGCGCTGATCCTGATCGGGTTGCAGTCCGTACTGGGTAATCCGCGCTGGGGCTGGGGCACCTTCGCCGAATGGTTCTTCGCGCGCCCGGTGCTGGAAGGCCTGGGCCGCACGCTGCTGCTGACCGCACTGGGCACCGGTCTCGGCTTCGGACTGGGCACGCTGCTTGCGCTGGCCCGCGTCTCTGGTTCACCGCTGCTGTCGGCGGTGTCGTGGGGCTACGTATGGTTGTTCCGCTCGATCCCGCTGCTGGTGCTGTTGCTGCTGTTGAACAACCTGGGCTACCTGTACAGCACCATCGAGCTGGGCGTGCCGTTCACCGGCATCAGCCTGTTCTCGTACCCGACCACGCAGCTGATCGGTGTGTTCACCGCCGCGGTGCTGGGGCTGACCCTGAACCAGGCGGCGTTCTCGGCCGAGGTGATCCGCGGTGGCATCCTCTCGGTCGACCACGGCCAGTACGAGGCCGCAGCCGCGCTCGGGCTGCCGCGCGGTCGCCAGGTGCGCCGCATCATCCTGCCGCAGGCGATGCGTTCGATCCTGCCGGCCGCGTTCAACGATGTGATTGGCCTGGCCAAGAGCACCTCGGTGGTCTACGTGCTGGCGCTGCCTGAGCTGTTCTACACCGTGCAGGTGATCTACCGCCGCAACCTGGAAGTGGTGCCGCTGCTGATGGTGGCCACGGTCTGGTACCTGGTGATCCTGACCGTGTTGTCGCTGCTGCAGCGGCGCGTGGAACAGCGCTTCGCGCGCGGCCAACTGCAGCGCGAGCGTTCGGTGTCGCGAGTGTCATCGCCTCCGCGTGTGCAGAGCGATGCCGCGCAGCGCGTGGCCAACCGCCCGCGCATCGCCACCCAGGTTGA
This sequence comes from Stenotrophomonas maltophilia, assembly GCF_002138415.1. Taxonomy (NCBI): domain Bacteria; kingdom Pseudomonadati; phylum Pseudomonadota; class Gammaproteobacteria; order Lysobacterales; family Lysobacteraceae; genus Stenotrophomonas; species Stenotrophomonas maltophilia. The sequence continues at coordinate 1,939,913 of NZ_CP015612.1, forward strand.
AGCGGGCGAGGGCGCTGCGGTGTCGCTGCATGGTGTGGGCAAGGTGTTCGGCGATCAGCCGGTGCTGGACGACGTGAACCTGGACCTGCGCGCTGGAAGCGTGACGGTGCTGATCGGCCCTTCGGGCGCCGGCAAGTCCACGCTGCTGCGGCTGATCAACCACCTGGAACGCGCCGACAGCGGCTATGTGACCGTGGGCGGCCAGCTGATCGGCTACCGCCGCGATGGCGACACCCTGTACGAACTGCCCGAGCGCGAGATCCGTCGCCGTCGTGCCGAAGTGGGCATGGTGTTCCAGGGCTTCAACCTGTTCCCGCACCTGACCGCATTGGAGAACATCATCGAGGCGCCAATCGCGGTGCGCGGCGTACCGCGCGCGCAGGCCGAGCAGCAGGCGCGCACGCTGCTGGAGCGGGTCGGCCTGGCCGACAAGGCCGATGCCTTCCCGCGCCAGTTGTCCGGTGGCCAGCAGCAGCGCATCGCGATTGCCCGCGCGCTGGCGCTGCAGCCGAAGGTGCTGCTGTTCGACGAACCGACTTCGGCACTGGATCCGGAATTGGTGGCCGAGGTGCTCAGCGTGATTGAGGAGCTGGCAAGCTCCGGCACCACGCTGGTGATTGTCACCCACGAACTGAGCTTCGCCCGCCGCGTGGCCGACCACGTGGTGATGATGGACCAGGGGCGGGTGATCGAGCAGGGCACGCCCGAGGCCCTGTTCGAGCGTCCGCGCCAGCAACGCACGGCCGATTTCCTGGCCAAGACCCTGTAACTGCGAAAGGAACACCATGAGCCCTGCAGCACCGCGTCGCCCCTCGCGCAGCACCCTGTTGATCGTGGGCGTGCTGGTCATTGGCATTGCCGGCATCGTCTATTCGCGCGTGCGTCAGGCACCGGATGCCGGCACCGTGGCCGCAACCAGCCTGGCGGGTGCGAACACCGCCATCCTGAAGGGCACGCTCGATCCGAAGGCGCAGGCGTTGATTCCCGCCGGCTACCGCTTCGTCACGCCCGGGTCGTTCACCGTAGCCACCCATCCGGGGCAGCTGCCGCTGGCTGACTACGGCGCCGACAGCAAGGACGTGGTCGGTATCGAGCCGGACATCGCACGGCTGATCGCCGATGGGCTGGGCCTGAAGCTGGTGATCGTGCCGGTGGCGTGGGCCGACTGGCCGCTGGGGCTGGAATCGGGCAAGTACGATGCGGTGCTGTCGAACGTGACCGTCACCGAGGAGCGCAAGAAGAAATTCGATTTCTCCAGCTACCGTTACGACCTGCTGGGCATCTACACGCGCACAGATGGGCCGATCCAGAAGATCGAGAAGCCGGCTGATGTCGCCGGGCTGAAGGTGGTGGTGGGTGCCAGCACCAACCAGGACCAGATCCTGCGGCAGTGGGACCAGCAGAACATTGCCGCTGGCTTGAAGCCAGTCGAGTATCAGTACTTCGATGACGCCGTGGTTGGGCGGCTGGCGGTGATCACCGGCCGAGCCGATGTCTCGTTCGAGCCCAACGCCACTGGTGCCTATTCGGCGAGGGACGGCAAGGTACGGCGTGTGGGTCTGTTCCCTGGTGGTTGGCCGAACGCCGCGGCGATATCGGTGACCACGCGCAAGGGCAGCGGCCTGGCTGATGCGGTGACGCAGGCGCTGAACACCCAGATCGGCAGCGGTACCTATGCGCAGGCGCTGAAGCGCTGGAACGTGGCCGAGGAAGCCGTGCCGCAGTCGCAGACCAACCCGCCGGGATTGCCGACGTTGTAGATGACGCCGGGCATCGCCCGGCGCGCCCCTCTAGAGTCGAGCTTGCTCGACTGGCGCATGGTGATCGGCGAAATGCAGTCGAGCAAGCTCGACTCTACCAACGCGCTTCCAGCGTCTTGAACGGCTTCGCCACGCGCACGCCTTCCGCATCGAACGCGGTAACCTCGCGTCCATCCACACGCACCGTCTTCGGCATCGTCCGCGACGGCCACCAGACCTTCACCGCCGTCCCGCTGCGCAACCCTTTGCCAACGGTGACGTTCAGTGTGCCGTCGCGTTGCCGCGCCTGCATCTGCAACGTGCCATACGCGGTCGGCAGGCGCTCCACCGCCAACCCATCCCCGGCCACCCAAGACGGCGGTGTGCCCGGCAGCAGCGACAGCGCGTCATCGTCCTCGCGCATCAGCATGCCGAACAGGGTGCGACCGTACTCGGCGCCGATCCACGTGTGAGGCATGTCGCCCAGGTAGCGCGGGAAGCGCAGCCGCGAATGCACGACCTCGGCCAGCACCTGCCATTCAAGCGGGCGCCGGTCGTGAAGCAGGCCCTGCAACAGCTCGTCAGCCACGTCCGGCTGTCCAAGATGCACATAGCTCAGCACGTTGCGGATCTCGTACGGCGTGTAGGCGTACAGCGCGCCGGGCTGGTTGCGCTTGCGCACATCGTCCAGATAGCGGGCGAAGGTGGTCCGCAGCGCCTCGGCCGGGAGCACACTCTGCGCGCCGGTGGGATCCAGCGCGATGGATACGCCGGTGGGGTCACCATCGCCCAGATCTGCGGAGGAAGGAATGAAGTCGATGCCCTTCCACGCCATCGTGGCGCGGATCGACGCATGCAGGGCGTCGTACAGCGCCTTGTACTGCTCACGCGCCCAGCGTGCGGTCTCGTGGTCGCCCAGCGATTCGGCCAGCCATGCACCGTCGTGCCAGCCCTTCAGGCCCCAGTAGTCGTCCCAGTAGCTGTGGGTGGGCGACGGATAGCCCTCATGGCTGATCGACGGCGCAAGGATTCCGGCGAACCGCTCCGGCGCCGGCTGGTCGGCCTTGTAACCGGGCACCAGCGTGCGCTCGCGCAGCTCCTGCAGGAAGCGCAGCGCCGCTTTCACTTTCGGCAGGTAGTCACGCACCGACTCGGGCCCGCCATCCAGGCGTGCAACGTCGGCAACCAGCGCCACATACTGGCCCTGGCTGTCGTATTCGATGTCCGAACCAAAGCCGGTGTTGACGCTGCCATCGTCGTTGAGGATCGGCGAAACCAGTCCGTTGGCATGCACACCGTGCGCGCTGTACCAGGCCAGGTAGTCGCGTGCGACCTTGGCTTCGCCCATGCGCAGCAGCACCGCCGAGGTGGCCATGCCATCGCGGATGAAGGAGCGGTTGTAGTTGCGCGGGCCGGGCTGCATGGCCGGGCCGGTCTGGTTGATCAGCATGTAGGCAGCCTGCGCGCGCAGCATGTCGACCAGCGAGGGATCGGGCAGGCGCAGGCCGACCTGGCCCAGCCGCGCCTGCCAATCGGCCGAGGCCTGGTTGGCCAGGGTGTCGAAGGCATCGTTGCCGTTGCGAGGCAGCGAGGAAAGGTCGAGCGCGGAGGCCTCTGGCAGCGCGCCGTTGGCATCGGCAGCAGCGGTACCGAGTGGGAACGCCACCACCACCGCATCGCTGGCACCGGGCGCGAGGCGGATCCGGTAGCTCAATGCGGCCGCGGCCAGTCCTTGCTCATCGCGTGCCTGCTGGGCGGCAGGTAGACGCCCGGCTGCGATGCCGGCGGTGATTTCCGTTGCCCCGTCGTTGCCGAACGGCGCGGCGCCGGCAGCATCCACCGGCGTGAGCGAGCGCAGCAGCGTGCGGCCGTTGACGCGCACCGTGTTGGCTTCGACGGCGACTTCGCGGATCGGCGACAGCCCGCCGTTCTGCCATGGCGGGTTCATCTGCATCGGTCGTACCGCCAGGGTCAGCGTGCCGTCGATCGCGGTGGCGCCGGTGTTGCGCAGGCGGTGGCGGACCAGGGTGACCGGTTGCCCGTCGCGTTCGATGGCGAAGGCTTCGCTGCGTAGTTCCAGTCCCGGCTGCGGTGCCCACGTGGCAGACGGCATTGGCTTCCAGCCGTCGCGCAGCGCGTGCTGCACCTTCTGCCCGGCGGCCCCGGCTGCGCTGCCATCGGCATTGCGCCAGATCGGCTGCACCAGCGGTGCGCCCTTGAAGGCCTCGATGTTGCCGTACTCGTCGAAGATCGACTTCTGCCGGCCCGCGTGCACGCCCACCGCAGTCCAGTAGGTCTGCTGCATCTGCAGCGAGGCGGGGAACAACGCGCGCTGTGCACCGCTGGCGGCGATCTGGTAACGCTTCATCGGTGTCATCACCGCCTTCGGGCCGAGCAGGCGGATGCGTGCCACCCGGGGTGCATCGCCGTCGACGGTCAGCCGCAGTGCCTGCAGGTCCAACGGCGCGCTGGCCGCGAGCCAGCTCTGCTGCCGGGTTGCCGCATGCGCATCCGTGGCCAGTTCGTGCCAGCGACCCTGGGCATCGCGTGCCTGCAGGCGCGCAGCGCCGTGCACATTGGTCCAGTCCACCGCCAGCCCGGTGCTGGACTGCGCGCGCGGCAGAACGATGTCGAGCGTGTGGGTGCCGCCCTTGCCGGCGGGGATCGCCACCGCGCTGCCGCCCTGCCAGAGCGCCGCGGACTGCGTGGCATCAAGTCCGGCCACACGCGCACTGAGCGTGGTGTCCAGCGGCTCTATTTCGAAGATGGACACGCCCCAGTCGGACGTGCGCTGCGGGCTGGCCAGGCGCAGGTAGCGCGCCTGGCGTGGCGCGAAGTAAAGCGTTTCCACGTCGCCCAGCGAATCAGCCATGGTGTACGCGGTCTGCCACTGCGTGCCGTCCAGCGAGGTCTGCAGTGAATAGCCCTCTGGATTGGAGACATCCCAGGTGAGCCGAGCGCCCGCCAGCATCGTCGGTGCGCCCAGATCGATCTGGAACCAGTGGCCTGGACTGAAGGCACCGCCAGTGACGGTCTTGGGGTCGCCGTCGATCAGGTGGCTGATGGCCATCGCAGGTACCTGCTGCGAGGAGGCGCTGGCCTGCCATTGGCTGCGCAGTGGCAGCGTTTGTGCCTGCGCGGAGGACGCCAGCACGGCGAGCATCAGGGCGGCGGCAGGTCGCCATGGCACAGGCGGGCGGGAGACCTTGGAGCGTTCGGCGCGCAACGTCATTACGGACAGCCTCGCAGGTTCGGCCGGATTCGGGCGAGCGCTACGCTAGCAAGGGATGTAATCGGTTACATGACGCACTGCAGCGGCGCTGGACGCTGGCGCTGCCGTCGCAGAAGCGCTGACGGATGTGGCTCTGGACGTGTAGCGCGGTTCGGCTAGGGTCACATCGGGGTTGGTTTTTTGATGGTTGTCATTTGACAACCTGCGTGTACCGTGCGCAGACTGTGGAGAACAGGGAATGTCTCGAGCGCGTCATCCAGACAAGGACATCGAAGCGGCGTTGGAGTTCGCGGAGGATCGTGGGTGGAGGCTCCGCATTGCGGGCGGCCATGCGTGGGGCCGGATGTACTGCCCTCACAACGACACCGATTGCCGATGCGGGGAATTCTGCATCGTGAGCATCTGGAGCACGCCGCGCAGTGGCAGCAATCATGCAAGGGCCTTACGGCGTGTGGTCGAGAACTGCAGTCGTGAGCAATGAGATCAGGCTTCGTCAGAAGCGAAGGGGGGAAATCATGGAATTCAACTTCACCCTGAAATACCGCCTGGCGGACACAGGTGATGAAATCGGCGTCCTCGAGCAGCGCCTGGCCGAAGGCGGCTGTGACGATACGCTTGTGGGCCTTGGGCTACCGGGAAGGCTGGCCCTGGCTTTCTGCCGCGAAGCGGAAAACGCAGCGGCTGCCCTGCGTTCGGCGTTGGACGATGTGCAGCGGGCCGTGCCCGGTGCCGAGCTGGTTGAAGTGAGCCCCGATCTGGTGGGGCTCACTGACGTAGCAGACTTGGTCGGAATGTCGCGTCAGAACATGCGGAAGCTCATGCTGGCCAACCCGCAGTCGTTTCCGTCCCCGGTGCATGACGGCTCGACCTCGATCTGGCACCTCGTCGACATTCTCGGTTGGCTGCGAGCGCGTGGCAGCGACAAAGTCACGGTGGAAATGACGGAACTCGCCGCTGCCGCGTTGCAGCTCAATCTGGACCGGGAAGGGCGCAGGCTTCACTCAAAGACGTAGTGGCGGCAAGAATCGGCGACCACCCCACTAAAGCTCCACCGTCTCCCACCAGCGCGTACCCGCCTGCGGCGCCTGCATGTCCAGCGCTTCGCCCATCATCGGGGTGGCCACCGGCACGTTCTTTGCGGCCGCCAATGCGGTGATGCGCTCGAACGGCTGCTGCCATGCGTGCAGGGCCAGATCGAAGGTGCCGTTGTGGATCGGCAGCAGCCACTTGCCGCGCAGGTCCAGGTGCGCCTGCAGGGTCTGCTCGGGCTGCATGTGCACGAACGCCCAACGCGGATCATAGGCACCGGTTTCGATCATGGTCAGGTCGAACGGGCCGTACTTCTCGCCGATGGCCTTGAAGCCATCGAAGTAGCCGGTGTCGCCGCTGAAGAAGATGCGGAAGTCGCCGTCCTGGATCACCCATGACGCCCACAGGCTGCGGTCACTGTCGCCCAGCCCGCGGCCGGAGAAATGCTGCCCCGGGGTGGCGGTCAGGCGCAGGCCACTGGCTTCGGTCGACTGCCACCAGTCCAACTGTTCCACCTTGCGGGCGTCCACGCCCCACGCAATCAACTGATCGCCCACACCGAGCGGGGCAATGAAGCGTGCGGTCTTGCCGGCCAGTTGCATCACCGCAGCATGGTCCAAGTGGTCGTAGTGGTTGTGCGAGAGGATTACGCCGGCGATCGGCGGCAGTTCGTCGATGCTGATCGGCGGTGCATGGAAGCGGGCCGGGCCCATCCACTGCACCGGCGAGGCGCGCTCGGAGAACACCGGGTCGGTCAACCAGTATTGGCCACGCAGCTTCAGCAGGATCGTGGAATGCCCAAGCCGGAACAGGCTGCGATCCGGCGCAGCATCCAGGGTGGCGCGGTCCAGCGGCAGCACCGGAATGGGGTGCGCCGGGACGGTGCCCTTGGGCTTGTTGAACAGGAACGTCCACCAGATCTCCGCACCATCGCGCAGGCCCATCGCAGGACGCGGCAGGGCATTGCGGAACTTGCCGTCGCGGTACTGCGGCGAATCGGGGAAGTCGGGGAGGGACCAGGACTTGCAGAAGGTATAGGCGGTCACGGCGAGGATTCCAAGCAAAAGGACAAGGAGCAGGCGCTTCATGGGTGACGTCCGCTGGGTACACTGCACAGTGTAGTTTCGTGTTTTTCAAAAGTACACTGCCGGGTGTAAAATGAGCGAATCCGTTCAGCTATCTGGTTTCCGCCATGTCCCGTGCCCCGCAACGCCTGACCGACCGCAAACGCGACGCCATCGTGCGCGCAGCGGTGGAGGAGTTCCGTGCATCGGGCTACGAGGCGACCAGCATGGACCGCATCGCCGAGGCGGCCGGGGTCTCCAAGCGCACCGTCTACAACCACTTCCCGAGCAAGGAAGCGCTGTTCTCGATGATCCTGGAGGAGCTGTGGGAACGCAGCGTGGCCAGCGACGCACTGCCGTACCGCGCGGACCAGCCGTTGCAGGCGCAGCTGATGCAGCTGCTGGGCCAGAAGCTGGAGCTGCTCAGTGATGCCAACTTCATTGACCTGGCGCGGGTGGCGATGGCCGAGATCATCCATTCGCCGGAACGTGCGCAGGCCATCGTTTGCCGCATGGGCGAGAAGGAAAGTGGCGAAAGCGCGTGGATCCGTGCGGCAATCGCCGATGGCCGGCTACGCGAAGTCGATCCGGAGTTCGCCGGCCACCAGCTGCACGGCCTGGTGAAGAGCTTTGCGTTCTGGCCGCAGGTGACGATGGGGCAGGCGCCGTTGAACGAACGGGAGCGCGCACGCGTGGCCGAGTCGGCGGTGGCGATGTTCCTGGGTTACTACGCGGTCTAGCTGGCGGCGAAGCGGCGGAACTCGTCGGCCGGTAGCGCTGCCGAGTACAGATAGCCCTGGCCGACATCCACCCCCAGTGCGCGCAGTTGCTGTTCCTGCGCGAGGGTTTCGGTACCCTCGGCCACCACGATCGCGCCGCAGCGATGCGCGACCTCGACGATGAAGCGAACGATCGACTGCGACTTGGCGTCGGACAGCGTGGCGATCAGTGCCTGCTCGATCTTGACCTCGGCGATGGCCAGCTGCGAGAGCAGGATCAGGGTTGAATAGCCGGCACCGAAATCGTCCAGTGACAGCGTGACCTCCGCCGCCAGCAGCTGTGCGATATTGGCATCGACCACGTCGCGCTCGACGATCTCGGTCCATTCGACGATCTCCAGGCGCAGCATCATGCCAGGCACATCGTGCAGTGCCAGCAGTTCCTGCAGGCGCAGGCCGAAGCCGGGCAGGCGCAGTGACTCGGCCGAAACGTTCACGGCGATTTTAAGTTCCGTGCCATCGCGTCGGCACTGCTGCAGGAAGTGGATGGCCGACTGCAGCGTGGCCCATTCCAGTTCAGCCAGCCGCCCCTGCCGGCGCAGCAGCGAAATCACCCGCATCGGCGCGATCAGCCGGCCCTCGCCGTCGCGCATGCGCAGCAGTGCTTCGGCGCCGACCAGTTGGCGATCCTGCAGGCGATGCTTGGGCTGGTAGCACAGCGGTGCGTCGCCCTGCTGCAGCCAGCGATCAAGGGCGACTTCAATCAGGGCGTCGATCTCGCTGTCGCGCTGGATCGGGTCGTCGAAGAACACGACGCCGGATTCGATCGCACTCAGCGCCACGGTGATTGCCCGGAAAGGCAGGTGGGCGTCGTCTGCGGCGGCCGGTGGCTTCAGTTCGACCACGGCACAGCGGAACAGCGGCCGGAAGCCGGGCCAATCGCGGCCGACCCGATCGGCCAGGTTGCTGGCCAGCTCGGTGATCTGCGGTTGCGTGCGCAGTTCGGACAAGGTCAGGTCGCGCACCAGGATCGCCAGCGCGGCATCGCCGAACTGGTAGATCTCCAGTTGCCCGGCCGGCAGCGAGGGCAGCAGCCGATGCACCTCTTCGGTGCTGTCGCGTTGCCACAGGCCGTTGTCCTGCAGCGGACCGTAGCGCAGGCGCAGGTCGCGCAGGTTGCCCATCTCGGCCACGATCAGTCAGGCCTTGCCGATACCGTCGTTGTCGCGCCAGTAATGCTGCAGGCGTTCGCCGAGCGCACGCATGTTGGGCAGGCCACTGATCGGATCGATGCGCAGCCAGGCGTGTTCGCGCTGACGCTGTGCATCGATCTGCGCATCGTTGTAGACCAGTGCGAACACCGCGCCCAGCATCAGCAGTGACAGCGGCAGTGCCAGCAGGCGCTGGATTGCCAACTCCTCCACGGGCAGCTGATTGGCGCCGATGATTGCGACGCCCAGTGCCAGGCCCAACGCAGTGACAACAATACGCACGCCCCAGGCCTGCAGGATCACGCGCAGCGAGAGCTCATTGAGCATGCGCGGGTGCAGGCGCCTGCGCAGCCAGACGCCGGCCAGCATCTGCAGCGTGGCCTCGAGGCCGGCCGGCAGGAAATACTGGGTGCCGGCAAACTGGTAGCGGCCCAGCAGGCTGGCGGCCAGGCAGGTCAGGCCGCCGCGCCAACCGCCGAGCAGGCCACTGACCAGCAGGATGTCGAAGCCGAGGTGCAGCTTGACCACACCCTGGGTGTAACGGGCCACGAACCAGGAATTGAACAGGTAGATCAGGCCCAGCGCCACGCCGACATACAGGCGACGGCCTTCAATGGCGTGCCCGGCGCGGCGGGTGGCGATCAGCAGCACGCCGATCATGCCGATCACCGCCGTGGCCTGCAGCAGATACAGCGGCAGGCTGGGCAGGGCGCTGTCCAGGACCTGGGCCGAGACCCGTGAAAGCGCATCCATAGCAGGTTCCCGCCTGTGACCGACGGCCAGTGAGGAGCAGGGTAAACCACAGGCGCCCGAGCGGCCACCAAGGGCCCCGGGCCGAGGCCTCTGCAGTCAGTAGCGCGGGTCGGCGATGGCCGGCAGCACCAGTTCGCGCACGAAGCCGGAGGGTGACAGCTGCAGCAACGCGCGCACCATCGCAACGACGTCGTGCACCGGCACCAGCTCGCCGTCGCCGCGTGCTGCGGCCTCTGCCACCGGCACGGACAGTGCATCGTCGGTGTTGAGGTAGCCCAGCTGCAGGCTGGTCACCGCCAGGCGGCGATCGCGGAAGCCCTCGCGCAGCGCATCGGCGATGCCGTTGAGCGCGAACTTGGATGCACCGAACGCCACTTCCGGGCGGCCGCTGCGCGGCAGTGCCGAGGTTGATCCGGTCAGTACCAGTTGCGGGCGTGGCGCGCTGAGCACCCGCGGCAGCAGGCGCTGCAGCAGCACCAGGGTGGCGGTGATGTTGACGTCGACCAACTGGGTGAGCGCGGCATCGCTCTCATCGAGGAAGGCGTACTCGTCGCTGAAGGCGGTCTCTTCCCAGATGCCCAGGTTGTGGATCAGCACATCCAGATCGGCCGGCGCCTGCGCTGCGATGTGGTCGGCGGCCACGGTCGGCTTGGACAGGTCTGCTTCGATCCATTGCAGGGTGACGCCTTCGGGGCAGGCGATGTCGCGCGGGCGGGTGCGCGAGACACCGATGACGGTGTCACCCGGGCCGCACAGGCCTTCCACGAACGCGCGCCCCAGGCCCCTGCTGGCGCCGATGACCATCAATTTCATGTTGCTTCCTTGTTGTGCAGCGGCGGCCTCACGCGGCCGCCAGAATGATGTCCCAGTCACCGAACGCGCGCAGGCCGGCGCGTTCCGCGGTGATGAGCGAGGCCGTGTTGTCGAGCTGGCAGCGGTACTGCGGCTGCAGCCCGGCCGTCCGTGCGGACACGGCCATGGCGTGTACCAGCTGGCGCGCGTGCCCGCGGCCGCGGGCCTCGGGCAGGGTCAGCACGCCCATGTCGGCCAGGGCCGGATCCAGGCTCCACGGGTACATGCTTCCGGCGGCAACCAGCCGCTCGCCATCGAAGGCGCCGAACACCTGCCAGTGGTCAAGCTCGACCCAGGCGGCATCCAGATCCTCCTCGCTCACGCTGGCCTGGAACACTCCGAACGCGGCTGCGTCGGCCGGGTCAAGACGGCGGATATGAGGCGGTGCAGGGCGCTCGGCCAGGGCTGCAAGTTCTGCGGCGGGGAAGTAGAAGACGCGATCCGCGCCATGCGTGCGCTGGCCGAGCTGCTGCAGGCGCAGTTGCAGCTGCGGGAGCGTCCAGTGCGGTTGCGCGTGCAGTTGCAGGCGAGCGGCCAGGTCCGGGCGCAGCAGTGCGCGCGCGGGGCCCTCGACCGGCTGCAGCAGCATGCCGTCCTCGCCCACATCGAAATCATCGCTGCACGCCAACTGCAGCTGTGGATCATCCTGCAGCGTGCGTTGCCCGGAGAACACACCGCGCCAGGTTGCATCGATCAACGCGGCAAACACATCATCCATGACCGGTGTCTCGCTCAGTGCCGGGGCAGGTCCACCTGCAGGCCGGCGGCCTTCCATTCGGGGTAACCGGCGGCGAGCCGCTGCGCGGTCAGTCCGGCCTCGCGCAGCATCGCCACCGCATCGTTGGACAGCACGCAGTAGGGACCGCGGCAGTACGCGACAATGTGGACGGCACGCGGCAGTTCGTCCATCCGTGCACGCAGTTCCGTAACGGGAATGTTCAGCGCGCCGGGCAGGTGGCCCAGATCGAATTCCTCGCGCGGCCGCACATCCAGCAGCACCACGCTGCCGCGTTGTTCCAGCAACTGCTCGACGGTCATCCCTTCCAGTGCATCGCGGCGCTGCAGGCTGTCGTGGATCACGCCGTGCATCTCGCTGCGTTGGTGGTCGGCATAGTCGCGCAGCGCGGCCAGCAGGTTGCCCAACGGACCCTCACCACTGCGGTAGAGGATGCGCTTGCCATCGCGTCGGGTCTGAACCAGGCCAGCACGGCGCAGCTGCTGCAGATGCTGGGAGGTATTGGCCACAGACAACCCGGTCAGTTCGGCCAGGCGTTCCACGGCGCGCTCGCCCTGGGCGATGTGCTCCAGCAGGGCCAGGCGATGGGCATGGCCGAGCGTGCGGGCGATCTCGGCCAGGGCCTCCAGCGGGGAGGGTGGTGGCTCTGTTGCAGCGTTCATGCCGGCCACGCTAGCATCGCTCTATCATTCAAGCAAATAATTGAAGGTGCGCGATATGGCTGGCTTGGCGACATTCTTGATGGATGCGGTGGTAGTCGGCGTGGGGGCGACCGCAGTGATGGACCTGTGGGCGCTGGTGCAGCGGCGGCTGCTTGGCATTCCCTCGCTGGATTTCGCGATGGTGGGCCGCTGGCTGGGGCATCTGCCGCGCGGGCGCTTCCGCCACGATGGCATCGGCCGCTCGGCAGCGGTCAGTGGCGAGCGCGCGCTGGGTTGGACCGCGCATTACGTGATCGGTGTGGTCTTCGCCGCCTTGCTGCTGGCCGTAGTGGGGAACGGTTGGGTGCAGACGCCGACACTGTGGCCGGCGCTGGCCTTCGGCATTCTCAGCGTCGCCGCACCGTTCCTCATCCTGCAGCCGGGCATGGGCGCGGGCATCGCCGCTTCAAAGACCCCGGCGCCGGGCAAGGCGCGCCTGCGCAGCCTGGTTGCGCACAGTGTGTTCGGCCTGGGCATGTACCTTTCCGCGTTGTTGTTGGCTGCGGTCCATGCAGGATGAGCGAGAATCCGTGGGGTCACCGGCAACAGGAACACCTCGGCATGGAAGCACCCAAATCCATCATTGATGACATGCCGCTGCCGTGTGCGTGGCAGGAGGCGTTGGCCGATGCGCGCATCGAGCGGCAATCGATCGGTGTGTCGCGTGCGGATGTTGCCCGCGTGCATCGGCCGGGCCAGGCCGATGCCTTCCTGAAGTCGGAAGTGATCGACACCTTCAGTGAGTTGGGCGATGAGATCGCGCGCCTGCGTTGGCTGCAGGCACAGGGACAACCGGTGCCAACGGTGATTGCCACTGCCGAAGAGGCGGGCCGGCGCTGGTTGCTGATGAGCGCGCTGCCTGGCCGCGACCTGGCCTCGTCGCCGGAACTCGCGCCGCAGCAGCTGGTGGAACTGCTGGCCGACGTGCTACGCGGGCTGCACGCGTTGCCGGTGGCAGCCTGTCCGTTCGACCAGCGACTGGCGTCGCGCGTGCAGGCCGCGCAGGCCCGCGTTGAAGCGGGCCTGATGGATGCCGATGATTTCGATGATGAGCGCCTGGGCCAGAGTCCGCAGCAGGTCTTCGCTGAACTGTGCAGCACCCGGCCCGACCATGAAGACCTGGTGGTCAGCCATGGCGATGCGTGCCTGCCGAATCTGATGGTGGCCGAGGGCCGCTTCAGTGGTTTCATCGACTGTGGCCGGCTGGGTGTGGCCGACCGCTACCAGGACCTGGCGCTTGCCGCGCGCAGCCTGGTCCACAACTTCGGCGACACGCGTTGGGTCGCGCCGCTGTTCCAACACTACGGCGCGGTGGCCGACGAGCGCCGGCTGGCGTTCTACCGGTTGCTCGACGAGTTCTTCTGAGCCCGCGCATGGCTGGCGATGGCGGCGCAGATCAGGCCACCGACCACGCTCAGGTGTTCCAGCGCGAAGAACAGGGCCAGCTGCTGTTCGGCGCCGTGCTTGTTCCAGAAGGTATGCACGATGACGATGGTCAGCAGCATGAACACCGCCAGCGCGCCGCTGCCCAGCCAGAGCAGGCGATCGAGCAGCAGGCACAGTGCGCCGCCCAGCAGCACCACGGCGCTGGCGATGTTGAACAGCACAGGCGGTTGCAATCCGGCCGCCTGCATTTCGGCCACGCTGTTGTCCCACGCCAGCAGCTTGGCCAGGCCCGAGGACAGGAACACCACGGCCAACAGCAGCCGGGCGAGGAACCACAGCACGCGGCTGTCGAGCAGGGTGGTGATCATCCGTGGCATGCAGGAACTCCGGGTTGAGCGTGGGACAGGCCGCGCAGCATCGGGCCTCAACCGCAGTTGAGGTCAAGGCTGGCTGAACGGAGCCCGGCGTTGGCTGGATTGCCAGCTTTTAATTGGACGAACGTTCGTTCACTATTTGCGCCATGAACCGAGCCGACCGCAACGAGCAACGCATCGCGCAGATCCTGCAGGCCGCCCTGCAGTGCTTCCTCGTGAAGGGATTCCACCAGACCAGCATGCGTGACATCGCGCAGGCGGCAGGCGTCAGCCTGGGCAATCTCTACAACCACTTCCCGGGCAAGGAGGCGATCATCCTTGCGGTGGCGGTGGCCGAGAGCGAAGAACTGGCACCGTTGCTGCAGCGACTGGCCGCGTCCGATGGCGAGCGCGCACAGGTACTGGTTGTCCTTCAGGACTTCCACGCACTGTGCTGCCAGCCGGAATGGGCGACGCTCGCCGTCGAAGTGCTGGCCGAGAGCGCACGTAATCCGGCCGTGGCCGAGGCCTTCGCGGCCAATCGCAGGCAATTGCAGGCGACGCTGGCCGAAGCCCTGCAGCAGATGGCACAGCGCGAGCGACGGCGTCCCGTACTGGCGCCGGCACTGCAGGCGCAGGTGCTGCTGGATGCCATCGAAAGCGATGCGCTGCGTCGGGGGCTGGGCGAAGCCGATGGCACCGATGAAGCATTGCTGGATCTTGGCCTGCTCGTGCTGCTGCTGGGCGCACGCGCATGAATGCTGCTGACCGGCGGTTGCACGGGCTGGACCTGGCGCGTTACCTCGCATTGGCCGGCATGGTGCTGGTCAACTTCCGCCTCGCGATGGCCGTGCCGGCAGAGGGTGAGGGTTGGCTGGCAGGATTCTTCCATCTGCTGGAGGGCAAGGCCTCGGCCACGTTCGTCACCCTGGCCGGTCTTGGCCTGGTGCTGGCCACGCAGCGGCAGGCTTGGTGGCCGGCCAGTGTGCAGACCTGGCGGCGCGCACTGTTCCTGATGGTGCTGGGCCTGCTCAACCTGACCCTGTTCCCAGCCGATATCCTGCATTACTACGCGGTGTATTTCGCGTTGGCAGTGCTGTGGCTGCGTGCCTCGCCGCGGGTGTTGCTGGCCAGCATCGTGGGCCTGGCGGCCTGTTCGTTCTGGGCGTTGCTGCACTGGGACTACAGCCAGGGATGGAACTGGCAGACGCTGGAATACACCGGTCTGTGGCAATGGCCGGGCGCGGCCCGCAACCTGCTGTTCAATGGCTTCCACCCGTTGATGCCGTGGCTGTGCTTCTTCCTGCTGGGCATGCTGCTGGCGCGCCTTCCGTTGTCGCAGCCGCGAGTGCAGCATGCGTTGTTGCTGCTGGGCGTGCTGCTGCTCGGCGCGGGCCAGGGTGTGCAGCACCTTGCGCAGGGAACACCCTGGCAGGGGTGGCTGGGAACGCAGCCGATGCCGCCGGGGCCGGCCTACGTACTCACCGGTGCGGGTGCAGCCTGCAGTGTCATCGCCGCCTGCCTGTGGCTGACGCGTGTACGCCCGGGCGACTGGCTGGAGCCGTTCACCGCGGCCGGGCGCATGACCCTGACCCTGTATGTGGGTCACATCCTGCTGGGCATGGGCACGCTGGAAAGCCTGGGCCTGCTTGATGGCCGTGCATCGCTGGCGTCGGTGCTGTTGTGGGCGCTGCTGTTCCTGATGCTGGCGACCGCTGCGGCGTGGCTGTGGTCATGGCAGTTCGCACGCGGCCCGCTGGAGGCGGTGATGCGGCGCATCGCAGGCTAGTTCTCTGGTCGTACCGAGGCAATGTTGTGACGGACATGTCTGTGTCGTGGCGAGCGCATCTGCGATAGTGGCGGCAGGTAACACTTTCCGCTTGCATCCATGTCATTCGCTTCGGCGCAGCATCTCGGCGAAGTCCTGCAACAATCCTATGGCATCACCCCCACCGCCGTGGTGCCACGCCCGGTGGGCGCCGACGCCAATGCCAGCGTGTATCGCGTCGATGCGCGGCACGGGCAATGGTGGTTGAAGTGCCGCACCTACCAGGTCGACCCATCGGTGTGGGACAGCCTGCACTGGATGCGCGGCACGTTGGGTATCGATGAGATCGTCGCGCCGTGGCCGGCACTGACCGGTGGTGCGTCGGTACAGCGCTGGGGATTGCAGTTCACCCTGTTCCCTTATGTGGAAGGCCAGTCCGGGTTCGAGGCGGCGTTGAGCCGCACGCAGTGGCAGCGGCTGGGTGAGGTGCTGCGGCGCCTGCACGGCGCGCAGCTGCCAGCGGAACTACAGCAGGCGCTGCCGATCGTCCGGCTGGAAACCGCGGCGCTGGAGATCGTCGGGCAGTGGTTGGCCGGCGAGGGCCTGGCGGCCGCGAAGGACGGGCTGGGCCGCGCATTCGTTTCGGTATGGGACCAGCAGCATGCGCGCATCGCGGCGCTGCATGCGCAGGCACGGGGACTGCTCGCGGCCTTGCAGAACGTGCCGGTAGACCTGCATCTGTGCCACACCGATCTGCATGCCGGCAACCTGCTGATGGGCAATGACGGTGGGCTGCACCTGATCGATTGGGATGGCCTGTCGCTGGCACCGCGCGAGCGCGACCTGATGTTCATCGGTGCGGCTGTTGGCGGGCGCTGGGGGCGCGAGAATCCGCTGGGCTTCGAGGACGGCTACGGCAGCGACCGCGGCGACCCGCGCTGGATCGCCTGGTACCGGCACTGGCGCATCCTGCAGGACCTGATCGAGTTCCAGCAGGTGCTGCTGGGCAGCGATGGTGAGGAGCGTTCGCCGCAACTGCGCCGGCAGTCACTGCACTTCCTGGGGGAGCAGTTCGCGCCGGGTAATGTGTTCGATGCGGCGGAGCGGGTGTATCGCGCGTTGGATTAGGTTCTGGGCCGTTGCCAGGATCGCCCCGGGTAGAGTCGACTGTTAGTCGACTGCTCTTCGATTGGAACAGGCAAAGCCCGCGCTGCGCGCGATAGTCGACTCTACCAAGGGCTTGTCCGTCGAGGCGGTTTTCATTCGGCGGGCTTGGCCGCTGCAGAGGCGGCCGCGCTTGCGGCGCGGCGCGACAACACCGCTTCGCGATGGGCGATGTAGGCGTTGGCGGCGAGGATGATGCCGGCGCCGATGATGGTCCATCGATCCACGGTTTCATTGAACAGCAGCCAGCCGCACAGCGTCACCAGCGGCAGCTGCAGGAAGCTGATCGGGGTCAGCGCCGAGACTTCGCCCAGGCGAAGTGCACGCGTCCACAGCAGCTGGCCGATGGTGCCGAGCACGCCGGTGGCCAGCAGCCACAGCCATGCGGTGCCGGTGGGCCAGACCCACACGAACACTGCCGGCACCAACGACAATGGCACCCAGAACACGTAGGTGTAGAGCACTACGGTATCGGCACTGTCGATGCGGGTGAGCTGCTTGATCTGGATCGCGACCAGTGAACTCAGCACGGCGGCGGCCACCGCGACCAGGCTGCCGGCGGTGAAACCGGCGGTGCCGGGGCGCACGATCACCAGCACGCCGATGAAGCCGACCACCACCGCCGCCCAGCGGCGCACGCGCACGGTCTCGCCCAGCCACAGCACGGCGGCGATGGTGACAAACAGGGGCGTGGAGTAGGAGAGCGACACCGCCTGCGCCAACGGCAGGTGGCCCAGTGCCCAGAACGCGCACAGCATCGATCCCAGGCCGATCGCACTGCGCACGAAGTAGCGCGGCAGCTGTTGGGTCTTCAGCGGCGCGTGGCCTGGCCGCAGCAGCATCGGCAACAGCGCCAGCAGGCCGAAGGCGTTGCGGAAGAACGCCACTTCCTGGGTGGGCACGTAACGGGTGGCGTAGCGGATCGCCACCGCCATCAGGCCGAATGCCATCGTGCTGCCGAGCATCAGCAGCGCCGCCCGCATCGGGGTGGCGCTGGGGGAGAGGGCGGGGGTGTTCACCACTGTGCGCCGAGCAGGCGGGGCTCCGGTTCGATCGGCACGCCGAACTTCTCCAGCACCGAGGCCGAGATGCGACGGGCCAGCGCCAGCAGCTCAGCGCCGGTGGCGTTGCCGTGGTTGACCAGCACCAGCGCGTGGCTCGGCGCCACGCCGGCATCGCCTTCGCGGAAGCCCTTCCAGCCGCAGGACTCGATCATCCATGCCGCCGAGACCTTGCGCTTGTCCTCGCGGTCTGCCGGGAACACCGGCAGCTCGGGGAAGTGCTGCAGCAGCACGTCGACCTGTTCCAGTGGCAACATCGGGTTCTTGAAGAAGCTGCCGGCATTGCCGAGCACATCCGGGTCGGGCAGCTTGCGGCGGCGGATCGCGATCACCGCATTGGCCACGTCCACCGCGCTCGGCAATTCCACGCCCTGCGCCTGCAGTTCCTCGCGGATGCCGGCGTAGTCCATGCGCAGATCATGCAGTAGCGGCAGCTTCAATTCGATGGCAGTGATCAGGTAGCGATCCGGTTGCTGCTTGAACACGCTGTCGCGGTAGGCGAAACCACATTGTTCGTTGTCCAGTCGCACCCAGGCCTGTTCCTGGCAGTCCCAGGCTTCGACGGCCTGGATGAACTCGCCGATCTGCGCGCCGTAGGCACCGATGTTCTGGATCGGCGCGGCACCGGCGGTGCCGGGAATCAGGGCCAGATTTTCCAGGCCGGACAAGCCTTCCTGCAGCGACCACATCACCAGGCCATGCCAGGGCACGCCGGCGCCGGCGCGGATCACCGCATGGTCGGCGCGGTGTTCAAGGAAACTGATGTCCCGGTTGCCGAACACCAGCACGGTGCCAGGCAGGTCCTCGGCGATCAGCACGTTGCTGCCTGCACCCAGCACCAGCAGCGGGCCGTTGGCCACGTCGGGCAGGGCGAGTGCTTCCGGCAGCAGCGCCGCATCGTGCAGTTCCAGCAGCTGCGCGGCGCTGGCCTGCACGTGGAAGGTGTTCAGTGCCTGCAGCGGCGCGTTGCGGGTGAGCGTCCAGCGCAGCGGGGCATTGCCGTCGACGGTATCCATGGGCGCGCTCACAGCGGGGCCACCGCGCCGCGGCTGGGCGCTTCGCGGCGGCGACGGATCGCCTCCACGCACTCCGATACCAGCGACGGGCCGCGGAAGATCAGGCCGCTGTAGCACTGCACCAGCGCCGCACCAGCAGCCATCTTGGCCACCGCGTCGGCACCGGACAGGATGCCGCCAACGCCGATCAGCGGCACCGATTCGGGCAGGCGCGCGCGCAGGCGGCGCAGCACCAGCGTGGACTGTTCCAGCACCGGCGCACCGGACAGGCCACCGGCTTCGTTGGCCAGCGGGTCGCCGGCCACCTTGCTGTGGTCGACGGTGGTGTTGGTGGCGATCACGCCGTCCACCTGCAGTTCGCCCAGTACGCGGGCAGCGGCATCGATGTCGCGCTCGCTGAGGTCGGGCGCCACCTTGACCAGCATCGGCACGCGACGGCCGTGGCGTGCCGCGAGATCTTCCTGGCGGTCGCGCAACTGGCTGACCAGCTGGCGCAGCGCGGTTTCTTCCTGCAGTTCACGCAGGCCGGCGGTGTTGGGCGAGGAAATGTTGACAGTGATGTAGTCGGCCAGCGGGTACACCTTGTCCAGGCAGGCGATGTAATCGTCCACGGCCTGTTCGTTCGGGGTGTCCTTGTTCTTGCCGATGTTGATGCCGAGCAGGCCGCGGCGGTTGCGCGCGCGCTCGACGTTGCGCACCAGCGCGTCGACGCCCGCATTGTTGAAGCCCATGCGGTTGATGATCGCGTTGTGTTCCGGCAGGCGGAACAGGCGCGGCTGCGGATTGCCGGCCTGCGGGCGCGGGGTGATGGTGCCGATTTCGACGAAGCCGAAACCCAGCGCGAACAATGCATCGATGTGCTCGCCATTCTTGTCCAGGCCGGCGGCCAGGCCGACCGGATTGGGGAAGGTAAGCCCGAACACCGTGCTGGGCATCGGCGCGATGCGTGCGGCCAGCAGCGGCGTGGTGCCGGTGCGATAGGCCAGGTCCAGTGCGGACAGGCCGAGGCCGTGGGCGCGCTCGGCGTCGAGCGAGAACAGGAAGGGGCGGGCAAGCGAATACATGCGTAGGTTTCAGTCCAGCGTGCCGAGGAAGGCTCGGGTTCGATATTCAAAAGCAACCTGGCCGTCGACCGCGTAGGCGGCGAACAGGTTCTGCAGAGCGTCGATCATCGGTGCGTGGCGCGGATGACCGGCTTGCGGGGCATAGGAGGAGGACAGCAGGCGTCCGCGCAGGGCATCGAAGTCCAGATGCTGTACGTTCGGCAACTCCACCATGCCGCGCAGGCCAGGGCCGAACCACGCCTGCATGGTGGCATCGTCCTGGTAGCGCTCGGCCACGGCGGAGTAGTCGGTGCCGTAATCCAGCAGCAGCTGTTCGTAGCCGACCAGGAACGGACTGGCATCGAGCAGGCGCGAATTCCAGTAGATCAGTGCCAGGCCACCCGGGCGCAGGATGCGCTGCCACTCGGCGCGCACCGCCACGGTATCGAACCAGTGGAAGGCCTGCGCGACGCTGACCAGATCGATGCTGGCATCGTCCAGTGTGGTGGCCTCGGCGCGGCCGTCCACCGCACGGAACTGCGGATACTGCGGCGCCAGCCATTCCTCGGCCGCGCCACGCATGGCGGCGTTGGGTTCAACCGCGACAACGGGATGGCCGCTGGCCAGGAACAGGCGACTGGAAATGCCGGTCCCGGCGCCGATATCGGCGACCAGCGCCTTGCGGCTGACGCCCATCGGGCCGTGCAGCCAGTCCAGCAGCGCGGGCGGGTAATCAGGCCGGTAGCGGACGTAATCGGCGACGCGGCTGCTGAAGCGTTCAGTGCTGTCGGAAGTGGTCATGGCGTCAGTTCGACACCGCGGCCAGCCACGCCAGGCCACCGAAGAACAGGATGAAGACCAGGATGGCGGCAAGCACGGCGCCGACCATCACCCAGCCCAGCACAAGGCCGGTGACGGCCAGGCCATCACCTTCCAGTTCATGCGGGCGGCGGCGGATCTCGGCGCGGGCCATGTGGCCGGTGATGATGGCCACGATGCTGGCCACGAAGGGCAGGACGGTCCAGCTGGCGATGCCCATGACCAGGCTGACCACGGCCAGGGCGCTTGTCTGTCGGGGTGCCACGCTCATCGGGGTCCTCCTTGGCAGTGTGCACATGATAGTGCCTCTGCCCGGGCAATCCCATGCCCGGCGGATGCGATGGCAGGCGTGGACCCTGGTGGGCGAACGAGGTGCAAGCCCTGGTAGGCGTCGACCTCGGTCGACGAAAGGCATGCCAACCAAGGTTGGCAGCTACCGGAGTGCCGGTGTCAGCCCATCAACACCTGGCCGCCATCCACGTTGAGCACGCTGCCGGTGACCCAGCGCGCCAGCGGCGAGCACAGGAACAGGGCGGCATCGGCGATCTCGTGTGGGTGGCCGAAGCGACCGAACGGAATCTTCGCCAACGTACCGTGGTACAGGGCGGGATCTTCGGTGCGGCGGCGGTCCCAGAGGCCGTCATCGAACTCGATCGAGCCCGGTGCGATGGCATTGACCCGGATTCGATCCTTGGCCAGCGCCAGTGCCTGCGAAGTGGTGTAGTGCGACAGCGCGGCCTTGGCGGCGGCGTAGGGTGCGCCACCGGGGCGCGGCTGCTGCGCGGCAATCGACGACAGGTTGAGAATGCAGGCGTCGCTGGATGCGCGCAGCCAGGGCAGGGCCATGCGTGAGGCACGCACGGCGGCCATCAGATCGATCTGCAGGCTGGCGGCCCAGCCGTCCTCGTCGTCGGCCATGCCGTAGCCGGTGGCGTTGTTGACCAGCACATCGATGCCGCCGAGTGTGTCGGCGGCGGCCTCCAGCCAGGCCTGGATCTGGCCGGGGTCGGCCAGATCGGCGGAGAACGTGTGCAGTTCGAAGCCCTGCACCCGTGTATCGGCACGCAGGGCATCCAGACCGGCCTGGCCGCGCGCGCAGACAGAGACCTGCGCACCGGCGCCGGCAAACGCCAGCGCCATTTCACGGCCAATGCCCTTGCTGCCGCCGGCGATCAGCACGCGGCGGCCGGTGAAATCGAGGGTCGGAGCCCCTGTGGGGATCCGACCCTTCTCTGGGGTCAGATCCCCGGAGGGGCTCTGACCCATGGACGTGGCCGGATCCGTTGCCATCACAGATCGAACTTGATGCCCTGGGCCAGCGGCAGCGAATCCGAATAGTTGATGGTGTTGGTTTGGCGACGCATGTAGACCTTCCACGCATCCGAGCCGGACTCGCGGCCACCGCCGGTGTCCTTCTCGCCACCGAAGGCACCACCGATCTCCGCACCGGACGTGCCGATGTTGATGTTGGCGATGCCGCAGTCGCTGCCGGCGGCCGACAGGAACTTCTCGGCGGTCTTCAGGTTCTGGGTGAAGATCGAAGACGACAGGCCCTGCGGCACGCCGTTCTGCATGTCGATGGCTTCGTCGATGCTGTCGTACGGCATCACGTACAGGATCGGCGCGAAGGTTTCATGCTGGACCACGGCGTCGCTGTTCTTCAGGCCGGAGACGATCGCCGGCAGCACGAAGTTGCCGGCGCGGTCGATGCGGGTGCCACCGGTCTCGATGGTGCCGCCGGCCGCCTTGGCCTGGGCGATGGCATCGAGGAACTGCTGCACGGCGCCGTCGCTGTTCAGCGGGCCCATCAGGTTGGCGGCATCGGTCGGGTCGCCGATCTTGCCTTCCACCTGCTTGTAGGCCTTGACCAGGGTGGCCAGTACGTCGGCGTAGATCGAGCGGTGCACGATCAGGCGGCGGGTGGTGGTACAGCGCTGGCCGGCGGTACCGACCGCACCGAACACGATGCCCGGCACGGCCAGCTTCAGGTCGGCGGTTTCGTCCAGGATGATGGCGTTGTTGCCACCCAGCTCCAGCAGGCAGCGGCCCAGGCGGCGCGCAACCTTTTCGTTGACGGTGCGGCCGACCTGGGTCGAGCCGGTGAAGCTGATCAGCGGCACGCGACGGTCATCGACCATTTTCTCCGACAGCGCGGTGCCGGCATCGTTGATCAGGAAGAAGATGTCCGGGAAGCCGGCTTCGCGCAGAGAGTCGTTGCAGATCTTCAGCGAGGCGATGGCGGTCAGCGGCGTCTTGTTGGACGGCTTCCAGATGCACACGTCGCCGCAGATGGCGGCCAGGAACGAATTCCAGCTCCACACCGCGACCGGGAAGTTGAAGGCCGAGATGATGCCGACCAGGCCCAGCGGGTGGTACTGCTCGTACATGCGGTGGCCGGGGCGCTCGGAATGCATGGTGTAGCCGTACAGCATGCGGCTCTGGCCCACTGCGAAATCGGCGATGTCGATCATCTCCTGCACTTCGCCGTCGCCTTCGGGCTTGCTCTTGCCCATTTCCAGGGCGACCAGCGAACCCAGGGCGTCCTTGTGCTTGCGCAGCGCCTCGCCGCACAGGCGCACGGCTTCACCGCGGCGCGGGGCCGGCGTGGTGCGCCAGACCTTGAAGGCTTCCTGGGCGCGGGCGACGACGGTCTCGTACTCGGCCTCGGTGGTCGCGCGGACCTGTGCGATCGGCTCACCAGTGGTCGGGTTGACCGGGGTGATCAGCTCACCAGCGGTCGCGCTCGACCACTCCCCGTTGCCCAGGTACGTGCCAGCGTTGATCGCGTCCAGGCCAAGGGACTTGAGCAGCTCGGAAGACATGCAGACTCCTGTGTTTCGTTACGTTGTTTGGCGCCATCGCGGGCAGGTGGGGGACGCGATGAACAGAACCGCCGATGGTAGCAGAGGGAGGTTGCTGGGCTTTGGTGCGGTGCGGGGTGGGTTGAGCGCCAGCAAACCGACATGAAGTGCGCAATGGCGTTCATTTTTTGACGTGAAATGACTCATGTCGATGCAAATCGACACATAGAAATTCATCAATGATTTCAGTGAGATATGGCTATTCCGGGGTGCTCGCTTGGGCCCGCACTCTGTCGAAATTCCTATCTTTTGGCTCAATCTTCATTCACAATTCCTCCACATTTGATTGACACAACCTCGATGATTCCGTGCCGGCTGGGGAGTCCATGCACGTGGATGCAGGCAATTCCGCGTCCCGTCGAGCCGAGAATGGAGAAGTGCGTTGCTACATGGATCAGTAGAAGATCTTTCCGCAGAGCGGGCCCGGGTGGGTCGCCGCCGCGTCGAAGCCCGGGCTGCCCTGGAGTTGGGGCTGCGCTTGGGCGACATGCTGCTGCTGCCGGGCATGGCAGTTCTTTCCCACATTCTGCTGTACGGAACAGGCGCGCCGGATTCATCCCAGCGCATCGTGTTCGGCGCGGTGATCCTCAGTGCCATCGTCTGCTTCTCTGTAGCGCCGGTGTACCGCAACTGGCGGATCCGTGGCCTTCTGGCTGATCTCTGGCTGTTGTTGCTGGCCTGGTCTGCCACCTTTGCGCTGTTCTCGCTCTATGTCGTGCTGGTCGGGCTTGCCGATGTGGTGCCCTCGACATGGCTGATTGGCTGGTACGCCTTTGGCCTGGGATCGATGGCGGCGCTGCGAGTGCTGCTGAGGGTGCAGTTGCATCGCCTGCGCTCGCGCGGGATGGACCACGAGCGGATCCTGCTGGTCGGGCTAAGGGCCCCCGCGTTGAGGCTGCATCGCCTGCTGCGTGGGAAGCCGGAGCTTGGCAAGGACGTCATCGGCTATTTCGCCAGTGCGGGCGATATCGCCACCCGTCGCGGCGGGGACGCGCCGTGCCGGCTGGGGCGACTGGAAGACGTCCCGCAGTACATGGATCAGCACCGCGGCGAATTCGATCAGGTCTGGGTGTCGATGCCGATGGGGCACGCGGCCGCGATCAAGGACATGCTCAAGCAGATCGAGCGATTCCCGGTGCCTGTGCGTCTGATCCCTGATACCACTGGCCTTGGGGCGCTCAACCCTGGTGTGCACCAGGTGGGTGATGTACCGATGATCGGTGTACGCCAAGGATTGGTGGATCATCGGTTCCGCTTGTTCAAGCGCGTCGAGGACATCCTGGTTGCCGGTGCGGCGGTGATCCTGCTGGCGCCGTTGTTTGTCGTGCTGGCCATTGGCGTGAAACTGAGTTCGCCGGGGCCGGTTTTCTTCCGCCAGAAGCGTCACGGGCTTGGCGGCAAGGAATTCTGGATGCTCAAGTTCCGCTCCATGCGCGTGCATGCCGAGGGGGCGGGTCAGATCACCCAGGCGACGCGCGGTGACCCGCGAGTGACCCGGTTCGGCGCCTTCCTTCGCCGCAGCAGCCTGGATGAGCTGCCGCAATTCTTCAATGTGCTGGGTGGGAACATGTCGGTTGTGGGGCCGCGGCCGCACGCGATTCAGCACAACAACCACTATGAGCGTGTGATCGAGCGCTACATGCATCGTCACTATGTGAAGCCGGGCATTACCGGTTGGGCGCAGGTGAATGGATTGCGTGGTGAGACGCCGGAGCTGCGCTCGATGAAGAAGCGGGTCCAGTACGACATCGATTACATCCGGCGCTGGAGTCCGACGCTGGACGTGCGGATCATCTTGTTGACAGCCTTCAAAGTGCTGGGCCAGAAATCGGCATACTAGGCGAGGCGGTTGCCGGCATGTAGCGGCACGCTCGGGTGGAAGCGCCTGGTCCACAGCAGTGGTCGGGCGCTGCGTTTCATGTATTGAAGAACTGATGGAAACCGTTGTCCGTGTTCAAGAATATTCTGGTTGTATGTGTCGGCAACATCTGCCGTAGTCCGTCGGCTGAAGTGATGCTGCGCGAGGCCGTGAGGGGCAAGGATGTCACGGTGTCCTCGGCCGGCCTGGGGGCGCTGGTCAACCATGGCGTGGATGCGACCGCGCAGGCGCTGTTGACCGAGCATGGCCTGGATGGCAGCAGCCATCGTGCGCGGCAGATCGACCGCAGCATCCTGGGCGCCTCGGATCTGGTGTTGGTGATGGAGCGCAAGCACGTCCATCGCATCATCGAGATCGCGCCAGAGGCGTCGGGCAAGACCTTCCTGCTGGGCAAGTGGCAGTCCGACCGCGAGATTCCCGATCCGTATCGCCAGCAACGGGCGGCATTCGAACACGTCTACACGCTGATGGATGAAGGCGTGAAGAGTTGGGTCCGCTACCTTTGAGTGCCCGCGCCTGCTGAAGGTGCGCTGCAGGCAGAAAGCCGGGAGCCGTCAGGCCCCCGGCTTTTTTCATTCGCCGACGTTGCGCAGGTTGTCGTAGAAGAAGCGCTCGTCGCGGTCACCGGTCATGCCGTACAGGCCGTACTTGCGGCCGAGCATGGCGCCGCCGTCGCGGATCAGCGGGTTCCAGTTGAAGGCCGCACGGCCGCGCGTGGAGCGCGGCAGGAAGCCGTCGAGCGGAATGCTGAAGTAGATTCCCTTGTCGAAGCTGCCTTCGCCGAAGTCGCGCGCCGAGACGTTGGTCTTGGTCGCATAGGCGCCCATGGTCACGCCGTTGTTGAACACGCGGGCCAGGTCCAGAGTGGCACCCTTGTCGCCAGCCAGGTACTGACCAACTGATAGCGAGCCGATGATGCGCTCTCGGGCGTCGAAGGCGTAGTAGAACGTGGCGTGGCCGGTGGTGACGCGGTAGTCGCGCAGACCCCAGTGCTGGTCGTAGTCGCGCTGTTGCACCCGGTTGAGATTCGCACCAACCGCCCAGCGCTCGCCGCTTGGGCGATACAGCAGTTCGCCGCCGACGCCGGCATACATCCACTCCAGGTAACCCGCGTAGGCGATGCCATACAGGTCTGGTGCCAGTCGTCCGGCGATATTGGCCTGCAGGTTGGGCAGCATGATGTCGGAAGTGGTCAGGTACTGGCGGATATCGGTACGCACGCGCGGCAGGCGGCTCGGGGCGTTGTACTTGAACTTGTGGTAGTTGTTGGTGATATCGGCGCTGACGGTACCGGTGAGCCAGATGTTGTCGCGCAGGAACAGGCTTCCCGTGTAGTTGGCTGCGATCTGGTACAGGATGAAGCCATCAGGGCCGCCAAGGTTCTGTCGGTAGCCGATGTTGAAGCCGCCGCCGAACGGGTTGCGCTTGGGCCTGTACAGCGTTTCGCGCGCGAGCGTGCCAGGCGCCTGCAGTTCCGTGCTCCGCCGCAGTACGTCTTCGCTGACGGTGCCATCCAGGTATCCCGCGAACGCTTCGCGGTTGATCGATAGGTCGGCGATCGGCATGCCCACGCGGGTGGTACGCAGGGTGAACCAGTCGTAGTCATCGCCGGTCGCGTTGGCAAGAATGCGCGTGGCGCGGCCCAGGCCTTTGGCGGCATGCAGGTAGCGGGTCTGGTAACCGTCGATATACAGCTCGTCGCCGCGGCGCGAAATACGCTCGACACGGAAGCCGGCATTGCGCTGCAGTTCGGTGCTGATCGCTGCCCAGTCGGTAGTGTTGGCAGGTGCGGCACCAAGCGCGTTGTTGCTGGCCACAGATGCGCGCTGATCGGCGGCGGCCGTCTCGGGCAGCAGTCGCGGCGGCGGCGGGTCGAACGGTTTCGGTGCAGCAGGCGTATTGCCCGGGTTGCCACGCAGGGTGAGCGAGAACATCGCCGCGTCCCCACGCTCCCAGGCTGCAGTCAGCTCGACATTGCGGCTGGGGACATAGACAAGCCCCACGTTGATGGGTGTGCGCTGGCGCAGGTTGTTGTTGCGGGGTTCACGGCGGTAGTCGTTGCCGTCGTATTCGACTTTGAGCAGCAGCTCATCCATCGGTGTCTGGTAGGTGATGCCGCCAAAGATGCCGACCGGCCCCTTGAACATGTTGCTCAGGCCGAACTTGCCGGCCTGGGTGATGTCACTGTTGGCGATGGAGCGGCGGTCCTTGAAGCGATCGTCGATGGCGCCGAGTGGATTGGAGAAGTCACCTCGGTTGCCAATGTAGCCGGTGGCGAGTCCGATCGAAGCATCGAACGGACCGAAATTCTTGTTGGCGACCAGATACTCGCTTGAAAAGAATCCGGTACCACCCAAGTCGCGCACACCAAAGGCAAGTTCCGGCAGCAGGCGCGATTCCTGCCACAGGCGCAGTTTGAAGTCGATGGACTTGTCCTTGTAATGCTGATCGCCGGCAACGCTGGGCCCGTACAATAAGTTATTGACATTAATGTAGCGGAATGAAGCCTCCAGCCATGGGAACGGCTGCATGGTCAGGTTGTAGCGTGCATACGGAGCGTTGTACGACGCCGTGAAGTTCAGGTCTCCGTCGCTTGCCATGCGCGCGGTAGGCGTCTGCAGAAGGCCGATCCCGCCCCATTCGTTGGCGGTGGGGGGCGGTGCCTCCTGGGCATGCAGTGCGCAGGACAGCGACAAGGCGAGCGCGCTCAGTGCGAAACGGGCGGGGCGCACCGGATGCGCGCGCAGGCAGGACTGGGTCATCACGGATTGATGGGCTGGGTGGCGATGAACGCGGCGAAATCGCTGTTGAACAGCGGGTCGATACGCTTGATGAGGGAGGCACGTACGGGCACGAAGACCGTACCTCCTGGCGCGACAGCCTGGGGATCTGCGCGGTTCCACAGGCCGATGCCCAACTGCTGGATTCGCCCGTCGGGCTGGATCACGTAGATGTCGTTGCGGTCCGCGAGTGGGCTGCGATGACAGTCACGCAGATAGTCGCGTGCATCGCGCTGCGGGTCGTGCAGCAGCTCGCATTCCTTCTCCACTGCGCCCATGACGGTGATTGTGCGTGGTCGTAGTGGGAACCGCAGCCTATCGCCCGTGGCTAGTACAGGGTTGTTCGCGGGCTGCACCTGGATCAGTCGTGCGGGGCCGATGATGGGCGTCCGGCCGGTGGCCGGATGTGTCTCCAGCCAGGTCTGCAGGGCCTGCGCGAGCGTCACGACCTGTGCGTCGGCAGACTCTGCCAGCTGCCCGGCGCCATACTGCAGCCCCGCGCGCAGCCGCACCTGAGCCTGCAGGGCCTGCGGGCGTTCGAGGCTTGTCCCCAGCAGGTAGGCGTCGGCGTTTGGGCGGGCCAGCAGCAGGCCCTCGGCCAAGCGGGCGCCGGCGCTCAGCTCGTACACCCCGACCGCTTCAGCGGCGCCCTCAATATGTATCTGCGCGGCCTGGGCAGCATTGGTGGCAAACAGCGCGGCGAGGATAGCCGGGCTGAAAAATCTGAACGTCATGGCTCAATCCTTGGCCGTGCGATAGGGTTTGAGCTGGGTCAGTTCTGCAACGCGACCGGGCGCCAGATGCTGTCGGCTCTTCCAGATGAAGCCGGTGGCTGGGTCTGCCCAGTAGACATTGCGGCCACTCATGCCACCGCCCTGCAGCTGTTCGTCGAACCGCTGCAGGGTTCGGCGCGAACCAAGGATGTCCACCTGCTCCAGTGCACCCCTGCTCAGGGTGCCGGTCACGGCGACGTCGACCTGGTAGGCGGGCACCCAGTCGTAGCGGCGCTGCACGCTCACGGGCGTGGTCACGCCCCTCAGGTCATCAAAAGGTGACGGACCGATGATGCGGGCACGCCATTGCTGTCCCAGACCGCTGCCGCCCAGAAGCAGGCCATGGTGGTCCATCTCGAACACCGCGTGTGTACCTGCGAACCACTGCTGTCGGCCCGCATCGACGTAGCCCAGTACTGCCACGGCGACGATGTCAGGTGTGTCCACCTGCATCTGCGGGAAGCGGTTGTTGGCCACGCCTTCTGCGGTCGCCTGTGCCGGGCGATGGGTGATCAGCCGGAAGGTATCCACTGTGGAGCGGCTGCCGGTGGTGCACCCGGTGAACAGCAGGGCGGCGGCGATGGCCAGCAACAGCGCGCCATGGGCGCGATGTGCCGGGCAGTGGCAGGCCGCATCCATGCGAGCCATGTCAGTTGTCCTTGATTTCGGTTCCGGTACGCGCCGCGTTGTACAGGATATTGGTGAAGGGCAGCAACTGATTCACAAAGCGATTCCAACGGCTGACGCCGGCTGCGCCAACAAATACCACGTCCCCTGGCTGCAGATGGAACTGACTACCAGCGGCAAACGCGGTCGGCGAGCGCGCCTCCAGCTGATAGACCATCGAGGGCTCCTGCTGCAGATCCGTGCTGCCGCGGATGACATACACGGCGTTGCCGTTTGCGGTCTGTTGAAGCAGGCCGCGAGCACGGCCGAGTGCCTGGTTCAGCGAGACATCGCCGGTGCGGAAGCTGTAGGCGCCGGGCTGATTGACTTCGCCCACCACGAAGATCTCTTTGCGATCAAGGTAGGGCACGAAGATGGAGTCGCCATCCTTGAGGAGCAATTGGCGGCCGCCAAACTCGCGGGCCAGGGTTTCCAGATTGATCGTGTAAGTGGTGCCTTCCCGGCTGAGCTGGATGCCGGACAAGTCGGCTTGCTGGTTGTCCAGTCCGGATTGGCTGATCGCATCCGCCAGCGTCAGCGGCGAGGTGCCCAGAGCAATCGGCGAGGATCGCTGGGCAGCGCCTGTCACCCAGACTCGCTGGCTGCCATAGGTGAGGACGGATACGTCCACTTGCGGCGATTCCACGTACTTGGCCAAGCGGGTGCTGATCTCCTCGCGGAGCTGCATCGGCGTCTTGCCTGCGGCTGTGACCTTGCCGATGTACGGGTAGAACATCGTGCCGTCACTCTGCACAAGGCGCCCTGCCAGAGCACCCTGTTGCTGGGGGCCGGCCGGCACGGTCAATTCCGGGTGATCCCATACGGTGACATAGAGAATGTCGCCGGCGCCGACCGTGTACGGTGCAGGCTGATAATCGAACAGTGCAGCTGGGAGTGAATTCTGCGTCCGCGCGGCGTTTTCCTGCGCGATCAGCTTCGGCGTGATGGTGACGATTTCCAGCTGACCATCGCCGCTCTTGCGGTCAACGGCGACGTCGCTGCGGCGCAGGTGCTGTCCCGGCGCAAGCGCACAGCTGGACAGTGTCAGTGCGGTCAACGCAGCGGCAAGAAGGCGAGGGGTGATGTTGTTCATGGGAATGAGAGTCTGGCAGGCATAAAAAACCCCCGCCGGGCCGCGCCCGGCGAGGGCCTGAGTGGTACGCGGTGCGCTGATCAGCCGCCGGTGCCGCCCGTACCGCCGGTGCCGCCCGTACCGCCGGTGCCACCCGTACCAGGGCCGCCCGGACCCGGGCCGCCCGGATCAGTGCCGCTGCCGCCGTCATTGCTGCCGCTCGTGCTGTCGCCGCCGATGCTGTAGGCAACGGCAGCGGCGGCCACGCCGATTACGGTGGTGCCCACGACTGCAGCGGTCGAGACGCCAGCAGCTTCTGCGCCGGCAACTTCAGCCGCAGTAGCCTCCGTGCCGGCCGTAGCCTGCGCTTCCTGCGCGAAACTCATCATCGGGGAGGCGGACAGGGCCGCCAGTGCCACAACTGCGATTGTCTTCTTGAACATGGGAGGCCTGCTCCGTCAGGGGAAATTCCTTTCACATATTCTGCGGATGAACCCTTGCTGTCAATATTTGTGAAAACTTAGTGTCTAATGATGGCTGCTGTCTGGCGACGAATTGCCGCGTAGATTCTGGCGCTCGAATGCCTGCGTGCGGCCGGACAGTGTCTTCGCAGCGGCCTTCACGAGGTCATGGGTGTGTAAATCTGCGAGCAATATCGGCGTGGTCATGGCGGCGGCCATGGCCAGCAACGCGGCGCGGCCATGCACCGCCAGGATGTTGCCCAGCGTCTGTCCGTGACGCAGCACCCAAGCCGACGCGGTCAGGCCGAGGCTGAGTCCTATGATGATCTCGGAGGGGGAATGGGCCCGCAAAGGCAGTCGAGAGTATCCGATCGCGACTGCAAGTCCCGCGCCAGCGACGGCCCAGGCCCGCAAGTGTCGGCTGCGGCCGCTGGCCAGCAGCCATAAGGTCACGGGATAGAGCACGCTGGACATGGCGGCATGCCCGGAGATGCCGGTGAAATCCAGATGCTCCAACCCGAAACCCCAGCCCATGAAGGCGATCTTGCTGGCCAGAGTGGTCGCGGCGACCACAGTGATGGCCACGGCCCAGCGCCACAGCAGGTGGCGGTGAGAGGTTGGCAGGAACAGGGCGAGTACAGTGGCAAGCGGAAACAGGGCGCGGCTGTCGCCGAGTGCAGACAGGCTCTCCCAGAAGGTCATCATGCGGCGACGGTATAAGTGCAGCGGGTAGATGCGCACAGAATACTGATGCTGGGCGTCCTGCAGAACGCCCCGCGCTTGGTCCATTCAGCTGGACGCGGTATCCTGTGCCGCTGCCAATGGCCCCGTAGCTCAGCTGGATAGAGCGTCCCCCTCCTAAGGGGAAGGTCGCCCGTTCGAATCGGGCCGGGGTCACCATAAGTCAATGGCTTGCGGCATTTGGCCAGCTTGCAGAGTGTCTTGAAGCGCCAGTTGCTCCCACAGGTGCGGAATGCAGGCGCTGCGCGGACGTTCGCTGCGCTGATGGTGTGGGCCTCCGCTCATTTCAGGCGGCCCGCAGCTTGCACTACTGTGGTCATTCATCCCGGCTTCTGTCGCGGAGGTCCAGGAATGCGGCAATTGCGCTTGCAGCGACGCCGAGCAAAAAGCCGAGGACCATTCCGTCGAACCAACTCAAGCTCGCCACGTTGCCCCCATGCAAAGACTGATGCGCGAACAGCGTTCTGCTGCTTGTGTTGTACTGCGAAGGGGTAAAGGTATGGTCCCGGGCTTTCGCGGGCCTTACAGAGAACAATTCGCATCTTGGTGTCGCGATTGTCAGGCGATCTTCAGCAACAGTCCCTCGAGGTTGTTCCGCGGCGCGTTCACCGCGCGGCCGATGCGGTAGGCCTCCATCACGTCCCCAGAACGGCACCGTGGTCAGATAGCTGCCATGTGTTAAACAGGCCAGATCATGGCCGCCTACCAGAAAAAGGTCGCCCGTTCGAATCGGGCCGGGGTCACCATCCGACACTGCTGCACGGCAACCGCTCGCCGGGCTTCTACAACAACCCCAGCCCGCCCAGCACCGCCGCCACTTCCTCGCGATCCCCACCACGCAGCCCCTGCAACGGCAGCGGCAGGCAGTCCTCGCCGCACAGCCCCAGCAGCGCAGCCGCGCAGTCCATCACGCGAATCCCGCCGAACCGGTCGTACAGGGACCACAGCGGCGCCAGCCGCGCAGACAGGGTAATAGCACCCTCTTCATCGCCACTACCCACGGCTCGCATGATCTGCAGCGCAACCTCGGGGAACAGTCCGGCGGTCACCGAATACCAGCCATCGCACCCTGCCAGCAGTCCACGTACGGCCGACGCGTCACCACTGACGCCCAGCGTCACATGCGCAGGAACGCACGCACGGAGTGCGGCAAGGCGCGCGGCCGCCTCGGCCGGATCATCAGCGAGGCGCGGAATCTTGATCGAGGCGATGTTCGGCAGCGCCGCAATCCGGCCGTGCAACGCATCCGAGAAACGGAAGTGCGTGGTGCCGGGATTGTCATAGACGCAGATCGGCGTGCGCACCGCCGCACAGACGGTTTCAAATAGACCTTGCACCTCATGGTCCTTCAGCGGCTGGTAGGACACTGGGGCGAGCAGCAGGCCTGCAGCACCTGCATCCTCGGCGTCCAGGGCCAGCTCCAGCACATCGCGAGTACGCAATGCACCGATGCCGACAATCACCGGAACATTCCCGGCACGCGGGAGTGCTTCGCGCAGCACGCGCTTGCGTTCATGCTTCTCCAGATAGGCGTAGCTGCCAGTGGAGCCAAGCACGCCCATCGAATCAACACCGGAATCGGCCAGGCGCTCGACCAGTCCGGCAAACGCACGAAAGTCGATGCCGGTTTCAGAGAGCGGGGTCAGTGGAAATGCACTGAGGCCTTTGAACATGGGATCTCCCGAGAGGGGAATGGGCTGGACGCCAGGCATTGTTTATTGTCCTATGACAAAACTCAAGTGTCTCCATGCAGCGTGTCTAACCGCCACGAATGACGCACCATGCGGGTCATGAAACCAAGCCTTTGCGCCGTCCAGCCTTCCCACTACGCCACCATTGTCGATTGGCCTGATTCCGCCGAGGCCACCCAGCGCTGGGCGGGCCCCGGCGTGCCGTTCCCCTTGCCGCAGGAACGGTTCGCGCAGGTGCTTGAGCTCGCGGCGCGCCCGGGCTGGGCGCTGCTGGACGGGCAGGGCCAGTGCCTGGGCTTTGGCCAGTACTGGATGACCGGCGCCGGCACCGCGCACCTGGGCCGCATCATTGTTTCCCCACTGGCACGCGGGCGCGGACTTGGCCGGCTGCTCATGCAGGCCTTGAGTGCACAGGCCATGCGCGGAGCCGGTGTGCAGCGCCTCACGTTGCGCGTCTATCGTGACAACACGGCCGCCGTGGCCCTGTACCGCGATCTCGGTTTCCAGCAGGTCGAAGCGTCCTCGACGCCGGAACTTCTGTTCATGCAGCGCACGTCGGGCTGAAGCCGCTCAGGCCGGTGTGACGGCCTGCAGGGCAAACCATTGCTCGCGGGCAATGCGGCTGATGTGCTCTGTGCGGTAGTCGCCAAGGAAGCTGTTGAACTTGTTCACTTCGGTGTGGTGATGCTGGAAACCGCATTTGCTCTGCGCGACCAGCGATTGCAGGTTGTTGGCGAAGTAGCCGCACCACAGTGCGTCCAGCTCCAGGTCCATGAAGGCGTGCCGCATCACTTCGCGCACCGCTTCGGGCACCAGTCCGCGACCCCAGTACGGTACGCCGATCCAGTAGGCGATCTCACCCTCTCGATCGCTGATATCGAAGTTGCTGTCGGCGCCGATCAGGATGCCGACGCAGCCGATCGCGTGGCCATCCTCGCGGCTCTGCAGGGCGTAGACCTCTGGCCGGTTGAAGACGGTACGGATGACGTCGGTACTTTCCTCGACGCTGGTGTGTACCGGCCAGCCGGCGATGGGGCCCACCCGCGGGTCGCGGGCGTACTCGTACAGATCGGCGGCATCGGTGTCGCGCCAGGGGCGCAGGATCAAGCGTTCGGTGTGCAGCTGCATGTCGATTCCAATGGGAAAAGGAGAGTGCACAGGCTAGGTCGCCAGGCCCGGCCCACCCAGAGCGGGACCTTGATGATTCCGGTACTTTTCACAACTCGCCGTCAGGCCCGGGTATGCTGGGGCCCGGAATCCAGCCGGAACGGCCCATGGACCGCGTACCCCAGCTTCTGGACCAGGACGAATCCATGCGCCTGGAGGTCAGCACGCTGGCCGAAGGGCAGGGCGTCCCGTTGTCGTTTGGTCACGCCTATCTGGCGGTACTGGTATGCGTCTCGGGGCGCGCCCGCTTTGCGCTGAACTTCCGCGAAGTGGCGGTGCAGCGGCACGATGTGCTGGTGCTGGCAGAGGACACGCTGGCGCTGCTGCGGCAGCGCTCACGCGGCTTCCTGGCGATGGTCTGCCTGATGCCCAAGGCGCTGGCATCGGAGGTGGCCTATGTGCTGCCCAATGCGCTGTTCCAGTTCCTGCACGAACAGCCGCACTGCCGGCCGTCACCGCTGGATGTGCCGTTGCTGCAGGGATGGCTGCAGCTGATGATGGACGCGCAGCACAACGGTGGACGGCATCGCCACGTGATGTTGCGCAATCTGCTGCAGAGCTTCTTCCTGAAGATGGCCACGTTGCTGCCGAAGAAGAAGGGGGTGCCCACGCAGGTCAGCCGACGCGAGCGCCTGGCCTGGAACTTCTGGGAGCTGGTTGGGCAGCGCAGTACCCGCCAGCGCGACGTGCAGTCCTATGCCGACGCGCTGTGCATTACCCCGTTCTATCTCTCGCAGCTGACCCGCGAGTGCTTTGACGAAACACCGAAGGCATTGATCGACCGCCAGGTGGTTCTGGAGATCAAGGCACTGCTGACCTACAGCGAATTGCCGATCGGTCGCATCGCCGAGCGCCTGTGTTTCGAGGATGCGTCCTACCTGTGCCGCTACTTCCGGCGGCATACCGGTCAATCGCTGACGGGCTACCGCCGGGCGGAGCAGGGCGGCACTAATGTGATACGAACAGCGGCGCCGGCACTTCGGCCAGCAGATCCTCAGTGACCCCGCCGAGCACGCGCTCGACCATCCGGCTGCGGCTGTAAGGGCCCAGCACCAGCAGGTCGGCGTCGGCATCGAGCACATGCTGGCGGATGGTCGCGGCAACGCCGCCCTGGCTCGAACTGATCGTCTGGATCTCCACCTCAACGCCATGCCGTGCCAGATGCTGGGCCATCTCTGCGCCGGGTGTGGCCTCGGCCTTGGGCGTGTCGACCATCAGCAGGTGCACTGCCTGTGCACGCGCGAGCAACGGCAACGCATCGGCCACCGCGCGACGTGCCTGCTTGCTGGCGTTCCAGGCCACCACGATGCGATGGCCGACCTGATCGCCTTGCCAGTGCGGCGGTACCAGCAGCATCGGCACGCCGGTCTGGCGCAGCGTGCCCAGGGGCCGCCAGCCGCTGGGGGCCCCGGGTGTATGCGGATAGCCGGCGATGATCAGGTCGCAGTACAGCGACTGCAGGGCCAGGTCGGCGCCACCCAGATAGTCCGAGACGATGCGCAGTTCGGTGCTGATCTGCAGCGGCTCGGACACAGCGCGCAGGTTCTGCATCAGCTGCGCGGTGCAGGCGGCATCCGCGCGCGCCTCATGGTCGAGTGCGGCGGCGATGCCGGCACCCCGCGCGAAGCCGTTGGCGATGTCGGTGGGATGCTGGGCGGTGGACACTGCGACCAGATGCGCCTGCTGTGCCTGTGCCAGGTGAGAGGCGATGTTCAGTACGCGTTGTCCGGTGTCGCTGGCATCGAACAGCACAGCGATATCGCGCAGTGGATGCAGCATGGCCTTTCTCCTTCGATGCCTGTGACGCGTTCCCTGCCGTGCACCCACCCGGACGCACCGGACGCAGCTCCGTTGTAGCGCATCTGTGTTTCCTGTGAATCATTTTTGATTCAGTTTATTAATTGATGATTCATGCTAGCGTGGGGGCGAACCCACACCTCAGCGCTTTCATGCGACCTGCTGCAGCACACACCCGCCGCGACCTGCACCACGCCCTGGCAGCCACCCTGGTCAGCCATCCGCGCTGCACGCTCAGCGAACTGGCGCGGGGGGCAGGCATCAGCCGGGCCACGCTGTATCGGTTTGCACCGACACGTGAAGCGATAGACGAAGCACTGTTCGCCGCAGGCTTCGAGCGTCTGGAAGCGGCGGCGGTCTGGTTCGACGAAGGCGGTGATGCACGCCATGTGCTTGAGCAGGTCACCGCCACACTGTTGGCGGACTGGGAACTGGTGACGCTGCTGTTCGCGCGGATGATGGAAGAGCAGCAGCGCCAGGGTGACCTGCATCTGCTGCCGGAGCGCTGGGCGCCGATCGGCGAGCGTTTCGAGGCGTTTTTCCTGCGTGGCCAGAAGGCCGGCGTGTTCAACGTCGAGTTCAGTGCGGTGTGGCTGGCCGATTTCTACTGGACCTGTTTCTACGGCATTACCTGGTCACTCGCACGCGGTCGGCTGGCCCCGGCCATGGCCGCCTCCACGTTGCTGGCGTCGTTCCAGCATGGTGCGATGAAATCCTGATCGCGATGCCCGCAGCGCACGCCGCGCCGATCTGGGCCTGCACTGCACCCTGAGCCGAATTCGCTTGACGTCTTGCCGGAAAGGGCGTTCGCGCTGCCGGAATCGTGCACGGTGTCGCACTTCCTGGTTGCTACAACTGTGCTCGTCGAACAACGCCAGGATAGGCACGTTTAAATGAGACGTTCATCACACTTTTGTTGCAGTGCGGTATCGTAGTCGCTGAACTTCATACCTGACCAACGGGTCCAGGGACGGTTGTAGTGGCCATGGAGCCGGCAGAACGTGCGACGCGCGTCGCCAGGCTGATGAGCTCGTCCCAGGCGACCCACTGAACAGCGGCTCCTACGCGGGCCGACCGGGGAAATCACCATGTGGCAGTCGACGACGTCGCGCATTCGCGCGGGCGGTGGATGCGTTCATCCCAAGAAAACCCAGCAGTGCGCGCAGCCAGGCCGCTGGATGGCACTTGGCCTGATGTTGTTGTCCCTGATGGGCGCGCCCTCGCTGGCGTGGGCGGCCGCGTACGCGACCGGCGGCAGCAGCCCGTATCGCAACACGGTGTTGTGGTTGACCTGGGGCGGCGGTGCCAACGGAGTGAACAACGTCGTACTCAACGATGGTGCGACGTCATCGATCGACCTGCCCATCGCATCGGGCATCAACCTGCGCGTCGACTGTCGGTTGAACACGGCCGAGACCAACGTGCTGCGCAGCTATCGTCCCGGCAACTTTGGCGGTGACAGCCTCGACGATCTGTACAACATCGGCGGTACCGGCAGCAGCAACCAGCTGATTGCCGGCATTGCGCGTGCCGGTGGTACATCCAGCTTCAGCATCACCTGCACCTCGACCGTGGGGGGGGCGCCTTATCGCCTGCGTGGCGTGGTGATGGCCGACGCCGAGTCGATCAACAACAGTGGCGAGTTCGTTGAGGCCAGTGCGCAGGGCACCTGGAACGTGGTCGAGGTCCGCAAGAACCTGGCCAACAGCACGCCGTATCTGGTCAACAAGTCGACCAGCGGCGCCAACCAGGTGATCCGCTTCGGCCCCGGCAACGACGACAACACGGCGGCAGTCACCTTCCTCAGCTTCGACAACGCCGCGCACGCGCCGGGCAATCTGGGCGTGAACATGGGCTTCTCGATGCGCGGCAGCGGGACTACTGCCATTGCCATCGGCCTGCTGGTGCCCTACGCGGACTTCGGTGATGCGCCGCAGAGCTACGGCGATGCGATGCACGTGGTGGATGACCTGCAGTTCCGCTCCGATGGCATTCCGCAGGGCAGCAGCAACTTCAACATCAACACCGCTGCCTACACACCGGGTGGCCTGGCGCCGCCATTGACCGATTTCCTCGGCAGCCTCGGCCCGGATACCGAACAGCAGAGCAGCTACAGCCTGGACGCGCTGGGTGACGATAATTCGCCGGTGGCCGGTAGTCGCGAGGAAGATGCGTGGCCGACCAGCTACCGCTTGACCGTGATGCAGGCCGGCACGCAGATCAACCAAGCTGTGGCCTGCGCGGGCAATGGCAGCGTGGCCGGCTGGATCGACTTCAACCGCAATGGCAGCTTCGATACCAATGAGCGCAGCACCGTCGCGGCGTGCAACGGCGGACAGGCCAACCTCAGCTGGAGCGTCCCGAACACGGTGAGTGCCGGTACCAGCTATGTGCGCCTGCGCTATGCCACCAATGCAGCACAGATCCAGAATCCGACCGGCGTGGCCGACGACGGCGAGGTGGAAGATCATCGGATCACCATCACCGCGCCATCGCTGAAGGTGGTGAAGAGCAACAATGCCACCGGCGGCATCTGGAACTACGGCCAGGCCGGAACCCAGTACACGCTGACGGTGAGCAATACCAGCGACGTGCCGACCGGCAATCCGCCGAACGTGCCTGCGGGGGTGATCACCGTGCGCGACCAGCTGCCTGCCGGCATCGTCGCGAACTGGGCGGGCGTGCATGTGAGCGGCAACTGGAGTTGCACGGCCAGCGGCCAGGATGTCACCTGCACCAGCAACCAGGTTCTCGCGGCAGCCGGTAGCGCAGGATCCACGTCGGCGTTCACCCTGCCGGTGACGGTCACTGCGGCGGCGACCGGTGTACTGACCAACCACGCCAGCGTGGGCGGTGGCCACGATCCGTTCAACAACGGTACGCCGCCAACGCCGGGCAGCAGCTGCACCGACGCCGACCACTGCACGCGCAGTGACGTGACCGTGCCGGTGACGCGCGTCAGCTATGCCAAGCGTTCCAACACGGCTGGTCCGGTCGCGGTGGGTGCGACGGTGAGCTACACCGTCGACGTCACCGTGGCCGATGGCAATACCCGCGATGTGTTGACCCTGACCGACACGCTGGGCACCGGCCTGGATTTCGGCAGTGTCAGCAATGCCGGCTCGTTCACCTGCAATGCGGCAAATCCACTGGTGTGCACGCTGCCGGCCGGCACGGTGCCGGGCACCTACAGCCTGAGCTACACCGCCACCGTCAACGCGCAGGCCAGCGGCCAAGTGGTCAACACCGTGGTCGGCACCGGCACCGATACGCCGACCTGCAGCAGCAACTGCACCACAACCACCCCGGTGGCGGCACCGAAGATCTCGGTCTCCAAGGCCAGCAGTACGACCGGTCCGGTGGCGGTGGGCGACAGCGTCGCCTACACCGTCACCGTGTTGGTGGCTGATGCCCGTACAACGGCGGTGACCACGTTGACCGATACGCTGGGCACCGGCCTGGATTTCGGCAGCGTGACCAACGCAGGTGGGTTCACCTGCGCGCCGGGCAACCCGCTGGTGTGCACGCTGCCGGCCGGCACCGTGCCGGGCAGCTATGCGTTCTCCTATACCGGCATTGTCAACACGCAGGCCAGCGGCCAGGTGCGCAATGCGGTAGTACCCAGTGGCACCGACAACCCGTCCTGCGTGGGCAGCTGCGATACCACCACGCCGATGGCCAGCCCGCAGGTGGTGTACGCCAAGCAGGCGTCCACCGGTGGCCCGGTGCGGGTCGGTGACCGCATCGACTACACGCTGAGCGTGACCGTGACCCGTGCACGCACGACGGGTGTGCTCACCCTCACCGATACCCTCGGCAACGGCCTCGACTTCGTGGGTGTGAGCAGTGCGGGAGCTTTCACCTGCAATGCCGCCAATCCGCTGGTCTGCACGCTGCCGGCGGGCACCGTGCCTGGTACCTACAGCCTTACGTACGGCGCGACCGTCAACGCGCAGGCCAGCAGCAGCGTGCGCAATGCCGTGCTCGGCAGTGGCACCGACAACCCGTCGTGCAGCGTGAACTGCGACACCACCACGCCGGTGGCAACGCCGGGCGTGAGCTACGCCAAGTCGGTGAACAGCACCGGTCCGGTGTCGGTGGGCGATCGCCTGACCTACACACTGACCACGGTGGTGACCAACTCACGTACCACCGCTGTGGTGACCCTGACCGACACCCTGGGCACCGGTCTGGACTTTGATGCGGTGGCCAGCGCAGGCGCCTACAGCTGCAATGCCGCCAATCCGCTGGTCTGCACGCTGCCGGCTGGTACCGTACCGGGGAGCTACAGTCTGTCCTACACCGCCGTAGTGAATGCGCAGGCCAGCGGCCAGGTCACCAACGCGGTGCTGGGCAGTGGTGGCGACAATCCGTCGTGCACGGCCAACTGCGATACCACTACGCCGGTGGCAGGCAGCGAGATCGATTACCGCAAGACCTCGGCCGCCGCAGGTGCGGTAAAGGTCGGCGACAGCATCGCCTACACGCTCACCGCCGTGGTCAGCCGTTCGCGTACCACGTCCGTGTTCACCCTGACCGACACCATGGGCCCGGGTCTCGATTTCGGTGCGGTCACCGCCAGCCAGGGCTTCAGCTGCAACGCCAGCAATCCGCTGGTGTGCACGCTGCCGGCCGGTACCGCGCCGGGCACCTATACGGTGGATTACACCGCAAAGGTGAACGCGCAGGCCAAGGGCAGCGTCAGCAACGCGGTGCTGGGCAGTGGCACCGGCACCAATACCTGTACCAGCAACTGCGGCACCACCACGCCAGTGCTGTCGGCGGTGGTGACCTACCGCAAGCAATCGAGCACGGTGGCGCCAGTCGATATCGGTGATGCGGTGGACTACAGCGTCGAGGTGACGGTCGCCAATTCGCAGACGCTGGATGTGGTGAACCTGACCGATACTCTGGGCCGCGGCCTGGACCTGCAGTCGGTCACCCAGCCCGGTCCGTTCACCTGCAACAGTAGCAACCCACTGGTGTGCACGCTGCCCGCCGGGACCGCACCGGGCACCTATACGCTGGGCTATCGCGCGCGGGTCAATGCACAGGCCTCTGGTAGCGTGCGCAATGCGGTGCTCGGCAGTGGCGGTGATACGCCCACCTGCAGCGGCGACTGCACAACCGAACATGCGTTGGCCGATCCGCGCGTGGTGCTGGAGAAGCAGTCCGTTCCGGCCAGCGGCACCGACGTGCGTCCTGGCGACCGCCTGCGCTACACCCTGGTTGCCACCGTTGAGCGCGCTGCCTTGCGCCAGCCGCTGCAGCTGGTCGATACGCCCGACGCTGGGCTGAGCATCGAGAGCCTGCCGGCCGGATGTGCACAGCAGGGAGCGGATATCGTCTGCACGGTGCCGAGCGGTACACCGGTTGGTCGCCACGAGTACGTCTACCAGGCGATCGTCAACCAGGAGGCGCGTACCCAGGTGCTGAACCGCCTGCGCGGTCAGTATCCCGACGGTTCGCCGCCACCGGAGTGCACGACCTGCGAAACGCACCACAAGGTGATCTCTGATTTCTCGCTGCGCATCACCAAGACCGCCAGCCCGCGGCGGGTGAAGGTGGGCGACCTGGTGCGCTACCAGCTGGTGGTCGAGAACGTGGGAGGCAGCCACTGGCGCGATGGCGTGGTGGTCGATACGCCGCCGCCGGGCTTCAGCTACGTGGATGGCTCGATGCGCGTGGCCGACGATGACGGTGCGTTCGCGCTGGCCAGCAGCCAGTCGCCGCTGCGCATCGGCGCGGTGGACATCGCGGTGGGTCGCAGTGCCACCATCACCTATCTGCTGCGGGTGGGCGCCGGTGTGCGCAGCGGCACCCACGTGAATCAGGCGGTAGCGACTGCCGATGACGGCAGTCCATTGTCGAACGTGGCAACCGCCGAGGTGGCGATGGATGCCGACCCGCTGCTGGAAGACAGCCTGGTGTTCGGCACCGTGTTCGACGATCGCGACGGCGACGGTTGGCAGGACAGCGCCGAGCTGAGCGGCGTGCGAGTGCAGGGCGGGTTCGCTGCTGCGGCCTATGTGCCGGGTTCGACCACGCTGGACCGTGGTGAAGGCCCGCAACCGCTGGCCGATGCCAGTGCGCCGCTGCTGCATGGCGTGCAGATCGGCGTGGTGCACGGACGCGCGTCGACCTCCGACACCGTCGAAGCGCATCAGGTGGTGCTGCGCCAACGCCTGCGCGAA
This sequence comes from Stenotrophomonas maltophilia, assembly GCF_002138415.1. Lineage (NCBI taxonomy): Bacteria > Pseudomonadati > Pseudomonadota > Gammaproteobacteria > Lysobacterales > Lysobacteraceae > Stenotrophomonas > Stenotrophomonas maltophilia. Next base: position 1,982,641 of record NZ_CP015612.1, read on the forward strand.
CTTTCGTTCAGCGATGACTTCGTGCTGGAAAGCGCGCAGGGGCATCGCTTGCGGATGGATGCGCGGGGAACGACGAGCGTGCAGCTCAGTGGCGATGCCGGCAAGGGCCTGACCGCCGCCGCGCCGACCGTACGCCGTGAGGTCGCACGCGTGGCCGACGGCTACGAAGTGGCTTACGTGATCGGCAACGAAGGCATCCAGGAGCAGGGCATCCCCGGTGTGCGCCTGGCCACGGTGGAAGGCCTGCTGGTGGAGACCGATCCGTTCGGGCGCTACCACCTGGCCGATGTCCACGGCGGTGATGCACGCCTGGGGCGCAACTTCATCATCAAGCTGGACCCGGCCACGATACCGGCCGGCGCCGAGCTGACCACCGAGAATCCGCTGCTGCGACGGGTCACCCAGGGCGTGCCGACCCGCTTCAGCTTCGGTGTGCGCCTGCCACCGTCGCCACGGGCAGCGGCCGAACGCATGGAGCTTGCCCTTGGCGAGGTTCTGTTCGCTCCGGGTAGCAGCGAACTGCGTGCCAGCTATCACCCCGTGCTGGCGAAGATGGCCGAGGTGGTGGACCGCTACCAGGGCGGGGACGTGGTGATCGCGGCCAATGGCGAAAGCCAGGCGCTGGCCTTTGCCCGTGCGGCGGTGGTGCGCGATGCGCTGCAGGCCGAAGTGGCAGAGAGTGCGCGCGCAGGCCTGACCGTGCAGCTGCGCACCGACGTGCTGGATCCGCACTCGCTGCTGGCCGGTGTCGATGCCGCTGGCGCGCTACTCGGCAACGTATTGTTCGACACCGACAAGGCGGTCGTTCGCGAGGAGTTCAAGCCGCTACTGGCGGCCATCGCCGCGCGCCTGGAGAAGATGGGGGGTGGCCAGGTCAGCCTGGTCGGGCACACCGATGTGCGCGGCAGCCATGCCTACAACCAGGCGCTGGGCCTGCGCCGGGCCAGTGCCGTGTTCGAGGCGCTGCGCAGCCAGCTCAGCCCCGCCGTGCAGCAGCGCCTGCGCGTCCGCAACGAGGAGAGCGCCGCCACCCGCGCGGCCGCCCGCCAACAGGAGGCACGCCGATGAGCGCGCATCACTCTACCGCGCGTCGTGCGGCCCACCTGCAGCGCGCCGTTCTGTACCAGGCGATGCTGCTGGGGCTGGCCGGTGCCGTCCAGGCGGCGCCGCCCGCCGCCGAGCCAACACCGATCCGTTGCGACGGCAACCAGTGCAGTGCCGAGGGCGAACTGCTGTTCAGCCTGCGCTCGCGCAGCTATGACGAGCCGGTGACCGAAGGCACCTCGACGCGTTCCAGCTCGCAGGCGCTGCAGCCGGATCGCCGGGTCAGCCTGGCGATCGATGAGCCGGGCAAGGCCATCGTGCGCGGTGAGTTCATGATCCGCCTGCCGGAAGGGGGCGCGATCTGGGCCACCGAAGACCCGGCCATGGGCCAGCCCGAACTGTCGGTGTCGGCGCCGGGCATGGTCGCCTTCGACGAAGGCCGCATCGTGCGACCGGTCGAATTCTATGTGCGCGGCAACTACACCGCCTTCATCCAGCGCCTGGAAGTGAGCCTCTATCGCGGCAGCGACACCGACCGCGTTGCGCCGCTCGCGAAGTTCGAATTGCCGGTGGCCGCCGTCGCGCAGGGTAGCTGGGACGGCACGCTGCCGGCGTCGACATCCTTGCGTCGAGGCGACCGCCTGGTCTATGTGCTGCGTGCCTTCGATGCCGAGGGCAATGTGGATGAGACCACCGCGCAGTCGATGCAGCTGGTGACCCCGGCGGAGTTCGAGCGCGGCAACCAGCAGTTGCGTGACGCACTGGAGAATCGGCGGGGCACGGCTGTCGATGCCAGTCAGGCGGCATCGTTGTCGCTGCTGCAGCAGGTATTCGACAGCAACGGCCTGCGCCAGCAGAACATCCCCGTATACGCCTCGCGCGTGCGCCTGCGCGGCCGCGACCTGCCTCAGGGCGCAGCGCTGAAGATCAACGGTGACAGCTATCCGCTGGACCAGGACCGCAAGTTCGCTGCCGAGTACCTGATGCCGATCGGCCACCACGCCTTCGACGTGCGCGTCGAACGGCCGGATGCGCCGGCCATCGCACGCACGCTGGAGGTCGATGTCAGTGGCCGGTACCTGTTCGGTGTCGGCCTGGCCGACATCACCGTGTACCAGAACAAGGCCAGCGGGGCTGGGCAGGATCTTGCCCGCGGCGAGCGCAACGATGATGTGCTCAGCGATGGCCGCCTGGCCTTCTACCTGAAGGCCAAGACGCGTGGCCGCTACCTGCTGACCGCACAGGCCGATACCCAGAACCGTCCGCTGGACGAGCTGTTCACCGGCTTCACCACCGCCGACCCACGCGACCTGTTCCGCAGCCTCGACCCGGACCTGTACTACCCGACCTACGGCGATGATTCGCTGACCCAGCGTGATGTCGACAGCATGGGCCGCTTCTACCTGCGCCTGGACTGGGACAAGAACCAGGCGTTGTGGGGCAATTACAACACCGGGCTGACCGGCACCGAATACGCGCAGTATGTGCGCTCGCTGTACGGTGCGGCGCTGTCGTGGCGCTCGCGCGGCGCCAATGCCTGGGGTGACGCACGCAGCGAACTGCGCCTGTTCGGGTCGCAGGCCGAAACCGCGCCGGGCCACAGCGAGTTCATCGGTACCGGCGGCAGTTTGTACTACCTGCGCCATGCCAGCATCCTCAGTGGCTCGGACCAGGTGGTGCTGGAAATCCGTGACCGCACCACCGGCCGTGTCGAGCAACGCGTGCCGATGGTGCGCGGCGCCGACTACGAGATCGATGCCCTGCAGGGCCGCATCCTGCTGACCCGGCCGCTGGCCCAGGTCAGCCGTGAGAACCTGCGCCGGATCAGCCGCGACGTGCCGCTGGACGGCTACGAGCAGCGCCTGATTGTCGACTACGAATGGGTGCCGACCGGGTTCGACAGCGATGACATCACCGCCGGCGTACGTGGCAAGCACTGGTTCGGCGATCACGTGGCGGTGGGCGCCACCTATGTGGACGAACAGCGCGCCGGTCAGGACTACTCGCTGAAGGGGGCGGACCTGACTCTGCAGGCAGGCCGCGGTACCTACCTGAAGGTGGAGCACAGCCGCAGCGAGTCGACCAGTGCGCCGGTGTTCTTCTCCGACAACGGCGGACTCAGCTTCAGCCGGCTCAATCCAGAGGGGCCGCGCGAAGGCGAGGCGACGGCGGTCGAGGCCCGCATCAACCTGCGCGAGCTGGGTTGGACCCAGCGCGACTGGAGCGCCGGTGCCTGGTGGCGCCAAGTGGACGGAGGTTACTCGGTCGGGCGCTTCGACACCGGCCAGCGCGTGCGCGAGCAGGGCGCCGAACTGCTCGGTTACGTGACCGACGATTTCAGCCTGTACGCGCGCTACAGCGAGGCACGGCGTGGCGCGGAGTCGCTGATCCAGGCGCAGGCCACCGCCGAATGGCGGATCGGCGACAACGATCGACTGTCCGCCGAACTGCGCAGGGTGCAGGAAAACCGGGGCGGTGGCGGCAACGTAGCCGGCCTGCTGGCGGCCGCACGCTACACCCATCGCATCGGCACCTCGCTGGATGTATATGGTGGCGGCCAGTTGACCGTGGACGACGACCACGGCCGTTATGCCGACAACGATGCGGTGGTGGCGGGTGGTACCTGGACGTTCGCCAACCTGTCCACCGTCGGCGCCGAAGTCAGTGATGGTGATCGCGGGACCGCCGCACAGGTCAATGCTGAGTACCGGCTGACCCCGCAGCACAGCTTCTACGGTGCGTTTACCCAGTCGACCGACCGCAGCGAGTACGACCCGTTGTTCAGCCCCAATGCGCAGGATGGATGGACCCTGGGCCAGCGCTGGCGGCTATCCGACCAGGTCAACGTGTTCAACGAAAGCCAGTTCCTGAAATCCGGGCAGGAGTCCGGGCTGGCGCACACCTTCGGCATGGATTTCTATCCGGCGGTGGGCTGGAACGCGGGCTTTACGCTTAGCAACGGCAAGCTGGATGCCAGCACCGGCCAGGTCGATCGCAAGGCGGTGAGCCTGTCCGGCGGTCGCACCTCGCCGGGCACCGAATGGCAGAGCAAACTGGAATGGCGTCGCGATACGGGTGCCGAGCGGCGCACGCACTGGGTGAGCACCAACCGCCTCAGCCATCGCCTCAATGACAGCTGGCGCATTGCGGCGCGCTTCAACTACGCCGACACCGATGATGCGATCAACCCGGTGGCCGGCGCGCGCTTCATCGAGGGCAACCTGGGCTTCGCCTACCGCCCGTGGGACAACGACCGCTGGGCGCTGTTCGGTCGCTACAGCTACCTGTACGACCTGTCGACGATGGGCCAGGTGAACGGCGTGGACTACGACCAGCGCACCCAGGTGCTGTCGCTGGAAGGCGTGTACCGCATCGATCAGCGCTGGGAAGTGGCTGCCAAGGCCGCCCGCCGCGAAGGCGAGGTGCGCTATGGGCGTGGCACCGGCCCGTGGTTCGATTCGGCTACCAGCTTCGCCTCCGGGCAGCTGCGCTACGACCTGTACTACCAGTGGCATGGCCTGCTGGAGTACCGGCTGCTGGATGTGCGCGATGGCGGCACGAAGCAGGGTTGGTTGGCCGGTGTCGACCGCGACATCGGCCGCAACTTCCGCGTCGGCGTCGGCTACAACTTCACCGACTTCAGCGATGACCTGACGAAGTTCGACTACACCCACCGCGGCTGGTATCTGAACCTGGTAGGGCGTTATTGATGAGAGCAGCCGAGCGTCGGCCCGGCGCTACAGGAGCGGAATGCCGGGCCATGCCCGGCGAGCCGTCAGTCCTGCTTCAACAGCTCGACCAGCTGGCGCAGGCGATAGGGCTTGGGCAGGAACTCCACTTGCTCCGGCAGCGGCGGCAGCTGCGAGCGGGCGTAGCCGGACGACAGGATCATCCGTGCCTGCGGCTGCTCGCGTGCCACGTGTTCGCTCAGTTCGATGCCGGACATGCCGTTGGGCATGCTGATATCGCTGAACACCACATCGAAGCGCGCCTCACCCTTGAGCAGTTCCGCCGCCTCGTGGCCATCGGCGGTGGTGGCCACCTCGATGCCGAAATCGCGCAGGGCCAGGCCGATCATTTCGCGAAGATCGGTCTGGTCTTCCACCATCAATACGCGGATCGGGTCATCGGTCATGGGTTGCCTCCTCTGTTGCGGGTAGCAGCAGGCTGACCGTGGTGCCGACACCGGGCGTGGTGGACACATCGACGAAGCCGCCGCTCTGGGTAGTGAATCCGAACACCTGGCTCAGGCCCAGGCCGCTGCCTTTGCCGATGTCCTTGGTGGTGAAGAACGGCTCGGTCGCCCGTTCGGCGATGTCGGCCGCCATCCCGTGGCCCTCATCGCAGACGCTGAGGGTGACATAGCCACGTTGCAGCGTGGAGTCCGCATCCGGGTCGAGGCGATGCTCCAGCGCGGTGCCGATCAGGATGTGGCCGCCTTCAAGGGTAGCATCCGCGGCATTGGCGACCAGATTGGCCAGCGCCGTCTGCAGCTGCAGCGCATCGGTGCTCACCTGCGGCAGGCCCGGCGTGAGGCGGGCGTCCAGCGTCACCGTGGGCGGGCAGGCGCGCTGCAGGTCCGGCAGCCATTGCCGTACCAGTGCATTGATGTCCACCGGTTCGCGGATCAGCGTCTGGCCGGTGCTGAAGGCCAGCAGCTGGCGGGTGAGCAGGGCGCCACGATCGGTCGCAGTCTGCGCTGCATCCAGCAGCTCGGCGGCGCGCGTATCGTCACCGTTGACGCGCAGCGACAGCAGGTCCAGTGCGTTGCCGATGGTGGTCAGCAGGTTGTTGAACTCGTGCGATAGGCCACGGCTGAGCCGGCCGACCGTCTCGAACTGCTGGGTGTTGCGCAGCGCACGCTGGGCATCGCGCAGCAGTCGCTGTGCCTGCCATTGCTCGGTGATGTCACGGGTGATCTTGACGAAGCCCAGCAGCTCGCCGGCCTCGATCACCGGCTCGATGACCACGCTGGCGCGGAACGACGAGCCATCACGGCGCACCCGCCAGCCTTCACTGGCAACGTGGCCATGCTGCGCTGCATGACGGAGCAGGCGTTGCGGTTCACCGGCCTCGCGATCGGCAGCCAGATAGAAACGGCCAAAGTGGGTGCCAACCACTTCCTCGGCTGAATAGCCCTTGATGCGTTCCGCGCCGGGATTCCAGCTGCAGACGATGCCTTCGGGATCAAGCAGGTACAGCGCATGATCGCGCACGCTGTCGATCAGCAGTCGCAGTTGTCGGGAAGGGTCCGTCAGCACGGACGTCGTAGAAGCGGCAGCGTCCACGTAAAAATAAGTGTTACCCCTGTGAGGGACGTGAAGCTAGGCATTCAAGTGTGAAGGCGGCGTGGAGGTGCGACACGTGCCATTGGTCCCGTGCGGCTGAATGCGACACGGAGTACCATCACCCACCCTTTGCCTCTGGAACCGACCTGCATGCGTCCTGGTGCGACCACGCGTGACCGCTGGATCTGGATGACCTCCGCCGTACTGCTGGCAGCGACCATCGCGTTGGAACTGGTGGTTCCGCTGGGCTATGCCGTTTGGCTGGCGTACTTCCTCGCTGTTGGCGTCACGCTGTTCCAGCGCAGTGCGCGCGTGCCGTTCATCGTGGCCGTCGTCGCCTGCATCCTGTTGATCATCGGCTACAACGTGGCCCCGGCCAGCTCCAACTCGGCGTTCTCGTTCGTCAACCGCAGCATTGGCGGGTGTGCGTTCCTGATGATCGCGCTGATCGTCTCCCGCGCCATCCAGGCGCGTCGCGAAGCGATGCGGGCGCTGTGGCTGCAGGAGGCCGAGAACGCGGTGGCGATGAGCCTGCGCGGTGACCTGGGTCCGGAGCAGATCGCCGAGGCGGCGGCAACCAGCCTGGGGGCTCAGCTGCAGGCGGACGTCGCCGCTGTCTACCGCCTGGAAGGGGGAAGGCTGCAGCTGACCGGCGGCCTGGCGTTGCCGTCCGGCATGCCGGCGTCGCTGGCATTGCAGGAGGGCGTGGCCGGGCAGGTGGCGCGCGACGAACGCATCCGCCACCTGCACGGGGGTGATGATGCGGTGCTTGAGCTGCAGACCAGCCTGGGGCGGCTGCCGGTGCGCGAGCGCATACTGGCGCCGATCAGCAGCGATGGCACGGTGGTGGGCATCATTGAACTGGGACGCAGCCGCGCCGGCGAACAGGATCGACTCGATGTCGAGCTGCTGGAGCGCTGTGGCGAGACCATCGGCATGGCGCTGCGCGCCTCGCTGCTGCGCGCACAGTTGGTGGTGCTGCTGGAGGAATCGCAGCGTCAGGGCGAGGAACTGCAGGCGCAGCAGGAAGAGCTGCGCGTGGCCAATGAGGAACTGGAAGAGCAGAGCCGCAGCCTGCAGCACTCGCAGACTCATCTGGAAGAACAGCAGGCCGAGCTGGAACAGAGCAACGTGCAGCTGGAAGAGCGCACCCACGAGCTGGAGGCACAGAAGCAGGCGCTGCTGGTCGCGCAGAGCCAGCTGGTGCGCAACAGCAACGAGCTGGCCGCTACCTCGCGCTACAAGTCCGAATTCCTGGCCAACATGTCGCACGAGCTGCGCACGCCGCTGAACAGCTCGCTGATCCTGGCCAAGCTGCTGGCCGACAACAAGGACGGCACGCTCACCGAAGAACAGGTGAAGTATGCGCGTGCGATCCTGTCGTCCAACAACGATCTGCTGGCGCTGATCAATGACATCCTGGACCTGTCGCGCATCGAGGCCGGCCACGTCGAGCTGGCCGATGAAGTGGTGGTGACGGGCAGCGTGCTGCAGCGCCTGCGCGAGACCTTCGAGCCGATGGCGCGGCAGAAGGGCCTGGCCCTGCAGATCGAGGCCGATGCGCTGGCCCCGAGCCAGCTGGTGGCCGACAGCCAGCGTCTGCAGCAGATCCTGAAGAACCTGCTGGCCAATGCGGTGAAGTTCACCGAGCATGGAAAGGTCAGCCTGCACGTGCGTGCGGGCGGCCAGGGGCGCATCCGTTTCGAGGTCTGCGACAGCGGTATCGGCATTGCCCGCGAACAGCTGCAGGTCATCTTCGAAGCCTTCCGCCAGGCCGATGGCAGCACCCGCCGCCGTTACGGTGGCACCGGCCTGGGCCTGTCGATCTCGCGCGATCTGGCCGAGCGCATGGGTGGCAGCATCCAGGTCGACAGTGAGCCGGGTCGTGGCAGCTGCTTCATCCTGGAACTGCCGTTGCAGGGGGCCCCCGCATCGAACACCGCTGACATCTCCGCCGCTCCCGTGGCGTCGCCGGTCGCGGCCGCTGCGCCGGCGATGCCGGTGCCTGCAGCGGCTGCGGTGGCGGCGGTCACCACGGCGCCCAGCGTGGCCGATGACCGCGGTCGCCGCCAGCGCGCCGGCCGCTTGATCCTGGCCGTCGAGGACGACGCCACGTTCGCCGAAGCGCTGGTGGCCCTGGCCCATGAACTGGACTTCGACTGCGTGGTGGCCGGGACTGCCGAAGAGGCACTGACCCTGGCCAGCGAGCTGCGCCCCAACGGCATCCTGCTCGATATCGGCCTGCCGGACGTGTCCGGCCTGAGCGTGCTGGAGCGCCTGAAGCGCAACCCCGATACCCGGCATATCCCGGTGCACGTGGTTTCGGCGATGGACCGCAGCCAGGTGGCGCGCGAGCTGGGTGCGATTGGTTTCGCGATCAAGCCGACCACGCGCGAGCGGCTGGTGACGGCCATCGAACAGCTGGAGCAGACCAGCCAGCGCGACGTGCGGCGTCTGCTGATCGTCGAGGACGACAGTGAGCTGCGCCACAACCTGGAACTGCTGCTGGGCCGTGATCAGCTGCAGATTGTCGCGGTGGGCACTCTGGCCGGTGCGCTGGAGCAGCTGAGCACGGTCACGTTCGACTGCATGGTGATGGACCTGTCGCTGCCCGACGGCAGTGGTTACGACCTGCTCGAGCACATGGCCGGCAACGATGATGTCGGCTTCCCGCCAGTGATCGTCTATACCGGTCGCGCGCTCGGCCGCGAGGAAGAGCAGCGCCTGCGCCGCTATTCGAAGAGCATCATCATCAAGGGCGCGCGCTCGCCCGAGCGCCTGCTGGATGAAGTCACCCTGTTCCTGCACAGCGTGGAAGCCAGCCTGCCGACCGACCAGCAGCGCCTGCTGCGCGAGGCGCGCCGCCGCGACACCGTGCTGGATGGCCGTACCGTGCTGCTGGCCGAGGACGATGTGCGCAACATCTTCGCGCTGTCCAGCGTGCTCGAGCCGCTCGGCGTCACGCTGGAGATCGCGCGCAATGGCCAGGAAGCGGTCGATCGCCTGGCCGAGCGCGAGGTCGATCTGGTGCTGATGGACATCATGATGCCGGAGAAGGACGGTCTGGCCGCGATGCGCGAGATCCGCGCGCAGCGCCACCTGCAGGACCTGCCGATCATCGCGCTGACGGCCAAGGCGATGCCCGATGACCGTGAGCGCTGCCTGCAGGCCGGCGCCAACGACTACATCGCCAAGCCCATCGACGTCGACAAGCTGGTCTCGCTGTGCCGGGTCTGGTGCTCGCGGCAATGAACGAACAGGCGTTGTTCGACCTGGAACTGAAGGTCCTGCTGGAGGCGCTGTACCAGCGCTACCACTACGATTTCCGCAGTTATGCGGTGTCGTCGCTGCGCCGGCGAATGCGCCAGGCGATGCAGCGCTATGAGTGCGAACGGCTGGTCGACCTGCAGTACCGGCTGCTGCACGAGCCGGAGCTGTTCGCCCAGGCCATGCAGTTCTTCACCGTGCAGGTCTCGGAGATGTTCCGTGACCCCGCGTACTTCCGTGAGCTGCGCGAGCAGGTGGTGCCGGTACTGCGCACCTATCCCTCGGTGAAGCTGTGGGTGGCTGGTTGCAGCACCGGCGAGGAAGTGTGGTCGCTGGCGATCCTGCTGCACGAGGAAGGCCTGCTTGATCGCAGCATCGTCTATGCCACCGACATCAATCCGGCCGCGTTGGCCACCGCCGAGGCGGGCGCCTATGGCATCGACCGGATGGCCCAGTTCAGCCGCAACTATCTGGCGGCCGGCGGCACCGCGTCACTGTCCGACTATTACGCCACGGCGTACGACGGTGCGGTGTTCGACCGCCAGCTGCGCCGCAACGTGGTGTTCGCCGACCACAGCCTGGCCACCGATACCGTGTTCTCCGAAGTGCACCTGGTGTCGTGCCGCAATGTGTTGATCTATTTCAACCGCGATCTGCAGGACCGCGCGGTAGGCCTGTTCCGTGAGGCGCTGGTGCATCGAGGCTTCCTTGGCCTGGGCAGCAAGGAGTCGCTGCAGTTCGGGTGCCACCATGACGCCTTCGAGGTCTGTTCGCGCGAGCACCGCCTGTACCGGAAGGTGGCCTGATGGCGCTGCCGGCGCGCCCTGCCGTGCTGGTGATCGGCGCGTCTGCCGGTGGCGTGGCGGCCCTGCAGGCGGTGCTCGGTGCACTGCCGGGCAAGTTGCCGGTACCGGTACTGGCCGTGCTGCACCTGCCGCGTGACCGCACCAGCCGCATCGCCGAGGTGCTGGCGCCGTATTGCGCGCTGCCGGTGCGTGAGGCGGAGGACAAGCAGCCGCTGCAGCCGGGTACGGTGACGTTCGCGCCTCCGGACTACCACCTGCTGGTGGAGAATGCCGGCGCGGTCGCGCTGTCGGTGGATGCACCCGTGCTGTTCTCGCGCCCGGCCATTGACCCGCTGTTCGACTCCGCTGCGGCGGTGTTCGGTGCGCAGGTACTGGCGCTGCTGCTGACCGGTGCCAGCAGCGATGGCAGTGAAGGCGTGGCTGCGGTGCGTGCCGCCGGTGGCCGTGCCTGGCTTCAATGTCCCGAGGAGGCCGAGGCATCGATGATGCCGGCGTCCGCCCTGCAGTACGCCGGTGCCGATGCCGTGCTGCCCCTTGAACTGATGTGTCGTCGCCTGAAGGAGTTGTTTGCATGAACCTGCTGCCACCGGACCCTGCGCAGTCGCAGTCCCCGGTCAACCTGCTGATCGTCGATGACGTGCCGCAGAACCTGGTGGCCATGCAGGCGCTGCTGCAGCGCGAAGGCGTGAATCTGCTGCTGGCCGGTTCCGGCGCGCAGGCGCTGGAGCTGCTGCTCGAGCACGAGGTGGCACTGGCCCTGCTGGACGTGCACATGCCGGAGATCGATGGCTTCACCCTGGCCGAACTGATGCGCGGTTCGCATCGCAGCCGCGACGTGCCGATCATCTTCCTGACCGCCTCCCCGGATGATCCCCTGCGCGTGTTCAAGGGCTACGAGAGCGGTGCGGTCGATTTCCTGCACAAGCCGGTAGCGCCGCAGGTGATCCTGAGCAAGGTCAACGTCTTCATCGAGCTGTACCAGCAGCGGCAGCTGCTGAAGGCGCGCAACGAAGCGCTGGAGCGTGCGCTCAAGCTCAACGAGACGATGGCCGCGGTGCTGACCCACGACCTGCGTACGCCGCTGTCGGCCATCCTGCTGTGTGCGGACAAGCTGGCGATGGAGATCCCGCAGGACAATGCGGGTGCGCAGCAGACCCTGCAGTACCTGGAGGCCAGCACCCTGCGCATGGCGCGGATGGTGGAGCAGCTGCTGGATTTCTCGCGCATCCGCAGCGGCGGCCTGCGATTGGAGGCGGTGGCCTGCGACCTGCGCGAGGTCACTCACGCGGTGATCGCCGAAGCGGGCAGCGCCCATGGCCATGAGCGCATCCGCCTCGACGTCGTCGGCGATACGCGCCTGCAGGGCGATATGGATCGCCTGGGCCAGATTGCGGCCAACCTGGTCGGAAATGCGTTGACCCATGGCAGCGAAGCGCTGGTGCAGCTGGATGGACAGGATGCCCGCACCGTGGTGCTGCGGGTGAGCAATGCCGGCCACATCGACGATGCGCTGCTGCCGAGGCTGTTCGAACCCTTCAAGGCCAGCTTCCACCAGAGCAAGGGCCTGGGCCTGGGCCTGTACATCGTGGACCAGTTCGTCCGCGCCCATGGCGGTCATATCGGTGCACGCAACGAGGCTGGACAGGTCGTGTTCGAGGCGGTCCTGCCGCGTCGATGGGACGGGACAGGCACCACCGCAACCTGAATTCTTCAGGAAGTGTGCAGAGCTATTGAGACGGGCTCGTCCGCAACTGCTACCGTGCGTTCACACCCAGCCAAGGAAGCACCATGCCATTGCGCGCCATCGCCTACGTCAGCCGGGCGTTGCCGGAGCTCTCTGTCGATCGCCTTCAGGCGCTGGTCGAAGATGCGGCACGCTTCAACAAGCTGGCCGGGGTGACCGGTGTACTGCTGCACGATGGCGATCGTTTCCTGCAGTACATCGAGGGGCCGCCGGACGGTATCGACTCGGTCTACGAGCGCATCCTGCAGGCCGGCAGCCACATCGACATCATCGAGCTTGCGCGTGGCCGCCTCGGTCAGCGTCAGTTTCCGTACTGGTCGATGCGCGCGTTGCCGGTGGATGCAACGCTGCTGCGCCAGCTGTCTTCCAGCGACTGGTCGGGGTTCAGCCGTGCCCTGCAGGGCGACCGTTCGGCACCCACGCCGGTAGACCTGCTCGACCAGGTGGTGCAGCCGGTTCTGCACGCCGGTTGAGATTCAGCGCGCGGCATCGCCGCAATAGGCGGCATGCAGCGCCTGCAGCACGCCCAGTGCGGGCCCTTCAATCACGCGGTAGTGGATGGCCTGCGCTTCGCGCCGTGTCGCGACGATATCCAGTTCGCGCAGCACCGCCAGATGCTGTGACAGCGCGGATGCGCTGAGTCCGGTCAGTGCCTGCAGTTCCGGCACCGGCGCCTCACCTTCGACCAGCCGGCACAGCACGCGCAGCCGCGCAGGATGGGCCAGGCTTTTAAGCAGCGTTGCAGCCTCGGCGGCGTGTTCGGCCATGGCGGCGCTGTCGAGCGGGGTGCGGGCCATGGTTGACCTTTTTGTTTAGAGGCGTCTAATTTAGATAAATCTAAATCAAAGGGCAATCCCATGAGCGGCGTGAAAGAGGGCAGGGCATGAACCTGCCATGGACTGCGGTGGCTGGCGGTGCGCTGATCGGTGCCGCCGCGGTGTTGCTGCTCGCCACTGTCGGGCGCGTGGCGGGTATCAGCGGGATCGCTGCGGGCAGCCTGCGCGCAGCGGAAGGCGAGCGTGGCTGGCGCTGGGCATTCCTGCTGGGGCTGCTCGCAGCAGCGGGGCTGGTGCTGTGGTGGCAGTCGCTGCCCGAGGCCTCGCCACGTGTGCTGCTGCGCGATGCCTTGCCCGCCTGGCAATTGATCGGCGCCGGCCTGCTGGTGGGCTTCGGCACGCGCCTGGGGAGTGGTTGTACCAGCGGTCACGGGGTCTGTGGCTTGGCCCGCGGCTCAAAGCGGTCGCTGCTGGCGGTGCTGGTGTTCATGGCCTGTGCGATGCTGACCACGTTCCTGATCCGTCACGGCGGGGGCTTCGCATGAGCCGCGCGATGGTGGCTGCCGGTGCGGCAGGCGCGCTTTTCGGCGCAGGCCTGGCGTTGGCCGGCATGACCGATCCGCGCCGCATCCTCGGTTTCCTCGACATCGCCGGCGATTTCGATCCCACCTTGGCCTGGGTGCTGGCCTCTGCACTGCTGGTCAGCGTGGTTGGCCAGCGCTGGGTGCTGCGGCGCGCGCGTCCGTCGTGCGCAACGCGCTTCCAATTGCCTGCTGCGCGCGGTGTCGATCTGCGCCTGGTGCTGGGCGCGGCGCTGTTCGGCATCGGCTGGGGATGGGCGGGCTATTGCCCGGGCCCTGCCATCGCCGGGCTGGCAGTGGGGTCGCGCGAAGCCTTGTGGTTCGTACCGGCGATGCTCGCGGGTTTCTGGCTGCACGATCGCGTGGTTCGCTGAGGCTTCACCGCTGTGTCACCCTGCATGGGGTCATATCCATGGATCACGGGGAAAGGAGCAGAACGACATGGCACGGATGAAGTGGAAGGAAAGGGCCCTGCTTGCGGTCGCACTGATCGCAGCGGCAGCACCGGCGCTGGCCTGCACGCGTGCGGTGTACCTGGGCGACAACGGTGATGTGATCACCGCGCGCTCGATGGACTGGAAGGTCGATGTAGCGACCAATCTCTACGTGCTGCCACGTGGCATCGCACGCACCGGCCAGGCCGGTCCGAAATCGCTGGCCTGGACTGCGCGCTATGGCAGCGTGGTAGCGACCGGATACGACGTGTCGACCACCGATGGCATGAACGAGAAGGGCCTGGTCGCCAACCTGCTGTGGCTGGTTGAATCGGAGTATCCGCAGCAGCGTGGCAACAAGCCGGGCCTGGCCATTTCGCTGTGGGCGCAGTATGTACTGGACAACTTCGCCACCGTGGAAGAGGCGGTCACCGCGTTGAAGCGCGAGCCGTACTCGATCGTCACCGACAAGGTGCCCGGCGAAGATCGGCAGGCAACGTTGCATCTGTCGCTGTCCGACGCGACCGGTGACAGTGCCATTGTCGAATACATCGGCGGCCGCCAGGTGATCCATCACGACCGCCGCTACCAGGTGATGACCAACTCGCCGGTCTTCGAGCAGCAGCTGGCACTCAACAGCTACTGGCAGCAGATCGGTGGCACGGTGATGCTGCCGGGCACCAACCGCTCGTCCGACCGCTTCGCGCGCGCGTCGTTCTACATCAACGCCATTCCCAAGGCCGAGGATCCGGTGGAGGCCCTGGCCAGTGTGTTCAGCGTGATCCGCAATGCGTCGGTGCCGTATGGCATCACCACGCCGGGTGAGCCGAACATCTCATCCACGCGCTGGCGCACGGTGGCCGATCACAAGCGGCGGCTGTACTTCTTCGAGTCGGCGTTGACCCCGAACACCTTCTGGGTCGATCTGAACAAGGTCGATTTCGGCGGCCAGGTGCTCAAGCTCGATCTTGGCAAGGACCAGCGCAATACCTTTGCCGGCGATGCGCTGGGTCACTTCGTGCCCAGCGCACCGTTCACCTTCCTCGGCGTCGACGGTTAGTTCGACGCCTGGCTGGAGGCCGGGTAAACCGCCTGGATCGTGCAGGCGCCGCGAGTGTATTGCGGCAGCGGGGCCAGCGTATCGCTGCGCAGGTCGCCGTTCTCGAAATCGGCGGTGAGGATGCGGTCACCGGGATTGCCGCAGATCAGACCGTTCTGCATGCCGGAGCGGAAGCTGAGCTGCGGCGCACGATCGAGCTGGCGACAGTGGCTGCCGAGCTCGACACGGTAGTAGCGGTGGCCCCCATTGCGGCGCGGATTGGTCTCCACCAGCATGCCCTGTGGGTCGGACGACCATGCGCGGACGTTGCGGGTGGCGAAGCAGTACGACGGCGAGCCGCCGAAGCCGCGGCGGATTTCCTTGCGTTCGCGGATGGTCACCGCGGGCAGGGTGGCCGTGCGCAGGCGGTCACTGTCGCGGGCCACGCTGGCGAAGTCCCGGTTCTGCACCGGGGTGACCGCACTGACGGCGCAGCTGCGGCCATCGACCACGACGCGCTCGCTGGGGCGACCGCAGGCCCAGCCGGCGGGTGCTTCCAGCTTCAGCGTGGTGGCACTGCGGACACCGGGGCAATCCTCGCTGAAGTCGATGCGATAGGCCTGGCCGGAGGCCGCGCGCAGCGCGATCGAGCGTGGTGAGGCCTGTTCCACTTCCTGCACGCCAACGGCGTCCATGCAGTGTGGGGCGGGAGGGGTACGTTCCTGGGCCAGGGCTGGAACAGCAAGCGCCAGGCCGAGGCTGGCGGTGAGTACCGCGAGTACGTGCTGATGGGTCATGACCTGCACTCCCTGCGTTGGATGACGGATCGACTATAGCAGCGGTTTGCACGGCCGTTGTTACACGCGCACACTTCCCGGATGGGCGCCATCTTCCACCTGCGGCACTACGGCCAGGCCACCGGCCTGGACCGCCATGACTACGCGCAGTGGGTGCTGCCGCTGCAGGGCGAACTGCAGTTCGAGATGGAGGGGCGCGGCGGTCGGCTGGACCTGCTGCAGGGCGCTTTTGTTGCCGCCGGCGAAGCGCATGACCAGATGGCTGATGGTCCCAATGGTTTCGTGATCGTCGACTGTCCGCCGGGCGTGCTTGATGACGGCACCCAGGAGCATCTGTGCCGCCAACGCTGGCTGCACCTGCCGTTGGCGCTGCGCCGCTGCCTGGCAGAGGTGCAGGCGGGGCAGCCGATGCCGGCGCTGTTGCCGCAACTGCTGCAGGAGTTTGCACCGGCCGGCAGTGGCGCGCGCATGCAGGGACTGTGCGCGGCGGTGCAGGCCGATCCGGGTCAGGCATGGCCGGTGGCGCGCATGGCTGGATTCGTCGGGGTCAGCGAGAGCCGGTTGCACGCGCTGTTCCAGCGTGATTTCGGGCTCAGCCCGCAGGCCTGGCTGAGCGCGTGCCGGTTGCGCTGGGCCAAGCATCGGTTGCGCACCAGCATGGCGTCGATCAGCGATATCGCGCTGGCGGCAGGCTATTCCGAGCAGAGCGCACTGACCCGCGCGCTGCGCCGCGAGTGTGGCCAGACCCCGGCCGCGTGGCGCCGGGGCGCCGGACTGTAGCGTCGAGCCATGCTCGACTGCTTCTGCACCGACCACCTCGCGAACGGCAGTCGAGCATGGCTCGACGCTACAAAGGCGGGAGGGCAGTAGCCTCGGTCAAGAGCGCCCACCGGCCAGCGCTTACACTGCGTGGCCTGTTCTCTCCCCCCGAAGAACCCGAATGCGCAACAACCCGATGGCCCTGGGCATCGCCAATGGCGTTGCCGCTGGCGCGCTGTGGGGCGTGGTTTTCCTCGCACCCGCCGTGCTGCAGTCGTTCAACGCCCTGCAATTGTCGGCCGGCCGCTATCTCGTCTACGGCCTGATCGCCGTAGCCCTGCTGCTGCCGCGCTGGAAGCGGCTGGCACCGCGGCTGGGCCGTGCCGAATGGTTCGGGCTGCTGTGGCTGAGCCTGGCCGGCAACCTGGTGTATTTCCTGCTGCTGGCGACGGCGGTGCAGTGGGCCGGTGGCGCGGCGGCGTCCCTGATTGTTGGCCTGATTCCGGTGGTGGTGACCCTGGTCGGCGTGCGCGAGCAGGGCGCTGTACCCCTGAAGCAGCTGTTGCCGGCACTGGGGCTGTGCGTGCTGGGTGTGGCACTGGTTGGCTGGGAAGCATTGATGTCCGAGCACCTGGCAACCCCGTGGCGGCAGCGCCTGATCGGCCTGCTGTGCGCATTCGGTGCGCTGTTCTCGTGGGCGCTGTACTCGATCGGCAACAGCCGTTGGCTGGCGCGCCGGCCGGACCTGTCCAGCCACGACTGGTCGTTGCTGACCGGCGTCACCACCGGCGGCCTGGCCCTGCTGCTGGTGCCCATGGCCTTCATCGGCCATAGCGGCAGCCATACGGCGGCGCAGTGGGGGGGCTTCTGGGCGATCAGTGCGGGCGTGGCGGTGGTCGCCTCGATCCTTGGCAATGCGTTCTGGAACCGCGCCAGCCGCCTGCTGCCGCTGACCCTGACCGGCCAGATGATCGTGTTCGAGACGCTGTTCGCGCTGGCGTACGCCTTCGCCTGGCAGCAGCGCTGGCCCTCGCTGCTGGAAGCACTGGCGATCGTGTTCCTGGTGGCCGGCGTGATGCTGTGCGCGCACGCCCACCGCACGCCGCGCGCGATCGCCGAACATGCCGGCTGAATACGGCCGTCAAGCGTACTGATGGTCGCTTTGTCTCAGATGCAACCAAATGCCGGCACGTTGGCCGATGATCGCGGCAACGACTTTTTGCATTGCAGCACTTGACAGCGGCCCGGCGCACGGTGTTTTCTGTGCGTCATGGTTCTTGATGCCGCCCACGCCAGCCTGATCGCCCCCGCTACTGCGGGCCGTTCGACTGCGCCGGTCGCCACCACCACCATTACCACCACCACCGTCACCACTGCCCTGGTGCGGCCCGTCGTCTTCGTGTAACTCCCGAAAACCACGGCCCCGCACCATACAGGTGGCGGGGAAACTCGACACCTGCATGCGACGGGGCCTCCTGCCGAGGTCTGCATGTCTTCCCACGCCCCCGCTCATCCCGTTGCCCCGGCCGATCTGGCTGCACCGTCCATCGTCGTGCACAAGTTCGGCGGCACCTCGGTGGCCGATGCCGAACGCTACCGCCATGTTGCCGGCCTGCTGCTGGCCCGCCCCGAATCGCTGCAGGTCACTGTCGTCTCGGCGATGAAGGGGGTCACCGACGCACTGATCGAACTGGCGCAGCTGGCGGCCAAGGGCGACAAAGGTTGGCGCGAGGCCTGGCATGCGCTGCGCGCGCGTCATCGCGGCGCAGCCGTGGCGCTGCTGGGCGAGCAGGTGGGCGAGACCGTCGAATGGATCGACGCCCGCTTCGATCAACTGGCCGACGTGCTGGCGGCGCTGGCGGTGATCGGTGAGCTGCCACGCGAAGTACTCGACCGCGTGCAGGGCCTGGGCGAAGTGTTTTCCGCGCAGCTGCTCGGCACGCACCTGCAGGCGCTGGGCGCAGACTGTGCAGTGCTGGATGCGCGCGACGTACTGGTGGTGGGACATGGCGAACTGGGCGTGGATGTCGACTGGGAAGCCAGCGCCGACCGCCTGGCCAAGTGGCGCCTGCAGCATCCGCAGCCACGCCTGGTCGCCACCGGCTTCGTCGCCCGTGACCGTAATGACCGCATCACCACGCTCGGCCGCAACGGCAGCGATTACTCCGGCGCGATCTTCGCCGCGCTGTTCAACGCCGATGAACTGCACATCTGGACCGATGTCGACGGCGTGCTGTCGGCCGACCCGCGGCTGGTGCCCGAGGCGGTGCAGCTGGAGTCGCTGAGCTACGACGAGGCCTGCGAGCTGGCTTATTTCGGCGCCAAGGTGGTGCACCCGCAGACGATGTCGCCGGCGATCCGCCTGGGCCTGCCGATCTTCATCCGCAATACGTTCCAGCCGGCGCATCCGGGTACGCGCATCAGTGCCGAGCGCTCGCCGCGAGGGCCGGTGAAGGGCCTGACCCTGAGCCCCGGCTTGGCCCTGTTGAACCTGGAAGGCACCGGTCTGATCGGCGTGCCGGGCACTGCAGAGCGCGTATTCGCCGCCCTGCGTCAGGCGCAGGTGTCGGTGGTGATGATCTCGCAGGGTTCGTCGGAACATTCGATCTGCTGCGTGGTACGCGCCGCCGAAGCTGCGCGCGGCCGCGAGGCGCTGCTGCATGCGTTCGCGCATGAGCTGTCGGTGGGCCAGGTGCAGCGCGTGCAGGTCAGCGAGGGTGTCAGCGTGCTGGCGGCGGTGGGCGACGGCATGGCCGGCCAACCCGGCGTGGCGGCGCGCCTGTTCGAGGCACTGGGCCGTGCGCAGGTGAACATCCTGGCGATCGCGCAGGGCTCGTCCGAGCGCAACATTTCGGTGGCGGTGGACAGTGCCGATGCCACCCGCGCCTTGCGCGCTGCACATGCCGGCTTCTGGCTGTCGCCGCAGACCTTTGCGGTGGGTGTGATCGGGCCGGGCAATGTCGGTGCCGCGCTGCTGGACCAGCTGCTGGCCGCGCGCCCGCAGCTGCTGGCCAAGGCCAATGTCGACCTGCGCCTGCGCGCGCTGGCCTCGCGTTCGCGCATGCGCCTGGAGGTGGATGGCCTGCACGCCGACTGGCGGGAGGCCTTGCAGGAAGCAGGTGAGTCCAGCGATCTGGATCGTTTCACCGAGCATCTGCTGGCCGCACACCTGCCGCATGCGGTGGTGATCGACTGCAGTGGCAGTGCTGAGGTGGCCGAGCGTTATGAGGGCTGGCTGGCGGCCGGCATCCATGTGGTCACCCCGAACAAACAGGCCGGTGCCGGGCCGCTGCCGCGTTACCAGCGCATCCGTGCTGCAGCGGCGGCCAGTGGCGCGCGCTTCCGCTACGAGGCCACGGTCGGCGCGGGCCTGCCGGTGATCACCACGCTGCGCGATCTGGTCGATACCGGTGACGAGGTGCTGGCGATTGAAGGCATCTTCTCCGGCACGCTGGCCTGGTTGTTCAACCGCTTCGATGGCAGCCAGCCGTTCTCGCAGCTGGTCGCGCAGGCGCGGTCGATGGGCTACACCGAGCCGGACCCACGCGATGATCTTTCGGGTGTGGATGTGGCGCGCAAGCTGGTGATCCTCGCCCGCGAAGCCGGCCATGCGCTCAGCCTTGAGCAGGTTGAAGTGGAAAGCCTTGTGCCGGCGCTGCTGCGCGAGGGCAGCGTGGATGACTTCATGGCGCGGCTGGGTGAGTCCGATGCCAGCCTGCTGCAGCGCCTGCAGGACGCGCGGGCGCGGGGGGCGGTGCTGCGCTATGTGGCACAGCTGGGTGCCGACGGCGCGTCGGTCGGTCTGCAGGAGCTGCCGGCCGATCACGCCTTCGCCAACCTGCGGCTGACCGACAACGTGGTGCAGTTCCGCACCCGTCGCTACTGCGACAACCCGTTGGTGGTGCAGGGTCCGGGCGCCGGCCCGGAAGTCACCGCGGCCGGTGTGTTCGCCGACCTGCTGCGGGTGGCGGCCGGCGAAGGAGCGCGTCTGTGATCGCACGTGCGTTCGCGCCCGCCTCGGTGGCCAACGTGGCGGTAGGCTTCGATATTCTTGGTCATGCCATCGCCGGTGTTGGCGATACCGTGAGCGTGCGCCGCATCGAAGAGCCGGTAGTGCGCATCGAGGCGATTCGCGGCAGCGTCGTCGAGCTGCCACTGGATGCGGCTGGAAACACTGCCGGTGCTGCGTTGATGTCGCTGCGCGCAGGGTTGGACCTGGACTTCGGTTTCGCGGTGGAGATCGACAAGGGCATTCCGTTCGGTTCCGGCATGGGCGGTTCGGCAGCGTCGAGTGTCGCGGCGCTGGTTGCCGCCAACGCGCTGCTGGACGTGCCGCTGTCGCGCGAGGCGCTGTATCCGTTTGCGCTGGATGGCGAGGCCGTGGCCAGCGGTGGCCGTCACGGCGACAACGTTGGGCCGCTGCTGCTGGGTGGCCTTGCACTGTGCACGGCCGACCGGCTGCTGCCGATTCCGGTGCCGGCGACCTGGCACAGCCTGCTGGTGCATCCGCACGCGGTGCTGGAAACGCGCCGTGCCCGCCAGGCCCTGCAGGGCAGTTATGCGCTGGGCGAGTTCGTGGCGCAGAGCGCGAACCTCGCACTGGTGCTCAGTGGTTGCCATCGCAGCGATGCCGCACTGGTGCGCGCGGGACTGCGCGACGTGCTGGTGGAGCCGCGCCGGGCCGGATTGATTGCCGGCTTCGAAGCCGCACGTGATGCGGCGCTGTCGGCCAATGCAATGGGCGCGGGCATTTCCGGTGCCGGTCCCAGCGTGTTCGCCTGGTTCGAGGATGCCGACCAGGCGCGTACCGCCGCCACACCGGTGCAGGCGGCATTCGCCGCCGCAGGTTTTGACAGCGATGCCTGGGTGTCGCCGCTGGATGCACCGGGAGCCCGCTTGTGCTGAATCCTTCCCCTTTACTGGATACCGAACCCATGCAATTTGTTTCGACCCGCGGCCAGTCTCCGGCCGTTGGCCTCAGCGCGGCGATCGCCGCCGGATTGGCGCCGGACGGCGGACTGTATGTACCGGAGGTGCTACCCGTGGCCCGTGAGCTGCAGGCCGGCGCGACGCTGGCCGATACCGCCGCCGATCTGCTGATGCCGTTCTTTGCTGGCGACGCGCTGGAGTCTGCTCTGCCATCGATCTGCCGCGAGGCGTTCGACTTTCCGGTACCGCTGCGCCCGCTGGGCGACGGTGACCATGTGCTGGAGCTGTTCCATGGGCCGACGGCGGCGTTCAAGGACATCGGCGCGCGCTTCCTGGCCGGTACGCTGTCGCGGCTGCAGGCCGGCAAGGACCGCGATCTGACGATTGTCGTCGCCACCTCCGGCGACACGGGGGCTGCGGTGGCAGCGGCGTTCCATCGCCAGCCCGGCGTGCGCGTGGTGGTGCTGTATCCGGATGGCCGCGTATCTCCGCGCCAGGCGCACCAGCTAGGCTGCTTCGGCGACAACATCCAGGCGCTGCGCGTGGCTGGTGCGTTCGACGATTGCCAGGCGATGGTCAAGCAGGCGCTGGCTGACCGCGAACTGCAGGCGCAGGTGCCGTTGAGCTCGGCCAACAGCATCAGCCTGGGCCGACTGCTACCGCAGATGAGCTATTACGCGCATGCGGCGTTGAGCCACTACGCGGCGCATCGTCGCCGGCTCAACCTGGTGGTGCCGACCGGCAATCTTGGCAACGCGATGGCGGCCGTGCTGGCGCGCGCGCTGGGCGTGCCGATCGGGCAGATCGTGCTGGCCACCAATGCCAATGCGGTGCTGCCGGCGTACTTCAATGGCGGCGACTACCAGCCGCAGGCAAGTGTGGCTACGGTGGCCAATGCAATGGATGTGGGGGCGCCGAGCAACTTCGAGCGACTGCGCTGGCTCTACCACGGCGACGACGCGGAACTGCGTGCTGCGTTCCGCGCGTTCGCGGTGGATGACGTGACCATCCGCGCGACGATTGCGGCCGCGCATGCCAGCAATGGCGAGCTGTTCTGCCCGCATACCGCGACGGCGGTGAAGGTGCTGCAGGACCTGCGCGCGCGCGGTGCCAAGGGCGACTGGACGGTGGTGGCGACTGCGCATCCGGCCAAGTTCGAGGCTGTGGTCGAGCCGCTGATCGGCGAAGCGGTGACGGTGCCGCCTGCGCTGGATGCGTTGCTGCAGCGGCCGGCGCACGCCGAACCGTTGGCGGCCGATTACGCGGCATTGCGTGAGGTGTTGCTGCGCTGATCGGAGAGGGACGCGGTTGCCGGCCAGCGGCCGGCACTACCAGGGAAATGCATTCGGGTAGTGCCGGCCGCTGGCCGGCAACCCCACGGACCGCGATACGGTCAGATCAACCCTTCACCGGCCAGCGTGCGCAGCCCGTCCTCGTCGAGGATCTCCACCACGTTCAGGTGGGGCAGGGCGATCAACCCCTGCTGGCGAAGCTTGGTGAAGGTGCGGCTGACCGTTTCCATGGTCAGGCCCAGATGGTCGGCGATATCGCCGCGGCCCATCGGCAGCGATACGCGCAGGCCGTCGCCACCCAGCTTGGCCTCGCGCGCGGCCAGGCGCAGCAGGAAATCGGCCAGCTTCTCGGCCGGCTGCAGGCGTGCCAGTGCCAGCGCGGCATCCTGTGCGGCATCCAGTTCCTGGCAGGCGCGCTGCAGCAACTTGCGCTCCAGGTGCGGGAAACGGCTGCGCAGTGCCTTCATCTGTGGCAGCGCGACGCGGCAGACGCGGCTGTCGGCGATGGCCTCGATGTCGTAGCGATGGTGGTCGCTGCCGCTCAGGCCCAGGTAGTCGCCGGGCAGCACGAAGCCGTTGATCTGGCGGCGGCCGTCGGCCAGGGTGCGCACCAGGCGCAGTGCGCCGCCGGTCAATGTATAGACATGGTCGCGCTCTTCACCAGTGCGGGCCAGCGTGCTGCCCATGCTGACCTGCTGCGAGACGGTGACCTGCTCCAGCGCCTGCACTTCATCGGGCGACAGCGCCGAGCACACCGCAAGGTGGCGAACCGAGCAGTGCAGGCAGTCCAGCGTGGTGCAGGACGGCGAGGCGGGATCGTTGGTGGCGGGCGGAGCGCCGGAAGGCCGTGACATGTTGCGGGGGGCGTATCGCGGGCGGGGAGGGCCTTATGATACTTCAAGCGGCCGTTCGACCCTGCCCGAGGCGGGGGCGCTAGAATGTCGCCCCCTCCCACGTCCCGTTCCAGCAGGAGTTCCGCCCGTGATCAAGCCCCGTACCCCGCCCGGCACCCTTGAACTGCTGCCGCGCGAGCAGATTGCGTTCCAGCGCATGCTGGACGTCATCCGCCGCAACTACGAGCGCTTCGGGTTCCTGCCGGTGGAGACGCCGGTGTTCGAGCTGTCCGACGTGCTGCTGACCAAATCCGGTGGCGAGACCGAGCGGCAGGTGTACTTCGTACAGTCCACCGGTGCGCTGGCGAACGCGGCCGAATCGGGCGACCGTTCGCTGCCGGAAATGGCGCTGCGCTTCGACCTGACCGTGCCGCTGGCACGCTACGTGGCCGAGCACGAACACGAACTGACCTTCCCGTTCCGCCGCTACCAGATGCAGCGCGTCTACCGTGGCGAGCGTGCCCAGCGCGGCCGTTTCCGTGAGTTCTACCAGTGCGACATCGACGTGATCGGCAAGGACAGCCTGAGCGTGCGGTACGACGCCGAAGTGCTGGCGGTCATCCACGCCGTGTTCTCGGAACTGCGCATCGGTGACTTCAGCATCCAGCTGAACAACCGCAAGCTGATGCGCGGCTTCTTCGAGAGCCTGGGCGTGGCCGAAGGCGAGCGCCAGCTGGCGGTGCTGCGCGAAGTGGACAAGCTGGACAAGCGCGGCGCCGATTACGTGCGCGAGACGCTGGTGGGCGAGGGCTTCAACATCCCGGCAGAACAGGTCGAGAAGATCCTGGCGTTCGTCGCCGTGCGTTCGCAGGGCCATGCCGATGCGCTGGCGCAGCTGGCCACGCTGGAAGCCGACGCCGGTTCCTCGGAGATCCTGCGTACCGGCGTCGCCGAACTGCGCGAAGTGCTGCAGCTGGTGCAGGCGCTGGGCGTGCCGGAAACCGCGTACTGCCTGAACTTCTCCATTGCCCGCGGCCTGGACTACTACACCGGCACCGTCTACGAGACCACGCTGACCGACCACCCGCAGATCGGCTCGATCTGCTCGGGCGGCCGTTACGAAGACCTGGCCAGCCACTACAGCAAGTCGAAGCTGCCGGGTGTGGGTATCTCCATCGGCCTGTCGCGCCTGTTCTGGCAGCTGCGCGAGGCCGGCCTGATCGACGGCATCGAAGCCAGCAGCGTGCAGGCGCTGGTGGCGCTGATGGACGAGCAGGGCATGCCGCAGTCGCTGGACATCGCGCGCCGCCTGCGTGCCGGTGGCATCAACACCGAAGTGCAGATGGAGCCGAAGAAGATCGGCAAGCAGTTCCAGTACGCGGCCAAGGCGGGCATCCGCTTCGTGGTGCTTGCGGGTGAGGATGAACTGGCGCGTGGCGTGGTGGCAGTGAAGGACCTGCTGCGCGAACAGCAGTTCGAAGTGTCGCGCGACGAGCTGGCCAGCACCCTGCTGGTGGAGCTGGAGCAGTCCAAGGCAATGGTGTGAAGCCGGCCGCCGCAGGGGTACTCACCGTGCTCCTGCTGGCGGGCTGCCAGAGTGATCCGGTGCTGCGCAGTGCCCGGATGGGCCCGGCACAGTACCGGCTGCAGGTTGACCGCTGCCACGTGATCGACCGCGCGCAGCTTGAGGGCGACCTGCGGGCCCTGGCCTTGCGGAAGTGCCCGGCGGGCGCAGAGGCGTTGCAGAACATCCAGCCCCTGCCGAGCCGGCAGGGCAGCCTGTTCGGCGAATGCCTGCGGCGCGGGGCGCTGCAGGCCGAGGTGCGCTGTATGCCCTGAGCCGGGTCAGGCTGTTGATTTGAAAGAAAAACGCCCACCTTTCGGTGGGCGTTTTGCGTTTCTGGACGAAGCGCAGTCGAGCATGGCTCGACTCTACAAAAGCCGTTCTCGATCACTTTCCCAGCGAGATCCAGCAGATCACGGCCAACTGTCGAAGGCGGGGAGGTTCCGGTGGCAGGGGTGTGAGCGGCATGGATGCCGCGACCAAGCCCCCATGGACGGGTTTACGGCGTCCCCTGCCACCGGACCCTGCCCGCCAACGCTCAGGAAACCGGCTTTTGCTGTTGCTCTGGCTCTTGCCTCTGTGGGTGCAGGGCAGCAGCCCTGCCGCCCTCCCAACCCTCGATTTGACGCACTGCGCAAGAATGCGTTAATGTACTAACGCGCTATTACATTGATGCATGGATACGACCCCGTGAAAGCCCGCCCCGAGATTGCCGCCAAAGACCCGAAGGCCGACCTGGAAGCCTTGGCCCAAGCCTTTGCCGCCCTGCGCGAGCCGGAACAGGTGGAGGCCTTCCTGCGTGACCTGTGCACCCCGGCCGAGCTGGAAGCCATGGCTGACCGCTGGAAGGTGGTGCCGCTGCTGCAGCAGGGCGTGCCGTACCGCGAGATTCACGAGCGCACCGGCGTCAGCGTGACCACCACCGGACGGGTGGCACGCACGCTTGAGCATGGCCATCGAGGCTATGCCGCCGCCATCGACCGCCTTGCCTCGCGCTGATCCGCGCCCCGTTCCGAACTTCGAGACATCCCCCATGAGTGCAACCCAGGCAGCGCCGGCACGAGACCGGTTGCGTATCGCCATCCAGAAGAGTGGCCGACTGGCCGAACCCGCGCGCAACCTGCTCAGCGCCTGCGGCCTGAGCTGGCGCGAGAGCCGCGACAAGTTGTTCTGCTACGGCGAATCGCTGCCGGTGGACCTGCTGCTGGTGCGCGACGACGACATCCCCGGCCTGATCGCCGACGGCGTCTGCGACCTCGGCATCGTCGGCCGCAACGAGCTGGACGAACAGGCCGCCGCGCGGCGTCAGATCGGCCTGCCGGACGCCTACCAAGCGCTGCGCGGGCTGGGCTTCGGCCAGTGCCGGCTGATGCTGGCGGTGCCCGAGGAATGGCAGTGGCAGGGTCCGGCGCAGCTGGCCGGCACCCGCATCGCCACCAGCTACCCGGCCATCCTCAAGCAGTGGCTGGCCGAGCAGGGCGTGGACGCACAGGTGGTCGAGCTGTCCGGTTCGGTGGAAATCGCCCCGCGCCTGGGCACCGCCGACCTGATCTGCGATCTGGTCTCCAGCGGCGCCACCCTGCGCGCCAATCAGCTGACCCCGGTGCACAACCTGCTCGACAGCGAGGCGGTGCTGGCCGGCGCGGTGCGCGCGCCGGATGATGCACGTGCATCGCTGCGCGCGATGCTGCTGCGCCGCCTCGACGGCGTGGTGCAGCGCCAGGACCGCAAGCTGCTGATGTTCCGCGCCAGCGAGGATCGCGTCGACGCGCTGTCGCAGCTGCTGGCCGATGCCGAGCCGCTGGTGCGGTTGCCGGCCGATGGCGGCGCGCTGCGCCTGCAGACCATGTGCCCGGGCCCACTGAGCTGGCAGCGCATGGAGGAACTCGAGCGCGCGGGTGCGCAGGGCTTGATGGTACTGAGCGTGGAGCGGTCGCTGGCATGAACCGTCTGATCTGGTCCCGACTTGATGAGGCCGCGCGCAGCGCGGCATTGACCCGCCCGGTGCAGACCGTGGCGCAGCAGACCCGCGATGCCGTGGCCGCGCTGATCGCGCAGGTGCGCACTCAGGGTGACGACGCGCTGCGTGCGATTACTGCGCGTTTCGATGGTGTCGAGCTGGCCTCGTTTGAAGTTTCCGAAGCCGAATTCGCCGCTGCTGAAGCGGCCGTGCCCGCCGAACTGCGCCAGGCGATGGTGGACGCCGCCGAACGCATCGCGCGCTTCCACGCCGCCGGCATGGGTACGGGGTATGCGGTGGAAACCGCGCCGGGCGTGGTCTGCGAACGCATGCTGCGTCCGATCGGCCGGGTGGGCCTGTACGTACCGGCCGGCAGCGCGCCGCTGCCGTCCACCGCATTGATGCTGGGCCTTCCGGCGCAGTTGGCCGGTTGCCCGCAGGTGGTGCTGTGCACGCCGCCGCGCGCCGACGGCAGCGCCGATCCGGCCGTACTGGTAGCCGCGCGCCTGACCGGCGTGCAGCGCGTGTTCAAGCTGGGCGGCGCGCAGGCGATCGCCGCGATGGCCTATGGCACGGCCAGCATTCCGGCCTGCGACAAGCTGTTCGGGCCCGGCAACAGCTTCGTCACCGAAGCCAAGCAGCAGGTCGCACAGGACGGCGCCGCCGCCATCGACATGCCGGCTGGTCCCTCCGAAGTACTGGTGATCGCCG
The DNA here is from genome assembly GCF_002138415.1 of Stenotrophomonas maltophilia. Classification (NCBI taxonomy): domain Bacteria; kingdom Pseudomonadati; phylum Pseudomonadota; class Gammaproteobacteria; order Lysobacterales; family Lysobacteraceae; genus Stenotrophomonas; species Stenotrophomonas maltophilia. The sequence continues at coordinate 2,010,465 of NZ_CP015612.1, forward strand.
ATGCCGGCGCCAATCCGGCATTCGTTGCCGCCGACCTGCTGTCGCAGGCCGAGCATGGTCCGGATTCGCAGGTGCTGCTGCTGACCGACGATGCCGTGATGCTGGCGGCGGTCGAAGCCGAGGTGGAGCGCCAGGTGGCTCTGCTGCCGCGCCAGCAGATCGCGCGCCAGGCGCTGTCGGCGTCGCGCCTGATCCAGGTCGATTCGCTGGCCGAGGCGTTCGCGATCAGCAACCGCTACGCGCCCGAGCACCTGATCCTGGCCCTGCGCGAACCGCGCGACTGGCTGGAACAGGTACAGGCGGCCGGCTCGGTGTTCCTCGGCGATTACACGCCAGAAGCGCTGGGCGACTACTGCAGTGGCACCAACCACGTGCTGCCCACTGCGGGTGCCGCGCGCGCCTACAGCGGCGTCAGTGTTGCCAGCTTCCAGAACCTGATCAGCGTGCAGAGCGCCAGCGCTGCAGGATTGGCGGCAATCGGCGGCTGTGCGCGCATCATCGCCAGCGCCGAAGGCCTGGATGCGCACGAGCGTGCAGTGGCCCTGCGCATGGAGGCGGCGGCATGAACGCGGCTATCGATGAGGTGCTGGCCCTGGTGCGCCCGGACCTTCAGGCCTTCGCCGGCTACAGCTCGGCGCGCAGTGCGGCGGTGCAGGGCGAGGTCTGGTTGAATGCCAACGAGTCGGCCTGGGCCAATCCGGCTGACGTGGCGGGCAGCAGCCGTCGCTACCCCGAGCCGCAGCCGCTGGCCCTGCGCGAGGGCCTGGCTGGGCTGTATGGAGTAACGCCGCCGCAGCTGCTGATCGGTCGTGGCAGCGACGAAGCCATCGATCTGCTGGTGCGCGCGCTGTGCGTGCCGGGCCGCGATGGCGTGCTGGTCACGCCGCCGGTGTTTGGCATGTACGCGGTCTGCGCGCGCCTGCAGGGTGCCGCACTGATTGAAGTTCCGCTGGTGGATACCGAAGACGGCCTGCGTGCCGATCTGGATGCTGTGATCGATACGGCCAAGTCGCGCAACGCCAAGCTGGTGTTCCTATGCGCGCCGTCCAATCCGGCAGGCAGCGATATCGGCCTGGCCGATATCGAGCGGGTGGCCACTGCTCTGCGCGGGCACGCCCTTGTGGTGGTAGACGAGGCTTACGTCGAATATGCACAACGCCCGTCGGCGACCACGCTGCTGGCCGCGCACGCCAATCTGGCCGTGCTGCGCACGCTGTCGAAGGCGCACGCGCTGGCCGCGGCCCGAATCGGCACCCTGGTCGCTGCCCCGGAGCTGATCGCCGTGCTGCGCCGCTGCCAGGCGCCGTACCCGGTACCGACGCCGTGCACCGAGCTGGCCGTGCAGGCACTGCAGCCGGCCGCGCTGGCACGCACCGCCGAGCGCGTGGCCACGGTCATCGCCGAGCGCGAACGCCTGTCCGCGGCGCTGCCTGGCCTGCCCGGCGTTCGTCGCGTGTACCGCTCGTCCGGCAACTACCTGCTGGTCCGCTTCGCCGATGCCCAGGCCGCGTTCGATACGCTGCTGGCTGCAGGCGTGGTGGTGCGCGACCAGCGCGCCGCGCCGCAGCTGGGTGATGCACTGCGCATCAGTATCGGCAGCCCCGAAGAGAATGACCGCGTGCTTGCGGCCCTGTCGGCGCGGAGGGCCGCAGCATGACCCCGATCCTGTTCATAGACCGCGACGGCACCCTCATCGAGGAGCCGTCCGACTTCCAGATCGACGCCTACGAAAAGCTGCGCTTCGTGCCGCAGGTGATCCCGGCGCTGCTGAAGCTGCGCGACGCCGGCTATCAGTTCGTCATCGTCACCAATCAGGATGGCCTCGGCAGCGACAGCTACCCGCGCGCCAGCTTCGATGGCCCCAACGACCTGATGCTGCAGATCTTCGAAAGCCAGGGCATCACTTTCCGTGACGTGCTGATCGACTGCAGCTGGCCGCAGGACAACGCGCCGACCCGCAAGCCGGGCATCGGCCTGATGACCGCCTATCTGCAGAACCGCAGCATCGACTGGGCACGCTCCGGCATGGTGGGTGACCGCATCACCGACCTGCAGTTCGCCGACAATCTCAACATCCGTGGCTTCCAGCTGCGCACCGCGCAGTTTGGCGGCGAGTGGGACTGGCCGGGCATCGCCCACGCGCTGGCCGACGCGCCGCGTACCGCCGTGGTCCAGCGCAATACGAAAGAGACGAAGATCCGCGTCGAACTGGATCTGGACCGCGCCGGTGATGCGCGCATCGCCACCGGACTGCCGTTCTTCGACCACATGCTGGAACAGATCGGCAAGCACGGCGGGTTCGCGCTGGACATCCAGGCTGAGGGCGACCTGCACATCGACGAGCACCACACCATCGAGGACACCGGGCTGGCGCTGGGTCAGGCCCTGCGCGAGGCGCTGGGCGACAAGCGCGGCATCGGCCGCTACGGTTTCACCCTGCCGATGGACGAGACCCTGGCCAGCGCTGCACTGGACTTCAGCGGCCGCCCCTATTTCGTGTTCGAGGGCGAGTTCAAGCGTGAGCGGGTGGGCGATATGCCGACCGAGCTGGTGCCGCACTTCTTCCGTTCGTTGTGCGACGCCAGCGGCCTGAACCTCAACCTGCAGGTGCGCGGCGACAATGACCACCACAAGGTCGAGGCCTGCTTCAAGGCACTGGCGCGCGCGCTGCGCCCGGCATTGGCCCGCCAGGGCACGGCACTGCCGAGCACCAAGGGGGCGCTGTGAGCGACGTTGCGCTGATCGATGCCGGCGGTGCCAACCTGGGTTCGGTGCGCTACGCATTGGAGCGCCTGGGTGCAACGGTGCGGTTGGTGCGTGATGCCGATGGCCTGGTCGGCGCACAGCGGGTGATCCTGCCCGGCGTCGGCGCCGCGGGTCCCGGCATGCAGCGCCTGCATGCGCAGGGCCTGGTGGAGCCGTTGCAGCGACTGGAGGTGCCGCTGATGGGCATTTGCCTGGGCATGCAGCTGCTGTTCGAACGTTCCGAAGAGGCCGGCGTAGAAGCGCTGGGACTGATTCCCGGCGTGGTGCGCAAGCTGGTGCCGGCCTGCGGCATCCGCGTACCGCACATGGGCTGGAACCGGTTGCTGCCATTGCGCGAATCGCTGTTGCTGCAAGGCGTGCCGGAGCGCGCTAGCGCCTACTTCGTGCACAGCTATGCGGCGCCGCTCAACGCCCACACGGTAGCCGCCTGCGATCACGGCGGCCTGTTCACTGCGGTGGTGGAGCAGGGGCGCTACTTCGGTGCGCAGTTCCATCCCGAGCGCTCCGGCGATACCGGTTCGTTGATGTTGCGCAATTTCCTCGAGGGCACTGCTGCATGAGTTTCATCGTCTACCCCGCGCTGGATATCCGGGATGGCCGCGTGGTGCGGCTGCGCCAGGGTGACTACGCGCAGGAAACCTCGTATGGCGACGATCCGCTGCCGCGCGCACAGGCCTTCGCTGCGCAGGGCGCGCAGTGGATGCATCTGGTCGACCTGGACGCTGCGCGTGCCGGTGGCTACACCCTTGCGCCGCTGCTGGCGTCGATCCGTGCGCAGACGCCGCTGCAGGTGCAGACCGGCGGTGGCGTGCGCGGCCGCGACGACGTGGCGCGCATCCTCGATGCCGGCGCTGGCCGCGTGGTGGTCGGCTCACTAGCGGTGCGCCGCCCCGATGAAGTGGTCGGCTGGCTGGAGGAGTTCGGCGCCGAGCGCGTCACCATCGCGCTGGATGCCCGTCAGGACGCGCAGGGCCAATGGCAGCTGCCGGTGCACGGCTGGACCGAGAACGCCGGGGTGACCCTGGATGATCTGGCCCAGCGCTATGCGCGCGCTGGCATGCGCCACCTGCTGTGTACCGACATTGCCCGCGACGGCATGCTGGCCGGGCCCAATATCAGTCTGTACGCGCACCTGTCGGCGCTGCTGCCGGGCGTGGCCGTGCAGGCTTCCGGTGGCATCCGCGACGTGGCCGATGTGGCCGAGGCGCGTGCTGCCGGCTGCGGCGGTGCCATCCTCGGCAAGGCCCTGCTGGAGCAGCGCATGGACCTGGCGGAGGCGCTGGCATGTTGAGCCGACGCATCATTCCGTGCCTGGACGTGCGCGATGGTCGCGTGGTCAAGGGTGTGCGCTTCCGCGACCACGTCGACATGGGTGACATCGCCGAATTGGCGCAGCGCTATCGCGACCAGGGTGCCGACGAGCTGGTGTTCTATGACATCGGCGCCAGTCCCGAAGCACGGTCGGTCGACGTCGCCTGGATCGAGCGCATCGCACGCCTGATCGACATTCCGTTCTGCGTGGCCGGTGGCATCGACAGCGTGGAAACCGCGCGCCGCGTGCTGTTCGCCGGTGCCGACAAGGTGTCGATCAACTCGCCCGCGCTGGGCCGCCCGGAGCTGATCACCGAGCTGGCAGATGAGTTCGGCGTGCAGTGCGTGGTGGTCGGTGTCGATTCGGTGCGCGAGACGGATGGCCAGTGGCGGGTGCGCCGTTTCAGCGGGGACCCGGACAAGACCCAGGCGGTACCGCTGCGGACGCTGGACTGGATCGTCGAAGCACAACGGCGTGGCGCTGGTGAAATCGTGTTGAACTGCATGGACAGCGATGGCGTACGCCGTGGCTACGATGTCGTGCAGCTGCAGCAGGCGCGGGCCCTGTGCCAGGTGCCGCTGATCGCCTCGGGCGGTGCCGGTGCAATGGAACACTTCGCCGAGGCCTTCGACCAGGCCGACGTCGACGGCGCGTTGGCGGCCAGCGTGTTCCACAGCGGCGCGATCGCCATTCCGGAATTGAAGCGCTACCTGCGCGGACAGCAGATCGAGGTGCGGGATGTCTATTGAAGTGAGGCCGTCGCTGGATGCGCTGCAGGCGCTGGACTGGGGCAAGGGCGACGGCCTGCTGCCGGCGGTGGTGCAGGATACCGATACCCTGCAGGTGCTGATGCTGGGCTATGTCAGCGCCGAATCGCTGGCGGCCACGCTGGCCATCGGTCACATGACCTTCTTCAGCCGCAGCAAGCAGCGGTTGTGGACCAAGGGTGAGCAATCCGGCAACGTGCTGGTGGTGCAGTCAATCAGCGTCGACTGCGATGCCGACACGCTGCTGGTGATGGCACGCCCAGCCGGGCCAACCTGCCATACCGGTGCCGAGAGTTGTTTCGACCAGGCACCGAAGGACTTCCTTGGCGGGCTGGGCCAGCTGGTGGCGATGCGTGAGGCGCAGCGCCCGCCGGGCAGCTACACCACCAGCCTGTTCGAGGGCGGCATCCGCCGCATCGCACAGAAGGTGGGCGAGGAGGGCGTGGAGACCGCATTGGCCGCCGTGGCGCAGGATGATGAGGCGCTGCTCGGCGAGGCTTCGGACCTGCTGTACCACCTGCTGGTGCTGCTGCGCGCGCGCGGGTTGTCGCTGGATGATGCGCGGGCGGTGCTGGAAAAGCGCCATCGTTGAGGAAGGCGTGCGGACCAACGGTCCGCACCCACCTTTGCAATGCAGCCGAGCATGGCTCGGCTCTACAATAGGGGGTCTTCTTCTTTCCCGGACCGCCCATGAAACTGCCTGCCGCCTGGCTGTGCTGCCTGTTGCTGACCTCGCCGGCCTGGGCCGCGGACACCGTGGTCAGCGGCAAGGTCTATCTGGAGCGCGACGGCAGGCCCGGGCGCGGTGCGACCGATCCGGGCCTGGCCGGGGTGCAGGTCTCCAACGGCGAAGCCATCGTCAAGACCGCCGCCGACGGCAGCTACAGCCTGCCAGTGCGCGACGGCCAGACCGTGTTCGTGATCAAGCCCGATGCCTACGCCTTCCCGAAGGCGGCCGATGGCCTGCCCTCGTTCTGGCGTCACTACCGCCCGAACGGCTCGCCGGCGCTGAAGTACGGCGGCATCGCCGCCACCAGCGACGTCACCCGCAACTGGGATTTCGCCCTGCAGTCGGATCGCCATGACAGCCGCCGTGGTTTCCAGATGCTGGTGTTCACCGATTCGCAGACCGCCAGCCTGAAGGACATCGGCTACTACCAGCAGTCGATCGTGGCGCCGCTGGTCGGCCAGACCAGGGCGCGCATGGGCACCACCCTGGGTGACATCGTCAACGATGACCTGACCCTGTACCCAGCGATCAACAAGGTCACCACCGAACTTGGCGTGCCGTGGTTCCATGTACCGGGCAACCACGACCTCGATTTCGATGCGGCCAGCGATGAGCATTCGCTGGACAGCTGGCGCAACGTCTACGGCCCGGATACCTACGCGGTGGAAGAGGGCGGTGCCAGTTTCGTGTTCCTGGACGACGTGGTGTACGACCCCAAGGTCAAGCCGAAGTATGTCGGTGGCCTGCGCGAAGACCAGTTCGCCTTCCTTGCCAGCTACCTGAAGGGCCTGCACAAGGATCGCCTGCTGGTGCTGGGCATGCACATCCCGCTGTTCGACGCCGCGCCGGGGCGCGAGACCTTCCGCCACGCCGATCGCCAGCGCCTGTTCGACCTGTTGAAGGACTTCCGCAACGTGCTGGTGCTCAGCGGCCACAGCCACACCCAGCAGCACGTCTACCACGGCAAGGCCGAGGGCTGGAACGGCGACAAGCCGCTGCACGAATACAACGTCGGTGCCAACTGCGGTGCGTTCTGGTCGGGCGCGAAGAACGCCGCCGGCGTGCCGGACAGCACCATGAGCGATGGCACGCCGAAGGGCTATGCGCTGCTCGATGTGGCCGGCAACGGCAGCTACAAGCTGCAGTACCGCGTGGCCGGCAAGCCGGCCAGCGAGCAGATCGGCCTGCATGCGCCGAAGGTACTGCGCCAGGGGGCCTATCCGGCGTGGGGTGTCTACGCCAACGTCTACATGGGTGAGGACGCCAGCGTGGTCGAGTATCGCGTCGATGGCGGCGCCTGGCAGCCGATGAAGCAGGTCAGCCAGCCCGATCCGCGCCTGATGGTGGAGAACGTGGCCGATGATCTGGCCAACGGCCTGCGCGGCTACGACCGTTCGCCGGAGGCCACCGCGTCGCCGCACCTGTGGCGGGGCGCGCTGCCGACCGACCTGGCAACAGGCAGCCACAAGGTCGAAGTACGCTCCACCCAGCCTGATGGTGCAGTGTTCACCGCCACCACCAGCTACAGCCTGCAGACTGCCCAGCCCTGATCCAGGGCGCCGCTGCCCAACGCGAAAGGACCCCGCATGGATATCCGCTTCATGGCCGGCACCACGCCGGTGACCCTCAGCCGCCACTGGTTCACCGGCGCGATGCTGCTGCAGAGCGCCACCGAGAAGGTCTGGGTGCAGCACCCGCTGCATCCGGGCACCCACTTCTCGTTCTCGCTGGTACAGTCGTGGCTGCGTCACATCGCCGGCCACGAAGTACTGGTCGAGCGTACCCGGCCGCTGCTGTTTGCCGGCTTCCGCCCGCAGCGGTTGCGCGTGCTGGTGGATGGTGTGCAGGTGGCCGAACAGGAAGGCATGTAGGCCAACCTGAATCGTCGGCGTGCTAGGCAAAGCCGCCCCGATGCCTGAGAATCGGGGCGATTCAATCGATCCAAGCAGGCCAGCGTGACCATCGCAGCAGCGTCCCCGGTTTCCTCCGACTCCGCCCGCGGCGGTCCTCCGCGCTGTCTGGTGGTCGCCGATGTCGGTGGCACCTTCGCCCGCCTTGCGCTGGCTGAAACCCAACCCGGCCAGGCGCCGCTGCTGGGCAGCCATCGCACCTACGCCTGCGCCGAGCACCCCAGCCTGGCGGCGATCCTTGCTGATTTCACCGCTGGCCTTGGCCAGCCAGTGCAGACCGCGGTGGTGGCCATCGCCGGCCTGCTCGATGGCGATGTACTGATCAATTCCAACCTGCCGTGGACGGTCTCGCTGTCGGCCACCCGCGCGCAGTCCGGGCTGCATGAGCTGCAGTTGATCAATGATTTCGAAGCGGTGGCGCTGGCTATCCCGTACCTGCAGCCGGAAACCCTGGTGCCACTGAACGGCGATGCTGATCCGGCGCAGGCGTTCCCCGCACTGGTGCTGGGCGCGGGCACCGGCTTGGGCGCGGCATTGCGCTTCGCCGACGGCGAGCGGCCGGTGCTGGCCAGCGAGATCGGCCATGCCGCGCTTGGCGCCGGCAACACGCTGGAACTGCAGGTGCTGGGCAAGCTGCTGCAGCGCTGGCCGCACGTGGACAACGAGCGCGTGCTGTCCGGTAGTGGCCTGATGAACCTGTATCCGTGCCTCTGCGAACTGCGCGGCGTTGCCCCGGTGTGGACCAGTACGGAGGCGCTGATCGGCGCCGCGCGTGGCGGCGAGGATGCACTGGCGGTGGAAACGCTGCAGGTGTTCTGTGCCTGGCTGGGCAGTCTTGCCGGCGACGCAGCGATCGCCGTCGGTGCACGTTCGGTGTACCTGGCCGGTGGCATTTCCGCGCATGTGCAGGATTTCCTGGCCGATGGCCGCTTCCGTGAGCGCTTCCTCAACAAGGGTGTGCTGACCGAGGTGCTGCGCCAGGTACCGGTGTGGCGGGTGGAGCACGGCCAGCTGGGTGTGCTCGGTGCAGCGGTCTGGCACGCCGCGCGGCAACCCACGCACGACTGATCGGCAGGGCCGGCATCGGGCCGGCCATGCATTGCAGACTGGGAGGGGAAGATGGTGGATCGCAGGCAGTTCCTGCAGGCCGGTGCACTGGCTGCAGGCATGGCAGCATTGCCGGGCGTGCAGGCGCGCACGCAGGGTGGGGCCAGGGTGGTTTCGACCTGGGACTTCGGCGTGCCGGCCAACCAGGCTGCATGGAAGGTGCTGGCACAGGGTGGCAGCGCGCTGGATGCGGTGGAGGCGGGTGCACGCTGGGCCGAGAGCGAGCTGTGCAACCCCACCGTCGGCCATTGCGGCAACCCGGATCGCGACGGCGTGCTGAGCCTGGACGCGAGCATCATGGACGGCGATGGCCGTTGTGGTGCAGTGGCCGCGCTGGTCGACATCCTGCATCCGGTGTCGGTGGCCCGCAAAGTGATGGAGAACAGCCCGCACGTGCTGCTGGTGGGCGAGGGCGCGCAGCAGTTCGCGGTGCAGCAGGGTTTCGAGCGCAGGCACCTGCTGACGCCGCAGGCCGAAGCCGCCTGGCGCGAGTGGTTGAAGACCGAGAAGTACCAGCCGCAGATCAACGCCGAGCGCCGCGGTATTCCCGGCAACAGCGACAACCACGACACCATCGGCATGCTGGCGCTGGATGCCAAGGGCCACCTGGCCGGTGCCTGCACCACCAGCGGCATGGCGTGGAAACTGCACGGCCGCGTCGGCGACAGCCCGATCATCGGTGCCGGCCTGTACGTCGACAACGACGTGGGTGCGGCCACCGCCTCGGGCGTGGGTGAGGAGATGATCCGCAACGCCGCTTCGTTCCTGGTGGTCGAGCTGATGCGCCAGGGGCGCTCGCCGGCGCAGGCCTGCCGCGAAGCAATCGACCGCGTGGTGCGCAAGCGTCCGGAAGCGAGCAAGACACTGCAGGTCTGCTTCCTGGCCATGAACAAGCAGGGCGAGGTGGGCGCCTACGCGTTGCATCGCGGTTTTGTCTACGCCGTGTGCGATGCGCAGCGCCAGGATGACCTGCGTGATTCTCCGTCGATCTACACGAGCACCCAGGCGTGAGTACGCGGCTCGCTCTGGAAATCGCCAGCAACTCGCTGGCGTCGGCGCTGGCCGCGCAGGCCGGCGGCGCCGACCGCATCGAGCTGTTCGACAACCTGGCCGAGGGCGGTACCACGCCGTCGTTCGCCAGCATTGCGATCGCCCGCGAACGCCTGTCGATTCCGCTGTTCGTGCTGGTGCGGCCACGCCCGGGCGACTTCCACTACGACGCGCTGGAAGCCGAACTGATGCTGCGCGACATCGCGCAGTGCCGCGCGTTGGGCTGCGATGGCGTGGTGATCGGTGCGCTGGATGTGCAGGGCGGCATCGATGTGGCGCTGTGCCGTGAACTTGTGCGGGCCGCCGGGCCATTGCAGGTGACCTTCCATCGTGCCTTTGATGCTGCCCGTGATCTGCCCGCCGCGCTGGAGCAGGTGATCGGACTGGGCTGCCAGCGCGTGCTGACCTCGGGCGGCCAGGTCAGTGCCGAGGCCGGTGCCGATGTGCTGGCGGACCTGGTCAGCCAGGCTGCGGGGCGCATCACGGTGATGGCCGGCGCCGGATTGGCCCCGGGCAACATCGCAACCGTTGCACGGCAGACCGGCTGCACCGAACTGCACGCCTCGGCAAAGGGCCTGCGGCGCTCGGCGATGCAGTTCCAGAACCCGGCTTTGCGAGGGTTGGACCCGGACTGGAGCCAGACCGCCACCGCCACTGTGGCCGCGCTGCGGCAGGCGCTGGACAGCTGATCGAATCCGTCGGGCATTGCCCGGGGTCGGATCCCTTCGCAGAAGGGCTCTGACCCCAGCCGGATGCTCACGCGTGCCGAAAAGTGACGCTTCTGACGTGGGCGGATGGCCAGTTCATTCGGCAAACGGCGGAATGCTGGGGCATCCGTGCTTCCGAGTGGACCATCAAGCCAGGATTATCGACAGTGGGGTCCAACTCCCCGTGGCAATGATCCTCCTTCCGCATGTCTCGACTGCTCCTGCTACTTCTCTGCTTGCCGCCAGCCGTCGCAATAGCTGCAGGGGAGGGGCAGCCACCAATGCTGATCTGGAAGGCGATCGGCCTTGAGGGAGGCAGCATCGACGCTGTGCTGGGCGGCGTGACGCTGGCACCCGCTGCTACAGGCGCGTTCGTCGACACGCGGGTACATCGGATCGGGGAGAAGCGCTTTCGCGCGCTCTATCAGGTGTTCAATTCAAACGCTTCCAACCCCATGGGGCTCTGTGGCGCGGGGCGCGAGATCCATCTATTCGTCTACGAATTGACCCCGCCGAAGCCCATTGAGCGCGGCAGGGTATTGATCAGCAGCTGCCTTGAGACCCTTTCTCTGGCCAGCCAGAACTCAGGGCGACCCCACAGTGAATCCGACTTTTCCTCGGTCATCTGGCAGGGCGACGGGTTCACCATCGAGTGGTGGGGTGTCGGCCCCGGAGGCGGTGCGTCGAGCCACTACGCCCTCCGAAATGACCACTTCGTCCCGACTCAACCAGGAGAGCGGAATCGCTGAGGGCGGACAAAACAGTTCCGCGCGAGATTGTCGCGATCGTGTCATTGACGTGTGTGTCGTTCTCTCAGCGATGTTTCGCAACTCTTTGATTGTTCTGGATGCCGGCAGCCGATAACGACATTACGCCGCGTATTGCTGCGTTGCCGCATGCCGGGCCTGGTTCAGCTGTGCTTTAGTTTGGATCGATCCACAGGGGAGGGCGCCGCGTCGGTCTTGAACCGATCCAGGTGCCCGGATCAGCCGTAGTGCCGCGCCACCGCCCGTCCGTGCGTCCACACTTTCGAAGAGCAACCACCCATGGCTCAGTCCGTTCGCAAGCGCCGTCACCTGCTGTCCCAAGCCCTGATCCTCGCCCTCTTACCGCTGGCTGCCAGTGCACAGGAAGCTGCCAGTGCGTCCACCAAGGATCTGGACGCAGTCACCGTCACCGGTTCACGCATCAAGCGCGCCGCCGTCGAAGGCCCGGCACCGGTCAACGTGATCACCGCCGCGCAGATCCAGAAAGAAGGCTTCGTCAGCGTGTACGACGCGCTGAAGACCCTCACCGAAGCCACCGGCACCGTTGAAGCCGCCTCGCAGTGGGGCTCGCACACGCCCAATGCCAGCGGCCTGAACCTGCGCGGGATGGGCCCGAATCGCTCGCTGCTGCTGGTCAACGGCCGCCGCGTGGCGGACTACCCGCTACCCTACGGCGGCGAAACCAATTTCTCCAACTACGGCAACATTCCGGCTGCCGCGGTGGAGCGCATCGAAGTGCTGACCGGTGGCGCCTCGGCCATCTATGGTTCCGATGCGATCGCCGGCGTGGTCAACGTCATCCTGAAGACCAACTACGACGGCGACGAAGTGCGCGTGCGCGGCGGTACCTCCACCGAAGGCGGCCGCGATACCTGGGATCTGTCCTGGGCCGGCGGCAAGACCGGCGACAACTGGAGCGTGACCTACGCGCTGCAGTACACCAAGCGCGATCCGCTGTTCGGCCGTGACCGCCCGCAGATGGACGATGCCGATGATGCGCCGTACCCGTCCTGGAACATGGAACAGCGCAAGGTCGGCTTCCGTCCCACCGCCGGTCTGGCGCTGATCGATCCGACCACGGGCCAGCGCCTGGCGCCGCCCACCGGCACCTGCGAGAAGTTCGACGGGGAGTACTACACCGCCGATCGCCTGGTCTACAACTACGCCGCCAACACCATCAGCAACACCGGCCGCCTGTGCGGCATGAGCGCCGACTACGCCAACTGGCTGCTCACCGGCGGTGCCGAGAACGTGTCCGGCAATCTGTATGCCACCTTCGATTTCAGCAATGACCTGCAGGCCTGGACCAACCTGGCGGTGTACCGTTCCGAGGCGATCTGGGGCACCAATCCACCTGGCGTGTCGCTGATCGACGATGACAACGGCTACTACTGGGACGCCAACCGCAACCGCCCGATCCTCGGCGTGCGCCAGTTCACTCCGAACGAGGTGGGCGGCCTGGATACGCTGCGCAACACCAACCGCGAACTGTCCTGGGACTGGAGTGCGGGCCTGCGTGGTCGCCTGGCCGATCGCTTCGACTGGAGCGCCACGGTGGGCCGTTCCTACTACCGCGTTGAAGAGCGGCAGAACGTGGTCGACAAGCAGAAGTCGTACGACTATTTCCTCGGCCCGAAGCTGGGCACCACCGCCGACGGCGAGGCGATCTACGCACTGAACGAATCGCGCTGGTGGAACCCGCTGACGCCGGACCAGTACTGGCAGATGGGCACGGTGGCGAAGAACCGTGCGTCCTCATGGGTCAACCAGGCGTCGGCGGACATCACCGGCGAACTGTTCCAGGGCTGGGCCGGCCCGATCTCGTTCGCCGCCGTGGCTGAAGTCGCGCAGCAGGGCTACCACCTCAGTCCGGACCCGCGCGCCGGCATCGATTTCGACCTGCAGAACGTCGATCGCGGCGGCGGCGAGCGCACCCGCTATTCGGCCGGCGTCGAGTTCAAGATTCCGCTGCTGGAAAGCGTGACCGCCTCTGCGGCCGCGCGCTACGACCGCTATGGCAGCTACAAGGCCGACGACAGCAGCGAGGCCCTGGACATCGGCAGCCAGAAGGAGACCACGTGGAACCTCGGCCTGGAATGGCGCCCGGTGGAGTCGCTGCTGGTGCGTGGCTCGTATGCCACCAGCTTCCATGCGCCGGACATGCACTACCTGCTCGGCCAACCGAGCAGCTCCGAAGTGCAGACCTATGACCGCCTGCGCTGCATCCAGAGCGGCGCGTATCTGGTCAACAACTGTGGCGTGGGCAACACCGATGTCTGGTACACGTTCGATGTGAACCGGCGCGGCACGCCGCTGCTGCGTTCGGAAACCGGCGATTCGTGGACGGTCGGTTTCGTCTGGGACGTGATGCCCAATCTGTCGGTCAGCGCCGACTACTGGGCGATCAAGCTGGAAGACATGATCGTTGACGTCGGCGCCGACGAGGTGTTGGCCAGCGAAGCGGGCTGCCTGACCGGCAAGAACATGGACGGTACGCCGTGGGCCAATCCGGCTGGCGGCGAGTACTGCGCCGGCATCCTGGCCCGCGTGAACCGTGACAGCAACGGCCGCCTGGTATCGATCGAGCGCGGCCCGTTCAACCTGGCCAGCCGAGAAGTGCGCGGTATCGACCTGACCGCGCGCTACCGGCTGGAGACCGCGCAGTGGGGCAGCTTCCAGTTGGGTGTGAACTACACCAACCAGATCTCGACCAAGGAACAGCGTTACGCCAACGACCCGAACCCGGAACGCCGTGACCGCGACCTGCGCAGCAAGCTGCGCGCGAGCCTGGCCTGGCAGCGCGGCAACTGGAATGCCAATGTCTATGCCGACCGTATCGGTTCGGTCCCGGGCGTGCGCTATCACTGGGGCACTGACCGCCTGGACAACCCCGGTGGCTGCCTGCCGTTCGCCGATGGCTACGTGCCCAGCGACAGCCCGTCGCTGAACTGCCTGGAGCCGGTGCGGTTGCCGGATGGTTCGGTGAACCCGAATCCCAACGCCGGCCAGCAGACGGCGCGCTACTACGGGCGGGTCGGGCCGTTCATCACCTGGAACTTCAACGTGGGCTACCAGTTGACCGAGCACGCCAAGGTCAACGTATACGTCAACAACGCGTTCAACTCGGCCAGCTGGAACCACAAGGACCCGTACAAGCTGGACTACGATTTCGCCCCGACCCGGTTGCTGGGCGCGGTCGGCCGCGAGTTCGCGCTGGAGTATGTGTTCACCTTCTGAGGAGGGTTGCAGGCGGTACGCCGGGCATGGCCCGGCGCTACCGGTCGGTCCCGGGGCGACTGGATTTGACCTTCCCACGATGGCAAGGTTTAGCCTGTCCGCATCCAGAAGGAACCCCGGGAATCCGATCATGACCACGCCCCGCGCCATTGCAATCCCCGCCAGCTCGGCCACCATCAGCCTGCCCATCGATGGCATGACCTGCGCCAGCTGTGTGGGCAGGGTCGAAGCGGCACTGTCCAAGGTTGAAGGCGTGGGCAGCGTCTCGGTCAACCTGGCCACCGAACGTGCGGATATCCGTACGTCCGGCCCGGTCGATCGTGCCGCGCTGATCCAGGCGGTGGAGCGGGTGGGCTATGACGTGCCAGCCGGCACCACCGAGTTGTCGGTCGAGGGCATGACCTGCGCGTCCTGCGTGGGCCGCGTCGAGCGCGCGCTGCTGGCGGTACCGGGCGTCAGCCAGGCCAGCGTCAACCTGGCCACCGAACGCGCCACGGTGCGTGGCGTGGCCGATGTTGCAGCGCTGGTCGCCGCCATCGACAAAGCCGGCTATGACGCACGCGTGATCGAGGCGGGTGTGCGGTCCGATGATGAGGCCGCCGAAAAGAAGGATGCCGAGCGCGCTGAACTGAAACGCGACCTGATCGTGGCGACCGTGCTGGCGCTGCCGGTGTTCGTGCTGGAGATGGGTTCGCATCTGATTCCCGGCATGCACGAATGGGTGATGGGCACCATCGGCATGCAGACCAGCTGGTATCTGCAGTTCGTGCTGACCGCACTGGTGCTGGCCATTCCGGGTCGCCGTTTCTACCAGAAGGGGTTCCCGGCGCTGCTGCGGCTTGCGCCGGACATGAATTCACTGGTGGCGGTGGGCACCGCTGCGGCGTTCGGCTATTCGGTGGTAGCGACCTTTGCACCGCGGCTGTTGCCGCCGGGCACGGTGAACGTCTACTACGAAGCGGCAGCGGTGATCGTCGCGCTGATCCTGCTCGGCCGCTTCCTTGAGGCGCGCGCGAAGGGCCGCACCTCCGAGGCGATCAAGCGCCTGGTCAACCTGCAGGCCAAGGTCGCGCATGTGATCCGTGACGGCCGCACGATCGAGATTCCGGTCAACGAGGTTCTGAGCGGCGATGTGGTGGAAGTGCGCCCGGGCGAGCGCGTGCCGGTCGATGGCGAGGTGGTCGAAGGTCGCAGCTATATCGACGAGTCGATGATCAGTGGCGAACCGATTCCGGTGGAGAAGCAGCCGGGCAGCAGCGTGGTGGGCGGCACGGTCAACCAGAAAGGCGCACTGACCGTGCGTGCCACGGCGGTGGGCGCGCAGACCATGCTGGCGCAGATCATCCGCATGGTCGAACAGGCCCAGGGTTCCAAGCTGCCGATCCAGGCGGTGGTCGACAAGGTCACCCTTTGGTTCGTGCCGGCGGTGATGATGGCCGCACTGGCGACCTTCGCCGTCTGGCTGATCTTCGGCCCATCGCCGGCGCTGAGCTTCGCGCTGGTCAATGCGGTGGCGGTACTGATCATTGCCTGCCCGTGTGCAATGGGTCTGGCCACGCCGACGTCGATCATGGTCGGTACCGGCCGTGGCGCCGAGATGGGCGTGCTGTTCCGCAAGGGTGAAGCACTGCAGTTGCTCAAGGACGCGCAGGTGGTGGCGGTGGACAAGACCGGCACGCTGACCGAAGGCCGCCCGCGCCTGACCGACCTGGAGATCGCCGACGGCTTTGATCGCGCCACGGTGCTGGCCGCGGTCGCCACCGTGGAATCCCGTTCGGAGCATCCGATCGCCCGTGCCATTGTCGATGCAGCCACCGAGCAGGGCCTCGCGCTTCCGTCGATGATGGATTTCGAGTCGGTCACCGGCATGGGCGTGCGCGCCAGCGTAAACGGCGCACGGGTGGAGGTCGGTGCCGATCGTTTCATGCGTGATCTTGGCGTGGATATCACCGCGTTTGCGGCGTTGGCGGCCGAACTCGGCGCGCAGGGCAAGTCCCCGTTGTACGCCGCCATCGATGGACGCCTGGCCGCGATCATCGCGGTGTCCGATCCGATCAAGCCGAGTACACCGGCGGCGATCGCGGCGCTGCACCAGTTGGGCCTGAAGGTGGCGATGATCACCGGTGACAATGCCGGCACCGCGCAGGCGATCGCACGCCAGCTCGGCATCGATGAAGTGGTGGCCGAGGTGCTGCCGGAAGGCAAGGTCGAAGCGGTGCGGCGCCTGAAGGCCACGCATGGCCACGTCGCCTTTGTCGGCGATGGCATCAACGATGCGCCGGCGCTGGCCGAGGCTGATGTTGGCCTGGCGATCGGGACCGGCACCGATATCGCGGTGGAGTCGGCCGATGTAGTGCTGATGTCGGGTAACCTGCAGGGCGTGCCGAATGCCATCGCGCTGTCGAAGGCAACGCTGGGCAACATCCGGCAGAACCTGTTCTGGGCCTTCGCCTATAACACCGCACTGATTCCGGTGGCGGCCGGCGTGCTGTACCCGGTCTGGGGTGTGCTGCTCTCGCCGGTGTTCGCCGCCGGTGCGATGGCGCTGTCCAGCGTGTTCGTGCTGGGCAACGCGCTGCGCCTGCGCCGCTTCCAGCCGCCGATGGCGGAGGCCCTCCCCGCGACCCATTGAAGGAGAACCGCATGAACATCGGTGAAGCTGCCAAGGCGTCCAGCGTGTCGGCGAAAATGATCCGCTACTACGAACAGATCGGCCTGATTCCTGCGGCCGATCGCACCGAGTCCGGCTACCGGGCATATTCGCAGGCGGACATCCACCGCCTGCGCTTCATTCGGCGGGCGCGCGATCTTGGCTTCCAGGTGGCCGAGATCACCGATCTGCTCGGCCTGTGGAACGACACCTCGCGGCACAGTGCCGACGTCAAGCATCTTGCCGAACAGCACATCGCCGACCTGGAGCAGCGTATCGAAAGCATGCGGCAGATGGCCGACACGCTGAAGTCGTTGATCAGCTGCTGTGCGGGCGATGAGCGCCCGGAATGCCCGATTCTGCAGCGGCTGGGCGAGGACGAAGAGACCCTGGCACCGCCGGAGACCGCGAAGACCGGTGCAGTACGGCGCCGCACGCACAAGCACTGACCTGGCGTTGCATACATGAAAAACCCGCCCGGTGCAGCTGCACCGGGCGGGTTTTTCGTTGCAGGCGCAGGCTAGGGGATCAGGCCGTACGCGGCGGGAAGCCGGCATCGGTCAGTGCCGCCACGATCTGTGATTCGCTGGCCGAGGTCTGCACCTG
The DNA here is from genome assembly GCF_002138415.1 of Stenotrophomonas maltophilia. Lineage (NCBI taxonomy): Bacteria > Pseudomonadati > Pseudomonadota > Gammaproteobacteria > Lysobacterales > Lysobacteraceae > Stenotrophomonas > Stenotrophomonas maltophilia. Next base: position 2,028,074 of record NZ_CP015612.1, read on the forward strand.
CACGCGACGGCTGGCCGGATCTGCCTGCACGCTGGCGTTCGGATCGACCAGCTCGATCGCCTTGGCCACGCTGCGCGCGCAGCCGCCGCAGGTCATGCCTTCCACGTGGAATTCCATCTGTAGCTCCTTCGGTGCTCTTGGGGTGGAGCCAGTGTGCACCTTCCAACATTGGCAGGGTCAAGCGCAGGGCTGAACCGAAGAAAAAACACCGATGAAAACGGCAGCCACCTGTACCAGCGTGGCTGCCGTGGAGGAACGTCCCCGCCAGGGCGGGACGTGGGTTGCACCGGGGCGGGCCCGGGCAATCCGGTGTCGCCTTAGAACTTCCAGGTGGCGCCGAAGTACAGCTGGCGGCCTGCGTAGGTATTGGAGATCAGGCGAGCCTTGGTGTCGCTTCCCAGGTGCACGCGCTGTTCGGACTTGGTGACATTGATCACCGAGGCGGTCAGCGTCCAGTCCGGGGTCAGGTTGTAGGCCACGTTAAGGTCCAGCTGGTCATACGGCTCGGTGTAGACGGTGAGGCCATTGTTGAGCCCACCGACCACCTGGCCGCGACGGTTGAACGAGGCGCGCGCGAGGAACTTCTCGTTCTCGTAGAAGACCGTCACGTTGGCCTGGTTCTTGGCGCTGCCGACCAGCGGCGAGGAGCCGATTTCCTGGCCGTCCAGAACAATGGAGGCCAGGTTGGTGTCGTTGTAGGTGTAGTTGGCCTGCACGCCGAAGCCGAAATCGAAGGTGTACTGGCCATACAGCTCGACGCCCTGCGAGACACCATCGCGGCCATTGGCCTGGGTCTCGTAGCGCTGCACGTTCACCGCTTCACCGTTGATGACCATCGGCGTGTCGCGCACCACCGGCAGGGTGAAGTTGTCCACGTTCTTGCGGAACAGGCCGACGCCGGCGACCGCGCCCGGCTGGAAGTACCACTCCAGGCCCAGGTCGAACTGGGTGGCCTTGAACGGTTCCAGCTGCTTGTTGCTGCCCTGGCCAACCCAGCCTGCGGTCGATGCGCCACCGGCAACGCGGCGATCATTGACATACTCTTCGCTGTAATAGCTCAGTGCACCCGGTGCTGCGATGTCGGTGTAGCCGGGGCGGGCGATCACCTTCGACGCGGCACCGCGCAGCACCAGCGTATCGGTGATGTCCCAGGCGATGTTGAAGCTCGGCAGCACGTCGGTGTACGTACGGTCCACGCCAATCAGGCTGTAGGTCTTGCTCTGCGCCAGGTCGTGCGGCAGGCGTACGAAGCCGCTCTCGCAGCTGTAGGTCGGGTAGGCCGCAGCAGCTGGATCGGTACACGCCATCGGCGCGCCGGACGCGTTGTCCAGGAAGTAGTCGTTGAACTTCTCGATCGAATCGGAAGACTGCGCGAACTGTTTGGTGCGCACCACGCGCACGCCGACGTTGCCGCGCAGACGCTCGGTGCGGAAGTTGGCCTGGAAGTAGCCCGAGTAGATCTTCTCGTTGACGTTGTAGACGAAGTCTTCCTCGGTGCGGTTGTGCGAACCGCCGTAGGTCTTGTTCAGGTAGTCGATGTAGGCCGGGTAGTTGATGCCCGGGAACACGTTGGCATTGAAGCCGCCGGCAATGTTGCTGATCGGATTGGACAGGAAGAAGCCCGGCTGCGCGTCGCCGGCAGTCGGATCGCAGCCACTCTGGTAGCGGCTGTTGTCATAGTCGGCCGGGTCGCGGCCGGGGCACACCCAGTAGGTGTTGCCGGTGTTGCGGTGGACCTTGCCATCGCGGTACTTGGCACCGAACTGGATCGAGTCCAGCCAGCCCGATTCAAACAGCTTGGTGACGTCGGCCTGGAAATAGTTCTGCTTGACCTCGGTGCGCTTCCACGACGAATCGGTCGAGCCGGTGTCGACTTCAGCGATGCCGTTCATCAACTGCTGCTGCAGGTCGGGCGAGAAGGTGGCCGACGGCGTGCCGGTCAGGTCCCATGCGCTGTACAGGTTGCCCGGCAGGTAATCGTTGCCGACCTTGCGGCGCGGCTTGGCCGACATCCGGAAGTTCATCGACGGACCACCTTCGGACCAGGTACGGCCACCGGTGAACGACGCCTTCCACAGCGGGCTGATATCCCAGTCGATGGTGAGGTCAGCGGTCTGCGACAGCGCCTTTTCCTTGCTGTAGCCACCGGTCAGCTGCGGCGTCGGAACGGTGCAGTCGTCCGGGCCCCAGCCGCCGGGCTGGAGGCCGGCAGCCTTGGCCTGGTCTTCGCTGCAGTAGTAGGTTTTTCCAGCCAGCTTTTCGAACTGGGCACCGGTGACGGTGTTGCCGCTGGGATCGAAATCCAGGCCATTGAGCAGGCGGCCGCCGGCCCAGTTTCCGTCGCCGTTGAAGCGGGCCATGCTCCATTCCGGAATCTTCAGCATGTTCTGGGTGTAGTCACCCTGGAGTTCGAAGCGGAAGTAGTTGGCCGTCATCGTGACGTTGTCGACAGGCTTGAACTGGAAGGTCAGCTGGCCGCCCTTGCGCTCGCGCTTCTCTTCCTTCACTGCGAAGTTGACCGAGGTCGGCATGAAGAAATCGCTGTAGTTGCCGCCGGTCTGGTTGTTGAAACCGGACTTGCCCCACCAGTAGTGGATGCCATCCTGCGCCTGCACGTTGCCATAGGCATCGCGGGCCTTGCCGGCGCCATACCACTGGTAGTCCTCGGTGCTGGCTTCCATGGTGCGGGTGGTGCGCTTCTGCTGCGTCACGCCGATCAGCACGCCGAAACGCTCGTCCTTGCTGTGCCACGAATACAGGGCCGAGGCCTGCGGGTCGATATCGTGGTGGGTATCGGAGGAGGTGCCCTCAAGCGTGACGAATCCCGAGTTGGACTCCATGTCCAGCGGACGACGGGTGTGCAGGATGACCGTGCCGCCGATGCCGCCTTCGTCGATGCGTGCTTCCGGCGACTTGAACAGCTCTGCGCTGGACAGCATGTTCGACGGCAGCAGCGTGTAGTTGAACGACCGGGTGGCTTCGTCGTTGGTTTCCGACGTGGCGACGTAGTTGCCGTTCAACTGGGTCAGGGTCAGGTCCGGCGCGAGGCCGCGCACGCTGACACTCTTGCCTTCACCGCCGCTGCGGGTGATGACCACGCCGGGCACGCGCTGCAGTGCGTCGGCGACGTTCTTGTCGGGGAACTTGCCGACGTCTTCGGCGGTGATCACTTCGACCACCGCGTTGGCATCGCGCTTCTGCTCAAGGCTCTTTTCAATGGCGTAGCGGTAGCCGGTGACCTGGACGCTGTCCAGCGTGGTGGCGTCCTGCGTGCCGGTGGACGTGGCCTGCTGCGCGGCGGCGCCAGCCGGAATGACGGCGGCGGCCAATGCCAGCGCGATGGCCAGTGACAATGCGTCCTGGCCGTGCGTACGTGTTGAATGCTTCATTCCCATCTCTCCCTCTCTCCTGGATTGATCCGGTGACGTGGCACGGACAACTTGAATCGATCTAATTTGAAGTGACTTGTCGCTATCGCCATGCAGTGGCAGTAGCACCGTGCGCGTGGCCTGGTACGTCCTGTTGCTGCTCCCCCAACTCCCGGCCATCGCAGTGTCGCTCTTGGATCGATCTAAGCGATGGGCGGGCGTTTTTTAGCATGGGTCGCCCGCGGGCGCATGCTGCTCCGCAATATGGTACTGGCGTGGCGAAGGGATGACGGTTTGCTGAAATCAGTGAAATCGTTTTCGTGCGCAGGGGAGGGGGGGCCGGCAGGGCTGCGCCCTGCACCTGCTGTGAGCCAGGGCAACAGCCAAAGCCAAAGCCAAAGCGGCTCTGGGTTGTCTGTGTGTTGGGCGGGGCGGTGTCGGATTGCGGGGACGCCGTAAACCCCCAGACCGGCCCAGCCGCTGGCGGCTGTGCGTTCGGGCGCTTGCGAAGCAGTGCTTCGCAAGCAAAGCGCCCTCACCCCTGGGGGCTCGATGGCGCCTTGCGCGTGTGCGCTGTCCTGCGCACACGGCAAGACCGGGGTTGGGCGTCCTGCCCAACCCGCCCGAGGCATGCCTCGGGCCCATGGCGCCAACGGTCCTGCCAGCCCACATCGCCCCACCCCCGACAGTTTCCTGGTGACGGTTGGATAGGTCTTGGAATCACGCGAGGTCATGGGGTCAGATCCGTTTTCCGTTGGAAAACGGATCTGACCCCGATTGATTTCGTATCTGACAGAGATTCATCCACGCATGGCGTGGATCTACAGATCGCGGGAATCTGTCGAAGGCGGGGTGGGTCCGGTTGCGGGGGCGTGAGCCGCATGGATGCGGCGACCGAGCTTACATGGACGTACTTGCAGCGGCCCCCGCAACCGGACCCACCCCGCCTCCCCACAAGAAAGCAGCTTCTGCTGTTGCCGTTGCTGTTGCTCCAGCTCGGAGCGGGTGCAGGGCGCAGCCCTGCCGAACACCCCCCTCTCATGCTGCGCCGCAGAATGCATTCGGCTGAACCTGCATGCTCTACTTGAATCGATCTAAATCCACGGTCTGGTGGGTCGGGCGTCATTCCAGGGGGAGCTCCCTGCCAGTCGAGGCAGGGGCTCAGAGGAACGGTGCCGGATGGCCCCGGCCGCCTGCCTCCGCGTCATCGACTACAGGAACCCGACATGCGTCCAGTGCCGTCCGCTCCCGCCGTCCCAGTGTCCTCGCGCCCGCTGCTGCGCCTGGCCTGCCTGCTCGCACTGTCGTCAGTGCCGATGCTGCTGCAGGCCGCGCCGGCTGCGCTGGAGCGCGAGGTCAACACCTTCATCGGCAGCAAGGACGACGGCAACACGTTCCCGGGCGCGTCGGCACCGTTCGGCCTGATCCAGGTCAGCCCGATCGGCAGCCACTATTCGGGCTGGCGCTACGACGACGAGAAGATCCGCGGTTTCGGCCACTCCTTCATCTCCGGCGCAGGTTGCTGGGAGCAGGGCGGGCAGGTGTCGGTGCTGCCGGTGACCGGTTCGATCGGTCCGGGCGGCGATTTCGATACCGGCAACGCCAAGCAGTTCGACCACAAGGCGTATGCCGCGTCGTACACCCATGACGGCGAGATCGGCCAGGCCGGCTATTACAAAGTGCGCCTGACCAGCTACGGCGGCATCGATGCCGAGAGCACCGCGCGTACGCGCGCCGCAGCCGAGCGCTACACCTTCAGCCAGCGCCAGGGCGATGGCCACGTGCTGGTCAATGTCGGCCAGGCGAACGAGCGCCACTCGGTGATCGGCAGCGTGGTTGATGTGGTCGGCGACCGCGTGGTGGAAGGCAAGCTGGTCACCAAGAGTTTCTGCGGCGGCCATCAGTACACCACCTGGTTCCGCATCGAGTTCGACCGCCCGTTCAAGGCGCATGGCACCTGGGGTGAGGGCGGTGGCCTGCCCGGCGCGCGCCACAGCATGGAAGGCGAGCAGAAGCCGAACGGTGCCTGGCTCAGCTTCGACCTGGCCAAGGGCCAGTCGGTGACGGCGGTCAGCGCGATCTCGCATGTGGACGCCGAAGGCGCGCGCATCAATCTGCGCGCGGACGGCATGCAGGGTGGGGCGCTTCTCGGTTTCGACCGCATGCGCACACTGTCCCAGCAGGCGTGGCGCGAGCAGCTGGGTCGGGTGCGTGTGCAGGGCGGTACGGCCGATGACCGCACCGTGTTCTACAGCGCGGCCTACCACGCGCTGCTGCAGCCGATGACCGGCAACGATGCCGACGGCCGCTATCGCGGCTATGACGATGGTATCCATCGCGCCGATGGCTGGACCTATTACGAGTACTTCTCGCTGTGGGATACCTACCGCGCGCAGAACCAGTGGCTGGCATTGACCCGCCCGGACGTGGCGCGTGACATCGGCCGCACCCTGCTGGCGATCGACGAGCAGGGTGGCTGGCTGCCGCGCTGGGGCTATGCCAACTTCGAGACCAACATCATGACCGGCGATCCGGTCACCCCGTTCATGGTCGACCTGTGGCGCTTCGGTGCGCTCAAGGGCCGTGAATCGCAGGCCTGGGATGCGCTGCGCCGCAATGCCTTCGGCACGCCGCCGCTGAACTCGCGCATGGCCGGCCGTTCCGGCAACCCGACCTACCTGGACAAGGGCTACGTGGTCTACGACCGCGCATTCCCGTCCAAGGGCATGGACGTCGATCCGCATCACGGCGGTTCGGCCACGCTGGAATATGCGCTGGCCGACTGTGCGCTCTCGCAGATGGCCGATGGCCTGGGCCACGCCCAGGACGCGGCGACGCTGCGTGAGCGCGGCCGCAACTGGCGCAAGGTGTGGGACCCGCAGGTGCGCGACGCCGAAACCGGCTTCACCGGGTTCCCGCGCCCGCGTACCGAGGACGGCCAGTGGTACACGCCGGCCGATGGCCACTACAGCCCGCGCTCGCACCACGGTTTCCATGAGGGGACGGCGTGGCAGTATCAGTGGCTGGCGCAGCAGGACGTGCCGGGCCTGGTCGAAGCGATGGATGGCCGCGAACAGGCCGGCCGCCGCCTCGATGCCTTCTTCGCGATGGACGCGCTGCAGGCCGATCCGCTCAATGCTGCCCGCAAGGAGTGGGTGGTCGGGCCATACAGCTACTACAACCAGTTCCGCTACAACCCGAACAACGAACCGGACCTGCACTCGCCGTGGCTGTACACGCTGATCGGCCAGCCGTGGAAGACCGCCGCCGTGGTGCGTGCCGCGCAGCAGTTGTTCACCAATGCCCCGAACGGCGTGACCGGCAATGATGACCTCGGCACGATGTCGGCCTGGTACCTGTTCAGCGCCATCGGCGTGTACCCGGCGGTGCCGGGCAGTGGCCAGTTCCTGCTGCACACCCCGCGCTTCAGCAAGGTGGAAGTGGACATGGGCAATGGCCGCACGCTGCGCATCGACGCGCCGGGCGCCGATGGCCGCCGCCTGCAGTACGTGCAGGGCGTGAAGGTCGATGGACAGGTGCATGCGCCGGTGTGGCTGGACTGGAACCAGCTGCAGCAGGGCCCGCGCCTGCAGTTCGCGCTCGATGCGAAGGCGCCGGAGCAGGGCTGGGGCACGGCGGTGAAGGACCTGCCGGTATCCTGGTGCGCGGCACCGGGCAGCCAGCTGCGCTGAGACGGACTGTGCCGTTCGCGGTGACCCAGCGAACGGCACGGCACGACACGGCCCTGATCCATTAGGCTTGAGCCTCCAGCGGAGTCCGGGAAGACGATGAACGACAACGGCAGCAGTCCCAGCAAGCGCGCCGGCAAGGCGGTGACGGTGACCGACATCGCGCGTGCCATCGGCGTGTCACGGGCAACCGTGTCGCTGGTGCTGCGTGGCAGCCCACTGGTCAACGTCGATACCCGCGCCAAGGTCGAGGCCGAACTGCGTCGCCAGCGCTATGTCTACAACCGCGCGGCGGCCAACCTGCGTCGTCGTACCTCGTCAAGCATCGCGCTGGTGATCAACGATCTGTCCAACCCGTTCTTCGCCGAATTCGCCTCCGGCGTGGACGAGGCGTTGGGCGGGCGCGGCTACGTGACCCTGCTGGGCAGTACCGGTGAATCGCCGGAGCGCCAGCAGGCGGTGCTGTCCACGCTGATGGAACACACCCCGGCGGGCTTGATCCTGTCGCCGGCCGAGGGCAGCGATACCGCGCAGTTGCGGCAGGCGTTGGGTGCCAATGCCAACGTGCTGCTGTTCAATCGTGAACTGGACGGCGCCGACTGGGACTTCCTGACCCTGGACAACCAGCACGGTGCCTATCTGGCCACGCGCCACCTGATCGAGCGCGGCCATCGCCAGATTGCCTTCTTCGGTGGCCACGCGGCATCCAGTTCGTGCCATCAGCGCCGCGCCGGTTTCCAGCAGGCGCTGGCCGAGGCCGGTCTGTCGCTGCCGCCGGGCTGGATGATCGAGTCGGCACCGAACCGTCTGGAAGCCGCGGCGCGCACCGATGAGCTGTTTGCCGATGGCCATCGTCCGAGTGCGGCGGTCTGCTACAACGACACCGTCGCGCTGGGCCTGATGCTGGGCTTGAATTCGCGTGGCATCCGTCCGGGCGGTGACTTTGCCGTTACCGGTTTCGATGATATTTCCGAGGCGTCGGTCGCGGTGCCGCCGCTGACCACGCTCACCGCCGATCCGCGCGAGCGGGGCAGGCAAGCTGCCGCGCTGCTGCTGCAACGATTGGACGAACCGGATGCGCCGCCACGGCGCACGGTCGCGCCGGTGCAGCTGCGTATCCGCGAAAGCAGTGCCGCACGACCAAACTGATTTCTTCCATACACCCCTTCCACGCAACAACGACCTTCCGCGCATCGAGGCGCGTACCGCATGCCGATCTCCGCAACGCCCCGTCCATCGGGTTCTTCGGGCAACGCACCCGCCGTCACCAACGGCAAGGCGCTGGCTGTCGTCACCACGATCTTCTTCATGTGGGGCTTCCTGACCTGCCTCAATGACATCCTGATCCCGCACCTGAAGGCGGTATTCGAGCTGAACTACGCCAAGGCGATGCTGGTGCAGTTCACCTTCTTCGGCACCTATTTCCTGATGTCGCTGCCGGCAGGTCGCCTGGTCGCGGCGCTGGGCTACAAGAAGGGCATCGTGGCCGGACTGGTGATTGCCGGTATCGGTGCGTTGGGCTTCTGGCCGGCGGCCGAGCTGCGCGTGTATGGCGCCTTCCTCGGCGCATTGTTCGTGCTGGCCACGGGCATTACCGTGCTGCAGGTCGCTGCGAACCCCTACGTCGCACTGCTGGGCCCGGAGCAGACCAGCTCCAGCCGCTTGACCCTGGCGCAGGCGCTGAACTCGCTGGGCACGGCCATTGCGCCGATCTTCGGCGGCATGCTGATCCTGTCCAACACGGTCAAGAGCGCCGATGAACTGAGCGCGCTGCCGGCCGCCGAACAGCTGGCCTACCGCGCCGCTGAGGCGCAGGCCGTGCAGGGCCCGTACGTGGGTTTGGCGGTGGCGCTGGTGCTGCTGGCGCTGTTCGTGTTCCTGTTCCGTCTGCCGGCGCTGAGCGACGCCACCGAGCAGGCCGACCAGGGCCATCACCACAGCTACCTGGACGCGCTGCGCAAGCGCCACCTGCTGCTGGGTGTGCTGGGCATCTTCTTCTACGTTGGCGCCGAAGTATCGATCGGCAGCTTCCTGGTCAACTACCTGTCGATGCCGAGCATCGGCGGCTTCAGCGAGCAGGAAGCCACCCACTACGTGTCGGCCTACTGGACGATGGCGATGATCGGCCGCTTCGCGGGCTCGGCGCTGCTGGCGCGCTTCTCGCCCAGCCGCCTGCTGGCGATCTTCGCGCTGGTCAACGTGGCGCTGCTGGCCACGACCATGCTGAGCTCCGGCAGCGTTGCGCTGTACTCGGTGGTGGCGATCGGCCTGTTCAACTCGATCATGTTCCCGACCATCTTCGCGCTGAGCATCGAGCGCCTTGGCCCGTTGACCAACAAGGGCTCCAGCCTGCTGATCATGGCCATCGTCGGCGGCGCCGTGGTGCCGTACCTGCAGGGCGTGCTGGCCGACCACATCGGTGTGCAGGCGAGCTTCATCCTGCCGTTGCTGTGCTACGGCTACATCATTTTCTACGGACTGGTCGGTGCGCGTACGCCGGCCTCCGCAACGCAGGGAGGCTGAGTCCGGAATGGGTGCCATCGTTTGCTTCGGCGAAATTTTGATCGATCTACTAGCACAGTCGCCGGCCTCGGCCGATACGCCGCGCGCGTTCCTGCAGTACGCCGGCGGTGCGCCGGCGAACGTCGCCGTGGCGGCTGCGCGGCTGGGGGCGAAGACCCAGTTCGTCGGCATGCTGGGCCGCGACATGTTCGGAGACTTCCTGGCCGACAGCCTGGTCGAGCACGGCGTGGGCACGGATTACATCGTGCGCACCGACGCCGCCAAGACTGCGCTGGCCTTCGTCGCGCTGGATGCCAGTGGCGAGCGCAGCTTCAGTTTCTACCGCCCGCCGGCGGCTGACCTGCTGTTCCGTGACAGTGACTTCCAGGCGGAGTGCCTCGACAGCGCACAGTGCTTCCACGTCTGCTCCAACAGCCTGACCGAGCCGGCTATCGCCGAGGCGACCTTCGCCGGCATGGATCGTGCGCGCGCGGCCGGTGCGGTGGTCAGCCTCGATCTGAATCTGCGCCCGGCACTGTGGCCCGCCGACGTCGATCCGACGCCGCGCCTGTGGCAGGCGCTGGAACGCGCTGACCTGGTCAAGCTGTCGCGCGAGGAACTGGATTACCTGGCCGCGCCGATGGGCGCCGATGGCGAGGCGGCGGTGCTGCGGCGCCTGCTGGCCGCGCAGGCACGTTGGGTGATCGTCACCGACGGTGCAGCCACGCTGCACTGGTACACCCGCGACAACCACGGCACGGTCACCAGCTTCCGCGTGGCCACGGTCGATACCACGGCCGCCGGCGATGCCTTCGTCGGTGGCGTGCTGGTCGGCCTGCTGGAGCGGGGTGGGGCGGGCGCTGGTTTCGCCGCGTTCTGCCAGGACCCGGAGGCGATCACCGCCACGCTGCGCTTCGGTGCTGCGGTCGGTGCGCTGGCTGTTACCCGCAAGGGCGCGTTCGCCGCGATGCCCTCGCTCGATGAAGTGCAGCAACTGCTGCAGGCACAGGACATTACCGCATGAGCACCTCGCCCGATTTCCGTTCGCCCGCGTTCCTGCGCGCACACATCGCCGATACGATGGCGTTCTACCATCCGCGCTGCATCGATCCGAACGGCGGCTTCTTCCACTACTTCCGCGATGACGGCAGCATCTACGATGCCAGCCACCGCCACCTGGTGAGCAGTACCCGCTTTGTCTTCAACTATGCGATGGCCTACCGCGAGTTCGGCAATGCCGAGTACCGGGAGGCCGTCGAGCATGGCGCGCGCTACCTGCGCGAGGTGCACCGCAACCCGGCCACCGGCGGCTATGCCTGGACCCTGCGCGACGGCAAGGTCGAGGACGACATGAACCACTGCTACGGCGTGGCCTTCGTGCTGCTGGCCTACAGCTGCGCGCTGAAGGCCGGCATCGAGCAGGCCCGCGAGTGGATGGACGAGACCTGGCAGCTGCTGGAAGCACGCTTCTGGGAGCCGCAGCATGGCCTGTATAAAGACGAAGCCGATGGCCAGTGGAACTTCACCGGCTACCGCGGCCAGAACGCCAACATGCACATGTGCGAGGCGATGCTGGCCGCGTTCGAGGCCAGCGGCGAACAGCGCTATGTGGAGCGCGCGCTGCAGCTGGCCGACAACATGACCCGCCGCCAGGCCGCCAAGGCCGGTGGCCTGGTCTGGGAACATTACGATGTGAACTGGGAAATCGACTGGGACTACAACCTGGACGACCCCAAGCACCTGTTCCGCCCATGGGGATTCCAGCCCGGCCACCAGACCGAATGGGCCAAGCTGCTGTTGATCCTGGACCGCCATGTGCAGGCCGATTGGCTGGTGCCGACCGCGCAGCACCTGTTTGACGTCGCCGTGGCGCGCAGCTGGGACGATGCCCGGGGCGGCCTGTACTACGGCTTCGCACCGGAATCGCGCCGGCAGCCGGGCATGGACGGCGCACCGATCGGTGGCGACAGCTTCGTCTGCGACGACGACAAGTATTTCTGGGTGCAGGCCGAAACGCTGGCGACCGCCGCACTGATGGCCAAGCGTACCGGCGACGACCGCTACTGGCAGTGGTATGAGCGCATCTGGGCGTACTCCTGGGAGCATTTCGTCGATCACCAGTACGGTGCCTGGTTCCGCATCCTCGATGCCGACAACCGCAAGTACAGCGACGAGAAGAGCCCGGCCGGCAAGGTGGATTACCACACCATGGGCGCGTGCTACGAAGTGTTGAACGTCGCGCGTTGAAGCGCGTAGCGCCGTACGCATGATGAATCGGAATCGGTAGCGCCGGGCCGCGCCCGGCGGAAAACAGGAGCATCACGTGCATCGCATTTCCCTCGTTGTCCGTCTGCTCCTGCTGCTGATTGCAGCCATCTCCTTCCCGTTGGCTGCAGCCCCGCTGCAGGCGCAGTGGGAATTCCGCATGCTGCCCGGCGACGCCGAAGGCGCAGCCCATCCGGGCCTGCAGCAATGGCGTGCGGCGAAGGTGCCGGGCAGCGTGCACACCGACCTGCTGGCCCATGCGCTGATCCGCGATCCGTACGTCGGTGCGCCTGAGGCAGAGCTGCAATGGATCGGGCTGGCTGCCTGGGAGTACCGCGCCCGCTTCGACGTGGATGCGGCGACACTGGCCAAGCCCAATGCCGAGCTGCGTTTCGACGGGCTGGATACCTACGCCGAGGTCAGCCTCAACGGCAAGCCGCTGCTGCGCGCGGACAACGCGCACCGCACGTGGCATGCACGTGTGGACGGGCGCCTACGGGCGAACGGCAACGAATTGCAGATCGTGTTCCGCTCACCGATCCGCACGCTGCTGCCGGGCGTACAGGCGATGCCGCACAAGATTGCCGGCAACTATCCTTCACCCTATGGGGATGAGCCCAAAGACGCGATGGTCGGCAACTTCGCGCGCAAACCGGCCTATCACTTCGGTTGGGATTGGGGCCCGCGCTATGTCACCGCCGGCGTGTGGCGCGGGGTCGACCTGCAGGCCTGGGATACGCGCCGACTGACCGATCTTGCCGTGCGCACCGATGCATTGAGTGCAGAGCAGGCGAGGCTGGCGGTGCTGCTGCAGGTGGAGCAGGGTGCTGCTGCGGGTTCGGCCTTGGTGAATGTGGATGTGCGTGATCCGGAAGGCCGCATCGTGGCCCAGGTGCAACGCACGGTGCTGCTGAAGCCCGGCCAGAACACGGTTGAGCTGCCGGTTGAGCTGGCCACGCCGCGGCGCTGGTGGCCGGTGGGCCATGGTGCGCAGGATCGCTATACCGTGCAGGCTCGCCTGGATGATGGCGCTGATGCAGCACTGGCGCGCGAGCAGCGCATTGGCCTGCGCACGGTCGAACTGCGCCGCGAGGAAGACCGCAAGGGCGGGCAGGGCTTCGCCTTCGTCATCAACGGCGTGGAGATCTTCGCCAAGGGCGCCAACGTCATTCCGTTCGATGCCTTCCCCGCACGTGTCGATGCCGCACGCCTGCGCCAGGTGCTGACCGCCGCGCGCGACGCCAACATGAACATGCTGCGCAACTGGGGCGGCGGCTACTACGAGGACGATGCGTTCTTCGACATCGCCGATGAGCTGGGCCTGCTGGTCTGGCAGGATTTCATGTTCGGCGGCGGCATGCAGCCGGGCTACGATCCGGCCTTCCGTGCCAGCGTGGTGGCCGAGGCGCGCGACAACGTGCGCCGGCTGCGCCATCACCCCAGCATCGTGCTGTGGTGTGGCAACAACGAGGAAGAAACCGCCTGGAAGGACTGGGGGCACGGCCGCGACCTGAAGGCGGCCGACCCGGCATTTGCGGCGAAGGTCTGGCAGGGCTACGTCGACCTGTTCGGCAACGACCTGCGCCAGGTGGTGGGCGAGGAAGGGCTGGGTGTGCCGTACTGGTCCAGCTCGCCCAGCAACGACCTTGACGAGAAGGCCAACGATTCAACGCGTGGCGACAAGCACTACTGGCAGGTCTGGGGCAATCCGGCGCTGCCGGTGCAGGCCTACCTGCGCGAGACCCCGCGCTTCATGTCCGAGTACGGGCTGCAGGCGTGGCCGTCGGTGGCGACGGTGGACCAGATCGCCACCCGCGCCGAGCAGCGCATCGACAGCCCGGTGATCCGCGCGCACCAGAAATTCATGGCCGGCGAGGGCAACAGCCGCCTGCTGCACTACATCGAACTGGGCTACGGCACGCCGAAGGACTTCGAGGACTTCGTCTACCTCAGCCAGGTGATGCAGGCCGATGGCATCGCGCTGGCCGCGCTGCACCATCGCGCCTCGCGGCCGTACACGATGGGCTCGCTGTACTGGCAGCTCAACGACGTCTGGCCGGGTGCTTCATGGTCCAGCGTGGACTACTTCGGTCGCTGGAAGGCGCTGCACTACGCCGCGCGGCGCTTCTTCGCGCCGGTCACGCTGGCGGCATTGCGTGATGAGGGCAGTACGCGGGTGCGCCTGATCAATGATGGCGCTGCCGCAGATGCACGTTGGCGGCTGCGGGTGATGGATGTGGATGGCAAGGTGCTGCGTCGTCGCGAGGACGCGGTGGCGTTGACGGCGGCGGGCGTCACCTCGATCGGTGATTTCCGCGATGCCGAGCTGCTGGCCGGTGCCGATCCGAAGCGCACGGTGGCCGTGTTCGAGCTGCTGCAGAACGGGGCGGTCAGTGCCCGCCAGATCGTCGGATTCGTCGAAGCAAAAGACCAAGTGTTGCCGCGGCAGAAGCTGAAGGCCACCCTGTCCATCGGAGGCGACCACTATCGACTGCGGCTGGACAGCGCAGCTTACGTGCGCGCGACGTGGATCGATTTCGGTGCGCTGGATGTGCAGGTCGAAGACAACCTGCTGGATCTGCTGCCGGGCGAGACCCGGGACATTGCGGTGCGCGGCCCGGTGGACCTGACGACCCTGCGCGAAGCAATGAAGCTGAAGACCCTCAACGATCGTTGAGGGCGGCACATCCTGCTCTGGTAGGTGCCAACCTTGGTTGGCACACCCGGAACATGCCAACCAAGGTTGGCATCTACCAGAAGCGTGGCCCGGCCGCCCGGTGGGTGCGGACCGTTGGTCCGCGCACCTGTTTACAGCTGGATCTGCTGGAAATTCTCGACCCGCTCGTGGCCGTTGGCGGCCTGGCCGGTGCGAGGCAGCGGGTAGTCGTCAAGGCGGTCGATCAGACGGGTCTGCAGGCCGGCTTCGCGGGCTGCGTCGAGTTCTTCGACCACGTCAGACAGGAACAGGATCTCACCCGCCGGCAGGCCGATGGCCTGCACGATGCGGCGGTAGCTGTCGGCCTCACGCTTGCCACCGATCTCGGTATCGAACCAGCCCGACACCAGCGGGCTGAGGTCACCGGCATCGCTGAAGCCGAAGAACAGCTTCTGCGCCGGCACCGAGCCGGAGGAATACACGTACAGCGGCAGGCCGGAGGCGTGCCAGCCCTTCAGCACCGGCGCCACTTCCGGGTAGAAGTGCGCGGTGTAGTCGCCGCGGCGGTAGCCTTCGTCCCAGATCAGGCCCTGCAGCGCCTTCAGTGCGGTGTGTTTGCGGTCCTGGTCGATCCAGCCCTGCAGCGTCTCGGCCACCAGGCTGTCCTGGCAGGCGCCACCGATCTCGGTAGCCACGGCATCCAGCCAGCGGCGGACTTCCGGCTGCTGGCCGTGCTCGGCGACGAACGCGGGCAGCGCCTTGCGGGCATAGGGGAACAGCACGTTCTTGACGAACGAGATGCTGCTGGTGGTGCCTTCGATATCGGTCAGGATGACGCGGGGCTGCATGGATCAGGACGCCTGGGTAGGTACGTAACGGGGGAATTTCTGCGCGATGTCGGTGCCGGTGAAGTGACCGACCCAGCCGTCCGGCTCGGTGAAGAAGCGGATCGCCACGAAGCTGGGCTCATCGCCCATGTCGAACCAGTGGGTGGTGCCGTCGGGCACGGCGATCAGGTCGTCCTTCACGCACTCGATCTCATAGACCTTGTCACCCACGTGCAGGGTGAACAGGCCGGAGCCTGCGACGAAGAAGCGCACCTCGTCTTCCTTGTGGAAGTGTTCGTCGAGGAACTTCTTGCGCAGCTCGGCGCGGTTGGGGTTGTCCGGGGCGATCGAGGCCACGTCCACGCTCTTGAAGCCGCGTTCGGCCACCAGGCGATCGATGTCGGCGCGGTAGGCCGCGAACACCTCATCCTGGCTGGCGCCCGGCGCGACCGGCGCAGCAGCCTGCCAGCGTTCGAAGGTGACGCCGATCTTCTGCAGCTCGGCAGCGATGACCACGCCGTCCTGGGTGTCCAGCAGCGGCGATTCGGGGCGGGTGTCGTCGTAGATGCGCAGTCGGCTCATGGCGGCAGCTTGAACGTCTCGGGGGGAAGACAGGGTAGCAGGGTGGGAACGAGGTGCAGATTCCGGATCGGCATCTGCACCTGCGTGCGGGTTCAGCCGCGCAGCTTGCGCAGTTCCAGCTCGCAGTGGAACAGGAACTCGAAGGCTTCCAGGTGGCGGCGTGCCTCGGCCATGTCGCGGCCCCAGGCATACAGGCCGTGGCCGTCGATCAGGTAGCCCCACAGGTTCTGCCGGTCGAGCAGGTCATCGACCTGCTTCGAAAGCACGTTCATGTCCTGGGTGTTGGCGAACACCGGCACGTCGATGGCCATCTCGTGGGTGCTGTTGCCGGCGAAGGCCTTCAGCAGCTCGTAGCCTTCCAGGTGCACATGACCCTGCGGCGCGTACAGGCGCGAGGCAATGGTCTGCACCGGCGAATGGGTGTGCAGTACGCAGCCGATTTCCGGGAAGCGGCGGTACAGCTGGGTATGCAGCAGGGTTTCGGCGGAGGGGCGCAGCGGGCGGCCGACGGCCTTGCCATCGAAGTCCACCACCATGATGTCGTCCTCGATCAGGCGGCCCTTGTCCTTGCCGGAGACGGTGATTGCGGCGTGGCGGTCGTCCAGGCGGTGGGAGAAGTTGCTGCTGGTGGCCGGGGTCCAGCCGGCGTGGGCCAGTTCGCGGACGTTGTCGATCAGCAGCTGGGCCAGTTCGCTCAGGCGCGCGGTGTCGTAGGGGAAGGTGGGGGCGTTCATGCGGCCGATTTTACTGGATTCGGCCAACGGCTGAGCCCCTCGTGGCGGGTCGTGTAGAGCGGTTCATGGGCGGGGCGTGGCGGGTGGGCCGTGCAGGGGACGCTGCAACCACGTCCATGTAAGCTCGATGGCGCCATCCATGGCGCCAACGCCCCTGCACGGCCCACCCGCCCCGCCTCTGACAGGTGCCGGCGTGCGGCCGGCCACGGAGTGAAGAAGGAAAAGCGAAAAGCGAAAAGCGGGTCGCGTCGCTGCGCTTGCTCGGAGCGGAGCATGGCTCCGCTCTACAGAAACATTCATTCCGGAACATTCGTTCATGAGAACGTTTCATCCACGCATGGCGTGGATCTACTGGACGTGCCAGGAGACTGCCGGAGGTGGGGCGGGTTGGGTTCGCGGGGGTGTCCGCGGCATGGATGCCGCGGCCAAGCCCCCAGGGACGGGTTAACGGCGTCCCCCGCGAACCCAACCCGCCGCGCCAAACCGTCAACCCAGCTGTTGCCGTTGCCGTTGCTCCGGCTTCAAAGGCGGGTGCAGGGCCGCAGGCCCTGCAATGCAAAAAACCTCACTTACCCCGCAGCCGGCTGTGCCTGAACCCGTAGCAGAAATAGATCACGAAACCGACGAACGTCCACACGCCCATCAGCATCCAGTTGTGCATCGTCATCGCCGACAGCAGCGCCAGGCAGCTCAGCACGCCCAGGCTGCAGATCAGCCACGCCATCGGCATGCGGAACGGACGCGGCAGGTCCGGCTGGGTACGGCGCAGGATCAGCACGCCGGCGCAGACTGCGGCGAACGCGATCAGCGTGCCCATCGAGGTCAGCTCGCCCAGGATGTCCAGCGGGAACAGCGCCGCCAGCAGCGCGATGCCGATGCCGGTGATCACGGTGTTGATGTGCGGAGTGCGGTACTTCGGGTGGATCCTGGTGAACACCGGCGGCAGCAGGCCGTCGCGGCCCATGATCATGAAGATGCGCGGCTGGCCGATGATCATCACCAGCACCACCGAGGACAGGCCGACCAGTGCGCCGATCTCGACCACCCAGCGCAGCCAGCCCAGCTGTGGGTGGGCCGCCACGGCAGTCACCACCGGCTCGTCGGTGCCCAGCAGCTGGAACGGCACCAGGCCGGTCATCACTGCGGCCATCGCGATGTACAGCACGGTGCAGATCACCAGCGACAGCATCATGCCGAACGGCATGTCGCGCTGCGGGTTCTTCGATTCCTGCGCCGCCACCGATACCGCCTCGAAGCCGATGTAGGCGAAGAACACCATCGCCGCGCCACGCAGCACGCCTTCCATACCGTACTTGCCGGGGCCTTCGTTGGCGGGGATGAACGGCGTCCAGTTGCTGGTGTCCACGTACTTCCAGCCGACCACGATGACCAGCAGGATGAGGCCGGTCTTGAGCACGACCATCGCCATGTTCATTGCCGATGACTTGCTGATGCCGACGTAGCACAGCCAGGTCAGCAGCAGTACCAGCGCAGCGGCCGGCAGGTTGGCGATAGCACCGGTGGGGCGCAGCTGTGCGTCCAGTGGCGCACTGACCAGCGCCGCTGGCAGATGGATGTCGAACTGGCTGAGCAGGCTGAGGAAATAGCCGGTCCAGCTGACCGCCACCGCCGACGCAGAGACGCCGTATTCGAGCACCAGCATCCAGCCGATGAACCAGGCCGACAGTTCGCCGAAGGTGGCGTAGGTATAGGTATAGGCGCTGCCGGAAACCGGCACCATCGAGGCGAACTCGGCGTAGGCCAGCGCGCAGAAGGCGCAGCAGATGGCGGCCAGCACGAACGACAGCATGATCGCGGGGCCGGCGTGATTGGCGGCGGCCTGGCCGGTGATGACGAAGATGCCGCCGCCGATCACGGCACCGATGCCGAGGGCGGTCAGGCCCCAAGGGCCGAGGTGGCGGCGCAGGCTCAGGCCGTTGGCGTCTTCATGGGCGGCATGCGGGTGCTTGGTGGCCCACAGTTGCTTGAACATGTCTGGTGGTCTTGTCGAAGCGCGCCGCAATGGGCGCGCGGGGAAAACGGACGGGCCGGCGCAAGGCCGGCCCGTAGGCGGATCAGGAGGACTTGGCCAGCTTGCTGTTGCGGATGCCGTAGCCCAGGTAGATCAGCAGGCCGAGCAGCGTCCAGCCAACGAACAGGTGCCAGTGCACCACGAACGCCTGCCAGAACAGGAACAGGCAGGTGGCTGCGCCGAGCGGGCAGATGATCCACACCGCCGGCACGCGGAACGGGCGGTGGATGTCCGGCTTGGTATAGCGCAGAACCAGCACGCCGATGCAGACCGTGGCGAAGGCCAGCAGGGTGCCCATCGAGACCAGTTCACCCAGCACGTTCAGCGGTACCAGGCCGGCCAGTGCGGCGGCGATCACGCCGACCACGATGGTGGCGACGTACGGGGTGCGGAAGCGGGCGTGGACCTTGCCGAAGAACTTCGGCAGCAGGCCGTCGCGGGAGATGGTGTAGGCGATGCGGGTCTGGCCCATCATCATCACCAGCACCACCGAGGACAGACCGGCGATGGCGCCGATCTCGACCAGGGTCTTCAGCCACGACAGGGTCGGGTAGGGCTCCAGCGCGGTGGCCACCGGCTTGTCGGTGCCCAGCAGGTGATACGGCATCATGCCGGTCAGCACCGCACAGACGATGATGTAGACAATGGTGCACACGGCCAGCGAGCCGAGCAGGCCGATCGGCATGTTGCGCTGCGGGTCCTTGGTTTCGCCGGCGGCGGTGGAGACCGCATCGAAACCGATATAGGCGAAGAACACGATGGTGGCCGCACGGAACACGCCGCTCCAGCCGAACTCACCCGGCACGCCGGTATTTTCCGGGATGAACGGTTGCCAGTTGGCCGGATCGATGTGGGCCGCGCCGATGCCGATGAACAAGCAGATGACGGTGACCTTGATCGCCACGATGATCGCGTTGACGAAGGCCGACTGGGTCACGCCCACGTACAGCAGGCCGGACACCGCCGCCACGATCAGCACCGCCGGCAGGTTGAACAGCTTGCCGGAGGCGATGAACTCGCTGCCGGTCCAGGCAATGGGAGCTGCGCTGAGTGCATCCGGGAACGGCATGTGCAGCGTGGTGGTGATGAAGCTGATCAGGTAGGCCGACCAGCCCACCGCGACCGACGCCGAGGCGAACAGGTACTCCAGCACCAGGCACCAGCCGATGAACCAGGCCATGCCTTCGCCGAGGGTGGCATAGGAATAGGAGTAGGCACTGCCGGAGACCGGCATCATCGCCGCGAACTCGGCATAGCACAGGCCTGCCAGCGCACAGGCGAAACCGGCCAGCACGAACGACAGCATCACCGCCGGGCCCGCGTGGTTGGCTGCGGCCTGGCCGGTCAGCACGAAGATGCCTGCGCCGATCACCGCACCCACGCCCAGCAGGATGAGGTGTTTAGCCGTGAGGGTCCGTTTCAACGTGGCTTCGCCGTCCAGGCTGCCTTCGATGGGTTCGCCGGCATCGACGTGCCCGGCCGGCTCGACCGGCTTGACCCTCAACAGAGCTTTCAGCATGCAGTACTTCCTAGTGATCGGATGGGGTGGGCGGCCGATACGTTGCCGGCTGCCTTGAATGGTGAAGGCCGTGCGAACGGCCCGCTGTACCTTAGCCAAAGCTGAAGCCAACGCACAAGCGCAATCGCAACAATGAACGGCGATAATGAGCAGTATTTTTCCGAACCGCCCCCATTCATGAGCCAGACTGCCGAAACCCTTGCCGCGCTTGACGATCGCCTGCGCGGCCTGCTCCGGGACTACGCGCGCCGCGAACCCGCCCACGACGCCCTGGCTGCCGAATTCGGCACATTGCTGGATGATCCGCAGGATCCGTTCCGGCGTGAGCGACTGGCCGGCCACTTCACCGCCAGTTGCTGGCTGGTCAGCGCCGACGGCCAGCGCCTGCTGCTGACCCACCATCGCAAGCTGCAGCGCTGGCTGCAGCTGGGCGGCCACGCCGACGGTGACCGCGACCTGGCCCGGGTGGCGCTGAAGGAAGCCGAGGAGGAGTCCGGTCTGAGAGGCCTGGTACTGGAAGACCCCACCATCTTCGATCTGGACAAGCACTGGATTCCCGAGCGCAAGGATGTGCCGGGGCACTGGCACTACGACGTGCGTTTCGTGATCCGGGCGCTCGGTGGCGAGGCATTCGTGCTCAGCGAGGAATCGCTGGACCTGGCCTGGCGGCCGGTAACCGAGGTCGCGACCGACCCGGAATCTGACGAATCCATGCAGCGCATGGCCCGCCGGTGGCTGGCGCGCTAGCCACCTGTAGAGCCGAGCCCATGCTCGGCTGCGGTTCCGGCCCGCATTGAGCCGAGCATGGGCTCGGCTCTACAAGTGCATGGCGGGATCCGCGTCAATATAGGACGCGCGTCCGCAGCGTGCCCGGAATCGCGGCCAGTTCGTCGCGGACGGCGGCGGCTTGCGCCTCGCTGGCGGTGATGTCGATCACCACGTAGCCCACCTTCGGGTCGGTGCGCAGGAACTGGCCGTCGATGTTGACATTGTGGCGCGAGAAGATCTCGTTGACCCTGGACAGCACGCCCGGCACGTTCTGGTGGATGTGCAGCAGGCGCAGGCTGTCCTCGTGTTCGGGCAGGGTCACTTCCGGGAAGTTGACCGCCGACAGCGTGCTGCCGTTGTCGCTGTAGCGCACCAGCTTGGCCGCCACTTCCACGCCGATGTTGTCCTGCGCTTCCAGCGTGCTGCCGCCCACGTGCGGGGTCAGGATCACGTTGTCGTGGCGGGTCAGCGGCGACTCGAAGATATCGCCGTTGCCCTTCGGTTCGACCGGGAACACGTCCAGCGCGGCACCGCCGACGTGGCCGCTGGCCAGCGCAGCGTCCAGCGCATCGATGTCGACCACGGTGCCGCGCGCGGCGTTGATCAGGTGCGCGCCCTTGCGCATCTTCGCCAGCTCGGTGCTGCCGATCATCCACTGCGTGGCCGGGGTCTCCGGCACGTGCAGGGTGACGATGTCGGCGCGGGCCAGCAGATCGTCCAGGCTCGCCGCGGCACGGGCATTGCCCAGCGCCAGCTTGGTTTCCACGTCGTGGAAGATCACCTGCATGCCCAGCGATTCGGCCAGCACGCCGACCTGGGTGCCGATGTGGCCATAGCCGATGATGCCCAGGGTCTTGCCACGCACCTCATGGCTGCCGCTGGCCGACTTCGACCAGCCGCCGCGATGGCACTCGGCGTTCTTCTGCGGAATGCCACGGGTCAGCATGATCGCCTCGGCGATCACCAGCTCGGCCACGCTGCGGGTGTTGGAGTAGGGCGCATTGAACACCGGGATGCCGGCCAGCTCGGCCGCGTCCAGGTCGACCTGGTTGGTGCCGATGCAGAAGCAGCCCACCGCGATCAGGCGCTTGGCCTCGGCCAGCACCTCGGCGCTGAGCTGGGTGCGCGAACGGATGCCGACGATGTGCGCCTCGGCGATGCGCGCCTTCAGTTCGTCCTCGGGCAGTGCCTTGGTGTGCGCCTCGATCTGGCTGTAGCCGGCGGCGCTGAACACCTCCACGGCGGTCTGGCTGACCCCCTCCAGCAACAGCACGCGGATATCCTGCTTGGGGAACGAGGTCTTCTTCGGCGACATGGGGCAACACGGCCAGTGGGACAGGGGCTGACCACTATGCCAGATCGCAACGCCCATGGTGCAGTGCGCAATTGGTTGCATCCGTAGCTATCTGTACGGCTGCGGGGCTGGACGCTGGCGCGTGCCGCTGGCACGCTTGCCCGTTCTTCACGCACCGCGCTGGACCGTCATGACCGATTCCCGCATTGCCTCGCTGCAGCTGGCCTGTCCCGGCCTGAAGCTGAAGACCGACCCGGCCGACCTGGAGCATTACGGGCGCGACTGGACCCGGCGCTGGACGCCAGCGCCGCTGGCGATCGCACTGCCGGCCACGGTCGAGGAAGTGCAGGCGGTGATGCGCTGGAGCGCAGGCGAGGGCGTGGCCGTGGTGCCGT
This sequence comes from Stenotrophomonas maltophilia, assembly GCF_002138415.1. Classification (NCBI taxonomy): domain Bacteria; kingdom Pseudomonadati; phylum Pseudomonadota; class Gammaproteobacteria; order Lysobacterales; family Lysobacteraceae; genus Stenotrophomonas; species Stenotrophomonas maltophilia. The sequence goes on from NZ_CP015612.1 coordinate 2,050,705, forward strand.
CCGGTGGTCGCACCGGTCTCTCGGGTGGCGCGGTGGCCGCCAACGGCGAGCTGGTGCTCAGCCTGGAACGGATGAACAAGGCGCTGGCCTACGACGCGGTCGATCGCACCCTGGTGGTGCAGGCCGGCATGCCGCTGGAAGCCGTGCACAACGCCGCGCTGGACCACGGCCTGATCTACCCGGTGGATTTCGCCGCGCGCGGGTCCTGCTCGATCGGCGGCAACATCGCCACCAATGCCGGCGGCATCCGTGTGATCCGCTACGGCAACACCCGCGAGTGGATCGCGGGGCTGAAGGTGGTCACGGCTGATGGCGAGTTGCTGGAGCTCAACAAGGGCCTGATCAAGAATTCCAGCGGCTACGACTTCCGCCAGCTGCTGATCGGCTCGGAAGGCACGCTGGGCGTGATCGTCGAGGCGACGGTGAAGCTGACCGATCCGCCGCCGGCCAGCAATGTGATGCTGCTGGCCGTGCCCAGCTTCGAGGTGCTGATGCAGGTGTTCGCTGCGTTCCGCGCGCGCCTGCAGCTGCAGGCCTTCGAATTCTTCACCGACCGGGCACTGGAGCACGTGCTGGCGCATGGTGCGCAGGCGCCGTTCGACGAGGTGCACCCGTATTACGTGGTGACCGAGTTCGCGGCCGGCGATGAGGCCCAGGAAGCGGCGGCGATGGCCGCGTTCGAGGACTGCATGGGCAATGGCTGGGTCAGTGACGGCGTGATCAGTGCCAGCGACGCGCAGGCCGCGCAGCTGTGGCGCCTGCGCGAAGGCATCACCGAATCACTGGCGCGCTATAAACCCTACAAGAACGACGTTTCAGTGCGGATCTCGTCGATGCCGGCGTTCCTGGCCGAGACCCAGGCGCTGATCGGGCAGGCCTACCCGCATTTCGATGTGGTGTGGTTCGGCCATATCGGCGACGGCAACCTGCACATCAATGTGCTCAAGCCGGACGACACCAGCGACGCCGATTTCGTGGCGCAGTGCGAGCACGTGACCAAGCTGCTGGCGCAGGTGCTGGCCCGCTTCGATGGCAGCATCTCGGCCGAGCACGGCATCGGCCTGGTCAAGAAGGGCTACCTGGACAGCACCCGCGGTCCGGCCGAGATCGCCCTGATGAAGGCGGTCAAACGCGCGTTCGATCCCCAAGCGCGGCTGAATCCCGGCAAGCTGTTCGACGCCTGAGCCGGGCAAATCCTTCACGTACCCGTTACGCTCCACGCACCTTCACAACCGGCTTCGAACCGATGACCCGTCCGCTCCTGCTGCTTGCCCTGCTGTCCCTGCCGCTGGCCGGCTTCGCTTCCAGCTTCGCCGGCACGTCGGCCGGTTCGGCCACCGGTGCCTCCTCCGGTTCCTCGGGCAGCAGCTCGGGTGATGACAAGGTGGTGCTGGCTGCACGCGACGATGCCGCTGCGTTCGTCGCCAGCGACGGCCAGATCCGTGGCGCCCGCCTGCAGGCGGCGCTGGTCCACCTGCGCGAGCAGAGCACCGCCGCACAGCAGCAGAGCGACCTGGACCTGGCCCGCGCGCTGCTGGCGCGTTGATCCCGCCTTCGGGTAGTGCCGGCCGCTGGCCGGCAACGCCATGACATCTGCACGGAACGCAGCCACGCATGGCGTGGCTCTGCTGCTGATCGCTCACGTCGCGCACGCGGCTGATCGACTGCAGCTTGATCCGTCCGGTCTCGATCCGGCGCAGCAGCAGCTCGCCGACCAGACCCTGGCCGACGTGCAGTCACTGCTGCCTGATGGCCTGCTGCGCGCATTGCCGGTACAGGTCCAGGTGCACTGGAGTGATGACCTTCCCGCCGAGGTGCATGGCCGCGCCTTCGCCGGTCGCATCACGTTGCGCCGCGATCTGCTGGATGATGCCGTGCCCGGTGCGCGCCGTGCGCGCCGCAGCGCGCTGGTGCACGAGCTGACCCACGTTGCAGACCGTGGCGGTGCGAACTGGTCGCGCAGTGCGCGCTGGCGCGATCTGGCCGGATGGCAGCGCAAGCCCTGGCATCTCGGTCGCGGCGACAATGACTTCCATGACCGCAGCCCGGATGCCTATGAGCTGAAGGACCCGGCCGAGTACCTGGCAGTGAACGCCGAGCATTTCGTGCTCGATGGCGAGTTCGCCTGCCGGCGCCCCGCGTTGGCGCGGTGGTACCAGGCTCACTTCGGAACACCGCCGTCGTTGCCACAGCCGCAGTGCGCTACGACGCTGCCCTTGCTGCAGGCCGAATCGGAAGAAGGCGCTGCATCGCTGCTGCACCTCGACCCGGCGCGCGTCTACGCGGTGGACTACCTGTTCGCCGAAGGCAGTGCGCAGCCGATGAGTCGCTGGGGCCACAGCATGCTGCGGCTGGTGATCTGCAAGCCGGGGCGCGCACCTGGGCCGGATTGTCGCCTGGACTTGGAGTACCACCGGGTGCTGTCGTTCCGCGCCTTCGTTGGTGACGTGCAGATATCCAACTGGCGCGGGCTGACCGGTGACTATCCGTCGCGGCTGTTCGTGCTGCCGTTGCAGCAGGTGGTGGACGAGTACACCAAGGTCGAGCTGCGCGGATTGCAGTCGCTGCCGTTGCAGCTGGAACGCAGCGAGATCGCCAGCCTGCTCGAGCGTACCGCGCAGGTGCACTGGAGCTATGACGGGCGCTATTACTTCGTCAGCAACAACTGCGCGGTGGAAACCGCCAAGCTGCTGCAGGCGGGTGTGCCGCGGCTGGGCGAGGCCGGGCTGGCCCAGCTGAGTCCGCGCGGCCTGAAGCGGCGACTGGTGCGGCTGGATGTGCTCGACGAGGGGGTACTGACGGACCGCAATGCAGCACAGGCGCAGGGCTACTACTTCGCCTCGGCGCGCGACCACTATCAGCAGTTGTTCGCAGTGGCCGCGGCCCAGCTGGCCTTGCCCGCGCGCGATGTGCGCGGCTGGTTGAAGCTATCTGCACAGCGGCGGGCACCGTGGCTGCTGCAGGGTGACCTGCGTGCCAGTGCCGGCCTGTTGCTGCTGGAACAGGCCGCGCAGCGGCGCGCCGAGCTGCGCGCACGCGATGTGCTCAAGCGGCAGCTGCTGGCCGCACCGGACAGCACTGAAACGCGCAGCCTGCGGGGGTTGCTGGAGCAGAGCGGGCAGTGGCTGCGACCGGGGACGCTGCTGCAGGACAGCGGCTATGGATTGCCGCTGGGCGACGAGCAGGCGCTGCTGTCCGAGGCCGTGGCCACTGCCAGTGCGCAGGCGGTCCCGGCGTGGCAGGCATTGCGTATCCAGCTGCGCCAGCAGCTGCCGGTGAAGCAGCGCAACGAAATGGATGCGATCGATGCCAATCTGGCCGCACTGGGTGCACACCTGCGCACGCAGGCAGCCGGTACGGCTACTGGCGCGGCAGTTCGATGACGAAGCGGCTGCCGCCAGCGCTGCCCGGGATGCAGTAGACGCGGCCGCCATGCGCGTCGGCGATGGCCTTGACCACCGCCAGGCCGAGCCCGCTGCCGCCGCCCTGGCGCGAACGCGAACCATCGGCACGCATGAACGGGGTGAAGATATCCGTGTGCAGTTCCGGGTCGATGCCCGGGCCCTCGTCCTCGATCGACACCTGCACGTGGCCGGGCGTGTCATGCACCGCAATCCGCACCTTGCCCGGACTGGCATAGCGTCGCGCGTTCTCCAGCAGCGCCAGCAATGCCTGGCGCAGGCGGGTCGGATCGCAGTGCGCGTTGTGCTCCTCGCGGCTGGTCTCCAGCTCCAGCACGAAGCCGGCGGCGCGGAACTGCGGGTCGACCAGGGTCATCACCGAATGCACCTCGGCCACCACGTCGGTACGCGCGCGGCGCACGTCCAACCGCGCATTGTCGGACAGGCTCAGCACGCGCAGGTCCTCGATCAGCCGTGACAGCCCTTCGACCTGGGCCAGCAGGCTGCGGAACTGGGATTCGTCGGGCTGGAACACGCCCTCGGCCAGTCCCTGCAGACGCCCGCGCAGGATGGTCACCGGCGTGCGCAGTTCATGGGCGATGGCGGCATGCCACATCGCGCGCTCGCTCTCCATGTGCTGCAGGCGGCGCGCCATCGCATTGAAGTCTTCGACCAGGGTGGCCACTTCGCCCGGTGAGTTCTCTTCGACGCTGGCGCGGGCACCCAGGTCGCCGCCGGCAAGCGCGCGCACGCTGTCGACCAGCGAATTCAACGGCGACAGGATGCGGTGGGCGAGGCGGAACGAGGCGGCGATGGCCAGCGCCAGCCCGGTCAGGATCACGCCCACCATCCATGCCAGTTCCGGCCCGGTCGGCAGCCAGCTTTCCGGTTCCTCGGCACTGCCGGGAAAGAATTCGACCAGCACCGCGTACAGCAGCCACGACGACAGGATCATCATCACGATCACGCCGATCACCATCAGCGACATCGAAACGATGATGTGGCGGCTCAGCCCGGAACGGCGCAGGGGGGCCATCAGCGGTCGGCCATCAACCGGTAGCCGACACCGCGCACGCTGGCGGGCACATTGACCATGCCCACTTCGTCCAGCTTGCGGCGCAGCTTGCTGACATGGCTGTCGACGGTGCGCTCCAGTGCTTCGCTTTCGGGCAGGCATTCGTGCATCAGTTCGCTGCGGCTGAAGATGCGGGTCGGCGCCAGTGCCATGCAGTGCAGCAGCTTGAACTCGGTGAGCGTGAGCAGCACTTCGTGGCTGTAGCCTTCGCCCTCCACATGCACGGCATGGGTAGCCGAGTCGATCAGCAGCGGGCCCACACGCAGTGCGCTGGGCGCATCCGCGCGCGAGGCGCGCAACGTACGCCGCAGCACCGCGCGCACGCGTGCCGCCACTTCGGCCGGATTGAACGGCTTGACCACGTAGTCGTCGGCGCCCATGCGCAGTGCGGTCAGCTTGTCCAGATCCTGGTCCAGCGCGGTCAGCATGATCACGGGCGTTTCGCCGCGCTGGCGCAGCTGGGTCAGCACGCTCCAGCCATCCAGGCGCGGCAGCTGCACGTCAAGCAGGACCAGGTCGGGGCGGGCGCTGCGGTGCAGGTCTAGGGCGCTGTGGCCGTCGGCGGCGCGCAGCGTGCGCAGTCCTTCGCGTTCCAGATAGGCGGTGAGAATATCGGCGATCTCGGCCTCATCCTCGACGATCAGGACGAGGGCGGCGAGGGCAGGGGCGGCATGCATGCAGGGGTGGGGCCTTAAGGTGCTTGCCTCCATCGTATCTCCACAGTTCCTCCATCGAAACCCCATCATCGCCACGCACACTCCACGCTTCAGAACCTATCAGCCGCCTGCGCGGCATTGTGCACAGCAATGAGAACCTTCAGGACTCCGGCCGCGTTGATCGCGGCCCTCGCCCTGGCCATGACGGCCTGCTCCGCCCCCGAAGCCACCCCCGAAGCCACGCCACGCGTCAGCGTGATCACTGTCGGCCCGCAGGTGGTGCAGCGCGATGACGAACTGCCCGGCCGCGTGGCCGCCGTGCGCACCGCACAGATCCGTGCCCAGGTGGGCGGCATCGTGCAGCGCCGGCTGTTTGACCAGGGTGCGGAAGTGAGCGCCGGCCAGGCCCTGTTCCAGATCGATCCGGCGGCCTTCCGTGCCGATGTCGATTCGGCACTGGCCGCCCTGCAGCGCAGCGAGGCAGCCCTGGGTCGCAGCCGCGTGCAGTCGCAGCGCCTGCATGCACTGGCCGCCGCACAGGCCGTCAGTCAGCAGCACCGCGACGATGCCAGTGCCGAGTACGAACAGGCCCGAGCCGCGGTGAACGAGGCGCGCGCGATCCTGGCCCGTCGCCAGCTTGACCTGCGCTATGCCACGGTCAGTGCACCGATCGCCGGCCGCATCGACCAGGCGCTGGTGACAGAAGGCGCACTGGTCGGCGTGGCCGATGCCGAGCCGATGGCGGTGGTGCAGCAGATCGACCAGGTCTACGTCGATGTGCGCCAGCCGGCGGCCCAGCTGGAATCACTGCAGCGCAGCGCTGCCGGTGGCGGCGAGCTGCCGGTGACGATCATCGGTGCGGCTGGCAAGCCGCTGTCCGAGCGCGGCCAGCTGCTGTTCTCCGGCATCAACGTCGATGCGCGTACCGGTGATGTGATCCTCCGCATTCTGGTCGACAACCCGCAGCGCCAGCTGCTGCCGGGCATGTACGTGCGCGCGAAGGTGCCGCGTGGTGCGCCGGCCAGTGCACTGACCGTGCCACAGCAGGCCGTGCTGCGCAGCGCCGGTGGCCAGGCCTATGCCTGGGTGATCGGTGGCGATGGCAAGGCGGTGATCCGCACGCTGGAGGTCGACGGCAGCGTTGATCGCCAGTGGCTGGTGCGCACGGGCCTGAAGGTGGGCGAAAAGGTAGTGGTCGAGGGCCAGGAACGCCTGCAGGAAGGCGTGGTGGTCGATGCGCGCGACTGGCAGATGCCGGTCGCCAGCGCCGGTGCAGTGCAGGCCGGCAGCAAGGGCTGAGCCTCTACCGGGCTGGTCCCTCCAGGGAAATCCAACATGGCACGTTTCTTCATCGATCGCCCGGTGTTCGCCTGGGTGCTGGCGATCTTCATCATCCTGGCCGGCGTGCTGGCGATTCCGCGCTTGGCCGTGGAGCGCTATCCGGCGGTCGCGCCGCCCAGCGTCAGCATCTACGCCAGCTACCCGGGTGCCAGCCCGCAGACGCTGAATGATGCGGTGGTCGGCCTGATCGAGCGCGAGCTGTCCAGCGTCAAGCACCTGCTGTACTTCGAGTCGTCGGTGGACACATCCGGCGAAGCCTCGATCACCGCCACCTTCAAGCCCGGCACCAATCCGGAGCTGGCGCAGGTGGACGCACAGAACCGGATCAAGGCGATCGAGCCACGGCTGCCGCGCAGCGTGCGCCAGAACGGCCTGTTCGTGGAGGCCGCCGATTCGGGTTTCCTGATGCTGGTCGGCCTGCGTTCGCCGGACGCCAGCGTCAGCGAGGCGGCACTGGGCGACTTCATGGCGCGCAACATCATCGAGGAGCTGCGCCGCATCGATGGCGTCGGCCGTGTGCAGCTGTTCGGTGCCGAGCAGGCGATGCGCGTGTGGCTGGACCCGACCCGGTTGACCGGCTACGGCCTGACCATGGGCGATGTGGCCACCGCCATCGAGCAGCAGAACCTGGAGATCTCGCCCGGACGCATCGGTGATTCGCCGGGTGTTCCAGGCCAGCGCATCACCGTGCCGCTCAGCGCCGACGGCCAGTTGTCCACGCCGGAACAGTTCGCGGCGATCGTGCTGCGTGCCGGGGCCGACGGTTCGCGGGTGGTGCTGGGTGATGTCGCCCGCGTCGAACTGGGCGCACAGAGCTATGCCTGGGGCACCCGCGAGGATGGCCATCCGGCCACCGCCGCCGGCGTGCAGCTGCGTCCTGGCGCGAACGCGGTGCGCACGGCGTCGGCGGTGCGTGAGCGCATGGCCGAGCTGGCACCGCTGCTGCCGCGCGGCGTGGAAGCGAGCATTCCGTTCGACACCGCGCCGTTCGTCAAGATCTCGATCCAGAAGGTGGTGCAGACGCTGCTGGAGGCGATGCTGCTGGTGTTCGCGGTGATGTACCTGTTCCTGCAGAACTGGCGCTACACGTTGATCCCGGCGCTGGTCGCACCGATCGCACTGCTGGGCACCTTCGCTGTGATGCTGGCGCTGGGCTTCTCGATCAACGTGCTGACCATGTTCGGCATGGTGCTGGCGATCGGCATCATCGTCGACGACGCGATCGTGGTAGTCGAAGGCGTGGAACGGATCATGGCCGAAGAAGGGCTGCCACCGCGCGAGGCGACCATCAAGGCGATGCGTGAGCTGACCGGCGCAGTGATCGGCATCACCCTGGTGCTGACTGCAGTGTTCATCCCGATGGCGTTGGCCAGCGGTTCGGTGGGCGCGATCTACCGCCAGTTCACCGTGGCGATGGCGGTGTCGATCCTGTTCTCGGCGCTGCTGGCGTTGAGCCTGACGCCGGCGCTGTGCGCGACCTTGCTGCGCCCGAACACCCATGGCCACCATGGTCGTGGTGGGCTGTTCGGTGCCTTCAATCGTGGCTTCGAGAAGATGACCGGGCGCTACCAGCGTGGCGTGGCCTCGGTGCTGCAACGGAGCGGGCGGGTGATGGGTGTGTTCGCCGCACTGGTAGTGGCGCTCCTGCTGGGCCTGCACTGGTTGCCGGGTGCATTCCTGCCGGAAGAGGACCAGGGCTATTTCATGACCTCGATCCAGCTGCCGGCAGAAGCCACCGCCGAACGCACGCTGGCGGTGGTCGAAGCCTACGAACGGCATGTGGCCTCGCGTCCGGGTATCGGCTCCAACCAGTCGATCCTGGGCTACAGCTTCTCCGGTTCCGGCCCGAGCGCGGCGCTGACCTACACCATGCTCAAGGACTGGGGTGAGCGTGCAGGCGCCACCGCGGCCGGCGAGGTGGAGGCCGCGCAGAAGGCGATGGCCGCGATTGCCGAGGGCGAGGTGATGAGTGTGATGCCCCCGGCGATCGACAGCCTGGGCCGTTCGTCCGGGTTCTCGCTGGCCCTGCAGGCGCGTACCGGGCAGAGCCAGGCCGAACTGCGCGCGGCCCTGCAGCAGCTGCTGAAGCTGGCCGAGGCCAGTCCGCTGCTGTCGGAAGTGCATGCCGATGGCCTGCCGGCCGGCACCAGCGTGCGGCTGGACATCGACCGGGCCAAGGCCGAGGCGATGGGTGTGGGCTTCGAACACATCAGCAGCACGCTGTCGGCGGCAATGGGCTCGCAGTACGTCAATGATTTCCCCAACAAGGGCCGGTTGCAGCAGGTGATCCTGCAGGCCGATGCGCCGCATCGCATGGAACTGGAGGATGTGCTGAAGCTGTACGTGCGCAACAGCGAGGGCGGCATGGTGGCGCTGTCAGAACTGGTGACCCCGCACTGGACCGAGGCGCCGTTGCAGCTGCAGCGCTATCTCGGCTTCCCGGCGCTGAATCTGTCCGGCGCACCGGCCTCCGGCGTGTCGACCGGTCAGGCCATGGCGGAGATGGAGCGGTTGGCCGGGAAGCTGCCGTCCGGCTTCGCCCTGCAGTGGACCAGCCAGTCGCTGCAGGAGCGCGAATCGGGCGCGCAGGCGCCGTGGCTGTTGCTGCTGTCGATGCTGGTGGTGTTCCTGGTGCTGGCGGCGCTGTATGAGAGCTGGTCGATCCCGCTGGCGGTGATGCTGGTGGTGCCGCTGGGTCTGCTCGGTGCGGTCGCCGCCGTGTTGTTGCGCGGCATGCCCAACGACGTGTTCTTCAAGGTCGGCATGATCACCGTGATCGGGCTGTCGGCGAAGAACGCGATCCTCATCGTCGAGTTCGCGCGGCAGCTGCAGCAGCAGGGACGCGGACTGGTCGAGGCGGCACTGGAGGCGGCGCGCCTGCGCCTGCGGCCGATCGTGATGACCTCGCTGGCGTTCGCGCTGGGCGTGGTGCCGCTGATGCTGGCGCAGGGCGCGTCGAAGGAAACCCAGCAGGCGATTGGAACCGGTGTGTTCGGCGGCATGGTCAGTGCGACCGTGCTTGCGGTGTTCTTCGTGCCGGTCTTCTATGTAGTGGTGCAGGGCGCGCGGCAGTGGATCGCGCAACGCCTGCGCAGGCGCCGGCCGATGCCGGGAGGAACCGTGGATGGAACGGAACATCGTTGAAGATCTGCACGAGCAACAGTTGATGGTGCTGGAGCAGCGCCTGTGCGCAGCGCTGCTGCAAAATGATCACGATGCGCTGACCGCGCTGGTATCGCCGGCCTTGTTCATGATGGATGGCCACGGCGGGCGCATGCTCGATCTGCCCTGGCTGGGCGATTGGCTGGCCGGTGGCCTGCAGGTACGAAGCCTGCAGCTGCACACGGTGGAAACGCTGCTGTGTGGCCGCCTGGCGCTGCTGTCCAGCAATGTGCGCTTGTCGGTGTGCGAGCAGGGCCAGGAGCGCGAGCTGAAACTGCGCCTGCTGCGGGTCTGGACCTGCAGTTCCGGCGACAGCGGCGCGCAGCTGCTGTCGATGGCGGTGCTGGCCGCATGAACGCGGTCAGGCCCCTTTCAGGCCCCGCTCACCGGCAGGTGGTAGGGTCGAAGAATCTCTGTAGCGTCGACAAGGAGTCGAGCCATGCGTGTAGTTCCCAGTCTGTTGGCAGCCTCCCTCGGGTTGGTGCTGGCCGCGTGCCAGCCGGCCCAACCGCCCGCCGCGGGCGGCACTGATGCCCCGCCTTCCACGCCGCAGCCGAGCGTCAGCACCGAAGGTGGCAGCGAGACCGCCTACCAGTGTGGTGATCTGGACGTGCGCGCGACCTTCAATGGTGAGGATGCGGCCACGGTGGTGATCGGCGAACGCACCTTCGCCATGACTTCCGAGCGCGCGGCATCCGGCGCCAAGTATGGCGATGGCCAGGGCAACAGCTTCTGGACCAAGGGCAGTGATGACGGCCTGCTGAGCCTGAAGGGCGAGGCGGACCGCGAGTGCCATGTGGTCGAAGCCACTGAAGGCGATGGCAGCGCCGGCAATGCTGCGTTCCGTGCCACCGGCAATGAGCCCGGCTGGCTGGCAGTTGTCGACGGCGACACGCCGGGCCTGCAGGTGGAAGTGGATTATGGTGAGCGTCGCTTCGATGTCGCCAAGCCCACCGAAGGTGCTGATGGCTGGAGTGGCAAGGCATCCGATGGCACCGACGTGAAGCTCAGCTTCCAGCGCACCACCTGCCAGGACGACATGAGTGGCGAGGCATTCGATGCCAAGGTGAACCTGACCATCGGCACCCGCCAGTACCACGGCTGTGGCAACTTCGGCGCGAAGCAGCCGTAAGCCCTCTGTAGAGCCGAGCCCACGCTCGGCTGCGTTGTGCTCTGCACAGACACTGCAGCTGAGCGTGGGCTCGGCTCTACACCACTGCTATCAACGATGCGCTGCTTGCTGCCTGCGGCGAGCACGCCGCAAGCAGGGACAGGCAGCCGATCAGCGCAAGGCGCTTAGTCGGCACGGCCAGCGAATTCGCCGGTGGCGGTGTTCACCAGCACGCGCTCGCCGTTGACGATGTACTCCGGCACCATGATTTCGATGCCGGTGTTGAGCTTGGCCGGCTTCGGGCGCTTGGTGGCGGTGCCACCCTTCAGTTCCGGCGGGGTCTCGATCACTTCCAGCACCACCGAGGCCGGCAGCTGGATCGCCACCGGCTGCTCGTCGATCACTTGCACGTAGATGCCGGTCAGGCCATCGGTGATGTAGCCGGCGTCGTCGCCGATCACGTCCGCGTCCAGGGTGTAGGGGGTGTAGTCCTCGTCATCGAGGAACACGAAGGCATCGCCGTCCTTGTACGAATAGGTGGACTGGCGGCGCAGCAGTTCGACCTCGACCAGGTTGTCGTCGGCATCGAAGCTGGCGTCGAGCTTGTTGCCGCCCGGCACGCTGTACATGATGAAGCGGAAGCGGACGTTGCCGCCGCGACCCTGCGGCGAGCTGCGCTCGATGTCGCGGATCTGGTACACGCCGTTGTTGAACTCGACGACGTTGCCCTTCTTGATGTCGTTGGCTTTCATGGTGATCTAGGTCGTTGGGGGAGGGCGCCGTCCCGGCGCCCGGGGGGAATCACTTCGGAGCGAGGCGGGTAGCGCCGTCCAGGCGGATGGTCTCGCCATTGAGGTAGGTGTTGCCGAGGATGAAGCCGACCAGGCTGGCGAAGTCTTCCGGCTTGCCCAGGCGCGACGGGAACGGAATCGAGGCGGCCAGCGACTGCTGCACGGCCTCGGGCATGCCGTCCACCATCGGCGTCCAGAACACGCCTGGAGCAATCGTATTGACGCGGATGCCGAAGCGCGACAGTTCGCGCGCCATCGGCAGCGTCATCGACACCACGCCACCCTTGCTGGCGGCATACGCGGCCTGGCCGATCTGGCCTTCGTAGGCGGCGATGCTGGCGGTGTTGATGATCACGCCGCGCTCGCCATCGGTACCGGCCTCGTTGTGCTGCATGCGGTTGGCCGCGGCCTTGGCCACGTTGAAGCTGCCGACCAGGTTGACCATCACCGTGCCCTGGAAGCCGGCCAGCGGCATCGGGCCTTCCTTGCCGAGCACGCGACCAGCGCCGAGGATGCCGGCGCAGTTCATCGCCACGTTCAGGCCGCCGAGGAAATCGTGGGCCTGGTCGATGGCTGCCGAGACGGCCGCTTCATCACTGACGTTGACGTTGAAATAGCGGGCCGCGTCGGCGCCCAGCCCGGCAACGGCGGCGGCACCCTTTTCGTCGTTGAGGTCGAACAGGGCCACCTTGCCGCCCTGGGCGACGAGGTGCTGGGCCACGGCCAGGCCGAGGCCGGAGACGCCGCCAGTGATCACGGCACGTACGGAAGACAGCTGCATTGAACGGTCCTGCAGGTTCGAGAATCGCCGATTCTAACGGAAGCCGCGACCGTCGCCGTTGTGCACTGCGCCGCCTTTGCGGGGCGGCGCAGTGCGGTGGTCAACCGGCCGCGGCCAACGCCTGCCCGGTGCGGCTGGCAGTGGCGCGGCCGAGCAGGCCGGCCAGCCAGCGACCGGTCTCGGCCAGTGCCGGCAGGTCCACGCCGCTGTCCAGGCCCAGGCCCTGCAGCAGGTAGACCACATCCTCGCTGGCGACGTTGCCGCTGGCGCCCTTGGCATACGGGCAGCCACCGGCGCCGGACACCGCGCTGTCGACCACGCGCACGCCTTCTTCCAGGCAGGTGGCGATGTTGGCAATGGCCTGGCCGTAGGTGTCGTGGAAGTGCACGGCCAGTGCCGCCATTGGAATCTCGGCGGCAACCGCCTGCAGCATCGCCCGTGCCTTGCGCGGGGTGCCGACGCCGATGGTGTCGCCCAGCGAGATTTCGTAACAGCCCATCTGGTGCAGGGCACGCGCCACCCGCACCACGTCGGCCAGTGGCACCTCGCCCTGGTAGGGGCAGCCGAGTACGGTGGACACGTAACCGCGCACGCGCACGCCATCGGCGGCGGCGCGGCGCAGGATCGGCTCGAACCGGGCCAGCGATTCGTCGATGCCGGCATTGGTGTTGGTGCGGTTGAACGCCTCGGACGCTGCGGTGAACACCGCCACTTCCTCCACGCCCACCGCGCGGGCGCGGTCGTAGCCCTGTTCGTTCGGTACCAGCACCGGGTAGTGGATGCCGGGCCGGCGCTGGATGCCGGCATAGACCTCGGCGGCGTCGGCCAGCTGCGGGATCCACTTCGGGCTGACGAAGCTGGTCGCCTCGATGCTGCGCAGACCGGTGGCCGACAGGCGGTTGATCAGTTCGATCTTGTCGGCGGCGGACACCGACTGCTTTTCGTTCTGCAGGCCGTCACGCGGGCCGACCTCGACGATGCGGACGTAGTCGCTCATGCGGCCACCTCGTTGACGGGGCGATGGCAGACCGCCTCGATGTTGTTGCCCTCCGGGTCGAGCACGAAGGCGCCGTAGTAGTCCGGGTGGTACCACGGGCGCAGGCCCGGCGCGCCGTTGTCGCGGCCGCCGGCGGCGAGGGCGGCGGCATGGAAGGCGTCCACCTGGTCTCGGCTGGTGCAGGCGAAGGCGACATGCACGCCGTGGCTGGCGGCGCCGCCATTGCCGAGCCAGAAGAACGGCTTGCCGTCGCTGCCGAAGCCGATGTGATCGTGCGCGCCGGTCTGTTCGGCGGTGACTTCCATCACCACGCCGATCTGCAATGGCGCCAGCGCCTGCAGGAAGAAGGTCTTGCTGCGCGCCAGGTCGGCGCTGGTCAAACCAAGATGATCGAGCATGTTCAGGCTTCCGTGACCCAATGGGGGGCGCGCTTGTCGAGGAAGGCGCCCAGGCCTTCCTGGCCCTCGGCGGACACCCGCAGGCGCGCGATCAGGGCGGCATTATCCCGATCCAGCGCGTCGCGGTCATGGCTGTCGCGGACCTGCCGGACCAGCTGCTTGGCGGTGGACGAGGCGATCGGGCCGGCCTTGTCGAGCAGGGCCAGCTGCCGCTCCAGCGCCTCGTCCAGGCGCTCGGGCTCGACCAGCTGGTGGACCAGGCCGATGCGCAGGGCGGTATCGGCGTCGAAGTGCTCGCCGGTGGCGAACCAGCGCCGCGCCTGGCGTGGGCCGATGGCCTCGATCACGTAGGGCGAGATCACCGCCGGCAGCAGGCCGAGGCGGCTTTCGGTCAGGCCGAAGCGGGCCGAGGTGCTGGCGATGGCGATGTCGCAGCAGGCAACCAGGCCGACGCCGCCACCGAAGGCCGCGCCGTGGACCCGGGCCAGGGTCGGCTTGGGCAGCTCGTCCAGGGTGCGCATCAGTCGCGCCAAGGCCAGCGAGTCCTCGCGGTTGTCGGCCTCGCTGGCGGCGGCCATGCCGCGCATCCACTGCATGTCGGCACCGGCCGAGAAGGAGGCGCCGTGGCCGGCCACCACCACGGCCCGGACCGAATCATCGCGGCCGGCGGCTTCCAGTGCGGCGGTCAGCCGGGCGATCAGGCTGGCGTCAAAGGCGTTGTGCAGCTCCGGCCGGTTCAGCCAGAGGGTGAGGACGGCGCCACGGCGCTCGATCTGCAAAGCATCGTTCATGGGATTCCAGGGTCACTCCATACCTGTATGGATCATAGCGGGCCATTGGTCATGGGCCATGACGCGACGCGGGAATGTTAGAATCGAGAACCATTTACATCCAGCAGAGAACACGCTAGATGACGCTGTCCGAACTGCCGCTGCACACCTCGGCCGTGGTCGAGTCCGTGCAGGACCTGCATGCCAACGATGCCATTGCCCGTCGCCTGCGCGAGCTGGGTTTCGTGAAGGGCGAGGAGGTGCGCCTGGTGGCCAAGGGCCCGGTGGGTGGGGAGCCGCTGCTGGTGCAGGTCGGGTTCACCCGGTTCGCGCTGCGGATCAGTGAAGCCAAGCGCGTCGTGGTCGACGCCAACCGCCAGGAGCGTCGCGCATGACCGCTGCAGCCTCTACCGCGCCCCTGCGCATCGCGCTGGTGGGTAACCCCAACAGTGGCAAGACCGCGCTGTTCAACCAGCTGACCGGCAGCCGCCAGAAGGTCGCCAACTACACCGGCGTCACCGTCGAACGCAAGGAAGGCCGCCTGCGTGCGCCGTCCGGTCGTGAGTTCGCGGTGCTTGACCTGCCCGGTGCCTACAGCCTGCATCCGGCCAGCCTGGACGAGGCGATCACCCGCGACCTGTGCCGGGGCTTCTACCCGGGCGAAGCCGCGCCGGACGTGCTGCTGTGCGTGATCGACGCCACCAACCTGCGCCTGCACCTGCGTTTCGCGCTGGAACTGCGCGAACTGGGCAAGCCGATGGTGGTGGCCCTGAACATGATCGATGCCGCCCAGCGCCGTGGCATCCAGGTGGATGTGGCCGCGCTGGAGCGCGAGCTGGGCGTGCCGGTGGTGGAAACCGTGGCGGTGCGCAAGCAGGGTGCCAAGGCCCTGGTCGAGCGGCTCGATGCGATGGTGCCGCACCTGGATGCGCCGGTGCCGGGCCCGGAGGGTGGCATCGACTACCACGCCAAGGTGCGCGAGATCCTGTCGGTGGCCGTGCGCATGCCGGCGCGGACCGCGAAGATCGACGACGCGCTGGACCGCTGGCTGCTGCATCCGGTGTTCGGACTGATCAGCTTGGCGGTGGTGATGTTCCTGATCTTCCAGGCGGTGTACGCCTGGGCGACTCCGTTGATGGACGGCATCGAGGCCGGTTTCGCCTGGCTCGGTGCTTTCGTCGGCAGCGTGCTGCCGGAAGGCCCGTTGGCCAGCCTGCTGACCGACGGCATCATCGCCGGCGTCGGTGGCGTGGTGGTGTTCCTGCCGCAGATCCTGATCCTGTTCTTCTTCATCCTGGTGCTGGAGGAATCCGGCTACCTGCCGCGTGCGGCGTTCCTGCTCGACCGCATGATGGCCGCGGCCGGCCTGTCAGGCCGCTCGTTCATCCCGCTGCTGTCCAGCTTCGCCTGCGCGGTGCCCGGCATCATGTCCACCCGCAGCATCCAGGACCCGCGTGACCGCCTGGCCACGATCCTGGTGGCGCCGCTGATGACCTGCTCGGCGCGACTGCCGGTGTATGCATTGCTGATCGGTGCTTTCATTCCGCAGAAGACGGTATGGGGCGTGTTCAACCAGCAGGGCCTGGTGCTGTTCGGCCTGTATGCGGCGGGCATCCTCAGTGCGCTGGCGATGTCGTGGATCATGAAGAAGTGGCGCCGCGACAAGAGCGAGCACCCCCTGATGCTGGAGCTGCCGTCGTACCGGCTGCCGCACGTGCGCGACCTGGCGGTGGGCCTGTACGAGCGCGGCATGATCTTCCTCAAGCGCGTTGGCGGCATCATCCTGGCGCTGACCATCCTGCTGTGGGTGCTGCTGTCGTTCCCGGCGGCACCGGCTGGCGCCACGATGCCGGCGATCGACTACAGCTACGCCGGCCAGATCGGCCATGCGATGGCGGTGTTCTTCGCGCCGCTGGGCTTCAACTGGCAGATCTGCATTGCGCTGATTCCGGGCCTGGCCGCGCGCGAAGTGGCGGTGTCCTCGCTGGCCACTGTGTACGCGCTGTCGGCGGCCGATGACGATGCCGCCAGCCAGGCGCTGACCCCGCTGATCAGCGACGGCTGGTCGCTGGCCACCGCGCTGTCGCTGCTGGTCTGGTACATCTACGCCCCGATGTGCATCTCGACGCTGGCCACCATCAAGCGCGAGACCAATTCGTGGAAGACGATGGCCTTCTCGGCGTTCTACCTGTTTGCTGCGGCCTACGTGGCGGCGCTGATCACCTACCAGGTGACCAGGGCGCTGGGAGGCGGCTGATGGATGCCGGCCTGCTGATCCAGTACCTGATCATCGCGGTGGCCGTGCTGGTCAGTGCCTGGGTGGTGCTGAAGAAGCAGTTCCCGGGCACCGTGCGCAAGCTGCGCGGGGTGCTGGCGCTGGCCCTGCTGAAGCCGGGTCGCGCTGCCTGGGTGCAGGCGCTGGGGCGGAAGATCGCACCGCCGGCGAGCGGAGGCGGTGGTGCCTGTGGCGGTTGCGACAGCTGCGGGCCGACGCCGCCCAAGCAGCACTGACACTGCCTTGGTAGGTGCGAGCCTTCGGCCGGTGGGTGCGGACTTCGCCCTGTGGGTGCGAACCTTGGTTCGCACGCTCCCGGGGTTCAGACCTCTCTGCGGATGAGCGCGCGGAAGTTCCCGTCCTGATTCAATCGCCGCACCGACTCCCGGTTTCCATGGGTTGCCGCGAAGCCCGCCACGTCGGCAAGGGCATCGAGCAGCAGGCCTTTCAGTCCGTCTCGGTTACCGGCTTCCAGCAGATCTTCGAGATCCTGCTGGATGAAGGTCCGGCGCAGGCCCGGCGTTTCTTCGATCCGCCAGTCGACATGGGGCGTAGGAATGCTGGAGCGGTACCTGAACGCGGTTTCAAGATCGTCAGGTGCGAGGGGATACGCGAGCAGCTCTGGAAAGTAGAGCCCGGCATTCACATAGAAGCCCCGACTTTCGCTGGCGCGTTGGTGATTCACGACAAGCAGGGCGTCATCCAGCAAGCGGTAGCGGGTCGTCGACGTGCCGGCAAAGCCGGTCTTCCGGGCGCACTTGCTGAAGACGGTCGAGGATTTCATGGGCGTTGCCTGGGCCGGAAGCGGGGCCCACAGCCTTGAGGCGCAGTGCCTGGCGGTCAATTGGCAAACGCGACACACGCAAACGAGCGCCCCAGGTGGGGGCGAATCTTCCAGGCGGGTGGGAACCCTCGCCCCAGGTGGGTGCGAACCTTGGTTCGCACGCCTTGCCCATGGCCTGAATCTACCGAGCCCGCGCTCCCAGCTCCGCTGCCAGCGCCAGCCATCGCTCCCGCTGCGCCGGGCTGCTGCTGCGCACCGCACCGAGTCGGCTGACCCGCACCGGGCGGATGCCGCAGAATTCCAGAATAGTGGCTCGGATCTGGATGATGCCCGGGTCGCGGTAGATCCAGCGGTAATACCAGGGCGGCGTATCCAGCGTGGTGATCACCCGCGCGCTGCGCCCGGCCAGCAGCCGCTCCCACCACACCGAATCGCGCCGGTAGCGAAAGGCGTATCCCGGCAACAGCACGCGATCGAAGAAGCCCTTCAGCAGCGCCGGCATCGCACCCCACCAGGTGGGATAGACCAGCACCAGGTGATCGCAGGCTTCGATCGCATCGGCGGCGTCCTGCAGATCGGCTTCCAGCGGCTGGATCTGGCGGTAGCCATGGCGAAGCACCGGGTCGAATTCAAGGTCGCCCAGCGCGATCAGGCGCACCCGGTGGCCGGCGTTCTCGGCGGCCGTGGCATAGCGCTGGGCGAGGGCGCCACACAGGCTGTCGCGGTCGGGATGGCCGAGCAGGATCAGGATGGAGCGGGACACGGCAACCTCGGGCAATGGAAAGTGCGCGAGGGTGCGGTCTGCCCCAGGGGCAGAGTCAAACGCCGGTGGGGCAGCCGGTGGGTTGCAGGACGCAATCAGTGCCGCCGGAGTGCAGCCATTGCTGCAGTTCATCGCGGACCTGCCGCAGGGCGAGGTCGACCTGTTCCAGCCGCGCCCGCTCACTGGCAATGCGAGTGCGCTGTTGCTCCAGCAAGGCCAGCACCGCTGGCCAGTCGAGCCGCCCGTCGGGACCCTGCAGGCGGGAGATCGCGGCCAGGGTGATGCCCAGCCCCAACGCCTGGCGGATCAGTTGCACCCAGGCCACGTCCTGTTCGCTGTAGTCGCGGTAGCGGTTCAGACGTGGCACCGGCGGCAGCAGGCCGCGCGCCTCGTACAGGCGGATGGCCTTGGCGCTGGCGCCGGTCAGGCGGCTGACTTCGGAGATGCGCATCGGCTCAGTCCCGCACCAGTCCGCCATCCACCACCAGGTTCTGCCCGGTCACCGCGCGTGACCACGGGCTGGCGAAGAACAGCGCGGCATCGGCGAACTCGGCCGGGGTGGTGACGCTGCGCAGTGGCGTGTTTGCGGCGATGTAGTCGAACACCGCTTCGGGCGTGGCGGCGCTGGCATCGGTAGTGCGCAGCAGGCCACCGGACAGCATGTTCACGGTGATGCCATGCGGGCCGAGGTCGCCGGCCAGGGTGCGGGTCAGCGACAGCAGTGCGGCCTTGGCGGCGGTGTAGTCGTGGTAGGGCACGACCGGGTTCTGGAACAGGTTGGTGCCGATGTTGATGACCCGGCCGAAGCGACGGGCCTGCATGCCGGGCAGGGCGGCCTGCACGGTGTTCAGCGCGCCACGCACGCTGCCCTCGAACTGCACCTGGAACGCCGGCCAGCCGATATCGGCGGCGCCGTCGCGGGCATCACCATTGAACGAGAAGGCGGCCAGCGCGTTGTTGACCACCGTGGTGACGCCTTGGCCGAAGTGGGTCAGGGCGTGCTGCAGCATGGCATCGACCTGGTTGCGATCAGTGACGTTGGCAGGCAGTGCGATTGCCTGTCCGCCCAGCTCGGCGGCCAGCGCTCGAGCGGTGCCTTCGCTGCGGTGGTAGTTGACGATGACGCGCGCACCCTGCGCAGCGAACGCGCGGGCGATGTGCTGGCCAAGGCCGCGGCCGGCACCGGTGACCAGCACCAGCTGTTCGCTGATCTGCATGAGGGAGCTGCCATCCATTGCATGAAAGGGCATGCAGCGTAGCAGCGATGACGCTTGCCGGAGCGGGCGTGCTGCCGCTAGCCTGCAGGCATGAACCAGACTCCCCTGCGATTGCTCATTCACGGTGCCTCCGGGCGCATGGGCCAGGCCTTGCTGCGGCTGGCCGCCGAACATCCCGAAACCCTGCAGATCGTGGCAGCAGTGACCGGCCGTGCGCCGGCCCAGCGCGTGGTCGACGGCGTGCCGTTCTTCGGCGCCAGCGAACTGCCTGGCGCGCCGGTGTTCGATGTGGCGATCGACTTCAGCCTGCCGGAGGGTTTCGACCCGATGCTGGCGTTGTGCGTAGAGCGGGGCGTGGGGCTGGTGTCGGGCACCACCGGCATCTCCAGCGCCCAGCGCCAAGCGCTGGACGCGGCGGCGGCGACTATCCCGCTGGTCTGGGCATCGAACTTCAGCTTGGGCGTGGCGGTGCTGGACGAGCTGGTCGAGCGCGCCGCGCAGGCGTTGGCCGGCTGGGACTGTGACATCGTCGAGTCGCACCATACGCAGAAGAAGGACGCGCCGTCGGGCACTGCGCTGACCCTGGGCGCGGCCGCGCAGCGGGGCGGGGCGGAGCCGCATTACGCCAGCCTGCGTGCCGGTGACATCGTCGGCGAACACCTGGTCCAGTTCACCGGCCTGGGCGAGCGCATCGAGCTGGTGCACCGGGCTACCAACCGCGACATCTTCGCCCGCGGCGCCCTGTTTGCCGCCCGCCAGCTGCAGGGCCGGGCCCCGGGCAGCTATCGGGTGCGGGACCTGCTGCAGTAAGGCGGGCTAGTTCCTGGGGTCGGATCCCTTTCCAGCGGAAAGGGCTCTGACCCCATCAGAGGGCACCTGGGGTCAGAGCCTTTCCCATCCGGGAAAGGATCCGACCCCGCCTCCGGCCCGCATACGCCGCCGGATTGAAATGAATGCGCAATCGCCTGTTCATCAAGTGCGATAACCGCTGGCGCGAGCGCCCCGGCAGCGCTACAATTCGCACTCGCCGAATCACGAAAGCCGGACCGGTCCCAGACCGCACGTCCGCGCTTTTTTGCAACCGGATTTCCGTGAAGCGCAGGCGTGACTTCGGCAGCCCCCTCGGTAGCCAAAGTGAGATTCCCGTGACCCAAGCCGCAATCCTCGTCCTCGAAGACGGCACCGTATTCGAGGGCGAATCCGTAGGCGCGCCCGGCCTGTCCGTCGGTGAGGTGGTGTTCAACACCGCCATGACCGGCTACCAGGAAGTGCTGACCGACCCGTCCTACGCCCGGCAGATGGTCACGCTGACCTATCCGCATATCGGTAACACCGGCATGACCGACCAGGACAATGAAGCGTCCAAGGTGTGGTCGGCCGGGCTGATCGTGCGCGACGTTCCCCGCCGTCCCAGCAACTGGCGCAGCCAGGTGTCGCTGCAGGACTGGCTGATCCAGCGTGGCGTGGTCGCCATCGCCGGCATCGACACCCGCAAGCTGACCCGCATCCTGCGCGAGAAGGGCGCGCAGAACGGTGCGCTGATGGCCGGTGACATTGACGTGGAAAAGGCACTGGAAGCTGCCCGCAAGTTCCCGGGGCTGAAGGGCATGGATCTGGCCAAGGTCGTCACTACCGAGAAGACCTACACCTGGACCGAGGGCCAGCTGGACCTGGACGCCAACGCCTTCGTCAGCGTGCCGGCGAAGTTCAAGGTCGTGGCCTACGACTTCGGCGTGAAGACCAACATCCTGCGCATGCTGGCCGAGCGCGGCTGCGAAGTGACCGTGGTGCCGGCACAGACCCCGGCCGCCGAAGTGCTGGCACTGAAGCCGGACGGCGTGTTCCTCTCCAATGGCCCGGGTGACCCGGAACCGTGCGACTACGCCATCGAAGCGATCAGGACCTTCATCGACGTGAAGATCCCGACCTTCGGCATCTGCCTGGGCCACCAGCTGCTGGGCCTGGCCTCGGGCGCGCAGACCATGAAGATGGGCCACGGCCACCATGGTGCCAACCACCCGGTGCAGGACCTGGACAGCGGCCGGGTGATGATCACCTCGCAGAACCACGGCTTCGCGATCGATGAAGCGACCCTGCCGGCGACCCTGCGCGTGACCCATCGCTCGCTGTTCGATGGCACCAACCAGGGCGTGGCCCGCACCGACGTGCCGGCGTTCTCGTTCCAGGGCCATCCGGAAGCGTCGCCCGGCCCGACCGATGTCGGTCCGCTGTTCGACCGCTTCGTGGTGCTGATGGAGCAAGCCAAGGCGTGATCAGTACGCCGCCGGCCCGCCGGTGGCGTCGCGATGGACCGTAAACCCCGCATCGCTGCTGCCACTGGCGCGGTGCTGCGGATCAAGATTCCTGATCGACAGCGTGCGATCACCCCCCTTGTCACGCTGTACTGACTTAGAGAAGAAAATGCCCAAGCGCACTGACCTCAAGACCATCCTCATCATCGGTGCTGGCCCGATCGTCATCGGCCAGGCCTGCGAGTTCGACTATTCCGGCGCCCAGGCCTGCAAGGCCCTGCGTGACGAGGGTTACCGCGTGGTGCTGGTCAACAGCAACCCGGCCACGATCATGACCGACCCGGAAATGGCCGACGCCGTCTACATCGAGCCGATCAACTGGCAGACGGTCGAGAAGATCATCGCCAAGGAAAAGCCCGATGCACTGCTGCCGACCATGGGTGGCCAGACCGCGCTGAACTGCGCGCTGGACCTGGCCGACAACGGCGTGCTGGAGAAGTACAACGTCGAACTGATCGGCGCCAAGCGCGAAGCGATCCGCATGGCCGAAGACCGCGAGCTGTTCCGCGTCGCCATGGGTGAGATCGGCCTGGAGTGCCCGACCGCCGCCGTCGCCCACACCCTGGACGAAGCGCTGGAGATCCAGACCCGCGTCGGCTACCCGACCATCATCCGCCCGAGCTTCACCCTGGGCGGCAGCGGTGGCGGCATCGCCTACAACCGCGAAGAGCTGGTCGAGATCGTCAGCCGCGGCCTGGAACTGTCGCCGACCACCGAAGTGCTGGTGGAAGAGTCGGTGCTGGGCTGGAAGGAGTTCGAGATGGAAGTGGTCCGCGACACCGCGGACAACTGCATCATCGTCTGCTCGATCGAGAACCTGGACCCGATGGGCGTGCACACCGGTGACTCGATCACCGTGGCCCCGGCGCAGACCCTGACCGACAAGGAATACCAGCGCCTGCGCGATGCCTCCATCGCCGTGCTGCGCAAGATCGGCGTCGATACCGGTGGCTCGAACGTGCAGTTCGGCATCAACCCGAAGACCGGTCGCGTGGTCGTCATCGAGATGAACCCGCGCGTGTCGCGTTCCTCGGCACTGGCCTCCAAGGCCACCGGCTTCCCGATCGCCAAGGTCGCCGCCAAGCTGGCCGTGGGCTACACCCTGGACGAACTGAAGAACGAAATCACCGGTGGCCTGACCCCGGCGTCGTTCGAGCCGTCCATCGACTACGTCGTCACCAAGATCCCGCGCTTCGCCTTCGAGAAGTTCCCGGCTGCCGATGCCCGCCTGACCACCCAGATGAAGTCGGTGGGCGAGGTGATGGCGATGGGCCGCACCTTCCAGGAGTCGGTGCAGAAGGCCCTGCGTGGCCTGGAAACCGGCAAGGTCGGCTTCGACCCGACCGGCCTGGACCTGAGCAATGAAGAAGACCTGCAGACCCTGCGCCGCGAGCTGAAGGCCCCGGGCCCGGAGCGCCTGTTCTTCGTCGCCGATGCGTTCCGCGCCGGCATGAGCGTGGAGGAGATCTACGCACTGTCGTTCATCGACCACTGGTTCCTGGACCAGATCGAGGAAATCATCGCGGCCGAAGCTGACGTCGCTGCCGGTGGCATCGACGCGCTGGACGCCGCCCGCCTGCGCAAGCTGAAGCGCGCTGGCTTCTCCGACGCCCGCCTGGCGCAGCTGACCGGCACCAACGAAGCCGCTATCCGCGCGCTGCGTCGTGCGCACAAGGTGCGTCCGGTCTACAAGCGCGTCGATTCCTGCGCCGGTGAGTTCTCCACCGGCACTGCCTACCTGTACTCGACCTACGAGGACGAGTGCGAGGCCGCGCCGAGCAACCGCGACAAGATCATGATCCTCGGCGGTGGCCCGAACCGCATCGGCCAGGGCATCGAGTTCGACTACTGCTGCGTGCACGCGGCACTGGCGCTGCGCGAGGATGGTTATGAAACCATCATGGTCAACTGCAACCCGGAAACCGTGTCGACCGACTACGACACCTCCGACCGCCTGTACTTCGAACCGCTGACCCTGGAAGACGTGCTGGAAATCGTCGAACTGGAACAGCCGAAGGGCGTGATCGTGCAGTACGGCGGCCAGACCCCGCTGAAGCTGGCGCGCGCGCTGGAAGCCAACGGCGTGCCGGTGATCGGCACCAGCCCGGACTCCATCGACCTGGCCGAAGACCGCGAGCGCTTCCAGCAGCTGGTCGACAAGCTGGGCCTGAAGCAGCCGCCGAACCGCATCGCCCGCAACGACCAGGAAGCCCTGCTGCTGGCCCGCGAGATCGGCTACCCGCTGGTGGTGCGCCCGAGCTACGTGCTGGGCGGCCGTGCGATGGAGATCGTCTACGGCGAAGCCGACCTGGCCCGCTACGTGCGCGACGCGGTGAAGGTGTCCAACGATTCGCCGGTGCTGCTGGACCGCTTCCTCGACAACGCCGTCGAGTGCGACGTCGACATCATTGCCGATGCGCAGGGCAACGTCCTGATCGGCGGCGTGATGGAGCACATCGAAGAAGCCGGCGTGCACTCGGGCGATTCCTCGTGCTCGCTGCCGCCGTATTCGCTGTCGGCTGAAACCCAGGCCGAGCTGCGCCGCCAGGTGGTGGAGCTGGCCAAGGCCCTGAACGTGGTCGGCCTGATGAACACCCAGTTCGCGATCCAGACCAGCGATGAAGGTGCCGACACCATCTACCTGCTGGAAGTGAACCCGCGTGCCTCGCGCACCGTGCCGTTCGTGTCCAAGGCCACCGGCATGCCGTTGGCCAAGATCGCCGCCCGCTGCATGGCCGGCAAGACGCTGGCCGAGCAGGGCGCGACCAAGGAAATCGTGCCGGACTACTACTCGGTGAAGGAAGCGATCTTCCCGTTCGCCAAGTTCCAGGGCGTCGACCCGATCCTCGGGCCGGAGATGCGCTCCACCGGTGAGGTGATGGGCGTGGGCCGCACCTTCAACGCCGCCTTCGCGCGTGCCCAGGAAGCCGGTGGCATCAAGGCGCCGCCGGTCGGCAAGGCCTTCGTCTCGGTCCGCGATCCGGACAAGAAGCGCGTGCTGCCGGTGGCCAAGGCGCTGCTGGCGCGTGGCTACAGCCTGGTCGCCACCCGCGGCACCGCCGCGTGGCTGCAGCAGCACGGCATGGACTGCGAGATCATCAACAAGGTGGTCGAAGGCCGTCCGCACATCGTCGACTCGATCAAGAACGGCGAGATCGTCTACATCGTCAACACGACCGAAGGTCGTTCGGCGATCAACGACTCGTTCTCGATCCGTCGCGAGGCGCTGCAGCATCGCGTCACCTACTCGACCACCATTGCCGGCGCCAAGGCGCTGGTGGATTCACTGGAATTCCGCGGCACCGGCCCCGTCTGGTCGCTGCAGGAGCTGCACAAGGAGTTGAATGCATGAGAGCCCCCATCACGATGAAGGGCGCGCAGAAGCTGCGCGACGAACTGGATCACCTGAAGTCGGTCAAGCGCCCGAAGGTGATCGCCGCGATCGCTGAAGCGCGTGAGCATGGCGACCTGAAGGAGAACGCCGAGTACCACGCCGCGCGCGAGGAACAGGGCTTCATCGAAGGCCGCATCAAGCAGCTGGAAGGCGAGCTGTCGCACGCCGAGATCATCGACGTGAGCAAGCTCAACGCCGGCTCCAAGGTGGTGTTCGGTGCCAGCGTGACCCTGGCCGACGTGGAAACCGACGAAGAGAAGAAGTACCAGATCGTCGGTGACCTGGAAGCGGACATCAAGCTGGGCCTGATCGCGATTTCCTCGCCGGTGGCACGCGCGATGATCGGCAAGCTGGAAGGCGATTCGATCGTGATCGACGCCCCGGCCGGCCAGCGCGAGTACGAGATCGTCAGCGTCAGCTACGTGGACTGACCCGGTGGCAACGGCGACCCTGCTGTTGCCGGCACGCAGCCGCTTTGCGGCGGCTGCGCTGCCTGATGACGTGGCGCGTGCCCTGGGCCGCGCCAACGCCTCGCAGTTTGAAGCCGGCGAGCGGGCACAGCTGCAGCGCCATTTCACGGTCGCCGCGCCGCACTGGCCGGTGGCCGCACTGAGCCGCCAGCGTGACGCCGGCGATGCTGCCGGCGCGTGCTGGCTGCGTGCCGATCCGGCCTGCATGGTGCCGGACATGCACGGCGCGCGGATGATGGCCTATGGCGAAACACTGCGGCCGACCCTGGCCGACAGCCTGGCGTTGCTGCCGGTGCTGCAGCCGTTGTTCGCCGATGCCGGGTTCGTGCTCGACGCACCGGACCCTTCGCGCTGGTACCTGCGGCTTCCGATCGACCTGGCCCTGCCGGACTTCGACAGTCCGGATGAGGTGCTGGGCGATGACCTGTTCTCGCACCTGCCGGAAGGCGAGGGTGGCCGCCGCTGGCGGGCGCTGATGACCGAGGCGCAGGTGCTGCTGCACAATCATTCCTGGAACCAGCAGCGCGCCGCGCAGGGACAACAGCCGATCAATTCGCTGTGGTTCTGGGGCGGTGGCGTGATGCCGGTGTCGGTCAGTACGCCGCACGCACAGGTGCGCAGCCGCGATGCCCTGCTGCAGGGTCTGGCTCTGGCGGCAGGCGTAGCCGTGGATGGCGAGCAGGCGGTGGATGCACTGGTCGACCTGCGCCAGCTGCGCTCCCTGCAGCAGCTCGGCAATGATGCGATCCGTCCGCTGCTGGCCGCGCTGAAGCGTGGCGAGCTGCAGCGGCTGGTGCTGGATTTCGAGGATGGTCAGCAGTTCCAGCTGGATCGTGGCCAGCGCTGGCAGTTCTGGAAGAAGCCGCGTCAGCTTCACGATTGAGCGGGGTCGGATCCGTTTTCCATCGGAAAACGGCTCGGACCCCCGATGTTTGCCGGGGTTGCCGGCCAGCGCCCGGCACTACCGCAGGTAACGGGCGAAGCCCTGCCGGCATCAACGAACCTCGCTGACCACCGTCGGCAGCGTCCAGTGCCCGCCGAGCATATTGCGACACTGGCCCGTCGTGAAATCGCTGCTCTTCACGAAGCGCTCGCCGTCCCAGACCCAGTCATTGGCGGAGATGCAATCGCCGACACCGCGGTCCCGGAAACGGCCTCGCAACGTAGCGTCATCGCGGTCAAAATCTTCGGCCAGGTCGGTGACAAAGGTCGCCTGGTACGGCGATTTGTCTCGCACCACCCAGTAGCCGTTGCTCATGTTGTAGGGCCCCACGAAGCAGCTGGTGCTTGCCAGCACATGCTGGGCGTCCAGTCGCTGGATCTCGATCTCATCTTTCCCCCCATCGCTCAGGCGACCGCACACATCCGGCTTCGGCAAACTGCCGATCAGCGCCTTGCGCAGGCCCGGCGCTTTCGCCAGCGCCGCGTCCGCGGCGCGCGGTTCCACCAGCGTGCCGCGCATGATCACCGGCACCGGCAATGCCGCAGGCACGTTCGCTTCGGCCTTGTGGCCGCGTCGCACCAGCGCACCCGGCGTACCCAGCCGGCCCTGTGCCTCGTCCATCTTCAGCAGTACGGCCGCTGCACCGCTGTCGGAGATCGGCCAGACCTTGCCCTTGCCGTCGATGATCTCGATGCGTGCCTGGCGGGGCAGTGCGGCGACCAGTGCATCGGTCTGTGCCTGCTGCAACAACTCTTTGTCCCCGTCGCCCGTGTCGCGCACCGGGCCCAGGTGCTTGCCGTTCAGGCGCAGGCGCAGCGCTCCGGTTGGCGTTGGGCTTACACCGTCCTCGCCATTGCGCAGCCGTGCGAACACCTTCGTGCCCGGGCCACCTGCGCGTTCCAGCATCAGACTGAGCAGGTTGCCTGCAGCTTGCGGGCTGTATCCAGCCGCGCGGCAGGTGCGGGTGTTGTCACAG
The DNA here is from genome assembly GCF_002138415.1 of Stenotrophomonas maltophilia. Classification (NCBI taxonomy): domain Bacteria; kingdom Pseudomonadati; phylum Pseudomonadota; class Gammaproteobacteria; order Lysobacterales; family Lysobacteraceae; genus Stenotrophomonas; species Stenotrophomonas maltophilia. Next base: position 2,078,322 of record NZ_CP015612.1, read on the forward strand.
GCCAGCGACCAGTCGTTGTGCTCGAATTCGACCCCCGCCTTGGGCTCAGGTGTGGCGGCGTAAGCGGCCGGGGCCACGACGAGCGCCAACAGCGCGGTCTGCAGAGTGCGAAGCATTGGAAGATGTCCGTTGCAGGGCAGGCAAGCATGGAAGATGCGCCTGCGAAAACCAACTGCTCTGTCAAGAGTCAGAGGCCTGCGTCCGCAGAGGCAGCCGACCGGGGCGGAGGTCGCACGCTATGATGTGCGGGTCTTCCGTAACCCGGCGATGCCGATGTCCTTTGCCGCCGATGCTGCGCATTCCACCTCAGATACGCCGATGATCCGCCGTCGCGATGCGGTCGCACCCGGCAGCTGGCCGGAGGGCACGCTGCCGCTGCTGGCGCGGCTTTACGCCAGTCGTGGTGCAGGCACACCCGAACTGGCGCTGCCGAAGCTGGGCAGCCTGCATGCGCCCGAGCTGCTGACCGGCATCGACGATGCAGTGAGCCTGCTGGTCGAAGCCATCGCCAACGACAAGCGCATCCTGGTGGTCGGCGATTTCGACTGCGATGGCGCCACCGCCTGTGCGGTCGGCGTGCGTGGCCTGCGCATGCTTGGCGCACGGCATGTCTTCCACGCGGTGCCGAACCGCATGGTGCACGGCTACGGCCTGTCGCCGTCGCTGGTGGAGGAGCTGGCCGAGCTGCAGCCGGACCTGCTGGTCACGGTCGACCACGGCATTGCCTGCCACGCGGGTGTGACTGAGGCCAAGGCGCGTGGCTGGCAGGTGCTGGTCACCGACCATCATCTTCCCGGCCCGCAGCTGCCGCCGGCCGATGTCATCGTTGATCCGAATCTGGATGGCGATGCCTTCCCCAGCAAATCGCTGGCCGGTGTCGGCGTGATCTTCTACGTGCTGATGGCGTTGCGCCGGCAGATGCGCGAGGCCGGTGTCTTCGCCGATGGCAAGGGCCCGGACCTGACCACACTGCTGGACCTGGTGGCGGTCGGTACCGTCGCCGACCTTGTGGCGCTGGATCCGAACAACCGTGCGCTGGTCAGCGCGGGCCTGCGCCGTCTGCGCGCGGGGCAGGGCTGTGTCGGCCTGCGTGCGCTGATCGAAGCCAGCGGCCGTGACGCCACGCGACTGACGGCCACCGATATTGGTTTCGCACTCGGCCCACGCCTGAACGCGGCGGGCCGGCTGGAAGACATGGCGCTGGGTATCGCGCTGTTGCTGACCGAAGACCCGCGCCAGGCGCGCGACATCGCGCAGACGCTGGAGCAGATCAATTCGGAACGGCGCGCAGTGCAGCAGTCGATGACCGATGACGCCGAGCAGGCGTTGACCCGCGTGGTGCTGGACATGGCCGGCCAGCGACCGGTGGCGGCCTGCCTGTTCGACGCCGACTGGCACCCGGGCGTGGTCGGCCTGGTCGCCTCGAAGATGAAAGATCGCCTGCATCGCCCGGTGATCGCCTTCGCGCCTGCAGAACCCGGCGCCGACACCTTGCGAGGCTCGGCCCGCTCGATCCCCGGCCTGCACATCCGTGACGCACTGGCATTGGTCGACGCGCGGCATCCGGGCCTGATCGAACGCTTCGGTGGGCATGCCATGGCGGCTGGACTGAGCATGCGGCTGGATCACGTCGATGACTTCAAGGCCGCCTTCGTCGCCGTGGTGCTGGAAATGCTCGACCCGGCGGCGCTGCAGCAGCAGGTGCTGAGCGATGGCGAACTGGCCGCCGACGAGCTGGACCATCGTCACGCCGATGCGTTGCGCCTTGCTGGCCCGTGGGGCCAGGGCTTCCCCGAACCACTGTTCGATGGCCACTTCGAAGTGGCCAACTGGCGCGTCCTGAAGGAGCGCCACCTGAAGCTGGAACTGCGCCTGCCCGGCGTACCCGGCACGATCAACGCGATCCATTTCGGCGGCTGGCACGGCAACGCACCCGGCCGTCATGTGCATCTGGCCTATCGACTGGCCTGTGATGACTATCGTGGCGGCAGCGCCATCCAGCTGATCGTGGAGCACTGCCTGCCTGCATAAAAAAAAAGGGGACGGAGGGGATTAAGTCGCTTGTGCCTTGTTTGCCACTTGCGACTTAATCCCCTCCGTCCCCTTTTGGGGTCCCGCCAACCCCGTTCCGGCTGTTCGTGCGTTCAACCCTCCACGATCCCACTGGAGTCCGGTCATGGTCTTCGTCCGTTGCTGCACTGTGTTGTTGCTGGCCCTTGCGGCCTGGCCCGCTGGCGCACAGTCGCCGCCGATCTCCCGGCCGCAGGCCGCCACGCCTCTCCTGATCGCCCCCGCTGCCGAACAACCGGTGCAACTGCAGCGTGCCCGCATCGAAGGCGAGGTGCAGGCCGGCATCGCTCAGACCCGGATCACCCTGGAATTCCATAACCCGAACCGGCGCGTGCTGGAGGGTGAGCTGCAGTTCCCGTTGGCCGATGGCCAGCAGATCTCCGGCTTCGCGCTTGATATCAACGGCGAGTTGCGCGAGGCGGTGCCGGTACCGAAGGACCGTGGCCGCCAGGTGTTCGAGGAAATCGCCCGCCACGGTGTCGATCCGGGCCTGCTGGAACAGACCGCTGGCAACCAGTTCCGCCTGCGTATCTATCCGCTGCCGGCCGGTGGCAGCCGACGCGTGCAGCTGGTGATTCGCGAACCGCTGGCCTTCGCTGGCCAGGGCTGGCAGTGGACGCTGCCGCTGCAGTTCGCCGCCGGTGCAGCCTCGGTTGAACTGAAGCTGCAGGCCCCTGGCGCGACCGCCGCGGGTACGGCGCCCTTCCGCATCAGCGCGGGCCGGCTGCAGTGGCAGGGCAAGGGTGCGCAGCTGCCGAAGCAGCTGCAGTGGAGCCTTCCGGCAGTCCGCCAGGCACGGGTGCAGGTGGCGCCCTGGCAGGACGGGCACTACCTGTTGGCGCAGCTGCCGGTGTCGCCCAGCAGCACGCCCCGCACGTTGCCCAGCGAGATCGGCCTGCTGTGGGATGGCTCCGGTTCGGCGGGCCAGCGCGACCGTACACGTGAGTTCGCGCTGCTGGATCGCTATTTCGCCGCGATGGGTGACGGCACGGTCGCATTGACCGTGCTGCGTGACCGTGCCGAACCGATGCGTCGCTTCCGTGTCCGTGCAGGCAACTGGAGCGAGCTGCGTGCAGCACTGCAGGCCGTTCGCCCTGACGGTGCCAGCGCGCTGGCGCAGTGGCAGCCGCAACCGAGCGTGAAGGAATACCTGCTGGTCAGCGATGGCCTGCTGACCTATGGACCGGAAGCATTGCCAGCACTCGCACCGCAGCAGCGCCTGTTCGCGGTCAGCAGTGCTGGTGCGCGAACCGATGCAGTGCGCCTGCGCGGCTGGAGCGAAGCCCATGGCGGACGCTTCGTCGCGCTGGGCAAGGATGTTGACGCGGCTGCGCGGGAACTGCTGTCGTCGCCGTTGGACGTACAGGTGGATGCGGGCCGTGGCGTACAGGATGTTGTGATCGATCGTCGCAGCGAGGCCGAAGGCTGGCTATGGCTGCATGCTCGCCTTGCGGCGGACGGCGTGCCGATGCGGGTACGCGTCGGCGGCGGTGAATGGCAGGCACTGCCGGCAACGCAGAAGAGTGACGATGGTGAACTGCTGGCCGGCTTGTGGGCGCAGGCCCGTCTGCAGCAACTCGGCGCCGACCGCCGAGGCAACCGCGAGGCAATGCAACTGCTGTCGCAGCAGTTCGGCCTGGTCGGTCCGGATACCTCGCTGATCGTGCTGGAGACCCTGGAGGACTATTTGCGCTACGCGATCCGCCCTTCGGGCGAGCTGCGCGCCGAGTACGACGCCAGGTTCGCAGTGCAGGTAAGTGATCGCGCCGCTGCTGATCGCCGGCGTCTGGATGAAGTGGCGGCACGCTGGAAGGAGCGCCAGCAGTGGTGGAACCGCAGCTGGCCGAAGGGAGCGCCTCCACAGTTGAAAGGCGGGGCGCTGGAAGTTGCATCCGCGGACTACGCGATGGACTCGGCGCCGGTGGCGATGCTCGCCGCGCCTGCACCTGCCGCTCCGCCCGCCCCTGCGCCGATGGTGGCGGCCGAGCAACGCATGGAAGCCAGCAGCGCGCGTGCACGTCGCTCGGCGTCTGCATCCAACAAGGCGCTGGATCTGATCACAGTGACCGGCAGCCTTGTGGCCACGCCCGCTGCCGCCAACGACGGCCATCTCGGCATCCAGCTGGCCGCCTGGCAGCCGGACTCGGCCATCGCCCGGCGCCTGCGCCAGGGCCCGGCGTCGCAACTGTATGACCGCTACCTGGCCGAGCGTGACGCACATTCCGACAGCAGCGCGTTCTTCCTCGACGTGGCCGACCTGCTGCTGGAGCAGGGCCAGCGCGAACTGGCACTGCGCGTGCTGTCGAACCTGGCCGAGATGGACCTGGACAACCGCCACCTGCTGCGTGTGCTCGGCTACCGGTTGATGCAGGCGGATGCCCCCGCACTGGCGGTGCCGGTGTTCGAGCAGGTGCTGGCGATGGGCCAGGAAGAACCGCAGAGCTTCCGCGATCTTGGCTTGGCACTGGCGGCTGCGGGCAAGCCGCAGCAGGCGCTGGCGCCGCTGTACCAGGTGGTGGTGCGGCCGTGGGACAATCGTTTCGATGGCATCGCCCTGATCGCGCTGGATGAGTTGACCAACTTGGTGGCGCGCAGCACGCCACGGCTGGATACCCGCAGCATCGACCCACGCCTGCTGCAGGCGATGCCGCTGGACCTGCGCGTGGTGCTGTCGTGGGATGCGGACAACAGCGACATGGACCTGTGGGTGACCGACCCGAACGGCGAGCGCGCGTACTACGGCAACCGCCTGACCTATCAGGGTGGACAGATGTCGCAGGACTTCACCGGCGGCTATGGTCCCGAGCAGTTCTCGCTGCGCAACGCCAAGCCCGGCAAGTACAAGGTGGAGGCCAATTACTTCGGCAGCCGCCAGCAGCTGGTGGCTGGTGCGACGACCCTGATGCTGCGGCTGACCACGCACTGGGGCACGCCGAAGCAGAAGGACCAGATGGTCACGATGCGGCTGAAGGACCGCGCCGAGACGGTGCTGGTGGGTGAGTTCGAGGTGCGGTAGCGCCGGGCCATGCCGGGCGGCTGCACGGTCGGGGAAGGGCCTGTTCGCGCAGGGCGCGGATCTACCCGATTGAAGTAGAGCCACGCCATGCGTGGCTTTGGGTTGGAGTCGGGATGGCCTATCCACGCATGGCGTGGATCTACTGCACGTCTTCGACTTTCGGCAGGTGCTGGCGCGGAATCCACCGTGCCAGTGCCACGCCGCCACCGAGAATCAGCAGCGTGCCGACGGTGTGCCACAGCAACTCCGTAACCGGCGCATCCGGCAGCGGAATGATGTCTGCGAGCCAACCAATCACCGGCCGCGCCAGCAGGTAGACCACCACCACGCCCAGCACGCGCAGCACCCGCTGCACGATGCCCTGCGGATCGGTGGGCCAGCCGCGCCACTGCAGCCACGCCACCAGCAGCGCCAGCGCCAGCAGGCGTGAAGCTTCGCCCAGCGGCACCAGGGGCGTCCACAACGAGGCCCACGACAACACCACGCCCAGGCCCAGCAGTACCGGCAGCTGCCAGCGCCGCGCACCCCGCAGCCCCGGCATCAATTGCCAGGCCAGCACGGCGATGCCGAGGCCGAGCAACCAACCGGCCAACACGTCGGCCAGGAAGTGGCGGCCCAGGTACATGCGCGATACTGCCATCAGCAGGGGCCAGCCCAGCATCAGCGTCCAGCGCAGCCAACGGCGGCGGATGCCGAACGCCAGCAGCAGGGCAACACCCGCTGCAGTGGTGGTGCCCACGTGGCCGCTGTTGAAGCCATAGTCGGCGTGCGGCTGGGCCCGCAGCATCGCCGTGGCCTTCGCATCGGGCAGCGACCAGAACGTGTGGCCGCCACCATCCACCACGAACGGGTGCGAAGGCTCGCCCTTGTCCAGTACCGCTGCATCCACGTCGGAGGGACGGGGCAGGGCGGCGCCCTGTTTGATTGCATGCGTGGCACAGGCCATCAGCAGTACCGCCAGCATTACGCACAATCCGGCGCGCAGTCGTGCCCCGAATGCACACACCAGGATCAGCGCGGTATAGGCCATTTCATAGCCGAGCAGGCTGATGAACTGCATCAGCGCCAGCATCCAGCCGCTGTCGAGAGTCTGCTGCAGCCACAGGTGCCAGTGGGTCTGGAACATCCGTTGTCCTCATCATCCGTTGGTAATCAGGCGCAGCTCAACAGAACCGCGCCAAAGCATCCGAGTGTTGACTCGGCTCTAAACCGGCGCAACACGTGCCACGAGCAGCGATGGCGATGCGGCGCGCAGGCCGAAGAGCGGACGCAGCCAGCGCACGCGGCGGATCAGCAGTTCGTGGATCAGCAGGCAGCCGCTGACCGTGCCGGCCACCAGCAAGGCAGGCTCCAGCCACGGGCCAAGCTGCAACGGTCGCAGCGCGTACAACAAGACGATCAGCACGGTCTGGTGCAGGCTGTACCAGCTGAACACCGCTTCCCGGCAATAGCCCAGGCCTGGCCACGGGCGGGACAGCAGCACCCGCGCCCAGCCGAACAGGGTCAGCAGCATGCACCACGTATACAACGCGCGGCCGACGCGTTCGGTCTGGGCCCACGGCAGTGCCAGCACCCACGCATCCAGATCGCCCAGATGGGGCAGGCGGGCCAGTGCGCGGATGCCCAGCTCCAGGCAGAGCCCCAGCACCGCCAGGGCCAGGGTCACGCGGCGCCCGCGCACCAGCAGATCCCAGCCGCGCTGCCAGCGCGCCGCCAGGAAGCCGCCGAGGAACAGCGGCAGCGATTCGGCATGTACATAAACGTCGTCCAGCAGGGCGTGGGTGGGTGGCCAACGCGGCATCAGTACCAGCAGGGACCAGGCCAGCCAGGCCACTGGCACTACCAGCAGTGAGGCGCCCAGCAGGCGGTCGCTCGGCTGCCAGCCTGGCAGCAGCTTGCGCAGTGGACGCAGCAGGCTGGCCAGTACCACCGCCAGCACGGTGTAAGGCAGCAGGTAGGCCAGATACCACAGGTGGTTCCAGGTGAAGCCGTAGGCGGCACCACTGAAATGCGCGCCTGGCCACGGCTGGAACTGCCAGTAGCGCCACAGGAACCGGGCCAGCCCCGGTGCCACGTCGCCCTTGTCCAGCGCTTCGTAGTAGGCCTGCAGGGACACGACGGCGACGATGCCGAACAGCAATGGCAGAAGCAGGCGCCAGCCACGGCGGAAGGTGTGCTGCAACCGACCCCGGTCGGGCAGGGACAGGCCCAGCGCGATACCGCTGATGGCGAACAGCAGCGGCATGCGCCATCGATTCAGCGCGATCATCGGCCACTGCAGCCATTCGGAGGTGTAGGTGCTCTTGAGGTGAAAGTCCCAGCCGGCCACGTAGGCTATGGCGGCGTGGTAGAGGATCAGCAGGGCGAAGGCGGCGATGCGCAGGGTGTCCAAGTCGTGGCGACGGTGCATGAGCGGCGGGCTTCGGGAGGAAGCTGCACGCTCTGCCAGCCAAGGCCCGGATGCCAGTGGATGGGGCGCGATGGCGGACGTTCAGGGGCCAGTGGTGGGGTGGCTGGGACCAATGGCTGATGCGCATGGAGCCGGATGGGCAACAATGGAGGCATGGAGAATGGAGATTCGGCGACGCTGACCGCCCCAGTTGCAGAACGAACGCGTCGCCCCGGGCTTGCCGTCGCATTCTGGTCGTTGTTGTTCCTGGGCTCCGCCGCAGGCAATGTGCTGGCGCAGTGGATGCGGGCATTGCGCGACGCGCAGCCCTTTTCCGCAGGGATTGTCTCGATCGAGGAGTTCAGCAGTGCGCTGGCCAGCCTGGGCCTGTTGGCGCTTCTGCACGCCGCCGCTCGTCGCTGGCCGTTGCATGCAGATACCTGGCGGCGCCGGATCGGCTTCTACGTGCTGGGTGGTGTTGCCTGGTGGCTGCTGCATGTCAGTGCCATGGTGCTGCTGCGCAAGATGGCCTTCACGTTCATCGGCCAGCGCTACACCTACGGTGACTGGCCAGCGCAGTGGTTCTACGAGTTCTTCAAGGATGTGCAGACCTACAGCCTGCTGGTGATTGCCGTGCACGCGGTGGCCTGGTTCGGCCGTCAGCGCCAGGGCGAGGCGCACCTGCTGGCATCGCCCGATGTCGGCCCACCGGTGGAGCCGGTCGAGCGCCCCCAGCACTTCCTGGTGCGCAAGCTGGGCAAGGAGTTTCTGGTCGCCACCGCCGACGTGGAGTACGCCCAGGCGGCGGGGAACTACGTGAACCTGCGGGTACGCGGCCATGACTACCCGCTGCGGATCACCATGGCGGTGCTGGAGCAGCGGCTGGATCCGGACGAGTTCCTGCGCCCGCACCGCAGCTGGCTGATCCATCGCGGCCAGCTGCGCTCGATCGAGCCGCTGGACGGGGGCGAGGCCCTGCTGCACATGGCCGATGGAGCCAAAGTGCCCTGCAGCCGGCGCCAGCTGCCGCTGCTCCGGCAGGCGTTGGGGGCCGGATGAGGCCCTCATTCCGGGCATCCCCGGCCTGCGGTATCATTACCAGTCATCTTTTGAATGCATAACCGCCGACATGATCGAACTGAATCCTGTCCGCCAGCGCATCACCGATCTGACCGATCGCGTGCTGTCGCTTCGGGGGTATCTTTGACTACGACGCCAAGAAAGAGCGTCTTGAAGAAGTAACGCGGGAGCTGGAAAGCCCCGACGTCTGGAACAATGCCGAGTACGCCCAGAATCTGGGCCGCGAGCGCTCCAGCCTGGAAAAGACCGTGGGCGGCATCGCCTCGGTGCTCGACGGCCTGGCTGATGCCACCGAACTGCTTGAGCTGGCCGAGTCCGAGCAGGACGACGACACCGCGCTGGCCGTGGTCGCCGACTTGGACAAGCACCAGTCGCACGTCGAGAAGCTGGAATTCCAGCGCATGTTCTCCGGCGAGATGGACAATGCTGCCGCGTTCGTCGACATCCAGGCCGGTGCCGGTGGCACCGAAGCCCAGGACTGGGCCGAGATCCTGCTGCGCATGTACCTGCGCTGGTGTGAATCGCGCGGCTGGAAGACCGAGCTGATGGAAGTCTCCGGTGGCGACGTCGCCGGCATCAAGTCGGCCACGCTGCGCGTGGAAGGCGACTATGCCTACGGCTGGCTGAAGACCGAGACCGGCGTGCACCGCCTGGTGCGCAAGTCGCCGTTCGACTCGGACAACCGCCGCCACACCAGCTTCACCTCGGTGTTCGTGTCGCCGGAGATCGATGACAACATCGACATCACCATCAACCCGGCCGACCTGCGCACCGACGTGTACCGTTCGTCCGGTGCCGGTGGCCAGCACGTGAACAAGACCGAGTCGGCGGTGCGTATCACCCACATCCCGACCAACATCGTCGTGGCCTGCCAGACCGGCCGCAGCCAGCACCAGAACCGCGACAACGCGATGAAGATGCTGGCCGCCAAGCTGTACGAGCTGGAGATCCAGAAGCGCAACGCCGAAAAGGACGCGGTGGAAGCCACCAAGTCCGACATCGGCTGGGGCAGCCAGATCCGCAATTACGTGCTCGACCAGAGCCGTATCAAGGACCTGCGCACCGGCATCGAGCGTTCGGATACGCAGAAGGTGCTGGACGGCGACCTGGACGAGTTCGTCGAGGCCAGCCTGAAGGCCGGCCTGGCCGTGGGCTCCAAGCGCGTCGATGCCTGATCGACGTGCCTGCGCGGATATCATCGCCCTCCGTGATGGAGGCCGATGATGCGCAGCGAAAGTGAACGCAAGGAGCTCGGGGGCTTTCTCAAGGCCTGCCGCGCCCGTGTCGACCCCGCCACGCTCGGCCTCCCGGCCGGGCGCCGGCGCACCCCGGGCCTGAAGCGCGAGGAAGTGGCGCTGGCGATCGGGGTCAGCGTCAGCTGGTACACCTGGATCGAGCAGGGCCGTGAAGTACGCGCCTCGCCCGAGGTACTGGAGCGGCTGGCGCAGGTGCTGCGCATGAGCGACGACGAACGTGCCTACGCGTTTGCGCTGTCCGGTTACGGCGTGCCACTGGAATCGCCGGACGAGAGCGTGACCGACGGCCTGCGCCAGCTGGTCGAAGCCATGCAGCCGATCCCGGCCTACGTGCGTAATACCCGCTACGACATCCTGGCGTGGAACCCAGCCATCGCCGAGCTGTTCGTGGATTACAGCCAGCTGGCGCCGCATGAGCGCAACACGCTGCGGCTGATGTTCCTGTACCCGCCGTACCGCACGCTGATCCTCAACTGGGAAGAAATGACCCGCGGCTTGTTGGCCGGCTTCCGCGCGGCGATGGCGCAGGCGCCGGACAAGGCCCCGTTCCTGGCGCTGGCCGAGGACATTGCCGCGCACAGCGAGGAGTTCCGCCAGTGGTGGCCGGAGCACGATGTGCGGCGGTTCGACGAAGGTGCAAAGAAGCTGAACCACCCCACGCGTGGGTTGCTGGACCTGCAGTACGTGGCGCTGGTGCCGGAGAGCCGCCACGATCTTTCCCTGGTGACTTACCTGCCGCGTAGGTAGGTTGGTCGGCAGGGCTGCGCCCTGCACCCGCAGAGGCTTCAAGCCAAGGCAACAGCAACAGCAACAGCAACAGCGAGCATCCTTGGGATGGCGGGGCGGTGTGGGCTGGCAGGACACGCCGTGAACCCATCCATGGGGGCTCGATGGCGCCATCCATGGCGCCAACGGTCCTGCCAACCCACACCGCCCCGCCTTTGACAGTTTCCGCGCGGTTGTTGGTGGGTGTCGACCTTGGTCGACACATCTGTCAGATATCGAAAGAAATTCCGGGGTCAGATCCCAAGAGTATTCCCGACAGATCGCGGAAATCTGTCGAAGGCGGGGTGGGTCCGGTTGAGGGGGCGTGAGCCGCATGGATGCGGCGACCGAGCTTACATGGACGTACTTGCAGCGTCCCCCTCAACCGGACCCACCCCGCCATCCCGCAGGAAAGCAGCTTGTGCTGTTGCTTCGGCTGTTGCAGTTGCTGTTGTTGCTGTTGCTTCGGCGGGTGCAGGGCGCAGCCCTGCCAGGAGCCCCCATTCAGGCAGGTAAGTGCAGGTCACAGGATAAGCAGATGCCTTGTTGTGCCCGTCCATCGGGTCCACATTCCTGTGCAGGAGACGGGCCATCGCCCGTTGTCGAGACACCAGGAGCCCTGCATGTCCGCTGCCCCCAGCACTGCCATTTCCCGCGATCCGGCCACCGGCCAGCAGATCGCCAGCCATCCCTTCGCCACCGACGCCGAGCTGGAAACAATCCTGGATCGCGGCCAGGTTGGCTTCGCGGCCTGGAGCGCCAAGAGCCTCGAACAGCGTGCAGACGTACTGCGTGCGATGGCCGCGGTACTGCGCCGTGACCGTGAAAAGCTGGCTGCGTTGGCTACCGCCGAAATGGGCAAGGTTCAGGCCGAGTCTCTGGCCGAGATCGAGAAATGCGCCGTGCTGTGCGACTGGTACGCCGACCACGGCGCGCAGTTCCTGCGCGACGAACCGACCCAGGTGCCCGACGACAAAGCCTACGTGTCCTACCTGCCGCTGGGCGTGGTGCTGGGCATCATGCCGTGGAACTTCCCGTACTGGCAGGTGATGCGCGCGGCGGTGCCGATCCTGATGGGCGGCAACGGCTTCCTGCTGAAGCCGGCCGAGAACATCGTCGGTACCGCGCAGCTGCTCGACGCCGCTTGGCGCGACGCTGGGTTGCCGGAAGGCACCTTCATCGCGGCCAACATCAGCCGCGAGGGTACCAGCCGTGCCATTGCTGATGATCGCATCGCAGCGGTGACCCTGACTGGCAGCGTGGCCGCCGGCCGCAGCATCGCCGCCCAGGCCGGGCAGGCGCTGAAGAAAGTGGTGCTGGAACTGGGCGGCTCGGATCCGTTCATCGTGCTGGCCGACGCCGACCTCGATGCGGCCGTCGATGCGGCGGTGGCCTCGCGCTTCCAGAACACCGGGCAGGTCTGCATCGCCGGCAAGCGCATCATCGTCGAAGACGCGGTGTACGACCGTTTTGTGGCGCAGTTCTGCCAGAAGGTGCAGGCGCTGACCATCGGTGATGGCCGTGAAGCGGGTAATCGCATTGGTCCGATGGCACGCCAGGACCTGCTGGAGCAGCTGGACGCGCAGGTACGCGCTTCGGTGGACGCAGGCGCGAAGCTGCTGGTCGGCGGCCATCAGCTGGATCGCCCCGGCGCGTTCTACGCCCCCACCGTGCTGGCCGACGTGGAGCCGGGCATGCAGGCTTTCGATACCGAAACCTTCGGGCCGGTGGCCTCGATCAGCCGCGCCCGCGATGCCGATCACGCGGTGGAGCTGGCCAACCAGAGCGAGTTCGGCCTGAGCGGCAACCTGTGGAGCGGCGACCGCGCGCGGGCCATGCAGCTGGCGCGCCGGCTGCAGACCGGCGGCGTGTTCGTAAACGGCTTTTCCGCTTCGGACCCGCGCGTGCCGATCGGCGGCGTGAAGAAGAGCGGCTTCGGCCGCGAGCTCTCGCACTTCGGCATCCGCGAATTCGTCAACGCGCAGACGGTGTGGTTCGACAAGCGTTGACGCGCAGCTTCCATCCTTCCTGCAACGATCCATCATCAGTCCAGCGAAAAGGACGGCATTCCAATGTCCAAGGGTTCAGATCTGCTCGTCGCCGCGCTTGAGAACGAAGGCGTCGAGCGTATTTTCGGCATCCCCGGCGAGGAAAACCTCGACGTGGTCGAATCACTCCGCCATTCCAGCATCGAGCTGGTCATCACCCGCCACGAACAGGCGGCGGTGTTCATGGCAGCCACCTATGGCCGCCTGACCGGCAAGCCGGGTGTGTGCCTGGCTACGCTCGGCCCGGGTGCGCTCAACTTCACCACCGGCGCCGCCTATGCGCTGCTCGGTGCGTGGCCGGTGATCATGATCACTGGCCAGAAGGGCATCGTCGCCAGCAAGCAGGCACGCTTCCAGATTGTCGACATCGTCAGCACGATGAAGCCGCTGACCAAGCAGGCGCGGCAGATCGTCTCGGCACGCACCATTCCAACCATCGTCCGCGAGGCGTTCCGTACCGCGCTGGAAGAGCGCCCGGGCCCGGTGCTGCTGGAGCTGCCCGAAGACATCGCGGCCGATGAGGTCGGGGACGTGGCGCTGATTCCGCCGCATGCGGTGGACCGGCCGATTGCCAGCCCGGAAGCACTGGACCGCGCGGCGGACATCATCCGCAACGCCAGGCGCCCGCTGCTGATGATCGCCTCGGCGGCGTCGCGGCCGCAGTCCAGCGAAGCGTTGTCGGCCTTCGTGCTGCGCGCGGGTATTCCGTTCTTCACCACGCAGATGGGCAAGGGTGCGGTGGCCGGTGGTTCGGGGCTGTACATGGGCACCGCCGCGCTGACCGAGCGCGACTACGTGCACATGGCCATCGACCAGGCTGACGTGATCGTGACCATCGGTCATGAGGTCACCGAGAAGCCGCCATTCGTGATGCGCCCGGGCGGACCGACTGTGATCCATATCGGCTACTCGCAGGCGGCGGTGGAGCAGGTCTATTTCCCGCAGGTGGAGGTGATCGGCGATATCGGTCGCTCGCTGACCCTGCTGGCCGACCGTATCGAAGGCGCGGTGCCGAATGCCGACGCGCTGCTGCCGCTGCGCGCGACCATTCTGGAACACCTGGCTGACCGTGCCGAGGAAGCTGGATTCACCCCGCAGCGGCTGGTGCACGACGTGCGCCAGGTGATGCCGCCGGACGGCATCGTGGCGCTGGACAACGGCATGTACAAGATCTGGTTTGCGCGAAATTACCGCACCCAGGTGGCCAATACGCTGCTGCTGGACAACGCGCTGGCGACCATGGGTGCGGGCCTGCCGTCGGCGATCATGGCCTCGATCCTGTACCCGCAGCGGCGGGTGCTGGCGGTGTGCGGCGATGGCGGATTCATGATGAACAGCCAGGAGCTGGAAACGGCGCGCCGGCTGGGCCTGAACCTGGTGGTGCTGATCCTCAATGACGGCGCCTACGGCATGATCCGCTGGAAGCAGGCGGTGGATGGCTTCACCGATTACGGCATGACCTTCAGCAACCCCGATTTCGTGAAGTACGCCGAGGCCTATGGCTGCAAGGGCCACGAGGTGACGGCCATCGAGCAGTTCATCCCGACGCTGGAGGCGGCGTTCAACGAGGGTGGGGTGCACCTGGTATCGGTGCCGGTCGATTACTCGGAGAACCAGCGGGTGCTGGTGGAGGAGCTGCGGCAGGCGTTCCCTGGAACCCGGTAAGGCCGGAGCAGGGCCGGCCGATCCGCTCGGTAGGTGTCGACCTTGGTCGACACGCAGGGTGCCAACCAAGGTTGGCGACTACCGGGGGCAGGGCGCCGGCCCAGGGCCGGGGCAGGGCGGTTTTGGTATGCTGTGGAGCCGGCTGTGCCGGGCGCAGCATCCCCCCTCACTATACGATTCCCGCAGATCCATGAGCGAAGCTACCGATACCCCCCCCGTTGACGAAAACAAGTTGATCGCCGAGCGCCGCGAGAAACTCAAAACGCTGCGTGGGCAGGGCATCGCGTACCCGAACGACTTCCGTCGCGAGGACTTCGCCGGCCGCCTGCAGGAAGAATTCGCCGACGCTGAACAGTGGACTGCCGAGGCCCTGGAAGGCAACGGCCGCCAGGTGAAGATGGCCGGCCGCCTGATGGCCAAGCGCATCATGGGCAAGGCCAGTTTCGCGCAGATCCAGGACGAGTCCGGCCGCATCCAGCTGTTCCTGCAGGGCACGGTGCTGGGCGATGCCTATACCGCCTTCAAGGGCTGGGACGTGGGCGACATCATCGCCGTTGAAGGCGGCCTGACCCGCACCAAGACCGGCGAGCTGTCGGTCAAGGCCGAATCGATCCGCCTGCTGACCAAGTCGCTGCGTCCGCTGCCGGACAAGTGGCATGGCCTGGCCGACGTCGAGCAGCGCTATCGCCAGCGCTATGTGGACCTGATCGTGACCCCGGAGTCGCGCGCGGTGTTCATCAAGCGCTCGAAGATCATCCGCGCCATGCGCGCGTGGCTGGACAACCGCGACTTCCTGGAAGTCGAGACGCCGATGATGCATTACATCCCCGGCGGCGCGGCGGCCAAGCCGTTCACCACCCACCACAACGCGCTGGATCTGGACCTGTACCTGCGCGTGGCGCCTGAGCTGTACCTCAAGCGCCTGACCGTGGGTGGCCTGGAACGCGTGTACGAGATCAACCGCAACTTCCGCAACGAGGGCGTCAGCACCCGCCACAACCCGGAATTCACCATGATGGAGCTGTACGAGGCCTATGCCACGTACAACGAGATCATGGATCTGACCGAAGGCGTGATCCGTGACGTGGCCAAGGCGGTCAACGGCGGCACCGAGGTGGAGTGGGACGGTGCGAAGATCGACCTGGGCCCGGCGTTCCGCCGCTGGCGCATGGACGAGGCGGTGCGCCACCACAATCCGGAAATCTCTGCGGCGGACTGCACCGACCGCGACGCGCTGCTGCGCCATTGCGAGCGCTTGAAGATCCGCGTCAAGCCGTCCTACGGCTGGGGCAAGCTGCTGCTGGAGATCTTCGAGGCCACTGTCGAGCACACCCTGATCCAGCCGACCTTCATCACCGACCATCCGGTAGAGGTCTCGCCGCTGGCCCGCGCCAACGACAACGATCCGGGCTACACCGACCGCTTCGAGCTGTTCGTCAACGGCAAGGAGCTGGCCAATGGCTTCTCCGAGCTCAACGACCCGGAAGACCAGGCCCAGCGTTTCCAGGCCCAGGTGGCCGCGAAGGAAGGTGGCGACGACGAAGCCATGCACTACGACGCCGACTACATCCGTGCGCTGGAGTACGGCATGGCCCCGACCGGCGGCCTGGGCATCGGTGTCGATCGCCTGGTGATGCTGCTGACTGGCAGCAGCTCGATCCGTGACGTGCTGCTGTTCCCGTACATGCGTCCGGAGCAGTAAGTCGTCTTTTTGACTCCTGTTTGTGCGCGCCGTCGCGAAATGAGACGGCGCGATTGACGCCTCCCGCACTCGGCGTATCGTTAATGCACTACCTTGACGTCTGTTGTGGCTTGATCGGCGCCAGGGGGATTGCGCACTGTGGAGAGTCCGCTTCACAATGTGATGACGATCATGAACCGGGACGCATGACACGGGAGTCAGGCCGATGCAGGGTGCGAGCGTTCGCAGCGGCAGGGTATCCTCGCCTGCTGATGATCCAGCATGGTCGAGAAACCAGGCAGAGTACGCGTTGAACATCGTCATTGTTGACGACCAGACGTCCGCCCGGACGATGCTGCGTCACGTCATCGAGGACATCGCGCCGGAATTGAGCGTGTATGACTTCGGTGATCCGTTGACCGCATTGGCGTGGTGCGAGGCGCATCCGGTCGACCTGCTGCTGCTCGATTACCGCATGCCGGAGATGGACGGGCTGGAGTTTGCCCGTCGTTTCCGCCGCCTGCCCAAGCACCGCGACATTCCCGTGATCCTGATCACCGTGGTCGGCGACGAGCCGATCCGGCAGGCCGCGCTGGAAGCGGGCGTCATCGACTTCCTGGTCAAGCCGATCCGCCCGCGCGAACTGCGTGCGCGCTGCTACAACCTGCTGCAGCTGCGCCAGCAGACCGAGAACGTGAAGCAGCGGGCGTTGTCACTGGAGCAGCGCCTGCTGGCCAGCATGCACGAGGTCGAGGAGCGCGAACGCGAGACCCTGTCGCGATTGGCCCGTGCCATCGAGTTCCGTGATGCCGGCACCAGCGCCTACCTTGAGCGCATGGCACGCGTGGCAGGGCTGATTGCCGAGCAGCTGGGCCTGCCCGAAGACGACGTGCGCCTGATCGAGATGGCCGCGCCCCTGCATGACATGGGCAAGATCGCCATTCCCGATGCCGTTCTGCTCAAGCAGGGCAAGCTCAACGACGAGGAGCTGGCGATCATGCGCCGCCACCCTCGGATCGGCCATGAACTGCTCAGCGGCAGCCAGAACCGTTTCATCCAGGTCGGTGCGCTGATCGCGCTGCGCCACCACGAGCGCTATGACGGCAGTGGCTATCCTGATGGCCTGGTCGGCGAGGCGATCCCGCTGGAAGCGCGGATCGTCGCTGTCGCCGACGTTTTTGATGCCCTGATTTCGCCCCGTCCGTACAAGGAAGCATGGACCATGGAAGCCACACTGGCTTATCTGTACGCCCAGCGTGGCCGACTGTTCGATCCACGTTGCGTGGATGCGCTGATGCGCGGTCACCAGCAGCTGATGGATATCTGCGCCCAGCACTCGACGGCATCGACGCGACCGGGTGGGTGACGTGCAGGACCTGTTCGCACGCGTGAAGCGCCGGTTGGCGCAGCGTCCGGATTCGGAGCATGGCCAGGCGATCGTGCGAGTGGTGCTGATCTCGCTGATCTTGGTCTATGTGCTCCTGTCGGGCGCCCGACTGCACCGCCTGGAGCAGTACCAGGGCGTGCTGGCAACGGTGTTGACCGGGCTGGGCCTGTCGCTGCTGTTGTTCGGCTGGCTGCTGTGGAAGCCGGAGCGCTCCGATCCACGGCGGGTCATCGGGATGCTGGCCGACTATGGCCTGATCGCGGTCGGCATGATCCAGATGGGCGAGCCGCTGGCGTGGGTGTATGCGGTGGTGATGTGGGTCACGGTGGGCAACGGCCTGCGCTTCGGGCCGCGTTACCTGGCTGCCGCCATCGTGCTGGCGATGGTCAGTTTCGGCACCACCGTGCTGTTGACCCCTTACTGGCAGGCCAACCTGGGCCTGGCCATTTCCCTGTGGTTTGGGTTGTTGGCAGTACCGTTGTGCTGCTCCTCCCTGCTGCGCCGAAGGATGCGACATCCGACCATGGATACGACCCCCGCCGCCGCCCATAATCGCTCGCTGTTGGCCCGTTTCAGGCAGCGCCTGTCCGGGCGCGAGGACAGCGAGCACGCGCAGAACCTGATCCGCATCGTGATCACCGCGCTGTTCATCAGCTACCTGGGCTGGCGTTCGCTCAGTGGTGGCGGTGAAGCGCTGACCACGACCTGGTTGATTCTGGCCTTCGAGCTGACCATCTCCGCCGGCCTGCTGGCGGCGATCCTGGTCAATCCGGGTGTGTCGCATGTGCGCCGGGTGATCGGCATGCTGACCGATTACACCTGCATGGCCTGGATCATGACCATCCAGGGCGAGCCGGCAGCGCCGCTGTACGCGGTGATGCTGTGGGTGACGATCGGCAACGGCATGCGTTACGGCAGTACGTACCTGCGCGTGGCCACGGCCATGGGCTGCCTGGCGTTCCTGTGCACGGTGATGCTGTCGCCGTACTGGCGCGGTCACGATTATCTGGGCTGGGGCCTGCTGCTGGGCCTGGGCGCGATTCCGCTGTACTTCGATTCGCTGTTGCATGCCTTGACCCGCGCGGTCGCCGAGGCGCGCCAGGCCAACGAAGCCAAGAGCCGCTTTCTGGCCAACATGAGTCATGAGTTCCGCACGCCGCTGAACGGGCTGGCCGGCATGACCGAAGTGCTGGCCACCACTCGCCTGGACGATGAGCAGCGCGAATGCCTGAACACCATCCAGGCCTCGACCCGCAGCCTGTTGGCACTGGTGGAAGAGGTGCTGGACATCTCTGCCATCGAGGCCGGCAAGGTGCGCGTGGAGTGGCACGAGTTCGCGCTGGCCGATGTGCTGCAGGCGATCAATCTGATCCTGAGCCCGCAGACCCGCTCGAAATCACTGGACTACCGTGTGCAGGTGGACGACAACGTGCCACCGCGCCTGCTTGGCGATGCCGGCCATCTGCAGCAGATCCTGCTGAACCTGATGGGCAACGCGGTCAAGTTCACCGACAGCGGCTACGTGCATCTGCGCGTGTCCAGCCCGGATGCGCTGGGCAGCGAGCGGGTGCGGCTGCGATTCGAGATCGTCGACACGGGCATCGGCGTGCCGGTGGCGTTGCGCGGGCGCCTGTTCAATGCCTTCGAGCAGGGCGATGTGGGCCTGGCCCGTCGTCATGAGGGAACCGGCCTGGGCACGGCCATTGCCAAGGGCCTGGTCGAGTCGATGGGCGGGCAGGTCGGCTATGCGCCAAACAGCCCGCGCGGCAGCGTGTTCTGGGTCGAGATCACGCTGGACGTGGCAGAGACCTCATCAGCCCCGGCGGTTCCATCCGAGGTGGCTGAAGCCGGCAATGTCATCGCGTTTTCCAATCCCTTCCTGCGTCATCGTGCACGGGTGCGCAGCCTGCGGGTGCTGGTGGCCGACGACCATGAAGCCAACCGCATGGTGCTGCAGCGGTTGCTGGAGAAGGCCGGCCACAAGGTGACCTGCGTCAATGGCGGCGCCGAAGTGCTCGATGCACTGGAGCAGGCCAGTTACGACGCAGCGATCGTCGATCTGCACATGCCCGGCATGAGCGGACTGGACCTGCTCAAGCAGTTGCGTGTGATGCAGGCCAGCGGCATGCCCTACGTGCCGGTGATGGTGCTGAGTGCGGACGTCACCCCCGAGTCCATCCTACGTTGCGAGCAGGCCGGTGCCCGCGCCTTCCTTGCCAAGCCCGTGGTGGCCACCCGCCTGCTGGAAGTGCTGGCTGATGTGGCGGCCAATACGCGCACCGAGTCGGGCATCCAGTCCGTGCCGGCGCTGCCGGTTGGCGATGGCGTGCTCGATACTGCCGTGCTGGACGAGCTGGCGTCGCTGGGCATGGGCGACGGCTTCGAGCGTAAGTTCATCGACCAGTGCCTGGTGGATGTCGATGCGAGCATGGGCCAGCTGCAGGCCTGCGGTGAACGCCAGGCCTGGGAGGACTTCCGCGAGCACGCCCACGCCCTGCGCGGGGTGGCGAGCAACCTGGGGTTGGTCCAGGTTGCCGCCTCCAGTGGCGAGATCATGCGCATGGCGGACTGGCAGTTGAAGGGCGAGTGGGTGGCCCGTCTCGGCAGTCTTGCCGCCGCACTGCGCAACGGCAGGAATGCGCTGGCCGCCCGCAGTGCCGATATCGCGCGGCGCGATGACAGCGAGCGCAGCCCGTCCTGAGCCACCGCGCTGTCAGGCCGGGTCGCCATTGCGCCGGGCCTGCGCCCGCACCAGCCGGTCCATGGTGCGCAGGGACTTCTCGCCGAGCTGCATGGCGGTGTCCACCCAGATCTCGGTGATCCGCATCATTTCGTGCAGCGGCACCATGCTGGCGATTTCGTTCACCTCACGCATCGCGGCCCAGGCATGTGGAATCCGCTTGCTGTCCTTGATCACCCGTTCGACCGCGGCGACGCCTTCGCCGACGGGCACCACGATATCGACCAGGCCCATCTCCTTGAGCTGGCTGGCGGTATAGAGGTTGCCCTCGAGCATGATCTTCTCGGCCAGTCGCGGGCTGATCCGCTGGCACAGGAAGGAGTAGGCGCCCATGCCCGGGAACAGATCGAACAACACCTCCGGCAGGCCCATCAGTACACCTTCCTCGGCGACGATGGTGTGGCAGCTCAGTGCGGCCTCGAAGCCGCCGCCCAGGGCATTGCCCTGGACCAGGGCAATGCTGTGCGCACGTGCACCGAGCCCGGCATGGAAGGCATGCACGCCGCGCACGCAGCGTTGGGCATAGTCGAGCAGTCGGGCGCGGTCACCTTCGCGGATCAGCCGGCAGAACAGCTCAAGGTCGCCGCCCAGGTTGAACACGTCACTGTCCGAGGCCAGGACGACATGGGGTGACAGGACGTGCGAGGCGCTGAGGCGATCGCCCAGCTCGCGCTGGTAGTCGACGATGTCATCGACCAGTCGTGAGGCGAAGCAGGGCCGGCCCGGCTGGTTGGCCAGGTTGGCATGCATGTGGATCCAGTACACATCCCGCTCGGGCTCTTCGGTGATGCGCAGGGTAGGGTGCAGCGAGGGGCGGGTGATGATGGGGCGTACTGCGGACATGGGAGTTCTCCGTGTGACCGTCCGGCCAACCGCAGAGCGGACGGAGAGGAGTGAGGGGAGGCGAGCTGAACGTGCGGCGGCGACTGATTCTATGCACCTGTCGTGAACCGCTCGCAAGCGCCGTGCCGGCCATGTTCCGGTAATAAAAAGACCCCGCCGTTGCCGGCGGGGTCCCTGTTCTGCTCGCTTGCCCGGAAACCCTTACGGGGCGGGCGTATCACGCAGCTCGCGACGGAGAATCTTGCCGACGTTGGTCTTCGGCAGCTCCTTTCGGAATTCCACGATTCTGGGGTGCTTGTAACCGGTCAGGTTTGCCCGCGCGTGTTCCTTGACCATTTCAGCGGTCAGGTTCGGGTCCTTCTTCACGATCACGACCTTGACCACTTCGCCGGACTTCTCATCCGGGACACCGACGGCGGCGACTTCCAGCACGCCCGGCATCATCGCGATGACGTCCTCGACTTCATTCGGGTACACGTTGAAGCCGGACACCAGGATCATGTCCTTCTTGCGGTCGACGATGTAGAAGAAGCCCTGTTCGTCCATCCTGGCCATGTCGCCGGTGTGCAGCCAGCCGTCCGCATCGATGGCGGTGGCGGTTTCTTCCGGGCGCTGCCAATAACCCTTCATCACCTGCGGGCCCTTGATGCACAGCTCGCCCACTTCGCCCAGCGCCAGGATGTTGCCATTGTCGTCCTTGATGCAGGCATCGGTGGACGGGATCGGCAGGCCGATGGCGCCGTTGTACTCGGGCAGGGTGAGCGGGTTGATGCAGGCTGCTGGCGAGGTTTCGGTCAAGCCGTAGGCTTCGACCAGGGTCACGCCGGTGACCTTCTTCCAGCGTTCGGCCACGGCACGTTGCACCGCCATGCCACCGCCCAGGGTGAACTTGACCGAAGAGAAGTCGATCTCGTCGAAGCCCGGGGTGTTGAGCAGGCCGTTGAACAGCGTGTTGACGCCGGTGATGGCAGTGAAGCGGGTGCCCTTGAGCTCCTTGACGAAGCCCTTCATGTCGCGCGGGTTGGTGATCAGGTAGTTGCAGCCACCGAACTTCATGAAGACCAGACCGTTCGCGGTCAGCGCGAAGATGTGGTACAGCGGCAGGGCGGTGATGATCACTTCCTTGCCCGGCTCGATGCCCGAGGTGGACAACCACGCCGACGCCTGCTGCATGTTGGCGATCAGGTTGCGGTTGGTCAGCATCGCACCCTTGGCCACGCCGGTGGTGCCGCCGGTGTACTGCAGGAAGGCGATGTCGTCGTGGTCGATCTCGACCGGCGGAAGCGCATGGCGGCTGCCCAGCTTGAGCGCCTGCTTGAAGCGGACGGCGCCCTTGATGTGGTAGTTGGGCACCATCTTCTTGACGTACTTCAACACGAAGTTGACGATCGCGCCCTTGGCGCCGAGCAGGTCGCCCAGGCCGGTGGTGACCACGTGCTTGACCGGCGTATCGGCGATGACCTGTTCGACGGTGTCGCCGAAGTTGTCGACCACCACCAGGGCACTGACGCCGGCATCAATCAGCTGGTGCTTGAGTTCGCGCGCGGTGTACAGCGGGTTGACGTTGACCACGGTCAGGCCGGCGCGCAGCACGCCGAAGGTGGCCACCGGGTACTGCAGGCAGTTGGGCATCATCAGGGCGACGCGGTCACCCTTCTTGAGCTTGAGCTCACCCAGCAGGTAGGCGGCGAACTGGGTGACCAGCGCATCCGTCTCACCATAGGTGAGCACCTTGCCGAAGCTGGAGTAGGCGGGACGGTCGCGGAATTTCGCGACGGAAGCGTCGAAGACCGAGGCGACCGAATGGAATTCGTTGACGTCGATTTCGGCGGGAACGCCTTTCGGATAGCTCTGCAGCCAGGGACGATCCAGACTCATATTCCCCCTCCAGGAATCGTGATGTTTTAGGTTACGGCCCTGAGCGTATCGACAATGACCGTTCATTGCAGCATACCCCGCCGTAGGGAAAACGCGAAGAGGGGTCGCGGAGGCTGCAGTGGTAGGTGCCGACCTTGATCGGCACAGGATTGCGAGGGGGCGCTGTGGAGGCGTGCCCACCAAGGTGGGCACCTACCGATTAGGAGTGTGCGTCTGCCGAAGGGGCGCTTGCGTCAGCCCTTGTTGCGCACCGGCGCACCGTTGGCCTTGTAGTACGGCGCGGTGCTGCGGGCCAGCGGGGTGCGGCCACGGATCACGTCGGCCAGCTTCTCGGCCATCATGATGGTCGGTGCGTTGAGGTTGCCGGTCACCACCTGCGGCATGATCGAGGCATCGACAATGCGCAGGCCTTCCAGGCCGTGCACGCGGCCCTGGCCGTCGACCACGGCCATCGGGTCATCGGCGTGGCCCATCTTGTTCGAGCACGACGGGTGGTAGGCGGTCTCGGCATGTTCACGGACGAACGCATCGATCTGCGCATCGGTCTGCAATGCGCTGCCCGGGGAAATCTCGCGGCCGCTGTACGGTGCCAGCGCCGGCTGCGCGAAGATCTCGCGGGTGATGCGGATCGCGGCACGGAACTCGCGCCAGTCCTGGTCGTGCGACATGTAGTTGAACAGGATGCTCGGATGTTCGCGCGGATCCTTCGAGCGCACATGGATGCGGCCGCGGCTGGGCGAGCGCATCGAACCGACGTGCATCTGGAAGCTGTGTGCCTTGATCGGGTTGGAGCCGTTGTAATTGATCGCCACCGGCAGGAAGTGGTACTGCAGGTTCGGCCAGTCGAACTCGGCGTCGCTGCGGATGAAGCCACCGGCCTCGAACTGGTTGCTGGCGCCGATGCCGGTGCCCAGGAACAGCCATTCCGCACCGATTGCCGGCTGGTTGTACAGCTTCAGAGCCGGGGCCAGCGAGACGGGCTTCTTGCATTCGTACTGCAGGTACATTTCCAGGTGATCCTGCAGGTTGGCGCCGACGCCCGGCAGGTGGTGCACCAGGTCGATGTCGAGGCTGCGCAGCAGGTCGGCCGGGCCGACGCCCGAGCGCTGCAGGATCTGCGGCGAGGCGATGGCGCCGCCGCACAGCAGCACTTCGCGGCGCGCGGTGGCACGCTGCGGCTGGTCGTTGTGCAGCCACTGCACGCCCACCGCACGCTTTCCCGAGAACAGGATGCGGTCGGTCAGCGCGTGGGTGACGATGGTCAGGTTCGGGCGCGGCTTGGCCAGGTCCAGGTAGCCGCGGGCGGTGCTGGAACGACGGCCCTTCGGGGTCACCGTGCGGTCCATCGGGCCGAAGCCTTCCTGCTGGTAGCCGTTGAGGTCGTCGGTGCGCGGGTAGCCGGCCTGCACGCCGGCTTCGACCATCGCAGCGAACAGCTCGTTGTTGCCGGCCTTCGGCGTGGTCACGCGCAGCGGGCCGTCGCCACCGTGGTAGTCGTTGGGGCCGATGTCACGGGTTTCCGCTTTGCGGAAGTACGGCAGGCAGTCCAGGTAGGTCCAGTCTTCCAGGCCCGGCATGCTGGCCCAGTTGTCGTAGTCCATCGCGTTGCCGCGGATGTAGCACATGCCGTTGATCAGCGACGAGCCGCCCAGACCCTTGCCGCGGCCGCAGTCCATGCGGCGGTTGTTCATGAAGGGCTCGGGATCGGTCTTGTACGCCCAGTTGTAGCGCTTGCCCTGCAGCGGGAAGGCCAGTGCCGCCGGCATCTGGGTACGGAAGTCGAGCCGGTAGTCCGGGCCACCGGCTTCCAGCAGCAGCACGCTGACATCGGCATCTTCGGTGAGGCGGGTGGCCAGCACGTTGCCGGCCGAACCGGCGCCGATGATGATGTAGTCGTACTCGTTATGGGTGCTCATGGGTGTCTCCTGCAGGCCGGGGCGCGCTGCAGGCAGGCGTCCCGGCGGAATGTCGGATCGGCGCGGTGGCCGGACGAAGGTGCGCGCTCAGGGCGCGCCGATCAGAACACGCTGGCGTAGTCGCCCAGTTCCACCTGCACCGACTTGATGCGGGTGTAGTGGCCGAGGGTGGAGAGGCCGTTCTCACGGCCGACGCCGGATTCCTTGTAGCCGCCGACCGGCATTTCGGCCGGCGATTCACCCCAGGTGTTGATCCAGCAGATGCCGGCTTCCAGGCGGTGGATGATGCGGTGGGCGCGGCTGACCTCCTTGCTGACCACGCCAGCGGCGAGGCCGAAGGTGGTGTCGTTGGCACGACGCACCACTTCGTCTTCGTCGTCGTAGGCGAGGATGCTCATCACCGGCCCGAAGATCTCTTCCTTGACGATGGTCATGTCATCGCGGCAGTCGGAGAACACGGTCGGCAGCACGTAGGCGCCATTGGCCAGCGCGCCTTCGGTGGCACGGCCGCCGCCGGTCAGCAGGCGAGCGCCTTCGGCCTTGCCGCTTTCGATGTAGCGCAGCACGTTTTCCATGTGCGGGAAGCTGGTCAGCGGACCGAAGTTGGTCTCGGCGGCCATCGGGTCGCCGATGCGGATGCGCTTGACGCGCTCGACCACGGCGGCTTCGAACGCGGCCAGCATGCTGCGCGGCACGAACACGCGGGTGCCGTTGGTGCAGACCTGGCCGGAGCTGAAGAAGTTGGCCATCACCGCGATGTCGGCGGCGCGGTCGAGGTCGGCGTCATCGCAGATCACCAGCGGCGACTTGCCGCCCAGTTCCATGGTCACCTCCTTCAGTGACGAGGACGCGGCGCTGGCCATGACCTTCTTGCCGGTGGCGACGCCGCCGGTGAAGGAGATCTTCTCGATCACCGGGTGCTCGGTCAGCCACTGGCCGATCTCGCGGCCCGGGCCCTGAACGACGTTGAACACGCCGGCCGGCACGCCGGCTTCGGTGTAGATCTCGGCCAGCCGGATCGCAGTCAGCGGGGTCACTTCCGACGGCTTGAACACCATCGCGTTGCCGGCGGCCAGGGCCGGGGCCGACTTCCACATGGCGATCTGGATCGGGTAGTTCCAGGCACCGATACCGGCGACCACGCCCAGCGGCTCGCGGCGGGTGTAGAAGAAGCTCGATTCGCGCAGCGGCAGCTGGATGCCTTCGATGGCGGTGGCCAGGCCGGCGTAGTACTCGACCACGTCGGCACCGGTGACGATGTCCACGGTGGTGGTTTCGGCCAGCGCCTTGCCGGTGTCCAGGGTTTCCAGGTGCGCCAGTTCGTCGTTGCGCTCGCGCAGGATCTCGACGGCGCGGCGCAGGATGCGCGAACGCTCCATGGCGGTCATCGCCGCCCACACCTTCTGGCCTTCGGCCGCGCTCTGCACGGCGCGTTCGACGTCGGCCTGGCTGGCGACCTGCACTTCAGCGATCACTTCACCGGTGGCCGGGTTGACGGTCTTGAAGGTCTTGCCGCTGGTGGCGTCGACGCGCTGGCCGTGGATGTAGAGCTGTTGGACGGGCAGGGTGGTCATGGGGCGTACTCCTTGGAAGGGGGCGGGTGCTGAAGCGCTTATAGCGCGACAGCCTGCAACTGGAAGTCGATATAGCCGTAAGCGATGCGCCGGGACTTCTCGGCGTTGAACTGGCCGCCGACCAGGCTGCCGCGCAACCACAGGCCGTCGATCATCGCGGCCAGGCCACGGGCGGCCAGGCGGGCCTGCGGGTGCGGCAGCAGGCGGTTGAACTGGTGGCACAGGTTGGAGAACAGGCGCTGGTCGTTGGCGCGCTGCAGCCGGGCCAGTTCCGGCTGGTGCATGCTCGCGGCCCAGAAGGTCAGCCAGACGCGCATCGCGGTGCCGTTGATCTGGCTGTCGTCGAAGTTGCCATCGACGATGGCGCGCAGCTGCTCGCGCGGGTCGTCGCTGGCGTCGGCGCGGTAACGGGCGACCGCGTCCTTCAGCTCGCGCAGGATCTGCCGCATTGCAGCATTGAGCAGGCCGTCCTTGTCGCCGAAGTAGTGGGCGACGATGCCGCTGGACAGCCCGGCCTTCTTCGCGATGGTGGCGACGGTCGCATCGGCCATGCCGATCTCGTCGATGGTCTGGAAAGTGGCCCGGATCAGCTGCTCGCGCCGTACCGGTTCCACGCCTTTCTTCGGCATTGTCTCTCCACGGATTGCGACCCGAAGGATCGGGCTGCCCGCCATTATGCTTTTTATTGATTGAACGTTCAATCAATAAACCCTAGGATGCGCTCGCGCCCCACGCCATGGGCCCGGTTTACCGGTCCGGCCCCGCCCATGTGCTCCCTCGGACTTGATGAGACGACCCCATGTCTTCCCTGGCTCATCCCAAGCGTTCGCCCCTGCGCTTGAACCGTTTTGTCTTCTTCAGTTCCTCGGTGTCGATCGGCATCCTCGGGCTGCTTACCGTTCTCTATCCCGAAGGCAGCGAGCACTGGCTGCAATGGGCGCAGGCCGAGGTGTCGGCCGCGTTCGGTTGGTGGTACATGCTGCTGATCGTGCTGTGCCTGGGCTTCGTGCTGTGGCTGGCGTTCTCGCCGTATGGCCGCATCCGCCTTGGCCACAACGAGGAATCACCGGCCTTCGGCTACGTTGCCTGGGTCTCGATGCTGTTCTCGGCCGGCATCGGCATCGCGCTGCTGTACTACGGCGCCTACGAACCGCTGGACCACTTCCTGCATCCGCCCGGGCAACCCGGCGGCACCGTGGCCGCCGGTCGCGAAGCGATGGTGCTGACCTTCCTGCACTGGGGCCTGCACGGCTGGGCGCTGTACGCGCTGGTCGGCGTGGCGCTGGGCTACTTCGCCTACCGCCGCGACCTGCCGCTGGCGCTGCGCTCGGCGCTGTACCCGATCTTTGGTGAGCGCATCCATGGCCGCATCGGCGACATGGTCGATGGCTTCGGCATCCTGGCCACGCTGATCTCGATGGTGACCAACCTCGGCATCGGCGCGCTGGTGGTGCAGTCCGGCCTGGTCTACCTGTTCCACATCCCGGATACGCCGCAGGTGCTGGTGGCGATCGTGCTGGTGATGATGGTGGTGGCCACCATCGGCGTGGTCGCCGGTGTGGAAAAGGGCATTGCCTGGCTCTCCAACCTCAATGTGCGCCTGCTGTGCGGCCTGCTGCTGTTCGTGCTGATCACCGGCCCGACCCTGCACCTGTTCGACGGCCTGATCCAGAACACCGGCGACTACCTCGGCGCGTTCGTGCGCAAGAGTTTCGACATGTACCTCAACGACCCGAAGGGTCGTGAGTGGATGGGCTCGTGGACGCTGTTCTACTGGGCGTGGTGGATCGCCTGGGCGCCGTTCGTCGGCCTTTTCGTGGCGCGCATCTCGCGTGGCCGCACCATCCGTGAAGTGATCATGGGCGTGCTGCTGATCCCGCTCGGCTTCACCCTGGCCTGGCTGTCGATCTTCGGCAACACCGCCATCGACCTGGTGCTCAACCACGGCCAGGCGATCCTGGGTGACGTGGCCCAGCACGATGCGGCAATGACCCTGTTCAAGCTTCTGGAATACCTGCCCGCCGCGCCGTACGTGGCCGGTGCCGCGGTGGTGATCGGTTTCGTGTTGTTCCTGACCCCGGTCGACTCGGGCACGCTGATGATCGCCAACCTGTGTACCCGTCGCGTTGACGATGGCGTGGAGGATGGCCATGACGCGCCGATCTGGCTGCGCGTGTTCTGGGCGGCCGGCATCACCGTGGCCAGCGTCGGCCTGCTGCTGGCCGGCAACTTCAGTGCGATGCAGACGGCGGTGGTGCTGTGCGGCTTGCCGTTCTCGTTCACCCTGGCGTTCTACATGTGGGGCCTGCTGAAGGCGCTGCGCACCGACCCGGACGCACCGCGGCGGTAGGTAGCGCCGGGCCATGACCGGTGAACGCCAAAGCAAAGGGCCGGATCTGTGAGGATCCGGCCCTTTGCGTTTGCTTCCGGGATCCGCCGGGCATGGCCCGGCGTTACCCGTTACTTTGCTGCCAACTGGCGCAGTACGTACTGCAGCAGGCCGCCGTGGCGGAAGTACTCCACTTCCTTCGGGGTCAGCAGCATCACCGAGACCTCGAAGGTCTTCTTCGTGCCATCGGCCTTGGTCGCGGTGACCGTGGCGCGCTTGCTGGCACCGTCCTGCAGGCCGGTGATGTCGATCACCTCCGAGCCGTCCAGGCCCAGAGACTGCGCGTTCTCGCCGTTGCGGAACTGCAGCGGCAGCACGCCCATGCCGACCAGGTTGGAGCGGTGGATGCGCTCGAAGCTCTCG
The DNA here is from genome assembly GCF_002138415.1 of Stenotrophomonas maltophilia. Classification (NCBI taxonomy): domain Bacteria; kingdom Pseudomonadati; phylum Pseudomonadota; class Gammaproteobacteria; order Lysobacterales; family Lysobacteraceae; genus Stenotrophomonas; species Stenotrophomonas maltophilia. The sequence goes on from NZ_CP015612.1 coordinate 2,107,382, forward strand.
GCGATGACCGCCTTCACCCCCAGCAGCAGGGTGCCCTTGGCGGCCCAGTCGCGCGACGAACCGGTGCCATATTCCTTGCCGGCCAGCACCACCAGCGGCACCTTGTCGGCCTTGTACTTCATGGCCGCATCGTAGATCGCCAGCTTCTCCGGCTGGCCACCACCGGCGGGGTAGTACAGGGTGTTGCCGCCTTCCTCGCCACCGAACATCAGGTTCTTGATGCGGATGTTGGCGAACGTGCCGCGGACCATCACGTCATCGTTGCCGCGGCGGCTGCCGTAGCTGTTGAAGTCGGCCGGCTGCACGCCGCGTTCCTGCAGGAAGCGGCCTGCCGGCGAGTCCTTCTTGATGTTGCCGGCCGGGGAGATGTGGTCGGTGGTGATCGAATCACCGAACAGGCCCATCACGCGTGCACCGTGCACATCGTCGATGCTGCCGGTCTGCATGGTCATGCCATCGAAGTACGGCGGGTTCTTGATGTAGGTGGAGGTATCGCTCCACTCGTACAGGTTGCCGTCCGGCGAAGCGATGGTGTTCCAGCGGGTGTCACCCTTGAACACGTCGGCGTAGTTCTGCTTGAACATCTCCGGGCCGATGGTGGCAGCGATGACGTCGCCGATTTCCTTGTTGCTCGGCCAGATGTCGCGCAGGAACACCGGCTGGCCATCGCTGCCGGTACCCAGCGGCTGGGTGGTCAGGTCGATGTCGGTGGTGCCGGCGATGGCGTAGGCCACCACCAGTGGCGGGCTGGCCAGGTAGTTCATCTTCACTTCGGGGTGCACGCGGCCCTCGAAGTTGCGGTTACCGGACAGCACCGAGGTGACCACCAGATCGCCGGTGGCGATGCCGGCGCTGACTTCGGTCGGCAGCGGGCCGGAGTTGCCGATGCAGGTGGTGCAGCCGTAACCGACCACGTAGAAGCCGATCTTCTCCAGTTCCTTCAGTACGCCGGCCTTTTCCAGATAGTCAGTGACCACGCGCGAGCCCGGGCCGAGCGAGGTCTTGACCCACGGCTGGCGGTTCAGGCCCTTGGCGGCCGCGTTGCGGGCCAGCAGGCCGGCACCGATCATCACCGCTGGGTTGGAGGTGTTGGTGCACGAGGTGATGGCCGCGATGACCACCGCGCCGTCCTTCAGGCGGACCTTGCGGCCTTCGGTTTCGATGTCGGCGTAGCCTTTGGCCAGCTGCTCGTTGCCGACCGCGGCGCCGCCGCCTTCGTTGACGAACGAGGAGACGTCGTCGCTGCGCTTGTCACGGTTGGCGGTCATGCCGACCAGGGCTTCACGGTAGTTCTTCTGCACGTCTTCCAGCAGCACGCGGTCCTGCGGGCGCTTGGGGCCGGCCAGCGACGGCTTCACCGTGCCCATGTCCAGTTCCAGCGTGGTGCTGTACTGGGCATGCGGGCTGCCCGGCTCGTGCCACAGGCCCTGCGCCTTGGCATAGGCTTCGACCAGATCGATCTGCTCTTCGCTGCGGCCGGACAGGCGCAGGTAGTTCAACGATTCGGCGTCGATCGGGAAGATGCCGCAGGTGGCGCCGTATTCCGGGGCCATGTTGCCGATGGTGGCGCGGTCGGCCAGCGGCAGGTGCTGCAGGCCGTCACCGTAGAACTCGACGAACTTGCCGACCACGCCCAGCTTGCGCAGCATCTGGGTGACGGTCAGCACCAGGTCGGTGGCGGTGGCGCCCTCGGGCAGCTTGCCGGTCAGCTTGAAGCCCACCACCTGCGGGATCAGCATCGACGACGGCTGGCCGAGCATGGCGGCTTCGGCCTCGATGCCGCCCACGCCCCAGCCCAGTACGCCGATGCCATTGATCATGGTGGTGTGGCTGTCGGTGCCGAACACCGTGTCCGGATACGCAACGGCCTTGCCGTCCTTGTCGGCGGTCATCACCACGCGGGCCAGGTTCTCCAGGTTCACCTGGTGGACGATGCCGGTGTTCGGCGGCACCACCTTGAAGTTGTCGAAGGCCTTCTGGCCCCAGCGCAGGAAGCCGTAGCGTTCCTGGTTGCGCTGGAATTCGATCTTGCCGTTGAGGTCCAGTGCGTCCGGCTTGCCGAACACATCGACCTGCACCGAGTGGTCGATGACCAGTTCGGAGGGGATCTGCGGGTTGATCTGCTCAGGTGAGCCGCCAAGCTTGACCACCGCATCGCGCATCGCGGCCAGGTCGACCACGCAGGGCACGCCGGTGAAGTCCTGCAGGACCACGCGCGCCGGCATGAAGGCGATCTCGGTGTCCGGCTCGGCCGCCGGGTTCCAGCGGGCCACCGCTTCGATGTGGTCCTTGCCGACGGTGATGCCGCCATCCTCGTGCCGGAGCAGGTTCTCCAGCAGGATCTTCATCGAGTAGGGCAGGTGGGAGATATCGAAGCGCTGGCCCAGCGTGGGCAGGCTGAAGTAGTCGTAGGTCTTGCCGCCGACGTTCAGCTGGCTGCGGGTGGAGAACGAATCGCTCATGCGGGGTAACTCCTTCTTGCGGATGGCTTGCAGTGGCCCGCGCATGGGCGGACCTGCTTGCGGTCGCCGCGGGCCTGACGGCCCCGGTGGTCCCAGTATGAACCCCAGACTGAATGGGTTCACCCGGGCCGGGTCCGGCCTGCGGCATCGGTTCCAGACTACAGGGGAAGGTGTATGGCGTATGTCACGTTTGTGGCCGATCCTTTGCGAGGCAAGGGCTGGCGGGGTGCCGGTCCTGTTCAGGGTGGAAGTATGCCCGGGGAAGTATGTATAATTTGTGCATACTCTGGAGGGCCTACCAATGGAAGCCACCGTTGCAGAACGCGGACAGATCACCCTGCCCAAGGCGGTGCGTGATGCCCTCGGCCTGACCAAGGGCACGCTGCTGAAGGTCGAGCTGGACGGCAGCCGCATCATCCTGCGCAAGAGTGTTGACGATGCCATTTCACGGGCGCGCGGCAAATTCGCGCTGGACGGCTTCGAATCGTCCGATGCCGCCGTGCGCGCGGTGCGTGACGAGGAATAAGCCGTGATGATCGCCGTCGATTCGCCGGTGCTGGTCGAGCTGCTCAGCAATGGTCCGCAGGCCGATGCCGTGGAAGCCATCCTCAGGCAGAGCCTGGTCGGTGGCCGCGTGGTGGTCTGCGGCGCGACCCTGGCCGAAGTCTGCGCATCGCTGCGCGGCGGCGCCGAGGTGCTGGAAGCGCTGGAAGAAATGGGCGTGCACTTCAACCCGATGGAAGCCAAGTCGGCGCTGCGCGCCGGCGAGATGCACCGCCGCCACCGCCAGCGCAGCGGCAGCCGCCGCAGCCTGGACGAATTCATGGTCGGCGCCCACGCACTGCTGCAGTGCGACGGCCTGATCACCTGGAACGATACGTTTTACCGCGACTACTTCAAGGGCCTGAAGCTGATCGTGCCGCAAGCCTGAGCCCACTTTGTTTTTTCAACCTACGCATTACCCGGGAGTTGTCATGTTGGAAGCCTACCGCCACCACGTCGCCGAGCGCGCTGCGCTTGGCATCCCGCCGCTGCCGCTGAGCGCGCAGCAGACGGCCGATGTCATCGAACTGCTGAAGAACCCGCCGCAGGGCGAGGCCGAGTTCCTGCTCGACCTGCTGACCCACCGCGTGCCGGCCGGCGTCGACGATGCTGCCAAAGTCAAAGCCTCGTACCTGGCGGCGATCGCCTTGGGCAGCGAGCAGAACCCGCTGATCAGCCGTGAGCGCGCCACCGAACTGCTGGGCACCATGCTCGGCGGTTACAACGTTGCCCCGCTGGTACAGCTGCTGGACGACGCCAGCGTCGGCACCATCGCCGCCAACGGTCTGAAGAAGACCCTGCTGGTGTTCGATGCCTTCCATGACGTGCAGGAAAAGGCCAAGGCCGGCAATGCCAACGCCCAGGCCGTGCTGCAGAGCTGGGCCGATGCCGAGTGGTTCACCAGCAACCCGGAAGTGCCGCAGAGCCTGACCGTCACCGTGTTCAAGGTGCCGGGCGAGACCAACACCGACGACCTTTCGCCGGCGCCGGACGCGACCACCCGCCCGGACATTCCGATGCACGCCCTGGCGATGCTGAAGAACAAGCGCGACGATGCGCCGTTTACCCCGGAAGAAGACGGCAAGCGCGGCCCGATCCAGCAGATCCTGTCGCTGAAGGACAAGGGCCACCTGGTCGCCTACGTCGGCGACGTGGTCGGCACCGGTTCCTCGCGCAAGTCGGCCACCAACAGCGTGCTGTGGTGGACCGGCGATGACATCCCGTTCATCCCGAACAAGCGCGCCGGTGGCGTCTGCCTGGGTTCGAAGATCGCCCCGATCTTCTACAACACCATGGAAGATGCCGGCGCACTGCCGATCGAGCTGGACGTGTCGAAGATGGAGCACGGCGATGTGGTCGAGCTGCGTCCGTACGAAGGCAAGGCGCTGAAGAACGGTGAAGTGATCGCCGAGTTCCAGGTCAAGTCCGAAGTGCTGTTCGACGAAGTGCGTGCCGGTGGCCGCATTCCGCTGATCATCGGCCGTGGCCTGACCGGCAAGGCGCGCGAAGCGCTGGGCCTGGCCCCGACCAACCTGTTCCGCCTGCCGGTGCAGCCGGCCGACACCGGCAAGGGCTTCTCGCTGGCACAGAAGATGGTCGGCCGCGCCTGTGGCCTGCCGGAAGGCCAGGGCATGCGCCCGGGCACCTACTGCGAACCGAAGATGACCTCGGTCGGCTCGCAGGACACCACCGGCCCGATGACCCGTGACGAGCTGAAGGACCTGGCCTGCCTGGGCTTCTCGGCCGATCTGGTGATGCAGTCGTTCTGCCACACCGCCGCCTACCCGAAGCCGGTGGACGTGAAGACCCACCACACCCTGCCGGAGTTCATCTCCACCCGTGGCGGCGTTTCGCTGCGCCCGGGCGACGGCGTGATCCACAGCTGGCTCAACCGCATGCTGCTGCCGGACACCGTGGGTACCGGTGGTGACTCGCACACCCGCTTCCCGGTGGGCATTTCGTTCCCGGCCGGTTCGGGCCTGGTCGCCTTCGCTGCGGCCACCGGCGTGATGCCGCTGGACATGCCGGAGTCGGTGCTGGTGCGCTTCAAGGGCAAGATGCAGCCGGGCGTGACCCTGCGTGACCTGGTCAACGCGATCCCGCTGTACGCGATCAAGTCGGGCCTGCTGACCGTGGCCAAGGCTGGCAAGAAGAACATCTTCTCCGGCCGCATCCTGGAAATCGAAGGCCTGCCGGAGCTGAAGGTCGAACAGGCGTTCGAACTGTCCGACGCCTCGGCCGAGCGTTCGGCGGCCGGTTGCTCGGTGCGCCTGAACAAGGAACCGATCATCGAGTACCTGACCAGCAACATCACGCTGCTGAAGTGGATGATTGCCGAGGGCTACCAGGATCCGCGTTCGCTGCAGCGTCGCATCGAGAAGATGGAGGCGTGGCTGGCCAACCCGCAGCTGCTGGAGCCGGATGCCGACGCCGAGTACGCCGCCGTCATCGAGATCGACCTGGCCGACATCCACGAGCCGATCGTGGCCTGCCCGAACGATCCGGACGACGTGAAGACCCTGTCCGAAGTCGCTGGCGCCAAGATCGACGAAGTGTTCATCGGTTCGTGCATGACCAACATCGGTCACTTCCGTGCCGCTGCCAAGCTGCTGGAAGGCAAGCGTGACCTGCCGACCCGTCTGTGGGTGGCTCCGCCGACCAAGATGGATGCTTCGGAGCTGACCAAGGAAGGCGTGTACGGCACCTTCGGCGCCACCGGCGCCCGCATGGAAATGCCGGGCTGCTCGCTGTGCATGGGCAACCAGGCGCAGATCCGCGAAGGCTCCACCGCGATGTCGACCTCGACCCGCAACTTCCCGAACCGCCTGGGCCGCAACACCAACGTGTACCTGGGTTCGGCCGAACTGGCCGCGATCTGCTCGCGTCTGGGCCGCATCCCGACCAAGGAGGAGTACATGGCGGACATCGGCGTGATCAACGCCAATGGTGCGGAGATCTACCGCTACATGAACTTCGACCAGATCGAGGAATACCAGGACGTGGCCAACACGGTCGCTGCCTGATGCGGTAGTGCCGGCCGCTGGCCGGCACGCCGTTGAAACGAAGAACCCCCGGTGAGAGCCGGGGGTTTTTTGTCTGCTGCATCCGCTATTGCACGGTCCAGTCCGCGTTGCCCTGCAACCGACGGCCGCCGATCAGCACGTTGCCGCGCTTACCGGAGACATCCATCTCGAACCAGGGCAGTCCATCACGGTCAAGTGGACGCACGTAGGCCTGGCGCTTTGCGCGATTGAATTCGATGTAGTAGCGGCGATGCACGTTGGGGTACGGCGGGATCGACGCGCCTTTCCAGCTGACGCTTACCGCGCCGGGGTCTTCGCGACCCACCAGCATCAGCATGAAGAACACATCACCTTGCTTGGCCTCGAAGTAGAACAGATCGCCACTGGCGCCGGCGGGTGCCAGTGGCAATGGAAGCAGTACGGCCGCCAGGGCGGCCTTCCATATGCCTTTGATCATGTGCAGCGTTCCTTGTGCAATACCGTTATCAAAGCACACATGCGGGTAGCGCGTTGAAACGAAGAACCCGGTGAAAGCCGGCGCCTTTTTTTGTTGCCTGATGGCCTGTAGCGCCGAGTCCATGCTTGGCTGCTGTTCCTGCGATGCGCGATGAGTCGAGCGCGGCTCGACTCTGGCATCCACGCATGGCGTGGGTCTACTGCGCGCGCGCCCATGAGCCGGGGCGCGCAATCAGCCGCGGGCGAGGGCGAGAAGCCGCTCGGCAATCCGTTCCAGCGGCACCTGTTCCTCGGCGGCGCCGAGCTTGAACGCGGCACCGGGCATGCCCCAGACCACGCTGCTGGCCTCGTCCTGCACCAGCGTCGGTGCGCCGGCCTGACGCATCTCCAGCAGGCCGCGTGCGCCGTCATCGCCCATCCCGGTGAGGATGGCGCCGATGGCGTTGCCGCCGGCGTTCTGCGCGACCGAGCGGAACAGCACGTCCACCGCGGGCTTGTGCCGGTTAACCGCAGGGCCGTCGTCGACGCGGCAGCGCCAGCGCGCACCGTCGCGGATGATCCGCAGGTGCTTGCCACCCGGCGGCAGGTAGGCATGGCCAGGCAGCACCGCTTCGCCGTCGCTGGCCTCGCGTACGGCCATTGCCGAGTGCCGGTCCAGGCGTTCGGCGAAGGCGCTGCTGAAGCTGGCCGGCAGATGCTGGGTCATCACCACGGCCGGGCCGTCGGCGGGCATGCCTTCCAGCACTACACGCAGGGCCTCGGTGCCACCGGCCGACGAGCCGATCGCGATCAGGCGGTCGGTGGTACGGAACTGCGGCGCGGCGGGGCGCATCGCAGGAGCGGCTTCCAGCAGGAGCTTCGGTGCGGCAGCGCGCACCAGCGGACGCACCCGCGAGCGCGCCGCCATCTTGACCTTGGCGATGATCTCGTCGGCGTAGGCCTGCAGGCCCCGCGCCACGTCCAGCTTCGGCTTGGAGACGAAATCCACCGCACCCAGTGCCAGTGCCTGCAGTGTGGTGTCGGCGCCGCGTTCGGTCAGCGAGGAGATCATCACTACCGGTAGCGGGTGCAGGCGCATCAGGTTTTCCAGGAACGCGAGCCCGTCCATGCGCGGCATTTCCACGTCCAGCGTGATCACGTCCGGGGCCAGGCGCTTGATCTTCTCGCGTGCCAGCAGCGGGTCGGCGGCGGTGCCGACCACGTCGATGGACGGATCGCTGGACAGGATCTCGGTGAGCATCTGACGCACGACGGCGGAGTCGTCGACGATCAGGACCCGGCAGGGGGCGTTGCCGGTCAGGGTCATTCGAACAGCTCCACGCCACCGGTGACCGGGGCCTTGGACAGGCGTGCACGCACGGCCGATTCGGTCGCAGCCACTTCGGCTTCATGGGCATGCGGCAGACGCTGCACCACCACGCGGCCGGTATCGGCGAAGAACCAGATCTTGCGCGGATGGATGCCGCACAGGTCCTCGGCGATGATCGGAATGTGCTCGGCCTGCAGGTACTGGCGCACGAACTCGGCGTTGCGGGTGCCGACCGGGTTGCTGGTGAATCCCTTCAGCACGTTGGCACCACCGAACACCTTGGCTTCGATGCGCTTGCGGTGTGCGCCGCGCTTGAGCATGTCGTTGATCAGCAGTTCCATCGCATAGCTGCCATAGCGCGCGGGTGCGCCGTCGCCGGCGTTGCCTTCGGGCAGCAGGAAGTGGTTCATGCCGCCGATCTTCAGCACCGGGTCGCGCAGGCAGGCGGCCACGCAGGAACCCAGCGTGGTGGTCAGCGCGGTGGTGTCGTCGACCACCAGGTACTGGGTCGGCAGCAGCTTGGCTGCAATGGTCTTGAAGCGCGCGTCCTGGTAACGCATCACATCATCGGTACGCAGCGAGGCGTTCATGCGCCGGCCTTTGCCGCACGGCGGTACAGGGTGCGCCCGCAGGGCTGGATCAGGTCGGCGGCGTGCAGGTAGTTCTCCGAGTGGCCGGTGTAGAGCAGGCCATCGTCGGACAGGTGCTGCACCAGCCGGCCCAGGATCGCGCGCTGGGTCGGCTTGTCGAAGTAGATCATCACGTTGCGGCAGAACAGCGCATCGAACGGGCCGCCGACGTCGTAGCGCGGGGCGAGCAGGTTCAATGGGCGGAACTCGATCAGCTCGCGCAGCGCTGGCAGCACGCGGCACTGGCCCTCGTTGGGGCCGCTGCCGCGCTGGAAGTAGCGCCGGCGCAGGTCCGGATCGAGGCTGGTGACGCGATCGATGTTGTAGACGCCACGGCCGGCGGTGGCCAGCACCTGGGTGTCGACATCGGTGGCGATGATGCGTACCGGTGGCTTCAGGGTGCCGAAGGCCTCACAGGCGGTAATCGCCATTGAATAGGGTTCTTCGCCGGTGGACGCTGCGCACGACCACAACAGCAGCGGCGTGCGGCTGGCGCGCTGCTGCAGCTCCTCGCGCAGCTTGTCGAAGTGGTGCGGTTCGCGGAAGAACGAGGTCAGGTTGGTGGTCAGGGCGTTGGTGAACGCCTGCCATTCGTCACCGTCTTCCTGCTCCAGATGGTCCAGATACTGCTGGAAGCTGCGCATGCCCAGCGTGCGCAGGCGGCGCGACAGGCGGCCATAGACCATGTCGCGCTTTGCCGGGGCGAGGGCGATGCCCACGCGCTGGTAGATCAGGTCGCAGACGCGGCGGAAATCACGGTCGGCGAACTCGAATTCGCGCGGGCCGGTGACGATGGGAGTAGGACTTTGCACGGGGGACGTGTCCATCGGCAGAGGCGGCGGCCGAAGCCGCCGCGGGTGGGTCTCAGAATTCCTGCCAGTCGCTGTCGCTGGCGACGAAGGTGCTGGCGTTGCTGCTGCGGCGGACCGGGGTGGGCGTGCTGGCCGGCTGTGGACGTGCCACGGCGGCGGCAACATGCACCGGCTCGACACGCGCGGCCACCGCCTTCATCGCGGCCGAGACCTGGTTGTCCAGGCGGAAGATCGCCACGGCGTCGGCCAGTTGGCCAGCCTGTTCTTCCATCGCACGTGCGGCGGCGGTGGCTTCTTCCACCAGCGCAGCATTCTGCTGGGTGGTTTCGTCCATCTGCACCACGGTCTGGTTGACCTGCTCGATGCCGGCCGACTGCTCCTGCGAGGCGGCGGAGATCTCGGCCATGATGTCGGTCACGCGCTGCACCGAGGCGACGATCTCGCCCATGGTGCTGCCGGCCTGGTGCACCAGGCTGGAGCCTTGGGCGACCTTGCCGACCGAATCATCGATCAGGCCCTTGATCTCCTTCGCAGCGGCGGCCGAGCGCTGGGCGAGGGTGCGCACTTCACTGGCGACCACGGCGAAGCCGCGGCCCTGTTCGCCGGCACGTGCGGCTTCCACCGCGGCGTTCAGCGCCAGGATGTTGGTCTGGAAGGCGATGCCGTCGATGACGCTGATGATCTCGGCGATCTTCTTCGAGGAGGCTTCAATGGCCGACATCGTGTTGACCACTTGGCCGACCACGCTGCCACCCTGCGAGGCCACACCCTGCGCGCCAATGGCGAGCTGGTTGGCCTGGCGGGCGTGCTCGGCGTTCTGGCGCACGGTGGAGGTCAGCTCCTCCATCGACGCGGCGGTTTCTTCCAGATTGGCGGCCTGCTGCTCGGTGCGGCGCGACAGGTCGCTGTTGCCCGAGGCAATCTCACCGGCGGCCAGGGTGATGCTGGAAGCACTGGCCTGGATCTGGCCGACGATCTGGGTCAGCTGCGCGACGGTGGTGTTGGCGTCGTCCCGCATGCGCGCGAACACGCCCTGGTAGTCGCCATGCATGCGCGCGGTCAGGTCGCCTTCGGCGATGGCCGACAGCAGCTGCGAGAGCTTGCCGAGGTTGTCATCGCTGACCGCCATCATCGCGTTGAGGTTTTCCAGCATCAGGCGGAAATCGTGATCGAAGCGCTGCGCATCGCCACGACGGCTGAAGTCGCCGGCAGCGGCGGCACTGGCCAGCTGCTTGATCTCGGCATTGATGCGGCCGAGGTTGGCCTTGACCGTGTCGACGGTGGTGGTCATCGCGGCCTTCTCGCCGGGGTAGCGTGCGACGTCGCGGCTCAGATCGCCCACCGCGTACTGCTGCACCACGTCCAGCACGTCGTGCAGGGTCTGCACGTGGCCGCCGACCAGGGCGTTGGTTTCCTGCACCATCAACCCGTACTCGCCGGGGAAGGCGCTGGCGTCGATGCGGTAACTCAGTTCGCCGCCGTCGTGGCGGCGCGCCATTTCGCGCTGGCCGCTGATCACCGCGTGCAGCTGCTGCTGCATGCCGGACATGGCGTCCAGCAGGCGGCCGGTCTCGTCATGCGGCTGCGGGCCGATGTGGCTGTCCAGCTTGCCGCGGGCGATACCCTCGGCGACGGCCGTTGCCTGCTTCAGCGGCACGGCGATGCGGTTGCCGATGAGCCAGCTCAGGGCCAGCACGATCAGCACCAGCACGCCACCGGAGACGGCCATGATGGCGGTGAACACCAGCGCCTGCTTCTGCACGTCGTCCATGTAGACGCCACTGCTGACCACCCAGTTCCAGGGCGCGAACAGGCCGGCGTAGGCCACCTTCTCGACCTCGCCCTTGCTGCCGGGCTTGGCCCAGCGGTAGTTGACGAAGCCGCCTCCGGCCTTGGCCGCTTCGACCTGGTCGTAGTAGATGCGTACGCCATCGTCGGTGCGGAAGTCCTTCATGTCCTTGCCGACCAGGTCCTTGCGGAACGGGTGCATCAGCAGGCGGTAGCCGGTGTCGTAGATGTTGAAGTAGTAGGCATCGTTTTCGGCGCGCATCACTTCCAGCGCCTGCAGCGCCGCGCTCTTGGCAGCGTCCTCGCTGAGCTCGCCGGTACCGGCCAGACGGTGGTAGTGCTGGAGGATGCCGTAGCTGAGTTCGACCTGGGTCTTCAGCGCGGTCTTGCGGGTCTCGGTCAGGTCGAGGTACTGCATGCGGGCGGCGATCACCGAGAGCGCGATCACGCCGAGCGCGATGAGCAGCGTCAGCAGGTTGAGCTTGCGCCGGACGGAGAGGTTGCTGAAGTAGTGTTGCCAGCGATGCAGGAGATTCATCGAGCAGGACCAGGTCGAAGCGGGCGGGCGGCGCCGTGCCGGTCACTGCGGGACAAGCGGTGACAACCCCGTTATCGGCCGCGTGGGCGGGGGATTGAGGTGCGGTGTCCGAACGTATTCAGGTTTCCTTGCAGCGGCTGCTGCGGCGCTGCCTGCGGCAGGCTTTTGAAGCAACAGCAACAGCAACGGCAACAGCAACAGCAACAGCAACAGCAACAGCAACGGCGGTTGGTCGGCTCTGAATTTTCAGTGGGTGGCTGGATCGGGGTGGGCTGGCGGGACATGCCGTAAACCCGTCCTTGGGGGCTCGATGGCGCCTTGCTCGTGTGCGCAGTCCTGCGCACGCGGCAAGACCGGGGTTGGGCGTCCTGCCCAACCCGCCCGAGGCATGCCTCGGGCCCATGGCGCCAACGGTCCCGCCAGCCCACCCCGACCCAACCCTCTCGGCATTTCGGTGGCGGACGGCAAGAGCGTTGGGTTTCCAGGTGGGAAGAGGGGGCAGATCCGTTTTCCTGCGGAAAGCGAATCTGAACCCGGAAGCGGTGCTGTTGCTCTTGCTCTTCTTTCTTCAATCCGGGGTGGACGCGCACGGAAACTGTCCGTGGCCGGGAGGGTGGGCTGCGCAGGGGCGTGAGCCGCATGGATGCGGCGACCGAGCTTACATGGACGTACTTGCAGCGGCCCCTGCGCAGCCCACCCTCCCGGCCAACCCTCAGCAGCCACGCGCCTACCGCGACCACCCCGAGGGGCTTCGCCGTTGGCTGGATATCCAGATACCCCGTAAACAAAAACGCCCCAGCGCAGGGCCAGGGCGTTCTCGTACATCAGGTCAGGCCGGCATCAGAATTCCTGCCAGTCTCCATCGGCCAGTTCGGTGGCCATCGGGCGACCACCGGCGGTGCGGCGGGCCGGCGGGGCGACCGGGGCCGGCGCGGCAGGTGCGGCAGCACGCGGGGCCGGGGCAGCGGCGATGCGCGGGGCAGCCACGGTCTCGGCTTCGTCGACCACGAAGATCGACACCGCTTCGCTGAGGTGGCCGGCCTGTTCTTCCATCGCACGTGCGGCGGCGGTGGCTTCTTCCACCAGCGCGGCGTTCTGCTGGGTGGTTTCGTCCATCTGCACCACGGTCTGGTTGACCTGCTCGATGCCGGCGCTCTGTTCCTGCGAGGCCGCAGAGATCTCGGCCATGATGTCGGTCACGCGCTGCACCGAGGCGACGATCTCGCCCATGGTGGCGCCCGCCTTGTGTACCAGTGCCGAGCCGTCGTTGACCTTGCCGACGGAGTCGTCGATCAGGCCCTTGATCTCCTTGGCGGCAGCGGCCGAACGCTGGGCGAGGGTACGCACTTCGCTGGCAACCACGGCGAAACCACGACCCTGTTCACCGGCACGCGCAGCTTCCACTGCGGCGTTCAGCGCCAGGATGTTGGTCTGGAAGGCGATGCCGTCGATGACCGAGATGATCTCGGCGATCTTCTTCGACGAGGCTTCGATGGCCGACATGGTGGTGACCACCTGGCCGACCACTTCACCGCCCTGCGAGGCCACGCCATGTGCGCCGATGGCCAGCTGATTGGCCTGGCGTGCATGCTCGGCGTTCTGGCGAACGGTCGAGGTCAGCTCCTCCATCGAGGCAGCGGTTTCTTCCAGATTGGCGGCCTGCTGCTCGGTGCGGCGCGACAGATCGCTGTTGCCCGAGGCGATTTCGCCAGCGGCCGAGCTGATCGCACGGCTGGACTGCTTGATGCGGGTAACAATCTCGCTCAGCTGCGCGGCAGTGGCGTTGGCGTCGTCGCGCATGCGGGCGAACACGCCCTGGTAGTCGCCATGCATGCGCACGGTCAGGTCGCCCTGCGACAGTGCGGCAAGCAGCCCGGAGATCTGCTCGATGCTGCCGGCGTTGGCGTCGAGCAGGCCGTTGATCTGCTGGGCCAGCTGCAGGAAGAAGCCTTCCTTGTCGCTGGAATCAATACGGCCGGACAGGTCGCCGGCGGCTGCCTGGGCGATTACGCGTGCCACTTCGGCTTCCACCTGCGCTTCCTGGGTGCGGTCGCGCCATTCCACCACGTAGCCGACGGTGTCGCCGCCTTCATTGCGGATGGTCGAAACCACCTGGGCGAACTGGGCATCGCCGTACTGCATCGGGCGACGGGCAACGCCGTGTGCCTTCAGGTTGCCCAGCAGGGTCTGGTCCATCTCGCCGCGGTGCTCAAGCACGGTGACCGGCTTGCCGATCAGCGAAGCCTGCGCATCGAAGTCCGGCAGGTCGCGGCGGACTTCGTCCTGGTACTGGCTCAGGGTCTGCTGCAGGGCGCGGTTGCTGTAAACGATGGTGTTGCTGGTGTCGGTCAGGTACACGCCGGTCGAGCTGTAATCCAGCGCGGTACGGATGCGCAGGTTCTCGCGGGCGACGGCCTGGTCGGTTTCGATGCGCTCACGCAGGTCGCGCTGCATGCGCTGCATGGCCTGCATCAGTTCACCCACTTCATCCTGGCGGCTGACGTCGATGTGGCCATCGAGCTTGCCGCCGGCCACGTCGTTGGCAACCGACACGGCGCCGCGCACGCTGCCGACCAGGGCGCGGGCGAACAGCCAGACCAGCACCAGGCCGAGAGCGGCGCCGCCCAGCAGGGCGATCACAGTCAGCACGGCCGAGGCGGAATAGGTGGATTCAGCCTCTTCGCGCGAGGCACGGGCGAGGCGGTTGTCTTCGGCGATCAGCGCTTCCAGCGCCGATGCGGCCTTGCGGTGCTTGGTGCGGGTCTCGCCGACGAAGGTATCGATGGCGTCGTCCGGCAGGTCCAGTTCCAGCATCTCGGTGACGCTGTCATAGGAGGCCAGGGCGTCCTTCCACTCCTTGGCGAAGGTGTCGAACAGCTTCTTCTGCTGTGCGTTGTCGACCAGCTTCGGATAGTCCTTGATCGACTTGTCCATGCTGGTACGCAGCTCGACGGTCTGCTTGCGTGCATCAGCCTTGACGTCGTCACTGGCGCGGATCAGCTGCTGGTAGGCGGCGTTGCGGTATTCACCCAGCATGCCGCGCATCTCGCCGGCCATGCGGATGCTCTCCATGCGAGAACCCGCCAGCTCGGTGGTGACGTTGTTCAGCGAGTGCAGGCCGCGATAGGCGACGATACCCTGCAGCAGCATCACCAGCAGGAGGACACCGAAGGTCAGCAGCAGCTTCGGCATCAGTTTCAGGTTGTTGATCCACGGCATGGGCGTTGCGAGCTCCTAAGGCAGACGCGCCCGGGCATCGGGCCCGGTTGCAGCAGAAACCACGCCGGCACCAGGTCCGGCGTGGTTCGACGGACAGCGGATTACTTGATGTTGGCCAGCTTCAGGCCGGCCGGCGAGCTGACTTCGATTTCCGCGCGCGAGGCGTCGCGCTGGATCTTGCCGATCACGCACACGGTCTTGCCTTCCAGGGTTTCCAGCGGGAAGGAGAACTTGCCGCGGTTCTCGCCGGCGATGCGGGCCGAGAAGGTGTGGCGCGGGAAGGCGCCGCCCATGTACAGGAAGGTCGGCTGGCCTTCGGAACCTTCTGCGTAGCGGGCCTTCTCGACCTTGCCGCAGACCATGCCGTCCTTGCCGACCGAGCGCGGGGCCAGTTCCGGCGGGATCATGTCGGCCGACTGGGCGAACGCGGCGGAAGCGGTGGTGGCCAGGACAGCGGCCGAAACGAACGCAAGCAGGGACTTCATCGAGGTGTATCTCCGGGGATGGTGATGGTCGTTCCGGTTCTGCGCGCTCCTGCGCGACCGGCTTCTGTCCCCCTATCGGCACTGCCGGAGGGAACTGAAGGGTTTTGTGACCAGAACGTGAAGCAGGTCCGTTCGATCAGGCAGCGGCGTCTTCAACGACGTTGGCCTGACCCATATCGGCGCTGTCCAGCAGGGTCTCGATGTCGAGCAGGATCAGCATGCGGTCGTCCTGCGTGCCGATGCCGGAGATGAAGCGGGTATCGACGGCGGCGCCGAATTCCGGGGTCGGGCGGATCTGCTCGGCCGACAGCGGGATCACGTCGGAGACGCTGTCCACGACGATGCCGACCACGCGGTCTTCGACGTTCAGCACGATCATCACGGTGAAGGCGTCGTAGCGGGCGTTGTCCAGGCGCAGCTTCAGCCGCAGGTCGATGACCGGCACGATGGTGCCGCGGAGGTTGATCACGCCCTTGATGTAGTCCGGGGCATCCGGCACGCGGGTGACGGCGTCGTAGCCGCGGATTTCCTGCACCTTGAGGATGTCCACGCCGTAGTGCTCGGCACCGAGGGTGAAGCTGAGGAATTCGCCACCGGCGCTGGCGGTGGAGCTGGTCTTGTCGTTCATCGAGGGGTCCTGGTTCTGCCGGAAGTCCCGGTGTCAGGCTCGATATCGGCCCCTTGGTTGGGGACTTTAGGTGTCGGGGGAAGGCATCCACGCATGGCGTGGATCTACCGGGGAGGGTGGGGCATCCACGCATGGCGTGGATCTATACGGGAAGCGGTAGTGCCGGCCGCTGGCCGGCAACCTGGCAACAATGTGGATACGACCAGTGCCGGCCAGCGGCCGGCACTACCGGTCGCGAGGCCTTACAGCTCGCCGTTGCGGCGCGCCTTGCGCTGGCGGTCGATGCGGAAGATGTAGCGCTGGATGGCGCTGTCGGCGCCGCGGGGCAGGATGTCGAAGCGCATGCCCACGCGCTTGATCTCGATGCCGTTGGGTTGGCGCTGCGGCAGCAGGTTGCAGACGACCAGCTCGATCTCCAGGTCCGGGCCGTCGGGCAGCGACAGCACCGCCGGGTAGCGCTTCTGCAGGCTGAACACTGCGCAGTCGGTAGGCACGGCTACCGCCAGGCCGCCGCCACTGATGTCCACCACCCGCATCGACAGCGCTTCGGCGCGGCTCTCTCCGGCGGGGATCAGCAACTGGGGCGAATCGGTGACGGGCGTCTCCAGCCGGTACATCTCACGTCGTTGCAGATGGACCAGTTCGTCCGGCAGAGGGGCACGGAAGGCGACGTGGCCGTCGTTGTCCACACGCTGCAGTGCCTGCAGGCGGAACCGCACCAGCACGCGTTCGAGCTGGGCAAAGCACAGCAGATGGTCGGCCTGTTCGGCGGCGCGGTTGGACGCCTCCTGCGGACTGCCATCGAGCAGCAGGGTGTCGTCGTCCTCGTCGAGTTCAAGCAGCGCGGTCGGGAACGAGCGGTCGCGGCCGTCGATATGCGCATTGATCAGTGATCGCTGGTCGATCAGCGATCGCAGCAGCTGCCGCAGCTGGCGCGGATTGCGGACCAGGAAACGTTCGTCAGCGGCATCAGCCGCGTGGACATCATGCACTGCAGTGTCGTTGCCGTCGGACATGGAATCTACGGTCAGGGGCGGGCGCCAGCACGCGTTGGCGCGAGGCTCGATGGGGATATCGGCCACTGTGCCGGATTATGAAGTGAGAATTGCATCACTTTCCATGCGTCAGGGGTCGGATCCCTTTCCCGAAGGAAAGGGATCCGACCCCGGGTACATCAGAACTCCTGCCAGTCGCCGTCCGCAGCCAGTGCTGGCTGCGCCGCCGACGCACGCAGCGGACGAGCAGGGGCGGGCCTGGCAACCGGCGCGGCGGCCGCCACCTGGCGTGGCAGCGGTGCGGTGGTCAGGCGTGCCGGCGCGACGGTGGCGCCCTGTGATGCCAGCCGGAAGCGGGCCACGGCTTCCCCCAGCTGCACGGCCTGGTCTTCCATTGCACGCGCGGCGGCGGTGGCTTCCTCCACCAGCGCGGCGTTCTGCTGGGTGGTTTCGTCCATCTGCACCACGGTCTGGTTGACCTGCTCGATGCCGGCGCTCTGTTCCTGAGAAGCCGCAGAGATCTCGGCCATGATGTCGGTCACGCGCTGCACCGAAGCAACGATCTCGCCCATGGTGCTGCCGGCCTGGTGGACCAGGCTGGAGCCTTCGGCGACCTTGCCGACGGAGTCGTCGATCAGGCCCTTGATCTCCTTGGCGGCAGCGGCCGAGCGCTGGGCGAGGGTACGCACTTCGCTGGCGACCACGGCGAAGCCGCGGCCCTGTTCACCGGCACGCGCCGCTTCCACCGCGGCGTTCAGCGCCAGGATGTTGGTCTGGAAGGCAATGCCGTCTATGACCGAGATGATCTCGGCGATCTTCTTCGACGAGGCTTCGATGGCCGACATGGTGGTGACCACCTGGCCGACCACTTCACCGCCCTGCGAGGCGACGCCATGCGCGCCGATGGCGAGCTGGTTGGCCTGGCGGGCGTGTTCGGCGTTCTGACGCACGGTGGAGGTCAGTTCCTCCATCGACGCGGCGGTTTCTTCCAGGTTGGCGGCCTGCTGTTCGGTACGGCGCGACAGGTCGCTGTTGCCCGAAGCAATCTCACCGGCAGCCAGTGTGATGCTGCCGGCGCTGGCCTGGATCTGGCCGACGATCTGGGTCAGCTGCGTTACGGTGGTGTTGGCGTCGTCGCGCATGCGGGCGAACACGCCGTTGAACTGGCCGTCCATGCGTGCGGTCAGGTCGCCGGCGGCGATCGACTGCAGCAGCTGCGAAAGCTGGCCGAGGTTGCCGTCGGCCACCTGCATCATGGTGTTCAGGTGCTCGATCATCAGCTTGAAGTCGTGCTGGAAACGCTGGGCGTCGCCGCGCTGGCTGAAGTCACCGGCGGCGGCGGCCGAGGCCAGCTGCTGGATCTGCGTGTTGATGGCCAGCAGGCTGGCCTTGGCTGCATCCATCGACTCGTGCAGGATCGCGCGGCTGCCGGGCAGGCGGCGTGCGTCCGGGGTGAGGTTGCCGGTGGCGTACTGGTTGAGCACGTCGATGGCATCGCGGATCGCGTCGAGATGTTCGAAGATCACGGTATTGATGCCGCCGGCCAGCTGGCCATACACGCCCGGGAAGTCTTCCGGGATGCGGTGGCTGATGTCCGGGCCAGCGTGCATCTGTGCCATCAGCTGGGTCTGTTCGCTGAAACGGCGAAGCATCGCGGTCATCTCGGCCGTGGCGGCCAGCATCTTGCCGGCTTCGTCCTTGCTGGTGGCCTGGGTGCTGACGCTGAGGTCGCCGCGTGCGACGGCCTGGATGGCGTTCACCGCCTTGCCGAGCGGACCGACCACGGCGCGCGAGATGACCACCGCCAGGGTTGTGGCGACCACAACCAGCAATACGACGGCGGCAATGATCGCCAGCATGCTGTTGCGGTGGGTGGCATTGGCGTTGTTGATCTTGTCCTGCATCAGCGAGCTGCTGTACGCGCCCAGCGCCTTGAGGTCTTCAAAGGCTTTGCGGCGCAGCGGGCGCGACTGGTCGTCGGAGATCTGCCGTGCGACGACGCCATCGCCGGCGGTGGCCGCTTCGCGCAGCTTGGCATTGGCTGCGAAGTAGCCATCGACGTCGGCCTGCACGGCGCGGTAGAGCTCGCGCTCCCTGGCGCCGGCCGGCAGCTTGGCGTACGCGGCCAGCTGTTCGCGCACGACGGCGGCGGTGTCGTCCATGCGCTTGTTGTAGTCGGCCACCTTCTCGGGCTGGTCCAGCATGCTCAGCTGGGCCAGCTCATAGGTGCGGAACTCGCCCAGCTGCGAGCGCACTTCGCCGAGGTACTGCACGGACGGAATATCGTTGGAGGCCATTGCGCTCAGCTGCGCGTTGGCCTCGGACAGGCCGACCAGGGCGAAGGCACCGAGAACAACGGTCATCAGGGTGGTGAGGGTGAACCCCACGGCCAGCTTGCGGGCGATGGGCAGATCTTGGAACCACTTCATGCAGGGTGCTCCAGGTGGGCAGAGTGCCGGCGTCTGTGCGCCGGTTTGGGGGTGGTTGCAGAGCGAACGGTGGTGCCCGGTGGGGGTTCGGTGACGGCCGTCATTGCGGAATAACGGCGCGTTCCGGGCGGACTTTATGGACGCAGATCACATTCGGTTGCGTAGGGATGACGGCGCGAAAGTGCTGCAGTGGCGGGGCTTTCGCTTGCATGACGTGGTTGCATGCGCAAGCACGGTGCCGACGGAGTTCACGGATGGGGTGAGGGTCAGATCCCTTTTCCCTGAAAAGGGATCTGACCCGGGGTGGAATGGCGCGCGCAAACAAAAACCGCCGCCCCGAAGGGCGGCGGTTCAGTACACGCATGCAGTATGGGTCAGGCGGCCTGCGGCATCCGCAGTGAACGCACCAGCCCGCCGATGTCGACGATCAGGGCCACGCGGCCATCGCCGAGGATGGTGGCACCGGACACGCCGCCGATACGGCGGTAATTGTTCTCGATGTTCTTCACCACGACCTGCTGCTGGCCGACCAGCTCGTCCACTTCCAGTGCGATCTTCTGGCCATCGCCTTCGACCACCACAACCAGCGATTCGCTGCCCGGCGCACGGTTGCCGTAGCCGTAGTACTCGCTCAGCGACAGGATCGGCAGGTATTCGCCGCGCACGCGCAGTACGCGGCCTTCGCCGGCCATGCTGCGGATGTCCTCGGCCTGCGGCTGCAACGCTTCAAGCACATAAGCCAGCGGCAGGATCAGGGTTTCACCGGCCACAGCTACGGTCATACCATCGAGGATGGCCAGGGTCAGCGGCAGGCGGATCAGCGTGCGGGTGCCGGCACCAAGGCTGCTTTCGATCTGCACCTCGCCACCCAGCGCCTGGATGTTGCGGCGGACCACGTCCATGCCGACGCCGCGGCCGGACAGGTCGGTGACCGCATCGGCAGTGGAGAAGCCAGGCTGGAAGATCAGGTCCCAGACCTGCGAATCGGTCGGGTTGTCCGGCACGGCCAGGCCGCGTTCGTGGGCCTTGGCCAGGATCTTGGCGCGGTCGAGGCCGCGACCGTCGTCGCTGACTTCGATGACGATGTGGCCGCCCTGGTGCGAGGCTGCCAGAGTGATCGTGCCAGTCTCATCCTTGCCTGCGCCGCGACGCACGTCGGGCATTTCCAGACCATGGTCGATCGAGTTGCGCACCAGGTGCACCAGTGGATCGGCGATCTTCTCGATCAGGCCCTTGTCCAGTTCGGTGCCTTCGCCGACGGTGCGCAGGCGGACCTGCTTGCCGAGGCGGCTGGACAGGTCGCGGACCAGGCGCGGGAAGCGGCGGAACACCGCATCGACCGGCAGCATGCGCACGCCGATCACTGCTTCCTGCAGGTCGCGGGTGTTGCGTTCAAGCTGGTCAAGGCCGGCGAACAGGCTCTCGGCATGCACCGGATCGAGCGCATGCGAGACCTGCTTGAGCATGGCCTGGGTGATGACCAGTTCGCCGACCAGGTTGATCAGCGCATCGACCTTGTCCACGCTGACGCGGATCGAGGTTTCGGCTTCCTGGCCGCCACCGCTGCTGGCAGCGGCGGTAGCTGCTGCCGGTACAACGGCAGCCGGTGTGGAAGGGGCGGATGTAGCAGTAGCAGGTGCCTCGGTGGCCAGGCTCGGCGGCGCGGCCGGACGGATGTCCAGTTCGCAGTCGTCCAGTACCCACGCAAAGGTGTCTTCGATCTTGCTGCGCGGCACCTTGCCGACCAGGCCCAGGTCCCACGCCAGGTGGGCCTCGAGCGGATCGAGCTGGGCGAAGCCCGGCAGGCGTTCCATGCGCGCGGCGACCTGCAGCGAACCGAGGTGTTCCAGTTCGCGGATGATGCGCAGCGGGTCGTTGCCGCTCATGAACAGCGACGGTGCTGGGGTGAAGCCGATCTGCCAGGCTTCCGGCGTGTCGTCCACCTTGGCCGCGACGGCAGCGGGGGCGCTGGGTGCGGCCTGGCCGGAAAGCACCGCTTCCAGGCGTGCCTTCACCGCAGCAACCGCAGCGGGATCGGCGGCCTGGCCGTGTTCGGCTTCGCGCAGCAGGGCGCGCAGCACGTCCACCGAGGACAGCATGGCGTCGACGGCGTGGCCTTCCAGTGCCCGCTTGCCGGCACGCAGCTCATCGAGCAGCGTCTCCAGCACGTGGGTCAGGCCGGCGATCGCGTCGAAGCCGAAGGTGCCGGCGCCGCCCTTGATCGAGTGGGCGGCGCGGAACACCGAATTGATGATCTCCGCGTCCTGCTGCCCCGATTCCAGGGCCAGCAGGCCAGCCTCCATCGCGTCGAGGCCTTCGCGGCTCTCCTCGAAGAAGGTGGCGTGGAAGCGTTGCAGGTCCATGCTCATGGCAGTGGTGGTCCGGAAGCGAAGAGGGGGAGCGGTGGCGGGCGATCAGCCCAGCACTTTCTGCACGGTGGCGACCAGCTGTTCCGGATTGAACGGCTTGACCAGCCAACCGGTGGCGCCGGCGGCCTTGCCTTCGGACTTCTTGTCGGCGGCCGATTCGGTGGTCAGCATCAGTAGCGGGGTGAACTTGTAGTCCGGCAGCTGGCGCAGTTCACGGATCAGCGCGATGCCGTCCATGTTCGGCATGTTGACATCGGTGACCACCGCATTGAAGCGCTGGCCCTTGGCGCGACCGAGCGCGACCGCGCCGTCTTCAGCTTCTTCGACGGCAAAACCGGCCGAGGTGAGTGCGAAGGACACCATCTGGCGCATTGACGCCGAATCGTCCACCACTAAGATACGTGCGCTCATGCAGCGTTCTCCACAGATTTCAGGTTGTCATGGGTTACGTCCAGGCCCAGGGCCTGGGTGACGCCCAGCAGGCGCGCGGCGTCACGGAAGGTTGCGGTGCAACCGTGGAAGCCGGTGCCCAGGCCTGCCTCGCGGCGGGCCTGCACGAACGCACACAGCACCTGTACGGAGGCCGTGTGGATGCGGGCGACCTGGCTTGCATCCAGGGTCAGCTCGCCTGCCTGCGCCACCAGCGGGGCGAGGCGGTTCTTGAGCTCGGTGCTGCTCTCGATGCCGAGATCCTCACCCAGTTCGACAGTGCTCATCGTTGCTCCGGACAAACGGTTCCGTGATCCATAACGGCACCCCGGCAGGGTTCTTTAGGGGAATCGACGCGGTGCGTCGATGCGGTCGCTGTTGAAAAGGGGACGGAGGGGATTAAGTCGCAACTGGCTCGGCGCTTTGCGCCGACGCGGTGCCTGTCGGGGACGCAAGGAGTTGATCCGTTGGATCAACACCTTACGTCCCCACTGCGCGGTCGCCGTTGCCGAGGGGGCTGCAGTAGAGCGAGGTCGATTGCGACTTAATTCCCTCCGTCCCCTTTTTTTCGTTCAACTCAACAACCGGGTGGCATCCAGCAGGATCATCGGGCGCTGGCTGACGCGGGCGACGCCACGGAACAGGTCGTTGGAGATCTGGCAGATGCGTGCGGTATCGGGCGGTTCGATCTGCGAGTCGGTGAGGTTGGCAACGTCTTCCACTGCCGACACGCGCAGGCCGATGGTTTCGCCGTCTTCTTCCAGCACCACGATACGGGTCTGCGAATCGTCCTCGGCGGCTGCGGCGCCGAGGTGCAGGCCGAGGTCCATCACCGGTACCACCTGGCCGCGCAGGTTCATGATGCCCAGCATGGCCGGCGCAGTGCCGCGCAGCGGCAGTAGCGGCACTGGCAGCACCACTTCCTGTACTTTCAGCAGTTCCAGTGCGTAGGCCTGGGTGCCGCAGCGCAGGCGCAGCCAGCGCGAGGTGCGCTCGCCGGCACGGCGGTTCTGTGGGTGTGGGCTGCGGGCCGGCTGGTGGGCCTGGGCCTGCAGTTCCTGCCAGTTGCTGGGACGGCTGCTGGCGGGGGCATCCACGGCCACGCGCGGTGGCGGCGCGGCGGCCGGGGCAGGGCGTTGCGCCTGCGCTGCAACCGGTGCTGCGACCACCGCCGGCGGCGGCGTGGCAACGTCCTCGCCACCGGCAGCGGCTTCGAACGCTGCCTGCAGGCCGGGGCTGTCGGTGTGGGCGAGTCGATGGCTGTCGGCCGTATCGGTCTCGTAGATCACTTCGTCCGGCAGGTCGTCCCAGGTGGGTTCCGGGCCCGCCTTGGTGGTGGCGGGCGCAAGGGCCGTCTCGTGGATCACCTCGTCAGGCAGGTCATCCCATGTCGGCTCGCGCTCGGGGGCGGCGACAGGCAGTGCGGCGGCCTCGAAGGCGGCCTCCAGTGCTGCGTCGTTCTCTGCCGCGGCAGCAGCAACAGTCTCCGTTTCGTAGATCACTTCGGCGGGCAGATCGTCCCAGGTGGGCTCGCGCTCGGTGGTTGCGGCCGCCTCGAAAGCGGCTTCGAGCGCGGCGTTGTCCACTGCAGGCGCCGCGGCGACGGTCTCGGTTTCGTAGATCACCTCGGCCGGCAAGTCATCCCAGGTCGGCTCCCGTTCCAGTTCCGATGCACTGGCCGGAGCCGGGGGGGCGCTGTCCGGCGTTGGCAGTACGACGGCTGCCGGGGCGATCGCTTCGCCCAGCAGTTCGTCCAGATAGTCGTCCAGTACGCCGGTGCTGTTCATGCGGCCTGCTCCAGGGCACGGGCGTCCTCGCCGAGAATCCAGTTCAGGGCACGGCGGTAGGCAGCCAGGCCGCGGCCCGGATAGTCCTCGCCGACGCTCGGCAGGGTCAGGCCGGCGGCGTTGCTGATGCGGGTATCAATCGGAATCGCGTCTTCCCACACGCGGCTGCCGTGACGATCCTGCATCGTGCGCAGTGACTCGTTGCCTGCGCGCGTGCGGCGGTCGAACAGAGTGGGCAGGATCGAGATCGGCAGCGGGCGGCGGCGCGAACGTTCGACCATCTCACCGGTGCGGACCATGCCGTCCAGGCCATGCAGCGCCAGCGGTTCGGCCTGGGTGGGGATGATCAGGCGGTCGGCCGCGGCCAGTGCGTTGATCATCAGCAGGCCGAGGGTGGGTGCGCAGTCCAGCAGGATGTAGTCGTGCTGTCCCTGATGGCGGGCAAGCGCGTTCTGCAGGGCCAGGCCGAGACCGGGCTGGTTGGCGCTGCGGCGCTCCAGTGTGGCCAGTGCGGACTGTGCACAGACGTAGTCCAGGCCGTGGATGTTGCTGGCATGGCACAGGCTGGAAAGATCGGCCGGCGGTGCGCCGAACAGTTCCAGCACGCCGGCCGGCGGCGGATCCACCGGCACGCCGAAGGCGCGGCTGAGCGAGGCATGCGGATCGAGATCGATCAGCAGCACGCGATGACCGAGCGCGGCCAGGCCGCGGCCGAGGGCGAGGGTGGTGGTGGTCTTGCCGACTCCGCCCTTCTGGTTGGCGACTGCCCAGATGCGCATCGGATTACTCCTTCATTGCCGGGGGAACGGCGGCGCCGACGCGGCTGCCAGCCGGCACCGGCGGCAACTTCACCGGTGCGATGGGGGAGGTGGGGGCGCTGGCCGGAGTTGCGGCGGCCTGTTCGGTAGCGGTGCTGTCGGTGGCGCCGGTGGCTGCGTTCAGGCGCTGGCCGAGCGGGTCCACCGAATGCGAGGTGTCGGCCAGGATGATGACCATCACCCGGCGGTTGCGGTTGCGGCCCTGCGCGCTGTCGTTCTCTTCGCGCGGGCGGAACTGGCCGTAGCCGACCATCGCCAGCCGCGACGGCTGCACGCCCTGGTCGGCGAACAGGTGCACCACGCTGGCGGCGCGCCCGGCCGACAGTTCCCAGTTCGACGGGAAGGTGGAAGTGGCGATCGGCACGTTGTCGGTGTGGCCTTCCACGCGCACGCTGTTGGGTACATCGCGCAGCACGTCGGCCAGGCTGGCCAGGGTCTGCCGCGCATGCACGTCCAGCGCGGCCGAGCCGGTCGGGAACAGGATGTCGCTGTTGATCTCGACTTCGATCCACAGCTCGGTGCGGCGCACGCTGATCATGCCGCGGTCGATCAGCGGCGCCAGTGCGGCGGTGAGGCGGTCGGCGATGCTGTTGAGCTGGCGCTCGGCGCGCGCGATCTGCTCCTGGTTGTGCACCGATACCGGCATGCGCATCTGCGAGGCCATCGACGGCAGCAGGGTCGGGTCGTGCGACGGTGCAGGCGCGGAGGGCCCGATCTTGGTGCCGGACTTGATCACCGAGGGGCTGTCCCAGCCGCCACCCTGCACCTGTTTGTTACCCACCTGCACCGGATTGATGGTGCGCGGCGCGCCTCCGAAGGCATCGGTCAGCGCGTCGGCCATGATCCGGTACTTGCCTTCGTTCACCGAGGAAATTGCATACATGACCACGAAGAAGGCCAGCAGCAGCGTCATCAGGTCGGCATAGGGGATCGCCCATGCTTCATGGTTGGCGTGCTCTTCGTGGTGCTTGCGGCGGGCCATGTCAGTGCAGGAAGCCGGAGAGGTTGGTTTCGATGTTGCGCGGGTTCTCACCCTGCGCGATCGAGATCAGGCCTTCGATGACCATCTCGCGGTCGCGGGTATTGTGCGAGATCACACTCTTGAGCTTGGCGGCGATCGGCAGGAACAGCAGGTTGGCCGAGGCGATGCCGTAGATGGTGGCGGTGAACGCGGCGGCGATGCCGTGGCCGAGCTTGCTCGGATCGGCCAGGTTCTTCATCACCGCGATCAGGCCCAGCACGGCACCGATGATGCCGAGCGTCGGCGCGTAGATGCCCATCGCCTCGAAGACCTTGGCGCCGGCCTGGTCCTGGTGCTCCTGGCTGCCCAGTTCGATTTCCAGCATGTGCCGCATCGACTCCGGTTCGACGCCGTCCACCAGCAGCTGCAGGCCCTTGCGCAGGAACGGGTCCTGCTGCGCTTCCACCTGCGATTCCAGGCCCAGCAGGCCCTGACGGCGGGCGATGTTGCTCCACTCGACGATCTGCTGGATCAGTTCGCGGCGGTCGCTGTGCGGCGGGCGCACGACCCAGCGCACGATCTTGAACGCATGCTTGAACACCGCCGGCGAGGTATGCAACAGGATCGCGGCGATGGTGCCGACGATGACGATCACGAATGCCGCAGGCGACCACAACGACGCCAGGCCGGCGCCCTTGAGGATGCTGCCGCCGACCAGCGAGGCCAGGGCGAGAAAGAGTCCAATGAGGCTGAGTCTATCCATGGATCCGGTATCGGCTTGTGTGAATGGGACTTGAGACACCGGGAGGTTGTGTACAGACGGTAGTCACAGTTTTCGGGTCGCCGGGCACGGCCCGGCGCTACCCTGCAGGGCCGTTTCCGGTAGCGCCGGGCCATGCCCGGCGGGCTTCAGCGCAGGCCGTCCACGTCCAGGATCAGCGCCATGCGACCATCGCCGATCAAGGTTGCACCGGCATAACCGCGCAGGCCGCGCAGGGCTTTCGGCAGCGGTTTGATGACCACTTCCTCGCGCCCGCGCACCTGGTCCACGACCAGGCCGAAGCGCGCTTCACCGGCCTGCAGCACGACGATGGTCAGCAGCGGCGAGGCGGCCGGCGTCACATCCAGCCACTGGCGAAGATCGACCAGCGCCAGGGTGTGCGAGCGGCGATCGAGCACGGCACGTCCATCGAACCAGCCCAGCGAGGTGCGCGGGGCGTGCAGCACTTCCATCACGCGCGCCAGCGGCAAGGCGTAGACGTCTTCGCCGGCCTGCACCAGCAGGGTCGGCAGGATCGCCAGGGTCAGCGGCACGCGGATCATGAAGCGGCTGCCACGGCCGAGTTCCGACTGGATCTGGATCTGGCCGCTCAGTTCGCGGATGCGTGACTGCACCACGTCCATGCCGACGCCACGGCCGGAGATGTCGGTGACCTGCTGCTTGGTCGAGAAGCCGGGCAGGAACACCAGGTGCAGGCACTCCTCGCTGCTCAGGCGGGCAGCCGCTTCCGGATCGATCAGGCCCTTCTCGCGCGCCTTCGCGCGCAGCTTTTCCGGGTCGATGCCGGCGCCATCGTCCTGCACCTCGATGCTGACGTAGTCGCCTTCCTGCTGCGCCGACAGGCGTACATGGCCCATCCGCGGTTTGCCTTGTGCTTCGCGCAGATCGGGCATTTCCACGCCATGGTCGATGGCGTTGCGGACCAGGTGCACCAGCGGGTCGGCCAGCGCTTCGACCAGGTTGCGGTCGAGCTCGGTCTCGGCGCCGATCAGCTCCAGATCCACTTCCTTCTTCAGCGAGCGGGCGACGTCGCGGGCGACTTTGGGGAAGCGCGAGAACACCTTGCCCACCGGCTGCATGCGGGTACGCATCACTGCCGACTGCAGGCGGGCCGTGGCGATGTCCAGGGTGGACACGGCGCGGTCCAGCTCTTCATCACGCAGGCGTGCGCGCAGGGTCTTGAGTCGATTGCGTGACAGCACCAGTTCGCCGATCAGGTTGACGATCGCATCCAGGCGCTTGGTGTCCACGCGCACGGTGTGTTCGGCTTCGGCCAGCGGCTTTGCGGCAGGCTTGGCAGCAGGGGCGGGTGCGGTCGGCCGTGCGGCAGGTGCCGGGGCTGGCGGCGCGGCGGCAACCGGCTTGGCACCCGGAGCGGCGCCACCGTGCAGCTGGTCCAGCAGGGATTCGAATTCGTCTTCGCTGATCAGTCCGTCGTCGGCCTTCTTCGCCGGCGTGACCGCGGTCGGTGCGTTGCCGCCGTGCAGCTGGTCGAGCAGGGCCTCGAATTCGTCGTCGGTGATCAGGTCGCTGCCGCCCGCAGAGGGTGCTGCTGCGGCGGCGGGTGCAGCCACGGCGCTGCCATGTACGTCGAACTGGGCGATCAGGTCCGGCGGCGCATAGCCGGGCTCGGTGCCGGAAGACACGGCATCCAGCATCGACTGCAGGTAATCCAGCGATTGCTGGGCCGCGTCGAAGTGATGGGCCTGCAGCACCGCCTGGCCGGCACGGGCGGCGCCCAGCGCTTCTTCAGCGGCGTGGCACAGCTCGACCATGGCGGTGACGCCGAGGAAGCCGGCGCCACCCTTGAGCGTGTGGTAGCCGCGGAACACCGCGTTGAGCTGATCGCTGTCCTGCGGTGCCTGCTCCAGCGACACCAGCTGTTCGCCGAGGCGATCCAGGATTTCCTGCGCCTCGATGATGAAATCGGCAGTGATGTCGTCGGAAACCGCGCTCATGCTTACAGCCCCAGATCCGACAACAGGTCGTCGGCGTCGTTCTGCGAGACCGCGTGGCGGTCCAGTCCTTTCAGTGCCGGCCCGGCCAGTTCCGGGTCGGTGCGATGCTGTTCCGGTGGCAGGCCGAGCGCGCCGAAGCCTTCGTGCACGCGGCGGACGATGCCGACCACGCGACGGATGATCTGCCCGGTCAGGTCCTGGTAGCTCTGGGTCAGGGCGATCTCGGTGAGGTTGTGGCGGATGCGCTCGAGCTGCGCATCCTGGCCCGGCTGCAGGCCTTCGGCGCGCAGCTGTTCGGTCAGGCTGCGGCATTCCTCGGCCAGGTCCAGGGTGCGGTGCGTGGCCTGTTCGGTCATCGCTACCACGTGGTCCAGGCGCGCGCAGGCATCGTCCAGTTCACCGGCTTCGCTGGGTACGGTCGGCAGTTCACCCAGCGCCTGTCCCAGTTCGCGGGC
The DNA here is from genome assembly GCF_002138415.1 of Stenotrophomonas maltophilia. Lineage (NCBI taxonomy): Bacteria > Pseudomonadati > Pseudomonadota > Gammaproteobacteria > Lysobacterales > Lysobacteraceae > Stenotrophomonas > Stenotrophomonas maltophilia. The sequence goes on from NZ_CP015612.1 coordinate 2,136,256, forward strand.
CAGCCGCGAGAGGCCGCTCATCATCGGCTGCGTGCGCAGCGCGACCAGTCCGTCGATGCGCTGCCGCCAGGCGGCCTCGTCACCGGACTCCAGTGCGTCCAGGGCTTCCTGCAGGCGCAGGGCGAGGGCGTTCTTGTCGACCGTGGTATCCATCAGGCGCTGGCCGCCAGGCGTTCGAAGATCTTGCCGAGCTTCTCTTCCAGCGTCTGCGCGGTGAACGGCTTGATGATGTAGCCGTTCACGCCGCTCTGGGCGGCTTCGATGATCTGCTCACGCTTGGCTTCTGCCGTGACCATCAGCACCGGCAGGGTCTTCAGCTTGGCATCGGCACGGATCGCCTTGAGCAGCTCGATGCCGGTCATCACCGGCATGTTCCAGTCGGTGACCACGAAATCGAACGGCTGGCTCTGCAGCAGCGACAGCGCAGCATGCCCGTCCTCGGCTTCGGCGGTGTTGGTGAAGCCCAGATCGCCCAGCAGGTTCTTGACGATTCGACGCATGGTCGAGAAGTCGTCGACGATCAGGATGCGCATGTTCTTGTTCAAAGCAGAATTCCTTTGTTGTTCATTCCGGACGGCCGGGGGCAGCCGCCTCGGGGATGTTCATTCTTCGAGGCCAGCGTCGGCAGCCTCGAACAGCTTCAGCCGGCCACGCAGGCGCAGTACCGCCTGGCCGTGGATCTGGCAGACCCGCGACTCGCTCACGCCGAGCACCGCGCCGATCTCCTTCAGGTTCAGTTCCTGCTCGTAGTACAGCGACAGCACCAACTGTTCGCGCTCGGGCAGGTGGCCGATGGCCTTGCCCAGCTCGCGGCCGAACTCGCCGCGCTCCAGCACCTGCTGCGGGGTCGGGCCGCCCTGGGCCACGGTGTCCAGCTCGCCCTGGTCCTCGATGCGCGATTCAAGGCTCAGCACCTGGCCACGGGCAGCGTCTTCCATCAGCCGCAGGTACTCGGGCAATGGCATCTCCATCGCGGCGGCCACTTCGGTGGCGCTGGCGGCACGGCCACTGCTCTGTTCCAGGCGGCGGATGGTGGCGGCGGCATCACGTGCACGGCGGTGCACCGAGCGCGGCACCCAGTCGCCACGGCGGATCTCATCGATCATCGAACCGCGGATGCGGATCGAGGCGTAGGTCTCGAACGAAGCCCCCTGGTCGGCATCATAGCTGCGCGAGGCTTCGATCAGTCCCATCATGCCGGCCTGGATCAGGTCGTCGACCTCGACGCTGGCCGGCAGGCGTGCGGCCAGGTGGTGGGCGATGCGCCGCACCAGGTCCGAGTGCTGGGCGATGACCTCGTTGGCCGCCGAGCGCTGGACTTCCCTGTACTGGGCTGCGCCTTTCATGCGGCCACCCCTCGCTGCTTGAGGATGCGTTCGAGGAAGAACTCGACACCGCCACGCGGTTCGGTCGGTGCCTGCCAGCGTGCGGTGCGGCGCGCGATCTCGGTGATCGCCAGCGCCGAAGGACTGGACGGATAGGCCTTCACCACCGGCTGCTGGCGCTGTACCGACAGGCGCAGCCAGTCATCCTGTGGCACGCAGCCCAGGTAGTTCAGCGAGACATCGGCGAGGAACTTCTCGCAGACGCGGGTCAGCTTCTCGTACAGCACGCGGCCCTCGTTCGGGTCGCGCACCATGTTGGCTACCACCTGGATGCGGTCCACGCCGCGCTCGCGCGACAGCACCTTGATCAGCGCATAGGCGTCGGTGATCGAGGCCGGCTCATCGCAGACCACCACCACGGTGTCCTGCGCGGCCTGGCAGAAGGTCAGCACGCCGTCGGTGATGCCGGCGGCGGTATCGACCACCATGATGTCCAGCTCGCGTTCCAGTTCGGAGAACACGTTGACCAGGCCGACATGCTCGGCCGGGGCCAGCTCGGCCATGTGGCGGCGGCCGGATGCGGCCGGGACCACCAGCACGCCGTTCGGGCCTTCGACGATGACGTCGTCCAGCGAGCAGCGGCCGGCAACCAGGTCGGCCAGCGTAAAGGTGGGATTCAGCCCCAGGATCACGTCGATGTTGGCCAGGCCGAGGTCGGCGTCCAGCAGCAGCGTGCGCTTGCCCATGCCGGCCAGCGCCACGGCCAGGTTGGCCGAAACGTTGGTTTTGCCTACGCCGCCCTTGCCGCCAGTGACGGCAATGGTGCGCACAGGGCCGAGCGGCTCGCTGCGGGTGGCCGACAGCGGGAAGGTCTTGGTCAGCTTGGCGTACTCACGCGACGGCATGGTTCAACTCCGGGTTGCAGGGCATATCGGCCGCTCGGCGCAAATCTTCAAGGCGAAGTACAAGATTGGCTGCACTGGCCCGGTGCAGGTCCTCCGGAACGTCCTGGCCGTCGGTCACCCAGGTGATCGGCAGGGCGTGGTCCACGGCCACCGACAGGGCATTGCCGAAGCGGCCGGTCTCGTCCAGCTTGCTCAGTACCAGGCCCTGCAGGTTGGCGGCGCCGAAGCGGCGGACTACCTCGTCCATGTCGCCGAAACTGGTATTGGCCGGCAGCACCAGCAGGGTGCGGACCTGGCGGGCGGCGCGCAGCCACTGCAGCTGGGCGGCCAGTGCGCGGTCGCGCGGGCCCAGGCCGGCGGTGTCGATCAGCACCAGCTTGTAGTCCTTCAGGCGCTCCAGCAGCTGGTCCAGGTCGGTGCCGCTGTTGGCCTCGTGCACCGCGATGCCGAGCTGGCGGCCGTAGCCGTACAACTGCTCGCGGGCACCGATGCGGGTGGTGTCGGTGGTGACCAGGGCGACGTCACGCGGCGCGTGCTTCTCGGCGAAGCGGGAGGCCAGCTTGGCGATGGTGGTGGTCTTGCCGGCGCCGGTGGGGCCGACCAAGGCAATCACACCACCTTCCTCCAGCGGGTCGACCGGGGCGATCGGCAGCTTGCGCGAGATCAGCCCCAGCATCAGGCCGCGGCCGCGGTGGGCTTCGGTTTCCAGCGGGATCTGCATGGCCACGTCGCGGGCCAGGCCGGCATCGAAGCCATACTCGTCCATCAGGTCCAGCGCGGTGGCGCGCACCGGGCAGCCGCGCAGGCGCTCGTCGGTGAAGCGGTTCATCTCGCGCTCGATCACCTGGCGCATGCCGGCCACTTCCTGGCGCAGCTGGCGGATCTCGGCGTCGTCCTGGGCGACCAGGGTGAGCGCCGGTGCCGGGGCCAGCACCGGTGCCGCGCTGCTTTCGTCATTGGCTTCAGCCGGTGCCGGTTCGCTGGCGGTGATCCCGGGCTGCACGTCAGCCACGGCAGCGGTCGGCAGCGGCGGCGGCTGCACAGCCGGGGCCGCGCTTTCGTGATGCGCCTCGTGCGGCGGGTCGATCTGGAAGCGGGCGCGGTTGGCGGGAACGGCGTTGGCAGATGCCGGTGCGACGATGGCCTCGGCGAACGGGGCGAAGATCTGTTCCGGCAGCGCCGGTTCGTTGACGGCGGCGCGCGCCAGGGTGGCGGCGAAGCCGGTGCTGCCGCGGGTTGGCACGATCTCGTCGGCACTGTCCAGGGTGCGGCCGGTGGCGCCGACCGCAGCGCGGGCGAGGGCGGCCACGGCCGAGGTGGTGGCGGCGACCGGTTCCGGTGCCGGGGTGCTGTTGCGGCGGCGGGTGACGGCGGCGATTACTGCATCGGCGGCCGTGCGCGGCTTCGGCGCCGGCGGCGGTGCGATGTCACGACGCGAGGCCTCCAGTGCACGCTGCACGGCGCTCTCATCGTAGTTGGCGGCGGCGACGATCTCGATGCCTTCCTCGATCCGGCGGTTGGACAGGATCACGGCGTCAGGACCATGTTCCTTGCGCACCAGGTTCATGGCCGAGCGCATGTCGGCGGCGACGAATCGTTTGATTTTCATGCTGTGGTCACGGGACGAAGACGGCGGGGTGGCGGTCGGGGAACTCGGGTGGTCGGTGGTCTGCACGGTGCGGGTTCCCCTTGGTATCTGTCTGTTGCGTTGGTTCGAAAGTGGTGTCTGTTTTCTGGCGCATCGGAGGGCGGCGTCAGCTGATCGTTCCGACCAGCTTCAGGCGCTTGTCCTCCGGCACCTCGCTGTAGGCCAGGACCGACAGCGACGGAACGCTGTGGCGGACCAGGCGGGCCAGCGCGGCGCGCACCGGGCCAGGTACCAGCACGACCGCGGGCTCGTTGCGGGCTTCCTGCTTGCTGACACATTCGGCCAGGCTCTGGTGCAGTCGCTCAGCGAGTCCGGGTTCCAGCGCGGCGCCGTTGCCCTGCGTGGACTCCTGCAAGACACGTTCCAATTGCGGGTTGAGGGTGAACACCGGCAGCTCCGCCGACATTCCGGCGATCTCCTGCACGATGAAGCGGCCCAGCGCGGTTCGCACGGCAGCGGTCAGCACCGCCGGGTCCTGGCTGTTCGGAGCGTGTTCGACCAGTGCTTCGGCGATCTTGCGCAGCTGGCGGATCGGGATGCGCTCGACCAGCAGGTTCTGCAGCACGCGCACCACCGCCGACAGCGGCAGCGCCTTCGGCGTCAGATCTTCGACGAGCTTGGGCGCGCTCTTGGCCAGGTTGGCCAGCAGATGCTGCACTTCCTCGTGGCCGAGCAGTTCCGGCGCGTGCTCTCGGATCAGGTGCGAGAGGTGGGTGGCGACCACGGTGGCCGGGTCGACCACGGTATAGCCCAGCGTTTCAGCCTGGGCGCGCTGGTGCGGCTGGATCCAGGTGGCATCCAGACCAAACGCGGGGTCCTTGCCGGCGATGCCGTCCAGCGCACCGAGCGCGCTGCCGGGGTCCAGGGCCAGCTCGCGGTCGGGGTGGATCTCGGCGGTGGCCACCGGCACGCCATGCACCAGCACGCGGTAGCCGTTGGCGGGCAGTTCCAGATTGTCGCGGATATGCACTGAGGGAATCAGGAAACCGACGTCCTGGGTCAGCTTGCGGCGAACGCCCTTGATCCGCGCCATCAGTTCGCCCCCTTGGTTGGCATCCACCAGCGGAATCAACCGGTAGCCGACCTCCAGGCCGAGCGGATCGACCGGACGCAGCTCGTCCCAGCTCAGTTCCGCGGTCGGTGCCGGTGCCGCGGGGCGGCCCAGTGCGTTGAGCGCGGCAGCGTCATTGCCTGCGGCTGCCGGATCGGTGGCTGCGGCCTTGCCCTTGCGGTAGACCTTCCAGGCGATGAAGCCGAGGATTGCGGACAGCGTCAGGAAAGCGACGTTGGGCATGCCCGGCACCAGGCCGACCACACCGATGATGCCGGCGGTGATCGCCAGCGCGCGGTACTGGCCGAACACCTGGCCGGTCATGGCCTGGGCCATGTCCTGCGAACGCGAGGCGCGGGTGACCAGCATGGCCACCGCACTGGAGACCAGCAGGGCCGGCAGCTGCGCCACCAGACCGTCACCGATGGACAGCAGGGTGTAGGTGGCAGCGGCTTCGCCGAACGGCATGCCATGCTGCAGCACGCCCACGGCCAGGCCGCCGAGCATGTTGATGAACAGGATCAGGATGCCGGCGATGGCATCACCACGGATGAACTTGCTGGCACCGTCCATCGCGCCGTAGAAGTCGGCTTCCTCGCGCACTTCCTCGCGGCGCAGCTTGGCTTCTTCACGCGTCAGCAAACCGGCGTTGAGGTCGGCGTCGATCGCCATCTGCTTACCGGGCATCGCGTCGAGGATGAAGCGCGCGGTCACTTCCGAGACGCGGCCGGCGCCCTTGGTGATGACCACGAAGTTGATGATGGTCAGGATCGCGAACACCACGATACCCACCGCGTAGTTGCCGCCGATCACGAATTCGCCGAACGCGGCGATGACCTTGCCCGCGGCGTCGTGGCCGTTCTGGCCGTTGAGCAGGATCACGCGGGTGGAGGCCACGTTCAGCGCCAGCCGCAGCATGGTGGTGATCAGCAGCACGATCGGGAAGATGGTGAAGTCCAGCGGGCGCTTCACGTAGACCACCGCCAGCAGCACCATCAGCGAGATGGCGATGTTGAAGGTGAACAGCGCATCGAGCACCGGCGCGGCCAGCGGCACCACGACCATGGCCAGCAGGGCCAGCACGATCAGCGGTGCGCCAAGGCCCTGGCGGATCATTTCCAGGGCGCGGCGGGTGTTGAAGCCGGTGGAGGGCTGGGCGCTCACGGGCGGCTCCCCTTGCCGAATTCATCCACCTGGATGTGCGGGGCGTCCGGCATCGGGCCAGTGCGCCAGGCGCGCAGCTGGTAGACGTAGGACAGGACCTGGGCGACGGCCGAATACAGTCTCACGGGGATTTCCTTTCCGAGTTGGCCTTCCCGATACAAGGCGCGTGCCAAAGGCGGGGCAGAGACGATCGCGACCTTGTTGCCGTCGGCCACTTCACGGATGCGAAGGGCGGTCTCGTCCACGCCCAGGGCGACCACGGTGGGGGCGTTCATGGCGCCGCCCTCGTACTTCAGGGCTACCGCATAGTGGGTGGGGTTGACCACCACCACGTCGGCGGTGGGCACGGCTTCCATCATGCGGCGGTTGGCCATCTGCTGCTGCAGCTGGCGGATGCGGCCCTTCACCTCGGGGCTGCCCTCGCTTTCCTTCATTTCCCGGCGCAGCTCTTCACGGGTCATCTTCAGCTTGCGCATCCAGTTCCAGCGCTGGTACGGCGCATCGATGGCGGCCAGCACCAGCATCGCGCCGGCGGTGGCCAGCAGCAGGCGTAGGGTGAAGCCCAGGCCGTCGGTGATGGCGGTCTCCAGCGGGTGGTGGATCAGCCCGCGCAGGGTGTCGAAGCCGGTCCAGACCACTAGTCCGGCGGCTACGCCGACGAACGCCACGCGCAGCAGCGATTTGGTGAACTCGGCAATCGCCTCGGGGCCATACAGGCGCTTGAGCCCGCTCATCGGATTCATGCGGTTGAAGTCGGGCATCATCGCCTTCTGCGACCAGCGCAGGCCGCCCATCACCAGCGGGGCGACGAAACTGGCCAGCAGGCAGACAAGCACCAGCGGTGCGATCACCAGCATGAACTGCAGCAGCAGGTCGCCGAAGTGGCCGAACAGTTCCTTCGGGTTCTGCCGAAGGCTCTGTTCGGGGCTGAGCGCGTGCTTCATCCAGGCGCTTGCACCACGGCCGATCGAGCCGCTCATGGCCATCACCGCCAGTACGCCGGCGCCGAACACGGCGGCCGTGCCGAGCTCGCGCGAGCGCGGCAGGTTGCCCTGTTCACGGGCGTCGCGCAGGCGTTTTTCGGTAGGTTGTTCGGTCTTTTCGCCGGCGGATTCGTTCTCGGACATCACAGGCACTGCGGCAGGGGATGCCGGGGTGCGTGCAAGAACCGTGCCGCTAGTCGTCAGTCGCGAACGGCAGCACTGTGTGTCTGCTCCTGCTCATTCTGGCGTTCGCAGTGCTGTATGCGCTGCCGCGCTATCGCACTTAGCGGGCGGGAAAGATCGTTCAGCTGCTGCTGTACAGGGGGTAGCTAGCAGCTACATGAGGCATGATGGCAAGACACGCAGAAGAGAAGGGCGATGCTGAATGGATTGCAGGATGGGATATCGCAGCAATGAGCTTTGACATTGTCGTTTTGAAGCTGGAGGACCTCGGTGAAAAAGACCTGTCCAATGTTGAGGCTGTGCAGGATATTGGACGTCCCCAGGCCGTAATCGCATCATTGGAGCTGGTGTTCCCCGGATGCGTCCAAAGTGCATTCTCGGATGGTGAGCGCTACTCGCTCGAGTCCGCTCTGAATGGAGACCCGGTGAGCTCCATACACCTTACTCTCAGATTCGGCCGAGCATGGTCTGAGGCAGCCAATGCTGAGTTCATGGCCCTGCTTTCGACACTCTGCCAACTGCTGCAGTCAGTCGCTTTTGCCGTCTCCGACAACTCGAGGCTTACTCCTCCCTACCCGGTTACGCTGGAGTGATTTGCTCATGCCGGGCTGGCCCAGGCGCGCGGCCGTGTGGGTTCATTAACCCCCACCATCGGGTGCTTTGAAGCCATTGGCCAGCTCCACCCGCGGCCGGGGCAGGTCATGCAGCTGCATGAAGCGGGCGGCATCGACCGGGCGACCGAGCAGATAGCCCTGCAGGTAGTCGCAGCCCAGCCGCTCCAGGTAGGCGCGCTGGGCGGCGGTTTCCACGCCTTCGGCCACGATGTCCATGTCCAGCGCGTGGCCCAGCGCCACGATGGCCGAAACGATCACTACGTCCTCGGCGCTGTGCTCCAGATCGCGTACGAAGGCATGGTCGATCTTGATCTCGGTGGCCGGCAGCCGCTTCAGGTACAGCAGGCTGGAATAGCCGGTGCCGAAGTCATCGATGGAGATGCCCACGCCCAGTGCCGAAAGCGCCTGCAGCAGGCGCAGGCTGGTGTCGGTATCGCGCATCACCGTGCTTTCGGTGATCTCCAGCACAAGGTGGCGCGGGGCAATGTTGTAGCGTTCGATCACTTCACGCACATCCTGCAGCAGGTGCGGTGAGCTGAACTGCACCGGCGACAGGTTCACCGACATCGACCAGCCCTCGTGGCCGGCATCGTGCCAGCGCCGCAGCTGCAGGCAGGCCTGGTCCAGCGCCCAGCGGCCGATCTCGTTGATCGCACCGCTGCGTTCGGCCAGGCGGATGAAGCGGTCCGGCGGGATCAGGCCATGGTCCGGATGGCGCCAGCGGATCAACGCTTCGGCCCCGGCCACCTTCTGCGTGGCAACCTGGATCTTCGGCTGGTAGTGCAGGAACAGCTGCTCGCTGCCAATGGCCCGACGCAGGTCGGCCAGCAGCCGGAACTGTTGTTCGGCGCTGTCATTCATCCAGTCGGCGAACAGCACGAAGGCGTTGCGTCCGGATTCCTTGGCCTGGTACATCGCTGCATCGGCAAAGGCCATCAGCTGCCGCTCGCTGGCAGCGTGGTCGGGACAGATCGCCACGCCGATACTGGCGGTCACCTGCAGTTCGTTGTCCGGCAGCAGGGGCCCGCTGCCGACCGCCTGCAGGATGCGCCGGGCCAGGGTCGGCAGGTCTTCATCGTGCTCAATGCGCACCACCAGCACGAACTCGTCGCCGCCCAGCCGCGCCAGCATGTCGTTGGGTCGAAGCAGCTGGCGGGTGCGCTCGGCCACGGCCACCAGCAGTGCATCACCGGCCTGATGGCCATAGGCGTCGTTGACCTGCTTGAAGCCATCCAGGTCCATGAACATCACCGCGAAACGGCTGCCGCCCTGTTCGGCTTCGGCCAGTGCCTGCACGATCCGACGCTGCAGCAGCAGGCGGTTGGGCAGGCGGGTGAGCGGGTCGTGCAGCGCGGCCTGGGTCAGTTCCTGCTGTGCATCGGTGAGCGAGGTACTCAACAGGGAATTGCGCAGGCGCAGCAGCTGCGCCTCTACCCGCTGGTCCAGCCAGGACACCACCAGCACCACGGCCAGGATCGCCACGGTGAGCATCACCACCAGCATGGCCAGCCATTCGCTCTGCAGCCCATCGCCCACGGCTGCGCCGCAGATGCTGCCTTCCGGAAAGCGTGCGGCGGCCATGCCGGTGTAGTGCATGCCGACGATGGCCAACCCGAGCAGGCCCGCCGCCGCCAGCCGGTCGCCGACACGGGTGCGCTGCGCACGCAGGCGGAACGCCACATACAGGGCCGTCCACGAAGCGGCGACTGCTACCATCAGCGAAAAGAGCAGCCATCCCGGGTCGTAGTCGATGCCCGGCTGCATGCGCATTGCGGCCATGCCGACGTAGTGCATGCCGGCGATGCCGGTGCCCATCAGCAGCGCGCCACCGGCCAACCGCGGGTGGGGCAGGGTACGCAGCGAAACCAGCCATAGCGCGAACACCGATGAGGCGATCGCCAATGCGAGGGAAAGCAGGGTGATGGGCAGGTCGTAGCCGAGCGGAATGGGCAGGTCGAAGGCGAGCATGCCGATGAAGTGCATCGACCAGATGCCCAGGCCCATGGCGAAGCCACCACCGAGGCGCCACCACCACGCCGCGCCCTTGCCGGGTGCGGTGACCGTGCGCCCGGCCATCGCCAGCGCGGTGTACGAGGCCATCACGGCGACCAGCAGCGAGATCACCACCAGCCACGGGTTGTACGTGCCTACCAGCATTCGTCAGTCTCCCGGACCTGCCTGTCGACGGAAACCACGGTGGGGCATGCATGAGGCAGGCCGACGCAGGGCGGCGGCCACGTGCGGCATCCCCCCGGTTGCCGCGCATTCACTCTAACGCGCAGACCGGGGGGGACTTCAAGCGGCAATTCGTGATGATCAGGTCAGTGTGTGACCGCGTCCGCAGCCTGGAAGGCGGCATCGAACAGGCGCTGTACCGGTGGACCCATTTCCCCGGCCAGCAACGCTAGCAGGAACAGGCCCAGCAGTAGCGAGACCGGCAGGCCGAGCTGGATCGGGTTCAGCGCCGGTGCGGCGCGCGCCAGCACGCCGAACGCCAGGTTCACTGCCAGCATCGCCACGGTCAGCGGGATCGCCAAGGTCAATGCGCCGCGCAGCACGGTCAGCAGGAAGGTCGGGGCGATGCTGAAGAAGGCGTGCGGGTCCGGCAGAGGTGCGCCGATCGGCAGCGCCCGGTAGCTGTCCACCACCAGCGAGATCAGCGCGAGGTGCCCGTTGGCGGTGAAGAACAGCAGGCCGAACAGCAGATAGAACCACTGGCCGATCACACCCGAGGTGCCACCGCGCAGCGGATCGCTCATCTGCGCGAAGGCCAGACCGGTGCCCTGGGCGATCAGTTCGCCGGCCATCGCGCCGGCCTCGAACACCAGCCGCAGCAGGAAGCCGATGGATACGCCGATGGCCAGTTCTCGGGCGATGGTCAGCACCGTGGCGGCATCGAAACCGGTCCAGTCCGGAACCGGCGGCAGCAGCGGCGCCAGCGCGATGGCCAGGGTGCCCGCCAGCACCACGCGCACCCGTGCGGGAACGGCACGGGTACCGACCATCGGCATGGCCATGGCCACTGCGCCGATGCGCAGCATGGTCCACAGCACGGTGCCGATCATGCCGAAGGCGTTCAGCCCATCGGCGGCCATCTGGGTGGCGGCGTCCATCGAAGCGCGTGTCCTAGCCGATCAGGTGCGGGATGCGCTGGAACAGCAGCGTGGTAAATTCAACCAGGTGGCCGATCAGCAGGCTGCCCAGTGCGAACAGCACCGCAGTCAGTGCTGCCGCCTTGGCGACGAAGGCGATGGTCGGTTCGTTCAGCTGGGTCGCAGCCTGTACAACACCGACCACCACGCCGACCACCAGCACGGTGAGCAGTAGTGGGCCGGCCACCCACAGCACGGTGATCAGGCCACCACGCAGTTCGGTCAAGGCAAGTTCGGGAGTCATTCGGGTTCCATCTGCTTATGTGGCGTCGAGCCATGCTCGACTGCGCTTTGCGGGGGATATCAGGCCGGATTGAAGCTCGCCGCCAACGTGCCCACGGTCAGCACCCAGCCATCCACCAGCACGAACAGCAGGATCTTGAACGGTGCCGACACCAGCATCGGCGACAGCATCATCATGCCCATCGACATCAGCACGCTGGCCACGACCAGGTCGATGATCACGAACGGGATGAAGATCAGGAAGCCGATTTCGAAGGCGGTCTTCAGTTCGCTGGTGACGAACGAGGCGACCAGCACCGGGAACGGGATCGCGTCGGGGCTGGCGTAGGTGCCATGCCCGGCGATGCCGGCGAAGGTCATCAGGTCGGTCTCGCGGATCTGCGCCAGCATGAAGCCGCGCAGCGGCGTGGTGGTCAGCGTCCAGGCGGTCTGGAAGTCGATCTCGCCATTGAGGTACGGCGCCATGCCGGTGCTCCAGGCCTTGTCCCAGGTCGGCATCATCACCATCGCGGTGAGGAACAGGGCCAGGCCCAGCAGGACCTGGTTGGACGGCGTCTGCCCGGTACCCAGCGCCTGGCGCAGCAGGCCCAGCACGATGATGATGCGGGTGAACGAGGTCAGCACCAGCAGCATCGACGGGATCAGGGTGATCGCCGTCATCAGCAGCAGGGTCTGCAGCGGCAGGCTGACCGGCGCACCCCCGATCTTGCCGACGTTGATGTCCGGCAGCGGGGTGGTCGGGGCGCCGGGTGTGGCGAATGCCAGCGCCGGCAACAGGCACAGGGCGAGCATCAGCAGCCACGGCATCAGGGTGGCAAGTCGGGTACGGGTGACACGCATGTCAGGGGTCCTTGCGCAGCCGCTGCTGCAGCAGCTGGGCGAAATTCGGAAGATTCTTGAAGTCCGGCACGCGTACCGGCGCGGGTGGCGGCAGCGGTTCGGGCAGGGTGTGCAGAGTGTTGATGCCGCCGGCGGTAACGCCCAGCAGCAGCTGCTGGCCGTTGACCTCGATCACCACCACGCGCTCCTTGGCACCGACACTCAGGCTGGCCACCACCTTCATGCCTTCGGCCGGGCGGAAACCACTGCCGGGCAGGCGCTTGAGCAGCCAGCCGAGGCCGATGACCAGCGCCAGCACTGCCAGCAGCGCCAGCACCGCGCCGAACAGGCTCGGTGCGGCGGCTGCGTGCTGGCCGATCTGCGGGCCGACCGGAGCGGCGGTCTTGCCGACCGCCAGCAGGGTGGAGGCCAGCAGGCTCAACGCAGTCTCCGGATCCGCTCGCTCGGGCTGACCACGTCGGTCAGGCGCACGCCGAAGCGGTCATTGATCACCACGACTTCGCCGTGGGCGATCAGGGTGCCGTTGACGAAGACATCCAGGGACTCGCCAGCGCCGCGCTCCAGTTCCACCACCGAGCCCTGGTTGAGCTGCAGCAGGTTGCGGATCGGTAGGCGGGCGCGACCGACTTCCAGCGACAGGGTCACCGGCACGTCAAGGATCACGTCCAGGTTCAGGTCCGGACCGTTCGCCTCATCGGCCTGCAGGCTGCTGAACTGGGCCGGGGTGGGTTCGAGGGCGTCGATATCGTTCATTGCGGGTCTTCCTGGATGACGGGTACGCGCGGACGGGTGCCCGGCGGATGGGTAGCGGTGATCTTCACGGCGTTCATGCCGTTGGCGATGCCGAACTCGCCGGTGAACACCGGAATGTTCTCCACGCACAGCGGCACCTGCGGGCTGAGCTCGATCGGCAGGATGTCGCCGACCTTCAGCTGGGTCAGGTCACGCAGGGTCATGCGCTTGCTGGCCAGCACGCTGGACAGGGTCACCTCGGCGATGTTGAGCTGTTCGCGCAGGGTCTGGCCCCAGCTCTCGTCGCGATCGTTGCGGTCGCTCTGGATGCCGGCGTCCAGCAGTTCGCGGATCGGCTCCAGCATCGAGTACGGCAGGGTCACGTGGATGTCGCCACCACCGCCGTCGAGCTCGACGTGCAGGCGGCACACCACCACGTACTCGCGCGGCGTCACGATGTTGGCGAAGTGCGGGTTGATTTCCGAGTTGATGTACTCGAAGTCGACATCCATCACCGGTGCCCAGGCCTCGCGCAGGTCGGCGAAGGTCTGCTTCAGCAGCAGGTGGATCACCCGCATTTCGGTGGCGGTGAACTCGCGGCCTTCGATGCGGGTGGGGTAGCGCCCGTCACCACCGAAGAAGTTGTCGACGATGGCGAACACCAGGGTCGGTTCGAACACGATCAGGCCGGTTCCGCGCAGCGGCTTGAAGCGGATCAGGTTCAGGTTGGTCGGCACATACAGCGAGTGCATGTAGTCGTTGAACTTGATCAGCTCGATTCCGCGCACCGACAGTTCGGCCGAACGGCGGATCAGATTGAACAGGCCGATCCGCCACAGCCGCGCGAAGCGCTCGTGGACCATTTCCAGGGTCGGCATGCGACCGCGGATGATGCGGTCCTGGCTGGCGAAGTCGTACGAACGCGCCTCGCCGGACGGCGGTTCCGGATCGGTCTCGACTGCGCCACTGTCCACGCCGTGGAGCAGGGCATCGATCTCGTCCTGGGACAGCAGATCATTCATCGGTGGGCCCTTACTGGGTCACGAAGCTGGTGAACAGCAGATCGTCGGCGCCGTTGCTGCCGGTCTCGGCCTTGAGCACCTTCTGCACCTCGGCCAGCGAAGCGGCCTGCAGCTTCTGCTTGCCGGCGACATCGGCGATCTGGTCGGGGCTGACCTGCGAGAACAACATCAGCAGGCGTGCCCGGATGGCCGGGGCATGGGTCTTGATCGCTTCCAGCGCCGCCGGGTCGCGGGTCATCAGCTGCACTTCCAGCTGCAGGTAGCGCGGGCCATCGACCGGGCCGTTGAGGTTGACCACGAACGCGGGGTCCAGCGCGAAGTACTGGGCCGGCGCCGGGGTCGTGGTCTTCTTCGGGGCCTGCGCGGCCTTGTCTTCGTGCTTGGACTGGGTGAAGAACCAGACGCCGCCACCGGCGGCAGCGGCGGCCAGCACGGCCACCAATGCGGTGATCAGGATCGGACTACGCGGCTTGGCGGCCTTGTCCTTCTCGGCGGTCTTCTTGGTTTTGTCAGCGGCTGCGGCCACGGGGTGAAGCTCCTGAGGGTTGCTTCACCGGGATATGCAAGGGGTGTGCCGGAGTAGGGGCAGAGGGGTGCGACGGAATTCCGTCGGGGTGCCGGTGGGATGCCGGTGCGGCCGTGCGGAGCAAGCTCCGCACCCACCAAAGCGATACTGGCAGGTGCCGACCACCCCGCTCTGGTGGGTGCCAACCGTCCCGCTCTGGTGGGTGCCAACCTTGGTTGGCACGCCTGTCAGGCGTACGCGTCCAGCAACCCGCGCTGGCGGATCAACTGCGCGGACGACACGCTGGCCTCGCCCGGCGACGGTTCTCCGTCACCCGCGATGCCGCCGCCACTGGCCTGGCCTGTCGCATTGCCGTCACCACCGGGCGCCTGATGACCAACATCAGCATGAGCCAGCTGGAAGCCCTGCTCGCCGAGGAGTTCGCGCAAGCGCGGCAGGCTGCTTTCCAGTGCCTGGCGCACATCCACGTGTGGGCTGCTGAAGCTGGCATGCACCTTGTCGCCGTTCAACTGCAGGCGCACATCAACCGGGCCCATGTCGTCCGGGCTCAGGCGGATGTGGGCGTGGCCGATCTTCTGGTCGGCCAGCCAGCCAAGGCGCGCGCCAATGGCCTGGTCGAAGCCATCGTCACCGAGCACCGGCTTCGGTGTTGGTTCGCCATTGAAGATGGGGTTGCCGGTAGCGAGCGCGGCCTTCAGATCCTGCACAGCCGCGTTGCCCGGTGCATGCAGCAGCGTCGCCGTGGCGCGGTCGCCGATGAGGGTTGCGTCGCTGCCTTCACCGCGCTCGCTGCGCTTGCCGGGCAACACCAGCTCAGGCAACGGCAGTGTGGTCGCTTGGTCGGTGCCGCTGCTGGCGGTGGACGATGTGGCAGCCGCCGCTGTGGACGGCAGGGTCGCTGCGACCGGAGGTGCAGCGGGCGCGGGCAGGGCGTTGCCGCCTGCGTCGCTGGCCGTCACTGCCGCGGCTGGCAGAGCGGTGGCAGGATCGGCAGGCGCCGGTATCGCCAGCACCAGCCCGGCCAGGCCGAGCGGCGGCCAAGGGGCTTCCTCGGTCGCCGCCGGGGTGTCCTTTTCGGCAACCGGCTTGGCCGGTGCTGCGGGCACCGTGACGGCTGGCTCTTCGGGGGCGGCAGCGCTGTCCGGCCTGCGCTCGGCGCCGGCCTGGCCGTTGCTGTCGGACGCTGGACTCTGCGTGGACGGCGTCGGCGTGTTCGCGGGTTTCGAGGGTGCATCGGCACCCGGCGAGCCACCCTGCAGCAGTTGGCTGAACTCCTTGCTGCCATCACCGCGTGGCGTGCGCGTTGCGCTGCTGCCGGAATTCTGCGGCTGCGCGTTGGCGCTGCTGGCCAATGGCGCGGGCATCACGAGCGGCCTCCCTGCTCGGCGCCGTCCTGGTCTTCGGTCTGTACCAGGCGGGCGCGGCGGGCACCGATGTCGTCCATCTCGCGCTGGTCGCGGCGGTCCGTCACCACCTTCTCCTGTGCGCGGTAGCTGGCGGCCAGCTGTTCCAGCACGGCCTTGTCACGGCTGGCCAGGATCAGGCGGGCGCGCTCGGCTTCCACCTTCTCGCGGTTGCCATTGACCGTGGCCTGCTGCTGTTCGACCGCACTGTCCAGGCGGTCGAGAAACGCACGCCGGTTCAGCAGCTGCGCCGGGCTGGTCGCCGCCATCTGCGCGTTCGCGTATTCCTCGGCATAGCGGCGCAGTTCGTCCAGTCGCGATAGATGGGTATCGAGCACGCGCTGGCGTTCGGCCAGATCGCGGGCGACTGCGTCCTCGTGTTCCTGGGCCCGCTTGAGCAGGGGATCGATGCGCTTGGACTGGTTCATGGCTTAACTCTCTTGTTCCACCAGGCGCTGCAGTGCCGCCTGGCTGTGCGGGAGATCTGCGGCCTTGGCAACGTCCTGGCCGAGGAACTCCATGATTTCCGGCCAGCGTTCCAGGGCTTCGTCGGTGGCCGCGTCGTTGCCGCGCTGGTAGGCACCGATGGCGATCAGGTCGCGGTTGGCCGAGTAGGCCGAGACCAGCCGCTTCAGCTTGCGGATGCGCAGGCGCCACGGCTCGTCGGCGATTTCCGTGACCACGCGGCTGACCGACGATTCGACGTCGATGGCCGGGTACAGGCCACTGTCGGCCACGCGCCGCGATAGCAGGATGTGGCCGTCGAGGATCGCGCGCGCTGCGTCGGCGATTGGATCCTGCGGATCGTCGCCTTCGGTCAGCACCGTGTAGAACGCGGTGATCGAGCCACGGCCCTTGGCACCATTACCGGCGCGTTCGACCAGCGCTGGCAGCTTGGCGAACACCGACGGCGGATAGCCGCGGGTGGTCGGTGGTTCGCCCACCGACAGGCCGATCTCGCGCTGCGCCTGGGCGAAGCGGGTCAGCGAGTCCATCAGCAGCAGCACGTTCAGGCCCTGGTCGCGGAACCACTCGGCGATGGCGGTGGCACGGTAGGCACCGTGCAGGCGCGCCAGCGGCGGACGGTCGGCGGGACTGGCGACCACCACGGCGCGGCGCAGGCCTTCTTCGCCCAGCGTGGTCTCGACGAAATCGCGGACTTCGCGGCCACGTTCACCGATCAGGCCGACCACGATCACGTCGGCGGCGGTGTAGCGGGTCATCATGCCCAGCAGTGTCGACTTGCCGACGCCGGAGCCGGCGAACAGGCCGACACGCTGGCCGCGGCCGATCGGCAGCAGCGCGTTGATCGCGCGCACGCCGACGTCCAGCGGCTGGGTGATCGGCTCACGTGCCAGCGGATTGATCGACACGCCGGCCATGCCGACATGCCCTTCGGCGCGGATCGGGCCCTTGCCATCCAGCGGCACGCCGTCGCTGTCGATGACGCGGCCGAGCAGGCCTTCACCCACTTCCACGCCACCACGTCGCGCCGACGGTACCACCCGCGCGTTGGGCAGCAGGCCGTGCAGTTCGGCGCTGGGCATCAGGTAGGTGCGCTCGCCGGCGAAGCCGACCACTTCGGCATCGACCCAGCCACCATCGACCACTTCCACCTTGCAGCTGGCGCCCAGCGGCGCCTCGCAGCCGACGGCTTCCAGGGTGAGCCCGACCGCGCGGCGCAGCACGCCCTCGCGGATCAGGCCGCGACCATGCGCGGTGTCCACGCGCAGGCCATCCAGGCGGCTGGCGAGGCGCAGGTTGCGGGCCACGGCCCAGTCGGCCGCTGGCGCCGGTTGCGGCGCGGCTTGCGATTCCGGGCTCATGCGCCTGCTCCGGTCTGGCGGATCACCGCGTCCAGCGCGCCTCGCAGGCGGGCTTCCAGGGTGCCGTCGATGCGCACGGCTTCGGCGTGCACGCGAAGATCACCGCGGCTGAGGCTGGTGTCTGGCACCAGGCGCTGTTGTGGCGGCAGGCTCAACAGCGGGGCGAGGGCGGCGATGTCGTCGGGGTGCAGTCGCACTTCGACCTCGCGGGTGCTGCCACCCACTGCGTCGATGGCTTCACCGACCAGCTGTGCAAGCAGTGCCGGGTCAGCTTCGTAGGCGCGGCCGACCAGCGCACCGGCGATGCGTACCGCCAGTTCGCCCAGTGCGCCGACCACTTCGTTCTCCAGCCGCACCAGCGGTCGGCTGAAGTTGTCGAGGATGCCTTCGATCTGCGCGGCGAGGCGACGCACTTCGGCCTGGCCCTGGCCGTAGCCTTCGGTATGGCCGTGCTGGAAGCCTTCCTTCTCGGCGCTGTCCTGGATGGCCTGGATTTCCTCCAGGGTCGGCAGCTGCAGCGGCGGCTCCGGCTCGTGTTCCGGGTCCGGCTCGGTGAGTTCGAACGCATCCTCCTGCTCCAGCAACGGTTCGGGCTGGGCCAGCAGGTCCGGGGCAAGCCAGCGCACGACGTTGCTCACAGCATGGCCTCCGCGCTGCCACCGATGGTGACGGTGCCTTCATCGGCCATGCGCTTGACGATGGCCAGGATCTCGCGCTGCGCGCCTTCCACGTCGGACAGGCGCACCGGGCCACGAGCTTCCATGTCTTCCAGCAGGATTTCGGCCGCGCGCTGCGACATGTTGCGGGTGATCTTGTCACGTACCTTGATGTCGGCACCGCGCAGGGCCAGGCCCAGGCGCTCGCCGCTCACTTCACGCAGCACCAGCTGCATTTCGCGGTCATCCAGGTCGACCAGGTCGTCGAACACGAACATCAGGTCCTGGATGCGGTTGCTCAACGGCGCATCGATGCGCGCGATTTCGCCCAGGATGGCCTGGTCCTGGCCGCTGTCCATGAAGTTCAGGATGTTGGCCGCGCACTGCACGCCGCCGATGTTGGACGACTTCAGGTTCTGGTTGCCGGCGAACTGGCGCTCCATGATCTCGTTGAGTTCATTGAGCGCGTTCGGTGGAATGCCGTCGAGGGTGGCGATGCGCAGCAGCACGTCCACGCGGGTGCGGTCCGGCAGCAGTTTCAGCGCGTCGGCGGCCTGGTCGGTTTCCAGGTGCGCCATCACGATGGCGATGATCTGCGGGTGCTCGTTGCGTACCAGGTCGGCCACCGCACGCGGGTCCATCCACTTCAGCGCGTCCAGGCCGGTGGTGTTGCGGCCGAGCAGGATGCGGTCGATCAGGTTGCCGGCCTTCTCGCTGCCCAGTGCCTGCACCAGCATGTTGCGGATGTAGTCGTCCGAGCCCACGCCCAGCGAGGTCTTCGAGCCCAGCTCCTGGCCGAACTGGTCCATCACCCGTTCCACCTGTTCGCGGGTGATGTCGGTCATGGTGGCCATGGCGATGCCGATTTTCTGCACTTCCTTGGGTTCCATGTGGCGCAGCACTTCGGCTGCATCCAGCTCACCCAGGGACAGCAGCAGCACGGCCGCGCGCTGCACGCCGGTCAGTTGTGCCTCAGTCATTGGCCACCCAGCCCTTGACCACCTGGGCCACGCGCTTGGAGTCGGTCTTCACGGCTTCACGCGCCATTCGCAGTCGTTCCTCATATGAATCCACCGGCAGGGCCAGTGCATCCGGCCCGCCCAGGCTGGCCCGGTCGGCGCCCAGCGCCGGCAACGGCATGCCATCGTCATCGACCAGCTGCACGTCCGCGGTGTGCGGTTCCAGTGCCTGTTCGTCGTTCTTCTTGTTCTGGCCGGTGATCGCACGCAATGCCGGGCGCAGCACGCCGAACAGCAATGCCAGCACCACCACGGCGCCCAGCAGCATGCGGCCGGCATCGTGCACCCACGGCAGCTCCCACCAGGCCGGGCCTTCGACCGGGGTGGTATCACGCACGAACGGGGCGTTCATCACCGACACGGTGTCGCCGCGCTCGGCATTGAAACCGACGGCCTGCTTGACCAGTGCCTCGACGCGGGTCAGTTCGGCAGCCGACAGCGGCTGCGGGCTGACCTTGCCGTTGGCACCGGCGCGCGGCACGTTGTCCACCAGTACCGCCACCGAGACGCGTTTGATGCGGCCGGCCGGCTGGCGGGTGTGCTGCAGGGTGCGGTCCAGCTCGTAGTTGCGGGTCGCGTTCTTGCTGCTTTCGGTAGGCGTCTGTGCGGTGGCGGGTGCGGCCTGCTGGCCCGGCGGGCTGTTGCTGGTCGCGCCCGGCACGCCCTGCGGGCCGGGGGTGCTGGTGGTGTTCTCGCTCATCTGCTCGCTGCGCAGCTTCTGCGGTTCACCGTTGTAGAGCTCACGGGCTTCCTCGGTTACCGAGAAGTCCATGTCCACGCTCACTTCCGGATTGACCCGGCCGGGGCCGGTCATCGGTTCCAGCAGCTCGCGGATGCGCTGGTTGAACGAGGTTTCCTGGCGGCGCACCTGCTCGAACTGGGCGGCGTTGACCGCAGCCTCGCTGTTCGGATCGCTGACACTGAGCATGCGCCCGCTCTGGTCGACCACGGTCACCCGTTCCGGAGCGAGGTCTGGAATGCTGGCCGCGACCATGTGCACGATGGCATCGACCTGGCTGCGTTCCAGCTGCTGGCCACCACGCAGTTCCAGGGTGACCGAGGCACTGGCCACGTCGCGCTGGCGGGTGAAGGCGCTGGGCTTGGGAATGGCCAGGTGCACGCGCGAATCGCGCACCGGGCGCAGCGTGTTGATGGTGCGCGACAGCTCGGTTTCCAGCGCATGCTGGTAACGCGCGCTTTCCACGAACTGGCTGACGCCGAAGCCCGGGTCGCGTTCCATCAGCTCGAAGCCGAGCTTGCCGCTGTCGGTCAGGCCGGAGCCTGCCAGCTTCAGGCGGGCATCATGCAGGTTCTTTTCCGGCACGGTGATGCCGCCGGTGGCCGGGTCGAGCGCGAATGGAATCTGCGCGGCGCGCAGCAGGTCGGTCGCTTCAGCGGTGGCCTTCTGGTCCAGGCCGGTATACAACGGGACCATGCCGGGCTTCTGCGACCAGAAGAACACGAACAGCCCGGCCGCTACGGCCACGGCGATCATCGCCATCAGTCCGAGCCGACGGGTGATCTGCAGGCTTTGCAGCCGATCGAACCACTGGCCCGCCTTTTCGGCGTTCAGGGATTCCTTGGAGAGCGACAGGGCCATGCGGTTCTATCCTTACAGCGGCATGTTCATCACGTCCTGGTAGGCCTGGACGAGACGGTTGCGGACTTCCACGGTGGCGCGGAAGGCGATCTGGGACTGCTGCGAAGCGACCATGACCTTGGCCAGGTCGGCGCTGGGGTCGCCCATTTCGAAGGCCTTGGCGAGGGCGCCGGACTTCTGCTGCGCATCGTTGACGCCGGCAATCGCACCACGCAGGGTTTCGGTGAAGCTGGCCGGCTGCACCTGCGGCGCCTCCAGCACCGTGCCCGGCAGGGCATTGCTGCGCGGCGTTTCGCCCAGCGGGTTGAGCGCCGGCTGTCCCATCTGGGTCTGATAGGAGCGGATCTGCGAAAGGATCGAAGTGACGGAGTGGGACATCTGCAACGGTTCCAGAAACAGGGGATGGGGTTGTCTGCTGGAGCAGGTGCAAGTGCCGTGCCGAAACCGGTTTTCGATTCAGTGAAGTGAGGAGGTTGGGTGTGCGTGCGGGGTTGCACCCCGCTCCCCGCGGTAGTGCCTGCCGCTGGCCGGCAACCTCAGCAGCAACGGCCGAAGCCGAAGCCGAAGCAACGGCAGAAGCTGGCTGTCCGTGGGATGGCGGGGTGGGTCCGGTTGCGGGGGGCGCCGTAAATCCGTCCATGGAGGCTCGGTCGCGCCATCCATGGCGCTCACGCCCCCGCAACCGGACCCACCCCGCCTTCGACAATGTCCTGCGATCTGATGGACGCGCATGGACTGCTCTTGGTGGGTGTCGACCTTGGTCGGCACGGCTCTTCTGGGGTCGGATCCCGTTGCTGCGCAACGGGCTCTGACCCCATGGTCATGTGTGGATGAGGTGTCGACGAGGCGCCATTTATCCGGCGTCGGTTTTCTGGCCTACGGCTGCAGGGTCCAACGGCCGGAATTCTGGCGCTGGCGCGGTGCGATAGGGCCGTTGTGCTGGGTGTAGATGAAACGGCCCTGGTGGTCGGTCTGGCAGATCAGCAGCAGCGTGTAGTGGGCGGGGCCGGCCGGGTGGGCTTCGGTCATCTGGATTTCCCCGATATGCGGGGCCAGGCGCTGGTAGCGGTAGCTGCCGCCGATGCGAAGATCAGTGCCGAGGATGTCCAGCACGTACTGGTTGCCGGCAAAGCTGAGCTGCACCATGCGTCCGGCGTTGGGGTTGTCCGGTGCGTACAGCGGATCGCTGAGGTTGGTGAACTGGCGCTGGTCGAGCGTGGCGGGCAGGGTGCAGTTGGCGGCGGTGGCAAGGGTCGGGAAGAGCAGGGCAACGAACAGGGTAAGGCGATGCATGGTGGAACCTCCTTGGGATGTCCTTGCCATGCTCCGCAGTGCGATTCCGTTGTCTGTAGGAAAATGTGCAAATGCAGAAAGGGTCGGATCCCTCCCGCAGGGAGGGATCCGACCCCAACTCGGGCCAGCGCTTGGTTAAATCGGGTGCTACCAGGGATAGTTGAGATCGATTCCGAGCGAACGATGTAGTTCCACATTCTTGGATGAAAGAGGAAAGAATCCCTCTGATAGCTCATAAAGGCATGCGGGCCAGAAGTTGTTCTCGTCCGCCATTGATGTGGCATCGCAGTTGCGGAACGAGGCTTCAAGTTCCATGAGAGTGGACTCCGCTATGTCTTCGTTGGAGTTCAGTGCAGGTCGGATTGCCGCCATGAACGCGGTATGGATAGCTGCAAAGCTCCTCAGATCTGAATTGCAGTACTGGAGTGACACTTCACAGTCGATTGGGAGGAGCCCTACAGAGCCATCCTTGAGGTCCACGAAGAAGAGCCCGCCCAACACCTGTCCAAAGATTGCCAACATGCGATCGTCGGCCTCAAATCGCTGAAGGCGCGAATGGAACATCATGTTGTTGTTGGGATAAGGCTCAAGATGATCAGATACCCGCTGCGCTTCGAGCAGCAGAGCAGAGTGATCGATCTCTTCCTGGCTGATTGGCATGAGGTCAAGTGTTGGCGGACTGATTGAGTTCTCCACGCGGACAAGGCTACCGATATGTTTCGCAGATGCCTTTAGGAGAAGTTGCAAACTCAGTGCGGTGGTTGAATCTCTCATCCACGCATGGCGTGGATCTACTGGCGTCATACAGCGGCGCCCCAAACACCAACGCCACAAACACGAACGCCCGGGCAAGCCCAGGCGTTCGTGCCCCCTTCATGCTGGCAACGCGGTTCAGCCGGCCAGTTCGGCCTGCTCGCGCTCGATGCCGTACTTGCGCAGCTTTTCCACCAGGGTGGTGCGGCGCAGGCCGAGCAGCTGGGCGGCGTGGGCGACCACGCCCTGGGTGCGCTCCAGCGCTTCGTTGATCAGGCCCAGTTCGATGTTGGCCATGTGGTTGCGCAGGTCCATGCCCTCGTCGGGCAGCGCGACCGGTGCTGCCGGGCGATTGACGGCGATGCCGTGCTCCAGTGCCGGTTGGTTGCCGCCGCCCGGGGTGTGGAACGAGAAGCTGCGCAGGTCGAGGCGTTCTTCGCTGGCGGCCGGCTGCGCCGGTGCCGGCGTGGCGACTGCGGTCAGTGCCGCATCGCCACGATAGCGGGCTGGCAGGTCCTGCACGCGCACCGATCCGCCCGGATGCAGCACCGCCAGGCGCTCGACCAGGTTGGTCAGTTCGCGCACGTTGCCCGGCCACTCGTAGCCGGCCAGCGCCTGCAGCGCTTCCGGGGTGAAGCGCACTTCGCCACGGCCGGTGCGGGCCAACTGTGCGGCGATGGTTTCCACCAGCGCCGGCAGGTCTTCGCGACGCTCGCGCAGGGCGGGCACGTCGATCGGGAACACGTTGAGACGGTAGAACAGGTCCTCGCGGAACTTGCCCTCGGCGATGCGGGTTTCCAGGTCGCGATGGGTCGCGGCTACGACGCGTACGTTGCAGCGGATGGTCTGGTTGCCGCCGACACGCTCGAAGCTGCGTTCCTGCAGCACTCGCAGCAGCTTCACCTGCATCGGCAGGCTCATGTCGCCGATTTCGTCGAGCAGGAGGGTGCCGCCCTCGGCCATTTCGAAACGGCCCTTGCGCGCGGTCAGTGCGCCAGTGAAGGCACCCTTTTCGTGGCCGAACAGTTCGCTTTCCAGCAGGTCGGCCGGAATGGCGCCGCAGTTGATCGCCACGAACGGGCCGTCGCGGCGCGGCGAGCGCTGATGGATTGCGCGCGACACGACTTCCTTGCCGGTACCGGATTCGCCCAGCACGAGCACGGTGGTGTCGAATGCGGCCACCTGTTCGATCATCGTGCGCAACGCAGTCACCGCCGGGCCGTTGCCGGTCGGACCCTGGTCCTGCGCGGCGCCGGCCTGGTGCTCGGCGTCCAGGCGCTTGAGGCTCGCGCGGCGCAGCAGGGCTTCCATCTGCGCATGGCGCAGCGGCGTTTCCAGCGGCCAGATATTGGCTTCGTGCAGGCCGTGCTGCTGGGCAAACGCAGTGGCATCACCATCGGCCAGCAGCACCGGCGGCGGCAGGCTGCTGCCGCCCAGCCAGTGGTACAGCGCAGTGCTGGCGGCACTGTCATCCAGGCTGCCGACGATCACGGCCATCCAGTCGTTCTGGCGCTGGCGACCCAGGTCGAAGTCGGCCGCGTCGGAAACCCAGCGCGGGTTGAAGTCCATGAATTCCAGCAGGGCAACGGTGCGCTCGGCGCGCACGGCGTCGTTGTCCAGCACCAGGATGCGCGATTCGCTCACGACTGTTCCTCCCTGAGGCCTTCCAGGATCGGCATGACTTCCTGGATGTAGGACAGCTTGCTGACAAAATTGTCGGCGCCGGCACGCAGCGCGTGTTCGCGGTGTTCGGCGTCGTCGAAGTGGCTGGCGATCACGATGTACGGTGCATCGTCCTGCGACTTGATCAGGCGGGTGGCCTGCAGGCCGCCCATTTCCGGCATCGCCAGGTCCATCAGCACCACCTGCGGGCGCAGCGTTTCCGAGCGTTCGATCGCTTCGAGGCCGTTGCCGGCGCTGCCGACGATCTGCAGCCAGTCGATCTTGCGGAAATGGCGCATCGCCGCGTTGATGAAGCCCTCGTGGTCATCGACCAGCAGGACCGTGAGCTTGTTCATGTCCAACATCCTTTTCAGCCCACCCGGGCCAGCTGCGGTTGCCTGGCGCCAAGCCGGCGCCGTTCACGGGCCGGGGCGATGTCCAGTTGTTCTCGGTATTTTGCGACGGTTCGGCGGGCAATGTTCACCCCCTGGCGCGACAGCAGACCGGCGATGGCCTCGTCGGCCAGCGGGCGGCCGGCCGGTTCGGCGTCGATCAGGCGGCGGACCATGGCCTTGACGGCCTGGCCGGAGACGCTGGCGCCTTCCAGGCGCACGGCGAAGAAGTGCTTCAGTTCGAAGGTGCCGCGCGGGGTCTGCAGGAACTTGCCGGTGGTGATGCGCGAGACGGTGGACTCGTGCATGCCGATTTCCTCGGCCACTTCCTTCAGGGTCAGCGGCGCCATGGCCTCTTCGCCACGCACCAGGAACGCGGCCTGGCGCTCGACGATTACCCGCGCGGTGCGCAGCAGGGTGTCATAGCGCATCGACAGGCCGCGGCTGAACCAGCGCGCTTCCTGCAGCATCTCGCGCAGTGCCGGTGCGGCCTCGCTGGTCTCGGCCAGCGCCTGTTCGTACTGGCTGTTGATCGAGACGCGGCGGCTGGTGGCCGGGTTCAGCGCTACCTTCCACTGGTCGTCGGCGTGCCAGGCAACCACATCCGGCACCACCACGGCATTGCGTTCGGGCAGCAGGCTGTCACCCGGGCGCGGCTGCAGCGAGAGGATCAGGCGCACGGCTTCGCGCACGTCGTCGATTTCGGCGTCGTGCAGGCGGGCGAGGGCGGGGTAGTCGTGCGCGGCCAGCGCGTCGAGCGCGCCATCGAGGATGCGGGCGGCCAGGTGGCGGGCGGGGACTACGCCGTGCAGGCTGCGCAGCTGCGCCTGCAGGCCTTCGCGCAGGTCCTGCGCGGCCATGCCGGCGGGCTCGCCGTGCAGCAGCTGCTGGCGGATGGCTTCGACGCCGTCGGCGGCGATGTCGAACTGGGCGCTGGCCAGCAGCTGCAGCTGGTCCAGCGGCGCCTGCAGGTAGCCGGCCTCGTCGCAGTGATCGAGCCAGAATGCTGCGACGGCCAGCTCGCGGTCGTCCATGTCCAGCGACAGGCGCTGCAGCACACGCAGCTGCGGGTCGGTCGATTCGCCGGCAGCGATACGTGTCATGCGGTCGTCGTCGCCGTCCTGCCAGCTGGCGCCGGCCACGTCCCACATCGACGACTCCGGCAGCTCGTCGAAGGCGGCGGTGTCCATCGTGGTGACACTGGCCTCGGTGGCATCGGCAGCGGGCGCTTCGGCCTCTTCGATCTCCAGCAGCGGGTTGGAGTCCAGCAGGCGCTGGATTTCCTGTTCCAGATGCAGGCCATCAAGCTGCAGCAGCCGGATCGACTGCAGCAACTGCGGGGTGAGGTGAAGTTGTTGGCCCAGCTGGGTCGAGAGTGCAGCCTTCATCGTGGTTCCCCGGCACCGCTCCCCGGCGCCTTGTGGAACGCATCTTGCTTTTGATCCGGCGGGGGCGGAATCAGGGGGTTCCTGAGGGGCTTCGTGAATGTCCTGACAGGGTGTAGGGGTGTTCCCTACATTGGCGCGGAATGTTGACGATGGTCGCCGCTAAGTTGCTGATTCCCGGTGTGGGTGCCGGGTTGATCGGGCTGCGCCGTGTACGGATTCCTGTCGGGGCCTGTCAGGGTGACGGGAATTCGTCGCAGATGAGGAGTGTCGCGGGGTCAGATCCCTTTCCACAGGAAAGGGATCTGACCCCACTGGCAGGCAATCACTCCAGCTCGTGCTGGTGGCGCGCGGCCAGCAGCAGCAGATCGTTGGCGCGGCGACAGCCCAGCGACTCCATCATGCGTGCGCGGTGGGTTTCCACTGTCTTGACGCTGATGCCGAGGTCGGCGGCGATTTCCTTGTTGCTCTCACCCTTGCCGATGCGGCGCAGGATCTCGCGCTGGCGCGGCGACAGTGCGGCGATGCCGGTAGGTTTCTCGCGACCGAGCATCGGTGCCAGCATCTTGGCGGAGATCTGCGGGCTCAGGAACACTTGGCCGGCGTGTGCGGCACGCAGCGCCAGCTCAAGCTCCTGCGGTGCGGCATCCTTGACCAGGAACCCGACCGCCCCGCGATCGAGTGCATCGCGCACGTGTGCGGCGTCGTCGTGCATGGTCATCATCACCACCCGCGTGCCGGGGGCGCGCAGGCGGATGTCACTGAGGGCTTCCAGGCCGGTGCGGCCGGGCAGTGACAGGTCCATGAGGATCACGTCCGGGGCGTGCTGCAGAGCCAGCTGCAGTGCCTGCTCGGCATTGCTGGCCTCGGCGACGAGCTGCACGTCGGCAAACCCCTGCAGCAGCCGCGCCAGGCCGGCGCGGACCAGGGTGTGATCGTCGACGATGAGAACTCGCACAGGCACGTTGGAGGTCCGTGAGGGGAGTCCACCTTAACTTAGCTGAACGGGCGCGCCAAGGCTTGCCCATCCGGCGCCATGGTGGCAGGTTTCAGCGGGCGCGGCGTGCTTCGGCCACCTGGCGGCGATGCAGGCGGAACAGATGCCGCTCCATTGCCATTTCCAGGCCATCGCCAAGACGCTGGAAACGCAGCCACAGGTAGTGACCGCCGCCACCGTCCGCTGCTTCGGCGATCACTTCCACGGGCAGGTCGATATGGTCGGGCAGCCAGTCGCTGGGCTGCAGGCGCACCAGGCCGGCCTGGCCGGGGCTGGCGCCGCTGCGCGGCCCCAGCTGCAGACGGATGCCGCGGCGTGACCAGCGCACGGGGCGCAGGGTCAGTTCCTGGCCCTGCTGGCGTACCAGACGGCCGAGCAGCACCATCGCCAGATCCACCTTGGCTTCCAGCCGCTGCAGCTGCAGGCTGGACTCATTGCGGTCGTCGTGCTCGTCAACGCGACTGTCCTCGACCAGGGCCAGGCTGCGCAGCAGGCCTTCGGCACTGCTGGTACGACCGGCGGCGCTGCCTGCCTGGAACTCGGCCGGCAAGGCCAGCTCGCAGCTGAGCGTTTCGTCGAACAGCTCGCTTTCGGCGGGGTGATGCAGCGACGTGGTCGGCAGTTGGGTCATGCGAGTGATTCTGCCTGCAGGTAGGCATGCGCCGCGCGAAGGGAGCGGCCGGTATGCTTCAGGTGAGCTGCGGCTTCATCGCGGAGGGAGATCATGCGCGCCAGTACGCGTTGCTGGTGGTCGCGCAACGCGAGGATGGCGGCATCACTGGGGCGCTCGACAACCAGCGACAGGGCAGCCACGGCTTCCAGGTGTTCAGCCATCAGGCGTTCGCTGGTGTCGTGGTCCTCGCCCTCGAGGCTGGTTTCCAGCGTATCAAGGGCGTCGTGCATTGTTTGAAGGTTCATGGGGCCACCGCTTTGGTGACCTGGCGCTGGTCTGCCGGAATCGCGTTCCAGGCCGAGTCGATCTCCACCATCAAGCCCAGGGCTTCCTTCAGTGCGGTCGGATCGTTGTGCAGGTTGCCCTCGGTCAGGCGCATGATGACAAAGTCGTACAGCGCCGACAGGTTGCCGGCGATCTCGCCGCCGGCTTCGTGATCGAGCGAGCCGTTGAGGTGGCCGACGATGGCACAGGCTTCGCCGATGGCCTTGCCCTTGCGGGCCTGGTCATTCTGCTGCAAAGAGGCTTCAGCGGTACGGATGCGTTCGCAGGCACCGGCCAGCAACAGCGCTACCAACTTGTGTGGATCGGCATCGACGACCGAGGTGGTCACGCCGACTTTTCGGTACTGCTCGGCGAACTGCCGATTGGAACCGTACATAGGGGAAGTCTCCTGGAATGCCTGCCCATCCGTTTGGGTTGAGGGGTTCGGCACGGGTCTAACGGGTTATCGGCGCAGCCGGGGCTCTACTTGAGTGCCGACTGCGTCGGAAAAATGCCTGGAAATCAGTTGCCGAGCTGCTGGATGAGCGAGCCGCCGGCCGATTGCATCTGCGTGACCATCTTTTCCATCGCGGTGAACTGCTTGGTGTAGCGGTCGGCCACCTTTTCCATGTTCTTGTCCAGCTCGTCCAGCTGCTTTTCCAGTGCCTTGATCTGCTTGTTCAAAGTCGCCGTACGCTGGGTGATCGTGCCGGTGGTCGCGTCCAGGCTGCTCTTCAGCAGTTCGGTCATCGGCTTGCCCAGCGCGCCCTCCGCACCGAACAGCTTGGTGGCGGCCTCCGGGTTCTTCGCCAGCGCGGTGTCGAGCTTGGCGCCATCAAGGC
Source organism: Stenotrophomonas maltophilia (assembly GCF_002138415.1). NCBI lineage: Bacteria > Pseudomonadati > Pseudomonadota > Gammaproteobacteria > Lysobacterales > Lysobacteraceae > Stenotrophomonas > Stenotrophomonas maltophilia. Next base: position 2,165,409 of record NZ_CP015612.1, read on the forward strand.
TCATGCTGCCGTCGGCGGCAATGGTGATGCCCAGATCCTTGAGGTCGTTGACGTTCGCACTCAGCTGGGCGCGCAGCTGCTGCTGCAGGCCACGGACCATGGCGTCGCCGGTCATGGTCGAGGCTGTGCGCGTCTCAGCGTTGTAAGCGCTGGAATTCTTCAACGTGGTCTGGATACCGTTGTAGGCGGTGATGAAGGCCGTGAGATTGGTCTTCAGCGTGCTGTTGTCCGGAGTGACGGTCAGCGTCTGCGTCTCGCCTTCCTTCGCCTTGGTCAGGGTGAGGCTGATGCCGGGTACCAGGTCGGTGATCGTGTTGGAGCTGCTGGTGCGGGTGAAACCATCCACCACCACCACTGCATCCTTGGCGGGCACCATCTCGGTCATCTTCGATGCGGATGTACCGTCATAGGCCAGCTCGGAGAGTCCGCCATTGCCGCCACTGGCGCTGACCTTCAACGCGCCCTTGCTGCCGGAATCAACGGCGGTCAATACCAAGTGCATGCCATCGTCGGCGGTCACCACGGCCGCGGTGACGCCCTTGCTCTCGGCAGCGGAATTGATCTCGGCTGCGATCTTCTCCATCGTCGCGCCGGGTTCGATGTTCACGCTGATGGACTTGTCGCCGTATGCGATCGTCAGCGTTCCGTCGCCAACCACGGCGTCCTTTGTATAAGCCTTGGAGCTGAGCTTCTGGTTCTGTGCCAGGGATTTGACTTCCACCTGGTGGCTGCCCGCAGCGGCCTTGCCGGCGGTCGTGCTGGTGTCCAGGGTTGCGGTGAAGTTTGACTCGGTCGGCGTGCTGACTTTCAGGCCGGGGGTGGCCACACCCTTGACCAGAGTCTTCAGCGCGCTCTGCAGACCTGTCATTCCGCTTTTGATGGTGCCAAGCGCCGAAAGCTTGGCGCTGGCGGCAACACCCGCCGAGTTGATCTGCTTTTCCCGGGGCTCGCGTTCCTTGGCGGTCAGCTGTGCAACCAGGCTGGGAATGTCGAGGCCGGAACCAATCGTGCCGATGGCCATGAGGGGAATCCTTTTTCTTGGACGGGCCGGGCGGGTGTCCTGCACCTGCTATCGGCCTGGGAGGGGCGAGCTTGAGCGTGGAAACGCTCTCCAACCATGTGCAAGGCCCGTGCCAATCCGCCTCCAGACACGAAGAAGGGGGCTTGCGCCCCCTTCCCGTTGTTGCCTTGTACTACCGCTGGATCAGCGCAGCAGGCTCAGCACGTTCTGGCTGGACTGGTTGGCCTGGGCCAGCATGGCGGTACCGGCCTGCTGCAGGATCTGGTTGCGGGTCAGCTCGGCGGTTTCCGAAGCGTAGTCCACGTCGCGGATGCGGCTGCGGGCAGCCGACATGTTCTCCGACGAGGTGTTCAGGTTTGCAACCACCGAGGTGAAGCGGTTCTGGATCGCACCCAGATCGGCGCGGGCGGAGTTGATCGAGTTCAGGGCTGCGTCCATCGCCAGGATGGCGTTGTCTGCACCGCCCACCGAAGAGATGTCCAGAGCAGCAAAGCCGGTTTCCGCTCCGCCAGCGGCGTAGTTGTTGGTTTTTTCTGCAGTCAGGCCTGTCTGCTCCTTGAGCGCGGCGTTGCCAGCAGCGTCATTCGTCGAGGAGGCCACTGTGAAGTTGCCGTCCTTGGCAGTCAACATGACCTTTCCGTCTTCCAGCGATGCAGTCACGCCGGTTTCATGGGTCTTGGCGTTGATCGCGTTGACGGTCTGCGTGGCGCGGTCGCCAGCGTTCTTCGCAGCGTCGAGGTTGATCGTTACAGCCTGACCGGGCTTGCCATCAACGTTGCCGGTGATCGTGAAACTGGTGGCAGTGTACGTAGCTGCCTTCGCTTCGACACCCGTGAACGTACCTGCGAAGCCGGTGCCATCAAAGCCGCCGCCGGTCTGGGTGATCACCAGATCGGTGCCGTCAGCCTTGCTGAACTTAAGATCGCCGCCAGCCACAGTGCCGCTCACGGTGATGCCGGCCTTCTTGAAGTCATCTGCTTTGTCATTCAGAGCCGTTTGCATAGCGGTAGCAGTGACGCCAGCCGTCGGCTCATCCACAACGGTAACATTACCGACCGTCAGCTTGTACGCAGTGCCAGACGCCACTGTGGCGAAAGTACCCGCAGGCACGGATTCGGACTTCTCGGCCTTAACTGCGCCGCCATCAGGAAGAACACCTGCAGTCGAACCATTGGTGGATGCGCTGGTCCAGCTACCCAGCTTGCTGATGTTGGCGTTGGCGATCTGCGAGATGTTGATCGTCTGGCCCTGGTCGGCGCCGATCTGGAAGGCCTGGCTGGTGAACTTGCCGTCCAGCAGGTTGGTGCCGTTGAAGTTGGTCTGTTCGGCGACGCGCTGGATTTCCTGCTTCAGCAGCTGCACTTCGGCGTTCAGGGCCTGGCGGTCGGAATCGGAGTTGGTGGCGCTGCGCGACTGCACGGCCAGCTCGCGGACGCGCTGCAGGTTGTTGCCGATCTCACCCAGCGCGCCTTCGGCGGTCTGGGCCAGCGAGATGCCGTCGTTGGCGTTGCGGGCGGCCTGGTTGGCGCCGCGGATCTGGGTGGTGAAGCGCTCGGAGATCGCCAGGCCGGCGGCATCGTCCTTGGCGCTGTTGATGCGCATGCCCGAGGACAGGCGCTGAATGGTGGTGGCCAGGTTGGCGCCGCTGGTGCCCAGGTTGCGCTGGGCGTTCAGCGACATGGTGTTGGTGTTGATGACTTGTGCCATGGTGCGGTTTCCTTGTAGGCAGTGTGTCCGGCAGAGCAGCCTGACCGGTTTCGGGGGGCAGTGGCTGGCTTCCCCCCAAGGGGTGTGCTACCGCTGCTGAAATCAATAACGGCACTACCCCTCCGGCCTTTAGCGGAGTTTCGATCCTTTTTTCTCTGATCAAACGAAAAGGCCCCGCCATCTGCATGGCGGGGCCCGGCTCCAGCTCGAGTGGTGCAGGTATTACGACTGCAGCAGGCGCAGTACGTTCTGCGGTACCTGGTTGGCCTGGGCCAGCATGGCCGTGCCAGCCTGCTGCAGGATCTGGCCACGGGTCAGCTCGGCGGTTTCCTGTGCGTAGTCAACGTCGCGGATGCGGCTGCGTGCTGCGGACAGGTTCTCCGAATTGGTGTTCAGGTTGGCGATGGTCGAGGTGAAGCGGTTCTGGATCGCGCCGAGGTCGGCGCGGGCGGAATTGACGGACTGCAGTGCCGCATCCATGGCGAGGATGGCGTTGTCGGCGTTGGCCTGGTTGGAGATATCCAGTTCGGCGAAGCCAACTTGCGCAACGCCAGCCGCAAAGTTTGAGGTAGTGTCTGCGGTCAGGCCGGTCTGCTGCGCCAATGCAGTCTTGGCTGCGGCCTGGTCGGTGCCAATTGCGCCGACGGTGAAGTTCGCGTCCTTCGACGTGAGCTGCAGTGTTCCATCCACGAGAGAGGCACTTACACCGGTTTCGTGGGTCTTGGCGTTGATCGCGTTGACCATTTGCGTCGCACGCTCTGCGGCGGTCTTGGCGTTGTCCAGATCAATGGTGACGGGCTGGCCCGGCGCACCGTTCACCGTGCCGGTGATGGTGAAGCTGGTCTTGGCATAGTTGGCTGCCTTGGCTTCGGTGCCAGTGAAGGTTCCGGCAATCGCGGCGGGGAAGCCACCACCGGTCTGGGTGATGACCAGGTTGGAACCATCCGCCTTGCTGAACTTGAGGTCTTCGCCAACGGCTGAGCCGGTGACGGTGATGCCAGCTTTCTTCAGTTCATCTGCTTTCTCGGTCAGCTTCGCATCAACGTCAGCGGCGGCAACAGCGTCAGTCGCTTCGTCAACAATCGTGATGCCGGCAACGGTGAGCTTGTAGGCAGTGCCAGCGGCCACGGGTGCAAAGGCACCTGCCGCGCCGGATTCGGACTTGACAGCTTTGATGGCACCGCCATCGGGCGTGACGCCCTGTGCTGAGGCGCTCGTCGAAGCACTCGTCCAGCTGCCCAGCATGTGCACATTCGCATTGGTGATCTGCGAGATGTTGATGGTCTGGCCCTGGTCCGCACCGATCTGGAAGGCCTGGTTGGTGAAGCTGCCGTCCAGCAGGCTGGTGCCGTTGAAGTTGGTCTGCTCGGCAACGCGCTGGATTTCCTGCTTCAGCAGCTGCACTTCGGCGTTCAGTGCCTGGCGGTCCGAGGCCGAGTTGGTTGCGCTGCGGGCCTGAACGGCCAGTTCGCGGATGCGCTGCAGATTGTTGCCGACTTCGCCCAGTGCGCCTTCAGCGGTCTGCGCCAGCGAGATGCCGTCGTTGGCGTTGCGTGCGGCCTGGTTGATGCCACGGATCTGGGTGGTGAAACGCTCGGAGATCGCCAGACCGGCGGCGTCGTCCTTGGCACTGTTGATGCGCATGCCCGAGGACAGGCGCTGGATCGAGGTGGCCAGCGAGCTGCTGCTGGTGGACAGGTTGCGCTGAGCGTTCAGCGACATGGTGTTGGTGTTGATGATCTGTGCCATGGTGCTTCTCCGTGGTTGCTCGGTTGTTTCGGTGTGGAAGGCGCGGGACGCGCCGTGCTGGAAGACGGATGGAACGGGGAAAGGGACTAGCGGATCTTGTTGAACAGGGACATCGCCTGCATCTGGCTGAAGATCGTCTGGGCGGCTTGAAGGGCGGCGGTCTCCAGCTTGTATTGGCCGATGGCATCGGCGTAATCGAGGTCGCGCATCGTCGAGAGCGTGCTCTTGACGGTGACGGCTGTGGCTTCGCGGGCGCTGGCCGCGGTATCGATGGCGGCCAGCTGGGCGCCGCCCTTGGCGCGGGCGTCGATCATCGTTTCCGAGGCCCTGTTGAGGTCGCGGATGCTGGACTGCAGCGTGTTCTGCAGCGCCGTGCGCTGGCTTTCGGTGGACGGGTCGGTTTCCAGTGCGGCGACCAGTTTGTCCAGGGTGGAGAAGATGTCGCGGCTACCCGCGTCGCTGACGTTGAACTGATCACCGGCGGCTGGCTTGCCCTCGATGCGCATGCGCACACCGCCAACGACAATGTCCTCGCCGGGTTTGTGGGTTCCGTTGCCGACCACCGTGCCGGTGCCATCAACCACCTCATAGGCACCTTCGGCAGTGCCGGTGAAGCGGACATTGAGCGTGCCGCCGGCCCAGCTGCCGCTGCCGTCACGGCTGACCGAGGTCAACAGGCCACTGCCGGTGTTGCCAGCGGCCGCGCTGGCATCCACGCGACCATCGCCGGTGGGGATGCGCATGAAGATCTCGCTGCCGGGCAGGGCGTCGGAGACCAGTTGGCCCGGTGCCACCTCCACCTGTCGCTGGTTCTGGTCACCGCTGTAGGTCACGGTGCCGCCGCTCCGCTGGAACGGGGCGTCAGCATCGTTGCTGCCACCGAACAGGTAGCGTCCGCTGCCATCCCGGGAATTGGCCAGCGACAGCAGGCTTTCCTGGATGGTCTTCAGCTCGCTCACGATGGCCTTGAGGTCACTGGCCTTGGGCACCGGGCTGTTGGCCTGGATACTCAACTCCACGGCGCGCGACATAAGCTCATTGACCTGAGCCAAGGCGTTTTCCTGCAGGCCCAGGCGGTTCTGCACGCTGTTGGCGTTCTTGCCGAGCTGCTCGAGCCCGGCCACGACACGGTCCAGGCCAACGGCCGTACCTGCAGCGACGGGGTCGTCCTTGGCGGAGGTGATCTTGCTGCCAGTTGCGATCTGCTGCTCGAGGTGGCTGATTTTCGACTGCTTGGCGAGCATCAGCGACACCGACTGGTTGAACATCATCCCGGTGGAAATTCGGCTGCTCATCGACGGACGGCTCCCAGGATGGTCTGGAACATGTTGTCGGCGGTGGAGATCAGCTGCGAGGCGGCCTGGTAGGCCTGCTGCAACCGCAGCATGTCGGCCGCTTCTTCATCCAGGTTGACGCCGGAGATCTCGTCGCGGGCTGCCTGCGCCTTGTCCGTGATGACCTGCTGCGCGTCCAGCGAGTACTCGGCCGAACGTGCCGCCGCGCCGACCTGCGTGGTCAATCCACCCAGCGCGCCGTTGAGGGTGACGGTGCCGCCGTTGAATGCCTTGGCGTCCTCGACCTTGGCCAGTTTTGCCGCGTTGCTGTTGTCCGACGAGCCTGCTGGAGTAGGGCTGATATTGAAGGTGTCGCCGACCTTCGGCGCACCGTCCAGCACGAAGCTCCATCCATTGGCGCTGATGGTCTGGCCCGGCGTGTAGGTCTGCGGCGGCCCACCGTTGATGGTGTAGGTGGTCGCCGACGTGAACACGATTGCGGCAGGGTCGCGCAGGTTCGGATTGGATACGTCGTTGACGGCGACGCCGGTCAGCTTCCCGGTGCCGGTGTTGGCCAGTGCAGCCGTACCCTTGACCGCTGCCGCTGCGGCGATGCGGGAGGGATCGGTGATGGCGGTTTCCAGGCTTCCGGCGACGCCCGCAGTCGGCTGCAGGAGAAAGCGGTCGTTGGTGGCCGGGGTGCCGCCGACCACCAGCCTGACACCATTGATCACCAGCGGATCGGCGGCCGTGCCGGTACCGGTCAACGCAACGGTGGCGCCAGTGTCGGCGCGGGTGGCCTGCCACTGGGTGCCGTCGAACTTGAGGACGATGTTCTGTGCCTCCAGCTTGGACAGGTCACCATAGGTCGCAGTGAGGCTGCCGGTACCGGTATTGCTCGCGTTGGGCGTGACGCGCGGGTTGCCGATGCTGAAGAAGTCGCCGCCCATCTTGCCGTACAGGTCCACACCCTGGTGGTGCGCCTGGTTGAAGCTCTCGGCCAGGCCGACGGCGAGCTTGCCCAGTTCGGCCTGGGCCGGTGTCAGCACGGTATCGCGGAACTCGAGCATGCCGCCGATCTTTCCGCCCACGGCCTTGGGATCGAGCGTGATCGTGTTGCCCTGCGTTTCCAGCGCCAGTTGTAGGCGTTCGGGCTGGTATGGATCGGTCACCGTAGTGACCTTGGACGCGGTTGTGCCCACCACCAGCGCGTTGCCGCCTGCGGTATAGACGTTCATCACGCCGCCATCCTGGACGACGGCAGTGCCACCGGTGTAACCGATCAGCTGCGAGATCAGCTGGTCGCGACGGTCGAGCAGGTCCGGCGCCGCGTTGGCCACGTTGCTGCCAATGGCACCGTTGATCTGCGCAATCTCCTGCGCCAGGCGATTGACTTCCGTGGCGCCGGCAATGAGCCCGTTGTTGACCTCGCTGCTCAGGTTGTTCATCTGCGTGTTGAGCTGCACGAAGCGGCTTGCCAGGGCCTTGCCGCCATCGAGCAGGCTCTGCCGGTCGGCCGTGCCGGCCGCGTTGGACGAAAGGCCACTGACGGCGTCGAAGAAGTTGGACCAGGAGCCGGCGACATTCGTGGCCGGGTCCGAGAACAGGGCATTCACCCGGTCGGCCATGCCCGAGAGCTGCTTCAGGCGTGCCAGCTCGCCGCTGCTGTCGAGCAGGCGCGAAATGGCCAGCTGGTCGGCAGCACGGCGGATATCGGTGATGCGGGTGCCGCTGCCAACGTCCCCAAAGCCGTAGTTCTGCGGATCAGACGTGGCGAAGTCGACCTTCTGCCGGCTGTAGCCAGGGGTGTTGATGTTGGCGACGTTGTGGCTGGTGGTTGCCAACGCACGCTGGAAGGCGAGCAGGGCACCAGTACCGGTGGAAAGTACGCTGGACATGGGGTTCCTCAACGACGAGTGATACCCAGCGCCGCGGTTGCGGTGCTGGCGAAGGTCTGGCCAAGGCGCGAGCCGGCATCGGCCACGGCACTGACGGCGCGCTCGATGGTCGGGCCGCCGGCGATCGCGGCGATCTTGGCCGCGTAGCGCGGATCGGTGGCATAGCCGGCGCGCTGCAGGCCGCGGGCGAAGCCCTGCACGTCGGTGCCGGCCTGCAGGGCCTGCTGATAGCGCGGGCTGGTCTTCAGCAGGCGCACGTAGTCGGCGAAGCTCTCGGCCGGCGAGCTGTAGGCGCGGAAGCTGGCGGTCTCGTTGCGGCGCACGCCATCCACATACTCATGGGTTCCGGCCACGGCGCGCTGGCCGTTCCAGCCATTGGCCTTGATGCCGAACAGGTTGTGCGAAGTACTGCCATCGGCGTGCTTGATGTGCCGCTTGCCCCAGCCGGTTTCCAGCGCCGCCTGGGCGACCAGGGCGCGGGCATCCACGCCCAGTTCCTTGGCCGCACTCTGCGCGTGCTGCCAGATGCTGGCGACGAAGCCTTCCGGGGTGTGCTCGCCCAGCTGGGCGACGGCGGTACGAGTGGCCATTGCATCGGCTGGGCTGATGGCGGTGCCGCGATTGCTGGCGGTGGCCGACCACTGGTCGCTGCTGGCGGCCCAGTCTTCGCCCTGCAGGCTGCCGATGTACGGATCGTCGGTGCCCAGCGAGCGGTGCATGCTGCTGCTCTCACGGCCGGCGATCAGGTCCAGCGCCTGTTCCATCGGCGCGACCGCGGCCTGCGCACCGTGCTGCGCACCGGCGGCCATCTGCTGCAGCAGGCGCACCGCCTGGCTGCCGTCTTCCAGTGGCAGCGACGGTGCCGGCTTGGCCGGTGCATTGAGCTGGTAGGCACGACTGGCCTTGGCCGGGTCCACGCGGGTATCCAGCGCCGGACCCTCGGCGGCCTGGCCGGACAGCTGCCGGCTGATCATGCCCGACAGGCCCAGGCCCTTGCCGCGGGTCATCGCCTCGGCAATCTTCTGGTCGTACATCTCGCGGAACATCTTGTTCTCGCCAGGGAACAGCGAGTCGCCGAAGCTGGCGTCACGCATGCTCTTGACCAGCATCTGCGCGAACTGGCCTTCCAGCTGGCGCGCGACCTTGTCGATCTTGGCCGGATCGTTCTGTTGCGCCGGGTGCAGATCGAATGCGGGATTGATGCGCATATCAGATCACCTCAAGCTCGGCACTCAATGCGCCGGCCTGCTTCAGGGCTTCCAGGATCGCGATGAGATCGCCCGGTGCCGCGCCTACCGCGTTCACCGCGTGCACGATCTCGTCCAGGCTGGTGCCGCCGCTGAACTTGAACATGCGGCTGCCGTCGTTGGTGGCGGTGATGGTCGACTGCGGGCTGGCCACGGTGCGGCCGCCGGACAGTGCATTGGGCTGGCTGACGTTGGTGTTTTCCTGGATCGTGACGGTCAGCGAACCATGCGAGATCGCAGCCGGTCCCACGCGCACCTGTTGGCCGATGACCACGGTGCCGGTGCGCGAATTGACCACCACCTTGGCCGGGGCGCTGCCCGGGGTCAGCTCCAGGTTCTCGATGCGTGCCAGCAGGCCGATGCGCGCGCCCGGGTCGGTCGGCGCGGTCACGGCCACAGTCACGCCGTCGACCGCACGCGCCGCACCTTCGCCGAAGGCGTTGTTGAGCGCGGCAACCATGCGCGAGACCGTGGTGAAGTCGTTGTTGTGCAGGTTCAGGGTGATGTCGCCACCGTTGGCCAGCGGATCGGGCAGGGCGCGTTCAACCGTGGCACCGTTGGGAATGCGGCCGACGCTGGGCACGTTCACCGAGACACGGGAACCATCCTTGCCCTGCGCACCAAAGCCGCCGACGATCAGGTTGCCCTGGGCGATGGCATAGATCTGGCCATCGGCACCGCGCAGCGGCGCCATCAGCAGCGAACCGCCCCGCAGCGAAACCGCGTTGCCGATCGAGGACACGGTGATGTCGATCGGCTGGCCCGGCTTGGCGAACGGCGGCAGTTCGGCGTGGATCGCCACGGCGGCCACGTTCTTCAGCTGCGGGTTGACGTTGGGCGGCACGTTGACGCCCAGTTCGCCGAGCAGGTTCTTCAGGCTCTGCACGGTGAAGGGTGCCTGGCTGGTGCGGTCGCCGCTGCCATCCAGGCCGACCACCAGGCCGTAACCCACCAGCGCATTGCCGCGCACGCCGCCGACCTGGGCCAGGTCCTTGATGCGCTCGGCGCTGGCCGGGGCTGCCACGACCAGCAGCATCAGCGCGACGAACGACGCCACGCGGCGCTGCCAGGAAAAAGAGAGGAAGAGTTTCATGGCCATACTCAGAACGGCGTCAGGCCGGAGTTGAAGAAGCGGCTCAGCCAACCCATCGCGTTGGACTGCGCAACCGGGCCGCGACCGCCGTAGACGATGCGGGCCTCGGCCACGCGGCTGGAAGGAATGGTGTTGTCCTGGCTGATGTCGCCGGGACGGACGATGCCCTGCACCTGCACCAGTTCATCGCCCTGGTTCAGCCGCAGGTTCTTCTGCCCCTGTACCACCAGGTTGCCGTTGGGCAGGCGTTGCACCACGGTGACCGTGACGCTGCCCTGCAGGCGGTTGCTCTGCGCGCTGTTGCCCTTGCCGGTGAAGTCACGCTTGCCTGCTGCCGACGCGCTGAGGATGTCCTTGCCGCCAAGGGTGACCGGTGCGCCGAGAATGGACGGTGTGCCCAGGCTCAGGTTCGATTCCTTGTTCGTGGCGGTATTCGCACTGGTCTGCGCGGTGGTGTTTTCCAGCAGGGTGATGGTCAGCAGGTCGCCCACATCGCGCGCGCGCCGGTCCGAATACAGCTGCAGGGTCGGGCCGGCGGCGTAGATGGCACCGGCGGTCGGCTGGGCCTGCGGCGGCATGATCGGCTGGATCGGTGCCATCGTCGGGTAGGGACGCACGTCGCCCGCGATCACGCAGCCACCGAGCAGGGCGGCCACGGCGCAGGCGAGGGCAGTGCGGGCGAAGTTGGAAATGGGCGACATGGCGGTTTCCCGGTTTGGCCGGTCAGAGCTTGTTGTTGAGGTAGCCGAGCATCGAATCGGTGGTGGAGATCGCCTTGGCGTTCATCTCGTAAGCGCGCTGGGTTTCGATCATCGACACCAGCTCTTCCACCACGTTGACGTTGCTGCCTTCCAGCGCACCCTGCACCACAGTGCCGAGGCCGTTGAGCCCGGGGTTGCCGTTCTGTGCCGGACCAGAAGCGGTGGTCTCCAGGAACAGGTTCTCGCCGCGGGCCTGCAGGCCGGCCGGATTGACGAAGTCGGTCAGGGTCAGCGCACCCACTTCCACCGACGCCGCACCGTCGGCCATCTTCACGCTGATGGTGCCGTCGGTCCCGATGGTCACCGACTGCGCGCCTTCGGGAATCTGGATGCCCGGCTGCACCGGATAGCCGCTGTTGGTGACCAGCTCGCTGTCCTGGTTGATCTTGAACGAGCCATCACGGGTGTAGGCCGAGCTGCCATCAGGCATCTGAACCTCGAAGAAGCCGCGGCCGTTGACCATCACGTCCAGGGCGCGGCCGGTCTGCTGCTGGCCGCCCTGTTCAAAATTCTTGGCGGTGGCAACCACGCGCACGCCGGTACCCAGCTGCAGGCCAGTGGGCAGCTGCGTCTGCGCCGAGGAGGAGCCGCCGGGCTGGCGGACCTGCTGGTACAGCAGGTCTTCAAAACTGGCACGGTCCTGCTTGAAGCCGGTGGTGTTGGTGTTGGCGAGGTTGTTGGAAACCACCGACATGCGCATCTGCTGCGCATCCAGTCCGGTTTTCGCGATCCACAATGCCTGGTTCATCTTCGGTGTCCTGTCTGGTGAAGCCGGCCGCGTGGTGCGGCCCTTGTATGCGGGTGTGCAAGCGGTGTGCCAGCGCCGGCATCAACCGGCGCCGGAATTCCGTCAGCTGCCCAGGCGCAGCATGCTGTTGGCGCTGCGCGCGTTTTCGTCGCCGTGCTTGATCACCTGCACCTGCATTTCGTACTGGCGCTGAAGCTGGATCATCTGCACCAGCGCGCCAGCGGCATCCACGTTGCTGCCTTCCAGCTGGCCGCTGTGCACGGCCGTGCCCTGTGCCGGTGCGAACGGCTGTAGCGGGTCGGTGTTGCGGAACAGGCCATCCAGGCCACGCTCCAGTCGTTCATCCGGTGCCTGCACCACTTTGATGCGACCGATCTGCGCCATGGTCTGCGGACCTTCGCCCTGCGGAATGATCGAGATCGTGCCGTCGGCACCGATCTCCATCGCCTGGTAGGGCGGAATGGCGATCGGGTTGTTGTTGTCATCCAGTACCGTGCGGCCGCTGGAGGTCACCAGCTGGCCGTTCGGCGTCACCGACAGCGCGGCGCCACGGGTGTACGCCTCGCTGCCGTCACTGGACTGCACGGCCAGCCAGGTGCCGGTCTGCAGGGACAGATCCAGAGGCTTGCCGGTGATGTGCTGCGAGCCGGGCGTGCGGTTGAACCCGGCGTCCACATGCAGCGCATCCACCCGCGAGGCAAAGCCCGGGCCGCGGATCGGGAAGGCTTCGGTGTTGGCCAGCGCTTCCTTGAAGCCGGGGGTGTCGGAGTTGGCGAGGTTGTGGCTGAGCGTGCCCTGCGCCTGCAGGGAGGCGCGGGCACCGGTCATCGCCACGTAAAGAGCTTTATCCATGCGGGGAGTTCCGTGACAGGGTCAGCGCGTCATCAACGGATGTTGATGACGGTCTGGGTGATCTGGTCCTGGGTGGTGATCATCTGCGCGTTGGCCTGGAAGTTGCGCTGCGCGGTGATCATGTTGACCAGCTGCTCGGTGAGGTCGACGGTGGACGCTTCCAGCGAGCCGGCCTGGATCTTGCCGAGGTTGGAGGTGTCCGGCATGCCGGTGCGCGGGGTGCCCGACTCGAACGTCTCCACCCACAGGTTGTTGCCCTTCTGCTCCAGACCCTGGGTGTTGTTGAACGTGGTCAGTGCGACCTGGCCCAGCGGCTTGTCGTCGCCATTGGAATATCGGGCGTAGACCACACCGGTTTCCGACACGGTGATTTCGTTGAGCTTGCCGGCGGCGTAGCCGTCCTGCTGGGTGTTGCGCAGCGCGAACTTCTCGCCGTACTGGGTCGAGCCGCTGATATCCAGCGTCATGTTCAGTTCACCGGCGCCGGTGGTCGGGGTGAAGGTACCGAGGCTGACCTTGCCGTTGGCAGGATTGGTCAGCTTGCCGCTGTTGTCGAAGGCGACCGCGGTCGGGGTACCGGCCGGTTGGCCGTCCACGTAGTTGTGAACGGTCCACTCGTTTGGATTTGCGCCCTTCACGAAGTACGAGACCTGGATATGGCTGACGCCCAGCGAGTCGTACACGGTGATGCCGCCGCTGGAGTGGTTGTAGCTGTTCGAGTCGGTCGGATCGAAATTGGTGACCGTCGGTTGCTTGGCGTTGGCGGGCAGGGTGAAACCGACCTTCACTTCGCTGGTCTGCTTCGGCGGGCTGTCGGTGGTCAACAGCTGCAGGTCGACCAGGCGGCCGGCATCGAAGTTGGTGCCATCGGCATTCGGCGCGAACACCTGCAGGCGTGCGCCCTGCGGATTGATCACATAGCCGGCGGAATCAGTCTGGAAGTTGCCGGCACGCGAGTACACGCGCGAGCCGTTCATGTTCATGGTGAAGAAGCCCTCACCGGAGATCGCCATATCCAGGCTGCGACCGGTCTGTTCGTTGTGGCCCTGGATGAACTGTTGGGCCACGTTGGAAACACGCACGCCCGAGCCGGTCTGGTTCTTCGACAGGCCATAGCTGGTGGAGGCGAACAAGTCAGCGAACTCGGCGCGTGATTGCTTGAAGCCGGCGGTATTGACGTTGGCGACGTTGTTGGCGGTGACGCTCAGGTCGGTATTTGCGGCATTGATGCCGGACAGCGAGACGTTGAAGCCCATGGGATGCTCCTGGTAGATGCGGAATGTGCGGCTCAGCTGACGCGGAGCACGTAGTCGATCGGGGCCGTGCCCAGGCCCTTGAGGTTCAGGTACAGGCCGTCGGAACCGACGGTCACGCTTTCCACCGGTGCCTGCACGTAGGTGGAAAGCTTGGTGCTCTTGCCGGTGGTGTCGACGTGGTTGGCGACGATGGAATACTTGCCGGGCTCCATGCGCTTGCCGTTCGCATCCTTGCCGTCCCACTGGAAGGCGGTTTCGCCGGCGGCCTTGGCTTCAACGCTCAGCGAGGTGACCTTGGCGCCGTTGGCATCGGTGATGTCGACGGTCACGATGCCGGCCGAGGGCGCAGCCACCGTGCCTTCGACGCTGCCTTCCTTTTCCAGCACCAGCTTTTCCGATGGCACCAGTACCTGGTGGCCAACCAGTGCGGCACCGCGCAGTACCTGGTCGCTGGCCATCGACTCCTGGAAGCCTTTCACCGTTTTGTTCAGATCGGTGATGCCCTGCACGGTGGACATCTGCGCCATCTGCGCGACCATCTGCGTGTTGTCCATCGGCTTCAGCGGATCCTGGTGCTGCAGCTGCTCTGTCATCAGACGCAGGAAATCGGCCTGGTCCAGCGTGTTCTTCTTCTTGGTGGCGTTGCTGTTCGGGGCGTTCAGGCCGAGCGCGGCGTAGACGTCCTGGTTGGTCTGGTTGTTGACGGCGGTGGTCATGGCGGTATCCGGTGCTGCGGGCCTCAGCGGCCCATGGTCAGGGTGGCCAGGGCCAGTTCCTTGGCGGTGGTCAGCATTTCCACGCCGGCCTGGTAATTGCGCGAGGTCGAGATCAGGTTGACCATCTGCGCTACCGGATCGACGTCGGGCTGGTAGATGTAGCCATCGGCGTCGGCCAGCGGATGGCCGGGCTCGTAGCGCTTGATCGGCGCTGCCTCGCTCTGGGTGATCTCCTTGACCTTCACCGACGTGATGTTCGGATCGTTCTTGCTGGTCACCGCCTGGAAGATCGGTTCCAGCGGCTTGTACACGGCATCGGCGGAACCGGCGACGGTGTCGGCGTTGGAGAGGTTGGAGGCGATGGTGCTCATGCGCACCGACTGCGCCTGCAACGCAGAGCCGGCGATATCGAAGATCGGCAGGTTGCTCATGGCTTATTGCCCCGTAATCGCGGTCAGCATGGAACGCACCTTGCTCTCGACGAAGCTGAGCGAGGCGCGGTATTCGAGTGCGGCGCGGCCATAGGCGGCACGCTCGGCATCGGGATCGACGGTGTTGCCGTCCAGGCTGGGCTGCACGCCGTCGCGCGCGATCTGGAACGGGTTCAGGCCACTACTGATTTCGTAGTGCTGCTCGTTGGTGGTGGTCATCAGGCCGTTGGCATCCTGCCCCTGGGCATTGCGCAGGGCGGCATCGAAGTCCAGGTCCTGGGCCTTGTAGCCGGGAGTGTCGGCATTGCCGAGGTTGCTGGCGATCAGCTTCATCCGCTGTTCGCGCAACGGCATGGCCTGGGCGTGGACGCCCAGGTAGTCGGTAATCAGGTTGCGCACGGTGCACTCCCACGGGAACGTTGCCCGGGAAGCTGCAAGGGGTGTGCCAAATTCGAGAGGGTAGTGCCGGCCGCTGGCCGGCTTCCCGGATTGTCCGCGGTTGCCGGCCAGCGGCCGGCACTACCGGATCAGAGGCCTCAGGCCGCCATGGCGACCTTGCGCAGGCGGTCCAGCACGAAGTCGGCCAGTTCGTGCGGCGAGTACTTGGCGACGAAGGCGTTGGCGCCGACGCGCTCGACCATCGCATTGTTGAAGACACCCGACAGCGAGGTATGCAGCAGCACGTACAGGCCGGCCAGGCCCGGGTGGCGCCGGATTTCCGTCGTCAGCGTATAGCCGTCCATGGCCGGCATCTCGATGTCCGAGATGACCATGGCGTAGCGTTCGGCGGGGTTCTCGCCCGAGGCGTGGATCTGCAGCAGGTGGTCCAGAGCCTGTTTGCCATCGGAAAGCAGGGTGGCACCCACCCCCAGCTGGTCCAGCACACTGCGGATCTGCTGGCGGGCTACGCGCGAGTCGTCCACCACCAGCACCTGCAGCTGCGGGCCGTCGGCCGGCATAGCCATGGTCGGGTCCAGCACTGCCTCGCCGCGCACCTGGGCGATATCGGCCAGCACGCTTTCCACGTCGATCACCTGGATCAGCTCTCCCTGGAAGCGGGTCACCGCGGTCAGGTAGCTCGATTCGGCGCCCAGTTCCGGCGGCGGGTGGATGTCTTCCACCGCGATGTTGACGATGCGTTCCACGCCGCTGACCAGGAAACCCTGGATCGAACGGTTGAATTCGGTGACGACCAGGTAGCCGGGCGAGGTGTCCGCATCGGGCTCGCGCTCGGGGTGGCCGATGGCCAGGCCCAGGTCCAGCACCGGTACCGAGCGGCCGCGGACGTCCGCCACGCCGGCGAACTGGCTGGGCAGCCCGGGTACCTGGAACAGCTCCGGGCGCCGCAGGACTTCCTGCACCTTGAAGACATTGACGCCAAAAAGCTGACGTCCGCCGAGACGGAACAGCAGCAGCGCCAGGCGATTGTGGCCGGCCAGTCGGGTCCGCTGGTCGATCCGGTTGAGCAGGTCATGGGACATGGCTGCTGTATCGGCGTGGTGGCCGCCGAACTTGAGCGCTTTTGTAGAGTCGAGCGATGCTCGACCCTGCCTCTGTAGAGTCGAGCTTGCTCGACTGGTCATGAAAGCAGTCGAGCAAGCTCGACTCTACACAAGCCCCTCTGGCACACCCCTTGCACGTAGCTGGGCCAGATCCCTTCGACAGGAGGCGCCATGCGCCGGGTCACATCTCTATTCGCCATTGCGCTGGCGCTGGCCTCGCCATGGACGGCCGCCTCCGACTGGCAGCCGGTGGCCAGCATCCGCACTGCGGCGTTGTCGACGCTGCCGGCCGGCAGCGAGGGTGAGGCCCAGGTGGCCGATGCGCTGCGCCTGCCGAAGTGTGGGGGGGCACTGCAGGTGCAGCCCACTGCCAACACCACGGTTGAAGTCAGCTGCCCGGATGCCGGCGGCTGGCGCCTGTTCGTGCCAGTAAAGGTGCGGCGCAACCAGACCGTGCTGGTGCTCAACCGCGGAATCGGTACTGGAGAAACCCTCACCGCCGCCGATATCACCACTGCCCAGCGTGACGCCGCCCGGATTGCCGGCGCGGTGCTGGCCGATCCGAATGCAGCGATCGGCCGCATCGCCCGCCGTCCGTTGCAGGCCGGAGCCCTGCTGTCGAACAACGATCTGGTGGTGCAGCGTCTCATCAAGCGAGGAGACAATGTGGCCCTGGTCTCGCGTCGCGGCTCGGTCGAGGTCCGTATTGCAGGCCGTGCGATGGGCGATGCCGGTGAAAACGAGCGGGTCTCGGTGGAGAACCTGTCCTCGCGGCGGATCGTGCAGGGCACGGTCGATGCCGCCGGTGACGTAATCGTGGCGCGTTGATCTACCGCAAAATATCCCTAAAGATCACGGCCCTGCGGCCGTTATCCCTTGTGAACGGCAACTCCAGGACACCCCATGAGCCAGAAAATCGACGGCAACCTGCAGGTCCCCCAGGCGCTGCGCAGCGTGACGACCCCGGCCAACAAGCCCGGCGTCAGCACCGATGCGGCGGCGCGCCCGGTCGAAGCGGCCGACAGCCTGCGCCTGACCGGCGAGGCCACCAATCTGCAGGCCATCGAGCGTGAGCTGACCACCGCCCCGGCGATCGACGCCCAGCGCGTGGCCGCCGTGCGCGAATCGCTGCAGAACGGCACGTACAAGATCAATCCGGACGCGATCGCATCGCGCATGCTCGAGCTGGACCAGCAGCTGCACGGATGACCGCGCCGATGAGCGAACAACTGCAGCGGCTGGCCCAGGCGCTTGACGTTGAACGTCAGGCGCTGGTCGATCATGACGTACACGCGCTGATCCGGGCGACCGGTGCCAAGCTGGAGGCGCTGCGTGCACTGGAAGGGACGCCGCCGCTTGGTGAGGGGGATCACCTCCAGGAACTGGCCGAACGCAACCGTGCCAATGGCGTGCTGCTATCGCGCCGGCGCCGCGAGGTCGATTGGGCGCTACGCCAGCTGGGGCGTACCGAGGCCTCCTCCTCCTATGATGCCAAGGGCCAGTCGCATACGATCACTGCGCGGCGCCCACTCGCCATCGCCTGACGCGACGGCGGTCGCACATCCCATCCCCGCGGGCTGAAGCCCGCTGCGTGACCGCGTATATTGGGCGCCTGTTCGAATGCCTCGAGTCGCCGTGTCCGCTGCCAACGCCCTGGTTACCGCCCCCCTTCCGCCGCAGCCGGTGCTGCAGGCGCTGCTTGAGCGCCTGCGCGAAGGCCTGCTGCTGTTCACCGATGACGGGCAGGTGGCCCTGGCCAACCCGGCCGCGCAGAACCTGCTGGCCAGCGGCGAGGACGGTGCATTGCCGCCACCGCAGCGTCTGCGCGAACTGTTGCCGCCCGATGCGTTGGAGCAGGCGCGCCAGCACGGTCACTGGAACGGCAGCCTGCCGCTGGGCGAGGGTGTGGTCATTGCGCATCTCTACCACCACGGCCCGGTCGGCCAAGGGCACTTCCTGGCACTGTTCCGCCACATCGAAGGGCAGGAAGACTACGAACGCGAACTGCAGCAGCGCCATGCCGAGCTGCGCCAGGCCTACCTGCGCCTGAACGGTACCCAGGAAAAGCTGCTGCAGTCGGAGAAGATGGCCTCGATCGGTCAGCTCGCCGCCGGCGTAGCGCACGAGATCAACAACCCGATCGGCTACGTGCACTCCAACCTGGGCAGCCTGCAGGAATATCTGCGCAGCCTGTTCACTGTCATTGAAGCCTACGAACGCGCGTTGCGTGCACCGGACCCCAAGGCGTTGATCCCGGAAATCGACGATATCCGTGATCGCCTGGACATCGATTTCATCAGCCGCGACCTGCCACAGCTGATGGCCGAATCACGCGAAGGCATCGAGCGCGTCACCCGCATCGTGCGCGACCTGAAGGACTTCTCGTATTCCGGCCGCGACGAGTCATGGAAGCTGGTGGACCTGCATTCCGGCCTGGAATCGACCATCAACATCATCTGGAATGAACTCAAGTACAAAGTGCACCTGGTGCGCGAGTTCGGCCAGTTGCCGCTGGTGGAATGCCTGCCGTCGGAGTTGAACCAGGTCTACATGAACCTGCTGCTCAACGCGGGTCATGCCATTGCCGAGCGTGGCACGATCACGGTGCGTTCCGGTGTTGATGGCGATCACGTATGGGTGGAGTTCGAAGACACCGGCGGCGGCATCTCGCCGGAACTGCGCCAGCGCATCTTCGACCCGTTCTTCACCACCAAGCCGGTGGGCAGTGGCACCGGCCTGGGCCTGTCGATCTCCTACAGCATCATCAACAAGCACCATGGCCGCATCGACCTGGACAGCACCCCGGGCGTGGGCTCGCGCTTCCGCGTGGTGCTGCCGGTGAAGCAGCCGCGCTGACCGCTCTGGTAGTGCCGGCCGCTGGCCGGCAACCTCATTGAACCTGACATCCAGAGCCGCCGGCCAGCGGCCGGCTCTACCAGAGGGGATCGTTACCGCAACGGGCGATCCTCACCGCCATCTCCGCTCTCCACCGGTGCCGGACCGGCGTTGCTGCGGCGCTGTTCCTCGTAGGTGCGGAATGCCTGGTGGATGTGTTTGCGCAGCTCGTCGTCGTTCCACGGCTTGGTCAGGAAGCGGTAGATCGCGCCACGGTTGATCGCGTCGGTCACGGTGTTCAGATCGGTGTAGCCGGACAGCACCAGGCGGATCGTGTCCGGGTACAGCATCTTCACCCGGCCGAGGAACTCGGTTCCACTCATGTCGCTCATGCGCTGGTCGGACAGGATCACCTGCACGTCATTGATCGCCAGCAGGTCGAACGCATCACGTACGTTGCCGGCCGCCAGGATCCGGTAGCCGTCGCGGCGGAACAGGCGCACCAGCGAGCGCAGCACGTTTTCCTCGTCGTCCAGCAACAGCAGCGTGCGGTCGGGCCGGGTCTCGGCAAACGCTTCCGGGCGCAGGTAGCGGCGGCGCAGCGTCATGCCGGCAGCATCGGCCGACATCGGTTCGCCGAACAGGTAGCCCTGGAACACATCGCAGTCGTTGCGGCGCAGGAAGCCCAGCTGCGCCTGCGATTCCACGCCGTTGGCAATCACGGTCATGCCCAGTTGGTGACCCATGGCGATGATCGCGCGGGCGATGGCCGCCTCGCGGTTGCCGGCCGGTGCGCTCTTGATGAAGCTGCGGTCGATCTTCAGCTTGTCCACCGGGTAGCGGACCAGCGCGCTGAGGCTGGAATCACCGGTGCCGAAATTGTCCAGGCTCAGGCTGATGCCTTCGTTGCGCAGGTTGGCCAGCGTCTCGTGCACGAAATTGACGTTGTTGGTCAGCGCGCTTTCGTTGATCTCCAGCGTCAGCATCTGCGCCGGCACGCCCGCGGCCCGGATCACACCCATCACTTCGGCAAAGAAATTCGGCCGCAGCAACTGCAGGGTGGAGACGTTCACCGCGATGGTGAAGTCGTCGAAGCCCTGGTCGCGCCACAGGCGGGCCTGCTTCAACGCTCCTTCCAGCACCCAGGTGCCGATCTGCACGATGATGCCCAGCCGTTCGGCGGTGCGCATGAAGCGCTCCGGCACCAGCATGCCCAGCGTGGGCGACTGCCAGCGCAGCAGCGCCTCCATGCCGACCACGTGGCCGTCGCGTGCACTCACCAACGGCTGGTAGCGCAGCTTCAGCTCGCCGTTGGGAATGGCATCTACGATCTGACGCGCGATGATGCTCTCACTGTGCGCGCTCGGTGGCGTGTCCACGGCGTGGATGCGCACCGCGTTGCCGCCTTCGCGGGCCGCCTGGTACAGCGCGTCCTCGGCATGGTCGAGCAGGCGCGAGGTGCTGCTGGCATGGTCCGGGCACAGGCTCACGCCCAGCTTGCCGGTCATGAACAACGTGTACGGCAGCACCGACAGTGGCAGCTCCATCTGCTGGCGGATCTCCTCGGCGAAGTCCTCCGGCAGCGGGACGTCGGCCGTGCGCGGCACTGCGATCAGGAACTCATCGCTGCCGTGGCGCCAGAGTTTGCCGCGCCCGCGCAGGTAGGACTGCAGGCGTTGTGCCACCAGCACCAGGGCCTGGTCGCCCACCTCGGCGCTCATGTTTTCGTTGACCGAGGCGAAGTGGTCGATGTCCACGTGCATCAACATCAGCGCGGTGCCGCCGGAGGCTGCCTCGGCGACCATGGCCTGCAACTCGGGGTTGCCGGCGCCGAGGCGGTCAGGAGCATCATCGATGCTGACCGGGGGCTGGTTGGGATTCCACATAGGCTCAGTATTCCGGTGACTCGACGGCGGCCATGCTGGCCGCCTGGTAGGGGAGATGGACGTCGATCAGGGTGCCTTCGCCATGCGCGGACTCGATCCGAACGTGACCACCCACGCTCTGCGCACGTTCGCGCATCACGATCAGGCCCAGGCCGCGCGGACCGTCCGGGTCGAAGCCCTCGCCATCATCACGGATCTGCAGGTGCAGGCCGCGCTGGCCGACATCGCGCAAGTACAGCAGGACCTGGCTGGCGCGGGCGTGGCGCAGGGCATTGGTCAGGCTTTCCTGCGCGATACGGAAGCAGGCCTGCTCGATGCTGTTGTCGGGGCGCTGCGGCAGGGGCTCGATCTCGGCCAGCAGTTCCACCGGCGAGGAGCGGAACAGCACCCGTGCCTGCCAGCTCAAGGCTGCTTCCAGGCCCAGCGCGTCGAGCTGCGGCGGGCGCAGCAGGGTAGAGATGTCGCGCAGTTTGGCTACGGTGGTGTCGGCCAGGCTGACGATCTGTGCCAGATCCTCGGCGCGGCGCTGCGGATCATGCTCGTCCTGCGCAGCATGGGCGGACAGCTTGATTGCGGTGATCGCCTGGCCGATGTCGTCGTGCAGGTCGCGCGATATCGCACGGCGTTCGTCTTCCTGCAGCGAGAACAGGCGGCCGGCCATGGCCTGCAGTTCGCGGTTGCTGGTCTCCAGCGCACTGCGGATGCGTTCGGAATCGCTCAGGTCGCGCACGATCAGCAGCTTGCAGTCGCGTCCGCCGTAACGCACTTCGCCTACCGCCAGCCCCGCATGGAAGCTACGGCCGTCGGCACGCTGCATCGCCACCACGCTGCTGTGGCCAGGCCCCAGGTGGGGCTGGCCAGCGCGCAGCTGGCTGCGCACGCGGGCCAAGTCGCCGACCGCGACCAGGGCCGACAGCGGCTCACCCAGCAGGGTGTGGCTGCCATAGCCGAACAGGCTGGCGGCCCAGGCGTTGGCGTACAGCACGTGTTCGTCGGAGAGGATCACCACGCCGTCGGGCAGCACCCGAACCAGTTCGCGGAACTGTTCCTCGCGTTCGCGCAGCAGGCGTCGCGACTGCTCGCGCTCCGTCACGTCCTGCAGGGTGCCCAGCACGCGGTTGCGGCCGGCTTCGTCGATCCCGCTGGCAGCACGCAGGTGCACCATCAATGCACGGCCGTCCATCGACAGCAATGGCAACAGCACGTCCACCTGCACGGGATCGCCGGAGCAGAGCTCGGCCAGCAGCTGTTCGGTCTGGGTGGCGGTGGCCGGGTCTGCAGGCACCAGCAGTTCGTCGAAGCGATGCCAGCGCCGGGCCTCAGGCGGGCGGCGGCCGAGCAGGCGATACACCTGGTTGGAATAACGGCCGAGCCCGGTGGACGGGTCCAGCTCCCAGGCGCCGATGCGGGCCAGCTCGTGGGCTTCCTCCACCCGGGCCAGCGCTTGGTCGCGTCGCAGCTGGGCCAGGTCTTCGGCGGTGCGGTCGATGGCAATCAGCAAGCGGGCGTTGTGACCGTCATAGCTGATGGCGTTGGAGCGCAGCTCCATCTGCCGCAGGGAGCCGTCACGCAGCTGCAGCTGGGTACGCAGGATGCACAGTTCCTCCGGTGCCTCGCGGATCGCCTCCAGCTTGGTCTGCAGTGCCTGGTCCTGGCCTGGCGGCCACAGCGAATCGATGGTCTGCTCCAGCAGTTCGTCACGGTCCCAGCCGAAGGCCGTACAGGCCGCCGGATTGGCATCGAGGATCGCCAGTGTGTCCAGGTCGTAGACCAGGATCGGGCCGGGGTTGCCTTCGAACATCTGCCGCAGGCGCAGCTCGGAGGCCTGCTGGCGTGCATGGGTGTGCAGCACATGCTCGGCCAGCGGGCGCAGCAGTAGATACAGCAGGCCGGCGCTGGCAAGGGCGAAGAACGAGCCCTTCAGGCCCTGCCACAAGGCCGCCTGCTGCGGGTCGGGCACCAGTGCCTGCACTGCACTGTCGGTGGAGATCATCCAGGCCAGCGCCATCGCCAGGTAGCTCAGCACCACCCGGCGCCGGTCGCGGCTCAGCGCCTGCGCCATCCGCGGGTCGGGAACTGGGGCGTTGCCGGTCGGTTCTGCGGGCATGGACAGGGCGGAAGAAAGGGGCGCCGGACATCTTACCGCGCAGGTGCGCCCAGACCACTCAATTATCCGCCGCAGGCGCCGTTAACCACTGCGTGCCCCGCTGACGGGCGTGTCATCCGGAGCAAGATCGCGTGGACCAAGGGATCATCGCCAGCCTGCTGCAGCACCCGCTTGCGTCGGCGCTGGTCATCGTCGACCGCACGGGCCGCCCGCTGGCGGCCAATCCGGCTGCGCGCGAGCATGGCCTGCCGGCGACCGTGGCTGCGTATGCGCCGATGCTGGAAGATCTGCGCCTGATGGCCGCCGATGGCGGCATCGTGGCCTGCACGCTGCCGGGTGGCCCGCACGGCCACTACGACGGCCACCTGCGCGCGGTGCATGATGGCGCGGGCAACCTGCTGGCCTTCACGCTGAGCATTCCCGAGCCGGTGCCGCTCAGCGGCGGTGGGCGCTGGGAGCTGGCGCTGGACAGTGCCGGGCACAGCCTCTGGGACTGGGACATTCCCAGCGACCGTGTGGTGCGCACCCCGGCACTGGGCGATGAAACCGCTACCGAGATTCTGGCCCGCGTGCACAACGAGGACATCGCACAGGTGCGGGCTGCACTGGATGAGCATCTGCGTGGCTTGAGCGAGCAGTACAGCGCACAGTTCCGTTTCCGCCAGGCCGATGGCCAGTGGCGTTGGGTACTGGACCGCGGGCGCGTGGTCGCGCGCACCGCCGATGGCCAGCCGCTGCGCATGGTTGGCACGCATACCGAGATCGAGCAGCAGAAGCAGCTCGAATCGCTGCTGCAGGAACAGCAACTGCATCTGAGCGAGGCGCAGCGCATCGCCAGCATGGGCAGCTGGTCGTTCGACCCCGGCACTGGCCATTTCTGGTGGTCGCCGGAGCTGCGTTCGCTGCTGGCGCTGGAGCAGGGGGCCGTACCCGGCCAACGACGCTGGCTGAAGCAGCTGCACCCGCGTTCGCGTGGCGCGTTGCGTGCGGCCTGGCGACGCCTGTGGCGCGATGGTCGCGCCGCCAACCTCGAGCTGGAGCTGACCCGCGGCAATGAGCCGTCACAGCATCTGCGGCTGTGGATCCAGCCGCTGCTGGACATGGACGGCCAGCCCAAGCGCCTGCTCGGCCAGGTGCAGAACATCACCGAGCAGCATCAGACCGACGCGTTGATCCGCTGGCGCACTGAGCTGCTCAATCGCGTGTCCGCGCTGGGCCGCATCGGTGGCTGCGAAATCGAGGTGCAGACCCGGCACATGCAGTGGACCGAGGAGTGCTACCGCATCCATGGGCTGCGCAAGGAGCCGATCACCCTCGATCAGGCGATGGCGCTGTATACCGAGGATTCGCGCAATGCCTTCGAGGCGGCGCTGGGCCGGATCGCTGCGGGTGGACTGCCCGAGCAGTTGGACCTGTGCTTCTATCGCCAGTCCGGCCTGCGCGTATGGGTACAGGTGCTGATCGAGCTGGATCGCCGTGACGGCCTTCCGCCGCGCTTCGTGGTGCTGTTCCGTGACATCACCCGAGAGCGCGAGGCCAACGAGCGCATCGAGCTGCTGGCGCACTACGATCTGCTGACCGGCTTGCCCAATCGCGTGCTGCTCGGCGAGCAGACGGCAGAAGCCATCGAGGAAGCGCGCGACCGCGGAACCTCGCTGGCGATGCTGTTCATTGATCTGGACGGCTTCAAGACCATCAACGACAGCTTCGGTCATGCCACCGGTGATGCGCTGCTGAAGGCCGCGGCCACCCGCCTGCACCAGAACCTTCGCAACAACGACCTGTTCGGCCGCTTCAGTGGCGACGAGTTCATCGTGGTGTTGCGCGACCTGGCCGAGCCGGAAGACGCCGGCCACGTGGCGCGCAAGCTGATCGCTTCGCTGGCCGAGCCGCTGCGCCGTGGCGAGACCACGTTGAAGGTCGGCGCCAGCGTTGGCATCGCGATGCTGGGCGATGCCCAGACCGACTTCGATTCACTGCTGCGTGCCGCTGATGCCGCGATGTATGCGGCCAAGGAAGCCGGCCGCAATACCTACCAGTACTACAGCCAGGATGCGCTGGCGCGAATCCAGCGCAAGCTCGAACTGGAGCACGCCCTGCATGGGGCGATCGAGCGCGACGAGTTCAGCTTGGCTTACCAGCCGCTGCTGCACGCCCACCACGGCGAGCCACCGGCGATCGAGGCACTGTTGCGCTGGCACCGGCCCGGTTTCGGCTACTGCAGCCCGGCCGAGTTCATTCCGATTGCGGAGAAGTGCGGCGAGATCGTGCGCATCGGCGACTGGGTGCTGAATGAAGCCTGCCGCCAGGCAATCGCCTGGGACAGGGCTGGCCTGTGTTTCGACCGCATCGCGGTCAATGTGTCGGCGGTGCAGTTGCGCGACCGCGGTTTCGCTGAACGTGTGATCGAGATCTGCCATGCCCATGGCTGGCCGCCGCAGCGGCTGGAACTGGAGCTGACCGAATCGGCGTTGATCCGTGACACCGACATCCTGCGCCACTGCTTCGACGTGCTGGAACGGCATGGCGTGCCATTGGCGGTGGATGACTTTGGTACCGGCTTCTCCAATCTGAACTACCTCAACCGTTTCCCGGTGGGGCGCCTGAAGATCGATCGCAGTTTCGTGCAGGGCATGCTGCATGACTCGGGCACGGCCGAAGTGACCCAGGCCATCGTGCACCTGGGTCACGCACTGGGCATGAAGGTGGTGGCCGAAGGTGTGGAAACGCACCAGGAAGAAGACATGCTGCGCCGCCAGGGCTGCGACGAGATCCAGGGCTACCTGTACTCGCGCCCGCTCAGCCCGCGTGACCTGGCGCAATGGCTGCGGCAGCAGCATCCGGCGCCGATGCGTACCGACGCCAGCGGCGAAGTGGTGCTGGTGCGCTGATCAGCTGCGCTGGTTGGAACTGACCTTGGCTGCTGTGTCTATCCTCGCATGGCGTGGGTCTACCGCAATCCGCTTTGGTGAGTGCCGACCGTTGGTCGGCACTGATGCCTGGACGCGCGATCATCCACGCACGGCGTGGATCTACCTTGGAAACTCCGACTTCAACTGCATGCGCAAGGCCTCGACGATGGCCGCATAGCGGCGCTTCTGGCCAGATAGCTGGCCAGGAACAGCGGCAGCGCGAGCAGCATGGGCGCCACCATCGGGCGCATCGCCACCAGCGGCAACAGCAGCAGCGACACGATCGCCACGAACCAGCTGCACAGGCCGATCACCCGCACCTCGTGCCGTCGCGCGTTGAGTACGATGCGTCCACGCATTACCGGGAAGTAGCGCAGCCCGAAGCTCGGCGCAAAGCTCTCGCGGAACGCCATGCTGCCGTCGGGTAGCGCGTGGAAGGCCAGTTGCAGCCATTTGTCCTGCGACAGGTCGCGTTCCAGGCTGCCCAGCGAGAGCCGGGCCTGCATGGCCGGTGACGCCGCGATGCGTTCGTTGAACAGGGTGATGCCCCAGCTGAAATAGCCGGCCACCCAGGTCATCAACAGGACAGTCTCGATCAACAGCACTACGATCAGGGCGATGGCCATCGGTCTTCCATGAACGGGTCCGGGGCATCATGCCACAGCGATTACGCCACGCCAGTAGATCCACGCCATGCGTGGATGTTGCCCGGAACGAGCCGCGGTCCTGGCGGGGTCGTCCAGTGAAACGAGCAGTCTCCTAGGTTCAATCCTCTTCCACCAGATCGCTGAGATCCAGGATCTGCGGATCAACACTGTGCGCGACGATGCTTCGGAGCATTCCAGCCTTTGGCCTTAGGGCGTAGCAATGCATCGTATGGATGGGATTGAATTCCAGCCACGGGCAGGACGAGTGCCCGACGATAACCGGCATGTTGAAGTTTATGTCCTTGGGGTCATCGAGTGGCAGAGTCCACTTCCCGCCGTGATGCTCCCACACGACATCGCCCAGATATCGTGCAAACACAATCCTCAGGCCCTCCTGTTCGTCCTCCGACTGCGTTGCAGCCATCGTCGTGTACAGGGTCTCCAGGCGATCAAGGCTCTCCAGGCTGCGGTCAAGGTCGACGCCGCGCTGCTGCGCTTGTTCGATCAGCCATTCAATCTGATCGTCCATGATGATCAGAAACTGTTCGAAGGCTTCTTGCGCTTCTTCCGGATTGAATGTCATGCCGCTGCCAAGGAGGGAGAGCGATGAGTGTGCCCGGAGCCGATGACCCAGGCCATGCAACAAGTCTGAAAGGATGGAAGGTGCAGGGTCGTCCAGGAACATCCACGCATGGCGTGGATCTACCGATTCATCAACGCAATGCCTGCAATGGAATAGCTGGCGATCAGCAGCCCGAGCACGTACGCCGCGACGATGATCAGCCAGAAGATCACCGGCTCGATCTCCCGCCATACGTCAATGGTGCCGGACCGGTGATGGCTCAGATGAACATGCCCGGTGTTGATGGCAGTTGCCGGCGCCCAGGCAAATAGAAAGGCCATCAGCATGAAGAGCAGGCTGCCGAACTGGAATGCGACAGGTCTATGCCGGGGTGGCCGCAAAGTGGCGTAGGCGGGGCGCCAGGTGAAGGTGACCGCGATGAGCACCATCACAGCAAATCCCAGCCAGGTCATGAACGTGGTGCTCATGCGACGACACTCCGTGTCCAGCCGTAGGTGGCATGGGCGGATCATGCCATGGGTTTGGAGCGGGTGGTGGTGAAGACCATCCACGCATGGCGTGGATCTACCTCAAGGCTTCCCCATCCAACCCCAGGTCCCACGCCAGACCCAGCAGCGCGTCGTCCGTGCGGGACAGGGCAGGGCGCGCATCGGCCAGCTGCTGCAGTTCGCGGATCTCCTCGCGGGCCACCTCTTCCAGCTGCTGCAGCTGCTCACGCACGCTCGCGTTGCGCGGGCGCTCGGTGTCGGTGAGGGAGGGCAGGGCGCGGATCAGGGTCATGGTGCGTGTACAGGATGCATCCAACGGCGGGTCACAGGCAAAGGCCCCGGAAGAACCGGGGCCTTGCGGGCTGCCGGTGGCGGCAGCGGACATCAGGATCAGAACAGCTCGACGGTACCAGCGCCCATGCTCTGCTGGGCAACCGGCTTGTGCGGCGGGCGCTCCCATTCGCTGCGCAGTTCGCGCAGGCGGCTGCCGGTGCGCTGCAGGGCGGTGGCGATCTCTTCGTCGAACACCCCGCCATTGCGGTGCAGCAGTTCCTGCAGGGCCACCGCCTCGCGGTTGATCGCGGTCAGGCGGTCCAGGTGGGTGTGCACGCCGCCCAGGGCCTGAGTGGCGATGTCTTCGAACTGCAGGGCGCGCACGGCCTCGGCCACGCTGCCATCGATCGAACGGGCGCACTCGGAGACTTCGCGCATGCCGTCGCCCAGCGAGGCATTGATCTGCGCGACGTTGTCGAGCATCGCCGCTGCTTCCTGGCGCGCTTCGCGGGAGCGGTCCATGTCACGCGAGGCCATGTGCGAGACCGTCTCGCGCACCTTGGCGATGGCGTCCTTGGAGCTGTGCGCCAGCTTGCGGATCTGCTCGTTGAAGGTGGTCGAGCGCTCGGACAGGTTACGCACTTCGTCGGCCACCACCGCGAAGCCACGACCGGCTTCACCGGCACGCGCGGCTTCAATGGCAGCGTTCAGGGCCAGCAGGTTGGTCTGGTCGGCGATCGACTTGACGTCTTCCAGCAGCGCGAAGATGCCATCCAGGTGCTGCGCCATCTGGTCGATGTGCTGCACGGTGGTGCTGCTCTGGCCGCTCACTTGTTCCAGCGCTTCCACCAACTGCTCCATGCGGTGGCTGGCGTGCTGGGCGAAACGGGCAACGTCGAGGCCGGCATTGCCTTCATCACCGGCGCGATCGACGATGCGCGACAGGGCCTGGCTCTGCTGGCGCGACTTGCGGTTCATGGCATCGAAGCTGCCGCCCAGGCTGGAGACGGCCTGGCGGATCAGGTCACGGGCGCGTTCCACTTCGCCACGCGAACCGTCGATCTCGTTGCCGACGAAGTTGCGCAGTTCGGTCAGCAGCTGGTCCTGCTCACGCAGGACGCGGGCATGTTCTGGGGAACGGTGCGCCTGGGCGCGGGTGGTCCACCACGCAAAGCCAAGCCAGCTCAGCGTCATCGTGGTCAGGATCGCCCAGCGCAGGGCGGCCGGCCATTCGAAACCGATGGCGAAGGGGAGCAGCAGGGTCAGAGCCAGGGGGGCGGCCAGACGGATGAAAATGCGTGAGTACATGGACGTTCTCGGGAGGTGCACGGAGGATGTATCGGCCGTACCCCCTTTCTCTTTAACGTCGAAATGCCTCGAAGTGCATTCTGAATGCGCCGGTTTTCCGACGCCTCGGCGGCTTCGGGGTCAGAGCCCTTTCCTTGCCGGAAAAGGATCCGACCCCATGCGGCTCAGGCCAGCTGGCGGTCCACGGCCTCGATCATTGCCTTGCGGCTGAACAGGAAGTCCCAGTAGCTGCCGCCCAGCTGCCGCCACAGCACCGCCGAGCGCACCGCGGCCAGCAGCAGGGCGCGGATCTCGGCGACCACACCGGCCTGGCCCAGGTAATGCGGGTTGCCCTGCACCATCACCCGCGGCTTCAGGTGGCTGATGGTGTCGGCGTACAGGCCACCCAGGTTGGCCAGCACGTCCGGGTGCCCACTGTCGCCCAGCTCGACGGCCTGGCGCTGGGCGCGTTCGATGCCCGAGGCGACCTTGTTCACGGTGGCGCCATCCTGCACGAAGCGGCGCTCCAGCTGCAGCACCGACAGGGCCAGCTTGGGCAGGATCGGGTCCTGGCCCTGGCTGCGGAAGTAGTTGTGCAGCAGGCGCAGGCCGGCCTTCAGTGCATGGCGGTCACCGAACACCTCCTGCGGCGAGGAGGCATCGACGCGGAACACGCTGTCCACGGCGGTGCGCACGGCGGCGGCGTCGGAATGGCCGGTATCGGCGATACGGCGTACCTGCTGCAGGGCCTGGGCAATGCCGGCCAAAGCCAGGACGCGGTCGTCGACAGTGAAACTCATGCAGCGATTACCTCAAAAGGGGAAGGGATGGTACGCAGGCGCTGTTCCAGCGGCGCATCGGTTGCGGCGATCACTGCGCCACCCAGGCACACATCACCGTCATACAGCACCAGTGATTGACCGGGGGTAACGGCACGCTGCGGGCGCGCGAAGGTGACCAGCACGCTGCCATCGTCCAGCACCTCGACCGTACACGGCTCGTCGGGCTGGCGGTAGCGGGTCTGGGCGGTGCATTCAAAGCGCCTTGCCGGCGGCGAGCCGGCGATCCAGTGCGCGGTCTCCGAGCGCAGGCGCTCGGACAGCATCCACTTGCTGTCGCGGTCCTGGTCGACGTACAGCACGTTGCTGGCCACGTCCTTGCCAACCACGTACCACGGCGCGGCCGGACGCCCCCGCACGCCGCCGATGTTCAGGCCCTCGCGCTGGCCCAGGGTGAAATAGAACACGCCCGGATGTTCGGCGATCACGCTGCCGTCGGCCGGGTCGAGGATCTGGCCGGGCTTGGCCGGCAGGTAGCGGCCGAGGAATTCACGGAAGTCGCGCTCACCGATGAAGCAGATGCCGGTGGAGTCCTTCTTGGCGTGGGTCGGCAGGCTGACGTCACGCGCGATCCGGCGCAGGTCGGTCTTTTCCAGGTCGCCGATCGGGAACAGGGTGGCCGCCAGCTGTTCCTGGCCCAGCTGGTGCAGGAAGTAGCTCTGGTCCTTGGAACGGTCGGCACCACGCAGCAGCAGCCACTGGTGGCCGCGCTGGGTCACCCGCGCATAGTGGCCGGTGGCGATGCGCTCGGCGCCCAGCTCGCGGGCGGCATCCAGGAAGTGCTTGAACTTCACTTCACGGTTGCACAGCACGTCCGGGTTCGGGGTGCGGCCGGCCGCGTATTCGGCCAGGAAGTGCTCGAATACGCCCTGCCAGTACTCGCTGGAGAAATCGCGGAAGTGGAACGGGATACCGAGCAGGCCGCAGACGGCCACCGCATCGCGGCGGTCATCCTCGGCACGGCAGTCGCCGCTGCCGTCGTCGGCCCAGTTCTGCATGAACAGGCCGGCCACGGCCTCGCCCTGCTGCACCAGGCGCCAGGCGGCGACCGAGGAATCGACGCCACCGGAGACGCCCACCATC
Organism: Stenotrophomonas maltophilia; assembly: GCF_002138415.1. NCBI lineage: Bacteria > Pseudomonadati > Pseudomonadota > Gammaproteobacteria > Lysobacterales > Lysobacteraceae > Stenotrophomonas > Stenotrophomonas maltophilia. Next base: position 2,196,604 of record NZ_CP015612.1, read on the forward strand.
ACGCGCGGAGTGCTCATGCGACCTCCCGGACCAGCGAAAGCGGATGGCGCTGGCCACCCAGGAAATCAGCCACCACCTGCCAGACCAGCGGGCTGCGCAGGCGCTCGCCGGCGGACTGCAGTTCGGCCGGGGTCAGCCACAGCGCGCGGTCGATGCCGGTGTCCAGCGGCTGCGCCGGGTCGTGCGAGACCGGGCACGCCGCATAGCAGAAGCGCAGGAAGGCGGTGCCGTCGCCAGCGGTCCACTGGTAGCAGCCGATGAAATGGGTCAGCTGCACCGTCCAGCCGGTTTCCTCGCGGGTCTCGCGCAGGGCTGCCTCGGCCAGGCTTTCGCCCGGCTCGAGGTGGCCGGCCGGCTGGTTCAGCACCTGGCGCCCGTCGATGGTCTCTTCAACCAGCAACACGCGGCCGCCGTCGACCACCACGGTGGCGACAGTGGCGTGCGGTGCCCAGCGCGGGTCCGGCGTGGCGTTCAACTCAGAACTCGTCCTTCTTGGTCAGTTCCAGCTCCATGGCGTCGGCGGTGCGGATGGCCGCATCGATGGCGTCGCTGAGCTGGTCGGCCGTGGCATCGGCGTCGATCTTGACTACGAACATGGCGGTGGTGTCCTGCTTCACCCAGCCACCCATCTTGGCGTCCTGCGAATCTTCCAGCAGACGGTTGGCCACGGCCACCGGGAACTGCTTGGTCTTGGCGCTGTAGGCCGGCGACCAGATCTCGCGGATGTTGTGGGTGCCGAAATCTTCCACCGACGAGCGCACGTAGACCATCTGGGTGCGGTCACCCTCGACGTCGAACACCATGCGGTAGTCGCCGTCCTCGTCGACCTCGTAGGTATAGCCCAGCTTGTCCAGGTGGCGGGCCACGGCCTTGTCGGCCTGGGTCTCGGCGGCGGCGGAGCCGGCGGCGGCCAGGGCGATCAGCAGGGCGGGAAGAAGGGTCCTTTTCATGAAGATCCTGTGAAGCAGTGTTGAGAGAGGATGCAATTGTGACGGTGGGCGTGCGTGCCGTCCAATCTGCGGCAGGCCGACGCAGGCCCGCTCGAGCCTCTATAATGAGCAGATGCCCCGCGAGTCTTCCCCCGATTCCCATCACGAGCACGGCGTTGCCGTGGAGCCCGCGCGCCCGGAAGTGGCGCCGCCGCCGTTCTACCAGGTGATGCTGCTCAACGACGACTACACCCCGATGGATTTCGTGGTGGACGTGCTGCAGCAGTTCTTCAGCATGGACCTGGACAAGGCCACGCAGGTGATGCTGCACGTCCATACCCGTGGCCGCGGCGTGTGCGGGGTGTTCACCCGCGAAGTGGCCGAGACCAAGGTCGCCCAGGTCAACGAGTACTCGCGGATGAACCAGCACCCGCTGCTCTGCACGATGGAAAAGGCCTGACCGCTGCCGATCCTCGTCCGGGTACATCGACTCCGGACCCGGTGTGCCCACCAAGGTGGGCACCTACCAAGGCAGGGGCCTGTATCGATCGTGGATGGGGCTTGCCCACCAAGGTGGGCATCTACCAGAACGCGGGATCACCCCTCCGCCAACGCCTCCAGCGCCATGCGCGCCACCGCCTCGTCGACCTCGGCGGGGTCGCCGTCATCGCGGAACCACACCGCTGACAGCCCCGCGCTGGCTGCGATCCAGCGCAGCAGGCGCGTGCGCTCCAGGCCTGCCAACGCGCTGACCTGTTCCAGCCGGGCGGCAAACCGCTCAGGCTGCGTCGCAACGTGGATGCCCGGACCGCACAGGTCCGGGTTGCTGAACAGTGTCGTGTAATCAAAGGCGCGATCACCCAGCAGCCGCTTCGGGTCGATCGCCAACCAGCCGCGCGCGCCGAAATCCAGCACGTTGTCGTGGTGCAGGTCGCCGTGCAGCGGCCGGATCTCCTGTTCCTGCTGCAACAGTCCCTCCGCCAGCGATCTGCACTGTTCCAGCAGTGGCGGCAGCACCGCCCTTGGCTGCAACAGGTCCGCGAACCATGTATGCAGGCAGACCAGTTCCGCTGGCGGTGCGCTCCGTGGCCGGTGCAGCCGCTGCAGGACCTGGCACAGGATTGTGGTGCAGGCGTCATCGTCGCCGTCGATCGAGCGTTGCCGCAGCGAGTCGCCGCGGGCGCGCTCGATCAGGATCGCCGGGCCCTCGTGGGCCAGCAGCCGGGCGGCACCGTCGCCATCCCACCAGCGCAGCAGGCGATGGCTGTTCTGCTCCTCGGTTTCGCTGCTGACCTTCAGCATCGCCGCTTCGCCGGCGGCGGTCAGCACCGGCCAGAGCAGGGCATGGGGCGTCTCGATGGCCGCGCCATCACGCCGCAATCGCCAGCGGCTCAGGTAGGGTTCGCTCATGCTGGGTGGGCTGTCCTGGAGTGAATGAAGATCAAGCGATTTGCACTGCTAACGCCATCTGAACGCAGCAATCCGCTAGGGTGATGGAAATCGCGTAGTCAGGCCGCATATTGTTCCCATCTGCCGCCGGAGTAATCCATGTTCAGCAAAGACCTCGAACACACCATCGGCCAGTGCTACAAGCGCGCCCGTGAGGCCCGGCATGAGTTCATGACGGTCGAACACCTGCTGTTGGCACTGCTCGACAACCCGTCCGCCCAGGCCGTACTGAAGGCCTGTGGCGCCGACGCCGAACGCCTGCGCCAGGAGCTGGAGCAGGCCATCGAGGCCTCCGTGTCCCGCCTGGCCGAAGATGACGGCCGCGATACCCAGCCGACCCTGGGCTTCCAGCGCGTGTTGCAGCGGGCCGTGTACCACGTGCAGTCCTCGGGCAAGAAGGAGGTCACCGGCGCCAACGTGCTGGTCGCCATCTTCGGCGAAAAGGACTCACACGCCGTCTATTACCTCAACCAGCAGGATGTCACCCGGCTGGATGTGGTCAATTACCTGTCCCATGGCATCGCCAAGCTGGGCGAGGAAGGCGAGCAGCCGTCCTCCTCCTCCGAGGGCGAAGGCCGCATCGAGGGCGGGGAGGGCGAGCCGAAGGGTGATGCCCTGGCCGAGTTCGCCAGCAATCTCAACGAACAGGCCCGGGCCGGTCGCATCGATCCGCTGGTCGGTCGTGCCGACGAGATCGAGCGCACCATCCAGGTCCTGTGCCGCCGCCGCAAGAACAACCCGCTATACGTGGGCGAGGCCGGCGTGGGCAAGACCGCCATCGCCGAGGGCCTGGCCCGCCGCATCGTCGAGGGCTCGGTGCCTGAGGTGCTGGCCGACGCGGTGATCTATTCGCTCGACCTGGGCGCGCTGGTGGCTGGCACCAAATACCGTGGCGACTTCGAGAAGCGCCTGAAGAGCGTGCTGACCGCGTTGAAGAAGGTACCCAATGCGGTGCTGTTCATCGACGAGATCCACACCATCATCGGTGCCGGTTCGGCGTCGGGCGGCACCATGGATGCCTCCAACCTGATCAAGCCGGCCCTTGCCTCCGGCGAGCTGCGCTGCATCGGCTCGACCACCTTCCAGGAATACCGTGGCATCTTCGAGAAGGATCGGGCGCTGGCCCGCCGCTTCCAGAAGATCGACATCGTCGAGCCGACCGTCGGCGAGACCTACGAGATCCTGCAGGGGTTGAAGTCCAAGTACGAGCTGCACCACGGCGTGACCTATTCCGACGAGGCACTGCAGGCTGCGGTGGACCTGTCGGTGAAGCACATCGGCGACCGCCTGCTGCCGGACAAGGCCATCGACGTGATCGACGAGGCCGGTGCCCGCCAGCGCCTGCTGCCGGAAGGCCAGCGCAAGGAGCTGATCGACGTCGAGGAAGTGGAGGCGATCGTCGCCAAGATGGCGCGCATCCCGACCAAGCAGGTCAGCGCCACCGACAAGGATGTGCTGCAGCATCTGGAGCGCAACCTGAAGATGGTGATCTTCGGCCAGGACCCGGCCATCGAGACACTGTCCTCGGCGATCAAGCTGGCCCGTTCGGGCCTGGGCAATCCGGAAAAGCCGATCGGCAACTTCCTGTTCGCCGGCCCGACCGGTGTCGGCAAGACCGAGGTGACCAAGCAGCTGGCGCTGCAGCTGGGCATCGAGTTGGTCCGCTTCGACATGTCCGAGTACATGGAGCCGCATTCGATCAGCCGCCTGATCGGCGCGCCTCCGGGCTACGTCGGCTTCGACCAGGGCGGCCTGCTGACCGAGAAGATCGTCAAGACGCCGCACTGCGTGCTGCTGCTGGACGAGATCGAGAAGGCGCACCCGGACATCTTCAACATCCTGTTGCAGGTGATGGACCGCGGCGTGCTGACCGATACCAATGGTCGTGAAGCCAACTTCAAGAACGTGGTGCTGGTGATGACCACCAATGCCGGTGCGGCGCAGGCCTCGCGGCGTTCGATCGGCTTCACCAAGCAGGACCATGCCACCGACGCGATGGAAACCATCCGCCGCAGCTTCACCCCGGAATTCCGCAACCGCCTCGATGCGGTGGTGCAGTTCCAGGCGCTGGGCTTCGAGCACATCCTGAGGGTGGTCGACAAGTTCCTGATCGAGCTGGAGATGCTGTTGCAGGACAAGCACGTCAGCCTGTCGGCCACGCCGACCGCGCGCGACTGGCTGGCCCACCACGGTTTCGACCCGCTGATGGGTGCCCGCCCGATGGCCCGCGTGATCCAGGACAAGATCAAGCGTCCGCTGGCCGACGAGCTGCTGTTCGGCAAGCTGGTCAACGGTGGCAAGGTCAGCATCGATGTGCGCGACGACGAGCTGGTGGTCGAGACCCAGGCCGAGCCGGAGCGGCTGCTGCCGGTGACGGTGGAGTAAGGCGGCGCCGGATCGATTCCGGGTGTGGATGGAAAACAAGGGCGGCTTCGGCCGCCCTTGTTGCGTCTGGGTGTCGCTCACGGCCTTGCGATGCGGCCACAAGCTGCCAATGCTGTACCGACGCCGCGATACGTTGAACGCCCAGTCTTGTATCGCGTATCGATACGGGATACATTGATGATAATGAGTTTTCGCCATAAGGGACTCGAACGTCTTTACCGCACTGGAAGCAGCAGTGGTATCCGGCAAAGCCACGCAAGCCGGATCCTGATGATCCTGTCGATTCTGGATGCTGCGGCAAGTCCTGCAGATCTGGCCATGCCGGGGCTGCGACTGCACCCGCTGCGTGGAACGCTGAAGGGATACTGGTCCGTCTGGGTCAATGGAAACTGGCGCATTACTTTCCGCTTTGTCGGTAGTCATGTGGAACTGCTCAACTATCTGGACTATCACTGAGGCCGCGAATGATTCATCACCATCCGCACCCGGGCCTGACCATCAAGGCGATGGTTTTCGATCCGATGGAGCTTTCTGTAACCGACGCAGCAGAGCGCTTGGCAATGTCGCGTGTTGCGCTCTCGCGAGTATTGAATGGCAAAGCGGGAATCAGTCCCGACCTCGCAATCCGCTTGGAGATGGCTGGGGTCAGTACTGCTGTGTTCTGGATGGGGCTTCAGTCCAACTACGACCTGTGGGTGGCTCGCCAACGTGAGCAACCCAGGGTGGTGCCATTGATCAAACCTGCCGGCTGAATCTGCAGTGGCTTGCAACAAGGGCGGCTTCGGCTGCCCTTGTTGCGTATCCGCCTTTCAACGTCCCTGCTGGGCCAGGCGCTTGAAGGTTGCCGCATCGACCGGCTCGATCCGGGTCACGGTGCAGTGGTTGCTGTCGGTCTGCAGCGTGCTGCGAGCATCGCCACAGATCTGCTCGGGCGTGTTGGGAGTGAAGAAGACGTAACTGGCCGATGCGGCGGCGCCGAGGCAGCGCTTCTGCAGGTGGACCCGATAGTGGTTGTTGCCGTCGCGCAGCAGCACTTCGCGTTCCGTATTGGAGGGGCGGATGTCGCGGCTGGTGCCGAGGGCGATGCACTCGGTCGGGGTGGAGGGTTTGGCGGGTTCGGCGGCGGGCGCCGACAGGGGGAGGCTGGCCAGCAGAACTGCCGGCAGCAGGACGTGCAGGAGCAGGGCGTTCATGATCGGCAGGGGGCGGCGATCCGGACTGGATCGGATCCCACGATGCCGCCGCCGCTGCAAATGCGAATCTGCCGCAAGCAGGGCTGACCGACGCCACGGTGAGATCGGTCACGATGACCTTTGGCGCATCAGGCCGCGATTGAACGGAATCCCTGCTGGCGCCCCTGGTCGCCGCCGCCCTCGATGACGAATGCGACCGCCTCGTGCGGAATGTGCAGTCGCTGCTTGAGTGTGCTGCCCATGTGTGGGATCTCGCGCTGCACCGCCAGGTACAGCGGGTGCGAGGCGTCCATGCTGGTACACACCAGGCAGGGCTGGCCGAACCAGGTGCCGTCCGGTCCCTTGCTGGCGTAGCAGCGGCTGGTGACGGACTGGGGGTCCAGGACGATCAGATAGGTCATGCGCGCAACGCCCTCTGTGAAGAACGCGTTGAGTCTAGAGTCGCGGCGCGATGCTGGATTTCGGACAGGGACGAAAACCGAATGATCTCGGTGCCGGGCACTTTCTTCCGCACACGACAAAGGGCCAGCAGCGAGGCCGGCCCTGTCGGAGTGGCGCAGTGCGCCGACCGCTTACTTCATGCGGTAGGTGATACGGCCCTTGGTCAGGTCGTACGGGGTCATTTCAACCTTGACCCGGTCACCGGTGAGGATGCGGATGTAGTTCTTGCGCATGCGGCCGGAGATGTGGGCGATGATTTCGTGCCCATTTTCCAGACGAACGCGGAAAGTGGTGTTCGGCAGCGTCTCGCTGACGGTGCCCTCGAACTCGATGGAATCGTCTTTCGACATGTAGTCCTGTGCGGTTCAGAAAACGGCCACGCTGGGCCTAAGGCGCGGTATTTTACGCGTGATGGGCCCGGCTTGCAAAGTTTGTGTTAACCCCCGGCCAAACGCCGTGCTGGCAAGCGTCCTACCGCCTGGGTCCAAGGACCTTCACGGCCGTCACGGTGTACGGCCAGGCGGACGTGCTTCAGAAAGTCCGCGCGCGGCAGATGCTCGGCGCCCATTCGCAGCAGGTGCGGATTCTCCACCTGGGCATCGATCAGTTCCCAGCCCCAGCCATGCAGGGTGGATGCAAGTGCGGCCAGGGCGATCTTGGAGCCGCCGCTGGCGCCACTGAACATGCTCTCGCCGAAGAACATGGCGCCGATCGCGACGCCATAGATGCCACCGACCAGCGTCTGCCGATCCCAGACTTCGAAGGAATGGGCGAAGCCGAGGTCGTGCAGTTGGCTGTAGGCCTCGACCATCGCCGGGCTGATCCACGTGCCGTCCTGGCCGGGCCGCGGCGCCGCAGCGCAGGCGCGCATCACACGACTGAAGGCGGTGTCGGCGGTGATCTCCCACGTGCTGCTGCGCAGCTGGCGGCGGAAGCGGCTGGACAGATGCACGCCGTCGGTGCGGAACACCATGCGCGGGTCCGGCGACCACCACAGGATTGGCTCACCCTCGCTGAACCACGGAAAGATACCGCCGGCGTAGGCATTGAGCAGACGCACCGGGTGCAGGTCGCCGCCCACCGCCAGCAGGCCGTCGGGCTGGCGCAGTGCGGTCTCGGCCGGAGGGAAGGGGGCGTCCGGCGCGTCGGCCAGGCGCCAGGGCAGCTGGCGGGTCATGGGGCCATTGTATTCGTCGTGGTGATTCGTGATGTCTGGCACCATCACTGTTCACCGGCAAGGAGCCTCCGAATGAGTGACTCGATCAGCGCCATCCTCGACCTGCATGACGCCCCGCGCACGCGCAACGACAGCCAAGGCATGCTGCTGTCACTGGCCACTGAACAGCCGCGTCGGCTGGGAGAGTTGATGCTGCAGGCGCTGGCGCGGCCTTCGCCGAGCTCGGCCTTCCTCGACATGGCACTGGACCTGCTGCCGGATGGCGTGGTGCCCACGGTCGCGGCCGACGCGTGGCGCCGCTATCGCGCGGGCGAGCGCGGTGACGTGTTGACGAGCGTGATGGAGTTCGCCAGCTATCAGGCGCCGCAGGTGCTGCAGGACGATTGGGAGGCATTGCTGGCGGTCGCCGGTGAGGATGAGGTGCAGTTGGCCGCGCAGGTCTGGCAGGGCCTGCCCAGCGCGACGGCCGCGCATTGGGCGCAGATCCTGGCCGAAGCCGATGATGATCGGGAGATGGCGCGCGCGAGGGCGCTGCTGCTTGCTGCTCAGCCCGAAACCTACACCGTTGCCCGGGGCTACCTTGTCGACTGGGGTCAGTTGGATACCGAGGTCTGGGCGCACTGGGCTGGCGCGGCCAACAGTCCGCAGCCGCGTCGCCTGCACGGCGAGAGGCCGCTGCACATCCGCTTCGGCCGCGAACAGCATCGCGCGCAGCAGGCGGACGAGCCGAGCTGGCGCAAACGGATCTGGCGCCTGCACCCGACCTGGAATGGTGGACAGGTGCACCACGCCGGGCACATGGGAGGGCCACTGGAAGCGTTGTGTGGCAGCTGCCATGCACCGCTGCAGCGCCTGCTGCGAACCGAGGCTGCCGCGCTGCAGCCGGGCGCGGCGGGCGAGATCACGCTTGGTCTGTGCCTGGACTGCTGCGGTTGGGAAGATCCGCCCGTGCGCTTCTATCGCCACGATAGCGCTGGCCTGCCCAGCTGCCATCCCGGCCAGTACCGCGAGGTGCCAAATACGCCCACCGATAGTGGCGATCTGATGCAGGCCGAGGTCGGCCTGGCCGCTATGGACACCACGCGCTGGCAACAACAGGACTGGGGCCAGTCCAATCACCGGCAGAACCTGTCGCGCGTGGGCGGCGCACCAAGCTGGGTGCAGAGTGCCTGGTACCCGACGTGCATCGATTGCGGTGAGGAGATGCCCTTCGTCATGCAGCTCGATTCGACGCTGCCGACCACCGGTGGAGGCACGCTGCTATGGGGCAGCGGCGGCATGCTCTACACGTTCTGGTGTGCGAAGTGCCGGGTGAGTGGGCATTTCTGGCAGTGCACCTGACGGTCCCGTTGGTCGGAAGGTTTCCTTTTTTCTGAGATTTGTTGCATTCCCGTGGGATGCATCGCCAGTCACCCTCTTGGTTTACATGCCCTGAGCTGACCGCCATGACCTGTGTTGTCGCCATGCAAGAGCTGCTTGAATTGGCCCGAATGCCGGGAGGCTCAGTTGGAGCCTTGGTTGCGATGCTGGATGAGCGTGATCCTGCTGCCCTCTCGGCACTGCTCATCTTGGCGAGTCCGGTTGGTGCCACGGAGATGCCCTGTATTTCCGCCACGATTCGCAGTGCCTTCCTGTTGCCCTTGAATCGCAGGTATTCGATCCTCGGGCATGTCCTGAAACGTCGACCACCCTGATGGAGGCGGAGATCGATCTGGTCGAGCTTCCGGGTCGGTTGTCGCTGAAAGATATGCAAGAAATCCCATTGAAGAGCTGAGATGAGCTCGTCAGTCTGGGGATCACATCCAATCCCCAGATTATTTGATGAAATTCTTTGTGATGTCCCGGCTCAAGGAGCCGGGCTGTCCTGGGCTTGTGGAAGCCTTTATCGTTGACAAGGGACACCCGCACCTCTGCGATCACTACTATGCCGACAATGCGCGCTGCAAACGGCCCTTATGGCATAGGAGAAGAGAGGGGGAGTATGCCCCCGTCTTTCAGCCTGAAATGATCGCGGTGAACTGGGATGCTCGGTGGAGGTTTGACATCTGTAGCGCCAGTCAAGGTGCGTACTTTGCGAGTGATCGGTTTATGGAGATCAGTCGCAATGCAGGTGCAGGATTCGTCGATCAGTCACCTCTTACAGTGCGGTCGAAGCGCGGTGTCGACTTGGTTCAGTTCAGCTACAACGCGGTGATCTTCAAGGAACTTGACGTTCTTGACGTTGCGGCACCTGAGTCACTTTTAGTTCGTGACAGGACGTACGGCCACATCCATCGGGTGAAGACGCTTGTCGTCAGAGAGGGCTTTGTCGAGCCCATTTTTCGATTCAAGGGCATGTCGGGGAGCAGTCATACATTGATTTGCTCCGAGGAGTTCCGGCAGGCTGCGGGTCAGAGGCTCAAGGGTGTGGAGTTCATCGACATCGATGGCGCCATCTGGCCCCACATTAAAATCATTTAGGCGCGCGGCAACTTTGAGTTACGAGAGGGCATTGTCGCCCGGGGTCTCTACGCGGAACGGCCCATGCCCTTGCAGCTCCTGCTGGTAGCGCCGCACATCGCGACGCTCCTGCCGGCACCACTCCTGCAGTGCTTCGGCGAACTCCGGATCGGCCACCCAGTGCCGACTGCGCACCAGTGCAGGCAGGAAGCCGCGCGCCAGCTTGTGCTCGCCCTGTGCGCCGGGTTCGAAGCGGGTCAACCCTTCGCGCAGGCAGTATTCGATGCCCTGGTAATAGCAGGCCTCGAAGTGCAGGCCGGGCAGGGTGGCGCCGCCCCAGTAGCGGCCGTACAGCGTGTCGCCACCGCGCAGGCACAGCGCACCGGCAATCGGCTCGCCGTCCTGTTCGGCCAGGAACAGCACCAGCCCGCGGCCCAATGAAATGGCCAGATGGCGCAGGAAGGCCTCGGTCAGCGCCGGGGCGTTGCCGTACTCGAGGAACGTCTGGAGATAGAAGCGATATATCGCCTGCAGGTCGGCGCGGCTGGCTTCATCGCCGTGCACCATGCGGAAGGTGATGCCCTGGCGGGTGACCTTGGCCCGTTCCTGGCGGATGTTCTTGCGATGCTTGTGGTTCATCGCACCGAGGAACTGCTCGAACGTGGCCCAGTCACCCGGGTTCTGCCACTGGAACTGCACGTCTTCGCGCAGCAGCCAGTCATCGCCGAACAGGGCCTCGTCCACTGCGGTGTGGAAATTGATATGGGCCGAGGACACGCCCAGCGTTGGCAGTGCCTCGCGCAATGCCGACAGCAAGGTGGCGCGCCCTGAATCGTGACGGGCCAGCAGCCGCGGGCCGGTGACCGGCGAGTACGGCACCGCGCCCAGCCACTTCGGATAGTAGTCGCGGCCATGACGGGCATACGCGTTGGCCCAGGCATGGTCGAACACGAACTCGCCGTGCGAGTTGGTCTTCAGGTAGCCCGGAATGGCGCCGACCAGCGTGTTGCCCTCCCACAGTGTGAAGTGCCGGGGCTGCCAGCCCCAGTCCTCGCGCAGGCAGCCGTGCTGTTCAAGCCCGGAAAGGAAGGCATGACTGACGAAAGGGTTGCGGCCGTCGTGCAGGGCATCCCAGTCGGTGGCGGGAATGGACTGCAGGGAGTCGAGGAAGCGGGGGGAGGGCATGGGGGAAGGATAGGGCAGATGAAACAGAAAGGCCGACGCATGGGCGTCGGCCTTTTGCCTGGGTCGAGCGTGGCTCGACCCTACAGAAGCGGGGCAGCCTCTCAGCTGGCCTTGCCCTGCGCGTCCAGGTAGCGCTCGGCGTCCAGCGCGGCCATGCAGCCGAAGCCGGCCGAAGTGATCGCCTGGCGGTAGTGCTGGTCGGCTACGTCGCCGGCGGCGAACACGCCTTCCACCGAGGTCTGGGTAGCGTTGCCGCCCAGGCCCGAACGGATTTCCAGATAGCCGTTGTTCATTGCCAGCTGGCCGTCGAACAGGGTGGTGTTCGGGTGGTGGCCGATGGCCACGAAGAAACCGTGGGCGTCGATGTCGCGGGTGCTGCCGTCCAGGGTGGACTTCACGCGCACGCCGGTCACGCCGGCGTCGTTGCCCAGCACTTCCTCCACCTGGTGGTGCCAGACGGTCTCGATCTTGCCTTCGGCCACCTTCTTGAACAGCTTGTCCTGCATGATCTTCTCCGCCTTCAGGGTGTCGCGGCGGTGGACCAGGTAGACCTTGCGGGCGATGTTGGACAGGTACAGCGCCTCTTCCACGGCGGTGTTGCCGCCACCGACCACGACCACGTCCTGGTCGCGGTAGAAGAAGCCGTCACAGGTGGCGCAGGCGGACACACCGCGGCCCTTGAACTCGTCCTCGGTCGGAATGCCCAGGTACTTGGCGGTGGCGCCGGTGGCGATGATCAGGGCATCGCAGGTGTACTCGTGGCTGTCGCCGATCAGCTTGAACGGGCGCTGCGACACATCGGCGGTGTGGATGTGGTCGAAGATGACCTCGGTCTCGAAGCGCTCGGCGTGGGCTTGCATGCGCGCCATCAGGTCCGGGCCCATCAGGCCGTGGGCGTCACCCGGCCAGTTGTCCACCTCGGTGGTGGTCATCAGCTGGCCACCCTGCTGCAGGCCGGTGATGACGACCGGCTTCAGGTTGGCGCGGGCGGCGTAGACGGCGGCGGTCCATCCGGCCGGGCCGGAACCGAGGATGACGAGGCGCTGGTGGCGGGAGGGCAGGCTGGTGCTCATGTAGACTCGCGAAAAGGTAGATGGGACAAGGCGCTGGCGATATTTGCGCAGCATCCGTGGCTGGTCATAGAGTGGCGGCTGGGGCAGGGCGATTCAAGCCGATGAACAGAACGCCGTCATCCAACGGTGGTTCCGGCCCTCTGATTGCCCTGTCAGATGTCGCATAACTGAAAACTGACGCCGTCTCATTTATTATCAATCACTAACAGCGCATTCCAAAGGTATGGTCTAAGGTGGCGAAGCAGGTCCCCGAACGCTCCAAGTCCGACGACAGCAAGGCGTCACGTCGCACGGCCGCGGCGGCGACGACCGACAATCCACGCCGCCAGCGCCTCTGGCGCGATCTGGGCCTGATCGCGATCGCGCCGGCCCTGTTGTACCTGGCGGCCAGTCTTTTCACGTATTCAGCCACGGATCCGGGCTGGTCGCATACCGGCAGCGTGGTCGCACCGGTGCACAACCTCGGCGGCCGCGCCGGGGCCTGGATCGCCGACGTGCTGCTGCAGCTGTTCGGCTACATCGCCTTCCTGCTGCCGGTGGTGCTGGGCGCGCTGGCGTGGATCGCCATGTTCGGCCTCAAGCGCGAGAGCAAGGGCGAGAACGACCTGGACCCGGCGCTGCGCCTGGTCGGCCTGGTCGGTTTCCTGATCGCCGGCACCGGCTTCCTGCATGTCCGTCTGTTCAGCGGCGATGTCTCCAGCGCCGGCGGCATCCTCGGCAAGCTGGTTGGCAATTCGCTCACGGTGGGCTTCGGCGCGCTGGGTGCGAACCTGTTCGTGCTGGTGCTGCTGCTGGCCTCGATCACCCTGGCCACCGGGCTGTCCTGGTTCACGGTGATGGAGAAGATCGGCCGCGGCGTCATGTCGCTGGCGCCGTTGCTGGCGCGCAAGAAGGAAGAGGTCACCGAGTGGCAGCAGACCCGGGTGATGCGCGAGGAGCGCCAGGAAGTGCGCAAGGCCGACGCCGAGGTGCGTGCCAAGCGCGAGCCGGTGAAGATCGAGCCGCGCCCGGAACCGGTGATCGAGAAGAGTGATCGGGCCAAGCGCGACACGCAGATCCCGATGTTCCGTGGCGTCAACGGCGACGGCTCGGACCTGCCGCCGTTGGCCCTGCTGGACGACCCCAAGCCGCAGCCGGTGGGCTACGACAAGGAAACCCTGGACGCGCTGTCACGGCAGATCGAGTTCAAGCTGAAGGACTTCCGCATCGACGCCCAGGTGGTCGGCGCCAACCCTGGCCCGGTCATTACCCGCTTCGAGATCGAGCCCGCGCCGGGCATCAAGGTCAGCCAGATCAGTTCGCTCGACAAGGACATCGCGCGTGGCCTGTCGGTGAAGTCGGTGCGCGTGGTGGACGTGATTCCGGGCAAGTCGGTGATCGGCCTGGAAATTCCCAACGTCACCCGCGAGATGATCTACCTCTCCGAGCTGCTGCGTTCCAAGGAATACGACAAGTCGGCCAGCGTGCTGACCTTGGCGCTGGGCAAGGACATCGCTGGCCGCTCGACTGTGGCAGACCTGGCGCGCATGCCGCACCTGCTGGTGGCCGGTACCACCGGTTCGGGCAAGTCGGTGGCGGTCAACGCGATGGTGCTGAGCCTGCTGTTCAAGGCCTCGCCGAAAGACCTGCGGATGCTGATGATCGACCCGAAGATGCTCGAACTGAGCGTCTACCAGGGCATTCCGCACCTGCTGGCGCCGGTGGTTACCGACATGAAGGAGGCCGCCAACGGCCTGCGCTGGTGCGTGGCCGAGATGGAGCGCCGCTACAAGCTGATGAGCGCGGTCGGCGTGCGCAACCTGGCCGGCTTCAACAAGAAAGTGAAGGAAGCCCAGGACGCCGGCCAGCCGCTGATGGACCCGCTGTTCAAGCCGAACCCCGAGCTGGGCGAGGCGCCGCGCCCGCTGGAGCCGCTGCCGTTCATCGTCATCTTCATCGACGAATTCGCCGACATGATGATGATCGTCGGCAAGAAGGTGGAAGAGCTGATCGCGCGCCTGGCACAGAAGGCGCGTGCGGCCGGCATCCACCTGATCCTGGCCACGCAGCGCCCGTCGGTGGACGTGATCACCGGCCTGATCAAGGCCAACATTCCGACCCGCATCGCCTTCCAGGTCAGTTCCAAGATCGACTCGCGCACCATCCTCGACCAGTCCGGCGCGGAAACCCTGCTCGGCCACGGCGACATGCTGTACCTGCCGCCGGGCACCGCGCTGCCCGAGCGCGTGCATGGTGCGTTCGTGTCCGACGATGAAGTGCATCGCGTGGTCGAGCACCTCAAGGCGATGGGCCCGGCCGACTATGTCGACGGCGTGCTGGACGAAGTGCAGACGATGGGCGACGGCGTGGTCGTCGGCGCCACCGGGCTGCCGGAGAACAGTTCGTCCGGCGACGAGTCCGACCCGTTGTATGACGAAGCACTGCGGGTGGTGACCGAGACCCGCCGCGCTTCGATTTCCGGCGTGCAGCGCCGGTTGAAGATCGGCTACAACCGTGCAGCGCGACTGATCGAGGCCATGGAAGCGGCCGGCGTGGTCAGTCCGCCCGAGCACAACGGCGACCGCACGGTGCTCGCACCGCCGCCGCCGAAGTAAGGCCCGACGTATCCCCCACGACGTCCAAGGAACCGACGCATGCTTCACCCCGTACCAAGCGCGCTGGCACTGGCGCTGGCAGCCCTGATGGCTGCCGGCCCGGCACTGGCAGAAACCGCCACCTCCGCGCCCGCCACGGCGCCGCCTTCCACCAGCGGCGATACCGAAGCCAGCAACAATTTCAGCATTGTCCGTTACCGCGCCGACTACCAGGTGCGGCCGGATGCGGGCAATGTGCAGACCGAAACCTACGAAGTCCTGCTCAAGACCAAGGCCTCCGTCGAGCAGTTCAGCCAGGTGCGGCTGAGCTACAGCGAAAAGATGGAAACGCTGGAAGTGCTGGGCGCCTACACCATCACCGCCGACGGCCAGCGCCGCGACGTGCCGGCCGACCGCATCTACACCCAGGAAAGCTATTCCAGCGCCTCGGCGGCGATGTATGCCGACCGCAAGGTGCGGGTGATCGTGTTCCCGAACCTGGCCCCGGGCACGCGCCTGTACTACGAGGTGCGCCGCACCCAGGCCACGCCGTACTTCCCGGGCTACTTCGGCCTGTGGGAGACCTTCAATGTATTCACCCAGTACGAGGACGCCGAAGTCACCCTGAGTGCGCCGGCCAACCTGCCGATGTTCGTCGACAGTCGCGGCGTGCAGGGCAGCGATCGCCCGACGGTGAAGAACGGCCAGGCGCAGTGGCGCTGGCGCTACCAGCGTCGCGAGGCGATGCCGGCGCAGAACTGGTCGGCGGCGGGCTGGGAGTTCGGCCCGAACATCATGGCCAGTACCTATCGTGACTGGTCGCAGATGGGTCGCGCCTACCAGCTCAAGGCGGGCCCGGCGGCTGAGGTGACCCCGGCGCTGCAGGCGTTGGCTGATGAGATCACCGCGGGTATCAGCGACCGCCGCGAGCAGGCTGATGCGCTGTATCGCTGGGTTGCGCAGAACATCCGCTACGTGGCGGTGTACCTGGGCAATGGCGGGCTGGAGCCGAACAGCGCGCAGAGCATCCTCGACAACCACTATGGTGACTGCAAGGACCATGTGACGATCCTGGAGGCGCTGCTGGCAGCCAAGGGCATCGCCAGCTCGCCGGTGCTGATCGGCGCCGGCGGCGGTCCGACGCTGCCGAAGATTCCGGTGCTGGGCCGCTTCAACCACGCCATCACCTACATTCCCGAGTTTGATCTGTACCTGGATTCGACCACCGCGTGGGCGCGCTTCGGTCAGCTGCCGGAAGGTGATCTGGGTGCGCCGGTGATGCGTACCCGCGACGCCACGCTGGCACGCACCCCGGCCAACACGCCGGAGCGTAACGCCACCTCGATGGAAGTACGTTTCACCTTCGACGCCAACGGCAACCTGCGTGGAGAGACCATTCCGAAGCTGGGCGAGAACGCCGAGATCGGCATGCGCGCCCAGTTCTCCCAGCTCAACGCGCAGAACCGTGCGCGCGCTGAAGAGCAGATCATGGCCGCGTCCGGTTTCGACGGGCGAGGGCAGCTGCAGATCCAGGGCGTGCCGGTCGATCTGACCCGGCCGTTTGGCTATCGCATGGCGTTCCAGGCCGAGGACTACGCCGACTTCAGCGTGGCCGGCGGCATGGCCGTGCCGGACCCGCCGGGTGGCGAGTCGGTGCGTGGCTTGTACGCCACCGCCTCGGCGCCGGCCAACGAGACACCGTTCTACTGCAATGCCAGCCTGCGCGAGGAAACCTATCGCCTGCAGTTCCCGGCCAATGCGCCGATCATCGCCATCCCGGCCAGCCAGCGTTTCGCCAATGCAGCCGGCGAGTACCGGGTGGACTGGAGTCGCGAGGGGCAGGAGGTGATCGTGCACCACCGCTTGCAGCAGAATGCAGTGCGTGGGCCAGAGGCGTTGTGCCAGCCGCAGGATTATCCGGCGTTCCGCGCGCTGTACCGCGAAGTGCGGCGTGGCTTCCGCGGCCAGGTGCTGTACGGCAAGCTGCCGGGATCCGGTGGCTGAATCGCCGATGGACGTTTAGGGCGGCATAATGTCGCCCTGATCGCCCATTCATCTTTCCCCGGGCACACTGGCAACCACCTTTCCTGGCGCCCGCGCCCACAGGATTCCCGCATGAACTTCCGCTTCCGCCGTTTCCTTGCCACCACCACCCTGGCCGTGGCCTGCGCCGCCGCCGGCAGCGCCTGGGCTGGCGCCCGCGATGACCTGAAGACCTTCACCAGCGGCCTGAAGGGCCTGGATGGCCAGTTCAGCCAGCAGGTGTTCGACAGCCGCGGCAAGGTGAAGGAATCGACCAGTGGCCGAGTGGCCCTGTCGGCGCCGCGCCTGTTCCGTTGGGAATACGTGCGCCCGCACGAACAGCTGATCGTGGCCGACGGCAAGAAGGTCTGGATGTACGAGCCGGACCTGGAGCAGGCCACCGTGCGCGAGCAGGGCAAGGAAGAGCAGAACAGCCCGCTGACCGCGCTGATCAATCCGGCGCTGCTGGAACAGCAGTACGACGTCAGCGAAGAGGCCGCGCAGCGCGACGGCCTGCAGTGGCTGTCGCTGTCGCCGAAGCGCGAGACCGAAGCCAGTTTCCAGTACGCCGCGCTGGGCTTCAACGCCCAGGGCCTGGCCAAGATGGAAATCACCGATGCGGTTGGCCAGCGTACCGTGATCAGCTTCAGTGGCTGGAAGCGCAACCCGGGCTTCGCGGCCGGCACCTTCAGCTTCACCCCGCCGAAGGGCACCGACGTCATCGGTAATTGATCTGTGGGCGGAGACGCTTTGGTGGGTGTCAACCTTGGTTGACACGCTTTTGTTCTGCCGGCCAGCGGCCGGCACCACCGATCCTGTGGCCTGATCTGCCGGGCAGGGTTCGGTGCTGCCGCGATCCGACCTGACCCGCTCTGGTGGGTGCCAACCTTGGTTGGCACGCGTTCGGCCAGCTCATCCGTTGTCCGGGTGAACGATGACCTGCCAGTTGAGGCCATCAAATCGAACCAGATCCCACTGCGTCAACACCCATAGCACCCCATCGGCGGAACTGATGTCGTTAATGGCGGCGTCCACCAGTTCTTCAGGAATGCCCGCAGCCAAGCGTTCAACCACTCCAGAGGTGGGGCTGTAGAGATAGAGTCCATTCTCCGAGCCGATGTAGATGGATTGCCCGTACTGGCAGGCGCAGTAGAACGGTACGTCAGGGCTGATCTGATGCGGGACGGGCATGAAACCCGTATTGATCTGACCCGTTACGATTGTTGCCTCGGTACCGACCAGGAACAGTTCGCCCGAATCCGTTTTGGATGCATGCAGCAGTTCGGCGAAGGTGATCTGGTCCGGGATGGTCCAAGTTGCGCCATCCCAGTGCGCAATCAGGCCGTCAGAACCGATCGCATAGAGATCGGTAAAGCCGGTTCCGCAGAGGTCATTCACGCTGGCCAGTTCCAAATTGGCCAGCAGTTGGTCGAGCGCATGATCCTTCCCGATTCGAGCCAGATCAGCGCGTGATTCTTCGAATCTTCGCCGAAGCTCTGCGTCGCGCTCCGCCGGGTCAGCTGGTAGCGACGGCACACCGTCCAGTTCGAATAGATGGCCAACGCAGTCAAGCCAGTTGTCGAAATCATCCAAATCAGGATCGTCTTCGCAGATCTGATGCTCGGGGGCAGGGAAGTGAGTAGGAAGCTGCTCCCAACCTGCCTCGCTCCGGTAATAGATCATGCCATGCACTCCGCAGCAGAATAGATCCTCACCCAGCTGCCGGATCCGGGTCAGCCCACCGGAAAAGTCATCACCATCATGTGAAATGTACTCGCATGTCGTGCCTGCTCGAGCGAGATCCTCAAGCTGGCCGTAGTAGTCAAGAGCCAATACTCGACGAGCGCGCCCGTCCTGTTGTTCAGGGACGAAGATGGTGGACTCGACCTGCCAGTCGGACAGGTCGTGATAGAACCATTTCTCATCCGTTTGATGTTGATAAAAGAACATCCGGGAGGGCGGGCCCGGATCCGGGTCGTAGCATTTGTGCCCCGGACCGATCCTTGCAGCCAAGTAGTAAATGTTCGCATCGACAGCGCAGCCGGCAACGAACTCAAGGACATTGGATTCGGGATCGCGCACGAGTGGGGCCTGGATGGTTGAGCTGCAAATTCTCGGCTACTAATGAGGATGCATGGCTCCCGGGAAAGGCCGTTCCATGTGAATCAGTGGCTTACCGATGAATTGGCTCCGGCGGCTTCGGCTCATTTCCGACACATTGCGGGGCTGCCGGCCAGCGGCCGGCACTACCACCCGTGCGGCCTGATCGCCGGCATGGCCCGGCGCTTTCTGCTCTGGTGGGTGTCAACCTTGGTTGACACGCTGTTGATCTGCCGGCCAGCGGCCGGCACTACCAGACATCGCGTCCCGCCCGCCGGGCACAGCCCGGCGCTACCGTTGGGCGGCGCGGTACAATGACCGGGTGCCAAGACATCGCTCCACTTCATTCCCCGGACCCGATCTGCTGAGCGTCGATCGGGAACACATGCGCCCGCTGGCCGAGCGCATGCGCCCCCGCACCCTGGACGAAATGGTCGGGCAGAAGCGCCTGCTGGCGCCGGACAGTGCGCTGCGCCGCGCGGTCGAATCCGGTCGCGTGCATTCGATGATCCTGTGGGGGCCGCCGGGCTGCGGCAAGACCACGCTGGCGCTGCTGCTGGCCGAGTACGCCGATGCGGAATTCCGCGCCATCTCTGCCGTGCTGTCCGGCCTGCCGGAGGTGCGCCAGGTGCTGGCCGAGGCCGCGCAACGCTTCGCCGAAGGCCGCCGCACCGTGCTGTTCGTGGATGAGGTACACCGCTTCAACAAAGCGCAGCAGGATGCGTTCCTGCCGCACATCGAACGCGGCACGATCCTGTTCGTCGGTGCCACCACCGAGAATCCGTCGTTCGAGCTGAACTCGGCGCTGCTGTCGCGTTGCCGCGTGCACGTGCTCGAAGGCGTTTCGCCGACCGACATCGTCGAGGCGCTGGTGCGCGCACTGGGCGACCGCGAGCGCGGCCTGGGCGAGGAGGGCATCGAGGTCGCCCCCGAGCTGCTGCTGGAAATCGCGACCGCCGCCGACGGCGACGTGCGCCGTGCGCTGACCCTGCTGGAGATCGCCGCCGAGCTGGCGGGCGGGGAGGGTGGGCGCATCACGCCGCAGACCCTGACCCAGGTGCTGGCCGACCGCACCCGTCGCTTCGACAAGGGCGGCGAGCAGTTCTACGACCAGATCTCGGCGCTGCACAAATCCGTGCGCAGCTCCAACCCGGACGCCGCGCTGTACTGGCTGACCCGCATGCTCGATGGCGGCTGCGATCCGTCTTACCTGGCGCGCCGGCTGACCCGCATGGCCATCGAGGATATCGGCCTGGCCGACCCGCGTGCGCAGAGCATGGCGCTGGAAGCGTGGGACATCTATGAGCGACTGGGCAGTCCGGAGGGCGAACTCGCGTTCGCCCAGCTGGTGCTGTACCTGGCCAGCACGGCCAAGTCGAATGCCGGCTATGCCGCGTTCAACCAGGCCAAGGCCGATGTGCGCGAGAGTGGTACCGAAGAAGTACCGCTGCACCTGCGCAATGCGCCGACCAAGCTGATGAAGGAGCTGGGCTACGGCGCCGAGTACCAGTATGACCACGACGCCGAAGGCGGCATCGCACTGGACCAGACCGGCTTCCCGGATGCGATGGGCGAACGGGTGTACTACAACCCGGTGCCGCGCGGGCTGGAAATCAAGCTGAAGGAAAAGCTGGACCGGCTGCGTGCCGAGCGTGAGGGTGCGCGGGCCGCTAAGGGCCGCTGAGCCAGCTCTTGTAGAGTCGAGCCATGCTCGACTCCGCTCTTCTGGAGCAGCAGTCGAGCATGGCTCGACTCTACAGGGGCAATATTGTTCCCCGCGCCTGCATTTGGCACACTGCGCGGCTACTTTTTCAAGGATTGATGCCGTGCAGGAAATGATTCTGCCGTTGAAGCGCTATGCCCAGTTCGAGGGCCGCGCCAATCGCCGCGAGTATTGGATGTACCAGCTGTTCCTGTTCTTGGTCGCAACCGCGGTGATGCTGCTGGCCGGTGTGCTGGCGATCCTCTTGCGCAACAGTCCCGATGCGCTGGCCGGCATCCTGATCGGCATGGTGGTGCTGTTGTGTGTGATGTGGCTGGCCACGATCGTGCCGCTGATCGCTGTGACCGTACGCCGCCTGCATGACTGCAACCAATCGGGCTGGCTGTTCCTGCTGGCGCTGGTGCCGGGCGGCGGGATCGTGATCATGATCTTCTCGCTGCTGCCGGGTACGCCGCAGGAGAACGTTTATGGTCCGGTGCCTTCGGGCCCGTGATCTTGCATGAGTCGAGCATGGCTCGACGCTACAGAGGTAAAGAAAAGAAGCCGGCGTTTCGCCGGCTTCGTCTTTACTTGATGGCGCAATCGCCGAAGGACAGGTAGTCCGTGCCGGAGCTGAACTGCAGCGTGCAGCTGGCGGTGAAGGCGGCGCCTTCTTCCAGCGCGCTGAGCTTGGCGGCCTGCTGCGCATCGTCGGTGGTCAGCCGGGCCAGGACATTGCCCTGGTCATCGCCGGCCTCGATCAGCGGCTCGCCCGCCAGGTTGCTGGAAACGCTCAGTGCCACGGCGGTGAACGTCACCGTCTGGTTGAGTTGGTCCATGCTCAACGTCGAATTGCCGGCCTCTTCAAAGGCCTGGTAGAGCGACGGCAGATCCTGCGCGGCGTGCGCAGCCAGTGGGGCGAGCAGGCCGAGGGTAAGGGCGATCAGTGCGGTGTGCTTCAAGGGTTCTCACAATCATGGGATCCAATCCCATGGCAGTCATGGCGCGGATGAACGCGGCCTGGTCGGCGGCAGGCTGCCCGCCTTCCCTGGCTGCGCTGTAAGCGGGGCGATCCAATGCCCCGGTGGCCCGCAAAATAGGTGAAATGCCGGGCCCGGCGCAACCGGTCGTCGCGCGCGTGATACACAGCGTGACGTTCGATCGATGTGATAATCATTCGCGTTTAAGGTAGACTGCGGTCCCTTGTGAACCGGCGGCCCTGGGCCGCTTCTGCCGCCGCTGATGAAGCATTTCGTCCTGCCTTCGCGCCGTGGTCCGCTGGCCCGCGGCTTGGCCGCCTTGATGATGGGTCTGCTCCTGGCCACCCCGTACGCCCATGCACAGCAGCGCAATCCGCTGCAGAAGATCGGCCACACCGTGCTCGACGAGCCGGCGGCCAGCTATCGCTTCGAACATTTCGTGGTGGACAGCCCCGACCAGCAACGCCGCTGGCGGGTGAATGTGGCCATTCCCGCCAAGGCCGGCAAGGCGCCGCTGCCGGTGTTGTACGCGCTGGATGGCAATGCGGTGGCGATGGTGCTGGACCAGCCGTTGCTGGCCGAGCTGGCGGCACGCAAGGCGCCGCCGGTGCTGGTGCTGATCGGTTACGACAACGACCTGCGCATCGATTCCAAGGCGCGCACCCGCGACTACACCGCGTGGATCGACCGTGCCGACGACGAGAGCGGCACAACCCAGGCCGTCGGCGGTGGTGCCGCCGCTTTCCTCGACGTGATCGAACGCCGCATCAAGCCGGAGGTCGAGCGTCGCGCACGCATCGATACGCAGCAACAAGCGCTGTGGGGTCACTCGCTGGGCGGGTTGTTCGTGCTCAACGCGCTGTACACACGTCCCGCCGCTTTCCAGTCCTATCTGGCCGCCAGCCCGTCGCTGTGGTGGAGCCAGGGCGCGGCGCTGGGTGATCCGGAACAGCAGTTCGTGCAGAACGTGCATGGCCAGCCGGCAAAGCTCTGGCTGATGCTGGGTGGTGCCGAGCGTGTCGGCGATCGCGGCAAGCGTGACATGACCAATCCGCGCGTGGTCGCGCACCTGCGCCGCATCGGTGCCGCCACCCCGGATGCGGCGATGCAGTTGTCCGAACGATTGGCCAAGGTGCCGGGCATGCGCGTGCAGTACCGTGAGTTCGACGGCCTCGGCCACGGCCCGATGCTGCCAGCCTCGTTCCACGCGGCGCTGCATGAACTGTACGGCGTGACCGACCGCAGCGCCGGCGATGGCGCGCCCAACGATGGTGACAACGGCGCCGAATGAATCCCTTCGCACGCGATGTCGTGCGACCCCACTACCCAGGCGAGGCTGCCGACGTGCAGCGGCCCAGGCAACCGATGAATCCCGCGCCACGTGGCGCGGCCTACGTGTGCAAGGAGCCTTCCATGTCGTTCCGTCCGTCTCTCCGTCTTACCTCTCTCGCCGCCGGTCTGCTGCTGGCGGTGACCGCCACCGCGCAGCCGGTGTTCGATCAGCCGGCCAACGCCACCTTCAAGGGTGAGGTCGTCTCACGTGGTGAGAACGTGGTTCCCGGCAGCACTGCCGACGTGGTCGGCCGTGGCTTCGTACCGGGCCAGAAGGTCAGCCTGCTGCGTGGCGACAGCGTGCTCAATACGCAGCCGCTGGTGGTCGATGCCGATGGCAACTTCAAGACCCAGCTGAGCATTCCGGCCGACGCCGTGCCGGGTACCCACCCGGTGGTGGTGCGCGCCAGCCAGCCGGCTGCAGCCACCGTGCTGAAGCTGCGCGTCTCGCCGCAGTTGCCGCTGTCCGGCCAGGCGCAGTTCGCCACCCAGTCCAACAAGCTGGTGCCGGGCCTGTACCAGTCCGCCTACAGCGCCGCCAGCAACGCGGTGTTCGTGACCTCGGCCGTGGGCCGCCCGCCGGTGACCCAGTCGCAGCTGCTGAAGCTGGACCCGAAGTCGCTGAAGGTGACCAAGGCGATCACCCCGGCGCAGGTGCCGGGCAGCACCAATGGTGCGGTGTACGCGGTCTACGGCGTGGGCGTGGATGACACCAACGGCAACGTCTGGGTCACCAACACCCGCCAGAACTCCATCGCGGTCTACCGCCAGAAGGACCTGTCGCTGGTCCACCAGTTCCCGGTCGATGCCGTGCCGCATGCGCGCGACGTGGTGGTTGATGGCACCCACGGCAAGGTGTTTGCCTCGGCCACGGGTGAGGACCACCTGTCGGTGTTCGACGCCAAGACCCTCAAGGAGCTGCCGGCAGTGACGCTGGAGTCCAGCGTGGACGACGGCAAGTTCACCCCGATGAGCCTGGTGCTGGACGAGAAGGGCGGCAAGCTGTTCACCGTCAGCATCGGCACCCCGGAAGCGGCAGTGATCGATGTGGCCAACGGCAAGGTCGAGAAGGTCATCGACCTGGGCAACTCGATCAGTGCCTCGGGCGTGGCCTTCGACGCGGCGCGCAACCGCCTGTACGTGGCCTCGCAGGGCACCGACAACCTGCTGATCGTCGACGTGGCGGCCGGCAAGGTGCTGCATGACGTGCCGGTCGGCGCCGGCGCACTGAACGTCGCCTTCGATGATGCCTCCGGCCTGGCCTACGTCAGCAACCGTGGTGCTGGCACGGTCACCGTGGTGAACGGTGACGGCAAGGTGGTCGCCAACCTCGACGGCGGCACGCTGCCGAACCACGTCCGTGCCGATGGCAAGGGCAACGTGTTCGCGGTGAACAAGTCGCGCGGCGCTGAAGACCCGAAGGGTGACCGCATCACCCGCATCACCCCGAAGCAGTAAGTCACACGGCAGGGCGGCGTGCGCGTCGCCCTGCCAGCAAGGAGAACGAGCATGAACATCGCGTCCCGTCTGCGCCTCTGTGCGCTTCCGTTGGCTGTCTCGCTGGCACTGGCTGCCTGTGGCGGCTCGTCGGCGCCGCCTGATGGCCAGAAGTCCACCGAGCCGCCCGCCGCGACGGCGACTGCGGAAGCCGCATTGCCGGCTGGCTGGCAGCGCGTGGCTGGCACCGATATGCCGGTCGTGCGCGACCAGAAGGCCGTGCTGCCGGCCAAGGTGCATTCCGATGACGGCGCCAACGTCGAGGTGGCCGATACCAGCCGCATCATCGCCGGTGGTGACGACGTGATCGCGGTGATCGAGGCGCTGGGGCTGGACAAGCAGGTGTTCGCCGCGCCGACCAACACCACCACCCGGGCCGGCCTGGCCGCGCCCCACCAGTTCCTGTTCAACCGCACCACGGGCGTGGAGGGCGTGCTGAGCCTGCAGGGCTCGCTGTTCCTCGGCAACAGCCTGCGCCGCCACACCGAGCTGGCGAAGAAGCTGCGTGAGGTGGGCGAACCGGCAGTGGTCATCGATGACCTGCAGCCGGCGCCGGACAAGGTGCGCAAGGTCGCCGCCGCACTAGGGCTGGCCGAGGCAGGGCAGACACTTGCCACGCAGGTGCAGCGCCAGCTCGATGAGGCTGCAGCGATTGGCAAGGGCCTGGGCCATGCGCCACGACTGATCCACGTGTCGGCCACCGGCGCCGGTGGCTCGCCGACTGTTGCGGGTGCCGACAGCGCATCGGCGCAGCTGATCGCACTGGCTGGCGGCATCAACATCGGCACCGAGGCAGGGGTGAAGAACTACTCGCAGCTGAGCAATGAAGGCGTGGTCGCGGCGGCACCGGAGGTGATCCTGGTGACCGAGCATGACCTGCAGCTGTTCGGTGGTGCCGAGGGCCTGTGGAAGGCGTACCCGACGCTGAAGCAGACCCCGGCCGGGCAGGCCAACCGGGTCTGGGTGATGCCGGATGTGCAGCTGAAGTACACCAGTGTCGGATCCGGTGCTGGCGCGCTGGCGCTGGCCAAGGCCCTGGCAGCGTTGCCGAAGGCATGAGTCCGGCGGATCGGCGCCGCCGTCGCGGGCGGACGATGTTGCTGGTGGCGTTGCTGGCACTGCTGGGGGCAGTGCTGGCCTCGTTCGCCGTGGGCCCGTTGCGGTTGCCGCCGCTGGAGGTGATGCAGGCGCTGGCAGTGAAGCTGGGGATGCTTGACCCGCAGGCGGTCAGCAGCCGCGATCTGGCGGTGGTGTGGCAGCTGCGCATTCCGCGCGCCCTGTTGGGCGCGATGGTCGGTGCGTCGCTGGCGATGGCCGGTGCCAGCCTGCAGGGACTGTTCGGCAACCCGCTGGCCGACCCCGGCATCGTTGGTGTCAGCCAGGGTGCTGCGCTGGGTGCAGTCGCTGCCATTGTTCTCGGCGCTGCGGGCGCAGCCGGCTGGCTGGTGCCGGTGGCTGCATTCGCTGGTGGTGCACTGGCGATCGGCCTGACCTACGCATTGGCCCGGCCCGGCAAGGGTACGGGCAACGCCACGTTGCTGTTGGTCGGCATCGCGATGGCCGCCTTCTGCTCGGCGCTGATCGGTTTCCTCACGTACATTGCCAGCGAAAGCGAGCTGCAGTCGCTGGTGTTCTGGCAGATGGGCTCGCTGGCGCGCGCCAACTGGGCCGACGTGGCCGCGGTGGTGCCGCTGTTTGCGATTGGTGTATTCGCGTTGCAGCGGCTGGCTACGCCGCTGGACATGCTGGCACTGGGCGAACGCCAGGCGCAGCATCTGGGGCTGGATGTCACCCGCACGCGTCGTCGCCTGGTGGCGTTCAGTGCGCTGCTGGTGGGTGCGGCGGTGGCGTTTGCGGGTTCGATCAGTTTCGTTGGCCTGGTGGTGCCGCACGTGGCACGTCTGCTGGTTGGCCCTGGCCATCGCTGGTTGCTGCCGTTGTCCGGTCTGCTCGGTGCGCTGCTGATCGTGGTGGCCGATACCGCGGCTCGCACGCTCGATCCCCCGGCGGAGATTCCGCTGGGCCTGTTCTCGGCCGCGCTGGGCGCGCCGTTCTTCCTGTGGCTGGTGCTGCAGCAGCGCCGCAAGGCCGCGGCATGAGCGTGCTGTTGAAACTGCACGAGGTGGTGGTGCGTCGCCAGCAGCGCGAGATCCTGCATGGCATCTCGCTGGCGTTCGAACCGGGTACGGTCACCGCGCTGGTGGGCCCGAATGGCGCGGGCAAGTCCACGTTGCTGGCTGTTGCCGCTGGTGACCTGCGTGCCGACGCAGGCGAGGTAAGTCTGCTCGGCAAGCCGTTGGCCGGCTACAAAGCCGGGCCGCTGGCGCGCGAGCGTGCGGTGATGCCGCAGGAGCATGGCGTGCGTTTCGCCTTCAGCGTGGAAGAAGTTGTGGCAATGGGGCGACTGCCGCATCCGCCCGACCCTGTGGTGGATGACGCCAAGGTGGAAGCCGCCATTGATGCCGCCGAACTGCAGGCGCTGCGCCTGCGCGAGGTGCAGCAGCTGTCCGGTGGCGAGTCCGCCCGGACCACGTTCGCGCGCGTGCTGGCGCAGGACACGCCGTTGCTGCTGCTGGATGAACCGACTGCAGCGCTGGACCTGCGCCACCAGGAACGCACCCTGCGCAGCGTGCGCGCCTGTGCCGAGGCCGGTGCGTGTGTGATCGTGGTGCTGCACGACCTGAATCTGGCCGCTGGCTATGCCGACCGCATCGTGCTGCTGGAGCAGGGCAGGGTGGCAGCCGATGGCACGCCGTTGCAGGTGCTGACTGAAGAAAACCTGCAGCGGGTGTACCAGCAGGATGTGGTGGTGCTGGAGCACCCACGGCGCGGCGTGCCGCTGGTAGTGGTGACCTGAGCGTCCAGTCGTTCTGCGCGGCGACGTATCATGTGCAGTTCGTCTTCTTCAATGGACTGATGTGATGATCTGTTTCTTCCCGCGCGGCGCACTCTTTGCTGCAATGGCTGCGGTTGCTGGCGTGGTGAGTGCTGCACCGGCAACCTCCATTTCCCTGATGGATGCAACCGAGCAGGCTTCGCTGATCGAGAGCCACCATTCCTCTGGCGAGGGCGCTGCGGTGTCGTCGATGAGCACCAGGTACTACGCCAGTGACGAAATGCATTTCAGCTGGGACGGTCAGCAGGTCCTGACGTTGTGCGAGGGTGCGGTGTATCTGAGGTTTCCCGAGGGCAAGCGGATGATGTTGACCGCAGAGCAGCGTCAGATGTTCGCTTACCAGGCCATGATGTCCAGTCTTGGAGCAATCGCTGCCGTTGGTGCCGCATCGGGCGAATCCCTGGGGGTGGCGGCTGACGGCAGCGAGACCCGCAGCGCGGGGGAGAGTCCCTGGGCCTATGGGGTGGAGCGCTTCGAGGTGACCACCCAGCGCATGCCGGATGGCGCGGTGCGCGTGCATTCCCGCAAGACCGAGATCGTGAACACGACGCCCCCGGCGCGCCCGGACGACATGTTCGGCACCGAAGATGACCAGGCGGCACGCCTGTCCGAGTTGGCGCCGGTGGGCAGCTGGACCGAGGTGGTTGTCCATGAGGGGCCGAGGCTGCCACATGTGGATCCGGCGATGTCGTTGAAGGGCTGGATCTCGATGGGGGACGACCAGGCTGCGACGGTGGCCGAGGCGCGCAAGCTGCACGGGTGCAAGTGAGCTGAGCTGGGGTCGGAGCCCTTTGCCCGTGGCAAGGGGACCCGACCCCGATGCCCGTCGGTCTCATCGTTCCATTTATGTGCTCAATATTCACTTGCGCGCCAGATTGGCAGGTCTAGAATGCGCCCCATGAACCGGATGCCGCTCCTGAAGTTTTTCACCCTGACCCGCGCAAGCGCGGAACGGGCGTGTCTGCCTGGAGCCCCACGAGGCCGTTGAAGCGGCCTTCGCTGGACCTTCGACAGAGCGCCCTCCGGGGCGCTCTTTTCGTTTCCGTCATTTCATTTTTCAACACCGCCGGCCCTGCCGGCCCACCGCAAGGAGAACGTGCCATGCACCAGATCGCCGAGACCGAACGCTAGCCGCGCACCCTGTCGCCAACCGGGGTGTGCGGCCCCTGAAGTTGGCTTTGCAGGAACCTCTTTATGAACACCCAAGTCCTTTCCCGCCGTCGCAACCTCGGCATCATTGCCCACATCGACGCCGGCAAAACCACGCTCACCGAACGCCTGCTGTGGAAAAGCGGCGAAATCCATCGCGTCGGTGAAGTGCACGACGGCAACGCGACCACCGATTTCTCGGCGATCGAACGCGAGCGCGGCATCACCATCGGCGCTGCCGCCGTGCAGGCGCAGTGGGCGCCGCGCGACCTGCCGCCGCATCGGTTGACCCTGATCGACACTCCCGGCCACATCGACTTCGCCATTGAAGTCGAGCGTTCGCTGCGCGTGCTCGACGGTGCCGTGGCCGTGTTCTCGGCGGTGGATGGCGTGCAGCCGCAGTCCGAGACCGTGTGGCGCCAGGCGCGCCGCCACCGCGTGCCGCTGATCGCGTTCGTCAACAAGATGGATCGCGTCGGTGCTTCCTTCGAGCGTGTGCTGGAGCAGTTGCAGGACAAGCTGCGCGCGCGACCGTGGGCGCTGGGCGTGCCGCTGGGCAGCGAGAGCGGCTTCAACGGCTGGGTCGATCTGGTCGATGAGCGTGTGCTGCAGTGGCAGGATGGCGCTGCGGCGACGGTCACCGCGTGGGACGACGCGGCGCGGGCCCAGTGGCAAGTCCAGCGCGATGCGCTGGTCGAGGCCGTGGCCGATCATGACGAGCAGCTGGCTGATGCCTGGCTGGAAGGTCGCGTGATTGATGCCGGGCAGCTGCGCGCGGCGATCCGACGGGCGACGCTGACCGGTGCGGGCGTGCCGGTGCTGGCCGGTGCCGCGTTCAAGGACAAGGGCATCGAGACGCTGCTGGACGCGGTGGTCGATTACCTGCCGTCGCCGCTGGATCGCCCTGCCGTCAGCGCCGAAAGCGATGAGGGCGAGGTGCTGCTGCCGCCGGATCCGGACGGTCCGCTGGCGGGTCTGCTGTTCAAGATCACCCACCAGCAGCATGGCGCGCTGAGCTTCGTGCGGCTTTACTCGG
The DNA here is from genome assembly GCF_002138415.1 of Stenotrophomonas maltophilia. NCBI lineage: Bacteria > Pseudomonadati > Pseudomonadota > Gammaproteobacteria > Lysobacterales > Lysobacteraceae > Stenotrophomonas > Stenotrophomonas maltophilia. The sequence continues at coordinate 2,226,162 of NZ_CP015612.1, forward strand.
GCACGTTGAAGGTCGGCGATGCCGTGGCCAGTTCGCAGCATCCGCAGGGGCGGCGTGTGAGCCGCCTGGTGCGGGTGCAGGCCGACCAGACCCACGACATCGAACAGGCCGTGGCCGGTGACATCGTCGCGGTGCTGGGCTGGAAGGATGCGGTCAGCGGTGAAACGCTGAGTGGCCGTGCGCAGCCGTTGCGCCTGGAGAACATCCAGGCACAGGCGCCGGTGCTGGCTTGGCGGTTGGAGCCGGCGCGTGCGGCCGACCTGATCCGGATGGCGCAGGGCCTGGCCAGCCTGGCCCAGGAAGATCCCTCGTTCCGCGTTGAAACCGATCGCGACACGGCGGAGACCCTGGTCTGGGGTATGGGCGAGCTGCACCTGGAGGTGATGGTCGAACGCCTGCGCAGTGAATGGAAGGTGGACGTGGGCGTAGGTGCGCCGCGCGTGGCCTACCAGGAGACGCCGATGCGTGCGATGACCGGCGTGGTGGGGCGGCTGGTCAAGCAGACCGGTGGCCAGGGCCAGTTCGCGCACGTGGTGCTGAATGTATCGCCGCGCGAGGACGACCAGGTGGTGTTCAACGACCGAATCGTCGGTGGCGTGGTGCCGCGCAGCTTCATAGCGGCGGTGGAGAAGGGCGTGCGTGCCGCGCTGTCGGAAGGGCCGCAGGGCCATCCGGTGGTCGGTATCGAGGTCAGTCTTGTCGATGGCCAGACCCATGCCAAGGACTCGTCGGAGATGGCGTTCCACCGCGCAGGCGCCGAGGCGATCAAGTCGGCGCTGGCCGAAGGTGGCACGCAGCTGCTGGAACCGGTGATGGCGGTGACGGTGCATTCGCCGTCGGCATCGGTGGGTGATGTGGTCGGCGACCTCAACCGTCGCCACGGTCGCATTGCCCGCATCGACGACCAGGACGGTCGCGCCGAAGTCAGTGGCTTTGCGCCGCTGGCGCAGCTGGTGGGCTACACCACCTCGCTGCGTTCGCTCAGCCAGGGACGGGCCAGCAGCGAGGCGCATCTGCACGGTTACGAGCCTGTACGCGCTGCATGAGGAAGGTGAGGGGAGCTCGTTCGCGGGCTCCCTTTTTTTGAGCTGGCGTGGGTTTGCGTATCCACGCATGGCGTGGATCTACTGCGAAGCGGCGCGAATGATGGATCCGCATCGGCACGCGAATATTTGCATTGCATCGCAACAAAACTGCAGAAAAAGCTGGATTAAAGTGATGCCTCACGATAAATTGCGCACCCCCCGTTGCTCGCCGCCGCCCGCACCCCTCTCATGCGTGATGACAAAGACCCCGGAACCTTGGAGTTGACCCTGCCGCGAAAGCGCGGCCGTCCGCCCAAGTTCGGGTACGCAATGAGTGACGCGCAGCGGGCCGCGCGCTACCGTGCGCGCAGGGCGGGGCAGGCCAACCACGCCGACGTGCGCTCGTGCAGCGACATGGTGCTGCTGGACAAGATCCGTGCTGCGGTCAGCGCGCGCGACACCGAACTGGCCGGGTTCCTGGTTCACGTCCTCTGGCAGCGCTACCCCCTGCAGTTGAAATAGGCCGTCGGTGGGGTGGCCGTTGTCATCGAGCTTGTTGATAATGCGGGATTCAGGTTGTTCCCGCTGGCGCGCCCGGGATGGCAGGCGCGCATGATCGAACGGTTCCCAAGATGACCACCACCAGCGACACCACCACCGAAGCGGCGCCGAGCGGCGCCCCCCTGTTCTACACCCGTCCGGTGCCGCTGCAGGCCGATGTGCACGCCGATCTGCGCATCCTGCCGGGCAGGCTCGAGTTTGCTGCTGGCAACAACGCCATTCCGCTGGTGCTCGGCGAGTTCTCGCTGGCGCTGCACCACTTCCCGATCCTGTTCGCTGGCCCGACCGCCGTGCCGATGGCCGCCGTCGGCGTTTCCGACCAGAACCTGTTCATCAAGGACGGCCTGTGGGAAGACGAGGCCTACATTCCGGCCTACCTGCGTCGCCACCCCTTCATCTTCATCGACACCGGTGCAGACAACGACTTCCTGCTGGGCATCGACGAAGAGAGCTCGCGCGTGGTCAAGGGCGGTGACGAAGGCCAGCCGCTGTTCGTTGACGGCAAGGCCACCGAAATGGTGCAGCAGGCGCTGGAGTTCTGCGGCCAGTTCACTCGTGAGCACGAACAGACCCAGGCCTTCTCCAAGGCCCTGGTCGACAACGGCCTGCTGGTCGAGCGCAATGCCACCGTGCGTACCCCGGATGGCCGTGAGTTCAACCTCAACGGCTTCCTGGTCGTGGACGTCGAAAAGTTCGTGGCGCTGCCGGAAGCAACGGTGATCGAGTGGCACCGCAGTGGCTGGCTGGCCCTGATCCACCAGCACCTGATGTCGCTGGGCCGTTTCAACGACCTGACCCGTCGCCAGGTCGAGCGTCTGGCGGCCTGATCAGTCGGGCGGCATGGCTTCCGTACTGCGGAAGCCATGCCAGCGCTGCAGTGCCTGCAGCAGGCGCCGCACATCGACCCAGTCGGGTGTGGCGTCGTTCCCGAGTTCCCATAGATCGGCCGCGATGCGGACCTGATCGGTTGCACCGCAGAACTGCAGCGTGCCCTGCAGACGATGCGCGTGATGACGCAGCGCCGTCGCATCGCAGTCTTCCGCAGCCCGCCCGATGCCCAGCAGTTCGCTGTTGATGTCGGCCAGATACGCCTGATCCAGCGGCGCTACGGCGTCCAGAGTCGTTCCTCCGGCAGCCGGCGGCAGTTCGAGTGCCTGCAGCAGCTGCCCGATCTGCAAGGGTTTGGCCAGGACCGCATCGAATCCTGCATCGCGGCAGCGCGCCCGATGCCTGCGGCCTGTCCGCGCAGACAGCGCAATCAGTCGCGGCGACTTGCCGGGCTGGCTGCGCAACTGCCGGGCCAGCGTGTAGCCATCCATCCCGTGCAGGCCGATGTCCACCAGTACGATCCTTCGCGGGTACCGGGTCTGCTCGGCCAGCGCATCGGCTGCGTCGGCCAGTGCATGCACGTCGGCCCCCAGGCGACGCAGTTGCTCGGCGATGATCTGACGGTTCATTGCGTGATCTTCGACCAGCAACAGCTCCAGGTCGACAAGTGGCAGGCCACCGGTGGTCTGCTCCGCTGGCGGCAAGCCGGCCTTCGCGATCTGTGCCGGCAATCGCAGGGTAAACCGGCTGCCGCGACCGGGCACGCTGTGCAGGGTCAGTGTGCCGCGCATGGCGTGCGCCAGTTCCCGGGCGATGGCCAGGCCCAATCCGGCGCCGCCGCGCGCCTGCCCGTCCTTGCCCTGCTGGTACGGCTGGAACAATCGCGCAGCCTGCCTGGCATCGATGCCGATACCACTGTCGATCACATCGACCAGCAGCTCCTGCGGGCCGACAGCGGGCCTCAGCTGTACGCGCAGATCAATCCCACCGATATCGGTGAACTTCACCGCGTTGGCCAGCAGGTTATCGACAATCTGTCGCAGCCCTTCGGGATCGAGGATGAGTGCGGGTGACCGCTCCGGGGTGGCCTCGAAGCGCAGCTCCAGTCCCTTCAGCAGCGCCTGTGGGCGGATTGCGTCCAGCGACTGCCGGCAGAGCAGATGCACGTCGCAGTGCTGCGCGCGCGGTGTGAATCCGCCCTCGGCCAGGCGCGCGAACTCCAATGAGCGATTCAACATGCCGCGCAACGCATGCCCAGCCGCCTTGGCGGCGGCAAGCAGTTCTCGCTGCTGCCTGGGTGCGGGCGATTGGCTGAGCAGGTCGATCGAGGTGAGTACGACCTGGGCCGAATTGCGTATCTCGTGGCTGATCACACCCGCTGCGCGTGTCTGCTTGCGCAGGTCACGGCCCCGCTGCTGATGCAGCGAGAGCCAGAGCACCGGAAGACCTGCCAGCAGGACAAGCACCGCCAATAGCCAGGCTGGGGGCGGAATGCGCATCCAGCCCATCGCCTTTTCGACCGTGGCCGGCAGTATCTGCCCGGCCCAGAACTGCAGCAGACCGGCATGCTCCTTCAGTGTGATGTCCTGCAGGGCCTGGTCAATGCGCGCCAGCAGTTGCTGGTCCTCCCGGCGGACCAGCAGGCGCATGTCGGTGGAGAACCCCATCTCGAACGGCTGCACCTGCAGCGTGCTGGCGAAGTGCTGCCGGATCATCGGTTGCAGCGTGGTTTCCACTCCGATCGCGACATCGGCCATGCCGGCTTCGACGGCAGACAGGGTGGCATGCCGGTCAGGCAGCTGCAGTAACGGGACCCGTGGGTGATGGGCGGCCAGCCATCCGGCATACGGCCCACCGCTGACCACCGCCAGTGTGCGGCCGTGCAATTGCGTGATGTCGTGCGGCAAGCGGTCATCGGTGCGCCCGGCCAGCAGGGTCCTGCCACCGCGGAAAGGTGCAGACGGCACCAGGTGGGTGCAGGGCGGCCGTGGATGCCCTGCCGTCCCGACCACCAGTACCAGGTCGGCGTCGCCACGGCATACAGCGCGTACCGATGCGTCGGTACTGGGTAGGGGTGCTCCTTGAACTGCAGTCCGGAGTGCCGCGCCACGAGTTCGGCATAGCCGTGGGCGAGGGTGGGCAGCGGTGCCGTACCCGCCAGGCCTACGGGCAATGGGCGCAGCGATGGCGCGGTGGCGACGCGGACCTCGCGGCCGGGCAGCCATCGATGCAACTGGGCGTCCTCGGCCGAAGCGGCCGGCAACAGAAGCAGGGCCGGCAGCAGCAGGAAGGCGGCATGCCGGTGGGGATGGTCGCGCCGCTTCACGCGACGTCCTGCGGGCGCCGCATGGCATAGATTTCAGCGTCGTTGCGCAGCCCGAGCTTGCGCAGGGCGGCGACCTTCTGCGTGCTGACAGTCTTGACGCTGCGGTGGCGGTGCCGTGCGATCTCGGAGACGGTCAGGCCAGTCAGCAGCAGGTCCAGTACTTCACGCTCGTTGCGGCTGAGCTCGCTGTGATCCGCCGGGATGGTGTAGTCGGGTGGCAGTCGCTCCAGCCCTTGTGAAACGCGAATGATCGCTTCGGACAGCATGGGAAGGGGCTCGGCTTTGCTGACGACGCCACTGATGCCGGCCATGAGCAGGTGGTGGAGACGGGTGCAGGGGGAAAGGGTGGCGAAGGCGAGAAGCGGCGTCTGCGGGGATGCCGCGCGCAGCAGGGGGATCAGCTCTGCGCTGCTGCGGTCGCCACGCGCCAGCGTCAGATCGATGACGGCGACATCCACCCGTGTCTGCTGCAGTGTCTGGATGAAGGCATCGCTGTGCCCATGGCTGGCGATGATCCTGAAGCGGGCGTCCTGCGACAGGTGCAGGGCGGTGCCACGACGGACGATCTCATGGTCGTCCAGAAGCGCCAGGCGCAGTCGGCGCGGTGCGGGTTGTCCTTTCATGCGCAGGGAGGTGATCGGCGCCCCGGGGGCGTGGCGATCATTCTGGCGCTGGCGCCCTGCTGATCATCAGATCTGCAGGTTTTTTGCGATTATTCCTAAGTATCGATCATCGATGAATATTGAACTCGCCAATGTTCATTGATGGGGGTGATGAACGGGCCGGTCAGATCGATTTGCCGCGCGGCATGATGACGCCAGCAGGGCCGCATCCCAAAGCCGTCGCCGCCCCGGTCCGCACTGTCGGAGGGCCCGTCCATCGTCCGCCTGGTCGGTTTAAACCTTTCTGGCAATCCCTGCATCGTATCTGCATGGAGCATGACGAACGCAGGGGATGCACCTTCCATGATGGGCTATTACCTGAAACTGGCGCTGCACAATGCCAGGCGCAACACGATCATTACCGCATTGATGGTGCTGGCGGTTGCCGTGGGAATCGGCGCCAGCATGACCACGCTGACCGTTACCCACTTGCTTTCCGGAGATCCGCTGCCCGGCCGGAGCGACCGGATCTTCTATCCGCAGGTGGATGTCGATCCCGGATCGAAAGGGCGCGAACCACACGACGTGCTCGACTATCGGACCGCGTACGATCTCTGGTCATCCGGCCAGGCAGACCGGCAGACCATGGTGGTGGTCAATCCAGTGAAGCTCCGTTCGGATCTGGCCGGGATGGCGCCGCTGATGGGATCCTCGATCTCGACCACGGCGGACTTCTTCCCCATGTTCGAGGTGCCCTTCCAGTATGGCCGCGCCTGGACGGCTGACGACGACCAGCGTCGCGGCCGCGTCGCGGTCATCTCGGCCCGGTTGAACCAGCGCCTGTTCGGGGGCCGCGACAGTGTCGGCCAGACCCTTCGGGTCAAGGATACCCATGTGCAGGTGATCGGCGTGCTGGATCACTGGCGGCCCTCTCCCTTGTTCTACAAGATCAGGGGAGGGCGGTTCTCGGGTGGCGAGACGTCAAGTTTCTACGCCGCGGCCGATGACATCTATCTGCCAATGTCGACCAGCCTGGATATCAACGAGGGCGACTTCCAGCCCTTTACCTGCTGGGCAATGCCCGATAAGCCGGGTGTGCTGCAGAACTCGCCCTGCGTGGCGGTCGCGGTCTGGGTGGAACTCGGCAGCCCGGAGAAGGTGGCCAGCTATCGTCGCTATCTGTCCAACTACGCTGGCGAACAGCAGCGTCTGGGGCGCATCCGGCACGCGGACAACACCCGGCTCCGTTCGTTGATGGAGTGGCTGGACTTCAACCAGGTGGTGCCAAGTGACGTGAAGGTGCAGACGGTGCTGTCCTTTGCGTTCCTGATGGTCTGCCTGGCCAATGTGGTCGGGCTGCTGCTGGCACGCTTCCTGCGCCACGGGGGGGAAATCGGCCTGCGGCGCGCGCTGGGCGCCAGCCGGCGCGCGGTGTTCACCCAATGCATGCTGGAAGCCGGGCTGATCGGTGTCGCCGGAGGGGTGGGGGGACTGCTGCTGACCTTGCTGGGCCTGTGGGTGATCCGTGCCCAGCCGGTTGCCTATGCGGACCTGATCCATCTGGACCTGGCCATGTTCATGGCCACCTTTGGCTTTTCCCTGTTGGCCAGCCTGGTGGCAGGCGCGATTCCCGCCTATCGCGCCAGTTCGATCCAGCCTGTGGCGCAGCTCAAACTGCTGTAAAGGAAACGATCATGCAAACCGGACTGATCATCGCAGCGCTGCGCAAGCACCGGCTGGCCACCCTGTTGATTGCATTGGAGATCGCGCTGGCCTGCGCCGTGCTGTGCAATGCCATCTTCATGCTCACCGAGAAGGGGCGTGCACTGAACCTGGACAGTGGCATCGCCGAGTCGTCGCTGGGCATCGTGCAGCTCTCCGGATTCGACGCCGCCCAGGCGGTCGATCTCAACGCCCGTGTGACCGGCGCACTGCAGGCGATTCCGGGCGTAAGGTCGGTCGGCCTCATCAGCGCCGTTCCGTTCGGTGAGCCGGGTGTCCGCGCGGGCGTCCATACCGATGAGGGCGGCAAGGTCTTCGGCGGGGTTCTCGATTTCTACCTGGGTGATGCGACGGCGATCCAGGCGCTGGATCTGAAGCTGTTGGCCGGGCGCCTGCCGGATGCCGCCGAGTACGCGCCGATCGGGCAGTACGTGCCCGCCAACGCGCCGATCCTGGTGACGCGGCAGCTGGCGGAACGCTACTGGCCGGGTGAGCCGGCAGTGGGGCGCAGCCTGTGGTCGATGGACAGCCGTTTCACCGTCATCGGCGTGGTCGAGCACCTGGCTGTATCACAGCCCGGTGGAGGGGAGGCGCTGGGCAATGACTGGTCCGTGCTGATGCCGGCCAAGCCGGGCCCGCAGTTGGCGGGGCGCTACCTGGTGCGGGCCGCGCCCGAAGCGCTGCCCCGGGTGATGGCCGACGCACAGCGGGCAGTGGCAGCAGCAGCCCCCGACGTGGTGTTCGACCAGGCCGCCAGCCGCACCGTCGCCGAGCTGCGCGCGGACTATTTCCATGGCGCCAGGTTGATGATGGCCCTGCTGGCGGGCGTGATCGTTGCGCTGCTGGGAGCCACTGCGTTGGGCATTGTCGGCCTTGCCAGCTACTGGGTTGAGCAGCGGCGCAGACAGATCGGCATTCGCCGTGCGCTGGGAGCCACCCGCCGCGACATCCTGCACTACTTCCAGCTGGAGAACTTCCTGGTCGTTAGCCTGGGTGTCGTAGCTGGTGCACTGCTGGCCTATGCTTTCAACCTCGGCCTGATGCGGTTCTACGAACTGCCAAGGCTTCCACTGGCGTACCTGCCGATCAGTGCGCTGGCGCTGTGGCTGCTGGGGCAGGTGGCGGTGCTTGCACCTGCATTGAGGGCGTCCGCGATCATGCCCGTGCAGGCCATCCGGTCTGCCTGACTTCCGGTGCGGCGTGGCTGCTGGGGACGCTCGGCTGATACGGAGCGCTGGACGATCAATGCCCGCTTGTGGAGGGCCCGGTTCCGGTTACGGTGCGATGCACCGTCTGCTGCAACGTATCGAGATGGAATGGTTTGGCCACGAACGGTGCGCGGCGATGTCGCGCGGGAACGAGCTGGTCATAGACCGCTGACACGAACAGATAGGGAATGCCGAGGTCGGCCAGGCGGTCGGCGACCGGAAACACCACGCCGTCACGCAGCTCCACATCCAGTACGGCGCCATCGAAGTGCTGGGTGTCGAGCAATCCCATCGCGTCGAACACGCTGTAGGCATGTGTCACCTGGCCACCCCCGTCCTGCAGCGCCCGTTCCATCAAGGCGGCCAGGTCGAACTGATCCTCCACCAGCAACAGGTTGCAGGTGCGCGTGTGGGATTGGGGATGCATGCCGGTGGTGCCTGTCTTGCGTGGGGTACTGCAGTGTGCCCGGCAGTGCATCAACAGCGTGGATGGGCGGCGTCAGATTGGCGCGAAGTGTCGCCTGCCTTGGCGGGTTTCTGGCGGGGGGCTTCATCGCACCGACTGCGGTACGCGTCTCAGCTTGCGCGTGTCATAGCCCATCGCAGCAATGCGCTGCACCGCTTGCTGGTAGTCGCTTTCCGAGACGTGGGGGGTGCGTGCCATGTACCAGACGTAGTCGCGCTTGCTCCGCGCGACGATGGTCTGCCGGTAGTCTTCGTCGAGCCAGGCGATGATGTATTCGGCCTGGATCGGCCAGATGAACTGCATGCCCCAGAGGGCGCCGTTTCCTTCCTTCTCCACCCGGCCAATCGGATGCATCGACTTCTGCGGAGCGTCGAAGCTGCCCTTGCGATAGGTGAAGGTGGTCTGGATGCGTCCATCCGGTCGCAGTGCGTAGCTCTCCACGGCATCGAAGGCCTCGCGCTCGGGCCGCGACGGAATGTGTGCGATCACATACCAGTCGCCCATGAAGCGCGGCACGTCCACCGCAGGTGGGCGCGGCAGGGGGCGGCTATCGCTCGCGCTGCAGCCGGAACCGAACAGGCTGACTGCAAGCAAGGGGAGCAGCGAGAACATGCGCATGTGACACCTCAACGGGGACGGAACAGGTAGTGGGCCACCAGCCACTGCTGGCCGTCGTCATAGCCGAACAGCTCGGCACAGGCCATCCAGAACATGCGCCAGCGCTGCCACCAGATCTTCGCCGCAGCCTGGCCGTAGGTGGCGACCAGGACCGGCATCACCTGCTCGCGGGCGGCATCCTGGTTGGCCAGCCAGTGGTTGGCAGTGCGCTGGTAGTGGGTGCCATCCAGCAGCCAGCGTTGATCGAGCCGCAGGTCGCGCTGGAAGTGCAGCAGCGTATCGGCCGCCGGCATCAGCCCGCCGGTGAAGAAGTGACGCCCCATCCAGTTGTCGCCACCCTCGGTTTCAAACGGGTACATCAGCGTGCGATGGGCGAAGATGTGCACGAACAGCGCGCCGTCGGGCTTCAGCCATCGTGCGATGCCTGCCAGCAGGCGCTGGTAGTTGCGTACGTGCTCGAACATCTCCACCGAGACGCAGCGATCGAACCGGGCCGTTGGTAGGTCAAGCTGGTTGACGTCACGGGTCAGCACCTCGACGTTGCCCAGGCCACGCGCCTGGCACTGCGCCATGATGTGCTGGCGTTGGCTGTGTGAGTTGGAGACGGCGGTGATCTGCGCCTGCGGATAGCGTTCGGCCATCCACAGGGTCAATGAACCCCAGCCGCAGCCCAGCTCAAGAATCTGCTGGCCATCGACCAGTCCCGCGCGCTGGGCGTACAGTTCCAGCATGGCTTCCTCCGCCTGGTCCAGCGTTTCGCGCCCGGTGGGGTAGTAGCAGCTGCTGTACTTCAGGCGCTTGCCCAGGCAGGCCTGGAAGAAGGCCGCGGGAACTTCGTAGTGCTGGCGGTTGGCGGCGTCGGTATGCAGCGCGAGCGGGCTGTCGGCGAGTTCTGCGATGCGACGGCTGAACCGCGCGGACTGTGCTTCGATACCGCCCAGCAGTTCCTCGTGCAGGCGTTGCGCGCACAGGCGACGGATGCCGGTGCGTAGGGCCGCATCGGGAACCAGTCCGCGCTCGGCCCAGGCGATCAGCCCGGTTTCCGCATCTTCGGCCGGATTCAGTGACGGGATCGCGCTCATGCGGAATGCTCCTTGGAAGAACGGGGGAACCAGGGGAAGAACATCGGCGTGCTGCGCTGGTAGGCGCGGTAGTCGTCGCCGCGGCTGCGCAGCGCCTGCTTTTCGGTGAACGGGATACCGCTCAGGTAGCGCAGGAATACGTACATCAGCAGCGGGCCGGCCAACGCCAGCCACCACAGTGGCGAGCCGACCGCGAGCAGGACATAGCTGAACCAGTGCAGCAATTCGAAGAAGTAGTTGGGGTGGCGGGAGTAGCGCCAGAGCCCATCGCGGCAGGTGCGGCCCTTGTTCGCCGCATCGGCGCGGAAGCGGGCCAGCTGATGGTCGGCCAGGCTTTCGCCGCCGACGCTCAGCAGCCAGACCAGCGCTGCGGCGACCACCCACAGGCTCAGATCGGTTCGAGGATTGGCAGACACCGCCACGAAGGGCAGGGCGAACAGGACGATCAGCAGGGCCTGCGCCATGAAGAAGCCGAAGATCCTGCCCTGATGCCCGTGCCAGTACTCGCGCAGGTAGCGGTAGCGTCCGTCCTCCTGTTCGTGGCGGACCCGGTGCCACAGATGCAGGGCCAGGCGGCTGCCCCACAGTCCACCCAGCACGCCCAGCGCAACCCGTGGTATCACGGCGCCGTCGCCGAGCAGCGCCAGCAACAGGGCCGATGCGCCCACGCCCTTGGCCCAGAGCACATCGACCACGCCGATGTTGTGGTGGCGGCGCTGCCAGGCCCAGCCCCAGCTCATCACCAGCACGGCGTACAGCAGGACCCACAGCAGATTGATCATGACGACGCTCCTGCGAAGGGCGGCTGCGGGGTGTGCATGCCGCGACCGGCGGTGTGGCACAGCAGGGAAAGCGCAATGCTCCAGCCCGCGCCCAGGACCAGCAGCCCCGGCCATGCAGGATCTGCGAACCGCACTGCATCGAACCCCCGTGCGGCGGAGAGATAGGCCAGAGGTGCCAGCAGCAGGCCGAACAGAGGCGGCAGCGCCGGGTGGCGCTGCAGGAAGCGCATCGACGCGGTCAGCGTCATCGCGAACGCCGCCCACAACGCCATGATCCAGGGCGGCGGCGCCCAACCCAGCGGAGCTGCCGCGTAGCGCACCGTACCGCTGGCGGCGGTACTGGCATCGACCAGCCATGCGCAGGCCAGCGCCAACAGCATCAGCCGAAGATCCAGCCGGGGGTGTGGTGAGGTCAGCAGCTGGCTACCGATGTAGATCGTCGCTGCCAGCAGCGCCGGCCACTGCAAACCGCGTCCGGCGTTGGCCACGGCGCACAGCCAGACCAGCTGGTTGCCGAGCAGATTGGCCCAGAACCGGCGCATCTCAGCCGCCTTGACCCGATGCGCCAGCGGGACGATGCCCCGGGCGCGCCAGCAACAGATGCGAGACGCCGATCGAACGTTCCAGGAAGCCGCCCTCGCAATAGGCCAGATAGAACTCCCACAGCCGACAGAAGCGCGCATCAAAGCCCTGCGCCTGCACTGCGGGAAGCTGGATCAGGAAGCGCTGGCGCCACGCGCGCAGGGTCAGCGCGTAGGAGTGGCCGAAGTCCTGCTGGGCGATCAGCTGCAGGTCGCTGGCCCGGGTCTTGGCGGCCATGATCGCGTTGATCGATGGGATGAAGCTGCCCGGGAACACATAGCGCTTGATGTAGTCGACGCTGCGCCGGGCCTGTTCGTAGCGATGGTCCTCAATGGTGATGGCCTGCAGCAGTGCAACACCGTCGGGTTTGAGCAGGCGCTGCAGCGTCGCCATGTAGGTGTCCAGGTATTGGGCACCGATGGCTTCGATCATCTCGATCGATACCAGCTTGTCGAACTGGCCCTGCAGGTCGCGGTAGTCCTGCATCAGCAGCGTGACCTGGTCCTGCAGCCCTGCGTCCCGCACGCGCTGGGTGGCCAGCGCATGCTGCTCGACAGAGATGGTGGTGGTGGTGATATGGCAGCCATAGTGCTGGGCGGCATGTACCGCGAAACCACCCCAGCCGGTGCCGATTTCCACCACGCGGTCGCCCGGCTTGAGCTGCAGCTGTCGGCAGATGTGGTCCAGCTTGCGCCGCGAAGCGGATTCCAATGACTCGGACTCACTGGCGAACAACGCCGACGAGTACATCAGGTCCGGCGACAGGAACAGGGCAAAGAAATCGTTGCCCAGGTCATAGTGCGCGGCAATGTTGCGGCGGCTGCCTTCACGGCTGTTGCGGCGCAGACGGTTCCAGCCCCGCAGCAGCCAGCCTCCCACACGGGCCGGGCCACGCTCCATGCCATCCAGCAGGTCACGATTACGCACCAGCAGCCGGATCAGCGCCACCAGGTCATCGCAGTGCCACTCGCCCTGGATGTAGCTTTCACCTGCACCCACACTGCCTTGCGCAGCAACTTTGCGATAGAACGCCGGGTCATCGATGGTGACGGTGACATGCAGTTCGCCGCGGGCATCGCCCAGCCAGACTTCGCCAAGTGCATCGCGCACGCACAGCCGACCGTCGCGCAGGGGGGCAAGCTGGGCCAGCAGGCGGCGGCGCAGGAAAGCATCCAAGGCACCGGGGCGTGGCAGCGCGACCGAAGGAGTCATCGAGTTCATCGCGGTTTCTCGGCAAGAGTGGGGTGGTCGTGCACCGGGTTGCGTTTCAACCACAGCCGCAGTGCGTGCCAGTGAATGGCGGCCACCACCTGGGTGGTCATCAGGGGATAACAGGCCAGGACCCGGGCCAGCCCGCGGCCATCCAGGGCACGCCGCTGCATGGCCTGGGTGGCATCGAACTGACGCACGCCGTCGCGCCAGACCTGCATGTGCACGCGCAGGTCCTGGTCCGGGCGGTTGAACCGCCAGTCGTAGCGGCAGTCCATCGGCATGAACGGCGAGACATGGAAGCACTTGTCGAACCGCCAGCGAAGTGAGGTGCCTTCATGCGTGGCCGTCGCGACTGGCAGCACATAGGCGTGCCGTTCCTTCCAGGGCGTGTTGGTGATCTCGGCGACGATGCAGTCCAGGGTGCTGCCATCGGCCCGGTAGCAGTAGTAGAAGCTGACCGGGTTGAACACACGCCCGGCGAAGCGAAGATGGGTGAGCAGGCGCACCGGGCCGGTCGGCCGGTAGCCGAGCGTGGTTGCAGCGTGGTCGCGCACTGCATCGGCCAGTGGGCGGGCGGGATCGCCGAAGTAGTCGCTACGGCGGAACTCGGCCAGGTTGCGGCGATTGACCGACCATAGCCAGCGGCCGGCGAACACCGTGTCCAGCTCGTCCAGATCAAGGAACAGCTGCGCGATGGGGTAGCGGAATGCATGCGGATGCGGATGATGCCGGCGATGCATCACCTGCCCGAAGTAGAGCGCGCTGGTGCTCATGCCGCCACCTCATCCGCGGCGGATGCCAGCCGATGTGGAGCGCAGGCCTGCAGGGCATCGACCACGCGGCGGGCGCTGCGGATGCCATCCTCATGGAAGCCCCAGCCCCAATAGGCGCCTGCGAACCACGTATGGCGACGGCCCTGCAGTTCCGCCCAGCGCTGCTGTGCCCGCACCGCGGCGTGGTCGTGCACCGGGTGGGCATAGCGCAGCGTACGCAGTACTTTGGCCGGATCGATTGCCTCGCTGCGGTTGAGGGTAACCACCAGGGGCGTATCGCCGGGCAGGCCCTGCAGCAGGTTCATGCAGTAGCTGACCGTGCAGGGCGCGGCGCGATCCTCTGGCACGTGCGCGTTCCATGCTGCCCACGCCTTGCGGTTGCGCGGCAGCAACGAGGCATCGGTGTGCAGCACCGCTTCATTGGTTTGATAGCGGATGGCGCCGAGCACGTCGCGCTCGATGGGGTCGGCGTCGCGCAGCAGCGCCAGGGCCTGGTCGCTGTGGCAGGCCAGGATGACCTCATCGAAGCCTTCCACGCCGGCCGCGCTGTGCACGCGCGCGCCCCAGGGCATGCGCTCGACCGACTGCACCGGGCACTCCAGCCGCTCATGCACCCGCCAGCGGGCGCGCAGGGCATCGACATAGCGTGCCGATCCGCCGCTCACCACCCGCCACGGCGCGCGCCCGCTCATCTGCAGCATCTGGTGATTGGCCATGAACTGGGCCAGATAGCGCGCCGGGAAGTCCTGCACGGTGGCGGTCGGTGAGGACCACAGTGCCGAGGCCATCGGCAGCAGGTGCTCGTCGATGAAGGCCTCGCCATAGCGCTGGCTGCGCAGGTACTCGCCGAGCGTGGGGCCGTCTTCCTCGGCCAGCAGCAACGGCGCATCCCGATAGAACCGGCGCAGGTCGGCCAGCATGCCCCAGAATCGAGATGACACCAGGTTGCGGCGCTGGCAGAACAGGCCATCCAGCGAGGTGGCGTTGTACTCCACGCCGCTGCGCTCGCTGTGCATCGAGAAACTCATCGTGGTCGGCTGCGAAGCCACACCCAGCTCGTCGAAGAGCGCGGTCAGCAGCGGATAGTGCTGGGGATTGAACACGATGAACCCGGTATCCACCGCCATGCGTGTGCCATCCACCTGCACGTCGTGCGTGTGGGTATGACCACCGAGGTAGTCGTTGGCCTCGAACAGTGTGACGTCGTGCTGGCCATCGAGCCACCAGGCACTGGCCAGCCCCGCGATACCCGAGCCGATGACGGCGATGCGCATGTCAGTACCTCGCCTTGGCCAGGACCCACTCGGGGATGGGCTTGAGACCTTTGACCAGGCCCAGCGCCGCCATCGCGCGCAGTCCGTACCAGGTCAAATCCACTTCCCACCAGCGGAAGCCCTGGCGGGCAGTGCCGGGGAAGAAGTGGTGGTTGTTGTGCCAGCCTTCGCCGAAGGTGAGCAGCGCCAGCCACAGGTTGTTGCGGCTGTCATCGCGTGTATCGAAGCGGCGGCGGCCGAATCGATGCGCCAGCGAATTGATGGTGACCGTGGCATGGAACAGCACGATGGTGGAGATGAAGAAGCCCCACACCAGCAACTGCGGGCCTGTGGTGTGCAGCCCTGGCACCCACCGCTCCAGCGCGGCGCCCAGTGCGTACAGTGCCGCGGCCAGCAGTACCGGCACTGCCGTATCGAAGCGGTCCAGCCAGCGCAGCTCGGGGAAGCGCGCCAGGTCCGGTACCCGTGACAGATCGGTGGCGAACGCCTCGCGGGTCAGGAACCAACCCATGTGGCTGCGCCAGAAGCCGCCCTCGCGTGGCGAGTGCGGATCCAGCGGCTGGTCGGCATGCCGATGGTGATGGCGATGATGGGCGGCCCACCAAAGCGGCCCACGCTGCACGCTGGAGGCGCCGATGACAGCGAACACGAACTGCACCGGGCGCGATGCCTGAAAAGTGCGGTGTGAGAAGTAGCGGTGGTAGAACGCCGTGATGGCGAACATACGCACCGCATAGAGCACTGCGGCGACGATCACCGCTGTCCATGAGATTCCGACCCAGAGCACAGCGATGCAGGCCAGGTGCATCAGTGCGAATGGCACGGCGCGCAACCAGTCGATGCGGCCGGACTGTTCGCCGGTGGTCTCTGCGACGTTGCCGGTGTCGATCCAGCGTTGCAGCGTACGCAGCAGGCGCGAGCGTCGACGGGGGAGGGGCGCTACAGAGGCCATTGGGGGATCTCGGCGGGTGTCGTGTCTACCTGTACGCAGCAGCGCGTGCAATGGATGCGCTGCCACGCGAAGAATCTCGACTTCACCTGGGCGTCACGGCGCAGCGGTCGACCAGAGGATGCGTCCAGGCCTGCTGCCATTCCGCGGCAGTCTGCTCGGCAGCAGGCGAGCTGAAGCGCACCGTCACCTGCGGATAAGTGCCGCGTGCATCGCGCAGGTTGCTGGTACCGCGGAATTCCAGCAGGCGGCGGTCGGTGCTGGCATAGACCAGTGACAGACGCGGGGCGATGCCGCCGTACCATGTGTCCAGACTGACGTCGATCGACTGGCCATCAATACCCTGCCAACGTACCGGACCGATGCGCCGCACCTGCACCGGGAAGTAGCGCTGCCGCCCCGGCACCAGAAAGGGCAGACTGATGCGTTCGCCGCGCAGCAGCGCCGGCCAGTGCAGGCGCACCGCGGCGTCGAACCCTGCATCGATGACCGCGTCCGGCGGCAGTTCAAGCCGGCGCTGATGCGGCTGGCTGGCGGCATCTTCCTTCCAGGCAATCGACACCGAGTCGCCAGTGGCGTCGACTTCGGCGGTCTGGCCGCTGCGGCGGTCCTGCAGCGAATAGCCCCGTGCCTGCGGGCGGGCGCTGGCGGGCAGATGCTTGCGGGCGAAGGGTTGGCCATCCGGGCACTGGTACAGCACCCAGCGCTCGGCGCCCTCTGTTGCCTCGCGTCGCCAGTGCACTTCACGGTAAAGAACGGCGCCTTGGCTGGAGGTCGCCACGCCCTCACTTCGCAGCCAGGGGGCCGCCAGCGCGGCATGGGGCAGGCACAGCAACAGCCAGGCAATGCGCATGGCGTTCATCCGGAGGGGAAGGGCTCTGGTGATACGCCGGGAGGGGCTGGTTGGATGCATTGTGTTGCCTGCATCCAATGGCTGCCCCTGCGCGTACAAAGGACAGACCTTCACCTGCCCGCCGCGAACGCAGATGTACCCTGACGCCGCCAGCACACTCCTCAACTTCGATAGCGCACGCACCGTGTCCAGTTCCCAGCAGCCGAGCAGCGAGCCGACGAACTGGGCCGGTGACATGGACGGGGTGGCGCGGCTGCGCGACCGCGAGTGTTTCATGCGGATCTACGACTACTTCATGCCGCGGCTGTGCGTGTACCTGCGCGGCCTGGGCGCACCCGATGCCGTAGCCGAAGAAGTGGCGCAGGAATGCCTGTTGCGCCTATGGCTGCGGGCCGCCGATTTCGATCCGGCGCAGGGGGCGCTGAGTACGTGGCTGTATCGCATCGCCCGCAACCTGCATATCGATCGAGTGCGCCGTGAGCGCAGCTGGATGCAGGTGCAGGCGGCGGTGGAGGACGCGGCGACGCTGGATGTGATCGAGCGCAGCAGCGCCGAGCAGTTCGCCGACCAGGCGCGTCTGCGCCAGCGCATCAACGAGCTGCCTGCGGTGCAGGCACGGCTGGTGCGGATGTCCTATTTCGAAGCCAGGAGCCACAGCGAAATCGCCGAAGCGCTGGGCATGCCACTGGGGACGGTCAAATCGCACCTGCGCCGTGCCTTCCTGCAACTGCAGGCGAAAGTGGGAGGTGTGCTGTGAATCCGCACCACCACCTGCACGAATCCACGCTGATGAGCTATGCCGCGGGTGCGCTGCCGGCGCCGTTGAGCATCGTGGCCGGTGCTCATCTGGAGCAGTGCCCGCATTGCCGTCAGCGCCTGCGCGATGCTGAGGCGATCGGTTCGGTACTGCTGGAGCAGACCCAGCCGCCTGCAACCGACACGCGGCGCGAACAGTTGCGCGAGGCCATGCTGATGCAGCTGGCGACGGAAACCCCGACGGCCATGGCGGAATCCCTGCGCCCTATGCCGAAGGAGCGGCCCGAGGCCGATCCCGATCATCTGCCGGTGTCACTGCATCCCTACTTTGGCACCTCGCTGGGTGACCTGCGCTGGCGTTGGATGGCGCCGGGGGTGCACTGCATCCGGGCTGAGCAGATGCCCTCGCTGATCATGCTGAAGATCGCCCCGGGCAAATGCCTGCCCATGCACAGCCATGGCCGCAGCGAGCTGACCCAGATTCTGCGTGGCTCGTACAACGATGCGCTGGGGTTGTTCGCACCGGGAGATGTGGCGGATCTGGATGAGGATGTCGAGCATCAACCGGTAACCGCGCCGGGCGTGCCGTGCATCTGTGTATCAGCGTTGGATGCGCCGTTGGTGTTCAGTGGCTGGCTGGCGCGTAAGATCCAGCGTTTCGTGAAGCTCTAGGATGAGTGCGGCGATGGCAACGGGCGCGCTACGGGTTCTGTTGACCGGTGCCGCGGGGCTGGTGGGGCAGGGTGTGGCCCTGGCCTGCCAGCGATCGCCCCGGGTCGCCAATCTGACCGCGCTGGTCCGGCACCCGGGAAGCCTCAACGGCAGCGGCAGCGAACTGATCGTGCCTGACTTCCTCAGGATCGAGGAGCGGCAGGATGTTCTGTCGGGGTTCGATGCCTGCTTCTACTGCGCGGGTGCTCCACCGGTGGGCACGGCCGAGGCCGAGTACCGACGGGTGACGCTGGACACTACCCTGGCCGTTGCCCGCGCCTGGGCAGCGGCGAATCCGCAGGGGTGTTTCCTCTATGTATCCGGCGCCGGTGCGGATGCGCGAAGCCGGTTGATGCCGTTGCGGGTCAAGGGCGAAACCGAGCAGGCACTGCAGGCGCTGCCGGTTCGTACGGTCATGCTGCGTCCGGGCGGCGTGCGCCCCGTGGAAGGCACCGGCACCCGTCATGGCCTGTTGAAGCCGCTGTACTGGGGTGGCGCGCCCTTGATGAAACTGGCTGGAGCGATTGCGCCGTCGCTGGTGACCAGCAACCTGGCACTGGGCCAGGCGATGATTGCGCTGGCCGGCAGGGAGCATCCGCCGGCCACGGTGGAGTGCGCGGACATCAACCGGATCGCAGCGCACCTTCGCGACCCGCTTTCCTGACCTCAGTGCGCCGCACCTTCCAGCGCGGCACGCACCGCCTGGGCCAGATCGCTGCGGGTGAATGGTTTGGGCAACAGCGCGGCTGCCCGGCCCTGGCTGCCGACCGCGTCGTGGTCGCGCGGATAGCCTGAGGTGAACAGGACCGCGACCTCGGGCCATCGCTCGCGCACTTCCCGCACCAGCTCCCAACCCGACATGCCGGGCATCACCACGTCGGAGAACAGCAGGTCCACCCGGGTGTCGGGACGTTCCAGCAGGCGCAGTGCGGAGGGGCCGTCGTGCGCTTCCAGCACGCGATAGCCCAGCAGCCGCAGTGCATCGACGGTGTGCGCACGCACGTCATCGTTGTCCTCGGCCACCAGGATGGTCTCCTCGCGTGGTGAGTAACCGGCCAGGCCGGTCTGTGGTGCGCTGATCTCGCAGGGCAGGGCCAGCGCCGAACGCGGGAACATCATGGTGATGCTGGTGCCGCCGCCTTCCACCGAGTCGATCAGCACGTGGCCGCCGGACTGCTTGACGAAGCCATGCACCATCGACAGGCCCAGGCCTGTACCACGGCCGACCTGCTTGGTGGTGAAGAAGGGCTCGAACACGCGCGCGAGGGTGGCCGCGTCCATGCCGTGGCCGTTGTCGCGGACCCGCAGCATCACGTACTCGCCAGGGGCTGCATCGGGGAACAGGGCGGCGTAGTCGTGGTCGAGATGGCTGTTGTCGACCTCGATCACCAGCCGGCCGCCGTGGGGCATGGCATCGCGGGCGTTGACGGCCAGGTTGAGGACCGAGGCCTCCAGCTGGCTGACGTCGATCTCGACGCACCAGACGTCCTCGGCGGCGCGGATTTCCAGCTGTACCAGCTCACCCAGCGCACGCTGCAGCATGTCATGCATGTCCAGCAGCCGGTCGTTGAGGTTGGCGGCCTGGCTGTGCAACGGCTGGCGCCGGGCAAATGCGAGCAGGCGCTGGGTCAGGCTGGCGGCACGGCCCACGCCCTTGAGGGCATTGTCCAACGCACGGCTGACCATGGCGCCCGGCTCGCCGGCACGTTCGCTGAGCAGCATGGCGTGTTCGACATTGCCGGAAATCACCGTCAGGATGTTGTTGAAATCGTGGGCGATGCCGCCGGTGAGCTGGCCCACCGCTTCGATCTTCTGTGATTGGCGCAGCGCATGCTCGGCCTGCAGGCGGGCAGTGGTTTCCACTGCCTCCGACACCACCGCCGTCACCACGCCTTCGGCATCCAGTAGCGGACGGAACGAGAAATCGTAGCTTCGGCGGCCCGTGGGCAGCTCCAGCTCCAGTGCATGCAGCGAGCTGTGCCCGTTCGCGGCAGCGGCAACGGCCTGATCCACCAGGGGGCCGACGTCGCCGCTGGTGACGAACCACAGCGATTGCCCATAGCGCTGGCCCACAACGTCGGACTTGTCGGCCAGTACGGCAGCCAACGACGCGACATTGGCGTCGACCACGCGGCCATCCAGGTCCAGCAGTACCTGATGCTGGAAACTGGATTCGAAGATGGCTTGCAAGCGTCGCTTGCTGGCCCGCAGTTCGGCGGTGCGAGCCTGCACCTGCCGTTCAAGCAGTTGGTTGTCTTCGCGCAAAGCGAGCTCGGCCTGCTTCAGCCCGGAGACGTCGCTGCCCAGGCAGATGTAACCGACCACGGCGCCGTCGGCGCCTCGTTCCGGCACGCAGTCCATCTGCACGAAGCGCGATTCGCCGCTGCGGTGGGCCAGTTCCACCTGGAAGCGGGTGCGCTCGCCCTGCAGCACCCGTTCGATGCTGGGCAGGGCGTGTTCGAACGCGGAAATGCCGCTGACATCGCGCGCCGTGCGGCCCAGCAGTTCGGCCAGGCTGACGCCGTGCCAGTCCAGGAAGGCCTTGTTGGCAAAACGGTAACGATGCTCCCTGTCGAGCTGGGCGATCAGAGCCGGAACGGCATCGGTGACCTGCTGCAGCTGCGCCTGGCTGTCGTTCAGCGCGGCCTGCGCATTGGCCAGTTGGGTGCGCTCGTGCGCCTCCTGGCGGGCGCGTCGGATCGCATCCGGCAGACGTTGCAGGCGCTGCTTGACCACGTAATCGCGTGCGCCGCGGGTCAGGGCCTGTACCGCCAGTTCCTCGGTGAGCGTGCCAGAGACAAAGATGAAGGGCGTCTGCGGGATGCGCTCACGGGCCAGCGCCAGCGCGGCGTCGCCATCGAATCCGGGCAGCACATGATCGGCCAGGATGACATCGAAGGCGCGATTCTCGATCGCCTCGATGAAGGCATTGCGGGTCCACAGGCGCTCAGCCTCGAAGTCGAGGCCGGCCCGTTGCAGTTGTGCGGTGATCAACTCCGCATCAAGCGCACTGTCCTCCAGCATGAGGATGCGCAGGCGCTCGCTGCGGCGCGATCCATCACGCATTGTGCTGCCCCGAGCCGTTGGGGCGATGCGGCGGCGGCTGGTTGGTGATGCCCCAGAACATGCCCAGGCCCTGGATGGCGTCGAAGAACTCCTTGAAGTCCACCGGCTTGACCACGAATGCGTTGACGCCCAGTTCGTAACTGCGCACCAGATCCTGCTCTTCGCGGGAGGAGGTCAGCATCACCACTGGCGTGCTGCTCAGGTTCGAATCGCCACGGACCTGCTCCAGCACTTCCAGGCCATTCACCTTGGGCAGCTTCAGGTCGAGCAGCACCACCACCGGCCCGCCGTGGTTGGCGCCGGCGAATTTGCCTTCGCAGCGCAGGTAATCCAGCGCTTCGGCGCCGTCACGTACATGGATGACATCGTTCAGCAACTGGCAACGCGACAGCGCCGCCAGCGTCAGCTCTGCATCCTTGGGGCTGTCCTCTACCAGGAGGATCGGCCGCAGGTCCCTCATGGGTGATCTCCTGTGGAACGGGGTAGGGTGAAGTGGATCGTGGCGCCCTTGCCGGGTTCGCCCTCGGCCCAGGTGCGGCCGCCATGGCGGCCGATGATGCGGCGCACGTTGGCCAGGCCGATGCCGGTGCCTTCGAATTCCTCGACGTGATGCAGGCGCTGGAATACGCCGAACAGCTTGTCCACGTAGCGCATGTCGAAGCCGCAGCCGTTGTCACGCACGAAAAAGTGGTCTTCGTCGACGTTGCGCTCGTGACCGACCTCGATAACGGCCTGATCGCGCTCGCGGGTGAACTTGATCGCGTTGGCAAGCAGGTTCTGCCAGACCAGGCGCAGCATCGTCGGGTCGGCTTCGACCTCCGGCAACGGTGCAAGCGTCCACTGCACGTCGCGACCTGCGTAGTCCAGGGCCAGGCTGCGGCGCACATCCTCGGCCAGCGCGGCCATATCCAGCCGCACCCGGCCCAGCGTGGAGCGGCCCATCTGCGAGAAGCTCAGCAGGTCGTCCACCAGCGTTCCGGCGGATTTGGCCGACTCCACGATCGTATCCAGGAAGCGGCGCTCGGTATCGTTGAGGCGCTCGCCGGCCGAGCTGCCCAGCAGTTCCGAGTAACCGACGATGTGGCGGAATGGCGCGCGCAGGTCGTGGCTGACCGAATAGGAAAACGCTTCGAGTTCCTTGTTGCTGCGGACCAGCTGCTCGTTGAGCTCAGCCATTTCCTCGGCCTTGCGCAGCACGATGTCGACGATGGCCGTGCGCATTTCGTGCGCGGCATCGCGGTCGGCGTCGTTCCACGGCAGGCTGCGCTGCTGGACGATTTCCTTCCAGGCCTCGAAGGAGCTGCGCGGCGAAAGTGTTACGTCGGGTGCTTCGGTCTTGCGTGGATCGCCGCCCCAGCGCACGGTACGCACCACCTCCGGTCGGAACCACATCAGGTAGCTGTCGTGCAGCTGCGAGATGGACACCGCCAGTACGCCGCTGGCCACGTCGGACAGGCGCGCACCGGGCGCCCAGTCGGCTGCCAGATGGTCACTGCAGTACGTTTCCTGCCCGGCCTGCTGTGCGGCCAGCCAATCGGCCAGGGCCAACACGTCGGTCGCGGGCGGGCACTGGCCCACACGCATGCAGTCGCCCTTGTGCACAATGGCGGCGCCTGTGGCACCGGTCAGCGACAGCAGGCTGGCTTCATCGTGGCGCAGCGCAGCCATGAAATCCTCGTCGCCGGCCATACGTGCCAGCAGCTTGACCAGCACCGAGCGGCGCGCCACGCGCTCTTCGATGGCGCGTGCACGCTCCTTCAGGGCGATCTGCAGTGACAGGATCTGGCCCATGAATTCACAGGCGGTGCGCACGTGATAGGGCAGGCGGCGCGGCTGCACCGTGTGGCAGGACACCAGGCCCCACAGCTGGCCCTCATGCACCAGTGACACCGACATCGACGCGCCAGTGCCCATGTTGCGCATGTACTGCAGGTGCACGGGCGAAACGCTGCGCAGCACGGCCAGGCTCAGGTCGGTAGCCGGCGCATTGCGATGGTCCTCGGCCCGCATCAGCGGGGTAGGGGTATAGCTGTTGTCCGCGATCAGGCGCACCCGATTGCGGCGGTACAGCTCGCGGGCCTGCGCAGGAATGTCCGACTCGGGGAAGCGCAGGTCCAGGTAGGACGGCAACAGGCCGTTGCCATCCTCGGCGACCACGATGCCGTTCCAGCCGGGATCGAACTGGTAGACCAGGGTGCGGTCGAAGCCGGTCAGCCGGCGCATGTGCGCGGCCGCCAACTGGCACAGATCTTCCACGGTGGTGGCCGATTCGATGCCGCTCATCAGTTCGCGGATCGACGGATACAGTTCTTCCAGCGAACCAGGCTGGCCGGGAACCGGCGCCTCCAGCTCGATCAGCAGATCGGTGGCGGAGCGATGCACCAACAATTGATGGCGGCCGTGGCCATCCAGGTGCACGGCGCCGACATGCGCGCTGCTGCCCATCGTGGCCTGCTGGAACAGCGCCTGAAAGGGCGCCAGCACGCCGCCCAGTACCTCGCTGACATGCTGCATCAACGGTTCGCCGAACTGCTGCAGCAGTCCGGGATGACTGACGGCGCGCTCGCGCACCCGCAGGGACTGCGGTTCAACGACCAGAAGCACGCCGTAGGGTTGGATCGCGCCGGGGGTGTGGATCGGTTCGCGCGCGCAACTGGACAAGGCAGTGTCGTGCGTGGACTCGGCAGAAGGCATCAAGGGCGGGACTCATGATTCGTGGATGGCTGGAATGGCCCAGCGTCGCATCCGGTATGCATGGATGGTGAAGCAAAATCGTGCATTCGCCTACCAGCACGTGCGCGTGAAGAACGTTTCATTCAAACCTGAACTCTTCATCTGGACATTCCAACAGCACTTGCATGTTTCGCGAAAGGTACATGCGCGCTGCACGCGCGCTCGACACCGACTTGCCTAGAGTGAACGCACATTCCTGAGTGACCACGTCCCGTGAACCTGCAGACCTTGCCTTCAACGCCATACCGCATGCTTGCCGACAGCTGCCAGTTTGAACTGCTGGATGTGGATGCGTTGCAGGACCCGGCCAGTGGACGCCTGCTTCACCTCTACTCGCTGGTTGCACGGTGCATGAGCTGCGAAACGGTGTTCAAGGCCGAGGAAGGGCAGGGACTGGTCAGCCATACCGCCGCACGCGTGGTGCGATGCCCCACGGGTTGTGGCCAGCAGGCGTTCAAGCCGGCGTTGCTGCGTGCATGGCGGCCGCAGCGCGTCGCACAGGCCTGAGAGTCCTGATCCCGGCTCACAGCAACCCGGGATTGGCCCGCCACACCGCGAAGTTCAGCGCCGAGGCGAACGATATCCAGGCCAGGTAAGGCAGCAGCATCACCGCCGCACCGCGATGGAGGCGTGCGAAGGCAACAACCGTTGCGCACACCAGCGTGATCAGTACCAGGATGTCGGCGAAGGCCAGCGCACCCAGTTTCCAGCCGAAGAACAGCCAGCTCCAGAGGGCATTGACGGCCAGCTGCACCAGATAGAGCACCAGGGCCGGCTGTGCGTTGCGCCAGCCGCGTTCGCGCCAGACCAGCCACGCCGCAATGGCCATCATCGCGTAGAGCAGGCTCCACACCGGGCCAAACACGCTGGCAGGCGGTGCCCAGGCAGGCCGGGCGAGGGTGGCGTAGAAGCTGGCGGCGGATGTCGATGCCCACGCGCCGACTGCCGCCGCCGCAAAAGTGACCACGCCCCATCCCAGAAGACCCATAACCTGTGAACGCCGCTTCATTCCGTGCCGCTCCATCCTGCGTTTACACGCTCATACGAACGGAGGCGGCAAATGGATGCAGCCCGGGACGATCAATCTGAAGAACCTGCAGTGCTTCCACTTCCGCCAGCGGGCAACAGCGAAGGGCGCTGGTCGAACCATTCGCGCGCCTTGGCCAGATGCCACTGGCGCTTTTCGCCATCAAGCTCGATGCCCGCGCCCAGCAGCCCCCAGCGCAGGTAGAGATCGCCACGCTTGCGCTGCTCCAGAAGATCCAGCCGCGCACGTACCGCCAGGCGATCATTCTCGGCCCGCAGGCCGTCGATCAGCAGATGACCCGGGCGCCAGCGCAACGTGGCCTGTGCATCGACTTGGCCGGAGTCGAGCAGCGACAGCGTCCAGCGCGGGTAGTCGGTGCGCTTGGCGAACACGGCCAGCAGGGGGCGTGCATCGCTCAGGGTCAGATCGGTGGTAGCGTCCACCTGGAACGGGGACTGCGCGTCGATGCGGCCCCGCTTGAACACAGCACGGCCTTTCCACGCGTTGCTGGAGTCGGTACCGGCCACCTGCACATTGCGCAGTTCCACGGTGGTGCCGGACAGATCGAAGTGGCGCTGGTTGAAGTCCCCGCGGCGAAGCGTCGCGTTCACGTCGACATCGCCGCCCATGTCCAGGCCTGCAACCTTCGCGCTGGCGTTGCGCCCCTGCAGGCGCGCGGTGCCGTGGCCGATGCGGCCATCGGTGTCGAGCGTGGCGTCGCCGCTGAGGCTGCCGGTGCCACGCAGCAGGCGCACCTGTCGAGAGCCAAGGTAGCGGTTGTAGGCGGCCAGGTCCGGGATGGTCGCTTGGCTGAAGCGCAAGCGCGCACGAACACCCTTGCGCAGTTCCTGCAGGCGTCCATCGCCGGTGAGGTCCACGGCCAGGTCACGCCCGTCGAACAGCCGCACATCCTTCGCATCGCTTGGGCGCGCGGTGAAGCGGGGCAGGCGGATCGCCAGCTGAGCCTGAGTGGGGGCGCCGGCCTTCAGCTCGCCATGCGCACTGGCCGTGCCGGCCAGGCGCACGCCAGCGACCTCGGCCACGGCGGCAGCCGAAGGAATGTCCACGGTGCTGCCTTCGATCAGTTCGCCATTGCGCAGGCGCAGATCGGCCTTCAGGGTGCCGCCGCCATCCAGCTGCAGCCACGGCTTGCGCACGAACAGGGCAGGGATCCAGTTGAGCGAGGTGAAGGCCCATTCGCCACGCACGGTGCCGGAGCTGCGTTCCAGCAACTGGGCAGGG
This sequence comes from Stenotrophomonas maltophilia, assembly GCF_002138415.1. Classification (NCBI taxonomy): domain Bacteria; kingdom Pseudomonadati; phylum Pseudomonadota; class Gammaproteobacteria; order Lysobacterales; family Lysobacteraceae; genus Stenotrophomonas; species Stenotrophomonas maltophilia. The sequence continues at coordinate 2,252,560 of NZ_CP015612.1, forward strand.
TGCTGGAATGGGATCTCGCGCCCGGTGATGTGCAGGTCGGCATCGATGCCGGCGGCCGAATCCGGGCGTGGCGGCAGGCGGGCCTGCAGGCGCAGGTCGTTGGCCACATTGAGCTGCAGGGCCAGCACACCGCGATTGGGCGCGCCATCGCCGAGGAAGAGCGGTACCTGCCAGAGTGCGTGGTCACCGGGTTGCAGCTGGCCGTCGATCATGTGAACTGCCAGTTGCAGGCGTCCGGGCACCGGCGCGCTGGAGATGCGCGGCGTCTGCGCGTCCGTATCCATGCGCAGGCCCTGGCTGCGCGCGTCCACCTCAAGTTGCGCATGCAGCAGCTTCAACTTGGCCAGGCCGGGCGCCTGGTCGCGATAGTGCCGCGGATAGCTGAAGCGCGCGGTCAGGTCCATGTCGCCCAGCAGCTGCACGCCGTCATAGCTGGTGTCTGCCTTGCTGAACGAGACCTCGGAATCGAACAGTTCGGACGGGCCGCCGCGCAGCTGCTTGAGGAACCCGACCGTGCCGCGGCCCTTGCCGATGATCAGCAGCTTGCCGAGCCGGGCACTGCGAATGCTGTCGCTGTGGATGGCGTCGAAACGCAGGGTCCAGCCCTGGTCGCTACGCGGCGGTGACGGAATGGCGTCCTCGACGCGATTGATTTCGGCCGACACACCTGTGGCCTGCAATCGGGGAACCCGCACTTCGCGGCTAAACAGGGGCAGGACCGCCAGGCGGGCGCTGGCACGCTCGGCATGCAGTACGTAGACGGTATGGTTGACGTGGCCGCGCATATGCACGTTCCAGGCAATGACGTGGCCAGGCAGCAGCGTGATGGCCGGGCCGGTCGTCATCACGAACTTGTGCGGCTTGCGGTTGGTGACCTGGTCGAACAGCGGGGTGTTGAGGAAGATGTTGCCGGCCAGCAGGTAGAGAACGTACACGCCCAGCAGGATGTAGCCAGCGACGCGCCATCGGCGGAGCCGGTGCGGGATGCGCGCGGAAGTAGGGGGCATGTACTGCTCTAAGGGCCGGAATTCACTCAACTATTGCCGAACCGATGGCGGTGGCGCGTGAAGCGGGTGCGGGGCACTTGCTGGATTCTGCTAGTGTCCGCCTTGCCCGCTACGCCGATCCGCGAGGAATCGCATGGAAATTCGAGCTGCCACCGCCGGTGACTTCGACGCCATGTGGGCGATCTTCAAGGCGGCCATTGCGATGGAGGATTCGCTTCCATTCGCCGGCACCTTCGAGGCCGGAGCCTTTCGGGACCATTGGTTCGGAGTGCAGGCGGCCTTTGTGGCCGTTCTGGAAGGGCGCGTGGTCGGAATGTACAAGATGGGCGCCAACTACCCGGACCTGGGGGCGCATGTGGCCAGCGCTACCTATGTGGTCGATCCGCTGACGCAAGGGCGTGGCATCGGGCGGGCGCTTGTGGCGCACAGCCTGGATCGCGCCAGATCGGACGGGTTCCTGGCCATGCAGTTCAATTACGTGGTCAGCACCAATGCGCCAGCGGTTGAGCTGTACGGGAAGCTGGGGTTTGCGGTGGTCGGGACGCTACCGGAGGCGTTCCGGCATCGGGAGCTGGGCCTGATTGACGTCTATGTGATGCACAGGTTTCTGTAGGTCGACGTGGGGCAGGGGGTTCACGGTGAGCGGCCGGCACTGGTTCCGCGCACGAAGGCGGCGGCCAGCCGCAGTGCATCGTTGCTGCCACGATCACTGCGCAGCGCGTTGGCCAGTCGGCCGGGTGTGACGCCGGTCCAGCGCACCAGATCATGCGTGGCATGGGCCTGGTCGCTGTAACCGTGGCGCGCCGCAGCGGAGGCGATGCTGGTGGCTTCTCCATCCAGCGTGTGCAACAGAGCCTGCAGCCTGCAAACCCGGGCATATTCTTTCGGGGTCATGCCCACGGCCGCCAGAAAACGCGACTGCAAGCCACGCAGGGACATGCCAAGCCGCCGTGCCAGTTCGGCGATGCGCAGAGTGCCTTCCGCTGCATCCAGTTCCGCAACGGCCAGTTCGATGCGCTCGTCCAGGGCGAAGCTGGCACAACGATCCCGCAGCACCTGCCAGAGGGGCTCGGGCGTTCCGCTGGCGGCGCTTGCCCGCGCGGCGGCGCTGAAGGTCTCGGCAAAGATGGCATCCAGCGTGTACAGGTCCGGCGCCTGGTCACGAAGCCCGGGCAGGCGGACGCCGGCAATCAAGGCGCTCGCGGCCGGCTGCAGGCGCACGCCGATGCACGAAACCGGGCCGACAGCCTGCAGACGAATCGGGCCGCATTGCTGTGCAGCGAAGCAGAACGGCAGATCGGAGCGGATCCGGCCATCTGCCCCATGAAGATGCAGCGGCACGCCCAGTTCCGCCAGCAACTCGCAGCGGCCATCGGGATAGATGACCTGCACGTCATGGCCGGGGGCTTCGTCCCGCAGCCACCATAGGCACTGGACATGACGGCGCAGGTCGTCGGGGGCAGGGTGCTCGCGGTAGTCCATGCGGCATCGGACGCCATCCTGCGCATTTTTACAAGCGCCCTTGGCAGCCCTGCCGCTAGCCTGCAGCCAATCCATCCAGGAGGTCTGTACATGTTGAAGTCGAAGGTGGCAGTGCTGGGCGCAGGCCTGGCGTTGGGAAGCGGCGCGGCCATGGCTGCACCGGCCGAGTTTGACTGGCTGGCCGGGCATTGGTGTGGCGGTACCGAGGAGCGCAGGCTTGATGAGGTCTGGCTGCCCGAGGCCGGCGGCGCCTTGCTTGGCATGTCGCGCACGCTGAGCCGCGGCGATATGGAGTCATTCGAGTACATGCGCCTGGTGCCTGCAGGCAAAGCGGCTGGCCTGCATGTGCAGCCGAACGGCGTGGCGCCGACGACATTCGTCATTGCCGACCATGGCGCAAACTGGGTGGTGTTCGTGAACCCGCAGCATGACTTCCCGAATCGCATCGAGTACCGGCGTGATGGCGCTGCGCTGAAGGCGAGCATTTCCGGTCCGGGAGATGATGGGAAGATCCTGCGGATTCCGTTTGACTATCAACGCTGCGGGGATTGAGTGGGAACGCTGGCCAAGAGTGAGGTCAGGGATCTGAGGACCGGGAAGGCTCTGGCTTCTTGGGTAGCGATCTTGTCGGTAACATAATATACATTATGCGAAATGCTGTATCGGTCTCTTGCTGCCTTCGCTGGCCCCACATGGCAATGGCTGAGGCTCTGGCTTGGCTCTTGCCTCCCTGTTGGAACGCCCGACAAGGATGAGCTTGGCTGGGCACATGTTCACCCCTGAGGGTCACCAGTTGGAGCCTTGTGACATGACCTGGTGGTCCCTGACCTGCAACTTCGCGCGGGAATGGCGGCTGATGATGGCTGAGGCGGTTCCCCGGGGCCTCAGCTGCACGAAAAGCTTTGACCACGGCGAAATCCAGCGTCATCTACCTAGCCGAAGCCCTCAGAATTCGACATGAACGGCGGTTTGGCGTTCGTGATCCCGGCCCCGGCGCCGAAACGTCCAATGTGGTCTACATGAGCCGTGGGCTTAGGCCCAGTCAGCGCGGATGAAGCGCTTCCGTAGGGCCCCTGCACTCTGCCCCTGCAGCCACTGTCTATTCCAAATGAAATCCGTCCGGCACTGGTGGCAGGGCTAGTTGACCATTGAAGTTGCGTACACCTTCTTCCCCGCAAGTGGCCGCTGTGGTGGTCCTGAAGATGGTGCTCGGACTCGAAGTGTGCTCGTACTCAACGATGATGACAATTCGAACTAGATGAGAGCCCCTTAGCACCTTCCAATAGTCGTCGCTAGAGAGCTTCCTATCGCTGTTGTTGACTACACATTGACTTTGCCCAGGAGCGAGAACTGTGAGCGTGCCATCACCGATTCGCTTCTGTATGCGAGCCCTAGCAATTCCACTGTGCTGCTTAGCCTGGTCCGCCGGCAGAATCTCCCAATATGATTCCACCCTTAGACGAACTGCGGGCGAAGTGCCCTCAACGGTAATCCATTGAGCGAACGGTACTGGCCGATCCGAAACGATAGCTCCGGTCAAAGTGCACGGTCCCTTCATGACGACCCATGGGCGAATCTGTGCGAGGGAAATGCGTTGCTGTAGTTGATGAGCATCGCGCGAGAGCTTGAGTGCGCTTCGTGCAATCAAGAGCGAGCCCAAAGTTCCCAGTAAAGCGACTCCATCGATCCAGTCGGCCATTGTTCTTCTCCCGAGATTGGCTGATACCTAAGAACTACCAATTCCGGCAGCGCAGCCATTCGCGGCCGGTGAGAAAAGATCGATCGAGCATACTAATCACTAATCATCAAATCGTATTCTGAAGCCATTTTTCCGCACCAATGCTAATCGCAGGTCATCCCAGTTCAGCAGGAGAGGGACTGCTTCTACTAGCGATTGATCATGGTAGTGGCACGACTCCAGGCCGATGCCTGTCGTCGATGCATGATTCCTGGCCTGTTGTGCCTCTCCGTATTCGGCGATAGCCGCCTCAATGACTAGGCGACTAGATTCAACATGGGCATTGACCAGTAAGCGCAGCGCGAGGTGAATCCCATTCACCTGCTGCATGTACTCGCGCAGGATCCTCCTGAGGTAGATTCTGTCAGGAGTCTCGTCGAGGATAGACTTCTTGAACTTCCCTCGGTCAGCCGCGATCTTTTCCTTCGCTGCATACAGTCCATGTTCGCCTCTCCCACCCTCTTGCCCATCCACAGGAAGGGCGCGATGTTGGGAACGATCACGCAGTTGGCAGGTTAGTCGATAGGCAAGGCTGTTGTCATAGGCCAGAGAGGCCAGATTCTTGGCGTGACGGGCAAATTCACCTTCCTCACCGAATGACTTGAAGTCACGTGCCACTTGATCCACGTATGTCTTGCCACTGGTGAACAGATTTATTATGTGTCGATTGGCTTCCATTAGAAGCGCGTCGCCACTCTCATAGCTCCAGTCCCTGCGCAGCTCACTTCGCAGGTGGGATACGGCACAGAACTCCTCGAATGCTAGAAAGTTGCCCATAAGTAGCTCGTAGCGCCGCTCAAAGGATCCTGCGTCAATGAGGCAATGCCGCGCGTTTGCCAAGGCAACGTGGCGATCTTGGCTGATCTCTAGGATCGTCTGGGGCCCAATATGCGCGCCCCGTAGCTGATAGATATCCATGTATCCCCTTCCATCAAGACAGCCCCAACACATTGTGACATGCAGCGTTCTGCCTAGCAGATTGCAATCCAATTAACGTGACGCGTCACGCCCAATCGCCCCACCCCATTGGCGCCCCACCCCACGCCCACTATAGTGCCAACCCCCACAAGGACGAGGCGGCACACATGCCCTATATCGGAATCGGACTCCACGTACTGGCAGCCATCTACTTCGCGGTGCACGCCATCCGCTCGGGCCAGAGCCTCTACTGGCTCATCCTGCTCTTCTCGTTCCCGCTGCTGGGCAGCGTCGTCTACTTCCTTGCGATCTACTTCCCGGAAGCCCGCAACTCGCGCGGCGCGCGGCAGGCAATCCGCTCCGCAAAGCAGCTCATGGACCCTGGCCAGGACCTGCGTAACGCTCGCGCTGATCTGTCGCGAACGCCCACCGTGCAGAACCGGGTTCGTCTCGGCATGACGCTGCTGGATGCCGGCCAGGCGGAGGAAGCCAGAACCCTGCTTGAGCAGGCCGCAAGCTCGCCACTGGGCGACGACCCCTACATCCTGACCGGCCTGGCGCGTGCTCGCCTCGAGTCCGGGCACGCCGCGCTTGCAGTTGAGACGCTGGACGGCCTGTTCGCCCGCCATCCGGATGTGCGTCGCAAGCCGGAACAGACCCTGCTCCATGCGCAGGCGCTGGCTGCTGCGCAGGCACCTGGCACCCGCGCCGCGTTCGAGCGCGCCGTGGAAAGTGGAAATGATGCGGCCGCCCGCTGCCTGTTCGCCGAGTGGCTGATGGCACAACCGCAGCCCGCCGACCGTGAGCAGGCCCGCAGCCTGTTCGCCAGCATCATCGACGATGCCCAACACTGGTCGCGCCACGCACGCAGCCACAATGCCGCCTGGCTGGAGCGGACCAAAGCCGCGTTGAAGGGCTACTGACGCCTGACGGCCTTGGCAATCCTGTCGCATTCGCCTCGCTCAGCGCCTCGCCGGGCGGATGCCGACACTCGTCAGGCTTGTACACCGACAAGGCCGATAGCCTTGCGGTGCAAAGCTCCAGCCTCATTGCGCCGCATGCAACGATTCTGAAAATGTTGAAAGTGGTGTCGGCATCGGCCTTACTGCATTGGCATCGCGCACAGCCGGGCGTATTCCTTTCCGTGCCACCGAAAACAGGTGGCCGGGATTCGAAACCCCGGTAGTTCGCTGAAGTAAACGCTTGCCAGCCGGCATCACCCTGTGTGGTGCCGGCTGGCAATCCGTCGGCCGGCTATGGCGGGCGGTGCGTGGAGGCCTTGTGCCTGCCGGTTCAGCGAACACCGGGTTTCGAACCACGCATCGTCCGCCACCTTTATCGGTGGCGGCTTCTGCATGCACGCAAGGAGCCCAGCCATGGCCCAGCCCCACTCCCCTGCCCCGCACCCGATCCACGACGCGCCGGCCAACAGCCCCGCGTTGGATCCGAACACGCTCATCGCCCTGCTGCACAGCATCGGTTCTGGTGCCGCCTCCGATGGTCAGCCCTGGCCAGAGCGCCATCAGATGCCCGGCCGGCGCATCGCCCTGGCGGATACCGATTGCTCCCTGGCCGGCCTCCGCGTGGTGCTGGAGATACTGCTGGCCGCGCAGCGCGCCCGCGAGAACGGCGAACTGGAACAGTACGTTGGCCCGCGCGTCATGGAGGGCCTGATCATGGCCGGGTTGGGACTCACGGCGCACGCCATCGAACGGATGCGTCCGGAGGGCTGAGTGGCGCGGTACTGCTGGGCGGCCACGCTGCTGTACATCGTGGCGGTGGTTGCAGCACAGACGCGGTGGCTGGCGCCCCCACTGCCATCTCCTATTGGGTTCCAAAGCATCAACGACGATCGATTCTCACAACTGCGCCGCCAAGCGATGCAGTTCGTGGAGTCTCGGCCACGACAGGGCTTCCAGATTGTTGAGCGGCATCGAGATGCCGAGTTCCAGATTGATTGCCGAGGCATACCAGTGCTGTGGCTGGAGAGGCGCTCGCAACATCTGCTGTTGCGTGTCTCACTGGACGCGAAGCAGCGGGCACCCGCCGTTGTGCGGTTGCGGGCGCTCCTCCAATGGCAGTTGGAGCCGTTGGGTTACCTGGAGCAGGTACTGGCTGGCGTGCCGGAACCTGTTCTGTTGGATCGCGTGCTGCAGATATTCGCGGGCGAGGTGCCTGAGGGGGTGCGATGTGGTGTGCTGTAGTCGAGCATTGCTCGACTCTACAGAGGCGCGGGCTGCGGCGGCTCAGGTTCGTGGATGGAGCCTTCGAGCAAGGCGACGTAGGTGTCCAGGCGGATGCGCATGCTGATCAGCATCCAGCCCAACAGGTACAGAAGCACCATGGCGAGGATTAACAACCCGCCGACCAGACTGACGTCGAAGGCGCCTGCCCAGTCGCCCCATTTCCATCCCCGGAACTGCAAATAAAACGCAATGAGCAGCGGGAATGGCCCAAGGCGTTGCAGCCCGCCGTACATCAGGCCCATGCGCTCGATCATGTTGCTGCGCAGCTGACTGACATACTTGAGGCGGCGCTCGCGCTCAATGCGAGGGAAACGGCGAAGCTCGGTAACCACCGCTTGCCAGTGGGCGAAGTCACCGTCCATCTCCTTGGCGTGCGACAGCCGTGGCTGACTGAATTGGCGGATGCCTCTGCGGGCCGCCAGGGCGCCCCCAATAATGAAGCCCCCGATTTCGATTGCCAGGCAGGCAATAACCACTTGGAGTACTGCGCCAATAGGCAGCCATCGATCCGGAAGCTGAGCAGCAAGTATGCCGATGATCGCCGCACCCATGCCGATGCGAAACGACCAGGTCTCCACCCTGCCCGCCTTACGGTAGATGCTATGTTCAACCAGCCCTTGCACCCGCTGGTAGAGCCAGTGGAAGGTCAGTTCCTGGTGCTTCGTCCTGTCCGGCGAATCGAATCCGCCCTCTGCCTGCATATCCATTGCGTCCCCCCTGCCCGCCGGCGCAGATGCCGGCGCCACCATCGTAGCCGACGACTCACCTCCCGGCATCGATCCAGCCCGCAAGGCGCGCACGCGCGAGATCTTCTGGCGTGTCAACATCCAGGCCCAGCTCCGGCGCTTGAAGGGCATGCACGGCATCGATGGGAAGCTGCCTCAAGCGCGCTCCAAAGCCGCGGTCACCGGTTGCACCCGCAGAGTTGAACCATGCACGCGGCACTACTGCGGGAATGCCAAGCACACTTCCGTGGCGGGTACCCGCGCACCCTGACGCCGAGACGCGGGCACCCGAAAGCAGCGCCTGCAGATGGGAGCGCTCGATTGCGGGCTGGTCGCATGCCACGACCATCACCGCAGTCACCGTGGGCAGCAGGTGTGCGCCGGCAACCTGCAGACTGCTGGCCAGGCCGCTTTCCCAGCGGTGGTTGGTTACCGGGGTGGCATCCAGTCCGGCAATGCTGGATGTCACGCCCTGTGCGTTGCCGCCCACCACCACCAACACCTGCGATGGCGCGAGCTCCAGCGCCAACCGCACTACGCGATGTACAAGGGTCTCGCCCTGCCGGGTCAGAAGCTGCTTGGGCTGGCCAAGCCGGGTGCTCCCGCCCGCCGCAAGCACGACGACCGCATGCGCGGCCGTCACCTGCCGGGCGCGATGCGCCATTGCTGCAGCTGGGCGGCGATGCTGAGCGAAATCGCCTCCGGTCCCCGCCCTCCGATGTTGAGGCCGATCGGCGATCGAAGCCTGGGAGACAGGCGGCTACGCTGATCCTGTGTCAGCAGCTTGAACAGATCCTCACGCCTTCGCCGCGGACCCAGAAGTCCAATGAAGGCAACCTCGGTACCGGCCAGGGCCACCAGCGCCTCGCGGTCCAGCTCGAAGTCGTGGTGCATCACCAGCACCGCGTCGCACGGGTCGGCATGGAGGGCCTCGGCCGGGCTCACCTGGAGCTGTGCATCCGCGCCCTGCCCCGCTGAGGACCAGCGCGCTCGTCGTTCGGCTACGCTGACCCGCCACCCCAGTCCCCGCAGCAACGGAACCAGGAAGGGCGTTTCTGGACCGCCACCCAGCACCAGAGCCCGTGGAAGCCGGGGCAACGGCAAACGCCACGCTGCTTCTCCAAAGGGCTGCGCCCCGTCCATCGGGTTCAGCTGCCATGCCTGCTCGCGATGGCCGGCGCGGAAAACGATCTGCCCCGACGTGCGAAGGTCGCGCTGGAGTGACACCCCCTCGCGCAGCCAAGCCTCGATCACGGTGTCGATGCCCGTCATGACCCGCAACGGCAGAAGCGCAATCCGAAGCCGGCCGCGGCAGCCGAGCGCGGACCCACTCAACAGGTCGTCGTCACTGCGGGTGTCGATCTCGATCCAGTCGACCTGCCCTGCCGCGCTCACCTGCTCCGCGCGTCGCGCGAGCTCGGGCTCCAGGCATCCGCCACTGAGCCAGCCGACCTGGCTGCCGTTGCAGAACAGCACCATGTCGCCGGCACCGGCGTAGGTGGAGCCATCGGTTTCCAGCACCAGCGCAAGCACGGCGTGCTCCCCCGCGCGCAGGTGCGTCACCGCCGCCTCGAGCACGCCGCGCGGGCTGCCTTCGGTGAGGAAGTCCGGCGCTGCGGACAGGTGTCCGGCAGGATCCCTGGGTTCCACTCCCTCTGCCGCAGAGGGCTCCAGGACGGGTGAGGCCACGGGTCGGTCCATGCGCAAGGGTCAGCCCACGTCGGGCAAGCCGGGCAACAGCTTGTCCAGGGTGATGGGATAGTTGCGCACGCGCACACCGGTGGCGTTGTAGACCGCATTGGCGATCGCGGCGCCGACCCCACAGATGCCCAGCTCACCCACGCCCTTGGCCTTCATTGGCGAGATCACCGGATCCAGCGTGTCGAGGAAGACCACCTGCTGGTGTGGAATATCGGCGTGCACGGGAACCTCGTATCCCGCCAGGTCGTGGTTGATGAACAAGCCAAGCCGCTTGTCGACCACCAGTTCCTCCATCAGGGTCGCGCCCGCACCCATCACCATCCCGCCGATGACCTGGCTGCGTGCGGACAGCGGATTGAGGATTCTGCCGCCATCACATACGGCAAGCATCCTGCGGATGCGCGTCTCTCCGGTGTAGGCATGCACGGCAACCTCGCAGAAATGCGCTGCGTAGGTGCCGACGTCGTAGCCCTGCTTGAACTTGCCGAAGGCAATGCCGTCCTCTGCTGAAAGCGTCCCCGCTTCGGCCAGGTCGATGGTCCGCCCACCCGCCTCGATACGGCCATTGGCGAAGTTTGCGGTGTCGCCGTCGAAGCCCAGTTTCTCGCCCACCTTGCGGCGCAGGCTGACGCACGCCGCGTACACGCCTGCGGTGGAGCTTGCCGCGCCCCACTGGCCACCGGAACCGGCGGAGGCGGGGTGACGCGAGTCGCCGAGGGTCACCTGAACCCGGTCCAGCGGCACGCCCATGGTCTCGGCTGCCGTCTGCGCGATGATCGTGTAGGAGCCGGTGCCGATGTCGGTCATGTCGGTTTCCACGATCACCCCACCCTGGCCGTCAAGCCGGACCCGCGCCGCCGACTTCATCGTCGGCGCGCCGCGATAGCCCGCAGACACGCCCATGCCGACCAGCCAGTGCCCTTCCCTTACCTGCGCCGGCTTGGCGTTGCGCTTGTTCCAGTTGAAGCGTTCCGCGCCCTCGCGCAGGCAGCGCACCAGGTTGCGGTCGGAGAACTTCTTGCTCGGATCGCCGGGTACGACCTCGGGTTCGTTGAGGATGCGGAACGCGATCGGGTCGAGGCCCAGCTTCTCGGCCATTTCGTCCATCGCCACTTCCAGCGCCATGTGGCCCGGTGCTTCGCCCGGCGCGCGCATCGCATTGCCTTCGGGCATGTCGAGCGTGGCGATGTAGTTGGCGACCAGGCGGTTGGCGCCTGCATAGAGCTTGGGCGTCTGCAGGGTGCCGTTCTCGCCGTCCTCGCCGTTGATGTTGCCCGACCAGTTCTCATGGGCGATGGCGGAGATCCTGCCGTCCTTCGCGCAACCGATCCGGACGCGTTGGATGGTCGCGTGCCGGTGCGTGGTGTTGTTGGGCATCAACGGGCGTTGCAGCGCGATCTTCACCGGCCGCCCGACCTGCTTGGCCGCCAGCGCGGCCAGCACTGCATCGGCGCGGATGAACAGCTTGCCGCCGAAGCCGCCGCCGATATAGGGCGAGTCCACACGCACCTTGTCGGGATCGATGCCGAGGATCGCCGCCATGCCCTGCCTGGCCCAGTCGATCATCTGGTTCGAGGTCCACAGGGTGAGCGTGTCGCCTTCCCAGGCGGCGATGGTGGCGTGCGGCTCCATCATCGAATGACTTTCGTCGGCTGTGTGGTAGGTCTCGTCGAGCTTGACCGTCGCGCTAGCGTAGGCGCTGTCGAAATCGCCGAGCGTCTGCCGGTCGGGCTTGCCACCGCGCCCCTTGGCCAGCGGCGCGGACGGCGCCAGCGCTGGGAAATCGAAGCGCCCCTTGCCGCGCTCGTAACGGGTGCGGATCAACGCTGCGGCGGCGCGGGCCTGCTCGAAGGTCTCTGCCACCACGCAGGCAATGGCCTGGTGGTAATGGGCGACCTCGGGCCCGCCGAACAATGGCGCATTGTTCCAGTTGGATGTGCCGACCGGTTTGGTCTCCGGTGCGGTGATCACCGCCAGTACGCCGGGGGCGGCACGTGCACGGGAGGCATCCATCGAAATGATGCGCCCCTTGCCGATGCCCGCGCCGACGATGTAGCCGTAGACCTGGTTTGGCGCCACGTCATGGCGCTCGTAGGCATAGGGGGCGGTGCCGGTGGTCTTGCGTGGGCCGTCGATGCGCGGCGTCGACTTGCCGACCACCTTGGCCTTGTCGAACAGGTTGTCGCCGGCGGGGGCGTTGAATTCGAGGGGCATCAGCGCTCTCCTTCGGCCAGAACGGCTGCGAGGGTGCGCTCGGCGAGCGCGATCTTGAACGCGTTCTCCTGCGTTGGACGGGCACCAGCGAACACCTGCCGGGTCGCGGCCTTGACGCTGTCGCGCAGCAGGGGTTCGGCTGCTTCGATGCGCCACGGCTTCGGCGCGACCCCGCCGAAGGCGAACCGCGCCGAGCCGTCACGCTGCACGACCGCGGCGACCGACACCAGTGCGAACGCATAGGACGCGCGGTCACGTACCTTGTGGTACACGTGCCGGCCGCCCAGCGGTTCCGGCAGCGTGACGTGGGTGATCAGCTCACCGCGCTGCAGCACGTTGTCCTGCTGTGGCGTGTCGCCCGGGGAACGATGGAAATCGGCAATCGGGATGCTGCGCGTGCTGCCATCGCCCTTGATGGTCTGGATCGAGGCGTCCAGCACGCGCAGCGCCACCGCCATATCACCCGGATAGGTCGCGATGCAGCTGTCCGAGGTGCCGATCACGCCCATCTGCCGGGAGAACCCTTCGAGCGCGCCGCAGCCTGATCCGGGCAGGCGCTTGTTGCAGGGCAGATGGGGATCGTAAAAGTACGGGCAGCGCGTGCGCTGCAGCAGGTTGCCGCCGGTGGTGGCCTTGTTGCGCAGCTGCCCGGACGCGCCAGCCACGATCGCGCGGGTCAGCACACCGTAGTCGCGGCGCACGCGCTCATGCGAGGCCAGTGCGGTATTGGTGACCAGCGTGCCGATGCGCAGGCCGCCATCGTCTGTAGGTTCGATCCTGTCCAGGCCGATGTCCTGCACGTCGACAAGGTGCGCGGGCGTCTCGACCTCCAGCTTCATCAGGTCGAGCAGGTTGGTTCCTCCCGCCAGGAACTTCGCGCCCTCGGTGCCGGCGACGGCCTTGGCGGCCTCGGCAGGAGACTTCGCGCGTTCGTAACTGAAGACCTTCATGAGCGCCCCCTTCCAGAGGTCGCGCCAGCGACCTCTTGCATCGCCTCGGCAATGTTGGAATACGCGCCGCAGCGGCAGAGGTTGCCGCTCATACGTTCACGCATCTCCATGTTGGTGGCCTGGGGCCGTGCGCTGACATCGGCCTGCGCATGGCTGGGGACACCCCGCTTGATCTCGTCCAGTACCGCCACCGCCGAACAGATCTGCCCCGGCGTGCAATACCCGCACTGGTAACCGTCATGCTTGATGAAGGCGGCCTGCATCGGATGCAGGTTGTCGGGGGTTCCGAGGCCTTCGATGGTGGTGATGGCGTCGCCCTGGTGCTGCACCGCCAGGCTGAGGCACGCATTGATGCGTTCACTGTTGACCAGTACGGTACAGGCGCCGCACTGACCGTGGTCGCAGCCCTTCTTGGTACCGGTCAGTTTCAGATGTTCGCGCAGGGCGTCTAGCAGCGTCGTGCGGGTGTCCAGCTCTAGCTCACGATGCGTGCCGTTGACCGTCAACCCCACCGTACTGATGACCGGCGACCTGGGCGGCGGGGATGCCGCCAGTTCGGCGGCGAGCGATGAAGCCCCCGGTGCGGCGGACATCGCCACGGTCGTGGCGCCGCCGGCGATCACCTGGCGACGCGTCAACTTCATTCCTTCGTTCCAACTTGGCACAGTGACCTCCTGGCGTTCGGGGAAACCCCGTGGCTGGATGGACGCGCTCAGACTACCCAAGGGGCACTATGCCCGGCTGGGTAGTACAGATCCGTGAAGCCTGTCCAGCGTGTGCCGGCATCGTCGGCCGAGCCTGCTGGCCGGTCATCTTCAACGCCGCCTCTGGCGAACGCGGGCCTCGCGGACAGCGTATTGATGCGCAAGGCGTGCCTCGCTGGTCTGCGGAACTGCGCCATGCGGCGCTCGGATACGGTGCTGCGTCGGTGGTCAGCAATCGCTGTGGTCCGGGCGAGCTGCCACGGCCGTGCGTGATGCTGGACTCATTGCCGTGTGGATCGGCTGCGGGAAGACGCCAGAAGGATGAGCAGCACATAGCAGGCCAACGCCCCCAGGGTCAGGCCCATGGCCTCGAGTTCCCAGTTCCTGCGGTACGGAGAAGGCCCGATGAAGGCCCAGATCAACAGGAGCGCCCCAATCACGAGCATGGTCTTGTTGGCTGCTGAGATGAGCTTGGCTTCAGAGGAATACCCAAGATTGGGGTCGAACGGGCCGAGCATCCAGCCGAGGCTCTTGAAGTAGTCACGCGCAAGAAAGAACAGGAAGACAAACACCCCCATGAGCACGCTCGCCAGCAGCTGATAGTGCGGTTCCATGGCAGCCTCTTGAGGGGATCTGGCGTTTCCACGCGTGGACGCCCCGCAGCTTAGCCGGATTTACATGAGGAGTGCATCCGTTGGCCGGAAGCGGACGTCAGGGCAATAGTCGAACATGGCTCGACTTTACAGAGGCGCAGCCTGCGGGCCGACCCGCACATGCACCACATGGCTGATGCCACGATGGAACATCTTGGCGTACGGGCAGACGCGTTCGGTGTTGCGCACCAGTTCGCCGGCCAGGTTCGCATCCATGCCGGGAAGATGGACCACGATCTCGGCCGACAGCAGGTACAGCCCATCTGTCGGATCACGGGCGAAGGTGACCGCCACTTCGACGCTGGGGTTGTGCAGCAGCAGGCCGGCACGCGCGGCCACCAGTACCATGGCGCCGTGGAAGCAACCGGCGTAGCTTGCGGCCAATAGCTGCTCGGGATTGGAGCCGCCGCCAAGCCCACCAAGTTCCGGCGGCAGGCGCAGGTCCACCGCCAGTGCACCGTCGTCCGATCGAACCACGCCGGACGCGCGCCCGTGCTGGGCCTGGCCGCCGCTCACCCGCACGCGGCCGGTGTACAGCGGCTGCACGTCGTCGCCCTGGTAGCGGTCCAGCATGGCGGGCGAAGGTGGCTTCAGCTCGGTCATTGGCAGGCGATCGATGGCCGCTCAGGCGGGCTGCCGCTGCAACAGGCCGGACTGCTGCAGCCAGGCGTCGAAGCCGACCTGCCCCAGCCACGCCTGCCCCACCGGCACCAGCGTATCGATCTGCAGCGGCGCGCCGAAATACAGTGCCTCGGCGTCTGCCACGACCTGCCGCGGGTCGCCGGTCCGCTGCAGATACTGCCTGGCCAGATCTGCCATCGCGGCGCGCTGGGGGCCCGCAATTTCCACGACGCCATTGTGGGGGGGCTGCTGCGCGATGCGTGCCACCGCTTCGGCAACATCCTCGGCGGCAATCGGCTGTACGTCGGCGGCCGGCAGCCGCAGGGTCGCCCCCTCGCCGGCGGACTGGATGATGCCTGGCAGGAACTCGAAGAACTGCGTGGAATGGATGATGGTGTACGGCAGGCCTGAATCGCGGATCAGGCGCTCCTGCGCGATCTTGCCGCGGAAGTAGCCGCTGGCCGCAAGCTTGTCGGTGCCTACGACGGAAAGCGCAACGTGGTGGCGTACGCCGGCACGGGCGGCGGCGGTGAGGATGTTGTGGCCAGCGGTCACGAAGAACGAAAGCACTGCCGCATCTTCGAACGAGGGCGAGTTGGCCAGGTCCACCACCACGTCGACGCCGTCCATGGCGGCGTCCAGGCCTTCACCGGTCAGGACATCCACGCCGGTGGAGGGCGCGGCCACCACGTTGTCATGCCCGGCGGTGCGCAGGCGCTCCACCACCTTGCTGCCGATGCGGCCGGTACCACCGATGACGAGGAATTTCATGACGTGTCTCCTGGAATGTAGAAGGGGCGACCGGCTGTGGCCGGGCGTGCTGGAATCGTAGGCAGCGTGGGCGCGGGGCAGTAGGTCCGCGCTGGGGCGCGCACTGTTGCCCGGCACGCACCAATGCTTCAGGCCCAGGCGGGCTGTGCCTCTGGCTTCATGGACGTGGCCTGTTGGCGCGCTTCCCAATGCGAGATCACATCCAGCTCGAGCGCGCGCACCCGCTGCGTGCTGAAGTCGATGAAGGCCCGCACACGCTTGGGAAGCTGGCGGCGGCTGAGGTAGCACAGGTAGTGGCCGCGATCGAGCGGCGCATGCCGATCCAGGCAGGTCACCACCCTGCCCGCCCACAGCGCTTCACGTATCTGATAGCTGGGCAGCTGGGCGATGCCCAGCCCGTCGATGACGGCCTGCAGGGCCAGGTCGGCATCGTTGAACACCAGTGCGGCCGGCAGCTGCAGGTGCACATCGGTGCCGTCGACCCGGAATTCCCAGGGCTGCATGCGTCCACCCGGCAGGCGCCGCCCGATGCAGGCATGCGTGGACAGCGCATCCACCGACGGCGGTAAACCATGCGCCTGCACGTACGCCGGTGACGCGCACACCACCAGCTGCATCGGCACCAGCTGCTTGGCGATCACCTGGCTGTCTTCCAGCAGGCCATCGCGGAACGCCACATCGATGCGGTCACCGGCCAGGTCGGGGGCCTGCTCGTCCAGCAGCAGTTCTACAGAGACCTGCGGGTACTCGGCGCGGAAGGCGGCCAGCAGGGGGGCGATCACCCGCCGGCCGAAGCCGTGGCTGGCACTGATGCGCAGGTGCCCGCGCGGCGGACCCTCGCGCAGGTCGCGCATTTCCTCCAGCGCCTGCAGGATGCAGTTCACGCCCGGGTTGCAGCCCTCCAGGAACAGCTCGCCTTCGCGGGTCAGCGTGGTCGAGCGCGTGGTGCGCAGGAACAACCGCACGCCCAGCTGGCTTTCCAGCTTCTGCATGCTGCGGCTGACAGCCGAACGGCCGATGCCGAGGCGGTCGGCCGCGCGGGCGAAACTGCCCTCGGCCGCCACTGCAATGAAGGCCAGCACGCCGGCGTAGCTGGTGGAGAAGGATGCATTGAGCGCATCGTGGCCGTCGCTGGCCGGGCTGGGCTGTGCGGTGTTCATGGGCGGCCTGGCTCCAGGCGGGCACGTTGCGCGTGCAGGTGGTTCCGCGCCAGCGCCAGGCGCTGCCTGCACGCGGACAGGTCGAGCCCCAGCAGGGGCACGATGTCCTCGAACCCGGCGCCCAGCACGTCGTGCAGCAACAGCACCGCACGTGCATCGGGCGGCAATTCGCGCAGTGCGGCGAGGAAGGTCTGCCAGACCTGTTCGCTGGCAGGGCGGAATGCGGTGCGCAGGTGCGATGCGGTGTCCATGCCCGGCAGACGGCCGAGCATCGGCCGCTGTGACAGGCCATTGGTGTTTTTCATGCAACAGCATGCGGCCCGGCCCCGGCCTACCGGCAGTGCGGGCGCAGGCCTAGCCTCGCTGTGTCCTACGCTGGCATGGACGATTCCACTGCGCTGTTCTCCCGCCTCCGCCCGCGCCTGTTCGGCGTGGCCTACCGCATGCTCGGGTCTTCGCACGAAGCCGAGGACGTGGTGCAGGATGTCTGGCTGCGCTGGCATGGCGCCGACCCGTCACAGATCGAGAATCCCGAAGCCTGGCTGGTGGCCACCACCACCCGTCGCGCCATTGATGGCCTGCGCCTGGCACGGCATACGCGCGAACACTATGTCGGCATGTGGTTGCCGGAGCCGCTGCTGACCGATGACACCAGCACCCCTGAATATGTGCTGGAAACCGCCAGCGATCTGTCGGTCGCCTTCCTCAGCGTGCTCGAACGGTTGGCACCGGATGCGCGTGCGGCCTTCCTGCTGCACGACGTGTTCGATCAGGACTACGCGGTGGTCGCGCGCACCCTGGACAAGACAGAAGCCGCCTGCCGGCAGATCGTGCATCGCGCACGCCTGCAGCTCAGGCAGGAGCGCCCGCGCTACAACGTCCCGCAGGAGGTGCACCAGAAACTGCTGCGCCGTTTCGCCGAGGCCGTATCCAGCGGCGATTTCCGCACGATGAAGGCGCTGATGGCCGAGTCGGCCGAGCTGGTGGGTGACGGCGGCGGCATCGTCACCAGCTTCCCCAGGCCGATGGTCGGGGGCGCACGCATTGCCCAGCTGCTGTATGCCCCGCACCTGCGGCGCAGCGCGCAGTTGCGGATGGTGCCGGCCATGCTCAACGGACGGCTGGGACTGCTGCGCTATTTCGATGGTGAGCTGGAAGCGGCGATGGCCTTCGAGACCGATGGCGAACGGATCACGCAGATCCTGGTGCAGCGCAACCCGCACAAGCTGCAGCGGCTGGCACTACCCACCTCCATCCAGTAGATCCGCGCCCCGCGTGGATGGCATCCATTGCGACCTCGTTCTTGCGGGATTCGACCGGGGCGCCGATGCGCCCCGATCGTGAACGCCTGCCTGCGCAACGGCCGCAGGACCCGATCAGAAGTCCCAGAACACCGGCACCCAGCGGAAGGTCTCGCCCTCCAGCGACACCCGGCCCACTGACGGGAACGGAAGATGCGTGGCCACCAGCATTTCGCCGGTGCCTGCCAGTTCCTTCAGCAGGGCGATGCGTACGCGCGCGGATTCCTCCGGGTCGTGCTCGAAGCCGTTGTGCCAGTTCGGCTGGTCGAAGCCGACCGCGAACACCGCGTCACCGGCGAAGGTCAGGGCCTGCCCGGCAGACGCCACGCGCACCACGCAGTGGCCGGGGGTATGCCCTCCGGTTCGGCGGGCCGTCACGCCCGGCGCGATCTGCTGTTCGTCCTGGAAGGTGTGCACGTAGCTGCTGTACTCGGCCCAGAAGTGCTTGGCCGTGGCGCGCAGCGCATCGGGGAACCCCTGCGGCATGTTGGTGCGGCTGAAGTCCGGCGACTTCCAGAACTCCACCTCCGCCTCGGCCACGTGGATCTTCAGGTCCGGGCGCAGCTGTTCCTTCACGCCTTCAACCAGCAGCCCGCCGACGTGGTCCATGTGCATGTGGGTGACCACCACATCGGTGATTTCGCCCAGGTTGATACCGGCGGCACCGAGGCGGCGGATCAACTGGCCGGCGCGCGGCAACTGCAGGTCCGGGTCCATGCCCAGGCCGGCATCGATGAGGATGGTGCGATCACCGCTGTGCACCACCATCACGTTCAATGCCCAGTCGAAGGCATCCTGCGGCAGGTACATCTCTTCGAACCATTCGGCACGGTCGGCGGCCGGTACGTTGTGGCCGAGCATCTGGGTGGGCAACGGCAGGACGCCATCGCTGATCACCAGCACTTCGACGTCGCCCACCTTCAAGGCGTAGCGCGAGGGCACCAGTTCATCGAGGGCGGGGGCAATGGGCGCGGCGGTGTTTTCCAGACTGAACATGAGGGATCTCCACGAAGGGGCATTGGGCGGGCAGCGATGCAAGGCTGGCGCGAACGATTCCGGGCGCTTTCCCACGGCGCAGGGCGTGGCGTTGCCAGGGCACGGATGCCTGGCAGGCCAACGCTGCAGGGTTCATGGGAAGACGGGCCACTGCGCAAGCGGTGGGCCCGGAACACGGCTTGTGCCGTGTGCGATCAGGCTAGGCAGCACACCGTTGCTGCGGTAGGCCCGTGGAGGGGGACGTGATGTTGCATTCCGGGAAGCAATGCGAATCACATACCCAGATCAGACAGCCCCGGATGATCATCCGGGCGGCGCCCCAGCGGACAGTGGAACTTGCGGTCACTTTCCTTGATCGGCATGTCGTTGATGCACGAAAAGCGGCGCTGCATCAGGCCATCGGCGCCGAACTCCCAGTTCTCGTTTCCATAGGAGCGGAACCAGTTGCCGGAGTCGTCATGCCACTCATAGGCGTAGCGCACGGCAATATGGTTTTCGGTGAAGGCCCATAGCTCCTTGATCAGCCGGTACTCAAGCTCCTTGTTCCACTTGCGGGCCAGGAACTGCCGGGCTTCCTCGCGGCCATGGGTGAACTCGGCACGGTTGCGCCACTCGGTGTCCAGCGAATAGGCCAGCGAAACCTTGTCGGCATCGCGGGTGTTCCAGCCATCCTCGGCAAGGCGCACTTTCTCGATGGCCGATTCACGGGTGAATGGGGGAAGTGGCGGACGGGGTGCTTCAATGGACACGGTGGCGCCTCCAATCAGGTGGATGAACGGGGTGCTTCGACGGGATTTGATGACTCAGGCGTCAGCGCCTGGCCTGCTCCAACAACACCGCTGCAACATCCCTTGCAGTGTCTGCGGCGTCGTAGTCGCCCATCACGCGCGAGACGGTGATGGCGCCTTCCATGAGAACCAGCAGCTGCCGCGCCAGTGCTTCCGGCTGCTTGATATCCAGTTGCGTGGTGAGTTCCAGCGTGTAATCGAGCAGCTTCTGTTTGTGATGTTTGGCGATGTGGCGAATCGGATCGTCGGGGTCGCCGACCTCGCCTGCGGTGTTGATGAAGGCACAGCCGCGATAACCCTCCGACTGGAACCAGCCCTTGAGCACGGTGAACATGCCGAGGATGCGTGCTTCCGGGGTGTCGGCCTTGTCGCATTCCTGCTGGAACCACTGAAGCCAACGAACATCGCGTGCGTTCAAAGCAGCTGCAGCAACCTGGTCCTTGTTTTCAAAGTGACGGTAGATGCTCTTCCGGGCAACGCCGGAGGTCTTCACCAGCAGGTCCATGCCGGTGGCGTGGATCCCGTTCTGGTAGATCAGCGCCTCGGCGGTGGCCAGGATCTTCTGCGCGGTGTCGGTGCCGGTCTTGTGCATGGCTGCAAGGTAGAACGACCGTTCTACCGTGTCAACGGGCAATGGGTGGCGGTTCGTGTGTGCACAACCGTGCAAGACGATCTATCAAGAAATCCGGGCAGTTCATCACCCAGGCGCCTGATTGCTGGCGCAAAGTACGCCTCACCACCCACCCATGAGAATTCCCGCATGAACACCTTCGCCCGCACCCTGGCCGTTGCCGCCCTCGCCCTCTCGGTCCAGACCGGCCTGTCCGCGCAGGCCGCCGAACCGGCCAAGCCGGCGCCGATTACCAGCGTCGCCCGCACCGCCAGCTACATCACAACCGCCGATGGCGTGCAGCTCTACTACAAGGACTGGGGCCCGAAGGACGGCCCGGTGGTTACCTTCAGCCACGGCTGGCCGCTGAACTCGGACAGCTGGGAATCGCAGATGATCTTCCTCGCCAACCACGGCTACCGCGTCATCGCCCATGACCGTCGTGGCCACGGCCGTTCCAGCCAGCCGTGGGACGGCAACGACATGGATCACTATGCCGACGACCTGGCCACGGTGATCAACACGCTCGACCTGCATGACGTGACCTTGGTGGGCTTCTCTACCGGCGGCGGCGAAGTGGCGCGCTACATCGGCCGCCATGGCACCGGCCGGGTGAAGAAGGCGGTGCTGATCAGCTCGGTGCCGCCGTTCATGCTGAAGACCGCCGACAACCCGAACGGCCTGCCGATCGAAGTGTTCGATGGCATCCGAAAGGCGCAGATGGACAACCGCGCGCAGCTGTACAAGGACATCCCGTCGGGCCCGTTCTACGGCTTCAACCGCCCGGGCGCGAAGGTATCTCAGGGCTTGATCGATGCGTGGTGGGCACAGGGCATGCAGGGTGGCCACAAGAACACCTACGATTCGATCGCCGCGTTCTCGGCCACCGATTTCCGCGCCGACCTGAAGAAGTTCGACGTGCCGACGCTGGTGATCCACGGTGATGACGACCAGATCGTGCCGATCGACATCTCGGGCCGCCAGTCAGCGAAGCTGATCAAGGGCGCCAGGCTGATTGTGTACCCGGGTGCGCCGCATGGCCTGACCGATACCCACAAGGACAAGGTCAACCAGGACCTGCTGACGTTCCTGCAGGGAAAGTAAGTCCCCCGAGGCTCCGGCATCTCGCCGGAGCCTTTCTTCAAATGGGCCTGCGCCTCAACCGCCCTGCCCCAGCTCGCGCGCGAGGAAGGGCGCCGTCCTGCTGCCTTTGGCGCGCGCCACCTGTTGCGGCGTTCCCTTCGCCACGATGGTGCCCCCTGCCCCGCCAGCGCCGGGGCCTACATCAATCACCCAATCCGCCTGTGCGACCGCGCGCATGTCATGCTCGATCATCACCACCGTATTGCCCGCGTCCACCAGCCGCTGCAGCTGCACCAGCAGCCTGTCTGCGTCCGACGCATGCAGGCCGGTGGTGGGTTCGTCCAGCACGTACAGCGTGCGCCCGCGCTGGCTGCGCTGCAGCTCGGTGGCCAGCTTGATGCGCTGGGCCTCGCCACCTGAAAGCTCGGTGGCCGGCTGGCCCAGCCGCAGGTAGCCCAGGCCGATTTCCTGCAGCAACTGCAGCGGGCGCGCAATGGCATCCTCTTCACTGAAGAACGCATGCGCCTGGTCCACCGTCATCTGCAGGACCTCGGCGATGTTGCGGTCATTCCACTGCACCTTCAGCGTGGCGTCGTTGTAGCGGGCGCCATGACAGGTGGGGCACGGCGCATAGACGCTGGGCATGAACAGCAGTTCGACGCTGACGAAACCCTCGCCCTCGCAGGTCTCGCACCGGCCCTTGGCCACGTTGAACGAGAAGCGGCCCGCATCGAAACGGCGGCGGCGCGCGGCGGGTGTCGCGGCGAACAGCTTGCGCACGTGATCGAACAGCCCGGTATAGGTGGCCAGGTTGGAGCGCGGCGTGCGGCCGATGGGCTTCTGGTCGACCTGCACGACGCGTTGGATGGCATCCACATCGCCGGCCAGCTGGCCCCGCGTGGCTTCGATCACGGTCGGCCCATCCGCGGGCGTGCTGTCGGCGCTGTCGTCCACGGGCTCGTGCCCCAGGTGCAGCAGCATCAGCTCGGGCAGCGCCTGCGCCATCAGGCTGGATTTGCCCGATCCGGAAATGCCGGTCACTGCAGTCAGCAACCCCAGCGGCACCTGCGCATCCACACCGTGCAGATTGTGGCGGTGGATGCCTTTCAGCGCCAGCCAGCTGTTGGCACTGCGCTGCCGGCTGGCCGGCGCAGGCACCCGGTCGAACAGGTACTGCGCCGTGCGCGAATCCTGAACGTCGCGCAGGCCGTCAGGCTCGCCACTGTAGAGAACGCGCCCGCCGTGTTCCCCCGCCTGCGGACCCACATCCACCAGCCACTGCGCGCGGCGCATCAGCTCCAGATCGTGTTCAACAACGAACACCGAGTTGCCGCCGTCGCGCAGCCGTTCCAGTGCGTCGTACAGCGCCTGGCTGTCGGCCGGATGCAGGCCGGCCGAGGGTTCATCAAGCACGTATAGCACGCCAAACAGCAGCGAGCTGAGCTGCGTGGCCAGCCGCAGGCGCTGCAGTTCGCCCGCCGACAGGGTTGGCGTCGCACGGTCCAGCGAGAGATAGCCCAGGCCCAGGTCACGCAGCTGGCGTACGCGGGCCATGACCCCGCCTGCCAATCGTTGTGCCGCCAGGCGCTTCTCTTCCGACAGGGCGGAAGTCAGGCGCACATCGGGGGCACCCTCATGGGTCGCCTGGCCACTCGCGGCCCGCCGGGCGCGATCGCGGGGTGTTGCACTCCTGCGGGTGCGAGCGCCCTTGCTGTGTGCGCCGAAATCACCTTGTGCGATGGGCTCCAGCAGCGCTGCCAGCTGATCCAGCGGCAGCCGCATGAACTCACCGATATCCACGCCGGCAAAGGTAACCGAGAGCGCCTCCGGCTTCAGGCGTTTTCCATGGCAGGCCGGGCACAACCGGCCTTCCATGTAGCGCGAAACGCGCTTGCGCATCAGCGCGCTCTGGGTGTTGGCAAAGGTGTGCAGCACGTAGCGGCGTGCGCCGGTATAGGTGCCCATGTAGCTGGGCTCCTGCTTGCGCTTGAGTGCGGCACGGGTCTCTGCGGGCGTGAAACCGGCATAGACCGGCACGCTGGGCGCTTCCTCGGTGAACAGGATCCAGTCCCGATCCTTCTTCGGCAACTTCTTCCACGGCACGTCGATGTCGTAGCCCAGCGTGACCAGGATGTCGCGCAGGTTCTGGCCATGCCACGCCGGCGGCCAGGAGGCGATAGCGCGCTCGCGGATGCTCAGCGAGGGGTCCGGAACCATCAGCGCTTCGGTCACTTCGTAGACATGCCCTAAGCCATGGCAGGTGCTGCAGGCGCCCTGCGGCGTGTTGGGTGAGAAGTCCTCTGCATACAGCATGGGCTGGTTGGCCGGGTACGCACCCGCACGCGAGTACATCATGCGCACCAGGCTGGACAGGGTGGTCACGCTGCCCACCGACGAACGCGTATTGCTGGCCCCGCGCTGCTGCTGCAGGGCCACTGCCGGCGGCAGGCCGTCGATGGCGTCCACGTCCGGCACGCCCGCCTGGTCGATCAGGCGCCTGGCATACGGCGCAACGGACTCGAAGTAGCGCCGCTGCGCTTCGGCGAACACGGTACCGAAGGCCAACGATGACTTGCCGGAACCCGACACCCCGGAAAACACCACCAGTGCATTGCGCGGAATGGAGACGTCGACATTCTTGAGGTTGTGCTCGCGCGCACCACGCACCTCGATGCAACCGCTGGCGGCGGCAGCGCATGACGATTCACCAAAGGGGGCGTTGGACATTTCAGTGTTCCTGCATTCGGTGGGCGGGTCACGCATGGCGCGCCCGGTAGGCCATTCTCGCTGCTGCGGAGTGAATGGTGTGAGGGCGCAGGAGGCGGAATGCCGCCTTCACCTCCCCTTCCTACGCCGTTGCGCGGCCAAGGGCTAGCGTGAGGCATCTGCACGATAGGAGGCGATCATGCACCCCGATGTACTTGGCTGGGTCGCCACGGCGGTCCTGATGGCGACGTTGATCCGGCAGATGGTGAAACAGTGGCAGTCGTCGAACCCCGAGGCGGTATCGAAGTGGTTGTTCGTGGGCCAGATGACCGCGTCCGCGCTGTTTACGGTGTACAGCGCGATGCTGGGCAGCACCGTTTTCGTTGTGACCAATGCGATGTTGCTGTTGACGGCCGTGGTGGGACAGGTGATGGCCTGGCGTCGTCGCGGCCGCCCCCGAACACCCCCGCCCTGCTGATTGTTAACGCGCTTTGCCTGAAGGCTTGACGCCACGTTGCTCTGCCCTTGATGGGGCCGCTCACGATGCAGTTCCTATGCTGGGCGCGCCACCTGAGCGGTGGCACCCAACCTGGAGACCGCACCATGCAACGTGATCAGAAAGACCTTCCCCACCCGGACCCGGAAGCGCAGAATCCCGATCCCGTCAGTCCACTGCAGGCGAAGCTGCACAACCGCCGCAACCATGACGAGGCGCTGCAGGAAACCTTCCCCGCCAGTGACCCGATCTCTCCCTTTGTTGCTGCACCAACACCGGAAGAGCAGGCCAAGCGTCTTGGGGAGCGGGTCAAGCTGCCGGACCGCCGCACGGATGAGGAGGCCGCAGGAGGTGACCAGTGATCCGGCGCGGTTTTGCGCGTATTGCGGCCGCAACGGCACGTTTGTCGGGCAGCCTGGGCGCATTCGTCGCGGCTCTGGGGGTGATCATCACCTGGGCCGCCAGCGGGCCGGCCTTCCACTTCAATGATACGTGGCAGCTGGTGGTGAATACGGGAACGACCATCGTGACCTTCCTGATGGTGTTCCTGATCCAGCATACGCAGAACGCCGATACGGCCGCGCTGCACATCAAGCTGGATGAACTGATCCGGGTCAGCAAGGATGCCAACCAAGAGCTGTTGAACCTGGAATCGATGGAGCCCGCTCACCTTGAAGAGATTCGCCAGCGTTACGAGGCACTGGCTAAGACCGCTGCAGACATCAAGTCCAAGAAGGAGCGCTGCATGCCCTGCGATGCGGACGCGACCGCCGAGGCATGACGTTCACCGCCCCGGCGGCTGCTCCGCCTGCAGCGGTTCTGGTGTGAGGCCCTGCCTGGCGGGGCCTTCCAGCAGCGACCCGGTGGCGGAAAAGCGGCTGCCGTGGCACGGGCAGTCCCATGTGCGCTCATGACCATTCCATTGAACAACGCATTTGAGGTGCGGGCACAACGCTGACATTGCGTGCAGCTGACCATGCTCATCACGGTAGACTGCGGTTCGTTTTCCGGCCACGTCGAGCAGTGCGCCGCAACCACGGGCCAGCGCATTGGGTGAGTGCAACGGCGCGGCGCCAAGGCGATCTCCCACCATGTGTCGTGCAACCGTGCCATTGGTGCGGGCCCAGCCGGCCGCCGAGCGCACCGGCGTGAAGCGCATGGGGCTGAGCAGCTGCTCGATCTCGCTGGTCGTGCCCATGATTCCCTCGGTGATCGCACGGGCGGCCACGCCCGCCCAGGTCAAGCCGTCCGGCCCATAGCCGGTGGCCACCCATACATTGTCGTGCGCGCTGCTGCCGATGTAGGGCAGCTGGTCGGCTGCACGGAACTGCTGCGCGGACCAGCACAGCGGCTCGCCCTGCACGGTGAAGTTGCGACGCGCGTCGGCGACCAGATGCTGGGCTGGATCCATCGCGGGCGTTTCGCCGGTGCGATGTGTCTCACCGACCAGCATCAGCCAGTCGCGGCCATCAGTGCCGTGCACCCCGCGCAGCGAGCGGTGCCGATCGGCGATCCAATGAATACCTGCCGCTGGCGGATTGGCAACCGGTACCGCCACGCCGTACTCGCGGTATACCTCCATCTCGGCCTGCACCAGATTGAATCCTGCTGGCGAGTGGGTCGCGAGCACGAAGTGCCTGGCATGGATGCGGCCACCCAGGGCGGTCGCAACGCCTGCTGATGCCTCGATGCTGTTGATCTGGGTCCAGTCATGGATGCGCACCCGGCCCACCAGGTGTCGCGCCAGCTCCCTGCAGAAGGCCGCCGGATCCAACTGCGCCTGATCGGGAACACGGAACGCGTGGCCCAATGCGAACGGCAGCCCGAACTGCTGGTGTTCGCATCGCAGGCCAACGCGCTGATAGGCCTGAAGTTCACGCTCGAATCGCGCCGTGACCTCGCGCGTGCGCTCCTGCATGCCGTTCTGCATGGTCACGCGTTCGAAGCCGCAACGCAGATCGTAGCGATGAACCAGTGTTTCGATGGACCGCAGCGCCCGCTGCCGCCACTGCACGATACGACTGGCAGTGTCTCCGCCCCAACGCGAGATCAGATCCGCCAGGCGGGAGACGGGCGCGTAAAGATTACCCGTGGACATCACCGTATTGCGCCCGCCGATGGGCCCCGCATCAACCACCAGCACATCCAGGCCGCTATCCGCCAAGCGGGCCGCTGTCAGCAGGCCGGTCATGCCGGCCCCGACCACCAGCACGTCCGCGCGCGTGGTGCCGGTCAGGGGACGGAAGGCGTGCGATTCGGGATCGCGTGACCATAGGCTGGCGCGCGGGAACAGGTCGGCCATGAAATGGATCCTTGCAGGTTCAGCGGAGAGCCTTTCCTGATACGCCCTGCCCAGTGAAACGACGGTGGCGTGGTCGTGCAGATGATGCTCACGCGCTGCCACAACCAACGCCATGGTCAAGACCGGGTGAGCGTCGCGTGGGTAACAAGCGTGCGTCGCCTCTGCGAACCGCAACTCTTTGCTTGCAGCGTGGTCGCTAACGTGCGTGGAAGGAGGATCAGGCAGTGAGCACGCATCTTGAAATCGATTTTATGATCGCGCAGCTGGAAGAGCTGCTGCCGACCTGGGCAGCGTTTTATCCCGAGCCGCAGTTCATCCGCATGCTTGCCGAGGCGCTGGACTACATTGCCGCCAGTGCGGACCCGGAGGCCCGGCTGTATTGCGTGATGCGCACCGGGCACCTCAATGTATGCAGCGGAGAGATCCCGTGGGCGGCGCGCTATGGAGGGCGCTAGACCGGTGGATCACGCCGCGACTGCATAGGGTTCCACCAACCTGGCCAGGACATCCATCGCCGTCTCGATTGGCGCATCGTCACCGCTGTGCTGGGCGAACCCTGCCCAGTCTGCGCAGGCAAGACGTTTCAATTCCTCCGGTTGCGTCGGCAGCCAGCGCATCGGCCAGAACGGGAGTCGCCGGTTGCCTACCCGGCCGCGCTGCAACTCGATGAGCCCTGTGTGGCTGGATGCACCCACCACTCGCGAGTACGCCACACTCAGACCGTCTTCGGGCCCCTCCATGTACTGCAGGAAGCGGGTGCCGTCGAAAAGCAGGACGCCGGTGACACCGGCACTGCGGTTGAAGCGGGCGGCATCATCGACCAGATCGTCCAGCTTTCCGCTGCCCAGACCGAACGGATCACCCGCAACGGCTGGGCCCGCTTCGCTGACGTATGCGACTGCCCTGATCGGCATTGGCTGCTCCTGTAGCGAATCCCCCCAGATTCCGTGCCGCTAGGATAGGCCACCTGCGCCCCGCAGTTGTTCCGATCATGTGCATTTTGTGAATCAGTTGGTTTCAAACTGACAAGCGGCATGCAGGACGCCTACTCCCCCAATGCCATGGATCGTTTACGCTTGGGAAAGATGACTTGAGAGCGCCCCATGCCCAATACCGGCCTTTTCCATGTTCTGGAGCTGGACGCTGTTTCCGGCGTGCAGGGTATTGAGTGCGTCAGGTCCATTCGCGTGCGCTGCAACACCTGCGGCGGGATTACGCAATTGTCGGGGGACGCGTTGGGGGCGGTGCACGGTGGAACGACGTTGGTATGCGGTACGTGCGCATCGCGCCAGACGGTCAGCAACGCGCGGCTGGTCGAATGCGATCATGTCTTGCCCGGTAGCGCGCAGGCACCCGACGCGTAGGCGCGGGCTACGGGCCTACCTGCGCCCATCGCGCGAGATTCTGATTCACTTCCGCGATACCGGCCCATGGGTCCTTGCGGCGCCGCTTGAGCTTTGCTGGCACGTCCTTGATCGTAAACACGTCCGCGCGATGGAGTTTCGCCAGATCGCCCCAGGCGATCGGCAGTGCGACGGGCGCCCCCGGTCTGGCCCGCAGCGAATAGGACGCGACTGCCGTTGCACCGCGCCCGTTGCGTAGATAGTCGACGAAGATCCGCTTGTTGCGGAGGCTTTTGGTGGCCGTTGCGAGGAATCGCTGGGGCTCGGATTGCGCCAGCGCTTCGGCGAAACCCTTCGCAAAGCGCTTGGTCAGGTCCCAATCGCATCCGGGGTTGAGAGGTACGACCACATGCAGGCCCTTGCCGCCGGACACACGCAGGAATGATTCCAGTTCCAGCTGCGCCAGCAGTTCGCGGATATCGGTTGCTGCTTTCTTGACTTCAGCAAAGGGAACGTCCGGCCCTGGATCCAGATCAAACACGACCCGGTCGGCCTGGTCGGGCGCTTCGGCGTGGCTGCCCCAGGGATGGAATTCCAACGCGTTGAACTGCACCAGTTCAAGCAGACTGGCTGCGTCGCGCACCACCAGGTAGTGGGCGTTGATGCCACCTTCTTCCTTCAGCCTTACCGAATCGACCAGCTCCAGCCCGGCCGTATGGTGTTTCTGGAAAAAGCAGGGTTTTGCGGTACCACTGGGGCACCGGATGATCGACAGCGGACGATCGACCACTTCGGGCAGGAGGTGCTCCATTACTGCTATGTAGTAGTCCCATACCTCCTGCTTGGTGTAGCCATCGCCAGGAAACAGGATCTTGCCGGGGGACGACAGCGCGGGCGGTGTGCGGTCGGTAGCGGGTGACTTTTTCGCATCGCGCGCAGGACGCGTGGGTGCGGGCTTTCCACCAGAGGCCATGGCCGGCCCGGAGCGATCGGAATCTGCTAGATCGGCGATGCCCTTGTCCGCCCGTACCGCCTTCAGCGACGCCTGGCGCAACAGCTTCTGCCCGCCTATCCCGCGATAGAAAACCTCCACCACGAAACGCGGTGGGAACCAGGTCGCGGCGCGAAGGTCGGTGTCCTGGGTGGGCACGTGCGCCGTCGGCTTGCGTCTGCCGCCGCCTTCGATGCGCCTGCTGACTTCGCCGATCAGTTCGTCCGAGAACCCGGACCCGACGCGGCCGACGTAGAGCCAGCCGTGTTTCGGGTCTGGCCTCGCCAGCAGCAGCGAGCCGAACCCGGTGCGGCTGCCTTTCGGTGCGGTGTATCCCACCACCGCGAACTCGTCGCTGGCCAGCTGCTTCGTCTTGCGCCAGTCCTCGCTGCGGCCGCTGTGGTAGCTGCGATCGGCGCGCTTGGAAATGATGCCCTCGAAGTGCTGCTCACCGGCCAGGCGATAGGCCTCGTCGCCATCCCCCTGTACATGTGAACTGAACGCCAATGGCCTGCCCTGCCCCTCCAGCACGGATTGCAGCAGGGCCTTGCGTTCCAGCAAGGGCGCATCGGCTACGTCCACGCCATCAACATGCAGCAGATCGAACAATGCATACGTCAGGACGCCCTGCCGCTCGCCGGAGAGCGTGGCCTGCAGCAGGTTGAAGTCTTCCCTAGTGCCGGCGCCGGCGATCAGTTCGCCGTCCAGTGCTGCCGAGGTGAGGCCCAGTGCCGCGATCGCGTCACGTACTTCAGGGAGCTTGCCGGTCCATTCCAGCGCGTTCCGCGACCACAGCCGCACGTTGCCCTCGGCCACCGTAGCAAGGATGCGGTACCCATCCCATTTGATCTCATGCACCCACTGCCCGCCCTGGGGCGGCGCTTCGCCCAGCTTGGCCAACTGCGGTTCAAACGGCCCGGACGGCGCTGCCGCCACTTTCGCCTTGCTGAGCGCCAGGGCCTTCTTCGCCCAGTTCTTTCGTCGGGTGCGTGTGGCGGGTACGACCGTAAGTTTCTTTTTCGCGGCCTTTCCGGCCCCGGCACGCTTCAGGTCCTCCGGGGGCGCTACAGCAACATCCGCCAGTAGATCGTCTGCCTCGATATCGCTGGCAAATTCATCGTCGTCCTTGAACAGCAGCCACTGTGGCTGGCGCGCTGGCTTGCCGGAACGGACCAGGTGCCATCCACCCTTGAGCTTGGCGCCGAACAGCTCGAAGCGTAGATGGCCCTTGGCGAGCTGGGCTTCCGGGTCGCCCTGCGTGGCCCACACACCGTGGTCGAACCGGGCGACATGTCCGCCGCCATACTGGCCTTTGGGAATCTCGCCTTCAAAAGTTGCGTAATCGACGGGATGATCCTCCACCTCCACCGCCATGCGCTTGACCTTGGGGTCGTAGCTGGGGCCTTTGGGAACGGCCCAGCTCTTCAGCGCGTCACCCACCTGCAGACGGAAGTCGTAGTGCCTGCGGCTGGCATGGTGCAACTGCACCACGAAAATGGCGCGTTGGCCTTCTGGCAGCGCCTTGCCCGGTTCGGGCTCCTTCGTCTGGTCAAAACGACGCTTGCGGCGGTACTCGACCAGTGACATGGCAGCTCCGCGCTACTTTCCCAGGTGCTTGCGTACAGCAACGGCGGTGGGCCCGACTTTGGCGACTGCGGCCCGAAGTTCCTCAGCGGACACACCCAGCGCCGTGGTCCAGTACTGCAGTTCATAGTCTTCGTTGACGTTGATACGATCCCGGTCCGGGCTGCCGGTGTTCTTCTTGTCATCGCTCATGGGAGTCTCCACGCGTGATCGGGCGTGAAGTGACCGTACTGGCCGATCCATGGGCACCAGGCGATGCCACCGTGAAGCCATGGCGAAGGCCTGCCGGCATCGGGACTACGGCAGGCAGGCGACAGACGCCACCTCGTGAAGACAACGCGCAGAGTTCGCGTTGGCGTTCACATGCCGCCTTCACCTGGCCCCCGCCTGATCGCAACCGGGCGCGACCTACTCTAAGTGCTCCATTCACAGCGGAGCCCAGCATGGCTATCAAGACGGCGGAAGACCTGTTCATCCACGAACTCTCGGACATCTACAGCGCCGAGAAGCAGCTGACCAAGGCCCTCCCGCGCCTGGCCCGTGCGGCCGAGAACCCGGACCTGGCCACGGCGTTTGAAACGCACCTGGAAGAAACCCAGGGCCAGATCGAGCGCATCGACCAGGTTGTGGAGATCCTGGGCATTCGCCTGAAGCGCATCAAGTGCGCGGCGATGGAGGGCCTGGTGGAGGAAGGCAAGGAAGTGATCGACAGCATCGACAAGGGCCCTGTGCGCGATGCCGCCCTGATCGGTGGCGCACAGAAGGTCGAGCATTACGAGATTGCGTCCTACGGCACCATCGCCGCGCTGGCCAAGCAACTGGGCTACAAGGACGCCCTGCCGCTGCTGCTGGAGACGCTTGAGGAAGAGAAGGCCACCGACGAGAAGCTCACCCTGCTGGCCAAGGGCGGCGGCAATGCCAAGGCAGCGCAGGCCGCCTGATCGACGCGCCCCGGAACCCGGCTGCCACGGACGGCAGCCTCAGGGCCCGTACAGCACTTGATCATTGGGGCAGAAGAACGTGCGTCGCCGCGTGGTCCCCATGTAGAGCTTGCTGATCGGGCCACCGCACACGGGACAGATCTTCTTCGTGTGCACCTGCCAATGCTTCTTCAGCTCAAAGCAGCGCTTCCATTCCAGGAAATCGAAGCTGTAGGCGCGGGCCTGCTCGATCAGCGCGGTAAGCCTGCGTGGCGGCAGGTCGCCCAATCGGGTGGCGGGATGCACGCCTATCCGGAACAGAACCTCGTTCTTGATGATGTTGCCGACGCCGGCGAAGACCGTCTGGTCCAGAAGCGCATCGCAGGCAAGGACGTCCGGCATGGTTTTCAGCTTGCGCCTGGCCAGCTTCGGATCCCAGGCATCGTTCATCACGTCCGCCCGCCAATCGTAGATGTCGTCCAGAGGCTGGTCGATCAGGCGCACAGAACACGCATAGAAGTTCAGCTCACCGTTGTCGAACACCAGCGATACCCGCGCCGGGGCTGGCTTCCGCTCGTCGATGCGCCAGCTGCCGAACATCATCAGGTGGATGCGCAGCGTGTGATGGCTGAATTCCAGCAGGAAGTGCTTGCCCCAACTGCGGACCGCCTTGACGCTTCGGCCCTGCAGCGGCGACAGGTCGATGCGGCTGTTCCCGGAGACGGTGCGGACCACGTGCCCCTTGAAATGGCTCGCTGCCTCGCGCAGCAGGACGATCGAAGGGCCTTCAGGCATGTTCGTTCTCCTGCAGCAGCGCCTGCAGGTGCAGGGCATTGCCGGTGGCGTGACCCAGCGCGGTATTGTCCAGTACGAACCAGGCGGGTCGTTGCGCGTCGGCCTCGGCCAGCAGCTGCCGCGCAAGGTGGGCAAGGGTCGGCTCGTCGTAGGCACTGCGATAGATCTGCGGCTGGCCGTGCCAGCGCCAGTAGCTCCACGTGCGATCACCGCCGGGAATCGCTGCCGCCGGCACACGTGCCGGATCTGCGGCAACCCGTGCAATGCCATGCGCGCTCAGCAGCGCATCCACGTCCGCCGTAAACCAACTCGGATGGCGCGGCTCGCACGCTACATCGGCCTGCGTGCGCGCGCGCAGGCCCCGCAGGAAGGCTCCGGCCGTGACCGTGTCGTACACCAGGCTGGGCGGCAACTGCAGCAGCAACGGACCGAGCTTTCCACCCAGCTCCAGCGCGCCTTCAAGGAACCGCTCGAGCGGTTGCATTGCATCACGCAGCCGACGCTCATGGCTGATCTCGCGCGGGAGTTTCACCGCGAACCGGAAGCCCTCCGGCACGCTCGCCGCCCATCGCGCATAGGTCTTGGCCTGGTGCGGTCGATAGAAGGATGAGTTGATCTCCACCATCGGCAGGCGTGTGGCATAGCGCTGCAGTACGCTGTCGCCCGCGCCGAACGCCTCCCGATCCGACCGCGACAGCGACCACCCTGCACAACCGACGCGTAGCAGCTCAGGCACTCCCGGGGCGGCTGACGACATCATCGTGCCAGCTGCCCGTCTGGTTCCATGATGCCGCCCGCGCCTGCTTCCGTCTGCGATTGCGAAACCGACAGTAGTCGATCCAGCGCGCTGGTGCCCGATTCCAGCGCCGACGCGCTGCGCACGAAGCCGGTCCAGTCGGATATGGCGATCTTCCCCAGTGCGAGCTCATCCACCCGCACGCTGCGCATCCGCCAGTGCGGAAACTGCCGGCGCCCCACCCTGCCCCGGTTCAGTTCGACGATCCCACTGTGGCTGCCGGCCGCGAGAATGCGTGCGTAAGCCGCATTGATCCCGGCCTCCGGGCCCTCCAGATACTGCAGGAAGCGCGAGCCGTCGAACAGCAATGTGCCGGTGACATCGGCGGACTCATTGAACTGCACCGCCTCTGCCACAAGTTCCTGCAGCCGCTGTTCCGTCAGGTTGCGGGAGGCTTCACTTACATAGGCAATCGCTCTAAAGGGCATGGCACCACCGTTGTTGCAGACCGCTCTACCTTAGCCACACCGATCGTACGCGCGGTGAGACCGGTGTGGAGGCTGCGTCGAACTGTGGCGTGTACCTTCCGCATCGCGTTGACGCGCGGTCGGGCCGCTGAACGTGTGCCTGCCCTTGTGCGCACGCGCGCACGAATGTTCGTGGAGGTCGGATGAGGAATCAGAGCCCTCGGGATGACGCGACGTTGGCAGTCGTGCCACCGCCGTCTAGCGCCGGATCTGGAAGATGGTCGCTGCCGCCAATGAGGCGGCTGAACCCAAGGAGACTTTCCATGGCCAACCAGAACCAGAACCAGGGCACCAGCAACCGCGGTTTCGCTTCGATGGACGAGGACAAGCAGCGCGAGATCGCCGCCAAGGGTGGACGTGCCGCGCACGAGTCAGGCAACGCCCATGAATTCAGCTCGGAAGAAGCACGCGAAGCCGGCCGCAAGGGTGGCGAAGCGGTGAGCCAGGACCGCCAGCACATGGCTGACATCGGCCGCGAAGGCGGCCAGAACAGCCGTGGCGGTGGCAACCAGGGCGGCAACCAGGGAGGCGGGCAGCAACAGCAGGAACGTGGCGGCGGCAACAACCGCGGTGGCCAGCAGCGCTGATCGGCGCTGAAACCCGATGTAC
This sequence comes from Stenotrophomonas maltophilia, assembly GCF_002138415.1. NCBI lineage: Bacteria > Pseudomonadati > Pseudomonadota > Gammaproteobacteria > Lysobacterales > Lysobacteraceae > Stenotrophomonas > Stenotrophomonas maltophilia. The sequence goes on from NZ_CP015612.1 coordinate 2,287,237, forward strand.
CTTTTCGTGGGCGGACGTGATGTCCGCCCACTTTCGTACGCCCCACGCTGCCCAGGGGCGTTGCAACCGGGGCGCCGCACGAGCGCCCCGGGTTCTATCACGGCTCGCGTGGTGGCAGGTCCAGTGCGCCTGCGCCCGGGCCGGCCCCCAGCTCAGCCCCGGTGGTCGGCCGCGCTTCCGGGTCGGAGAGCGTGCGCAGGGTCATGGCCTGCACCGCCGCTTGTTCGCGCGGGTCCAGGTCCACCGTGCCGCCGCCGTCGCCACCATCCACAGCGGCCTGTGCCTCGCGGTCGCTGACCCGCTCCCAGAGCTCGCCGCTGTTCCAGCTACCCTGCAGATCGTCGGCGCCGTCGCCCTGCGACATGTCCATGTACAGATCGGTGAACGCGGGATCCCCCGGCAGCTTGCCCGGTGGGAAGTTGGGCTGGATGCTGTGCAGCGCTTTCTCGAACGACTTCATGTGCGCGATCTCGCGCGTCATCAGGAAGCGCAGCGCATCCTTGATGCCGGGGTCGTCGGTGACGTTGATCAAGCGCTCATACACCAGCTTGGCGCGCGCTTCGGCCGCGATGTTCGAGCGCAGGTCGGCGGTGGGGTCGCCGATCGAGTCGATGTAGGCGGCTGTCCACGGCACCCCGCTGGAATTGACCAGCGCGGGGCCGCCACCGTACAGGATCTGTTCGGTGTGGCTGGTGCTGTTCTGGCCCAGCAGGCGCATGTCCTCGGCCTCGGCAAGCCCTTCGGACTGGATCGCCTTGGGTCCGCGGTTGAGCATGGCGATGATGGTGCCGATGATCTCCAGATGGCTGATCTCCTCGGTGGCGATGTCCATCAACAGGTCCTTGCGCCCGGGGTCGCATTCGCCAAGTCCCTGGGTGAAGTAGCGCATCGCGGCGGCCAACTCGCCCTGTGGGCCGCCGAACTGTTCAAGCATGAGACTGGCGAGCTGCGGGTTGGATTCGCGCACGCGTACGGTGTACATCAGCTTCTTGTGATGAAAGAACATGAGGGTTTCTCCGGTGGCTGGCGTGGGCTGGCTTCGGGGTCAACGCTTGGCCTGGGCGCCAGGCGTTTCGTCACGGTTGAGGAACGCTCCGACCAGTCCGTCCTGGTGGTCCTCCAGCCAACGCGCCATGGCAACCTCTTCCTGCAGGATCTGGCCACACACGGCCGCAATGTCGGGCGCGCCGGCGCGCTCGGCAGCGATCACCAGCGCCCGGTACGTGGCGATCTCGGTATTCTCGAAGCCGAACGAGAGGCCTACGCTCTTGACCACCTCGTCCTCCATCAGACTGGTGCCCGCCGCGTGGAGGGCGGCAGTCATGCTCGCGAACAGCCCCTTTGCGGTGGGCACGCTTCCCCCAAGCGCCTCAATGCACTCGCGCAGGGAAGCTGCCTGCCCTTGCGTCTCCTGGACGTGCTGGCTGACGCGTGCGGCAAGCTGGGGATAGTTCTCGATCCGCGAAGCCATGGCCTTCATCATGGTCTCCGCTTCCTGTTCCATGGCGTAGGCGTCCTGCAGCCACTTCAGCAGGCGCTCGCTTCGGGCGGTGTTCTGGTCTGCCATCTCGATCTCCAGTGCGGGGCAACATGCCTCCGGAGACCATGGTGGAGCGCTGGCAATCACCGCCTTGTCGGCCGCTGTGATCCGCCGAAGCTCGGCGCTGCACGCAGCGCTGATGCGGCGATAACATCCCCAGCCCCGGGCTGGACCCGGGGCGCTCTCAGCTCGCCAGAGCGCTGGATACGCCTACGTTGACTGCAGGGCGCTGGCGCCTGGCGTTGGAGGCGGCCGCGCCCTCTGCCGCCATCACGGCCTGCATGACCCGATGTTCAGCACGATGCGCGCCGCCGTCCACGCCCACGACATAGACAAAGCGCCCATCAAACTTGGCCTGTGCACCGTCCAGGGCGTCGTCGGCCAGCAGCGCTCGCTTCAGCGACTTCATCCATGTCCGCTCAGGCGTACGGTCCAGTTCCACGACAATGGCGGCGCCGCCACAATCGAGCGGCATGCACTCGATACGCAGCACGCCAGGAGAGGCCGCTTCGGTTTCGGATTGACGCATGGCAGAAACTCCGATACAGGGGTCGGCGGCAGTATCCACAGCGCATGCCAAGAAGCCGTCAACGAAATCCATAAGGCCCTCCACGCCTCCTCCACGAGGTTGGCCACGCGCGCAGAGCTTCGCGCCGGACTGACAATGCACACGCAGGATCTTGATGCAGCACAGCAGAAACTGGTGTTCCCAGGACAACACAGGCATGCACGCATGCAATCCGCGACCGGCCAGCGCAGATGCAACCTGCTGCTGGTGGAAGACCAACTCGACCTGGCCGCACTCATGGAGCACGCCCTTGAGGACGTCGGCGATCAGGTGACGCATGCCTACAGCGTGTTCGATGCTCTCGGGCTGCTGGACACCCAGCGGTTCGACGGCGCCGTGCTCGATGTCGAACTTCGCGACGGTGTGGTCTTTCCCGTCGCTGATCGCCTGGCAGAACTCGGCATCCCCTACCTGTTTGTCTCTGCGGTCTACGACCAGCTGGTGCCGCAGCGCCACCGGCGCGCAGCCTTCGTGGCCAAACCGTTCCACGTCGGTGAATTGCAGGAGACGGTGCGGCGCGTCATGGGGGATACCTGCGCGCAGCCGCCTGCGTATTGACTCCATGCAACCGTCACCCCAGGTGCGGGGCTACCACCAGGCCCAGCTGGCGCAGCGCGCCACCACGGGAGAGGCCATCCCAGTTGCTGCGCGCCACGCTGCGGATCTCGGAGGCATCGACCCACAGCAGCCGCATTGACCAGTAGGGAAAGAACCGGCCGGAAACCCAGCCCCGGCCCAGCTCGATCAGCTCGCAATGGCTCCGGGCACTGAGGATGCGGCTGTACACCACGTTGATGCTGTCTTCCGGTCCCTCGATGTATTGGAGGAAACGGAGCCCGTCATAAAGAAGCACGCCCGTAACGCCGGCTTCAAAGTTGAAGCGGGCGGCGGCCCTGGCGAGGTCGTCCACATGGTCCATGGAAAGCCCCGGTATCGCCTCACTTGCGTAGGCGATTGCACGGAGGGGCATATTCGTTCCTGCTGACGCAGGAAATTTCCTGCGCTTCGATGATCGCTGCTCCGTTGTAGGCGGGGATCAGGGTCATCAAAACCGCGATATCGCTACCCTCCCCTCACTTGCACGCAATGATAACGCTGGTCCCGGCTTCAGGCGGCCTTCGCATAGGGCTCGACGATCGAGAGGAGCTTCTCCATCGCTGTAGCTCCCGCCTGGCTCGTGGCCGCCCGCTGGATGAAACTGGTCCAGTCAGCAAGGGCGATCATCCGCAGCTCATCCGCACTGACTGGCAGGCAGCGCATTGGCCAGAACGGCAACCGCCGTTGCCCGACACGCCCGCGAGCAAGTTCCATCAGGTCGGTGTGACTGCCGGCGCCGCTGACGCGGGAAAAGGCCACATCCAGCCCATCGGCGGGGCCCTCCATGTATTGCAGGAAGTGCCGGCCGTCGAATAAAAGGACGCCAGTCACACCCGCTGATCGGTTGAAGCGGGCCGCATCTTCCATAAGTGTTTTCAAGCGCTCGGACGTGAATCCAGGTACGGCTTCGCTGACGTAGACAACCGCTCTGTTCGGCATGATGACACTCCTACTCTCCCGGCCGCTCAATCTAAGGCCGGTGTCGTTGAGAGACCGTAAACGCCAAACGTGAATTGGTCACATATTCCCCGGCGAACCCGGGTTTTTCACAGTATTTTCGGTATTTCCCCGGCGGCGTGCCGAAACGGCTGATTTTCAAGCCAACATGATCGGCTGCTCCGCCGCCGAAGCGGCGCCCGCCCCTCCCATCTTCGCCAGGTAGGCTGAAAACCCTCCTGTCGCGCGCCCTGCCAGGCGCGCACTGGTCATGACGAGCGGTGCACCCGCCCACCGCACATCAGCGCCGAGACGCTGCAATGTCCTCACCAGCTGGACGTCCTCCCCGCAGTGCAGTGGCGCAAAACCGCCTGCCGCAAGATAGGCCTGGGCGGAAACACCCAGGTTCGCACCGTGGATACGCCCATGATCGTCCCCCCATTGCTGCCGCCTCCGGAAGGCCTTGCGCAGGCGCTCCTCGGCACTGCAGGTCGTTGCGATGTCCACCAGCCCGCAGAAGACGTCCTGGCGTCCCTCAAGCTGTGCGACCAGCCACTCAGGAGGCACCTCGCTGTCCGCGTCCGTGCTCGCCAGCCATCGTGCACCCCGGCCCAGCAGCTCGGCGGCGGCCCTGGCCCGGGCGATGCCGACGCAGCGTGCACGCAGCCGCAGCGTATCAACCCGTTGCTGGGCGCAGATGGATTCCGTGGCGTCCGAACAATCGTCCAGCGCAACAATCACCTCCACCGCTTCGCCGCCCAGCCCGGGATTCAGTGCCGCCCTCCTGATCGACTGCAGGCACCGCTCCATGCTGGCTGCCTCGTTGTGGGCCGGAACCAGCACGCCTATCACCGCAGGCCCTCCAGACGGGCCAACGACATCGCGCCGCGCGTCCACCCCTGCAGTACGAAGTCCGCGTCGCGATAGTGGAAGGCTTCCTGCAGGCCTTCACCCAGGCAGCGATGCACGACCTCGGTGCGGCTCGCGCGTCCCGGGAACGAGGGCAACCAGTGGCAGGCCACCAGCAACCCGTCATCGCGAAGCGCTTCCCCGATACCGGCGCGCAGCTCACGCAGTGCGCCGGCTCCCAGGTAGTAGCCCATTTCCCCGCAGACGATCAGATCGAAGCGGCCCGGCGGCCATTGCTCGGGATGGCTTGCGCAGTGAACCTGCACGTGAGGCAGGTGGGCCAGGTTGCGGCGCGCCTGGAACGCAGCACGCGGGCTGATGTCGGTTGCCAGAAGGCGCTCGCAGCGGGCGGCCAGGGCCTCGGTCAGCACGCCATTGGAACAACCCAGCTCCCACCCGCGAGTGAAATGACGCTGGCTCAGGCTTGCCAGCAACAGCGCACGCTTGCGTTCTTCATACCATCGGCTTCGGTAGCCGAACGGATCCTCCTGCTCATGCAGGTCATCGAAGTACGGTTGCGCGCTCATGCCAGGAATACCTCGTAGTTTCGGAAGAATCGGGTCAGTACATGCGCGGGCAGCACCGGAGGGCTGTTCAAGCCCGGCACGTCGCCCGTCTGCGTCCGGAAATGCGCGATCGCGTTTCGTTTCGCGGCCGCTACTGCTGAAATGTCGACCAGTCTGGGCACCTCCCACGCCATATGTGCACAGGCCGGATCCAGCCAGTGCCATCCCCATACCGGGTACTCCAGGCGGCGGCACCCCACCGCCCGGGCGGCGCGGCAGGCAGCACGCCCTGCCGCTTCATGGTCGGGGTGGCCATCAAACCGCCATGGCGCCAGGACCAGGTCGCGGGGCTGCAGATGCTGTTGCAGCCAGCCTTCCAGGCCCTGTTCGTGCGTGCTGACCGCGCCGTCGGCGATACCCAGGTGAAATATGCAACCGGCCGCTATGCCGAGTTCGCCAAGGGCCGCGGCAAGCTCCGCCCGTCGTGTCGACCGCAAGCGCGCTGGCGTCCACCACGGCTCGCCCGGATAGCATGCTTCGCCGTCCGTCACTGCAACGACGCTCACCTCCATGCCTTGCCCCGCTGCGTGGTGAAGCAGTCCGCCACAGCCGAGGATCTCGTCGTCCGGGTGCGGCGCGACCACCACCAGGCGGTCATGCCCGGTGCACAGCGCGCTTGCCGGTGTGATCGGCTGTTGCCAGAGCCAGTTGCAGCGCAGCCATGCCTGCTCCTGGGTTCCTTCGCCTTGCAGCGGTGCTTTGGCTACAGCGCCCATGTCGCCTCCTGGGCCGCCCGCTGCCCACCCAACCACTCCCAATCGCGGTCGGCGTGGTTCTGGCGAAGGAACACGGTCAGGTCCGCGCAGCGGTGGGCATGGGTGCCTTCCAGGCACATGGGGGCCGGGCCCAGGGCCCGACCCGCCAGATCCAGCACACGCGTAGCCGCGCGCTCGACCACGCAACGCACCCGCACCACGTCGTCGCGATGCGCCGATTCGGGCTCGGCATCGATGCATACCGCCAGTTCGCGAAGCAGCGCCGCGGCCGGCGCCAACGCGAGGTCCACTTCACCCAGTAGACGTGCGCGATTTCCCTCAGTGCAGGCTGATCGCATGCGCTCGGCCAGCGCGACCGCTGCGCCAAACCAGACCGCCGCAATACCCGCGCCGCCATGCCAGAAGCCAGGTCGCTGCAGATAGTCATCGCGCGCGCCCAGTATCACCATCGGCGCGGCATCAAAGCGCACGGTGGTTGACGGAATCCCGGCCATGCCTACGGCCGGCCAAGGCTCACCCGACAGCGTCCTCCAGTGCTCCGCTGCCACCTGGCATAGCCACACCCCCTGAGCGCTGCGAACCGTGACCAATGCGGCATCCACCCAGGGGCTGCCCGAACACCAGGGCTTGTCCCCGCGCAGCCTGCCCTCGGCGTCGATGCGGAGTGTGCTCGCCGGGCCCTCTGCGGCCCACACCGCCCACAGTTGGCCTTCAGCAACCGACAGTGCCTTCAACTCGGCGATGATCGCCTGCGCGTCGTAGTGCGCCTCCAGCACCTTGGCCAGGCAGAGATCTTCGGCCCCCAACGCCGCAAGCGCCCTCCAACGATCCAGTGTCTGCCCGCATCCCGGCAATGGCAGTTCAGGCTGCTGGACGAGTACCTGGCGGGCGCGGTTGATCAATGATGATGGCGGCGTCACATCCTGCATGAGGGCTTCTGCAATGAAGACATGTCATGAACGTAGGCGGCAGGCGGTCACATCACTGTCTTGGAGGTGTGGCGGGCACATGAATGCCCTGCGCAGTGATCCTCACGCACCTGTCCCACGCCGTTGCTGCCTCACGCGCAGGCACTGCTGCAATTCCCACAGCCATGGCAGCACAACCAGTACCACCGCCGGCAACAGAACGAGCCACCAGGCCTCAAGCGCCGCAGGATCCACGCTCAGCGACCACCGCGGCTGCGCGTGCCAGCCGACCCAGCCCAGCAGAACCCAGGGCGCGGCATCGAGCACGCTGTGCACGTGCTGCTCCGCTGGACTGATACGCCGGCGACCGTCCGCGCTGACGGTGTCGAAATAGCCGGTGATCGCGTGTGCGATGACCAGAAGCGCCAGGAGCGCGACGAGTGACCGGGTATTCTCCAGCAGGAGCCATGCCAGCACGCCACTGCCAATCAGCAGTAGCTGCAGCCCGTGCAATGCGCTTTCCCGCAACGCAGAGGTGTGCGGCAGGTCGGTACGCCGGTGGAAATGGAAGTCGAGCCAACCGGCGGCCAACCAGAGCGCATAGACGCACGTCATGATGATCGCGCTCATGGCGGCGTGCTCAAGGTGTCAATACGATCTTGCGGCAGTCGTCGTGCTTGGCATCAAACATTGCATAGCCTTGCGCTGCATCGGCCAGGCGCATCCGGTGCGAGATGATGTCACCCGGGTCCAGCTTTCCTTCCATGATTGCGTCGAGCAGTTCCGGCATCAGTCCCTGCACATGGGTCTGCCCCATCTTGAACGTCAGCCCCTTGTCGAACGCGTCACCCAGCAGGAAGCCATGGATGAAGCCGGCGTAGACGCCTGGGATGCTGACCACCCCGCCGCGGCGTGCTGCCGCGATGCACTGCCGGATCGCCACGCCGCTGCTGCCTTCCAGTTTCACGGCGGTCAATGCTGACTCCAGCGCACTGCCCTCGGCCTCGAAACCTACCGCCTCGATGCAGGCATCCACGCCCCGCCCACTGGTGTGGGCAAGAATGAAATCGGCCGGGTCTTCGATCTCGTTGAAATCGATGGGGGTCACCCCATAGGCGCGGCGCGCATAGTCCAGGCGGTACCGAAGATGATCGATCATGAAGATGGTCTCGGCGCCCAGCAGGCGGCAGCAGGCCGCGCTCATCAGCCCGACCGGGCCCGCACCGAAGATGGCCACCGTTGAGCCCGGCTTCACCCCAGCGTTCAGCGCGGCCTGGTAGCCGGTGGGAAGGATGTCAGACAGGAACAGGACCTGCTCGTCGGCCACGCCTTCCGGAATACGTAGCGGGCCCACATTCGCCTTGGGCACGCGCACGAACTCCGCCTGGCCACCGGCAACCCCGCCATACAGATGGCTGTATCCGAACAGCGCTGCCGGCGGCAGAAGGCCCTTCTGATTCAGCGCGGCGCCCTTGCCGGTATTGGTGGTTTCGCAGGCGGCATACTCGGCCAGCCGACAGTGGAAGCACTCACCACAGGCGATCACGAAGGGAATCACCACCCGATCCCCCGGCTTGACCTGGGTAACGCCGCTGCCGACTTCTTCCACGACGCCCATGAATTCGTGGCCCAGCACATCGCCGTCGTGCAGATCGGGAATCTTGCCTCGGTACAGATGCAGGTCCGAGCCGCAGATGGCGGTAGCGGTAACACGCAGGATCAGGTCGTCATCAGCCGCCAGGACCGGGTCGGGCACGGTCTCGACGCGTACATCCTTGCGGCCGTGGTAGGTCAATGCCTGCATCGTGCTTCTCCAGCAAGAGGGGGGTCCAGCATCGCAACACCCCCCTCCCCCTGCGGTGACATCCCGGTGTGCATGGTGTTCATTTCGCGACGTCACCGCGTTAACCGGACGGGTCGCACGCTTCAACCTCCTGCTGCAGGAGCGACCCATGACCGACAAGCTTCCCTTCAATCCGACCACGGACGTGGATGATCAGTCGAAGGCACATACGCCCGACAAGCGGCGCAATGATCGAGCCAAATGGAAGGAGCACGACATGCCCGACGATGGCGATGGCCCCAAGGCTGTACCCGAGGACTACGAGCGTCCTGATCCCGATCCAACAGGAAAGCGTTGAGTCCGCCTCACATACTGGATGCGCCGGATTCACAGCTCATGGCCCGCTGGCGGCGCAAGCTTCATCACGGCCATTGAAACAGCCTGAACGAGGTGTTGCATGTGGAAACGCAACGGTCTCTCGCTGGTGCTGCTCGTGCTCACCGTCGTATTCATTGGTGGGCAGGCAGTTGCGGGACATCATGTGCACAACCAGGAGCTGGTGCAGCACGGACGCACGCCGATCGATCTCTGGCACTACCTGGCGACCGGGCATTTCGTCAGCGCCACATTCGAGAACTGGGAGAGCGAATTCCTGCAGATGGGGATGTATGTTCTTCTGACAGTGAGCCTGCGCCAGCGCGGTTCGGCCGAATCGCGGCCCTTGGACCCTGCGCAGGAACAGAATCGCGTCGAGCCGGGGCCCACGCCCTGGCCCGTCAGGCGTGGTGGCGCATGGAAGACCATCTATGGCCATTCGCTTGCCATCGCCTTCGGCCTGTTGTTCCTGGCCAGCTTTACGTTGCATGCATTGGGAAGCTGGCGCGCCGAACAGGCCGAGCAGCAGCTGCAGGGCCTGCCGGTGCCGGGCTTTCTCGAGCACCTGGCCAGCAGCACGTTCTGGTTCGAATCGATGCAGAACTGGCAAAGTGAGTTTCTGGCCGTGCTGTCTCTGGTTGTGCTGACCATCTTCCTGCGCCAGAAGGATTCGCCACAGTCCAAGCCGGTCGAAGCGCCGCATGCCCAGACTGGAGATTGAGACATGGCACGCCCCCCTTCTACCGCCCTGCTGATCATCGACATGTTCAGTCGTTTCGACTTCCCAGGTGCAGACGCGCTGGCGCCAGCGGCAGAAAAGGCGGCGCGGCAGATCCGCCGCCTGAGAGACCACTTCGATGACCAGAAGTGGCCAGTCATCTATGCCAATGACAACTTTTCTGACTGGAAGCGGGATTTCCGCCAGCAAGTGGAGCAGTGCCAGCGGGACGGGGGGACGGCTGCGCGAATTGCCACAGCCCTCTCCCCCCTGCCCGGCCACTATTTCGTGCTCAAGCCCAAGCACTCGGCGTTCCTGGCCAGTCCTTTGCCGATTCTGCTGGCCAAGCTGGGAGTACGCCGTCTTTGGCTCACTGGCATGACAGCCGACTCGTGTGTCCTTGCCACGGCGCTGGACGCCAACGCCAGGGAGTTCGAGGTCGTGGTGGCATTGGAAGCCGTGGCGGCGATGCCCTCCCAGAAACGGCGTGCACTGGCAGTGCTGGCGGACTCGGGCGCAGCCCGGGTCGCTCGACTTTCGTCGCTGGTCTCTGCGTAATCGGCAGGATCAACCCGAGGCGGCTCAGGCCCGGTCCGCTACACCCTGTACACCGGCATGACCGGCGCAATGTGCACAGCAGAAGATCTGGCCCTTTCCTTCAACGCCATGCCCGATAACCGCGCAGTCGCAATGTGCACAGCGCGGCGCGAATGCATGAATCGCGCACTCGAACGAATCGAAGGTTCCGCTGCGTCCGCCCTGCTGCAGGGTGAAACTCTTGTCGTAGTTGTTGCCGCAGACATCACAGGTGGCCATGTGGCACCTCTTCGTGCGTAAGGAAGGTGCAGTGTGTTGAGCGCGGGTGTCGGTGACCGTGAACGCAGTGTGTCCAGGAGGTCCAGAATACGCATTGCAAGGTACTCGTAAAACGTGCCCCGCCCAGTTGACGGGTGGACTATCCAGGCGTGCGTTTTGCCTGGTCAAACGCTTGCCGCGTTCTGCATCGGTGGGAATTCGACACGTTTCCGGATCGGTAGCGAAGAGGCCGCACGCGAGGGGCCGGCTGCAGAACGCGCAGCTGGATCTGAGCCCGGCGCCGCTGCAGCTGCTGGGTGCCTATAGCCACCGGCACTCGGTCACCGCGCGGGTTCGGGCGCTGCTGGAGTTCATCCAGGCTCGGCTGCAGGGCGGTGATCCTGTTCCAGTGAACCCATCGCAGCCGTAATGCCTAACAGGTCATCGACACTCTATCGACCTAGACCCGCAATGCCTCCAGCACCAGGCTGAACGCCGGGGAAGGCTGCCGCCTGCTCGGGTAATACAGGTGATAGCCGGGGAACAGCGGGCACCAGTCCTCCAGCACCCGCACCAGACGGCCGCTTTCCAGATGGGGTGCCAGCTCATCAACGGGCAGATGTACCAGGCCCAGGCCGTCAAGCGCGGCATCGACCATGTGCGGTGACGTGCTGAACACCAGCGGGCCATCCACGCGCACATTGATCTCGCGACCCTTTTTCTCGTACTCCCACACGTACAGTCCACCGCTTGTGGGCAGGCGGATGTTGATGCATCGGTGGCCGGTCAGATCACCTGGCATCTTCGGAATTCCGTGTGCAGCGAAGTAGCCCGGCGTCCCTGCGGTGGCCATGCGCAGGCGTGGGCCGATGGGCAGGGCGACCATGTCCTTGTCGATGGATTCGCCAAGGCGAACACCGGCGTCGAAGCGGTCGGCAACGATGTCACGCAGTGCATAGCTGACGTCGAACTCGATGCGGATGTCCGGATAGCGGTGCAGCAGCGGCATCAGCTTGGGCAACAGCACCGTACGCAGCACGTGGTCGCCGCTGGTGATCCTGACCTGCCCGGCTGGCGTGTCCCTCAATGCGGTAAGAGCCTCCAGCTCCATTTCGATGTCGTCGAAGTGGTTGCCGATCGACTGCAGCAGGCGCTCGCCGGCGGTGGTCGGCGAAACGCTGCGCGTCGTGCGGGTCAGCAGCCGGATTCCCAGGCTCTCTTCCAGGGTCTTGATGGCCTGGCTCAGTGCGGACGGGGTGACCCCCAGCACGCCCGCCGCGCGGGTGAAGCTGCCCTCCCGCGCTACGGTCACGAAAGCCAGCAGGTCATTGAAGTTGCGTCGCGCCATGGGCACAGTGTGTCACAGGAATTAATTAGCGCAACTAATTGACCTATTCGCAATTGATTATCTAATCAAGTGCCCCTGCGTGGTCCAGACTGGCCCCCTCCCCCACCACGGGAGCTCCGGCAGCCGGAGCTTTCCGCCGTCATCGCCCTTCTGGGCCTGGAAACCTTCATGAGTTCACTCAATCTCCCCCCGACCGGGGCGAGCACGGCCGCGCCTGTTCGCTCGGCATCCCCCAGGGAATGGGGCGCGGTGTTGGCCCTGTCACTCGGCGCCTTCGCGCTGGTCGCTTCCGAATTCATGCCGGTCAGCCTGCTGACGCCCATGGCCACCGACCTGCAGGTCAGTGAAGGCCAGGCAGGCCAGGCGATCGCGGTGTCCGGTGCATTTGCACTGGTCACCAGCCTGCTGGTCTCGCCACTGGCCGGGCAGCTGGACCGCAAATGGCTGCTGCTGGGCCTCACTGCCGCAATGATCCTCTCGGGAACGCTGGCGGCACTGGCGCCCAGCTTCCCGGTGTTCATGCTGGGCCGTGCGCTGATCGGCGTGGCCATCGGTGGCTTCTGGGCCATGTCGGCCGCCACCGCCATGCGCCTGGTTCCTTCCCACCAGGTGCCCCGCGCACTGGCCATCGTCAACGGCGGCAACGCGCTTGCCACCGTCATTGCAGCGCCGATGGGCAGCTACTTCGGAGCCATCATCGGTTGGCGTGGCGCGTTCTTTTCGCTGGTGCCGGTGGCCGTCGTGGCCCTGCTGTGGAAGATCGCCGCGCTGCCATCGATGAAGGCGACCGCCGGGCGCGCGTCGTGGAATGTGTTCGCGCTGTTGAAGCGCCCACCGGTGGCGTGGGGCATGGTGGGCGTGAGCCTGTTCTTCATGGGCCAGTTTTCGCTGTTCACCTACCTGCGGCCGTTCGTGGAAGCCACGCTGCACGTATCGCCTTCGACGTTGTCGCTGTTGCTGCTGTTGATGGGTGCTGCGGGCCTGGCCGGCACGGTGTTGATCGAGCCCTTCGTGCACAAGGCACTCTTCCGCACACTGGGGCTGCTGCCCGCACTGATGGCCGTGGTGGCGGTGTGCATGATCCTGCTCGGCAACGCGCTGCCGAGGGTGGCGGTGTTGTTCGCCCTGTGGGGCCTGCTTGGCACGTCGGCGCCCGTGGCGTGGTGGTCGTGGCTGGCCCGCACCCTGCCCGATGACGGCGAGGCCGGCGGCGGCCTGATGGTGGCCGTGGTGCAGATGGCCATCGCCATCGGTGCGACCGTGGGCGGCCTGCTGCTGGACCACCAGGGCTACCGCGCCACGTTCTGGTTCAGCGCTGTCCTGCTGCTGGGCTCGGTGGTGACGTCTTGCATCGCTGCGCGCTCGGCGCAGCACCATCGCCTGCCTGTCCATTCCTGAAGGAGTCCCCCATGCACTACACCTCTCTGGGCCGCTCGGGCCTGAAGATCAGCCGGCTGGGTCTTGGCACCATGAACTTCGGCGAGCTTGCCGACGAGCCGACCAGCTTCGCCATCATGGATGCCGCCGTGGATGCCGGCATCAACTTCTTCGACAGCGCCGACGTCTACGGCGGACCGCAGTCGCCGGACATGGCGCAGGGCTTCGGCCTCTCCGAAGAGATCATTGGGCGCTGGCTCAAGCGCAGTGGCAAGCGTGATGGTCTGGTACTGGCGACCAAGGTGTATCAGCCGATGGGGCTGGGCCCGAATGATCGCCGGCTGTCGGCGTACCACATCCGCCGCGCCTGCGAGGCCAGCCTGCGCCGACTGCAGACCGACCACATCGATCTGTACCAGATGCACCATGTGGACCGGGCCACGCCATGGGAAGAAATCTGGCAGGCCATGGAACAGCTGATCCGCGAAGGCAAGATCACCTACGTGGGCAGCAGCAACTTTGCCGGCTGGGACATCGCCACCGCACAGGGCGTGGCCACCGCGCGGCACACCTTCGGCCTGGTGGCCGAGCAGAGCCTGTACAACCTGACCCAGCGCACGGTGGAGCTGGAAGTGATCCCGGCACTGCGCTACCACGGGCTCGGCCTGATCCCCTGGAGCCCGATCGGCATGGGCCTGCTGGGAGGGGTGCTGAAGAAGGTCACCAATGGCCGACGCGCTACCCCGCACCTCCTGCAGCGTATCGAACAACTGCGCCCGCAGCTGGAAACGTATGAAGCGTTCTGCGATGAGCTGGGCGAGGCGCCCGCCGACGTGGCGCTGGCCTGGCTGCTGCACAACCCGGTGGTGACCACCGCGCTGAGCGGACCGCGCACGGTGGACCAGCTTTTGCAGAACCTGAAGGCCCCCGCCCTGAAGCTCTCAGATGCCTCACTGGCTCGACTGGATGCGATCTGGCCTGGCCCCGGTGGCGAGGCGCCCAATGCCTACGCCTGGTAATCCCCCAACTCCTGGAGTACTCCCCATGTCCATGCTTCTCGGCACGTTGATATCCATGGCCGCGCCTGCGACCGGCAGCGGCCCGGCCGGCGGCAATCTGAGCATAACGCCTGCTGGCATCGCATCGTCCGTGGCGGGCCCCGCTGACTACTTCACCGGCAACGTGCGTATCGATGGCGGCTTCCAACGCCCTGCGCCGGCCCGGGTTGGAGGTGCGACGGTCACCTTTGAGCCCGGCGCACGCACGGCCTGGCACACCCACCCGCTGGGCCAGACCCTCATCGTGACCGCGGGCGTGGGCTGGGTGCAGCAGTGGGGTCAGCCACGCCAGCAGATCCGTCCGGGGGACACCGTGTGGATCGCCCCGGGCGTGAAGCACTGGCATGGCGCAAGTGCCGCAGTGGCGATGACCCACATCGCGATTGCCGAGGCGGTGGAGGGCAGCCCGGTGACGTGGCTGGAGAAGGTAAGCGACGAGCAGTATTCGGAGATGGGCGAATGAAGAGGCTGCTGCTGTCTCTGGCTCTCGCCACCATCCCCTTCATTGCAGTTGGACAGGACATGACCCACGGCGCGGACAATTTCTATCGAAGCACCCAGCTCATCACTGAAAAGGTGCACTTCAGCAACCAGTACCACATGCAGATCGTCGGCAATCTGTACGTACCGAAGAATGGAAGGCCCGGCCACGCCCTGCCTGCCATCATCGTGGGCCATCCCATGGGGGCGGTGAAGGAGCAGAGTGCGGATCTCTATGCACAGAAGCTGGCTGAACAAGGCTTCGTGACCCTGGCTATCGACCAGTCATTCTGGGGTGAAAGTGCGGGCGAGCCGCGCAATGCGGTTGCGCCAGACATCTATGCCGAAGCCTTCAGCGCGGCGGTGGATTATCTGGGCACGCAGCCACGGGTGGATCGCGAACGGATCGGCGTGCTTGGCATCTGTGGCAGTGGCAGTTTCGTGATCAGTGCGGCCAAGATCGACCCGCGCATGAAAGCCATTGCTACCGTCAGCATGTACGACATGGGCGCTGCGAACCGCAGTGCCCTCAACCGCTCGCAGAGCATCGAGCAGCGCAAGGCCGTGATTGCTGCTGCCGCGCGCCAGCGTTGGGTCGAAGCCGAGGGCGGCGCCGCACAGTACACCTCCGGCACGGTGCATAGGCTTGAGGCAGATACTCATCCGATCCAGCGCGAGTTCTACGACTTCTACCGCACTTCGCGCGGCGAGTTCACGCCGGCCGGTTCATCACCGCAGCTCACCACCCACCCGACGCTGACCAGCAACGTGAAGTTCATGAACTTCTATCCGTTCAACGACATCGAGACCATCTCGCCGCGTCCGGTGCTGTTCATTTCGGGTGATCAGGCGCATTCAAAGGAATTCAGTGAGGAGGCCTACCGGCTGGCGGGACAGCCGAAGGAACTACTGTGGGTGAAGGGTGCAGGCCATGTGGATCTGTACGACCGCACCGATCTGATTCCGTTTGCAGCGCTGGGGGCGTTCTTCCGGAAGAGCCTGGACGGAAGCATGTGACAGGCCGACGTCCCCCTGCCCTCACCCTGTCCGAAGCATCGCCACCAGCAACCCCATCAGGGTGCTCCCCGCCACCAGGCTCAGCCATGCCCTCCCAACACTGCGGGCACTGAAGACGCCCGCAGCAACGGCAATGAACAGCACGAACCCCAGCAGTGAACTGGCCAGGACTGAAACGGACGTTCTTACCCCCGCCAGCGCGGGCAACAACAACGCCAGTGCGGTGGTGGTAACGGCGGTGAACACGTAGCCGCCCAGCGAGGCGGCCAGTACACGGCTCGCCACCTGCCAGCGATAGGCCAGTTCCCGCCCGGCCGGAGGCTTGGCCGTGCGCGCCGCCTCCGGCGCCCGTGGCCAGCGGCGCTGCAGCATCAGGGCCATTCTCGCCAGCATCAATCCGAATGCCAGTGCGACCAGCTCCACGCCGGCCTGCTGCCACGCGCCCCGCTGCAGATACATCAGAAGCCCCTGCCCGGTGGTTGCCATGTTCACCAGCGGCAGTGCCAGGCACAGTGCTGCGGCCAGCCACAGCTGCTCGATCCATGCCAAGCGAGGTGGGCGCCAAAGCGCGTGCACCACCGAAGCCGCGCAGGCAGCAAGAAAGATGCGTATTTCCCACGCGCTGCGATCGCTCATTTCCAGTGGCAGCAACCGATTGCCATACAGGTAGACGATGCTTGCCAGCGCCACCCCGGCCAACGATGCGACGTTGAACGCTTCCACGCAGCGATAGATGCCCGCCGTGGCCGCGCCGAACTCATGCTCGCTGCGCTTGCGCCGCTTGATGGAGAACAGCAGCGTTCCAATGGCGATCATCGCCGTGCCGAGCAGGCCGCTGATGAAGTACAGCCACTTCATCGGCCAGCCGCCGAAGTCGGCCTTGTGCAGTGCTTCGATGGTTTCGTGCACCTGTACGGCGCCAATGGCATGCGGGTGTGCGCCATGCTGTTGCAGCAGCGTGCCGCTGGCAGCATCGAACGCCACCCGGCTGGCCTCGGTCAGCAGATGCCTGTCTGCACCACGCTCGGGCTTGCGGCCGATCACCTCCACCACGCTGTGCACGGTGCCGGGCGCCTGGATCACGATCAGTGCTGGCGGCTGTCCGCTGATGGCCTGCGCGCGTGCCAGTAGCTGCTGCAGGTCCGGCAGTCGCGCGGTGGATACCAGGATGCCTGGCGGAGCCGGCTGCGCAGGCGCCAGCTCGGCTTCGTAGCGCGCATAGGCGTCATCGGCATCGCCATAGGCTGCATGCACCGGCCACGGCAGATAGCTGCTATAGAAGAAGGTCAGCCCGGTGTAGCCGATCATGAACAGGAACGGCAGGGTCAGCACGGCACTCAGGTTGTGCGCATCCAGCCAGCTGCGCTGTCCCTTGCCCGGGCGGAAGGTGAAGAAGTCCTTGAAGATGCGTTTATGCACCACCACGCCGGACACCAGCGCCAGCAGCATGCAGGCCGTGATCCAGCCCACCAGCCAGTAGCCGGCCATGCCGCCGTGCAGGGTGTAGTGGAAGGACATGAAGTGGCGCCCGCCTTCGGTTTCCCGAAGACGAGGTGGAGGCTGTGGCATGCCGGTGCCGGCATCCACCCAGCGTTCGTGCCCCGTGCCGTCGCCATCCTCCCATGACAGCTCCAGCGGCCAGCCCTGCTGGACAGGCCAACGGATCTGCCATTCCCGGGCATCGGCGGCGTTTGCAGCCAGCCAGTGCTGCGCACGTACCGCCTGCATTCCCGTGTCCACCGCCGGCGAGGAGACCGGCACGGAGCCGGCCTCCATCCATCGCGTGATCGGCTCACGGAACACGCTGAGCGTGCCGGTCAGGAAGATCGCGCACAGCAGCCAGCCACAGGTAAGGCCGCACCAGGTGTGCAGCCACGACATGCTCTGCCGGAAGCCCGCTTTCATGCCTGCCCCGTAGCGGGCAGGTCGTTGCCCCGCCGGTTGCGGAAGATCACAGCGAGCCGCGCAGCGTCAGCATCACATTGCGGGGTTCGCCAAAGAAGTTGCCGCGGCGGATCTGGCTGATCATCGCGTAGTAGCGGGTGTCGAACAGGTTGGCCACGTTGACGCCTACGCTCCAGCGCGGATTGATCCGGTAGCCGGCCCGCAGGTCCCACACGGCACGTCCCGCTGCGCCCATGCGCCAGTCCGGGTCGTCGTAGGCCGGATAGGAATAGCTGCTCTGTGCCGATACACCACCGCCCACGGAGAACGCGTTCCACTTGCCGGGCAGCTGGTAGGACGTCGACAGGCGCAGCAGGTGGCGGGGCGTCTCTGCGCTGATGGTCGCGCCCTCATCGTCGCGGCTGGTGACGTGGGTATAGCCGGCCATCATCTGCCAGCCCGGTGCCAGTTCGCCGCTGGCCTCCAGCTCAAAGCCCTTGCTGCGCAGCTTGCCGCCATTGCGGTAGCAATCGGACGACGCCAGCGAGCCACGGCAGCTGCCCGGGTCGGATTCGTCCACCACGGCGTTGCCGGTCTTGCGGATGGAGAACACCGCAGCGGAGAGGTTCAGGCGGCCATCGTTCAATTCACCCTTCACGCCCAGCTCGTAGTTGGCGCCGATGGCCGGATCCAGCACCGCGCCGGACGCGGTGACGTACGAGCTCTGTGGCTGGAAGGTATCGGCGTAGCTGGCATAGACCGACCATTGCGGGCCCAGGTCGTAGACGAGGCCGGCGTACGGGGTGAATTCGTGTTTCTGTTCGTAGTCGCGGCTCTTGGCGCCAGTGAAGCCATCGCTGGACTGGTACTTCACCCAGCTCAGCCGGCCACCCAGCGTAAGGTGCAGCGGCTCTGCCAGCTGCAGGCGCAGGTTGCTGTACACGCCGCTCTGCTGGGCGCGGGCGTTTTCTGACCAGTCCCAGGCTGGTTGGAGCGGCTGCGCAATGGCGCTGTGGTCGGGTGCGTAGACATCGATCGGCACGTCGATGGCCAGGTCGGCCGAACTCTGACGGGTACGCTGGCGCGACCACATCGCGCCCAGCAGCAGCTGATGGCTGCGGCCGAACGCCTCGAAACTGCCGGTGGTGTGCAGGTCGATGCCATCACTGCGCACGCGCGAGCGGTTGAAATAGATGTCATAGAAGCGCGAACCGATGCCGGTGGCGCGGTCCACTCCGCCCAGCGGAACCGCGACACGCTGGTCCAGGTCCGACTCGGTGCGGTTCACCGACAGGCGTGCCTTCCAGCGTTCGTTGAAGCGGTGCTCCGCCTCTGCGAAGGCTTCGTCGACGGAGCCTTCCTGTCGGTTCCAGTCCTGGATGAGCGCGGTGGAACGCTTGATGTCCAGCGCACCACCATCGGTGTAGCGCGGCAGGCCGAACAGCCAGTAGCCGTCGGTGTCACTGGCCTGATGGCGCAGGCCAAAGGTCAGCGTGGTGTCCGCACCCAGGTCGGCGTCGATCACTCCATAGGCCACCGGCGTCTTCGATGAGGTGCCCCGCTGGAAGTAGTCGCGGTCCTGGTAGGCGGCGACCAGTCGGCCGCGCACGCTGCCGGCGGCATTGAGCGGACCACCGCCATCCACCTCGACGCGGTAGTTGTCCCACGATCCCACGGTGGCCGCCAGATCGAGATGGGCCTGGTCGCGCGGACGCTTGCGCACCATGTTGATCGCCCCGCTGGGGTCGGCCGCGCCCAGCATCATGCCACCGGCACCGCGCAGCACTTCAACCCGCTCCAGCACGGCGGTGTCGATCGGCAGCCAGCCCACGGGGGCATAGACGATGCCGGCCACGCCATCGACCAGATAGTTGCTGTCGTCCACGGTGAAGCTGCGGATCGAGAACTTGTGGTTGCCGAAGTTGCGGGCGGTCTTGGTCACGCCCGTGGTCTGCGCCAGCGCCTCATCCAGCGTGGTGAGGTTGCGGTCGTCCAGCTGCTGGCGGGTGATCACGCTGACCGATTGCGGGGTCTGGCGGATGCTCTGCCCCAGCTTGCCCAGGCTCAGCTCACGTGCTGTGTAAGCGCCGTCGCTTGGTGCATTGGCGGTCACGTTCACCGTCTGCAGGGTGGTCTGGGTATCCTTGCCGCGCGCCGGTGCTGCTGCTTCCTGCGCCAGTGTGTACACACCCGGACGGGTGGCGTTGACACGCACCCCACTGCCCTCCAACAGCCGCGCCAGTGCTTCCTGCGGCGTGTAGCTGCCGGTCAGGGCCGGCGCGCGACGGCCCGCCACCGCTGATTCGCTGAACAGCACCTGCTGCCGGGACTGCTCGGAAAAGCGGCGCAGTGCGGCATCCAGCGGTTGCGCCGGAATATTGAACTGCGCGCGCGCAGCCGGCTGCGCCTGTGCGATGGCAGGCGCTGCCAGCGCGCTGGAAATGCACAGTGCCAGCAAAGGCAGCCGCTTGGCGTGTACCCCCGTAGAGAACGCGCCAGCAACAAGTGCGCGCTTGATCTTCATGTACCCCATTACCGCTCCATCATGCTTGGCCGCTACTGGCCTCACTGGGGTAAACGGAAAATGGCGGTGGGGTGGGAACCCGCGCCGGAAGAAATTTTCGTTCCGGCGTCAGCGGGTGACAGGCCGTTCGTCGATGCGATAGCCGCCCTGGGCAGTGCGGGTCACCTGCACGGGCAACAGGTCCGGCAGCGCTTCCAGGAAGGTGGCCGGGGCATCGGTGGCTGCGTAGCCGGAGACCGGCAGGAACTTCAGCCCTGGCTGGCCCAGCGTGACGGGATGGCCCAGATACTGCCCGACCTCCTGCGCTACTTCGTCCAGCGGGGTGCGCCGGAACACCAGGCGCCCGTTGCGCCAGCCGCCAATGCTGTCTGCACTTGCGGCGATGGGGCGATAAGCAGCGGTGAGCGTGGTAACGGCCAGGCCCTGTTCGGCGTGCAGGTTGACCGGCGAGGCACCTTCGGCGCGATCCGGCTGCACCCGCACGTGCCCATGCAGCACCTTGACCACCACTTCACCCGGCCCATTGCGCACATTGAAGGCCGTGCCGACCACCGTCACCCGGCTACGCTGGGCATCCACGGTGAAGGGACGGTCGGCCGCCGGGGCGACCTCGAAGAACGCCTCGCCCTGGCTGAGCACTACTTCGCGGCGGGATCGATAGAAATGCACGGCCAGCGTGCTGCGTGCATTGAGCGAAATCCGAGAGCCGTCCGGCAATTGCAGATCACGTATCTCGCCCGCACCGGTAGCCACGTCCTGTACGTAACTGGGCGCGGTATACCAGCCGTAGCCGACATACCCCAAGGCCAGCATTGCCACGGCCGCAGCCGCCGCAACGCGTGGCAGGCGCCACGACCGTGTGTGCCGCGCCGCCCTGCCCCGCCGTTGAATGGCAGGTACTGCTGGGGTGATCACCGCATGCGCGTCCGAGGCCAGCACGGGGCGCGGCAGCTGGCCGAGGTCGTGCCAGGTTCTGGCCACGTCGGCGAATGCCTGCTGATGCGCTTCGCTCTCGGCCAGCCAGTGCTGCAGGGCCGCCTCATCCTTCGGTTGCCAATCCCCATCCTGCCGCCGCACCAGCCATGCGGCGGCCGCCTCATGCAGGGCAAACGGGTCAGAACCTGCGGCAGAAGGGAGATCGGTCATCGGCAGGGAAAATCAGCATCGATGGCAGGCGCCAACGCCTCACCCGCCTTGATCGGGCGATGCAGTTCCTGCATCTGTGCCAGAGACGCATAGCGTACCCGCACTTCGCAGTAGGCAACCGCTCGCGACAGGTGCTTGACCACCATGCGGCGGGAGATCTGCATGCGAGCGGCTACATCCTCCTGGGTCAGCCCATCGAAGCGGCAGAGCACGAAGGCCTCGCGTTGACGTTCTGGCAGCTCAGCCAGCGCTTCTCGCAGGCGCTCCAGGCGCTGGCGCTGGGCGCTGAGCTGCAACGGGCACTGTGATTCATCGCTGGCGATGGCCTGGACCGCATCCTCTGCATCTGCCAGCGGCAGCGTCTGGAGGCGGCGGCCTGCGGTGTGCTCACGATATTCATCGGCCACGGTGTTCATCACCGTTCGTCGGAAATAGGCACCTTGCTGGTCGCACGACGCCAGTGCAGGATTTGCCGCCAGCCATTTGACTGCACCGTCGTGCAGGGCGTCCTCACCGTCCGCACCTCTGACGCGTGCAAGGCCACGGAGGATGGGCCCGCGCCAACGGGCATAGGCTTTCGCAAGGAGGTTCCCGCCCATTGGCGAGGCGTCTTCCGGAATGCCCGCCTCCGTGGACGAGGCCCGATCCGCGTTGCTGCCCGTGCCCCGGCCTAGCGTGGACACATCACCCTCAGGGCAAATGCCTGCGGTCTGCACAGGTGGGGCGGGGAATTCACGTTGGGAGCCGGAGTTCTGGCCGCCATAGGCGACGGAAGGGGTGGGATGCCGCAAGTGTAGTGAGAGTCATTTGCAATTGGAACCACTCGCTCCGCCCCGGCCCCGTAATGAAATGCAAGCAACAGCTCATCAGTGATGGTGCTGGACGCCAGCGAGACCTGCCGAATGCGCTGATCGCGGGCATGCGGGTTGATTGAAGCTTGTAGGGACAGGGTTGTCGGCCAGCGGCCGGCACCATCCTCCGGGGTTATTAACGTGACGCGTCACGTTGAAGCTGGTATCAGTCTGCGACCCCAACCCCTTTACCTGCCTCGCCCCGTCGCAGCGAGGCCAGGTAGCGGCAGTACTTGCCAATGAAGAGACCGGTGAATCCACTCGACAACAGCAGGTAGGCGGCACTGAAACCGGCATTGGCGGTCAGCGACGGCGACACTGCAACTGCGACTTCGAAACCGTACTTCACCAGGAAGGTGATCAGCAGCAGCGGCAGCAGGCTGAAGTCCGCGTTGCGCCAGAGCTTTCCGGTGGCGCCATCCAGGGTCAGCTTCACGTGGCCCAGCAGCAGCCATCCCAGTGCCGCCCCGGTGCCGATGCCGGCCAGCCACTCGCCCCAGGCGGCCAGCGACGCGCCGAAGCGATGACTGATCGACCACGCGCCCCACACGGCGAACAGGACGGGCACGATCGCCAGCTTCTGCAACGAAGTCTCACCCGGCTTCATGGCGGCGATGCCACGCGTGACCAGGAACGCCAGGAGCAGCCAGACCCAGATCGGCGTCTGCGAGGTGAGTTGCTGGAGCATGTTCATGAGCGGTCGCCTTGGTGGGTGGTGGCGAGGTGCCCTCGCCTTGGCGCCCACTATTCGCTTCCGCCCGGGTTGCAACCAGTGACAGCTGTCAGTCTTCGGGGGTTACGGGACGATAAGTGGGCGCACTCAGGACGCTCTCGATCCAACCCACATAGCGCGATACCCGAACGTTGTGCACCACCTGCCCGTAGAAGCCGGCCTCAAGGGCATGCTCGGGAACGGCGGTGATCCAGGAGCCCAGCCCCACCAGCTGCCAGACGCCGTGATCCTTGATCACCAATGGGCCGCCGCTGTCCCCGTTACCGAGCACGCCTTCAAGCGGCAGGCCCTGTGGCGGGGCATCGAACCGATACCAGAGATAGCGATCATTGCCACCGGTAATGGCGTTGTACGCCCGCCGCAGCGTGGTGCGATGCGGCCCGCCCGGTACCAGCCCCATCGCACCGTTGCCGGTGGCGCCCTTTCCGATCAAGGCGACGATCTGCGTGACCTCGGCGCTGCCGCGATACAGCGCCACGGGCTGCACATCGTTCACCGGGCTGGCGAGCCGGATCAATGCAATGTCATCCGACCCGGCCAGGAACGCATGGATCTTCGCCGGACTCCCCGTCGCCAGCGCCTCCTTACCCAGTGCGTCGGGCATCCTCCTGTAGCCGGGATGCACGATTACACGTTCCACGCCGTAGCCCTTTCCGTTGATGGCGATGGTCTGCCCCATCCCTTCCATCGGTGCGGCATGCGCTGCTGTCAGCACCCACTGCGGCGCGATCAGAACGCCCTGCCCTTCGCCCGGCATGTCAGCCAGGGCCGGAAACTCGGATCCATCGATCCGATAGCGGGCATCGTCCACATCGTGGCGGATGACCACGGCTCCAGCAGCGAGCGGCAGCGCGGCAAGCGCCAGAAACAGCCAGCGGATCATGGGTGCCTTCATCCTTGCGGTCAGTCGCTGCAGCCTAGCCGAACACCTCCGTCGAAGGGGGAACGTCCGATCAACCTCCCCTGTCCGACGACGAATGCCGCAGATCCGGCCCCGAAACCGGGGCGGCCACGGGCCGTTAACAGCCCGCCTCTATGCTGGGGCCTCATTGGACTCCCATGAGGCATGACCATGACCAAGCTGCACACCCTGATGTTGACCGGCTGCCTGCTTGCACTGAGCCCACTGGCCTCGGCCGAAACCGT
The DNA here is from genome assembly GCF_002138415.1 of Stenotrophomonas maltophilia. Lineage (NCBI taxonomy): Bacteria > Pseudomonadati > Pseudomonadota > Gammaproteobacteria > Lysobacterales > Lysobacteraceae > Stenotrophomonas > Stenotrophomonas maltophilia. Next base: position 2,311,212 of record NZ_CP015612.1, read on the forward strand.
GAACCTGACCAACAGCGCCGACGGTGCCAATCGCGATGCGGGCATCGCGGCGGTCAAGAAGAAGCTGCAGGAGGCGTGCACCGACCGCAAGGGCTCGCCCGATGCGGCTTCGTTCGAGGTGGTCTTCGAGAAGACCAGCGAGAACCCGAACGTCCCCAAGCCGTACTACGTGGACGGCAAGATGAAGTGCGAACTGCCGGGCTGAAGGGCCCTGCCACGCGATCATCGATAGAGCATCAGACGCTGGCGGCCGACGTGCGCCGCCGGTACCGCTCGATCCAGTCCAGTGATGGGGCAATGCCGCCGAACGGGAAGAAATGCGGGCTGATCTGTCCGTGCCCGGCCGTCAGTCCACTCACCAACTGATCCACAAACACCTCCGGCCCCGCCGTGCCGAGCAACCGGCCGATCGAGACGCCGTATCTGGCCAGCATCGATGCACTGGCACCCACGCCGCACATCGCGGCGTAGCGCAGCAACCTGGTGATGCTGGCCGGCCCCGGTACACCGACCAGCACCGGAACGTTGATGCCACGCGCGCGCAGTACATTCAGCCACGCCAGCACGATATCGGCATCGAAGGCGAACTGGGTAATGATCAAGGGTGCCATGCCGCGCGATCCGATGGCCCGGCACTTGCGTTCAAGCGCCTGCCAGCGATCGTCACTGCCCATCACCGGATGGCCTTCCGGGTGCCCGCCGATACCCACGACCTTGATGCCGAAACGCTCAAGAAGTCCGGTCTCGATGATCGAAATGCTGTCAGCAAATGGTCCGGCAGGCGTGGCGAGGTCACCGGCGATCAACAGGCATTGCTCGACACCGGCCTCGCTGGCAGCACGCTCCAGGAAGCGCTCGAAAGCCGCACGCGAGCCGATGCGACGCGCAGACAGATGCGGCATCGGCTCGAAGCCGAGCGCACGCACCGTGCGCGCCGCCGCCAGGCGTGCGTCGTCGTCCTCGCTCGCGAGGTAGGGAATCGAGATCGTCGTTCCGGGAGCGATGCGGCCCGCTTCCGCGCGCAGTGCCGGCATGGCCTTGGCGCTCACTTCCAGCGAAAACGTGTTGATGAAGGCTTCCGCCCGCTGCGATCCAGGTGCGGGCATCAACGGGCTCCGCCTGCATTGCCGGCAACCGGCGTGCTGTTACGCGCCAGTTCGACGAAGGCCTGCAGGTAGTCGATACCGGTATCGGCCTCGCGTGCGCCCAGGTAGATCTGCTTGGGAATGCCTTTCGCTCCCAGGCGCACCGGCACCACGTCCATGCGCGCGGCATATTCCTCCACCAGCCAGCGCGGCATGGCGGCCACGCCGCGACCGCTGGCCACCATCTGCATCATGATGTCGGTGGTTTCGATGGTCTTGTGGCGCCGCGGCGTAATGCCGGCCGGCAGCAGGAACTGGTTGTAGATGTCCAGGCGCTCGAACGGCACCGGGTAGCTGATCAGCACTTCCTGACCGAGCTGGCGCGGCTTTACGTGATCCACCTCGGCCAGGGCGTGGTTCCTGGCCACCACCAGCACCTGCTCGTAATCGAACACGGGCACGAACTTCAGGCCCGGCTTCAGCAGTGGATCGGGCGTGACCAGCAGGTCGATCTCGTAGCCGAACAGCGCGCCGATACCGCCGAACTGGAACTTCTGCTTGACGTCCACATCCACATCCGGCCACGCGGCCAGGTACGGCGAGACAATTTTCAGCAACCACTGGTAACAGGGATGGCATTCCATGCCGATGCGCAGGGCGCCACGCTCGCCCTGTGCGAACTGGCCCAGCCGCTCCTCGGCCAGGTCCAGCTGCGGCAGCACGCGGTTGGCCACCGCCAGCAGATACTGCCCGGCCTGGGTCAGGCGCAGGCTGCGGCCCTCACGCAGCCAGACATCGGTGCCGAGCTGCTGCTCCAGCTTCTTCATGCTGTGGCTGAGGGCTGACTGGGTCAGGTTGAGCACGCCGGCCGCAGCGGTCAGCGAGCCCTGCTGCTCGACCTGCTGCACGATGCTGAGGTGGATCCGTTCCAGCATGACGATGAATACCGCTCATGGATTGGTGAAGTAATACCATTTTACGTCATGGAAGGGCATGACTAGGATCGGGTCATGCCTTCGGTTGCCTACCAGCCCGGTCACCTCGCCGGCCTGCAGGACTGCGCCCCCGCAGATCGCCCGAAGGAGCCCCCTCCCCTGCTGAAAGCGAACAGATGACCCGCCCCCTCCGTATCGTCGCCGTTTCCGGCGGACTGCAGCGCCCTTCCAGGGCTGCAACCCTGGCCGAGCTCCTGCTGGACCTCATCGGCGAGGACGTTGCCTGCGAGCCACACCTGATCGAGCTGGGCGAACTGGCGCCGCAGCTGGCCGGCGCACTGTGGCGCTCGCAGTTGCCCGACAGCGTGGAGCGGCAGCTGGTGGCCGTTGAACAGGCGGACGTGCTGGTGGTGGCCACGCCGGTCTACCGCGGCTCGTACACCGGCCTGTTCAAGCACTTCTTCGATTTCATCCACCAGGACGCACTGGTCGACACCCCCATCCTGCTGGCCGCCACCGGCGGCAGCGAGCGCCACGCGCTGGTGATCGACCATCAGCTGCGGCCGCTCTTCAGCTTCTTTCAGGCGCGCACCCTGCCCTTGGGTGTCTACGCCACCGACCGCGATTTCGCCGAGGGCCGCGTGCACAACGAGGCACTGATCCAGCGCGCACGGCTGGCGGTGCAGCGGGCATTGCCGCTGCTCGCCCTGTCCCATCGCGCAGCACCCGCCATCGCCGAGACCGCCGCAATTCTCTAAATGCCGGATGCCAGCACCCTGCATTCGGATGTCACCTCGCAACCAGGAACGCCGCCCATGACGACCGAGAACTTCACCTTCAGCATCACACGCATCCCCTTCAACGAGGACTACCAGCCCGCTGACGGCACGCGCATCACCACCAACTTCGCCAACCTGGCCCGCGGCGAATCCCGCCGCGAAAACCTGCGCAACACGATCAGCATGATCAACAACCGCTTCAACGACCTGGCGCATTGGGACAACCCCAGCGCGGACCGCTACGCCGTCGAGCTGGACATCATCTCGGTGGAGATGCACATCGATGGCGATGAGGGCAGCGATCCGTTCCCGCTGATCGAGGTGCTGCGTCCGACCATTGTCGACACGCGTACCGGTGCTCGCACCGAGGGCATCGTGGGCAACAATTTCTCGTCCTACGTGCGCGACTATGACTTCAGCGTGGTGCTGCCGGCCAGCAACGAGGGCAAGGCGACCTTCGGCATTCCGGAAGGCTTTGGCGACCTGCACGGCAAGCTGTTCCAGCACTTCCTGGAATCGGAAGCCTACCGTGCCAATTTCAGCAAGGCGCCGGTGATCTGCATCAGCGTTTCCAGCAGCAAGACCTACCACCGCACCGAGAACCACCATCCGATCCTGGGCGTGGAATACCGCCAAGGCGAGTTCTCACCCACTGACCATTACTTCGACAAGATGGGCCTGCAGGTGCGCTATTTCATGCCGCCGGGCAGCGTGGCGCCGCTTGCGTTCTATTTCCAGGGCGACCTGCTGGGCGATTACTCGAACCTGGAGCTGATCGGCACCATCAGCACGATGGAGGCGTTCCAGAAGATCTATCGCCCGGAGATCTACAACGCCAATTCCGTGGCCGGCAAGGTCTACCAGCCCAGCCTGAAGCACCAGGACTATTCGTCCACCCGCATCGTCTACGACCGCGAAGAGCGCAGCCAGCTGGCGGTCAAACAGGGCAAGTTCACCGAAGAGCACTTCATCAAGCCGTACCGCGCCGTTCTTGAGCAGTGGGCTGCCCGCTGATCCATCGAATTCCCATTCGCCCCAGGACACAGAACGCAATGTCGACGAAGAAACTGCTCCCCACCTCCACCGCCGGCAGCCTGCCCAAGCCCTCCTGGCTGGCAGAGCCCGAAAAGCTCTGGTCGCCCTGGAAGCTGCAGGATGAAGGCCTGACCGAAGGCAAGCAGGATGCCCTGCGCCTGTCCCTGCAGGAACAGCAGCACGCCGGCATCGATATCGTCAGCGACGGTGAGCAGACCCGGCAGCACTTCGTCACCACCTTCATCGAGCACCTCAACGGCGTCGATTTCGAGAAACGCGAAACCGTGCGCATCCGCAACCGCTACGACGCCAGCGTGCCGACCGTGGTCGGTGCCGTCAGCCGCCCGAAACCGGTGTTCGTGGAGGATGCGAAGTTCCTGCGCCGGCAGACCACGCAGCCGATCAAATGGGCCCTGCCCGGGCCGATGACCATGATCGACACCCTGTACGACGCGCACTACAAGAGCCGTGAGAAGCTGGCCTGGGAATTTGCGAAGATCCTCAACGAGGAAGCCAAGGAGCTGGAAGCCGCCGGCGTGGACATCATCCAGTTCGACGAGCCCGCCTTCAACGTGTTCTTCGACGAAGTGAACGACTGGGGCGTGGCCGCACTGGAGCGTGCGATCGAAGGACTGAAGTGCGAGACCGCCGTGCACATCTGCTACGGCTACGGCATCAAGGCCAACACCGACTGGAAGCAGACGCTGGGCTCGGAATGGCGCCAGTACGAAGAGTCGTTCCCGAAGCTGCAGACCTCCAACCTCGACATCATCTCGCTGGAATGCCACAACTCGCACGTGCCGATCGATCTGATCGAGCTGGTGCGCGGCAAGAAGGTGATGGTGGGCGCCATCGACGTGGCCTCCAGCACGGTGGAGACGGCTGAGGAAGTGGCCAGCACCCTGCGCAAGGCGCTGCAGTTCGTGGATGCCGACAAGCTGTACCCGAGCACCAACTGCGGCATGGCGCCACTGGCCCGTGACGTGGCACGGGGCAAGCTGCGTGCACTCAGCGAAGGAGCCAGGATCGTGCGGGAAGAACTTTCGGCGTAGCCTTCGCCGGGAACGCACGCCCATCCGGCCGTCGGGTTGACGGAGCCTGAGCTGGTATCGGCCAGGCTCCACCCCGCCCCGGCACCTCATGCTTGGCCAGCATCTCTGAGCGCCGCGGCGCCAGCGCCTCCTTGATCCGCCCCATCTCGCGCGACCCGGCCTCGGCCAGGCGGCGGGCCTGCTGCCGCTGTTCCCGCGTGGGCGCCGGAGGTGATGGAGTGCCGGTATCTACCAGCCGCGCCACCGCATCGCGCAGCCGCAACTGCGGGCAGAGCCGGGCGGCACACCAGCGCTCGGCGTAGCGCTTGGCCTGCCCCGCATTCACGGCAGCCACCACCTTGGTCTGGGACGTTTTCCGCGCATCCAGGAACAAGCGGACGCCGAACACGGCATGCGGCACGATGCTGGCCACGCAGCGGCCGTTCCACCACAGGTTCCAGCGCTCACCGTTCTGCACCCAGCCGGAGGCGCGGGTGTCCGTCATGAAATCGGGAGGGCTGGCGGTGGAGTGCATGGCCAGAAGAATACGATCAGCCGTCGCACGGGCTGAGATTGCGGGTTGGCGGTGACAACGTCACAAGGCTTCCCTCGCAGCGAAGCCCCGTTCACCACTCTGGGCCGAGCAGCTTCTCCACCTCGGTTTCGAGCCTCTTGGCGGCTTCTGCCTGCGAGGCCACCTTGATGCACAGTCCGGACTGTGCGGGCCCGGGGGTCAACCGGTAGCGGTTGATGGTGCCGCCGCCGTCGCCATCCAGTTCCACCCGGGCCACCAACGTTCGACCATTGGCGTTGAAGGTCCAGTCCTGATATTCGAACATTGTTGATGCCGCCGCAACGCCTTGAGTGGCTCCCACTCTATGCGGGGCGGTGGTGAAGAACGCCCGAAGAAAACGTTCGCGGAGCGTACGCGCCAGAGGCGTGGGGCAAGCAGCCGAGCAAGGGCTCGGCGCTACGTTTCGGGTGCGGCTCACGGAGTATGATGCCGCCTCCTCCCGAACTGCCGTGATTGCCGCGGGCGCGTGCCGTTGAGGTACGCGTCGGCGCAGCTGAGACACCCCGCTCGATGCTCGCTTCCTACTCCTCTTTCCTCATCTGGATGGCCGTGGCCGTGGCGACTGTCGGCCTGCTGTTCCGCCCGTTTCGCATTCCGGAGTATGTGTGGGCGCTGGGGGCCGCCATTCTGCTTCCCCTGCTGGGAGCGGTGTCATTCGGCACGACCTTGCACGCGGTGGCCGAGGGCCGCGATGTCTATCTGTTCCTGGTCGGCATGATGGTACTGGCCGAGCTGGCCCGGCGCGAGGGCCTGTTCGACTGGCTGGCGCTGTACGCGGTCCGCCACGCAGGCGGCTCGGGACGACGCCTGTTCGACCTCGTGTTCCTGGTCGGCACGTTGGTGACCGTGTTTCTTTCCAACGATGCCACGGCGGTGGTGCTGACCCCGGCGGTCTACGCAGCCTGCAAGGCAGCCCGTGCCAACCCCCTGCCCTATCTGTTCGTCTGTGCGTTCATCGCCAATGCGGCCAGCTTCGTGCTGCCCATTTCCAACCCGGCCAACCTGGTGGTGTACGGCCAGCACATGCCGCCCTTGATGCAGTGGCTGGCACAGTTCGCGCTGCCGTCGCTGGCCGCGATCGGCGCCACGTACCTGGTGCTGCGCTGGGTGCATCGGCGCGAGATCGCGCAGCCGCTGGTGACGGCGCCGGAACATCGCCCGCTGACCGAAGGTGGCCGGCTGGGCGCGCTGGGCGTGTTGTTCACCGGCACCGTGCTGCTGGTGACGTCCGCACTGAACGGCCCGCTCGGATTGACCACGTTCTGCGCAGGCACGCTGAGTGTGGCGGTGGTGGCGATGCGCCAGCGGCGCAGTCCGTTGCCGTTGCTGCGCCATGTGTCATGGGGCGTACTGCCGCTGGTGGCCGGCCTGTTCGTACTGGTGGAAGCGGTTGCCCAGACCGGCGCCATCCAGACTGCAGCCAGCGCGCTGCAGGCCGTAGCGCAAGCCTCCCCACACCAGGCCAGCTGGCTGGCCGGTGGTGTGGCCGCACTGCTGAGCAACGTGGCCAATAATCTGCCGGTCGGCTTGGCCGCAGGCTCGCTGGGCCAGATGGCCGACCTGCCTGCGCAGACCCGCGCCGCGCTGCTGGTGGGCGTGGACCTGGGGCCGAACCTGTCGGTAACTGGCTCGCTGGCCACGATGCTGTGGCTGGTAGCGCTGCGCCGCGAGCGCGAGCATGTCAGCGCGCTCGATTTCCTGCGCGTCGGTGTGCTGGTGATGCCGCCTGCGCTGATCGGAGCACTGTTGCTGCTCTGATCCGGCGCGGTTCGGCCGCCATGACAAAGTCGCTCAGCGATCACTCTCCAGCTCAATCACCCGGTCAGTCGGGCTCACGATGCTGCGCCGATGGGTGATGGCCACCACGGTTACATCGTTCGCAAGTGCGCGGATATGGCCCATGATCTCGCGTTCGGTGGCCTCATCCAGCGCAGAGCTGGCCTCGTCCAGGAACAGGATGGCCGGTTCACCATACAGTGCACGAGCAATCGCGATGCGCTGGCGTTCACCGCCGGACAGCTTCAGGCCGCGCTCGCCTACCGTGGTTTCAAGCCCCTCGGGCAGTGCCTCGATCAACGGCAGGATCGCGGCCTTGCCTGCGGCATGCCGCAGCCGGTGGTCATCGCGCGCACGCCCGAGCAGGATGTTGTCGGCCAGGCTTTCGTTGAGCAGGATGACATCCTGCGGAACCACCGCGACAGCAGCATGCCACGCAGCACGGTCGATCCGGGACAGGTCAACACCATCGACCAGGATCCGACCATGCTGGGGATCGATCGACTTCAGGGCCAGCTTGAGCAGGGTCGACTTCCCTGCCCCGGTCGGTCCCATCAGGAAGTTGATGCTGCCCCGCTCCGCTTTGAAGGATACGTTGCTCACCCCACGCCCATTGCCATAGCGGTGGCTGACCTGCTGGAACTCCAGATAGCCGCTTGCCCCGGCGAAGCGCTGGGCATGGGCCACCTGCTGCTCCTCGGGCGCGGCCCACAGGGTTGCAAGCGGGCCCAGCATGCTCCAGGAGCGCGCGACGTCATCGATCGAACGGGCGATCATCTCGAATGGCATGTTGAGCTGCAGCAGCAGCAGATTGAACAGCACGATGTCGCCGATGCTGAGCGCATCGCTCTGGTAGCGCGGCAGCAACAGGTGGAAAGTGACAACGAACTCGACCGCCAGGCCGATGCCCAGCAGCGCGATGAAACCGATGCGCTGCAGTACATAGGCACGCCAACTGTCGCGCACGCTCTGGGCCTTCTGCTCGAAGCGCTGCACCATCCAGGTGCTGCCGCCGAACTGCCGCAGCGTCTCCATGGCGTTCATGGCATTGCCAACGAAGCGGGCGTTCTGCTGCCCGGCCTCGACCGCGGCTTCGCGATGGATCCGGGCACGCCGGGTGGCAATCGCGGAAACGGTGACAGCCACCGTGCCGTAGACCAGCACGATCAGCACCACCTGCAGGTTGATCAGCGCGCCCAGCGTGACCAGGGTCAGCACAATCTGCAGTGCGCTGGGTATGAAGGCCACCAGCCCCAGCTGCACCACGATCTTCAGCGCGCCACGGCCTTTCTCCCCTGCCACCTGCAGCTCGGCTGCATTGTGATCCAGGAAGAAACTGTTGGTCTTCTTCAGCAGGCGGGCGAAGTAGCGGGTGCTGGTGATGAAGCCGAGGTTCTCGCCGCTGAGGAACGACAGGTACTGCACGGTGTTCTGCAGGACGCTGCCTGCGCCGAGCATGACGGCGTACAGGAGGAAGCCGCCTGCCAGAGCGTCGACCCCATCGCTGGGCAGGCGGTCGATCAAGCGCGAGAACAGATAGGGCGCCGCAACACTCGCCAGGCTGGACAGCACGACACTGCCGGCGATCAGCAGCAACAGCCGACGATCCGTCTTCCAGTACGCGCCCAGGATTTCCGCCACAGGGGGCGGAACGGCGTTCTTCATCATCGGCCTCGTTCCAGCATGGGCTCGGCCCCTCTCCGTCGCTCACTTGAATGATATGATATAACATCGCCATTCAGAGGCGGCGTGACCCTGCCGCAGGCCACACTCCAATGAGATCGATGGACCGGGGAATGACGAACGCATCCACTGCCATGGCGCGCGCGCGCCTGGCGATCAGCATCGCCGCAGCCTTGCTGGCCAGCCTGCCCGCACCGGCCCAGAACCACGACAATGACCGTGGCTCGCAAGCGCCAGGCACACCGCCCGAGGCGCGGACCGCCACCCTGGACAAGGTGCTGGTGGTCGGCAGCAACATCCGCGATGCCGTTGGCGGCGGTGCATCGCCGGTCATCGTGATCGACAAGGAGGCCATCGACCGTACTGGCGTGGCCACCGTGCAGCAGCTGTTCGAAAAGCTGCCACAGAACTTCGGCGGTGGCGCCAATGGTGCCAACGTCGCCAACCTTGGTGTCGACCGCGATACCGGCAACAACTTCGGCCAGGGCACCGCCATCAACCTGCGCGGTCTGGGAACCGGCACCACGTTGACCCTGATCAACGGCCACCGCGTGACCTCGTCGAACCGCTACCAGTACGTGGATGTCTCGCTGATACCGCTGAGCGCGGTGGAACGCGTGGAGATCCTCACCGATGGCGCCTCGGCCATCTACGGTACCGATGCGGTCGGCGGCGTGGTCAACATCATCCTGCGCCGCGACTTCACCGGGTACGAGACTGCTGTGCGCTACGGCGCCGTCACCGCCGGCAGCATGGAGGAGTACCAGGCATCGCAGTCGGCAGGCTGGTCATGGAATGGAGGTCACGTGCTGGCCAGCTACGAGTTCCTCAAGCAGAGCAACCTGCCGGCAGTGGACAAGGATTTTTCGAAGAACGTGCGGGTCAAACCGTATGACCTCTACCCGGGATCCAAGCGCCACAGCCTGTATGTGGACGGCGTGCAGCAGCTCAGCGATGTGCTGACCCTGAACGTGACCGGCTCGTTCGCCAAGCGCGAGATGGACACCACCATTTCCGGCACGGCCGACGAAACCCGGCTGTTCCCGCACACGCGCCAGTTCGACCTGTTCGCCGGACTCACCCTGGATCTTCCGCGCGGGTGGCAGGCGCGCCTGGATTCGGGGTTCGGCAGGAGCGATGTGTCCTACCAGCGCACCACCATCACAGGCAGTTCGGCCAGTACGGCACCACCGACTGATACGAACTCCGAATCCCGCTACCTGGACCTGGTCGCCGATGGCGAGCTGTTCAGCCTGCCCGCCGGTGGGGTCCGCGCGGCATTCGGCGCGGGCTACCGCCGCGACGGCTACGAACTGATCGATCACCGCGGCCTGGAAAAGCCCCTCGACCTGCAGCGCACCGTCAGGTCCGCCTTTGCCGAGCTCAACGTTCCGTTGCTGAAGGACCTGCCGGGCGTGCGCAGCCTGTCACTGACGGCGGCAGCGCGCTACGACGACTACAGCGATTTCGGTTCCACGCTGAATCCCAAGTTCGGCCTGCTGTGGGAGGCGACCCAGGGGCTTTCGTTCCGCACCAGCTATGGCCGTTCCTACCGGGCGCCGGTGTACCAGGACATGCAGTTGAACAACACCGTGGTGGTGGCGAACGTTCCCAATCCGGGCGCCCCTGGTGGCAACACCATCCTGATGATGCTGTCCAACGGCAACCCGGATCTGGGCCCTGAGCGTGCCAAGACCTGGACCGGTGGTTTCTCGTTCGCGCCACCGTCGGTGCCCGGCCTCAAGATCGACGCGAACTACTACCACATCGAATACGCCGACCGCATCGGCAGTGGTTTCGGCGGCAGCTTCCCGTCGCTGTTCCAGCAGTCCACCGCACCTTACGCAGACATCCTGACCACCAATCCCACGCAACAGCAGATCCAGCAGGCGCGCCAGCTGGGCATCTCGGGCCTGGGCCTGTTTGTCTCGCGCGTGGGGCCGTACGCGCTGCCGGCTGGAATGGATGAAACCAGCAGCCAGGTGATCCTGGACAACCGCTTCCGCAATAATGCCTTTACCCGGCAGCGTGGTGTCGATTTCAGTGGATCCTATGGCTTCGACGCCGGCCAGACCCACATCGCGATGAACCTGGCCGGGCAGTACATCATCGAATCGAAGCGGCGCGTGACCAGTACCTCGCCCGAGGTGGATGCGGTGAACGCGGTGTACTACCCCGTGGATCTCAAGATGCGCGGCGGCATCACACTCAGCAGGCAGCAGGCAGCGGGCGGGCTCTTCGTGAACTACGTGGACAGTTATCGCGACCCTGCCAATGTCGCCCGGCCGCACGTCAGCTCCTGGACGACTGTCGATCTGAATCTCGCCTATCACTTCGGCCCATCGGCAGATCCGCAGCGTGGCACATCGCTTGCGTTCAACGTGCAGAACCTGTTCGACCGGGATCCGCCGTTCATCGTCAACGGCATCAACACCGGCTATGACCCCACCAATGCAACAGCGCTGGGTCGTTTCCTGTCCATGACGCTGACGCACCGCTGGTAGGCCTGCGCATGCGTGCCGACACCCCTGCCCTGTCGCGGTCCGTCATGGCCATCCAGCAGGCGCTCGCTGTCGCGGCAACCCAGCTCACGCTGATGTGGCGCGAGCGGCGCGTGCTGTGGCTCGCCCTGGCCCTGTTGCTGACTGCAGGGGCGTCTGTACTCAGTGGTGCCGCACGCCTGACCCTGCAGGCGCAGGAGCGCCAGGCGGTGAGCGCGGAAGAGGCGCGGTTGTGGGACAGCCAGGGTACGATCGACCCGCACAGCGCCGCGCATGTTGGGCGCGCCATTCCTGCCCCAGTGAGGCCACTGGCCGCACTGGACCCGGGTCTGACGGATTTCCTGGGAACCTCGGTGTTCATCGAGGGCCACGCACAGAATCCGGCACGGCACCGCGCCGTGGATGCCGGTACAGCGCTAAGCCGCTTCCAGGGTTTCTCTGCGGCGTGGGCGCTGCAGGTCGTGGCGCCGCTGCTGATCATCCTTGCAGGGTTCGCCACACTGTCTGGCGATACCGCCCGCGAGACGCTGCGCCAGGAGCTCGGCACCGGCGCCTCGGCCGGCGTGCTGATCAGCGGGCGCTTGATTGCCCTGGCGACCGCCTCACTGCTGCTGGTGCTGACCATGCTGCTGATCAGTCTTCCGGGCCTGTCCGTCCAGTACGGCGGCACCGCGGATCTCGCTGCCCTGCTCGCACTGGCTGCCGCCTACGTGCTCTATCTGCTGGTGTTCTGCGCACTGACCGTGGGGGTCTCGGCGCTTGCAGGCTCCGCTCGGACGTCACTGGTCGTGCTGCTCGGCTTCTGGGTGGTGTCCACGCTGCTGGTGCCGAGAGTGGCGCCTGCCATCGCCGAGTCGCTGTACCCGACGCCCTCGGCACCGTCGTTCAGGGCCGGCGTGACCGAGGAAGCGGAGAACGGCGTGGATGGCCACGATCCGGCCGACAAGCGCCTCGATGCCCTGCGCGCCACGTTGATGGCGCGCTACCGGGTCGACAACGTGGACGACCTGCCGCTGAACTTCCGCGGCGTGGCACTGGAGTTTGCCGAGGCCAACTCGACGCGCGTCTACAACCGTCACTTCGATCGCCTGCATGCCACCTACCAGCAGCAGGACGCCACCCAGCGCCTGTTCGGCCTTGTCTCGCCGACACTGGCGCTGCAGTCCTGGTCGCGCGCCTTCGCCGGCACGGATTTCCCGGCGCATCTGGCGTTCCTGCGTGGCGTGGAGGACTACCGCTATCGGTTGATCCAGGCACTCAACCAGGAAGTGAAGCTGCACAAGGCACCGCAGGGCGGAAAGCATGTCGCCGACATCGCCGGCATCACCCGTTCAGTGCAGTACCGGGCGCCGCAACAGACCCTGGCCGACACTGCTCTCGCGCAGCGCGGGAATTTCGTCATTCTGCTGGCCTGGCTGATGCTGGGCAGCGTGGTGGTACTCATCTCTGTGCGGAAGCTGGGGAGATCGCCATGAGCGGTGTGTCGATTGCCCGCTATGAGATCCGCCGACTGCTGCGTGATCGAGCGCTGCCGGTGCTGCTTGTCCTGCTGCTCGCGTTGGGCGCCTACGCCGCGTGGAACGGTCGCGCATGGGTGGACCAGCGCGAGGCGGCCATTGCCCTGATCAAGCAGGAAGAACAGCAGACGAAGGAACGCAGCCGGGCATTCGTCGGCAAGGCGCCCTCGGTGCTGCCCCGCGCGCAACCGGTGCTTGCGCCCAGCACCATGGCACCGTTGTCGATCGGCCAGGCAGATGCCTATCCCTACACCGCCGATGTGGTTGCGCTGGGTGACCCAGCCCAGCTGCTCAAGCACGTCTGGGCCGACATCGGCAATCCGGCGGCACGGGCTGCGGGACGGTTCGATCTGGCGTTCGTGATCGTCTTCCTGCTGCCACTGGTCATTCTCGTGGCCACCCATGATCTGTGGTCACGTGAGCGCGAGCGCGGTATCACAGCGCTGGTGCTGTCACAGCCGGTGTCGGCAACACGGCTGCTGGTGGTCAAGACCTTGGCGCGTGGGCTGGTGGTGCTGCTGCCCGCACTGGTCATCATCGTGGCGGTGGCGATCGGGGCCGGCGCGCGCAGTCCTGCAGGCCTGGCCATGCTGGCACTGACCGTCCTCCTCTATGGCGCCTTCTGGCTGGCCCTGGCACTGCTGATCGGCTGCATTGCGCGGCGCACCACCGAGGCGGCCATCGCCGGCGGTGCATTGTGGCTGCTGATCGTGGTCATGGCCCCGTCACTGACCCTGGCCGCGGTGAACCTGATCGCGCCGCCGCCGTCACAGATGCAGTTCGCCACCGAAGTGAAGGCGATGCAGTCCGATATCGCCAAGCGCCAGCAGCGTGAGCATGCGACGTCGGCGCCAGTGGACTCGCCGTCACCCGTCATCCCCGACACCCTGCGCCAGGCCTACGTCGATCGGGTTGCGGCTGACCGGGAACTGACCCAATTGATCGCCTCGCATGCGCAGGCCGAGGCCGCACACCGCCAGGTTCTGGGCCGGGTGCGACTGCTGCTGCCGGCCGTGGCGACGCAGGACGCGCTCGACCGTATCGCGGGCTCGGATGCCGAGCGCGCGCTCGACTTTCAGCACCAGGTCCACGACTTCTGGCAGGCACGACGGCTGTTGCACAAGAGCTATCTGGACCGTGACGCGCCGCAGACCCTTGAAGAGTACGACGCACTGCCCCGCTTCCAGTACCGCGAGCCCGCGGGCGTCGCCCGGTCCGGTGTCCTGGCCGATCTTGCTGCCCTGATCATCGCCACCCTGCTTGTCCTGCTTGCGGCCGGAGCGCTGCGCAGTCGACTGGAAATGCCCTGAGGAGACGTCCACATGCTGTCTGCAAAAAGCCTGGTCATGGAACACAGTGCACATCGGGCGCTGGATGACGTCAGTTTCGAGGTGAAGCCCGGCGAGATCTTCTGCCTGCTGGGCGCGAACGGCGCCGGGAAGTCGACGACCATCAAGCTGTTCCTTGGCTTTCTGAAACCCACCTCCGGTGCAGCCGAAGTGGACGGACTCAGTGCGCACCGGCAGCCACAGGAGGTGCGCCGGCGGCTGCTGTACATCCCCGAGACCGTGGCGCTGTACGACGAGTTGACCGGCTACGAGAACCTTGACTACTTCGCCCGCCTGGCCGGTGTCGAGGAGCGCTCGCCGGCGCGGCTGAAGGACGCGCTCAGATCGGCCGGGCTGGCGACCGACGCATTCGGGCGACGCGTGGGCCTTTATTCCAAGGGCATGCGGCAGAAGGTCGGCATCGCACTGGCCATCGTCAAGGACGCCAGTGCCCTGTTGCTGGATGAACCCACCTCGGGCCTGGACCCTACGGCGTCAGCCGAGTTCCACGAGCTGATCGTGCGGCAGCGCGATCGCGGCACAGCGATCCTGATGGCCACTCACGATCTGTTCCGCGCCCGTGAAGTGGCGACCACGATCGGCCTGATGCGGGAAGGCCGCCTGCGCAGGACGCTGGCGGCCAGCACGATCACCGCGAACGATCTTGAGAGCCTGTATCTGGAAGAGATGAGTCGCAGCGCCTAGGCCACGGCGGCCGCCTGCGGGCCATGCCCGCCTGACCACCGCCGCAGCCACGCTTCGATGTTGATCTGCGGGCCGAAGATGCCGAGCACCTGCGACGAGTGGTCCGGGCTGACCTGCTGGATGCCCGCATCGGCCAGCGCGCTGTCGAGATAGCCGCGCTTGGCCAGCATGCCGTCAACCAGCAGATTCCTTATGAACTGCTGGTGCCCCTGGGTGACCGCCACGGAGTGATCATCCAGATAGGATTTCACCTTCCGCGACAGCAGCGCATCCGGTAACAGTCCCTTCATTGCACGCCGCGCGATGGTGCGGTCTTCTGCGTCTGCAATGAGCAGGTGCAGCGGAATGCGCGCGAACAGTTCGACAAGTGGCTGCGCACTGATCGGCGATACGCCATGCCAGTGGCCGGCGCCTTCGAACGGATCAAGGACGCTGGTCGGGAATACCATCCGGCCGATATGGGCCAGCTTGTAGGGTGATACGCGATGGCCCTGCGCCTGCGCATGCCGCAACCAGGCTGGCTGCAGACCGTCCTGTTCGGACAGGTCCACCCGCACCCACGGGCAGGGCTTGCCCCAGCGACCATTGATGCTGCCCGGTCGCTTCAGCAGGCCATGCACGGCCGCGTCCTTCAGTACACCGTACAGCGAGTCGCCAGACTGCGCGGTTTCGAACGCCACGCGAAAGAACGTCCGGTCGATGCCGCGCCGCCAGGCGTAGTCGATCGCAGCGGCGTTGCCCTTGAAGCGCAGGAACACCGCGTCGCCGCCGACGCCGGTGAACTGCACGGTGTTGCCGTCGAAGTCCACGTCATGGCGATGGAGCAGATAGCCGGAGCAATGCGCCGGCCGGGCCGTGCGCGGGAAGGCCATGATCTCTTCCAGCGCGCAGTGTGGCTGCCGCCGGTACTCGATGAACTCGCAGTTCCTGCCCGACGATTCACGGACCCCTGCCACGGCCATGCGTGCGAACAGCCGTTCATCGGCACCGATGCCGTCATCGTAATGATGGATGCAGGTCACCTCGGGTGCCGAGGGCGCGTGCAGCAGGCCGGCCAGGATGATCGAGGAGTCCAGCCCGCCCGACAGCTGCAGCTGGATGCGCCGGTGCTGGCTGGCCAGTGCACCGATGCAGCCCAGCAGCGTGGAACGCGCCAGCGACACGGCTTCTTCAAGATCCTCGATCGGCGCGTCGCGGGCCAGCCGCACCACGTCCCACTGGCAGTGCCGGCCCACCGGCTCACCATCGCGGATTGAAACCGCTTCGCCCGCTTCTATCGCCGTGACCTCCTTGAAGCCGGTCTGCAGTCCATCACGAAACGGGTACAGCAGCGAGTACGAAAGGAAGGACCAGTCGACGCTGAAATCGCGCAGGCCCAGCATCAGGCAGTCTTCCATGTTGGAGAAGACCAGCGTCAGCTGGCCCACCGTGGTCAGGTAGCACGGGATCTCCGCAGTGGGATCGCGCAGGACGAACCAGCTCTTTGTTTCCTGCTGGAAGCCGAACGCCACGTAGCGACCCCAGTACTGTTCGATGATGCTGCGGCCCTGGCTGCTGCAGGCGGCGTGTGCTGATGCGGCATCCAGGCTCACGCGGCAAGGCACGGCGCCTTCGCCGAACGTCTTGTGAAACAGCTTGCCCAGTACCACCAGCGCATTCGAGCGATCGCATTCGAAATAGCCGTGGTTGTCGCTCTGCACGTGGATCGCCGCGCCGTTGTCGTTCAGCACGCAGGCGATGCCGGGCAGCCGGGTGCCGATCCTTCCCACGATCCGTTCCGCCTGTGCCGTCGCGGATTCCGAGTGGGTGTTCCAGAACACGGCGATGTATCGGTACATGGCAGGTTTCGTTACAGCACCAGGATGGGAACCATCCGGCGCAGGTTGAAGGGAATGTCGGTCAGCACGTGATCGCCGTGCTGCAGCCAGCAGTGCGCGGCGAACGGCTGGGTTCTGACCGCGAACACCCAGGCAGGAACGATGCCGTACTTCGACAGGAACCCGCGCATCGCCAGGCAGTAGAGAAAGCATTCATCGGTCTTCCGGAATGCCAGGGGTCGAAGCCAGTCGAACACCCGCACGCGCAAGGCCAGTTCTTCAGCGCTCACCGGCCTGCTGTGGCCGCGATCCGCCCGACGGCGCACGGCCGACACCGTGGTACTGAAAGGAAGGAATGTTCTGCTGCAGGCGGCATAGGCGCACGAGGCAATGAATCGGCGGAGGTCGCCCGCATTGATCGGAGGACGGCCCCGCGGCTCGCCCTCGCGCACCCAGTGCCGTGGCAGCGCAATGGCGGGGCTGGCGGCGGATTTCCCCTGCCGCGGATCCGCAGTGATCAGGCGGCGGTCGATCAGGGCCTGCAGAAGCCTGGGGGCGCTTGCATCTTCGGACCGCAGGGGCCAATCGAGAACGAGATTGCCAAGGCCTGCGGCGCCGCGTTTTTCAAGGGAAAGATACTTTCCCGTGGCCTGGTCCAGTATCACCATGGCATCGCCGGTGACACAGGCGTGCGCGTGCTTTGAGAGGAAGTACGGGGCAACAGCCTGCTCCATCATGTGCTCCTGCGCCGGAACCGGAGAAGCGGTGCATGCAGGGCATGCACCGCAGATGCGACATTGCGCAGTGGATCAGGGCGACGTGGTCGGGAACACGCCATCCCACAACGTGCCGTGGTTGTGCGCCTTCGTTTCCGAAACGACCGAGCCCAGCTCGATCAGTTCGCCACCCACACCCTGATCCTCAGGGTTCTGCTGTCCTGCCACTACACCCAGCTCAATCAGCTCGTTCATGAACATCTCCTATCGTCAGTGGATGTACCCACGCATTGCTTTGAACCGCGCTGCATCGGATACGGAGCAGCCAAGCCACCATCGCCACTACATTGCAGGGCGATTGCCGCCAAGGCACTGAAATGTTACGATATAACATATTATTTTGGCGTGACGAATGACGCCGCCCGCCCGCTGTCGATGCGGGCCCATGAGAGGCAAGAGGGATGAACACCGAGATCAGTGATGACGGGCTGGATCCCACACTTCTGCTGAAGGGGATGTTTCCCCTGCCGAAGTTCATCCGCTTCGTACGGGAGCGCTGTCCACCGGGACGCTTCGACGAGGCTGCGCTGGTGGAGGACTGGCGGACGGCTCGTGCCGAGGTGCTGAGGCTGCAGCAGGAAGACGCCGGTGAGGCAGATGCCATCAATGTCCATGCGTTGCCGGATGAGATGCTGCCGCTGGCTGAGCAGGCGCTGCGGCAACCTTCGATGCACCGCATGACGAGTGTTCTGCCGCGCAGTTGGCAGATGGTCGATATCGATCGACTGGTGATCTTCCAGGAGTGCATCAACCTGCGTCACATCGACCAGTTGGCGGCATCCCTGACCGCCTCGCCCACCGCGCAGGAGGTCATGCAGCTTGTCGCCCGCAGCGGCAGCCATGCACATCCTGAAGTGCGCTTCACCCAGTCCGATGGCAGCTACACCTTCGCGTCCACCTCGAACGACCTGCGTTTCCTCGACGTGGCGACCCTCGATCCGGCTGCCATCACCGACTACGAACCGTTCGGCGCGGCCAGCCACGCCGTCGTCATCTATCTTGGTTTCAGTGACAACCTGATCAGCGCCACCCGGTTTGGCAAGCGCCTGGTGCTGACCAATGGCTCCCATCGCCTGTACCTGCTGCGCCGGCTCGGGTTCCGCCATGCGCCCTGCCTCGTCACCGATGCCTCCGACAGCGACCTCAGCGAGGTTCTGCTGCCGGCAGCGGTCAAGCAGGATCGTGGATTCTACCTGTCTTCCCCGCGGCCGCCGCTGTTCAGGGACTATGTCGATCCCCGCCTGACCTGCGTCGTGCCGGTCACCCGCAAGCACTACGCTTTGAGGGCCAAGCTCGACCTGCAGAGGATCACGGTTCCGGCGCTGTAATCCTGGGCCGAACCCTCCCTTCCCTGGGGCCACGTCGACAGAGATGGCCGGATTGGTGAATCACCTGGCGGAACTGTCGAATGACCCCTGTCGGGTTGACCCATACGCTTCTCATCCTCAACCAGAGGGGATGCCAGCGTGATTGAACAGCCACGGGCTGCCGAACCCGCACGAAAGGACGCTCCGATCGTCCATGTCCTGATGGGGCTGATCTGTGTCTGGCACAGGCGCGAACCGGGATCGGCACACGATGACGAGTAAGCGCCACCGTGCTGCCCGGCGTGGCTTTGGGGCGTAGGTACCAGCGTGGAGATTTCGATTGCGGGGCTGAGCGAGGTTGGGCCCGACTATCCGGACCGTGTCGATCTTCCGGTGATGGTGCTTGGGCTGGACCCTATTCCAGATGCCTGGCAGATGCCCTTCCATGCGCATCGGAAGGCGCAGCTGCTGGTCGCCACGCGTGGCTTGATCATGCTGGAGACCGCGGCTGGCCTGTGGGTGGTTCCGCCACAGGGCGCGATCTGGATCCCCGGTGGGTTGTCCCATCGCGCCAGCAGCAGTGGACGGCCGCACGGCTTCGTGGTGTTCGTGGAACCCGGAGCGGCTCCGGAACTGCCAACGCAGTGCGCTGCGATGGCGATCACTCCATTCATGCAGGCCCTGCTGGAGCGCGCGTCCAACCTTCCCCAGCAGTATGCGTCCGGCAGCGCACAGGACCGCCTGATGGGCGTGTTCCTGGATGAGCTGATTGCTGCGCCACCGGAGTGGCTCCATCTACCCATGCCATCCGATGCAAGGTTGCGCCGGCTGGCCAATGCGATGCTGGACACGCCAGCCGAACGAGCAACGCTTGAGGTCTGGGCGAGCCGGATCGGCATGAGCGAGCGCAACATGTCGCGCCTGTTCTCCGGCGAAACCGGCTTGCGCGTGAGACGCTGGCGCCGGCAGCTGCATGTGGTGGTGGCACTGCCGCTGCTGGCCAAGGGCCGGACGGTGCAGGCCATCGCCGATGACCTGCGCTACGACAGTGCCGGGGCGTTCGTGACCATGTTCCGCAAAACCGTGGGCGCGCCCCCCAAGCGCTTCCTGGCGGAACGAGGCACTCGGCAGCAGGCATCGGACGCCGACGATCAGCGGCCGCAGGAGCCACGTTGACGGATGCGGGAGCGCGTGTCTCCCGCACCGGCAAGGACTGCCCTTCCGTTCAGCGCTGGTAGTCCTTCAGGAACAACCAGGTGATCAGCGTGGCATCCGGCCCCTTTGGATCGGTGAACGGCAGGCCGGACTGGCTGCCGCTCCACGCATGGCCCATGCCCTGCACCACATAGTGCTGCACCAGCGTCCTGCCACCGTAGGCGTAGGTATCCACTGTATACGCACGCCCACCCGGCACCTGGCCGTGATAGGTGCTGGTCGGCACGTACTTCACCGAGTCGTTGTCCAGGGCGTCGTCGGCCAGATCATTGGTCTGCAGGAACTGGCGCACGGCCTGCTGGCCGTTCACCGGATTGACGGTGAGGTCGGCGCTGCCGTGGAACACTAGCACCGGCAGCGGTCGCGGCGACGGCGATCCCGAGCACTGCCAGGCAAGACGGCCATTGCTGTCCGGCGAATAGATGCTGCCGGCCAGCAACGCATAGGCGCTACCGGAAATCGTGGTCGCACCCTTGAACATGCCGCCGGAGTGGATGGCGCCGGCAGCGAACACATCCGAATAGCAGGCCAGCATGATCGAGGTCATCGCGCCGCCCGCGGAAATGCCGGTGACATAGACCCGGTGCGGATCCACGCTGTAGTCCGCCTTCACCCTGTCCACGATGCCGGCCAGGATCGAAGCCTCGCCGCTGTCGCGCGCCTGGTTGATCGGCAACTGCCAGTTCCAGCAGCGTGCCGGATTGGAGGTGACGTTCTGCCGGGGGTAGACCACGATGAACCCTTCTGTGTCGGCCACATCATTGAAACCCGACGCCTCGCCCATCAGGTTCGGCCCGGTCACGCAGCCATGCAGCACCAGCAGCAGCGGCAGCGGCTGGCTGTCGTCGTAGCCGGCCGGCACCCACACCTGGTACTCGCGGGCGCCGAACAGATTGCCGTACAGGCCGATATCCCAATGCCCGGCCGGGCCAGCGGCAACAGCGCTGCCCGCCATCGCCAGCCAACTGCACAACACCAGCAGTACCACCTTGATCGAATCGATTCCGGATTTCATGGCCAGATCCTCGTGCGTGAGTCGTGGATGAAGTAGTACCGGGGACCGCTTCCGGCTGGGGGCGCGCCCAGTATCCGCATCCACGGGCCGCTGCCGACTGGACCTAGGTCCACTCGCTGCTGGCCGATGACACCGCTAGCCTTGACTCCAGGGGTGGCAATGGGCCATCCGCACGCTCATGCCTGGGGGAGGACCGAATGAAACGGAATTGTTTGAGTCTCATGATCGGCGCGCTGCTGGCCACGGGGCCGGTACTGGCACAGGACGCGCCTACAGCAGGCAGATCCGCTTCGCCGACCAACCTGGACAGCATCAAGGTCACCGCGCGCAAGCGCGAGGAGACCCTGCAGGAAGTGCCGGTGGCAGTCACCGCCTTTACCTCGGAGGCGCTGGACAGGATGAATGTCCAGGACATCAGCGACCTGGACGCGCAGGTGCCGAACCTGACCATCTACGCGGCGCGCGGCGCCAGCAGCACGGTCACCGCCTACATCCGCGGCATCGGCCAGTCCGACCCCACCTGGGGCGCGGACCCGGGCGTGGGCATCTATCTGGATGACGTCTACATCGCGCGCCCGCAGGGCGCCCTGCTGGACGTGTTCGATGTCTCACGCATCGAAGTGCTGCGCGGCCCGCAGGGCACGCTCTACGGCAAGAACACCATCGGCGGCGCGATCAAGTACATCTCGCGCGGCCTGCCGACCCAGACCGAGGGCTTCGCCCAGATCACCGTGGGCAACTACAGCCAGCTGGATGCAAAAGCGGCCATCGGCGGCCCGATTGGTGGTGCCGACAGTGGCCTGCGCGCCCGCGTGGCGGTGGCCAGCATGAACCACGACGGGTTTGGCGAGAACACCTTCAACGGCCAACCGGTCAGCGACAAGCAGATCAATGCCGCACGACTGAACGTCGGCGCGTATGCGGGCGACGACTTCGACGTGCAGTTCGCGCTGGACTGGATCGACGACCAGTCCGGCATGCGCGGCTCGAAGATGCTGGCGCCCAATCCGTTCCTGCGCGCCTACCCTCCGATGGACAGCCGCTACGACATCCGCTCGGGCATGCGCAACCTCAACAACGTGGAAACCAAGGGCGCTTCGGCCACGGTGAACTGGCGGCCGAACGAGGATATCGCGGTGAAGTACGTGGTGGCCAAGCGTGAGTCGGACAGCGAAGCCAACATCGACTTCGATACCACGCCGGTCAAGCTGGCCGACGTGGGTGGCACCTATCACGACGACCAGGTCAGCAACGAAGTGCAGTTGAACTACGACGCCGGCGGCCGCGTGCGCGGCGTGGTCGGCCTGTACCAGTTCAGTGGCGAGGCCGGTGGTCAGATCCAGAACAACTACTTCAGCGCCCAGTTCGCCGACAACCAGGGCAAGGTGCTGACCGACAGCATCGCGCTGTATGCGGACTGGACCTTCGACCTGACCAGCAAGCTGAAGCTCGATGTCGGTGCCCGCTACACCGACGAGGACAAGCGCGCGATCGTGCTCAACCGCCTGTACGCCGACCCGGGCTTCAGCAGGCCGGTGGCGGTGACCGCGGACTTCGACAAGAAGACCAACTTCAAGAACGTCTCGCCCAAGGTCTCGCTGGACTACCAGATCACCCCGGACATCATGGTCTACGGTCTGGCCACGCGTGGCTTCAAGTCAGGCGGTTACAACATCCGCGCCAACGCCGTGGCGGTGCCGCGCTCGGCCGAGCCGTTCGACGACGAGACCGTGGACAGTTACGAAGTCGGCAGCAAGATGGCCTTCCTCGACCAGCGCCTGTTCCTCAATCTGTCGGCCTTCTACAACAAGTACAAGGACATCCAGCTGTCGGTGTTCACCGGCCTGGATACCAATGGCGATGGCATCGACGATTCGTTCTTCGGCGACTTCACCAATGCCGGCGCGGGCACGGTCAAGGGCCTGGAAGTCGAATACCAGTATCTGCCCAGCCAGCACTGGCTGATCTCCGGCAACCTGGCCTGGCTGGACACCAAGTACGACGAGTACATGGACCGTGGCGTCAATGTGGCCAAGCAGATGAAATTCACCAATGCGCCGGAATTCTCGGGTGCATTCAACGTGGAGTACCGCACCGAGCTGGCCAATGGCAGCAATCTGTCGGCACGGGTGAGCTACAGCTACCAGAGCGAGGTGTGGCCGACCACCGACCTGAGCCCGGTGATCAAGCAGGATGGCTACGGCCTGGTCAATGCCGGCGTCATCTGGCGCCTGGATGATGCGTGGACCTTCTCGCTGCAGGGCACCAACCTGACTGACAAGGAATACCGCACCACCGGCTACAACATTCCCGCAGTCGGCACGCTGATTGGCTTCTATGGCCCGCCGCGCCAATATAGCCTCAGCGTCCGTTACGATTTCTAGCGCATCCGATTCGATTTCCAGGAAACCCCTGCATGATGCAGTCTTACGTAGATCTGTACTGGAACAGTGACGATGGCCTGCGCCTGCACGCGCGTGACCATGCAGCGGACGTCGGGCAGGTGCCCCGCGGCACCGTGGTCTGCATTCCCGGCCTGACCCGCAATGGTGCCGATTTCGATGCACTGGCCGAGACACTCACCGCCGAGGGCTGGCGCGTGATCGCGGTCGATCTGCGCGGTCGCGCCGGTTCGGAGCGCGCACATGACCCGTCCAGCTACAACCCGCGCACCTATGCGGACGACATGGTCGCACTGCTGCGTTCGCAGAACATCGACAAGGCCGTGTTCGTCGGCACCTCGCTGGGCGTGCTGGTGACCATTACCCTCGCCTCCCGCGCACCTGAGCGGATTGCTGGGGCAGTGCTCAACGATGCTGGCCCCAGGGTGCCACGCGAGGCACTGGCACGGATCGGCAAGTACGCCGGCAAGCCGGTGCCGCCGATGGATCTGGAGCAGGCCACCGCCTATGTGGCGTCGATCGGCAAGGCCGCGTTCCCGCGTTTCGGCACCGATGACTGGCGGGCGATGGCCGTGCGCACCTTCCGCCCGCGCAGCGATGGACTGTTGGAGCTGGATTACGACCCGGCGGTGATCCGAACCACGCGCCCGTGGCTGCTGTGGCTGTTGCGTCCGGTGCTGTGGCGTGCGGTACGCGGGCTGACCGCGCGGGTGCCGGTGCTGGTGGTGCGCGGTGCGTTGTCCGATATCCTGCCGGCCGACGTTGCCCGGCAGATGGCGGCCACTTCGGAAAGTGCCCGCCTGGTGGAGGTGCCGGATGTGGGGCACGCTCCGATGCTGTCCGAGCCCGAGGCACGTGACGCGATCCTTACCTTGCTGGAGCGTGTGGCGTGAGTGCGGACAGCAACCTGCCTCCCGCCCTGCAGGCGTTGCAGCAGTGGGCGGCCAGCGAGCGGCTGAGTGGCGTGACCTACGTGGACCAGGCGCGCATCGATGCCTTTGCCGACGCCACCGGCGACCACAACTGGATCCACGTCGATCCCGGCCGCGCGCAGGTGCAGCTGCCGGGCGGGCAGACCATCGCGCACGGTTTCCTGCTGCTCTCGCTCACCGTGCAGGACGATGTGGCCGCGCTTGCTGGCTTCCCCGGCATCGCCCATGTGCTCAACTACGGCTTGAACAAAGTCCGCTTCCTGGCGCCGGTGCCGAGTGGGTCCGAGGTGCGGGTACGCTCGCAGCTGGTGTCGCTGGACGCGCGCCAGCCGGGCCAATGGCTGCTGACCCAGCGCAAAACCGTCGAGCGGGTTGCCGATGGCGAGCTGGCACTGGTCGCTGAGCAGCTGTCACTGATCGTGGTCGCCCGCTAGCACCACCCTGCCCGGTTCTCTCCCTACACTGGAGCGATGTTGACGCCCTCCACCGTCCTCTTCGCCTGCATTGCATGGACCGCACTGCTGTTTGGCGTGGCGCTGTGGGGCGAGCGCAGGGGGCACCGGCTTTCGAACGTGTGGCCGCTCATCTATGCGCTGTCGCTGGCCGTGCACTGCACCGCGTGGACCTACTACGGCGCGGCGTCGCAAGGTCTGCAATGGGGTTTCCCGATTCCACCCACCCTGGCCGGCATGGCGTTGATCTTTGCCTTCGGCCTGCCGTTCCTGCTCCGCCTGGGGCGGCTGGCCAAGCAGCACAACAGTGCCACCATCGCCGATCTGGTCGTCGCACGACTGCGCGCGGACCAGGGCCTCGGCTTCACCATCACCCTCGTGGCGCTGTTCGGCATCATTCCCTACATCGCCCTGCAGCTGAAGGCTGTCAGCCAGGGCCTGGGCGCCCTGCTGGGCGATCGTTTCGCGCCTGCTGCCGCGCAGCTGGACATGTCGTTCTGGTTCGCGTTGACGATGGCCGCGTTCACGCTGCTGTTCGGCGCCCGCAAGGCCTCGGCCACCGAGCCCAACCGCGGCATCGTGGTCGCGCTGGGCCTGGAGTCGGTGTTGAAACTGGTCGCACTGCTGGCCATTGGCCTGTATGCGGCGCTGTCCGTGCACAAGGCCGGCACACCGCTGCTGGACAAGATGGCGCAGCTGCCGCCACCGGCCATCGTGCCGGACTATCTCACCATGGTCGCGCTGGGCGCGATCTCCGCGTTTACCCTGCCGCACCAGTTCCATGTCGGTGTGGTCGAGCTGCGCCAGACCTCGGACCTGAGGACGGCACGCTGGATGTTCCCGGTCTACCTGCTGCTGATCGGGTTGCCGTCGGTGCCGATGGCGCTGGCTGGTGCCGCGCAGCTGCCCGCATCGGTGGCGCCCGACCTGTACGTGCTGGCGCTGCCGCAGGCCGGTGGCCACCACCTGCTGGCGCTGCTGGCCTATCTGGGCAGCCTGAGCGCGGCCACCGGCATGATGATCCTGTCCGGGCTGACCCTGTCGATCATGCTCGGCAACCATGGCTTCGGCTCACGGTTGCTGGACGGCATTGCCGGCGGTGCCGCGGCAGCCGACCTGCGTCCACGCGTGCTGGCGTTCCGCCGTGCCGGCATCCTCGCCGTGTTCCTGATGGCGTGGCTGTACAGCCGGGCGATGAGTGACACCGAGGCACTCAGCGATTTTGGACTGATGTCCTTCACTGCCCTCTCGCAGCTGGCACCGGCGGTGCTGCTTGCGGTGTATCGCCCGCGCACGCCCTCCCCGGCCATCATCGTCGGCATCGTACTGGGGTCGCTGGCCTGGCTGTGGCTGGTACTGCTGCCGATGGTGGTCCCTTCCACGCCCCCGGCCGCGGGCGCCGATGAACTGCACTGGCTGGCCGTCGTTTCGCTGCGCGTGCAGCCGGGGCACATCGCCCTCAGCATGGGCGCAAGCCTGGCAATCAACCTGTTGGCGGTTGTCCTGGTATCGCGGGCGGTGCGCCCATCGCAGCCCCGGCGGCGCGACGCGGTGGCTGCAGCTTCGTTGCGCAGGACCGCCGGACGCTTCCTCGGCCAGGAGCGTGCGCGCCAGCTGATGGAGGGGCCCGCCGGACAGATGCTGGATGACGACCGGGTCACTGCGGTCGAACGCGAGCTGACCGCCGTGGTCGGTGCGGGCATGGCACGCTTGCTGGTGGAGGCCGCTCGCGATGGCGGCACTGCGCCACTGGATGCAGTGACCCGCGCGGTCGGCGAGGCCACCCAGGTGCTGCGCTTCAACCAGCGCCTGCTGGAGGCGGCGCTGGAGAACATGAGCCAGGGCATCAGCGTGGTCGACGCACACCTGCAGCTGGTGGCGTGGAACAGTCAGTACGCGGCATTGTTCAAGTTCCCGCCCGAGCTGCTGCAGGTCGGGCAGCCGGTGGTCAACCTGACGGCGTGGGCACTGGCCGAACTGAAGATCGGCGACGGCCCCGGTGACTCCCGCGACAAGGCCTTGCTGCGTCGCGTTGCACACATGCGGCGTGGCACACCACACCTGTCCGAGCGGATTTTTCCTGACGACACCATCGTCGAGATCCGTGGCAACCCAATGCCGGGCGGTGGCTACGTGGCCACCTTCACCGACGTCACTGCGTTCCGCCGCGCCGAGGAAGCGCTCAAGCGCAGCAATGAAACCCTGGAGCGCCGCGTGCAGGACCGTACCGCACGGCTGGAGCACGCGGTGCACGCCGCCGAGCGCGCGAACGTTGCGAAAACCCGCTTCCTGACCGCGGTCGGTCACGACCTGATCCAGCCACTGCACGCTGCTCAGCTGCTGACCGACGCAATGTCGCAGCACATCGAATCGGAGTTCCTCGACAGCTTCCTGCGCCAGATCCGTGGTGCGCTGGACTCCACCGACGACCTGCTGTCCGGGCTGCTGGATATCTCCAGGCTGGAGGCCGGCGGTCTGGTCGCCGATCCGCGTCCGTTCGCGCTTTCGACCGTGCTCGATCCGCTCGCGCAGGAGTTCGCGGTGCTGGCGGCGGCGCGCGGGCTGCAGTTCCGCTACCTGCGGACCCGTGCCTGGGTCCACAGCGATCCACTGCTGCTGCGCCGGGTGCTGCAGAACTTCCTCGCCAACGCCCTTCGCTACACCCGCCATGGCGGCGTCCTGCTGGGCGTGCGCCGCCAGGGGCACGCCCTGTCCATCGGTGTGTACGATACCGGCCCCGGCATCAGCGCCGAACAGCAGGCGGCGGTGTTCGAGGAATTCCACCGCGTCGATCGCAGCAACGGCCAGGGCCTGGGGCTTGGCCTGACCATCGCACACCGCATCGCCGACCTGCTGCATGCCCCTTTACGGTTGCACAGCACGGTGGACCGCGGCTCGGTGTTCTCCGTCGCCGTGGCACGGATCGCAGCGCCAGCGACACCGCGGATCGAACCGCCTGCCAGCGGCAGCAACACGCTCAAGGGTATTCGCGTGCTGGTGGTCGACAACGATGCGGATGCGCTGGCGGCAATCCAGCAGTTGCTGCTGTCGTGGGGCTGCGACGTCATCGCGGTGCGTGATGCGGATGGCATCGGTTCGTCGGCGCGCGATGCGGCGCTGTGGCTGTTCGACTACCACCTCGATGACGGCGACACCGGTGTATTACTGTTCACACGGCTGGTTGCGGTGCACGGGCCGCGGCCTACGGTGATCCTCAGTGCGGATACCGGCGGCGAGACCCGCGATGCCGTACGTGGCGCCGGTCTCTCGCTGTTGAACAAACCCTTCAAGCCACTGGCGCTGCGCTGGGCGATCAACCATCTGCTGACGGCCCGTTCCACAAACATGGCCTGACGATTCAGGGGCTGCGCGACTCTTCGATCTGGCGGGAGGGGTCGGCCAGGCCCATTTCATGCAGCACCCGGATTGCCTGCGCACGATTGCGGACCCCAAGCCGTTCCATGATGCGGGTCATGTGCGCCTTCACCGTTCGCAGTTGTACACCAAGCCGATCGGCAATCTGCTTGTTGAGCAGCCCCTCGGCCACCAGGCTCAGCACCCGGTACTGATGTGCGGACAGGCTGGCCAGCCGCGCAGCGAGGTCGGCATCCTTGCTGAAGGGCGCCACGCGCGCCACCGGCTCACGCAGCAGTGCCGGTATCCAGCGCTCGCCCTCCAGTACCGACTGCAGTGCCGCCTGCAGCTCGTTCAGGCCCGAGCTCTTGGGCAGATAGCCAGCAGCACCAAGGTCGATGGCGCGACGGATCACCTGCGGCTCTTCATTGGCCGAGACGATGATGATCGCCAGCCCTGGCTGCAGTGCGCGGATGGTGGCCAGCCCAGCCAGGCCATGATTGCCCGGCATATGCAGGTCGAGCAGCATCAGGTCGATCTGTTGGCGTTCAAGCACCTCAAGCACGCTGTCCAGCGCGTCGGCCTCGCTGATCTGCAGATCGGCAACCGCCTCTTCGGCCGCGCGATGCAGTGCGGCGCGGAACAAAGGGTGATCGTCGGCAATGAGCAGGGTTGGCATGTCCAGGCGAGAGTAGCAAATCGTCCGCTTTTGGGAAGGCGTACCTAGGTACGCTGGCGCCAGGCGGGCGTGCAGATAGTGTGGTGGCATGAAGGGCGTCATCCGATGCACCGCCCACGAGGACACACCATGTCATTCCCCCCTGCCCCCGACGCCTCCGCCTATCCACTGCTGATCAAGCAACTATTGCACACGCCATTGGCAGCGAGCCCGGACCAGGAGATTGTCTATGGCGACTCGGTCCGCTTCGATTACCGCACGTTACAGGCGCGCATCGGGCAGCTGGCAGGCCTGTTGACTTCGCTGGGGGTCAAGCAGGGCGACACCGTGGCGGTGATGGACTGGGACAGCCATCGCTACCTGGAGGCCTACTTCGCCGTTCCGATGATCGGTGCGGTGCTGATGATGGTGAACATCCGCCTGGCACCCGAACAGATTGCCTACACGCTCAACCACAGCGGGGCGCGGGTGATCCTCGCCAATCGCGAGTTCCTGCCGATACTGCAAGCCATCGACGAACAGCTGCCGGACCTGCACGTGCGCGTCCTGCTGGATGACGCCGGCGGCCCGCTGCCAGGCGGTTTCGTGACCGAGTACGAGGCCGGTCTGCGGGCTGCCACTGCGACCACCCATTTCCCGGACTTCGACGAGAACACCCGCGCAACGGTGTTCTACACGACCGGCACCACCGGCCTGCCAAAAGGTGTCTACTTCAGCCATCGGCAGCTGGTCCTGCACTCGCTGACGGGGATGGCGGCGCTGGGCAGCGCGGCCAGCCAGGGACGCCTGCACCGCGGCGACGTCTACATGCCGATCACCCCCATGTTCCATGTGCACGCCTGGGGCCTGCCCTACATCGCTACGCTGCTGGGCATCAAGCAGGTCTACCCCGGGCGCTACGTGCCCGCCCAGCTGCTGGCGCTGATCGCCCGCGAGAAGGTGACCTTCTCGCACTGCGTGCCAACCATCCTGCACATGCTGCTGGAGCACCCGCTTGCGGCCGACACTGACCTGGGCAACTGGAAGGTGATCATCGGCGGTGCGGCCCTGCCGAGGGCACTTGCGCAGCGGGCTCTGGCGCGGGGTATCGACATCTTCGGTGGCTACGGCATGTCCGAGACCTGCCCGCTGCTTACCTTGGCGCAGATCGATTCGGATGCCGTAACCAATGTGGATGAGGTTCTTTCGTTTCGCACCAAGGCTGGCATACCGGTGCCGCTGGTGGACCTGCGCATCGTCGACCCGGACATGAAGGATGTCGCCCACGATGGCATCGCCACCGGCGAGGTCGTGGTACGAGCACCTTGGCTCACCCAGGGTTACCTGCACAATCCGGATGCATCGGCGGCGTTGTGGGCAGGCGGTTATCTGCATACCGGTGACATCGGCAACATCGATGAAAGTGGCTATCTGAGGGTGACGGACCGCATCAAGGATGTGATCAAGACCGGCGGCGAATGGATCTCATCGCTCGCCCTTGAGGACATCATCGCTCTGCATCCGGCGGTCAGTGAAGTCGCGGTAATCGGCATCACCGACACGAAATGGGGCGAGCGGCCATTGCCGCTGGTGGTCAGGAAGCCGGGGAGCCATGTGGCCGAAGCGGAGATCATCGAGCTGGTCGCCGCCCGTAGCCGCGCCGGGGATATCTCACGCTATGCGATTCCGGAGCGGGTTCGCTTCGTGGATTCGATCGAGCGCACCAGCGTGGGCAAGATCAACAAGAAGAAGCTGCGCGGGCTGCATGATCCGGCAGCCGCTCCGGGTACTACTTGAGGAAAGCGCATTGGTTGTAGAACGGGCGGCCACCGATACCGTTCAGCCCCGTTCAATCCTGCAAGGAGCTAGCGCACTGAATCACAGTACGACAGGTATACTCCGGACTATCGTAGCGGACGGAGCCGCCTGAAGCCGACATGGCGTCAGTCCGTTTCGAACGCACGCTTTCCAAGGGAAGGATGATGCTGACGGCAGAGGAATTTGTTGCGCGAGTCATTGCAGGAGACGAGCCGGTAGCCGGAATGTCTGTATCCGGCGCGGTGAAGATCAGAAATCAGCAGCTCAAGAACACCGATTGGTCGGGCTGCCGACTGGATGGCCCCCTGACTCTCATCGGATGTTCCTCCGGCCCTCTCACGCTGCGCGGAGCCTCTATTGATGGCCGGATCAGCATACGGGATCTGGCATTCACCAGTGGTGGTCTGTCGATGCGTGGAGCGATCTGCCGCGGGGGTGTGGAGCTGATAGACATCAATCGGTCCTGTGCACGCTCGCATGTCTTCTTTCAGGGCGATCGGGGGCCCGACCTCACTCTGGAGTACTCCGGCCTGGATCTTATAGGCATTGAGGTGTCGGGAGGTTTGACGGTCACGCCGAAAGCAGGGGAGTTTCTCGGCAATGCGGTCTGTCTCGACTACGCAAGAATCAGCGGCCCGACCAGTATCGGAGAGGGGCATCACAACGTAGCGAATGTCTTTGTCTCTTTCGCAAAGCTGGAAGGCTCTCTGAACATCTTTCTGGCACATGAATCGAATTCAACGCAATTCGTTATTTTCGAAAGGCTTGAGTGCCTCGGAAACGTAACCGTCCAACTTAAGGAAGGCGAGTCTTCCAAACGCATCTATGGTCGCGCCAGCGCCGTTCATGGGGATCTGAGAATTGTCGCTGCCCGCGACAACGGTACCCACGTGATTGGAAAGTATGAATGCATCAGCATTGACGGAAGCCGTATCGACGGCACGCTGCAGATAGTCGACATGGCGCCTGCTCAGAGAAGCAATGGCGGCAGCATAGCTGCGTCGAGCGTCCACTCCGGCTCAGTTCTTATCGACCAGGTTGAGGCGGAGAGCATCCGTTTCTATGGCTGCGTCGTCCAGCGAGATGTTGCGCTGAGCAAAGTCAAGACAGGCGACCTGGACTTCTACGGACTGACCGCGACGGACATCACCCTCCTGGGAGTTCAGCAGACTCCCGCGCGCCAACTTACAGTTGATCTGCGCCGCGCCCGGATAGCAAATCTTGTCTGCGTCGAGGGCCTTGTCGCAAAACAGCTGTACCTTGGTTACTCGATGGTAGGTGCAACAAGGTTGATCAGCGCGCAGCTGGAGGAATTCATCCTCAGATCCACGACTGTTGAACAGTACGTTCGAGTAATCTCCAGTGAGATACAGAGGATTGAAGCCACATCCGTGCGCGGCGCCGCGGCACTGGAGGTTTACGACGCAGCCTGCAATGGCGTTGATATCAAGGACGCCCGACTGGCAGACTTTGCGAAGAACTTGAGGTCAGATCTACGCGATTGTGATCCCTCAGAGGGTCGGCGATGCATGCGCGAGCTATGGGAACTGCGGGCGATATCAAAGATCAACTCGATCGATCTATCTGGTGGCAGTTGGTCGAGCGTCAATCTGATCCACGCCTACTTTGATTGTACCGCCTCCTCCACTGATGCATGTGTCAGTGCGAAAGGACTCAGGGTCTCAGGGGCGTTGAATGCAGTAGCCAGCCAGTTTGAGAATTCCAAGCGTACTGCACTTGACCTTGGTGACAGTGTCATTGAAGAGGTCAGCTTTGGAGGCCATCTACCGACACCACTGAAGTTCTCTGCGGCGAGAATTGCGTCCTGGGGCATTGCCAGGGAAGATGCCGAGGGGTTCATGGGAGTTATCAACGCATCTATTGAGTTTGATCGAGCTGCCTGCATTGAATTTGAGCAGCGACTTGAGAACTCCGGGAAGCTCTCAGAAGCCGATCGTTTCCATGTCATGTGGAGGCGCAAGGAGGCCGGCATACTGCCACTTTGGAGGCGTTCCGTTTCCTCCGCCCACTACCATCTCCTTCGTTACGGAACCCGTAGCGGACAGGTTCTCCTCTATTGGAGCACAATCGCCCTGATCGCACTTCTCGTCGTGCTGCGCTTCTACAACACAGACTTTACTCCGGTCTCGAGCCATGTATTTATAGATGCTCTTCAACATGTACTACGTAGTAGCATTCCGATGATCGATCTCGGACTCAAGCCCCTCGGTGAAGTGCGGGCAGGCACCGTCTCCTACTGGGCACTTTTAGCGGTGCGTTTGATGGGCTGGGTTTGTTGGCCTCTTTTTCTGACCAGCCTCGTGGTCAAGCTATTGCCCAAACGCCACAGGGCCTAACAGACACGGACGCAGCGAGGCGCGTACCACTCTTCAGTGATCACCTCTCAGCGGGTCGCTAGTTCGCATGCGCAGCCAGCCAAGGCCAGAGCCCGGCACTGGCACGGCAGACGACGCGCAACAAGCTGCGCTCAGGACGGTCGCTCAGATCCGCGTCGTCGCCATGAACCGCTCGCGGTCCTGCTGCGTGCGGCGGCGGATCTCCTCCAGCGCCTGGCTTTCGGTCGCTTCCAGCATCGCTTCGAACAGGCGCTGGAAGTGATGGCGCATGGCATTGCGTGCGGCCACCGGATCACGCGCACGCAAGGCCTCGAAGATCGCCATGTGCTCGTCGGCACGGCTGGCGCCATCGTCATGGCAGACCCGCGAATAGACCTCGGTCACGCGCGGCAGCTCGCTGCGCATGCGCCAGATCTGCTGCACGAAGTACTCCACCACCGGATTGCCTGACAGACGGGCAATGGTCAGATGGAAACGGCGATCGTACTCGCCGGCTTCCGCGTCGCTCAGGTCGCGACGGCACAGCGCCTCCGCCAGCACCTGCAGCTCGGCGATGCCGGCATCATCCAGGTTGCTGGCGGCCAGGGCGGCAGCCTCGGCCTCGAACACCGCGCGGGCGGCGGTGAGGTCGAAGGCACTGACATCCGGCAACCCACCCGGAGCCTGCGTCGGGCGCGGCTTCACATGCACGCCCGAGCCGATGCGGATGGCGATCCAGCCCTGTGCTTCCAGTGCGATCTCGGCCTCGCGGATGGTCACCCGGCTGACACCGAACCGTTCGGCCAGTTCACGCTCGCCCGGCAGCCGCGAGCCCGGCGGAAATTCGCCGTCCTCGATCAGCTTGCGGAGCTTGGCAGCGATGGTCTGGTAAAGGCGGTTGGCGGACATGCGGCTGACCCTTGGCGATTCCCTCCGGGTCCCTGCCCTGCCACCGCGGCCGGCAAGGGTCCGGTTGGAGCGACGGCGCGACCACTGGCCGCGCCGCCCTGTTCAGAACTTGTATCGTACACCGAAATACGCACGCCGCCCGTAGGTCACCACTTCGCGGAAGTTCCCATAAAGCGGCTGGTAGGCCACGCGCGGCTCGTTGGTCAGGTTCATCAGTTCCAGCGACAGCGACAACTGCTTGTTCACCCGGTAGCGCAGGCGCAGGTCGACGCTGGTGTTGTCATCGTAGTAGCGGTTCTGCTGCGCGGTGTTGCCGGTGAAGTCCTGGTAGTAGTGCGAGCGGAACTTGCCGATGGCCTGGATGTTGAAGCGCCCAACGTCCCAGTAGATCGAGCCGGACAGCACGTGCCGCGAGAAACCACTGAGACCCGCCGGCGGCACGATCGCCGGAATGATCGTGCCATCACTGGCCAGCTGTTCGCCCAGTCGTGAGTCCTGGGTCTGATAGTCCGCATCGGCGTAGTTGTAGCTGACCTTGAAACCCAGCCCGTCGAACGGCTTGGGCAGGTACGACAGTCGATGCGTGGCCGTCACCTCGAAGCCGGTCAGCGTGCTGTTCTCGTCGGTGGTTACCTGCTGCCGCACCGGTACGGTCACGCTCTGGCCGTCGATGGTGTAGGTCTCCGGCACCAGCGCAGTGGCGGTGCCGCCGTTGAACTGCTTCCAGTACACCGCGCCGGCCAGCATCGTGTCCGGGTTCGGGTACCACTCCAGTGACAGGTCGCCGTTCCAGGACATCAGCGGCTGTGCCGCTGGGTTGCCACTGGCACTGATGTCATCCAGCGCATCGGCCAGGTTGCCGTAGGTAGCGTCGCTGCTGACGTTGATGGTGCGCCCCGCTCCCAGGGCCGAAATGTCCGGACGGGACATCGCGCGGTAGGCGCCGACCCGCAGCAGGACATCCGGCCGCAGCTCGAACGCGGCGTTCAGGCTGGGCAGCAGCTTGTCGTTGCCCGCCTTGAACACCTGGGTGCTGTAGTCGCCGGTAGGCTGCAGGCGGATCGTGCCGTCGCCGTTGTCTTCAATGCGCAGGCCGGTACGCACCCCCTCGGAGCGCACATCGGTCTTCACCCAGCGCAGGCCCAGGTTACCGGTCACCGGCAGCCCGAACAACGTGCTGCTGAACTCGCCCATCAGGTAGAGCGCGCGGGTCTTCTCGGTGATATCGACATTGTTCGGATCCTGGAAGCCCGTGTCCAATCCGCTGTCGAGGCTGCCACGGAACGACTGATACAGACAGTTCGGGTCGAAGTACGCCCAGGACGAAATCGTGTTGCCGCTTGCGGCATCCATGAAGTCATCCTGTGGGAACGGCGCGCGGCAGGCCTGGTTGGCAGCGATGATCTTCGCCTTGTCGGCTGCCACACGCTGATCGTAGTCAGTCACCAGAGTGTTGTCGCGCAGGCGGTAGTCGGCCTGGCTGGCGCGCACGCCGCCCTTGATGCGGGTGAAGAAGCCGGACTCCGGCATGAAGCTGGCATCGAAGCGGCCGGCCTTGATCTTGTGGTCGTTCTCCGTTGCGCTGGAGGTGACGCGCGCCGCGCCGGTGTAGGCGTCCCAGTTGTTGGGGTCGAAGTTCGGCGCCAGGGCAACACTGGGTACTTCGCCATGCCAGTCCCAGTCGTAGTCCACGTACCCGGTGGCGCCACTACTGATGCCGGGGACGATGGCGTTGTTGACGTCGCGCTGGTTGGCGCGCAACCGGGTCATGCGCTCGCTGTCGAGGCGATTGGTGTGCGAGTAGGAAAGATCGGTGGACAGCTCCCACGCCGGGGTCGGGCGCAGGATCAGGTTCAGGCCGCCGCCGGTGTACTCCTCCCCACGCCAGTAGCGGTTGGAGGTGGAATCAATCGAGGTGCTGCCGTGCAGGTGGCGCACGATGCCTTCCTCGTCAACCTCGCGCTGGGTGATGCCGCGGCGAGCGTTGGACAGGCTCAGGTCACTGCGGTTCTCGTACCAGTTGCGCTGGGTATGCTCGAAATCGACATTCAGCTCGACCACGTCATTGGGCCGCCACTGCAGCGCGGCAAACTCGCTCTGGCGATCATTGCGCTCCTGCTTGAGGCGGTAGATGCGACTGCTCGGCACCAGGTAGTAAGGCGCGCCGTTGGCGATGGCCTGTGCGCTGACCTCGTTGCAGTTGGCATTGGACACGTTCTGCGTGCCGTCGCAGGCATACCAGGTGGAACCGCTGGTGATGCTCTCTTCCGGATCGGTACCATCCAGGCGCTGGAAACCCAGCGAAATGCCCAGCTTCTGCCCATTGCCGAACTCGAACTGGTCGATGTAGCTGGCGGTGCCGCGATAGCCGATGCCATCGTCGTCGCGGTACTTCTTGTCATACTCGGCCCAGCTGCCACGTAGATCGATCTGCGCCGAGCGCTTGCCGTATTCCAATGGCCGTACCGTTTCCAGGCCAATGGTACCGGCCACGCCGCCTTCGATGATGTCGGCTCGCTGGGTCTTGTAGATGGCCACCGTGTTGATCAGCTCGGCCGGGAACATATTGAAGTTCACCGAGCGGTCGCCGCTGCCATTGGTGATTTCGCGGCCGTTGAAGTTGGTGCTGCTGAGAAAGGCGCCCAGGCCACGGATCGAGATCTCAGAGGCACCGGTCTTGTCGCGGGTCGAGGCGGCACCGGTCAGAGTCTCGATGGCATCGGCCAGCGACGGCGCCGGCAGGTCGCCGATGTCGTCTGCGGAGAGCACATCGGCAATGACCGTATCGTCGCGCTTCTTGTTGATCGAACTCTGCATGGACTCGCGGATGCCGGTGACCTGCACCTGGTCCAGCGTGGTGGGATCCTGCCCTGCCGCGTCCTTGCTGGATTGCGCCTGGGCCGTGGGCAGGCCCGCCAGCACGGCGAGCAGCGCCACGATCAGGGGTGTGGGGGACAACGAGATGCTGTGCACTGCTCCGGCGGGTCGCCGCATGGTTTCCTCCTCCCAAAGGATCGCCTGCATGCCAGGCGTGGGACGCAGCTTCGGCATGGCGACATGAAAATGTCAACCAATTGGTATGCGATTGTTCAAATGCCTTTTATCCATACCAGTTGATCGCAATTTAATGTGCTGCTGCAGCATGACTTTGCGCGAAAGCTGGCTTACAACACACCCGGAAGTGGTATGCAGACCCACCCTGAAACGACGGCCCGACCGTCCCTGGAAGGATTTCATGCGCATTTACCCGCTGGCGCGTCACCTGCCCAACAATCCATCACTTGTTTGCCTGGCCACTGGCCTGGTCATGTGCCTGACCACTTCAGCGGCAAGTGCAGCCAGCTGGCTCGTCCACGATGTCGCTGAGTTCACTACCGCCGCATCAGCGCTGCAGCCCGGCGATGAGATCGTGCTGGCTGACGGCATCTGGAACGATGCCCGGTTGCTGCTGAAGGGCCAGGGCACGGCGGCCGCGCCGATCGTGCTGCGCGCGCAGACCGCCGGCAAGGTCGTCCTCAGCGGGCGCTCGGACCTGCGCCTGGCGGGGAGCTACCTGCAGGTATCCAACCTGGTGTTCCGCAACGGCTATACGCCGGGTGATGCGGTGGTGGCGTTCCGCGAATCCAGCAAGGCGGTGGCCCGCCACAGCCGGGTGACCGGCCTGGTGATCGATGACTACACCAACCCCGATGCCAGCGACCAGGACTACTGGGTATCGCTGTATGGCAGCAACAACCGGTTGGATCAAAGCCAGCTGCGCGGCAAGACCAATGCCGGGCCGACCGTGGTGGTGGTGCGCGATGCCACCCAGGGCCTGGACAACCAGCACCGTATCGACCACAACTGGTTCGGGCCGCGCCCGGCGCTGGGCGTCAACGGTGGCGAAACCCTCCGCGTCGGCACCAGCGACACCTCGTTGAGCGATTCCAACAGTACGGTGGAGAACAACTGGTTCGAAGGCTGCGACGGCGAGACCGAGATCATCAGCAACAAGTCCGGCGGCAATACCTACCGCGGCAACGTGTTCTACCGCTCGGCCGGCGCGCTCACGCTGCGCCATGGCAACGGCAACCGGGTGATCGACAACGTCTTCCTGGGTGATGACAAGGCCGGCACCGGTGGCGTGCGCATCATCAATGCCGACCAGACCGTCAGCAACAATTACTTCGAGCGACTGGCCGGCTCCAGCAACCGTTCCGCGCTGGCGGTGATGGACGCGCAGGCCGATCCGCCGCTGTCCGGCTATGCGCCGGTGGTGAATGCCACGATCAGCCGCAATACCTTCGTGGATGTGGCGAAGATCAGTTTCGGCGTCGGCCATGACGAGGCCAAGGGCATCGTGGTCGCCGCCAGCAACAGCCACTTCAGCGCCAACCTGATCGTCAACCGCACCAGCAGGAACCCGCCCAATGCCGCCAGTTCGCTGGCCGGCATCGACTTCAGCGGCAACGTGCAGTCACCGGCAGCCAGCAACGTATTCCCGGGAGGCGTAGAGGGCCGTGGCGTCAGCCTGCAGCAGGCTGCCAGCGGATTGTGGGTTGCCACGCCTGTCCTGCCCGCCGTGGGCGCCGAGCCTGCCCTGGCGATGACCGCGCGCGAGGCGACCGGCGTCGACTGGTATCCCAAGGTGGGCGAGGTTGCCCTGTCACGCACCAGCACCGGAGTGGATCGATGAGGTTGCAACCGCTGTCCGTTTCACTGGCCCTTGCTCTGGCCATTCCGCTCTCCCTGCTTCCGGCTGTGCCGCTGCTGGCCGCTCCGGCCACTGCCGCGCGCCAGGCCGACACCGCGCCGGTGCTGGTCACCGCAGCGCAATGGCAGCAGATGGCCAGCGAAGGCGGCCGCTACCCGTGGTTCGCCAAGGAACAGGCGCGCACGGAGAAGTCGCTGAAGAAGATGATGAAAGCCGGTATCGACGTGCCGGTGCCCAAGGACAAGGGCGGTGGCCGCACCCATGAACAGCACAAGCGCAACTACCAGGCCCTGCTGGCGGCCGGCACACTGTACCGGCTGACCGGCGACAAGGCCTATGTCGATTACGCGCGCGACATGCTGCTGCAGTACGCGAAGCTGTACCCGACGCTCGGCCCGCACCCGGAAGGCCGCGGTCAGATTCCCGGCCGCGTGTTCTGGCAGGTGCTGAACGATTCGGTGTGGCTGGTCAACGCCATCCAGGGCTACGACGCGATCCGTGATGCGCTGTCTGCCGAGGACCGCGACACCATCGAATCGAAGGTGTTCCGGCCGATGGCGGAGTTTCTGGCGAGCGAGCCGAAGAACTACGACCAGATCCACAACCATGCCACCTGGGCGGTGGCCGCCACCGGCATGACCGGCTATGTGCTGCGTGACCCGGAACTGGTGGAGAAATCCCTGCGCGGCAGCCAGAAGGACGATCAATTCGGCTTCCTGCGCCAGATCGACCTGCTGTTCTCGCCCGATGGCTATTACGAGGAAGGCCCCTACTACCAGCGCTATGCACTGGCGCCGTTCCTGCTGTTCGCCAATGCCATAGAACGCAACGAACCGCAGCGGAAGATCTTCACGCGCCGCGAGGGCGTGCTGTTGAAGGCCGTGGATGTGCTGGTGCAGTCCAGCTACAACGGCTTGTTCTTCCCGATCAACGACGCCATCCTGGACAAAGGCATCGACACCGAAGAGCTGGTGGCCGGCATCGGCATCGCCTATGCGCGTACCGGTGATGACCGCCTGCTGTCCGTGGCCCAGCAGCAGAAGCGCCTGCTGCTTTCGCCCGAAGGGCTGGAGGTGGCGCAGGCGCTGGCGGCGAACAAGGCCAAGCCTTTCGACTACAGGCCGATGCTGCTGCGCGACGGCCCTGACGGCGACCGCGGCGGCTTGGCCATTCTGCGCATGAACGGCGAGCGCGGCCAGGCGCTGGTGCAGAAGGACACCATGCAGGGCATGGGCCACGGCCACTTCGACAAGCTCAACTGGCTGTTCTACGACAACGGCAATCCAGTGGTGACCGACTACGGCGCGGCCCGCTTCCTCAACGTGGAAGCCAAGCGCGGCGGCATCTACCTGGCTGAGAACCGCAGCTGGGCCAAGCAGACCGTGGCTCACAACACCCTGGTGGTGGACGAGCAAAGCCACTTCAAGGGCGACTGGAAACGCGGCGAGGAACACGCGCCGCAGGTGCGCTTCTTCCAGGCCGATGCCGATACCCAGGTCGCCTCGGCAACGATGCGCGATGCGTATCCAGGCGTGATCTTCACCCGCACCCAGGCGCTGCTGCGCCACCCCGAACTGGGCCTGCCGGTGGTGCTGGACCTGCTGCAGGTGCACGGTGACAAGGCCGCGCGCTACGACCTTCCGCTGCATTTCAACGGCCATATTGTCACCACCGGTTTCGAGGCCGAGCACTTCACCAGCCAGCGCCCGGTGCTGGGCAAGGACAACGGCTACCAGCACCTGTGGCTGGACGCGCGCAGCAAGCCCGGCAGCGAGCCGCGCACGCTGGCCTGGCTGCTGGATGGCCGCTTCTACACCTATCGCTTCGGCAGCAGTGCGCCGGCACAGGCGCTGCTGGTGGAAAGCGGCGCCAACGATCCGGAGTTCAACCTGCGCCGCGAACCGGCCCTGCTGCAGCGCGTGGAAGGCCAGAAAGACGTCACCTTCTTCAGCGTGCTTGAGCCGCATGGCGAGTACAACGGCACCGCCGAATATGTCCACGGCGCCGACAGCCGCATCAAGGACATCGTGCGCAGCCGCGGCAACGATGCCGAGGTGATCGAGCTGCGCCTGACCAGCGGTGCACGCATCGCACTGGGCGTAGCCGATGACAGCAGCGCCAAGGGCGAGCACAGCGTGACCGTCGATGGCCACGCCTACCGCTGGAGCGGCAGCCACGCGCGCATGGACCGCAGCAAGGATGACGCGAAATGAATGGCCCTGCGGTGGTGGACCAGCTGCGCAAGGTGCCGGTGCGCTCGGCCGTGCGCTGGCTGATCGTCGGCCTGATTGCCGTGGCCACGGTCATCAACTACATCGACCGCAATGCACTGGCGGTGATGTGGCCGGAAATCGCCAAGGAAGTGGGCGCCACCAAGGATGACTACGCGCTGCTGGTGACGGTGTTCATGCTGTTCTACGCCGCCGGCCAGTTCCTGTTCGGGCGCCTGTTCGACATGATCGGCACGCGCCTGGGCTTCGCCCTGTCGATCAGCGTGTGGTCGATCTCCATTGCCCTGCACTCGATCACCCATTCGATGCTGTCCTTCAGCCTCGTGCGGGCCATGCTCGGCATCAGCGAGGCGGGCGCCTGGCCAGGCGCGGTCAAGGCCAATGCCGAGTGGTTCCCGGCGCGCGAGCGCGCATTGGCGCAGGGCGTGTTCAACGCGGGTGCGTCGATCGGCGCGATTGTCTCCGCACCGGCCATCGCCGGCCTGTACCTGTGGCTGGGCTGGCGCGGCACCTTTGTGCTGGTCGGTGCGATCGGCTTCCTGTGGCTGCTGCCATGGCTGTTTGTCTACCGCACCGGCCCGGACAAGCACCCGTGGGTGAGCGATGCCGAGCGCCGGCTGATCCAGGAGGACCAGGCCGGGCAACAGGCAGAGATGGCGCCGAAGGCCAGCGTTCGCGAGCTGCTGGCCCACCGGCAGAGCTGGGGCATGCTTGCCTGCCGTTTCCTGCTGGACCCGATCTGGTGGCTGTTCGTGTCCTGGCTGCCGATCTATCTCGCTGAAACCTTCGGCTTCGACATCAAGCAGATCGGCCTGTTCGCCTGGGTGCCGTTTGTCGGCGCGATGCTGGGCAGCCTGAGTGGTGGTTGGCTTTCCGGGCGGATGATCCGCGCCGGGCACAGCGTGGATCGCGCCCGCAAGCTGATCATAACGCTGGGCTGCGTGATCATGGCCCCTGCCCTGCTGGGTGCCGTGCTGGCCAACCAACCGCTACTGGCGGTGCTGGCGATCGCTGCTGTGCTGTTCGGCTTCCAGGTGGCCATCGGCAACATCCAGACCCTCCCCGGCGACCTGTTCGATGGACGTTCGGTGGGCACGCTGGCGGGCCTGGGTGGCCTGGCGGCGGTCGCCGGCACCTTGATCACCACCTGGCTGGTGCCAGTGCTGACCCGCCACTCCTATGCCCCGATCTTCATTCTCGTCGCCGCGCTGGTGCCACTGTCACTGGTCGCGCTGTGGTGGTGGACCGGACCCATCCACAAGCTCGACCGCCGTGGCGGCTGAGCCTGTTCTTTCCCTTCATTCCCCCGCAAACCAAGGAGTTTCCCGCATGTCGTTCCAGGACAAGGTGGCCATTGTCACCGGCGGTGGCCGCGATATCGGCCGCGCCGTCTCGATCAAACTGGCTGCCGCCGGTGCACGCGTCTGTCTCAACTACGCCAATGACGAGGCCAGTGCACTGGAAACGCTGGCGATGATCCATCGGGCAGGTGGCCAGGCCATCGCCCATCGCGCCGATGTCACCGATGTGGCGGCAGTGGACGGCCTGGTAGCCGCTACCCAGGCGGCGTTCGGCCCACGCATCGACCTGCTGGTGAATGTGGCCGGTGGCATGGTGGAACGGCGGCCATTGGCCGAGATCGATCCAGCGTTCTTTCACACGGTGATGGACCTCAACATCACCTCCACCTACCTCACCACCCGCGCGGTGGTACCGCATATGGGCGAAGGCGCGGCCATCGTCAATTTCGCCTCGCAGGCAGGTCGTGATGGCGGCGGCCCGGGCGCATCGATCTACGCCACCGCCAAGGCGGCAGTAATGACCTTCACCCGTGCCATGGCCAAGGAGCTGGGTCCGAAGGGCATCCGCGTGAATGCACTGTGCTGCGGCATGATCGCCACCCGCTTCCATGACCAGTTCACCAAGCCGGAAGTGCGTACGGCTGTTGCCGGCGCCACCCCGCTGCGCCGCCAGGGTGCGCCGGACGAAGCCGCCGACGCTGCTGTATTCCTCGCCTCGGACGCGGCAGCGTTCATCACCGGTGCGAATCTGGACGTCAACGGCGGCACCTACTTCTCCTGACACCTGACCGGACTCCTGCCCATGCAGCGCTGGACACTTCTGTTTTCATTGACGCTCTGCTCCGCCATGACGGCGCCCGCTGTGTGGGCCGCCCCCGTGTGGGTCACTGCCTGGACGGCCGCGCCCGCGCCCGACCGCAAGGACGGAGCGCCCGATGCGCCGGTACAGTTCGCCGCACAGACCGTGCGCCAGGACATCCGCGTCGGCAGCCGCGGGGATGCACTGCGCCTGCGTATCAGCAACGAACTTGGCACGGCGATCTTGCGGGTCGAGGACCTGCGCGTGGGAGCAAAGAACGGCAGGGTCGCACCGCTGCCGGTAACGGTGGATGGCCGCGCGGTCATCGAGGTCCCGGTGGGTGCAGCGCTGCTGAGCGATCCGGTGCAGATGCCGGTGACAGCGTTGCAGGACGTCAGCGTGACCGCCTACTTCCCGCAACCGACGCGCCCGGCGGTACGTCGTACCGAGGTGCGGGTGGTGGACGGAAAGCAGGACGCTGTCGCCGACAGTGTGCGCCTGAGCTACCAGCAGAACGTGTTCTCCGCGGTGCTGGTACAGCGTGCCGAGCGCCCACAGGTGATCGTGGCGCTGGGCGATTCCATCACGGAAGGCGCCACCGCGCGCCGTGGCACCTTCAACCAGTGGCCCGAGCGCCTGGCGCAGCGCCTGCAGCAGGCCTGCCCGGACCGGTTCGTGGTACTCAACCAGGGCATCAGCGGCAACAAGCTGCTCGACCATGGCCGCAGCCACAGCGCCCTGTCACGATTGGATCGCGACGTGATCGCGGCGGCCGATGCGGACCAGGTGATCCTGTTCGAAGGCATCAACGATATCCGTCATGGTGGAGGTGCACAGCCGGTCCCCGGCCGCGCGGCGGCGGATATGTTGCTGGGTTACCAGCAGGTCGCAACACGGCTGCATGCGCACGGCATCCGCGCCTGGCTGGGCACGCTGACCCCGTTCGGCGGCTCGGAACGCTACGAGCCGGTATCGGCCGCCACCCGCACCACGATCAACCAATGGGCACGCAGCGGCCGCACCGGTTTCGACGGCCTCATCGACTTCGACGCGGCGCTGCGCGATCCGAAGGTGCCCGAGTCACTACCGGCCGATATCACCCGTGACCACCTGCATCCCAATGACGAAGGCTACCGGCGCATGGCCGATGCCATCGATCTGGGCATGCTTGGCTGCAGCGCCACACGCTGAAGGAACCCCCATGAGCCGAATCGTGTGCTTCGGAGAGCTGTTGCTGCGCCTGGGCGCGCCCGGCCGCGAGCTGCTGCTGCAGACGCCGCAGCTGCAGGTCCATGTCGGCGGCGCCGAAGCCAATGTGGCCGTCTCGTTGTCGTGCCTGGGCCACGACGTGCAGATGGTCAGCACCGTACCTGGCAATGCGCTGGGGCGGCATGCGGTGGCCGAGCTGAGGCGGCATGGCGTGGGCGTGGACGCTGTGCGCGAAGTGGATCGCGACCGCATGGGGCTGTACTTCCTGGCCACCGGCGCGCTGCAGCGGTCCAGCGAAGTGGTCTATGACCGTGTGGGTTCGGCATTCGCCAACGGTACTGCAGCCGAGCACGACTGGCCGACGCTGCTGCGCGATGCGCAGTGGCTGCACGTCTCCGGCGTCAGTCCTGCCCTTGGCGTCAATGTCGCCGAATCCGTATTGGTCGCCGTACGTGCCGCGCGCAGGGCGGGCGTGCGCGTGTCCTTCGACGGCAACTATCGCCCGTCACTCTGGCAGCGGTGGGGCGGCAACGCCGCCGCCATCCTGCGGGAGCTGTTCGCCGAGGCGGATATCGTCTTTGCCGACCATCGCGACATCGAACTGGTGCTGGGGCTGTGCTTCGCCCAGGACACATCCATCGCGCGGACCGAGGCCGCTGCAGCGGCCGCGTTCGCGGCGTTTCCGCAGCTGCAGTACCTGGCCTGCACCCACCGCGAGCTGGTCAGTGCCGACCATCATGTACTGGGCGCGTTGCTGCTGGGGCGCGACGGAACCCGTGC
This sequence comes from Stenotrophomonas maltophilia, assembly GCF_002138415.1. NCBI lineage: Bacteria > Pseudomonadati > Pseudomonadota > Gammaproteobacteria > Lysobacterales > Lysobacteraceae > Stenotrophomonas > Stenotrophomonas maltophilia. The sequence goes on from NZ_CP015612.1 coordinate 2,356,165, forward strand.
GCAGGCCCCCTCGCGGCCACTGCCCGGCATCGTTGACCGGATCGGCGGCGGGGATGCATTCGCCGCGGGCATCCTGCACGGCCTGGCGTCCGGGTTCGATGCGGAGAGCACCGTGCGCTTCGGTCTGGCGGCAGGTGCGCTGAAGCACTCCATTCCCGGAGACTTCAGTCCCGTGCGCGAGGCCGAGGTCTGGGCGCTGCTGGAGAGTGACCAGTTCGACGTCCGGCGCTGATCTCGCTCCGCCCTACAGGCCGCTCAGCCTGGCCAGAGGAACACGTACGCCGACCATGTACATCAGCAGCGCCACGCTGAGCAATGCACCAGGTGTCATCATCCAACGACGAAAGGCTCCTGCCCGCGATGGCGGCCTGGCAGCGCTGGGTGGCGGGATGTTCATGTGATCCTCTCCTGCGGAATTCAGCCCTGCACGAGTTCCTGCGCGCACCTACAGCGTCAGCAGCCACGCTTCCAGCGCCCGGGTGTCGCGCATGTCGCCCGTATAGCGATGATCGGGCACGTACGGTTCATTCGAACCACGCACCCGCCCCCGGAACACCTTCATCGGCACCGAGATCCTGGCCAGCCCGCTCGGCAGCCGTTCCGGCCGCACGTCCATGTAGAGACTGTCGGCCGAGGTCTCGACGCCCACCTGTACCGCGCCCAGCCGCTTCCACAGGTCCAGCGCATCCAGGCAGGCCGACCCACAGGCGGCATCAGCCACGACCACCACCCTGCCTTTGCGCGGAGGTGCGGCCGTGCCCGCGGTTGATGCTGTATCTGCCCCGGCTTCGGATGGCTCGCGCCACAATGCCTCACCCCGGCTGCGTGCCTGCGTCATGCCCGCCGTCACCGATTCCAGCATGCGACGCAGCTCTGGCGACGCGTCGGGCGCCTGTTCCAGCTTCTGCAGGAAGCTGCGCAACTGGGCGATGTTGGCCTCGGAGGTCCGCCACTCCACCCAGCTGTGTTCGGGCAGCGCGTCCACGGCGGCACGGCCCCAGATCAATCGCGCCAGTTCGATGCTCCAGTGCGACGCACCGCCACTGTTGCCACGCACGTCCAGCACCACCGATGGTGCCTGCTGCAGTGCTTCGGCTTTCGGAGCGAGCTGCTCAAGCAGCGCGGTCAGTTCCTTGAAGTTCTGCTCCGTGGGGTCGGCATTGAAGCTGCTGGTGGTGATCCAGTAGCCGCCATCGGGCATGGTGTGCCAGCCATTGGCCGGGCGGAAGCTGCGTCGGGTGTCGGCCAACCGCTCCTTGCGCTGTGTCGCCTGCAGCGGCTGCCACTGCAGTGCATAGGATTTTTCGCGTCCATCCACCTGGAATACGCAGGTTCGCAATGCCGGCACGTAAGGATTGCCCTGCTCCAGCAATACTTCACCGCCGCCGTGGATGCGGCTGGCCTGCAGGTTCCAGCGCCCGTTGAAGTCCCCGATCCGGCGCGCAGCCAGCGTCTGTGCATCGGTGCCATCACACGACAGTAATCGCGCCCCCAGTGGCGGATGGCCTCGGCCACCGTCCACGGTCATGACCACCTGCGTGTCGCCGTCGAAGCCGGTCAGGAAGCCGGGCCACTGCGTTGGAAGATCGGGAGCATCGGCAAGCGCGTTGAGGCTGACATGCCCATCGTTGAAGGAGGCCGCATAGCCCTTCATGGCCCACCAGTACCCAGCGAAGCTGTCAGCCTTTCCAGCGCGTGAGCGTGCCAGAGCCAGTGCATCGGCCAGCTGCGCACCAAATCCGGGATTCTGCCGGTCAACGGCCCCTGGATGGCTGCTGCGCATCGCCGCATCGGCAGCCTCCAGATCCTTCAACAGCGTACTCGACCCGTTGGTAGACGCGTCTTGCGTGGCAGGTGCAGCAAGCACTGCACCCAGCAGCAGCCATGCAATGGCCATGGATTCATCCCCCCACTGGATCGACCTGCAGTCTCGCAGCTTTCCGCGCCGGCGTACCGTGCCCGCCGCAACGGGCACGACACCACATCAATGCAGCGGCACCTTCAACACCGAAGGCGCATTGGCCGGCGAGCTGAAGGTCACCGCCCCACCCAGCTGGCTGATGCCCGCATAGCGCAGGTCCACGGTATCAACCACCAGGGTCAGGCGGCTGCCGGCTGGAAGGTTCCAGCTGCTCGCTTCCAGCCGCAGGTCGAGCGTTTTCGCCTGGCCCGGCGTGGCACCGCGCAACGTGTACGGCTTGTGGCTGATCAACTGGCCATTGCCCAGCACATCCTCGGCGTACAGGTAGGCGTACAGCGTGGTGTTGGTGCGGCTGGGCGTGACCGTCAGGCGCACTTCCGGCGCACCGTCCAGGCGTTTGGCGCTCCACTGGATCGGCCCCTGCCAGACACCGGCGGCAATGCGGCCAACAAACGGCACGTAGGCACCCGGCGGCAGGTTGATCATCTGCAGCGCACCGGAGGCCATCGCCACGCCGGAATTGGCCGCAGTCAGCAACCCGCTGCCGATGCGGTAGTTCCAGCCGGTAGCGCCACCGTTCTCGGCCAGGCCGCCGGTCGGCAGCAGCAAACCAGAGGGTGCGGTCAGGCCGTAGCTGACGGCGCCCTTGCTGGTCGCCTGCCAGTCCGGGTAACGGCTCCAGCTGCCCTTCTGTGACTTCAGCTGCACCGCCGGCTGGCGGTCGACGCCGTTGGCCACTGCCTTCAGATAGTGATCGAACCAATCACCCACCTGGTCATAGACTTCGTTGGGAATGCCCAGTGCACCGAGCGCTTCGTTGAGCGCGTGGTCGCCGTGGCGCAGCTGCAGCTGCTTCGGGCCTTTCAGCCGGTTGAAGAAGTCAACCAGCTGGCCCGGCGGAAACAGACTGTCGTTGAAGGCGTTGGCCAGAAACACCGCCGGCTGGTTGGCGTTGATCTCGTCGATGCTGGCCGCAGGACTGCGTTGCGCCGCCACCGGCAGCAGCGAATCCACCGCGCCCTGGTAGTTGCCGACCAGCACATTGCGGTTGATCGTGGCCAGCTCCGAGCCGGCACGTCCGGTCACCAGTCCGGCCGCCACCAGCAGGGCGATGCCCTGTGCGCTGGGGGTGTCGTTGCTGTAGAGCGACGCCTGCAGATCGGCCCAGCCACTGAGCGCTGCCACGGCCTTGATGCGCGGATCGCGTGCCGCCGCCAGCAGGCTGGTGCCCGCGCCGTAGGAGATGCCCGAAACGCCGATCCGGGCCGGGTCGGCGCGGGTGTTGTCCAGCGCCCAATCGATCAGGGCGCTGACATCTTCGACCGTGGCTGGGCCGGCGATGTCGATGCTGCCGCCGGATTCCCAGAAGCCACGCGAGCTGTAGCTGATCACCACATAGCCGCGCCGCGCCAGCGACTGCGCCACCCCCACGTACTCCACGCTGGGCACCGCCCAGCTGCTGGGCATCACCAGCAGCGGATAGCGTCCGCCGCCCGCGTCCTGCGGTTCGATGACGAAGGCCCCGAGAGGCGTTCCATCCCAGCTGGGAATGGTGCGATGGGTGGTCTTGACCGTGGCGGCCCAGGCGGTCGGCGCCAGCCCGGTCAGCAGGATCAACAGCAGCAATACCTTGCGCATCGTCGTCTCTCCCCGTCGGTGGTGGTGCAACGGGTTGGACCGTACCAGTGCGAATGGTGGGTGGCACCTTGCGACGCAGCATGACGTTTGCAGCACGTTCGCAGCGGTTGTTGGCTGAACAGGGGGCGAAGGCCGCCCCCTGCCCCATCATCACGTCACAGATCCACGCCGAAACCCATGCCTGCCGACTTCTCGCCATTGCTGAAGGCGCCCCCCAGTGAGAAGGAGGCGCGTTCGCCAATGCGCTTGCCGTAGCCGATCGACAGCGCCTGCTCGCCCCCCTGGAAGCCGGCACCCACGGCAATGCGACCGCGCGGGCTCTGCGAGCCGGCAGCGTTGATGGCCATGTTCAACATCGCCGAACTCATTGCGCCCATGCGATCGATCCGCTGGTCCTGGTGGCGCAGGCGGCGCTCCATCTCCTGTTTCAACCCGTTGTTGTCCAGCGCGAACTGCGCCAGGCGCTGGTCGGTGTAGGCATTGGCCGTCGTCACCGCCTGTGCGGACTTCGTATCGGTATAGGAGTTGGCCGAAGAGAGCGTGGTTGCGCTGCTGGCATCGGTGTAGGCCTTGGAGGTCGTCACTGCCGCGGCGCTGCTCGCATCGGTGTAGGCGTTGACGGAGTTGATGGTCGCCGTGGCCCGCGCATCGGCATAGCTGTTGGCCGAGGACAGCGTATTGGCGTTGGCGGTGTTCATCTGGTTGAGGTTCACCGCATCGGTGCCCTGTGTGGCGGCGGCCACGTTGGTCAACTGGCGTTCGTTGCCGGCGCTGCCCACCGACACCGAGTTGGCACGGTCGGCGACGGAGCCGTTGCCCAGTGCAACACTGTCGTTCGCAGAAGCGATGGCACCATTGCCCACGGCGCTGCTGTTGTTGCCACTGGCTTCGGACAAGCTGCCGAGCGCGGTGCTGTTTTCGCCCGTGGCGTTGCTGCCAGCGCCTGAGGCGGTGGAGAACGAACCCGTTGCGGAGCTGCCCGAGCCACTGGCACTGCTGAAGTCACCACTGGCGGTGGCACTGTCGCCGATCGCCGCACTGTTGGCGCCGGAGGCCGAGGCGCCCACACCCACGGCAGCGCTCTGATCGCCGGAGGCGCTGCTGGCTGCACCGATGGCCGTACTGCCGGTGCCGCTGGCACTGGCCCCGGTGCCGACGGCCGCCGATAGATCACCGCTGGCATCGGCGCCACTGCCACAGGCCAGCGAGGCGGCACCACCGGCGCTGGCGCCACCATTGGACACGCCGCCGAAGCCATCGTCCAGCTGGCAGGTATCACCGGCCCACGCCGGTGCGGTTGCCATGGCCAGTGCCACGGCAAGGATGTGCTTGTGCATCGTCTTCACGGTACCCCCGAGGTCCATCAGGAAGGGTTCCCGGCAGGCGCCGGGAACGGTGGGAAACCGGCCGCCCCTGCACAGGGGCGGCCGGGATGCTGCAGGCGCCTTACGGCGTTACGGTCAAGGCGACACGGACAGCGGTCTTCGGCGTGCTCGGGTCATTGCTGCCGACGCAGACGAAGCCCGAATAGCTACCCGGCGCGAGGCCGCTGGCATTGATCTGCACCTGCGTGCTCTGGCTGCCGCCTGCGGAGATGCGGCCCAGGGCGCGGGTCGGTGTGCCGATCCAGCCGGCGCCGCAGGCGTTGCTTCCGCCCAACCCATAGGCCAGCCCTGGTGCGCCGGTGGTGGCGGACCAGGCACCGCTGCCATCCGGGTTGATGATCGCGCCGCGGTACACGTTGTCGCCGCTGGTCGCATTGAACCAGAACCAGCTGGTGGCCAGAGGCGCACGCACCGAGACCACCAGCCAGTAGCGGCCTGCGGGCAGGTTCACGTTCTGGCCCGCCGCGGCCATGTCCAGGTTGATCGTGGCCAGCGTGGCCGACGTTCTTACACCCGGCCCACTGACGGTGGAGGTATAGGTCCACACCGCCAACTGCGGGCTCGATTCAGGATTGCCCTCCGGATTGCCGCCGACATCACGGTAGATCGACCAGTTGATGTTGGTCGATGTCGCCAGCGTGCCACCGTTGACGAAGCCATCAGCGACGATGCGGGTGATGCCGGTGGCCTCGCCAAGGGTGAAGTCATCGGCGGCGAGCTGTGCACGCGCTCCCACCGTCGCGGCATCGGTGAAGCGCGTCGAGCGCCGTCCATTGGCGTTGTTCGCCGCCTGCGCCACCAGCGTACGGGTGCCCACTCCGGAATTGTCGATCTGCCATTCCAGCGGTGAACCGCCGGTATTGGCGATCTGCAGGTTTACCGCGCCGCTGCCACCGGTTGGCAGGGTCAGCGTGTTCAACGGCGGCGTGGCGGCAATCTGCGGCGGCGGCACCGACACGGCGATCGGCAGGCGCAGCAGTGGCTGGCTGGTATCACCCCCCTGCGGCGCCAGGGTCAGCCTGGCAAAGCGCCAGCTGCCATCGTTCGGTACCGAACCAGTGGTGACGATGATCCGCACCGACTTGCTTTCACCTGGCGCCAGGGTGAACACCGATGGCGAGACGACCGCAGTCAGACCCTGCACCTTCGCGGTCCACGTCTGCCGGGTCGGCAGCACATTGCGGAACACGCGGGTGAAGCTGCAGCTGTCGGGGCAACTGCGCTTGCCCAGGCTGGCGATGTTGAGCGACGACACTTCACCACCATTGGCCGGATTGGCCCCCAGGAAGTTGGCCTTGGTCTCGTTCAGCACCAGCCCTGCCCGCAGTGCCTGGTCCACCTGGATGCGGCCCGCGCCCATCGCGAACGCGTCGGCCGGAGTGACACCATCTTCCTTCAGCACCTCCTGGCGTGCGGTCATCATCAATGCCGAGCGTGTCTCCTGCACGGTCCAGTCAGGACGCGCCTGGCGCAGCAGCGCGGCGGCACCAGCGTGATGCGGTGATGCCATCGAGGTGCCGTCCATCAGGCCGACGGCGTTCTCCGAACCGGTCACCTCATTGCCGGCGATCACGGCCAGCACGCGCACGCCCGGAGCGGTCACGTCCGGCTTGACCAGATCAAAGATTCCGGCAGGGCCGCGTGAACTGAAATCGCCCAGTACATCCGGCGTATTGCTGATCTTGCTGGCCGGATAGGCAATGCCGGCGGTGGCGTTGTTGCCAACGCTCGACGCAAAGGTCCGCAGTGCATCGGCGTCCGACTGGTCGATGGCGAAGGCGGGAATGGTCGCCCCGGCCACGTTGGGCAGGATGGGAGCCGGCTGGTTGTTTCCGATCAGCACGGCGATCGCTCCCGCCGCAGCGGCGTTGTTGACCTTGTCGCTGAAGTTGCACGAACCACGGCGGATCACCGCAACGGCGCCCTGGAAGGTGTTGGCCGGGAACGCCGCGCAGCCATCGTTGGCACTGTCGATGCCTGCACTGACACGCAGCGGCGTGGTTGCAGGAATCGGCGTTGCGAACGGCACGCCGCCCGAGCCTTCGGTCAGCAGGATGGCAGTGAGCGCCGGCGGCACGCTGCCGGGGCCGCTGACCGCAGCGAACAGCACGATGTCGCCGCGGCCATGCGTGGCCGCCGCAGTGCTGCCGGTCCAGGGTTCCAGATGGCCCATCGTGTTCGGACCCGGGCCGGAGTTGCCGGCCGAGGTGGCCACGTAGATACCGGCATCGGATGCATTGAGGAAGGCCAGCGAGACCGCCTCTCCCCACGGCGCGGTACCACCGGCAATGGAGTAATTGATGACGTCGACCACGCCATCGGCGAGAGCCTGGTTGACCGCTGCCAGCGTCGAGGTGTTGGGGCAGAAGCCGCGCCCGGTGGAGACCTCGGTGTAGCAGGCGTCGTAGGCGATGATGTTGGCGCGGGGCGCAACACCGGAAATGTGGATCTGGTTGCCACGGTAGGACGCAGTGTGCGGGTTGCCAGCGGCGGTGGAAGCGGTATGGCTGCCATGACCGTTGGTGTCACCAAAACCAGGCTCCTCGCGCACATCCGCAACGCCGCACTGGTTGCCCGGCGCACCGCAGACAAAGTCGTAGCCGCCAATCAGCTTGCTGTTGCAGCGACCTTCGTCGATGCCGCCCGGCGCGCAGGTACCGAGGTAGTTTCCTGCGCCCAGCGGATTGACGTGCTCGTAGCCATCCTCGGCACGGGCGGTGAAGGCCGGGCTGCCGAAGTTGATGCCCGAGTCGATGACGCCGACCACCACACCTTCGCCACGGAACGGCGTAGGTGTGCCGTTCCACAGCGCAGGTGCGCCGATCAACCCTGGACCGACGTCGGTGTCCTGCTCATACTCCCTGTACTCTTCGACCAGCTGCACATCGGGAAGTGCGCGCACGCGTTCTGCTTCCTGCGGGTTCATCTGCAGCACCGATGCGTTGATCGCATGCTGCATGCGCCGTTCGACCTTCACGCTGCGGCCGAGCGCGGCATTGATGCGGGCCTCGTGCTGTACCTGGCGGTCAGCGAGGAAGCGCACATAGTCCTGCGAGCGTGCACCCCTTACAGCGATGCGCGGTGTCGGCGCATTGCCGGTGGCCGCCGCTGCACGCGCGGCGCTGGCGGAGGGGCGCATGCGTTCCGGTGCCGCGAGGCCCTGGATGTCGCCCTTGTAGGTGGCGAGCGGCTCCTCGCGATAGACCACGATGTAGCGGTTGGAGAGCTCGGCGAAGCCGCTGCCCGGACCGCTTGCCGCAGGCCCGGATGGATTGCCGGCGCGTGCGTCCACGGAGGGATTGCCTGTCTTCGACTGGGCGCCGGTACTGCGTATGCCCACGGCAGCGGCGGCCAATGCGGCACCCGCCACCAGGGTCAGTGCAACCCATTTGCTTCGTTTGATCCATGCATTGCGCATCGAATACCCCTTTTCATTGAAAGCCCGAGATGCACGCCGGCGTCAGCGCCGGCGCTGTGATGTCTGGTGCTTCAATTGCGGGTGCGGCGCGTAGTCCCCGACGCCTTGCACCCCGCTGCGCCCCGGCAGCGGAATCGACACTACCTTAAAATTTGACGTGGCGCACAGTTTTTCGTGACAACTGCAAGGCAGAGATCAGTACGCGAAAGTATGGACGCGCTTCTGCAAGGCGTAGTGATAGCCAGGGCTGCCGACGCGACAACGCGTTCGTTGCCCCTCGTTGAAGGACAACAGTGTCCAGTGCTATGACTGCCTGCGCCCATCAACGCACGGATGCCATGAATATTCTCCGCACCGCACTGATTGCCTGTGTTGCCTGTGCAGCAGGACCGGCATGGTCTGTTGAATCACCGATTGCCGAAGCCGACGCGAGCGGAATCTTCAGCGAAGCAAGGCGGCTGTGCCATGCCGATGGCGGCCAGCTGTGGGGACAATCCCTATGTGGGCCGATGATGCTGGTTGATCCAAAGAGCCGGCAGGTCATCGCCTCGCAGGCAGACGCACATGGTGCGCTGAAGGAGCGCGGCAACGTGTTCGGAGGCCAACTTCCGCCCGATGCGATCGTTGCCAACACCGCCGTGGACTGGTCCGGCACACGCTGGACGCAGCTGCTCTGGCCATTACCGCAGGACGCGTCCCGGCGCAGTACCCTGCTGGCTCACGAAATGTTCCATCGCCTGCAACCGGCGCTGCCCATCATCGCGCCAACCGAAGGCGGAAACGAACACCTTGACACGCTTGAAGGACGCTACTGGCTGCAGCTGGAATGGCGCGCACTGGCGGATGCGCTCGCGGCCACCGATGCAGTGGCGCAGCACACTGCGATGATGGATGCGCTTGCATTCCGCGCCGAGCGCCACCGCCAGTTCCCTGCGGCCGCGCAGGAGGAAGCAGCGCTGGAACTGAACGAAGGCCTGGCCGAGTACACCGGCGTGGTTGTCGGCAACCCATCGCCCGCGACACGCGTCCAGGCGGCGCTGCATGACCTCCGGGCGCACGTTGCTGATCGCAGCTTCGTCCGCTCTTTCGCCTACGCCACCGGCCCGGCCTATGGCCTGCTGCTGGACCAGGCGGCCCCCGGTTGGCGCAGCACTCTCGCCCACCGCGCCCGGGACCTCGGCACGCATCTGGCCGAAGCAACCGGTGCCCCTCCGCAGACGGACGTGACCGCATTGCGGGCCGCTGCCGCGCGCTACGACGGGCCGGCATTGCGCGACGCCGAAACGCTGCGCGAACAGCAGCGCCTGGCGCAGCTGGAACACAACCGTGCGCGCTTCGTGACAGGCCCGGTCGTGCGCCTGGACCTGCGCAGCATGCGCATCGAGTTCAACCCCAACACGATGCAGCCGTTGCCAGGCCGTGGAACGGTGTATCCAACGATGCGGCTGACCGACACCTGGGGCAGCCTGGACGTCACCGACGGAGCGTTGATGCAGAGCGACTGGAAGGCCGTGTTCGTGCAGGCGCCCACAAGTACTGACCCATCGCTACAGGGGCCGGGGTGGTCGCTGACCCTGAAACCGGGATGGTCGCTGGTGCCGGGAACGCGCAATGGCGACTACGTGTTGAAGGCGACCCCCTGACGACAGCTGCAGGCATCGCGATGCCCTAGCACGACTGCGTTTCAGCCCCGCCCTGCTCCATCTGACACATCGCCAGTGCTTGCGCGCTGTCACAGCTTCGTCTTTTCGTCGTTGACCGAAAGACGCCAGCTTGTGACGCTTACGACACCGCACGGCCTCCACGGCCCTGTCATCGCGGTCACGTCCCACCGCAATCCGCAGCACCCGTCTCCGCAACGTCCTTCCATGACTTCGCCCCGGCCCGGTCGTGGCGGACGGCTGCGCCCTGAACTTCTGCTGGAGAACCGCAATGCGCCTTGCAAGCTTCTTCTTCGCGTTCGTCCTCAGCGCCGTCGCCGGCGCTGCCCAGGCCCAGGTCGTCACCCTCAACAAGGGCGGCTTCGTGCTCACCTACGACTGCAGCATCCACAGCGCCACCCGCGACGAATACACGCTCACCGCAGACACCGGCTCGGAAGCGCGCCCCTCCAGCTTCTACAAGGACCCGGACCTGCCCGCCGGCTGCCTGGGCCAGAACAGCACGGCCTCGTATGCCAGCATCAAATCCGGCTATGACCGCGGACATCTGGTCACCTCCAACCACATGGACTACAACGCGACCTACATCCGTCGCGCCAACTACATGACCAACATCGTTCCGCAGGTGTCCAGCTTCAACCAGGGCATCTGGGTGAAGGCCGAGAATGTGGCCGAGTGCTACCGCGACATCGCGCCGGTGGATGTCTACGGCGGCGTGGTCTACGGCGATGCCTCCAACGACTACTTCCTGGCCAGCCACGGCATTCCGACCCCGGAGTTCTTCTGGAAGACGATCATCACCCGCGATCCGAACACCGGCACCGCCAAGGCGATCAGCTGGATCATCCCGAATGAAGCGAACCTGGGCAGCCTGGACAGTTACCTGGTGACCATCGCCGACCTGGAGGAGCTGCTGGGCGCCAGCTATGTGGCGATCAACGCGCCCGCTTCGTTGAAGAACATGCTGCCGGCCACCACCTGGCCGCAGCCGGCGGGCTGTGATCTGGGCTGATCGGCCTGCCGGGAATGGGTGGCACCCGCTCCGGGTGCCACGCAAGGATGGCTGTGGGAAAATGGCGGGCAATTGCACCACCGCATTGCCCCTTGGAGCTGTAGATGTCCCGTTTCCCCTTCGAAGCCGTGCTGTTCGACTGCGACGGCGTGCTCGTCGATTCCGAGCCACTGGTGGCCCGCGTGCTTTCGGAAATGCTGACCGAGCGCGGCTGGCCGCTGACTCCGGCGCAGGCTGGCGAGGTGTTCCTGGGCCAGTCCGTGGCCCATCTGGCCGGCCTGATCGAAGAGCGCACCGGCAAGCCGTTCACCGAGGAATGGCTGGAAGAATTCCGCCAGCAGCGCAACCGGGCGCTGGAGCGTGACCTGGTTGCGATCCAGGGCGCACCTGAGGCTGTGCGCGCGATCAGCGCCGCCACCGGCGGGCGCATCGCCTGTGCCTCCGGCGCCGATCTGCACAAGGTGAAGCTGCAGCTGGGCAAGGTCGGCATCCTTGATGCCTTCGGAGCCCATGTGTTCAGTGGCCAGGACATGCCCAATACCAAACCGCATCCGGATGTCTATCTGGCCGCGGCCGCTGCGCTGGGCGTGGATCCGAAGCGCTGCGCGGTGATCGAGGACACCGTGACCGGCGCCACTGCGGGCGTTGCCGCAGGCGCCACCGTGTTCGGCTTCAGTGAAGGCGGTCCGCACCACAGTACGCCGGAGGCGCTGCGTGCCGCAGGTGCGCAGGCGATCTTCCAGCGCATGGACCAGCTGCCCGCCCTGCTTGCCGCCTACGCAGTGGATACCGTCGCCTGACCCTGCTCAGCCCGCAGCGCCCAGTGCGGCGCTGCGGCGCTTTCCGGTGTAGTGCAACGCGAACAGGTACAGGCCGGTGAACAGTTGCAGGAACAGTGGCGGCAGCGGCGAATAGGTGATCCACGCCGCAGGCTCGCCCTGCCCCAACCCACGCGCCACGAAGTTGGCGACCACGGCCAGGGTGAACACGATCGAGGTCCAACGATGCACGGGCCGTGCCCAGGCACCGCGGCTCATTGCCGACGCCTCGCCTCGGAACGGGCCTCGATCATCTTCCAGCCATTGCCCGATGGGTCGCGGAATCCGGCGTCCACGGCGCCATAGCGCTCGATCGGCTCCTGGGTGAATTCCACGCCCTGTGCCAGCCATTGCGTATAGCGCGCCTGGCAGTCATCCACGGCCAGCACCAGGGGCGGCATTGCGCCTTTGGCCACCAGCTGCCGCAACGCCTGCGCCGTGGCTGCGTCGTGGGTGGGCGGGCCTGGCACGAACAGGCCCAGCTGGAAACCGTCCTGGCCCGGGCTGCGTACCGTCAGCCAGCGGTAACTGCCGTTGCGTACATCGGTATGCACTTCGAAGCCGAGCTTGCCAACGTAGAATGCGAGTGCTTCATCCTGGTCGCGCACATATAGGCCGACCGTGTTCACAGTGTTCGTCATGGGACCTCCCTCTGGTGGGGTCCACGTTAGCAACCCGTTACCGGCGGCGCTTCTCCAAAACTGCGGCATCGGACGGCGACCGTCCACATGAATGCGGGAATGCGTGATAGTGCGCATTTTCAAGAAATATTAAGTGCGCATTATGTGATATCAATCACTCAAAGCGTTTCAGCAGGCGTGCGATAAGGGCCGCGACTCCCCACCCCGCTGCACTTCTGCACCTCCCTGGAGCGCGCCATGCAGGATGTCTCGCCACACCAATGCAAGGTGGTATCCGAACGAAACTGGTCGCTCAGCACCTTCATGGAATTCTATGAGCGCGTGCTGAGCCCACGAATATTCCGTCCCTACGGAAAACTGCTGGCGCAGGAGATCGCTGCGGATATCCGTGCAGCACCCGGTGCCACCGACATCCTGGAAGTCGCCTGTGGAACAGGGGTGATAACGGCCAACCTGTACCAGGACCTGGCCAAGCCGCTGGGCCTCCGACTGGTCGCCACGGACCTGTCGGCGATCGCGGTGGACGTGGCCCGGAACATATTGAGCGCCGAGCTCCAACGCGACGTCCCACTGATTCCCGATGTCGACATGGCCGAGCTGCCCTTCGCGGACAACAGCTTCGACATCATCGTGTGTGGTTTCGGCTTGATGTTCCCTCCCGACAAGGCCCGGGTTGCACGCGAATTCAGGCGCGTACTTCGCCCAGGAGGCAGGGTCTACGCTACGGCGTTCCACTACAACCAGTTGTTTGAACTGGTACGCCAGCAGTCGCAGAGGCACTTCGGCATGCCATCGCGATTGATGGATGCGGCCCTGAGCCTGACCGATCCGTCCCCCATCACGCGCGCCTTCGCGATCGAGGGGCTGGACCGCAGCGACGGTGAATGCGCCGCGCTGCGCCCGCTCGCGTTCTCGCTTGGCGAAGCTGATGCCCGCGAGTTCCTCTTCAACGCGTGCATCCTGCTGGAGGAGTTCAATCAGTGCGATACCCCCAGCCGGGAACGCTATCTCGATGCGATGATGGAGGCGATCCATGTACAGGTCCCCGACCAGTGCTATCGGGTGGAGGCCTGGCTGATACGCGGCACGGTGGGTCCGACGGGCGTGGCCCAGCCAACGGTAATTCCGCCCGCTGATTTCCGGCCCTTGCTCGAGTTCCGCAACCTCTCGCGCCTGACGACGTCGCCGTGCCCTGTGGGCTCGCAAGCTCCATCCTGCGCGCAGGCCGTGACAGCCTTCCACGATGCCAAGGTACAGTTCCTCGCCGACCATCCCGCTTATCCCGAGCACCAGGTCGAGGCAATGCGCCAGCAGGAGTACGCGCGGCTGGATGAGCAACAAGTGACCTACCTGGATCATGTTGGCGGAACGCTGCCACCTGACAGCCTGCTTGAGCAGGACTACCAGGCGCTCAAGAAGACCATTCTCGGCAATCCGCACAGTGGATCGAAGGCGTCCCATGCTGCCTACCAGAAGGCCTGCGATGAGATCTACGCCTTCTTCGGATGCACGTCGGAGGAGTACGAGATCATCTTTACCGCCAATGCCAGCAGTGCGATCCGGCTGGTGGCCGAATCATTCCCCTTCCAGCAGGGTTCGCAGCTACTGCTGACCAAGGACAACCATACATCGGTGCATGGCTTGCGGGAGTACGCCACCTCGAAGGGGGCGATGGTGAAGTACATCCCCCTGGACGATGACCTGCTGCTGCATGACGGGCTGATGGAGCGTGCGTTGCAACGGCTCCAGCGCGGTGCGCCGCACCTGCTGGCATTCCCGGCGCAGTCCAATGCGACCGGCGTCCGCCACGATCTGGCGTGGATCGGGAAGGCCCAGCAGCAGGGCGCGTGGGTGCTGTGTGATGCGGCGGCCTGGGTTCCGCAATCACGACTGGACTGCACGATCCATCGTCCCGACTTTGTCGTAGCGTCCTTCTACAAGATCTTCGGCTACCCCACCGGCGCAGGTTGCCTGCTCGCCCGACGGGCCGCCCTCGGCATGCTAAAGCCCCCCTCCTTCGCGGGCGGAGGCGTCTGCTACTACTCGGGACCGTGGTCGCCCACCGACCGCCTGCTCTACCGCGACGCCGGCCAGCGTTTCGAAGTGGGCACGCCCAACTATGCGGCCTTCCCTGCGATCGCCAGAGGCTTCGAGTTCATCGCCGCGATGGGCGGCGTAGAAGCGCTGGCCAAGCGCTCAAGCGCCCTGGCGGCGTGGACAGACGCGCGATTGTCATCCCTTCGCCACCGCATCAAGGGTGATCTGCCGCTGTGCCGGATCTATGGGCCGCCTCCCGCGCTGAAGGGCGCAACACTGATGCTGAACTTCTTCGACTGCTATGGCTCGATCATGCCGCACGCACGCATCAAGCGCGCCGCAGAGCGTTTCGGCATAACCCTGCGCAACGGCTGTTTCTGCAACCTCGGTGCCGTGCAGCAGGCGACCTACGCCACGGCAGGCGCCGAACACTGTGAACTGGACAAGACCGGGAAGATCCTCGACTGCAAGACCTTCGACGAGAAGATCCTCGAGAAGGGAGATTGTGGTGCGGTCAGGATTTCATTCGGGCTCGGATCCAATTTCGCCGACGCCTACCGCTTCTGCCTGTTCGCCAGCTGCCTGCTGGATACTGATGTTTCCGGGCTGGAGGACCCGGCAGAGGAGACGCCAGCGGAGACAGCGGACACGCTGATCGCCGGCACCGTGCCAGCCTGATGCTCTGCGAGGGCCACTCCCTCAGGCGCATCGCGGGAGGTTGCTTACGCGAAGCGTTCGCTGGCAACTGCGGCGCGACGGCGCTTTTCCAGCACCGCAATGTTCAAGTCCGGGCGCTGCGCGGCACGTGCGTGGCATTCCGGCACGCTGGCCGACGCCGCCTGGCCTGCACGCTCACGCTCACGCACATTGCCCGGGCTGCCACCGGTGATGTCTCGGAAGATGCGGCCAAAGGTACCCAGGCTGCTCCACCCGGTCTGCGCGGCGATTTCGGTGACCGGCAGGTCGGTGTCACGCAACATCGCCACGGCCCGTTCGATGCGCCGGCTGAGAAGATACCGATGCGGCGGCAGGCCGAATGCCTGCTTGAAAGAGCGCGCGAAATGCGCC
The DNA here is from genome assembly GCF_002138415.1 of Stenotrophomonas maltophilia. Lineage (NCBI taxonomy): Bacteria > Pseudomonadati > Pseudomonadota > Gammaproteobacteria > Lysobacterales > Lysobacteraceae > Stenotrophomonas > Stenotrophomonas maltophilia. Next base: position 2,371,764 of record NZ_CP015612.1, read on the forward strand.
GGCGACACCGCACTGACCTCGGCCAGGCGCGTGACTGGCCATTCCTCATGGCTGGCCCGGTCCATCCGATCCTTGGCACGCAGCAGGCGTCGCAGCAGTTCGGGGCTCTGGTTCACGGCGTCACCGCTTGCGCCAGATGATGGCGTGCTGCGTGCCGTGCCTCGGCGGCCTGTTCGACCAACCAGTCACGGAATGCGATGACCTTGGCGCTGCCACTCCGCGCTGCGGGGGCCACGAACCAGAAGCTGCGACCGTCGCTGGCGACACCCGGATGCGCCTGCACCAGACGCCCGCTCTCCAGCTCGGCCTGGAACAGGATCGGCGAACCGATGGCGATGCCCTGCCCTGCGATCGCGGCGCCGACATCCAGATGCTCGACGGCGAAGGGCGTGACCAGACTCCCCGGTGCCGGCGGTGGAAGGTGCCCGTGCGCGGCGAACCACAGGGCCCACCAGTCCGCCCGACCAAGCAGGGGAATCTCCAACGCGGTGCTGCCCAGCCCAAGCGCCGCCGGCAGCAGCGCCGGCGCACACAACGGCATGAAAACGCTGGGGAACAAGGGCGTGGCCTGCAGCGCAGGCCACTCGCCATGCCCGTTGCGGATGGCGGCATCGAAGTGGCCGGCGGCCAGATCCTGTGGCTCTGCCGACAGATCCAGTTCCAGCAGGAGCTGCCGATGGCGGGCGCGGAACGTACCCAGCCGCGGCGTCAACCAACTTGTGCCCAGCGTTGGCAGTACGGACAGGCGCAGCCGCGCCGCATCCATGCCAGCGGCGCGCATGAAGCTGGCGCGTAGTGCGTCGAATGCCCGGGTGGCTTCCTGCGCGACGCTGGCACCCACCACCGTCAGTTCCACGTGCTGTGCGTGGCGCAGGAACAGGCAGGTACCGGTCTGGGTCTCCAGCCGCCGCACGTGATAGCTCACCGATGCCGCAGTGGTGTCGAGCTCTTCGGCGGCACGGGCGAAACTGCCCAGCCGCGCCGCCGCCTCGAAGGCGCGGATGGCGGCAAGCGATGGCAGCTGTCGTTGGGTGACCATAAGTGTGGCTTAGCCTGAGCCCCGATATCTGCGTGGTCAATCCCCTTCGTATCCGCAACGATGGAGGCACCTTCGGTAGGGGATCACGCATATGGATCGACGGCAGTTCCTGGTCACCCTGGCCGCCACGGCCGCGTCCGCCGCCCTGCCCTCCGGGTGGGCCCTGGCCAGCCACAGCGAAGACTGGAAATGGTTGCAGGGCAACTGGCAGGTCCGGCACCAACGCCTGAAGGAACGCCTGGCAGGTGATACTCGCTGGGAGTCCTTCACCGGCGCCAGTGCGGTTTGGCTGACCCTGGGCGGGCTCGGCACCATCGATGACAACATCATGGCGCTGCCTTCGGGTCCCTACAGGGGCCTGGGCGTGCGTGCATTTGATCCGGTGTCTTCCACGTGGTCGATCTGGTGGATCGATGGCCGCAATCCTGCCCATATCGAAGCGCCCGTACGCGGCGGTTTCAAGGGCGATGCCGGCAGCTTCCGCGGCACCGACCGGATCGACGGGCGCCCCATCGACGTGTGGTTCCGGTGGCACGACATCCACGGCGAGGAGCCGTGGTGGGAACAGGCATTCTCCGACGACGCCGGTGCGCACTGGGAGGTGAACTGGCGCAACTGGTTCCGCCGCACGGCTGCGGCCCCCTCGCCGCTTCCGAAGCTGCCGGATGCACCGGGCGATTTTGATTTCCTGGTGGGCCATTGGAACGTGCGCCATCGTCGCCTGCGCGCCCGGCTGGCAGGCAGCGATGCGTGGGACGCGTTCAACGGCACCCTGCACAACTGGCCGGTACTGGGAGGATTCGGCAACGTAGGTGACAATCTGATGGACATGCCAGGAGCGCCGCTGCGCGGCATGGGTATCCGCGCCTGGAACGCGGCTGAGCGGCACTGGCTGAGTTGGTGGCTGGATGGCCGGGAGCCGACCCGGATCGGCAGGCCACTGCGCGGTGGTTTCGAGGCCGGTGTCGGTCGCTTCTTCGGCGAAGACCAGCACGACGGACGAGCGATCCAGACGCGGGTGATCTGGTCACGCATTACCCCGCGTTCGGCGCGCTGGGAACAGGCGGCCTCGACCGATGGTGGACGCAGCTGGGAAACCAACTGGGTCAGCGACTTCGAGCGGCAGGCATGAAGGCGCTGCTGGCCGTGATGCTGCTGGTGTCTGCGTCGCCTTGCGCGTCTCCAACCAGGGTGCTGCAGATCGTCGGCCCGGCCGAGCGATTTGCTCCGGGCATTGCATCCACGCAGTACGACGAGATTCGACTGACCTTGAGCCCGGACGGGAAGACCGCACTGTGGTTCAGCCGCAACCGGCCCGGCGGTCCGGGCGGGTATGACATATGGGTTTCGCGCCACGACGGGCAGCGCTGGCGGCCGGCGAGGCCGGTCTCGTTCAACACGCCGGGACGTGACTTCGATCCCGCCTTTTCCGCCGATGGCCGCGTGGTGTATTTCTGTTCGGATCGAGCAGGCGGTCAGGGCGGCGACGATCTGTATCGGGTCAGCGTGGAGAGCAACGGCCGATTCGGGGAGCCGGTCAATCTTGGCCGCGCAGTGAACAGCGCGGCCGATGAGTTCGCGCCGATGCTCTCGCCAGACGCAGCCACGCTGCTGTTCTCCAGCAATCGTGCAGGCGGTGCGGGTGGCCATGACCTCTACGTCGCAGCGATGGTCCGTGGTGAGGCGCAGCCCGCGCGGCCACTGCCCGGAGACCTCAATACCCCGGCGCAGGAGTTCGATGCCACCTTCCTCGGGGATGGCCGTACTGTGGTCTTTGCCCGCGCTCTCGACTTCGGCAGCGCACCGGTGCGCCAGTTCATTGCCTACGAACGTGGAGGCCGTCATGACGCGGGCCATGCATTGCCCGCGCCCTTGAACGAGACCTCCGGCGACAGCTACGGCGCGATGCTGGATGGCTCGCACCCCGGCACGTTGACCTATTCGGCGCGGCGTGCGGACGGTGCAGGGTTGGACCTGTACCGCATCCGCTACCGGATGAAGCGCCCTTGAAGGCGGATGTTGTCGATTCCCGGCACCCCGGTTCGTCGAGAGGATGAGTACCCCAGGAGAAAATGCAGATGCCCTCCCATCAGTCCCTTGCCTGCGTTTGCGGCCAAGTCCGCCTGACCGCCACAGGCCAACCCATTGCCACCGTCGAATGCTGCTGCGACAGCTGCCGCAAGGCCGGCGCCATGCTGCAGTCGCTGCCCGGAGCACCCGAAGTACTGGGCCCGCATGGCCAGACGCTTTTCGTAATGCACCGCAAGGATCGCGTCAGCATCGATACCGGACATTCCATGCTGCGTGCGTTGCGCTTGTCCAGCAGGGGCGGCAGCCGCCGCGTCCTGGCGGGCTGCTGCAATACGCCGCTGTTCCTGGAGTTCAGTGGCGGCCATTGGCTGAGCCTGTATGGCCTGTTGTGGCCCGCATCGGCAAGACCCGTCGTGGAGATGCGGACGATGGTCAGTGATCTTCCTGATGCATCTGTCCTTCCGGACGATGTGCCGAACCTGCAGACCCGGTCGCTGCGGTTCTACGCACGGTTGATGAAGGCGTGGTCCGCCATGGGCTTCCGCAGCCCGCGCATCGAGGTCGCCGGAGACAGCCATGTCTGAGCCCGAGCGGATCGAGATCGAAAGCATCACCACGCCCGGGCACATCCAGCGCGTGGATCGCGCCAAGTATCTCGCCATGCGCCACGCCTTGCTGCAGACCCTGCCTGCGCAACCGCCAGGCCTGACCGTTGCGCAGGCCAAGCAGGCGCTGCTGCCGCACCTGCCCGTCGCCCTGTTCCCGGCAGGCGCCACCGCCGGCTGGTGGTTGAAGGCCGTGCAGCTGGACCTGGAAGCGAAGGGCGTGATCGAGCGCGTCACGGGCAAGCCGTTGCGCCTGTTCAAGCACCTGCCGGCCGGCTGATCAGCGCTGCGCAGGCAGCTCCAGCCGGTGCTTGCGGCACAGCCGATACACCGTCACCCGCGAGATCTGCATCTGCCGCGCGCACTCGGAGACGTTGTAGCCGGTCTGGCGCAGGGTCTGCAGCAGCACATCGCGCTCGGCCTGGCCCCGGGCATCGTGCAGCATGGCGCTGGGCAGCGCCTGCACCGGCTCTCCCAGCTCCAGGTCGCGCTCGCTTATCAGTTCGCCTTCGGCCATGATCGCCGCCCGTTGTACCCGATTGAGCAGCTCGCGAACATTGCCGGGCCAACCGAAACGCCGCATCGCCTGCAGCGCCATTGGCGAGAAACCACGTGCACGTACGCTGTGCCGCAGCCGGAAGCAGCGCAGGAAGTGTTCGGCCAGCAGCTGCACGTCTGCACCGCGCTCGCGCAGCGGTGGCATGAGCAGGCGCAGCACGTTCAGACGGTAGTAGAGATCGCTGCGGAACCGCCCCTGCGCCACCGCGTGCTCCAGTTCGACGTGGGTAGCAGCAAGCACCCGCACGTCTGCGCGCAGGGGCTGGCTGCTGCCCACCCGCTCGAAGGTTCCCTCCTGCAGCACGCGCAGCAGGCTGGTCTGAGCTTCGGCCGGCAGGTCACCCACTTCATCCAGAAACACCGTGCCTCCATGCGCGGACTCGAACACGCCGATCTGCCGCTTGTCGGCGCCGGTGAACGAGCCACGTTCGTGACCGAACAGCTCCGACTGCACCAGGTTGGCCGGAATGGCCCCGCAGTTGACCGCAATGAACGGCTTGCCCGCGCGTCTCGACAGCGCGTGCAGCGCATGTGCCGCCAACTCCTTGCCTGTACCGGTCTCGCCGGTGACCAGCACCGGCAGTTCCACCGGTGCGAACTTATGCAGCACCGTGCGCACCGCATGCAGCGCAGGACTTTCTCCAATCAGGGCACGTGGTCCCTGCCCGCCACAGGCCTCATCGATCGACGGATCATCCGCATCGAACTGCTGGCGTATCGCGCAGACCAGCTCCTGCAGCCCGAACGGCAGAGTGAACCGCCCCTGGCAGCGCGCCAGCAGCGGCGACCACATCGGAGGTACAACGGCGGCGCCGGGTGGAAGCACCGCCAACCAGGGCAGATGCAGATGCTGCTCCATCCAGGAGGTGAGCAGCTGCAAAGCCGTTGAATCCAGATGGCGAAGATCCAGCACGGCAAGCAGGCGATCGCGCCCGCGCAGGCCAATCGCCATGGTGGGATCGGGATGGATGCTGCGCACATACCAGCCCGCAGCTGCCAGCGCGCTGCGCTCGTTCGCCAGCGGCTGGCCGAACCAGAGTACGCAACGTGATGCAGAAGCTTCCGGGACCGCTGCCATGCTTCCCCCAGCATCCGGACACCGTCGGCGGACTGTCAGGCAATCGCCGGCGTGCCGCCCCTCCGCCGGGACCTCTACGGCCACCGGGGCGGCCTTTGTTGGGCGGATCCTAGCGCTTCCCTAAACGGCGGCGCAATGAGCAGTGCGTCAAGAAATTCGTGGCTGAAGCGGCACCGTTGCAGACCGCGCCGCCACCTGTAACACCGATGCGACAGTTGCCCGCCGCCCTTGCCCTGCGGTGCCTGGGGCTTCGAAATCCCAACAATTCCGCGACGTGCCTGTAACAGCGTGGCAGCAGCCCGGTCAGGTACTGCACGGTCCCAACGTTGGCGGGTGGGCACTTCGAAGTTGGCACGGTTGATGCGTGGTTCCGCCGCACCCATCGCGGGAGATCGGCATGGACGGCATCACCCTGATTCGCGGCCTGGCCGCAGCACTGGCAGTGGCCCTGCTGTCGGTTGGCGCGGGCGCATCCGCATCCGGCGCCCGCCAGGGCGTGAAGGCACAACCGGGCGAGATTGTCCTGTTGCGGGACGTATCCGCGCGGGCTGCCTATCGCATGGCACCACCGGGCATGGCGCTGATTGCCGACCCGAAGCCACAGCGCGAGATCGCTACCGCGTTGGGCGCTGGCGGCACGACGACCGGCATGGACGAGCTGAGCGATGAGGACTATGCCGGCATGGGCGCCGGCCGGGCAGCGTCCATCGCGGCGCCGCGCGGTACCACCGTTGAACGGGTCACCCAGCAGGCCCTGGGCGGCACACTTGGCCGCAATGGTGATGGCATGGTCGGCGGCAGCCTGGGCGGTGCGATGAGTGGGCCGCTCGGTGCGGTCGGCAGCAGTACCCGCGGCATTGCCGACACGGTGCGCGGCGCACTGGCCCAGTTCCCCCTGCAGGGCACGGCCCCGGCAGGTGGAAAATGAAGTCCCTGCATGGGTTGCTTCTGCTGCTCGCTGCGGCGCCCGTGGCAACCCGGGCCGATGACTACAGCGGCATGCTCGCCTATCTCGACGTGGCCCGCATCGACGGCCACGCACTGGCCGGGGCGAATGGCGCCATCGCAGTCAACCAGGCCGCCGGTGACCTGAACCTGCAGGCCAACCTGCGGGGCATCGCCAACGGCGATCGCGCCGACGTGGCGATCAATGCTCGGCAACTGCAGCAGGGCAACCGCGTGCTGTCCGGGCCCCTGCAGGCTACTGCGTTCATCGGCGGTGACGCACTGGCCGGCGCCAGTGGCATCGCATCCATCAACCAGGCCAGTGGCATCGCCAACACGACGCTCAACGTCGTCAGCGCGACGCTGGCCCGACAAGGCATACGCGAAACCGACGATACGGCCTTGGCCGCCGAGGGTTCCGCGTTGGCAGGGGGGCGGGACGACACCGGTCGCGGCGTCGCGACGGGCACCCGCAGCGCCGGTGTAGCCAGCACCGCACTGCGGGGATTCGACGGGGTCCTGCAACTCAATCAGATCGCGGGCAACGGCAACGACACGGCCAACGTACTGGGCCTGGTCGTGCAGGATCGCCCGTGACAACCACCCAACCGATGCACCACCTGATGAGAGAGAGGGCACTATGAAAGCGACCGTCAAACAGACCATGCTCGCCATGGCGATTGCCACTGCCTCGACCGCCGCTGCGGCCAATGGCTGGGACAACCAGAACGCCAACGCGAACGTCAACCACAACCACACCGTCAGCGAAACCCGCAACGACACGCACAACCACACTGACAATGACGTGCGCAACCGCACCGTCAACGTCAATGTGCAGAAGCACAGCAACATCCAGGCCGACGAGCGCAAGGAAAAGAACAACCATGGCGTCGACGTGAACCTGGAAAAGGACCTGCGGCTGAGCACCGACATCAATTTCTCCGGCGACCCGAACATCACCGGCGACATCGACCTCGACTCGGCGGCCATCGCGGTGATCGACAACCGCCAGTCGATCAGCAACAACGCCACCAGCAACAGCCTGGTCACCAACAGTGCTTCCATTGGTGACAGCGTAGGTGCCGGCGCATCGGGCAATCTCGGCTTCAACGTGGTATCCGGCGACAACAACGCCCAGGACAATGCTGCGTCGTTGTCCGCTGCCGATGCGTCCTTCAGCTTCGGCATGGCCGATGCCGAAGTGTTCGTGAACCAGGCCGGATTCGGCAACGCCACCATGAACTCCGGCGTCACCAACGCCGCAGGCCTCGGCGGCAACGCCTTCGGCGGCGCGTCCGGCAACATCGGCGTGAACATCGCCTCGGGCAACAACAACGAGCAGAAGAACGCGCTCGCTGCCTCGGTAGCGACCACGGCGGTGGCGCAGTCGAGCATCAGCTCCAACCAGGTCTCCACCGGCAACACGGTCAGCAACGCCGGCTTCGTGCAGTCGTACACCGATACCGTGCAGGTCGGCATGCATGGTGGCGTCAGCGGCCTGACCCTGGCCTATGGCGCGGGCACCTACCGCGGCACCGGCAACGCCTACCAGATGGCCAATTACTACCTGGATACGTGGAATGGCGAGCTGCCGCACCCGGGCGGCAACAGCACCGGCCACATCGACCTGGACAACCAGATCCAGAACGCCACGATGAACCCCAACCGGCCGGGGGTGGGCGGCCTGGGCTTCGATACGCGTGAGAGCGGCACCAGCCAGTTCGTCGAACTGGGCGTGGCTGACCTGTATGCCAGCCTCAGCGGCACGGTCAGCACCACGCGCTGGGTGAACGTCAACGCGACCAACACCTCGGCGTTGTCCGGCAGTGCCTTCTCGGGCGCCTCCGGCAACATCGGCGTGAACGTGGCGGCGGGCACCGGCAACCTGCAGGCCAACAGCCTGGCCTTGGCAGTCGCCCAGCCCAGCACCGGCGGCGGTGGCGGCAGCGGCGAGTAAGCGCAACACCCCGGCCGTCCGCCAATGGCCGGGTTCCCGGGAGCCCCTGTTCCTCCTCCCCCTTGGGACAGGGGCTCCCCCCTGCTGCTGGAGATCACGATGAGCCGCTACGGCCTCTCGATATGCCTGCTGGCCTGCCTGCTGTTGCTGGCCACTGTTTCTGCGTGGGCGGGCGACGTGCGCTTCAGTGGCGTACTGCCCAATGGCGCGCTGCTGCAGCAGAAGGTGGAGAGCATGCAGGAGCGGCGCTACCGCAACGTGGTGCGCCAGCACACCGACTACAGCTGCGGGGCGGCCGCATTGGCGACCATCCTGCGCCATGCCTATCACCTGCAGACCGACGAAGCGACGGTGATCGAAGGAATGATGGGGGTCTCCGATCCAGCACTGGTGGCCGAGCGCGGTTTTTCGCTGCTCGACATCAAGCGCTATGTGGAATCGCTGGGCATGCGTGGGCGTGGCTATCGCATCGATGAGGCACGCCTGCGCACGCTTCGCGTTCCTGGCCTTGTCCTGATGGACGTGCGCGGCTTTCGCCATTTCGTGGTGCTCAAGCAGGTGCGCGACGGTGTGGTCGAGGTGGCTGATCCCATCCTTGGCAACCGCAGCCTGGCACTGCCTGAATTCCTCGCTGCGTGGCCATCGCGTGCGGTCTTCGTAGTGATCGGCAGCGACTTCGATCGCAATACCGTTCTTCTGCAACCCAGCGAACGGCCCAGTGCCCGCGCGCTCTACGCGCGGCAAGGGCCGATCACCGATGCCGAACTGGTCGACTTCGGCTTCAGCCACGCCGACCTGTTCTGAGGAGGTACGACCATGTTCCGTCAACACGTATGGATGGCGCTGCTGTTGATGGCCCCTGCCCTGCCCCTGCAGGCCGCCGACGGCAGGACCGGGCGTGGACTCACGGAAATCCCCGACCCGGAACTGAGCCTGATGCGAGGTCGCTACACCGTGGGTGGCAACAACGTGGCCTGGTTCGGGGTGACCATGGTTTCGCAGTGGCAGGCCGGCAACGGCGCCACCCTGCAGGGCGCATTGACCCTGGCCATGGACTTCCGCGGCGGCGGTGCGCCGAAGCTGAGCTTCCAGCCCAGCGTGCATGTCACCGCTGCTGATGCGCCACTGCCGGACACACACGGGCGCAGCATCGACAGCAGCGGCCTGGCCAACGCCAGCGGCCTGGTGCAGAGCGTACAAGTGGCTGGCGATGGCAACGTCGCCCGCAACGTCACCACGCTGACCGTCCGCGAGGGTGGCGTGCCGGCTGTTCTCTCTGATGGCGCAGGCAACGTCACCGCGCAGCAGGCCGGCGCCAGCGCGACAGCCGTGCTGGAAGGCAACCAGGCCCGCCTGCAGCTGCAGGTGGATGGCCAGGGCCTGGTGCAGCAGTGGATCCGCAATGGCAGCGTCGGCCAGGGCATTGCCCTGGCCGGTGACGGCCAGATCGCCAGCAACCAGTTGCGGCTGGAGCTGGTGCGCAACACCGTGGGCGGCAACCTGCCGTTGAGCCAGAACGTGGCCCAGGCAATTGCGTTGAACCGCGGCATGGGGCCGGGCCAGTAGCAGGGCCCGGCATTGGGGGAAACGCTCCACAACGCAGGACACGAACATGCACACCCTGATGAGGATCACCCCGTTGGCGCTGGCGGCGCTGGCGGGCACTGCCCTTGCCGCTCCGCCGACGCCTGACGATGGCGCCGACGTGCAGGCACTGGCCAACCAGCTGGAGCAGCTGAAATCCAACTACGCACAGGAAGTGCGGCGGCTGCGCGAACTGGACATGCAAGTGCAGGCCATGCAGGCGCGGCTGAGCGGGAAGGTTGGCCCGATGGCCCCGTCTACGGCTACGGCTACGGCTACGGCAGTCGAGCGTGGCTCGACTCTACAGAGTGGTGCGGCCGTTCCGCCGAGCAGCGAGGGCTACGCCAGTACCGCCGCCGAGGCGCAACAGGCCAAGCAGGAGTCGCGGCGCAGCGTGGACGACGTGAAGCAACAGCAATCGGCCCTGTTCTCACGTCGCTTCACCATCGAGAACAGCCTCACCTACGCCCGCTACGACCGCAAGCAGCTCACCCTCAACGGCTTCCTCGCGTTGGACGCCATCTTCCTCGGCAACATCGCCATCGAGAACGTGGAGTCCGACTCGCTGACCTACAACGTTGCGGCCCGCTGGGGCGTCAGCCCCAACCTGACGCTCAACCTGGATGTGCCTTACCTGGCGCGGCGTACCGTGTACCAGAAAGGCGGCGCCGGCGGTGCGGCCGCGGCCATCGCGCAGGAGCAGACCAACGGCAACGGCCTGGGCGACATTGGCCTGAGCGCGAACTACCGCCTGTTCGGCGAACGCGGCTGGCGCCCGGAGACCGTGCTCACGGCCGGTGTCACCGCCCCCACCGGGCGCGCCCCCTACGGCCTGGACTGGAAGGTGATCGAGCGCGATGACGATGACTACATCCGTTTCGCCGTGCCACGCGAGCAGCCCACCGGCAATGGCGTGTGGCAGGCCAATGTCGGCCTGTCGATGGTGAAGACCGCTGACCCGGCCATCCTGTTCGCCAACATCGGTTACGTGCACTCCATCCCGCGCGGGTTCAACGACATCGACAGCAATCCGGACACGGTCAACCCGGGCGACGTGAAGCTCGGCGGCTCGGTGTACTTCGGCGCCGGCGTGGCGTTCGCGTTCAACGAACGCACCAGCCTGAGCCTGTCCTTCAGCGACCGCACCAGCGCCCGCGCCTCCACCCGTTTCCAGGGCGGCAAGTGGATGAAGGTGATCGGCAGTGACGCCAATGCGGCGTCACTGAACCTGGGCGTGACCTATGCGTTGAACCAGCACACCACGCTGGTGACGCTGCTGGGCATCGGGCTGACCCCGGACGCGCCGGACTTCACGCTGGCGTTCAAGATTCCGTACATGCTCTAGAAATGAGCTGAACGGTATCAATGGCCATGCTTCACACGCCCCCCGCGCACTGAATCCGGCGCGGTTCTGGGTCATGATGGTCTTCCTTCCTGTCGCGCGGGTCGCACCATGTACATCGGATTCATCGGTCTGGGCGTGATGGGTACGCCCATGGCCGTCAACCTGGCCCGCGCCGGGAACCGCGTACTGGCATGGTCACGCTCCAGCCGCAACGACGAGGCAGCTCGCTCAGCGGGCATCGAGCGCGCCGGATCCGTGCAGGAGGTATTCAACGCCTGCCACACGGTCATCATGATGCTGGCCAACGATGAAGCCATCGACGCCGTGCTGCTGCGCGGCTCCGGTGACTTCGACACGCGCGTGCAAGGGCGTCTGCTCATCAACATGGGCACAAGCTCCGCCGCCTATTCAAGTGCGCTGGCCGATCAGGCCCGTCGCGCGGGCGGACGCTATGTCGAAGCGCCGGTCTCAGGGTCACGCCTGCAGGCCGAGGCGGCACAGCTGGTGGTCATGCTGGCAGGCAACGAAGCAGATCTGGCCGAGGCAGAGCCCTTGCTGGCCTCATTGGGGCGGCAGATTGTCGCCTGTGGCGAGGTTCCGGCAGGTCTGCAGATGAAGCTTGCGGTGAACCTGTTCCTGATCACCCTGGTCACCGGCCTGGCCGAAGCCGTGCACTTCGCCGAGGTCCACGGCATTGCCCTGGAGCGCTTCGCCGAAGTACTCAACGCCGGGCCGATGGCCAGCGAGGTATCGCGGATCAAGCTGGACAAGATGATCCGCGGGGACTTCGCGGTCCAGGCCTCGATCAACGATGTTCTGAAGAACAGCGGCCTGGTGGCCGGTGCCGCGCACGAGGCGGGCATGCAGGCGCCCCTGATCGACGCCAGCGATGCACTGTTCGCGCGGGCGCAGCGGATGGGGCTGGGAGGGCTGGACATGGCGGCGGTACTCCAGGCGATCCGGGGCGGCCGAGAGGCCACCAGCGGAGCCTGATCCGGATTCATCTTCCGGCACCACAGCGGTCCCTGCCCGCTGCTATATTCAGTCCAGCTCGGCAGGCATGGTGCCTGCCCTCGAATCACAGGGAGTTGGTCATGGGTCTGGTACAGGCGGTGAAGGGTGCGGTTGGCGGTGTGCTGGCCGACCAGTGGAAGGACTTCTACACCGTGCCGGCGGGCCTGCCGTCCACGGCGGCGCTGTTCGCGGCGGTGCCGCAGGGCACCAATGCCGGCCGCGGCTCCAACACCAGCGGCTCGTCGAACATCATCACCAACGGCTCGAAGATCGTCGTACCGGAGGGCTACGGCCTGCTGCTGTTCCAGGACGGCGCGATCACTGCGTTCGTCGCCGAGCCGGGTGGCTACGAGTGGCGTTCGGACGATCTGAACTCGCAGTCGATCTTCGCCGGTGACGGCCTGGTCAGCACCTTCATCAAGCAGAGCTGGGAGCGCTTCAAGTTCGGTGGTCAGCCGGGCTCGCAGCAGGCGGCTTACTTCGTCTCGCTGAAGGAGCTGCCGGACAACCGCTTCGGTACCCAGTCGGAAATCTACTGGGACGACGGCTTCCTCAATACCCAGGTCGGTGCGGTCACCCGTGGCTCGTACACGCTGAAGATCGTCGACCCGATCCTGTTCGTGAAGAACTTCGTGCCGGCCAGCTACCTGCAGCCGGGCCAGGTGTTCGACTTCACCGACCTGGACAACGCCGCCGCCAGCCAGCTGTTCAATGAAGTGGTCGGCTCGCTGGCACCAGCCTTCAGCCTGTATACGAACGATCCGGGCAAGGGCAACCGCATCACCAAGCTGCAGCAGGACTCGCTGGGCTTCGCGCAGAGCCTGTCGGCCGCCGTTGAACAGGGTTACCAGTGGAAGTCCGACCGCGGCCTGGCGATCGTCAAGACCGCCATCGTCTCGATCGAGTACGACGCCAACACCCGCGAGCTGCTGAAGACCGTGCAGCGCGCCGACGCGCTGTCCGGTTCGCGCGGCAATTCCAACCTGCAGGCCAGCGTCGCCCAGGGCATCCAGTCGGCCGGCGAAAACGGCGGCGCGGCAGGTCTGGTCGGTGTCGGCATGGCCTCGGGCATGTTCGGTGTCGGCGGCATGCAGCAGCCGGCCACCCCGGCTGCGGACGATCCGGTGGCCAAGCTGAAGAAGGCCAAGGAAATGCTGGACCTGGGCCTGATCACGCAGGGCGACTATGACGCCCTGAAAGCCAAGGCACTGGGCCTGTAACGGCAGGACGCACAACCAACATGTCCGATCCCCGAAACGGCCCACCGCCGCTGCCTGGATCCGCGCCCGCGACGCCGCCGCCCTTGCCGGCGGCGTCGTTGGATGGGCCCGGTTCGCCGCAGGACGTCCCTCCCCTGCCCGGCAGCTTTCCGCTGGACACCTCGAAGCTGCCGCAGGCCATCCGCGATGAAGTGGAAGCGCCCGATCCTGTAGCCATCGATACCTCGGCCAGCGAGCTGAAGGACGGCCTCAACCGCTGCCCGAAGTGCGGCGCCACCGACATCCGGCCCAAGGCCGGGACCGATATCCTGGTCTGCCTGTATTGCCGTCACGAATGGCATGGCGCACGCGTCGAGGAGGAATTCGGGCTGGGCGAGGCCATCGACCAGCTGCGCGGTACCGTCATTGCCTCCGGTGCGCGTGACATCGATGCCGACACCACGGCACTGATGACGTTCAAATGCACTGGGTGCGGTGCCGAAGTCACGGTCAATACCGAAAGTACGATGACAGCGCGCTGCCACTGGTGCCGCCATGTATTCGGCGTCAACGAGCAGATCGCAAACGGCGCGGTGCCCGATGCAGTACTGCCGTTCCATATCAAGAAGGACGATGCGGTCGCGCGCATCCGCCAGTTCGTCGACAAGCGCCGCATGTTCGCGCTGAAGGCGTTCAAGGACCAGTTCACCCCGGAAAACGTGGTGGGCGTGTTCCTGCCCTACATGATCGTCGACAGCAATGTCAGCGCTGCGGTGGCCGGCAAAGGCGAGATCAAGACCCGTGAGTACACGGTCGGCAGCGAGAAAAACAAGCGCACCCTCTACGACGCCGATGTCTACCAGGTCGAACGCCAGGTCGATTTCACCGTCGATGACCTGCCGCTGGAATCCTCGGCCGAGCGCGGCAATCTGGATGTCCGTGCCAACACCAACAACATCATCAACACCATCCTGCCGTTCGATACCAAGAACGCGGTGAAGTGGAACGCCTCGTACCTCGCCGGCTTCACCTCTGAAAAGCGCAACCTCGACGTGGAAAAACTGCGGCCGCGGCTGGAAGACCAGCTGCTGTCGATCGCCCGCTCGCAGGTGGAGGGCTCGGTAAAGCGTTACAACCGTGGCGTGCGCTGGGAGCAGGAACAACTGGAGGTGCATGGCACCCGCTGGGTGTCGATGTATCTGCCGGTGTGGTTGTACTCGTACCACCAGCCCGGCAGGAACGGCGGCATGCTGCACTACATCGCGGTGAACGGCCGAACCGGCGAAACCATGGGCAGCGTGCCCGTGCAGCAATGGAAGATGCTGCTGGCGGCTCTGGCTACCGGCACCGTCATTGAAGCCCTCGCAATTGCCTTCCTGGTGGCATCGACATGAGCGACGACAGTGGCCTCTGGCTGTTGGCGGCAGGTCCAGCCGGCGCAACCGCGCTGTACTGGGCGTTGTACCGCTATTACCGCAACACCGACAAATCGCATTCCTTCGAGCACGAGACCGAGATCGAGGCCAAGCCGGTCACCGGCTCGGACCAGCAGGTGGGCCGGGTCACCGGCACCGAGGAAAAGCGTATCCGCGGTGACAATGTGTACGAGTACCGGAAACGGGTGGTAAGGGTGAAGCCCGACCAGTAGCGCCAGGCCACGCCTGGATGCGGGGAGCGCCGGCCGCCGGCCGGCATTCCCTCGGTCTCTGGACATCAAAGGGGAGCCGGCCAGCGGCCGGCACTACCTGTCAACCGGCCTGCCCCAGCCGCACCTTCAACTGCTGGATCTCCTGCTCGCTCACCCCGATCGACTTCAGGTAACCCTCGGCACCACCGTACTGGCTGTGCAGCGCGGCCAGGAACTGTTCCATGTTGTCCGGTGCGGTACCGGACATGCCAGCCATCTTGCGTGCGATCTCGGGGTTCTGCTTGATCAGCGCCATGATCTGCGCGTTCATCACGCTGTCCTTCGGCTGCCCTTCCAGGTAGTGCGCGGAGATCGCGTAGTTGTGCACGATCTCGGCCTTCGGCACGCCCGCCAGGTCCAGCAACAGGCCGGCGATGATGCCGGTGCGGTCCTTGCCGGCCGTGCAATGGAACAGCACGGCACCGTCCTGCTGCGCGGCAATGCGCTGGAACACCTGCTTGAACTGCGGCTGGCTGTGGCCCAGCCACTGCACATAGGCTTCGCCCAGCGAATCGGGGAAGCTGCTCATCATCTTCTGCAGGTCCATCTTCTCCGTGCCCATCAGCGAGATGCGCTGGTAGGCGAAGCGATCATCCCCGGCCAGCAGGTCCGGCGACTGCGCTTCCTCATCGGCGGTGCGCAGGTCGATGTCCAGCTTCACGCCGGCCGCGGCCAGGGCGTCGCGGTCAGCATCGGTCAAGCGACCGAGATCGGCCGTGCGCACGAACGCATCAGCCGGAATCGGGCCGTGGCGGCCTTGGAGGCCGGCGAACGTACGCACGTTCCAGGCGCCCTGCAGGGCGATCACACGCTGTGCATCGGCAGCGACGGGCTTCACATTGGCGGCGGCCGTCGCCTTCGTGGAAACGGCCTGCGGCGCATCGGCGGCAACAGCCGTCGCCGCCAGCGGCAGGCTCAGCATCAGGGCCAGGGCGAGTTCGGTATGGCGGGTCTTCATGGGGTTCTCCGTTCGAATCAGAAATTGACGGCCACGTCCAGGCCGAAAGTGCGCGGGTCGTTGAAGATGCCGCTCTGGCCCAGCGCCGCGCTGTTGATCTTGTAGAACAGGTGCTGCTCATCCAGCAGGTTGCGCGCCCACAGCGAGAACGACATCGTGGTGCCGGTGCTGTTGACTGGAACGTCCACCAGCGCCACCCGCGCGTTCACCACGAACGAGCTGTCGGTCAGCATCTGGTCGTACTCGCTGGTGTAGTAGCCATCAGACCAGTTGCCATCCACATGGAACTTCAGCGCCGAGAAGTTGGCGAAAGGCACCAGGTAGTCCAGCGACAGGCTGCCCGCGTTCTTCGGTGCCAGCAGCGGCTGCACGGTCACCTGCACCCCTGCACCGAACGGGTCGGTCGCGGTCTGCGCATCGATCTTCGTGTAGGCGTAGTTGAGGCCGAGGGTGAGGTTGTCGATCGGCATCACGTTGAACTCCAGCTCCGCGCCACGCGACTTGCCATCGCTCAATGCGTTGGTGGTGACCATGGTGGTGCGGGTTTCGCCGCTGTTCGGATCGAACGGCAGCGAGAAATCCATCTGCTTGTGCGCGATGGTCGAATCGAACACGGCCAGGTTCAGGCGGGCGCGGTTGTCCCAGAACTGCGATTTGAAGCCCAGTTCATAGGCCGTCACTTCTTCCGGACCGAACGCGGTGTAGTTGGTCGAGCGCGAATTGGCACCGCCGGCCTTGAAGCCGGTGCTGTACCTGGCATAGACCATCGCGTGCTCGCCGAGGTCGTAGGCGATGTTGACCATCGGGTCGAAGCGGCTCCAGCGGTCCTTGAAGGCGAGATTCGTCGCCGCGCCGTTGACGATGTACAGGCTGCCCTTCTTGTCATCGCGCGTGTAGCGGCCGCCGGCAGTCAGGTGCAGGCGCTGCAGTGCTTCCGGCGTCCACGTGGCCTGGCCGAATACACCCAGGCTGTCGGTCCATGCCTTGCTGGCGCGGTCGATACGCACGCGGGAAAGATCCAGCGGATTGGTCGCCGGGTTCACCGTATAGCTGTTGCCGCCCGGCCCCCACACCAGCATGTTCGGGGTCTGCGCATTGTCACCGGCGGTTTCGTGGTAGTAGAACGCACCGCCGAGGAATTGCACCTGCGAGGTGTTGCCGATCAGCTGGAACTCCTGGCTGTACTGGTGCTGGTAGACCTGCGCCAGGCTGTAACGACCGAACGGCGTCCCTGCCCCACCATAGGCGGAAATCGCATCGACCAGGCCCATGTCGAACTGGCCCTGGGTGAGTTCGCGGTAGGAACTGATCGATTTCAGTTCAAGGTTGTCATTCAACACCCACGACAGGTTCAACAGATGGCCACTGGTGCGGCCGATGTTGTCTTCCTGCGGTCCACCGAGGATGGCGCTGTCGCGGCGATCCTGGCTGGCGCCGGCCTTCTGCAGGGGGCTGAGGTAGGCGCCTGGCACCAGCACCTGGGTGTGATATGGCGTGGTGGCGTCATAGGAGCGATCGAACGCGTACAACAAAGAGAAGTCATCGCTCGGCTGCCACAGCGCGCTCAGGCGGGCGCCGCGCTTGTCGTAACTGTTGAAGTCGCGCTCGCCGCGCATCGGGTTGTCGGTGGTGCCGCCACGCTTGGCCTGCACGGCGTCGATCTTGAAGCTGACATCGCCCACCTTGGGCAGATCCAGGTGCAGCGCACTGTTGTAGCCGCTGAACTTGGACACGCCCGCGCTGACGCTGCCGCCAAACTCGCCGGTCGGCACCTTGGTCACGATGCTCACCGCGCCGCCTTCGGTATTGCGGCCGAACAGCGTGCCCTGCGGCCCCTTCAGCACTTCGATGCGCTCCACGTCGTAGAGCATGCTGCCCAGGCCCTGCGCGCGGCCCATGAACACGCCGTCGACGTAGATGCCGACGCCGGCATCGCGGGCCGGTTGGTTGGCGTCGCCGGAGGCACCGATGCCACGGATGCCGATGTTCAGCGCAGAACTGCGGGTAGCGAACGGCGTGACCCGCAGTGATGGGATGGAGCCATCGGACAGGCTGCCCAGCGAAATCGCGCTGCGGTCCTTCAGCGCTTCGGCATCGACCACCGATACCGAGATCGGGGTCTCCTGCAGGTTGGTGGCGCGTTTCTGCGCAGTCACCATCACCTGGTCAAGGGCGACCACGGTGCGCGCGGCATCGGCGGATGCCTCGGCGTCGGCGCTGGGACTGTCTTCGGCATGGGCCAGCGCCGGCAGTGCGGCAGCAATGGCGAGGGTGAGCAGCGGGCGGTGCAACAGGGCGTGGCGCATCGGACTCATTCGCGGAAGGAGAAGGCCGGCGCAGTCTGGGAGGCGGGAATTACAAATGAATGACCGTTCATTCACACCTTTTGTGACGTACTATCCCGCCACTGAATGCCCCGACCTCACGCAATGACGCCGAAAACCGCCGTAGCACCAACTTCCGAAGATCCCGCCGCCGCCCATGCCGAAGCCCAGCGCCGCCGCATCCTCGACGCTGCCCAGAAGTGCTTCATCACCCGCGGATTCCATGCCGGTTCGATCGGCGACATCGCCGCCGAAGCCGAGATCAGCCAGGGGCTGATGTATCGCTATTTCGCCAACAAGCGCGCCCTGATCCTGGCCCTGATCGAGCGCCAGCTGCTCCACGACCAGGCCTCGATCAGCGAGATGCCGGCGGCGTCGGATCTGATTGATGGGCTGCTGGAGTGCTACCAGCAATGGGCACGCGGCGAGGTGCTGCCGATCCACGGCAATGCCATTGCCAGCGTGGCCCTGTATGCAGAGATCAATGCCGAGGCGCATCGCGATCCGGTGCTGGCGGGGGTGCTGCGTACCCATGACAAGCAGACCAGTGCCGCGATCCATGCCTGGCTGCGCCAGCGTGATGTCGATCAGGGCCGGATCGTGGATGAAGAGCAGATTGCCGGCAGGACCCTGCTGCTGCGGCTGCTGGTGGAGGGCCTGGCGATGCGTGCGGTACGCGATCCGGACCTGCCGCCGGCGCGGGTGCGCGC
This sequence comes from Stenotrophomonas maltophilia, assembly GCF_002138415.1. Lineage (NCBI taxonomy): Bacteria > Pseudomonadati > Pseudomonadota > Gammaproteobacteria > Lysobacterales > Lysobacteraceae > Stenotrophomonas > Stenotrophomonas maltophilia. Next base: position 2,390,798 of record NZ_CP015612.1, read on the forward strand.
CCTGCTGGCCGATGCCATTGGGCGGGTCATGGCCAATTGAGGGGCGTTGAGGCGCGCCATCACACCGCCTCCCGCCCTACCGGTTCGATACTCGCGCCATCCAACCTGCCGAGGATGCTGCAATGGCCGCCGTGCTCGCCCGTACCTGCCTGCTCGCGCTGTGCTGCCTGGTCCTGCCCGCCCTCGCCCAGGACGCCTCGTCCGGCTTCGGCCAGCAGACCACCCGCACCGACCAATCCACCCATTCGAGCAGCACCGAGATCCAGAACAATGGCTCGATGACCACGCAGACCACCACCAGTGGCAGCTCGCAGTCCGAGTCGCGCAGCGAAAGCAAAGGCATCGACGTAGGCTTCGGCTTCCACGACAACAACGACGACTGGGGCCATGACCGCCGCCGCGATGACCGCGATGTACGCGACGCCGATCTGTTCGGCAGTTGGACGCTGGGCCAGGAAAACGGCAGCTACTGCACCATCGAACTGAAGAACAACCAGTGGTTCGGTGGCTACAGTGCGTACGTACCTGCCGGCTGCCCTGATGGCTTCTTCTCGGCCAACCGGTGGGTGCTGTCCGGAAACCAACTGCTGCTCACCGATTCCAGCAACACTGTATTCGGACGGTTTCGCGCGTCGGGCGGAGGGCGCTGGTCAGGCTATCGTGAGTCGGACGGGGCGCGACTGTATCTGAACCCCAAGGGGCGCTGACCTTACGTGCACACAGCGGGCACGCATTGATCGGGAAGATCAGGCATTCTCCCTGCGCCAGATCCGAATGTCCGCCTCCACCGGCTCCCGCCTCGTCATCTACGCCGCCCTCGCGGGCAACCTGGCCATTGCCATCGCAAAGTTCATTGCTGCCGGCATCTCCGGCAGCTCGGCCATGCTCAGTGAGGGCGTGCATTCGCTGGTCGACACGTTGAATGAACTCCTGCTGCTGTACGGTCTGCGCCGCGCCGGCAAGGCGCCAGACCCCGTGCATCCGTTCGGCTACGGCCGCGAGCTGTACTTCTGGAGCTTCATCGTCGCACTGCTGGTGTTCGCTGCCGGCGCCGGTGTTTCGGCCTACGAGGGCATCCAGCACATCCGTCGGCCAGAGCCGGCTACCAACCACGCGTTGAGCTACAGCGTGCTGGGCATCTCCATCCTGTTCGAGGGGGCGTCATGGTGGGTGGCGCTACGGGAGTTCCGGCGTACCAAGGGCAAACTGGGCTACTTCGAAGCCTTCCGTCGCAGCAAGGACCCGTCCACCTTCACCGTGCTGCTGGAGGATAGCGCCGCCCTGCTGGGCCTGGGTTTCGCACTGATCGGGCTCGTAGCCGCCCAGATGCTGGACATGCCGGTGCTTGATGGTGTGGCGTCACTGTGCATTGCTGGCGTACTGGCCGCAACCGCCTTCCTTCTGGCCCGTGAGACCAAGGGTCTGCTGGTCGGGGAGCCGGCCCACCCGGCCGTAGCCGAGCGGATCATGGCGGTGGCCGAAACGGACCCGGACCTGCGCCGCGCCAATGGGGTGACCACCATGCAGATGGGACCACAGCAGGTCGTGGCCATGCTCAGCGCCGAGTTCGAGGACGATCGGCAGACGCCGCAGATTGAAGCCTGCATCACCCGCATCGAAACCGCAGTAAAACGCGAGTATCCGGAACTGGTGGCACTGTTCATCAAGCCGCAGACGCCCGAGGTCTATGCCTCCCGCCGCGCGGCACTGGCCGCTCCGCCTGCGCAGGAATGACATTGCGTCTGCGCCCGTTTCACCTGTTTGATGTCACAGTTCCATCACCGTTTGCCCGAGCCTGCCTCTACCGTGCCGGACTGGTTGCCCGCCTCTCTTCAGATCCTCCCGCGCAGCTTCTACCGGCGCCCGCCCGTCGAAGTCGCGCCCGAGCTGCTCAACACCCTGCTGGTCCGTGACGATGGCCGAGCCGGTCGCATCGTTGAAGTCGAAGCCTACGCAGGCAGTGTTGATCCTGCCGCCCACTCCTATCGCGGGCAGACCCCGCGCACGGCCAGCATGTTCGGCGAGGCCGGGCATCTGTATGTCTACTTCACTTATGGAATGCACTGGGGCAGCAACGTTGTCTGCGGCGAAGTGGGTGAAGGCGTGGCGGTACTGCTGCGGGCCATCGAGCCGCTGGTGGGCCTGGAGCGCATGCGCGAACTGCGTCCCGCCGCGCGCCGCGACCACGATCTGGCCAGCGGACCCGGCAAGCTCTCGCAGGCCTTCGGGCTGGACCGCAGTTTCGACGGCGCTGATCTGGTAACCGGCAACCACGGGATTGTCATCGCCAGCGACGGCGTGCCGCCGCCGGAGGATCCAGTGGTCGGGCCCCGCATCGGCATCAGCCGCGCTGTTGATTTCCCCTGGCGTTGGCACATCCGTGATCACCGTCACGTATCGATCCAGCCACGTCGCGCTTCCGCCCCAGCAAGGAAACGATGATGACCCCGCTCGACAAACCACTGCGCCGCGAGCTGCACATCGGCGGCCAACCCTACACTCTCACTGTGGCCCCTGAGGGCCTCAGGCTGGTTGAGAAGGGGCGGCGCAAGGGCATCACACTGCGCTGGCAGGACCTGGTATCCGGAGACGCCGCTCTGGCCACCGCCTTGCAGGCATCGCTGCAACAGCACTGAGCCGGCGCGCCCACCTCACATCGGCATCACCCCGCCGTGGCGATACATAACGGCGCGTGCACTAGCTTGGCGCCAGACAGCCGCCGCAACCGCCCTCGCCACCCAGCCCTGAAAAGCGCCATGGACGAAGCCGAACGACTGCTCGAAATCGAACGACTGCACCTGTTGGATACGCCCCCGGAGCCGGTGTTCGACGCCATCGTCGCCGCCGCCCGCGCCGCAACCGGCATGACCATGGGCCTGATCAGCGTGGTGGCCGAAGACCGCCAGTGGTTCAAGGCCAACATCGGGCTTGAGGGCGTCAGCGAAACGGCCCGCGAAATTTCCTTCTGTACCCATGCCATACGCCAGGACGAGTTGTTCGAGATACCCGATGCGCGCCAGGACCCACGTTTCTCCACCAATCCGCTGGTGACGGGCGGGCCGCGCATCCGCCACTACGCTGGCATCTCACTCGGCTCGGCGCATGGCGCTCGCATAGGAACGCTGTGCCTGCTCGACCCGATGCCCGGCGTCCTGTCTCCTTCGCAACGCGAACTGATGGTGCATCTGGCGCGGGTCACCACCCAGGTACTGGAGCAGCGCAGCACGCTGATGGCGCAGGTGGGCCAGGCCAAGGCCCTGCATCGCGAACTGAAGCGCAGCGAGGACTTCCTGGAGCGCACCAACCGCGCCGCCCGGGTGGGAGGCTGGGAGATGGACCTGGTCACCAACGAAGTGCGCTGGACTCGCGAGACCAAGCAGTTGCACGGCGTGCGCAGCAACTTTGAACCGACGCTTGACACCGCGCTGTCGTTCTATCGCGAAGACAGCCGCAATATCATCCGGGCAGCAGTGCAGCGTTGCATCGACGAAGGCACGTCCTGGGAGGTGCAGCTGCCAATGACCACCGCCGACGGGCGCGCGATCTGGACCCGGGTGGTCGGCAGCCGGCAACAGATCGACGGACATCCGCGCCTGGTCGGGGCGATCCAGGACATCACTGACGAACGAGCCGCGCTGGACGCGCTGGAAGCGAGCGAAACCCGCTACCGGCGGCTGTTCCACTACAGCCTGGGCCTGATCTGCACCCACACGCTGGACGGCACATTGACCTCGGTGAATCCGGCGGCCGTGCAATCGCTGGGTTTCGAGGAAAGCCAGATGATCGGGCGCAGCCTGTGTGACCTGATGCCGCCGGAAAAACGCGAGGGCTTCAAGGCCTACCTCGCTCGGATCCAGGCAAACCACACCGACGCTGGCGTGATCGAGCTGATCGCCGCGGACGGAACGCGCCACTACTGGGCGTATCACAACGTGCTCGACAACGAAGCCAGCCCGCCCTACGTGCTGGGGCATGCTCAGGACGTCACCGCGCTGCGGACGCAGGAGCAGCAGCTGCGCGAAATGTCCTTCAAGGATCCGCTCACGCAGTGCTACAACCGGCGTTACCTGCACCGGCTGGATGAACTGATTGACGAGCGCTGGGCCTGCGTGATGTTCGATCTTGACCATTTCAAGCACATCAACGACACCCATGGCCACCGCCGTGGCGATGCCGTGCTGGTCGAGTTCGCCACCTTCCTGCGCTCGCCGCTGGACAAGGACGAGACCGTGGTACGGCTGGGTGGCGACGAGTTCATGGTAGTGCTGGTCGCGCCAGCGAATGGCCGCCTGAGCGAACTCGAGCACTGGTACCAGGACCACGCCGCGCTTTCGCCCAGCGCGTTCTCGATGGGCGCGGCCATCAACACGGCCGGTGAGCCCGTGGCCGACACCATCCAGAAGGCGGACAGCCGCCTCTACCGGACCCGCGCGCGCGTGCGCCGGGAGCGACGCGAAGACCCTGCCGCGCGTTGATCACGCACGCACCGTCACCCATGTCGGCGCGTGGTCGCTGGCCTTTTCCTGCAGCCGCACCCAACGGTCGACGCCAGCATCCTTCAGTCGTTCCGCCAGTACGGGATTCAACAGCAGATGATCGATGCGCAGCCCACGGTCGCGCTCGGCATGCTGGCGGAAATAGTCCCAGAAGGTATAGATCGTGGCGTCGCCGTGCACCTTCCGCACCGCATCGGTCCAGCCCTGCGCCAGCAGTCGTTCAAAGGCTTCGCGCACCTCTGGCTGGAACAGTGCATCGCGCCGCCACGCCTTGGGATCATAGACATCGGCTTCTGTGGGAATCACGTTGAAATCACCCAGCAGCAGCGCCGGGTGCGGCAGCTCGACCAGGCTGCGTGCATGCCGGATCAGGCGTTCCATCCAGCGCAGCTTGTAGTCGAACTTCGGCCCGGGCTGCGGGTTGCCGTTGGGCAGGTAGAGGGCACCCACGATGACGCCGTGCACCGCCGCCTCCAGGTAGCGACTCTGCGTATCCTTGGGTTCGCCCGGCAATCGGCGGCGGCTCTCGACGGGCATGGCCCCCCGGGCCAGCAGCGCCACGCCGTTCCAGCGCGCCTCACCCTTCCAGAGTGCACCGTAGCCGGCCTCTTCCAATGCCGCAGCGGGAAACGCGGCGTCGGTGGCCTTCAGTTCCTGCAGGGCAACCACGTCCGGCGATTCCCTGTGCAGCCAGTCCAGCAGCTGTGGCAGACGCGTGCCGATACCGTTGACGTTGAACGTTGCAATTCGAAGCGTTTTGCGGCGGGGCATGGACAAATGACTCCTCGGCGCAGCGGGGGTGAGCATTCACTCTGAGTATTCACTCTGCGCGCCTTGGCATGCACGGGCCGTGGATACCACGTCATGATGCGATGCCATTCGGTTCACGAACCGCTGCCACGGCGCGCAGCAGGCTGGTCACCCGTGAACGGTGCCGGAGAAGCCCCATGGCGGTGCGTCCGCTGCGCGCGATCTACCAGGTCGACCCGTATCTGTTCCGCGACAGCCAAGGCCGCGGCTGGGGCACCCTGGATGGCATCACCGAAAAGCTGGACTACCTGCAGTGGCTCGGCATCAGCCATGTGTGGCTGCTGCCGTTCTACTGCAACGCCGGCCGTGATGGCGGCTACGATGTCACCGATCACTACCGCATCGATCCACGCCTGGGCGACGAGACCGCCTTTCAGCGCCTGGTCGATGCGGCCGACGCGCGCGGCATCGGCATCATCGTCGAACTGGTGATGCAGCACACCGCCAGCGCGCACCCGTGGTTCGTCGCCGCGCAGCAGGGTGACCCGGCCTGGCGCCGCTGGTACCTGTGGAGCGACCACATGCCTGACGACGGCCTGCAGCCGATGTTCCCGCCGATCGAGGCCTCGGCCTGGACATGGGATGCCGAGGCCGGCGCGTTCAACCGGCACATGTTCTACCGGCACGAGCCAGACCTCGACCTGGCCCATGCGCCGGTACGCGAGGAACTGCTGCGGGTAATGACCTTCTGGCTGCAGCGCGGCGTGGCCGGCTTCCGCGTGGACGCCGTTCCGTACATGGTCGAGCGTGCTCGCCACGCCGACCCGCGCGACGACGGGCTGTGGCTGCTGGAGGCGATGCGCGCCACGGCAGACGCGCAGCAACGAGGGCTGCCACTGATCGGCGAAGCGGATGTCCGCGCGTCCCATTACGGTGACTTCCTGTGCCACGGGCGGCGGCTTTCGCACCTGCTCGATTTCCACCTCAACAATCACTTCTTCCTGGCACTGGCATGCGGCGATGCCAGCGAAGTGGCCCGGGTCATGGCCGAGTACGGCCCGCACGCGTCGCCGGACACACGCATTGCCTGGCTGCGCAACAATGATGAACTGGACCTTGAGCAGTTGGAGCCGGAGGAGCGCGAAGCGGTGATGGAACGCTTCGCCCCTGAGCGTGGCATGCGCATCTATGGCCGTGGCATCCGCCGCCGGCTGGCACCGATGCTGGAGGGGGACATCGCATGGCAGGCCATGGCCTGGGCGGCGCTGCTGTCGCTGGGCCAGGTGCCAGTGATCCGCTATGGCGAAGAGATCGGCCTCGGTGATTGCCTGGAGCTGCCCGAACGCAATGCCGTGCGGATGCCGATGCACTGGCATGACGGCCCAGGGGCTGGGTTCACCGATCAACCGCGGCATGCCTGGCGCGCGCCACCGGCAGACGGCCCCTACGGTTACCGGATGGTGAATGTCGAGGCGCAACGCGCGACGCCAGGTTCACTACTGCTGCGCGTGCGCGAGCTGCTGCAGCAGCGCAATGCACATCCCGTACTGCAGCAGGGCCCTCACACGCTCGACCCACCCTCACCTGCGCTGCTGATGCTCCGCTACGGCGAGGCACCCGATCAGGCGCTGGCACTGATCAACTTCGGCGACGAGCCGGTCGAGGTGGACGTGCCCCTGCGCGGTCCGCTGAACACGCTGGTGGGCCACGGCGCCGAGCTGCAGGGTCACCGCTGTTACCTGCAGGGCCACGGCTATACGTGGCTGGCTGCCGAAGGTGCCTGAGTGCGCAGCGCGGGCAGCACGTGTTCGGCGAAGTCGTCGATGAAACGTTCCTGCTCGCGGTTCACGTTGTGCAGGTAGATGCGATCGAACCCCAGTCCCTGCAGCTCCTGCAGCCAGGCCCGATGCTGGCCCAGGTCTGCCGAGACATGCACGTGCTCGCGCACCACCTCGGCGCTCACCGATCGGGCCTGTGCTTCGAACTGTTCGGGCTGGTCCAGGCCTTCGGCCAGTTCCGGCGGCAGCACGTTGGCGCTCCACTGCTCCATCGCGCCTTCCAGCGCAGCCTGTTCGGCGCGCGCGTAGGAGAGCTTGGCCTGCAGGTACATCGGCTTGCCCCTGCCACCGCCCGCCTCGAACGCTGCCACCACACGCTGCAACCGCGCCAGCGGTTGGCTGATGGTGATCAGGCCATCGGCCCAGCCCCCTATCCAACGTGCAGTCTCCTCCGTGACCGCTGCACCCAGCAGCGGCAGGGGAAGCGCCGGTCGGCTGTACAGGCGTGCCCTGCGCACCTGGAAGCCACCGTCGTGGTCGACCTGCTCGCCACCCCACAGCCGCCGCATCACCTCGGCCGCATCGCGCAGTGCCTTCTGCCGCTCCCGCTTGGCTGGCCACGGCTGGCCGGTGATGCGCTCGTTCAGGGCCTCGCCGGTACCCAGCGCCAGCCAGATCCGGCCCGGCGCCAACTGCTCCAGCGTCGCCGCTGCCTGTGCCACCAATGCCGGGTGCTGGCGCAGCATCGGGCAGGTCACCATGCCCAGGGTCAACGCGCTCTGCACCGCCAGCGCGCCGGCCCACACCCAGCTGTGGCCGGACTGCCCTTGCGCAGTCGTCCATGGGTGGAAATGGTCCGAGCACATCACGGCCTCGAATCCCGCCTGTTCGGCGCGCAGCGCCAGGCCCAGCAAGGTGGCGGGCGGGAACTGCTCGTGCGATGCGTGGTAGCCGATGGTCATCACGGATTCCGTGCGGGGACTGGACACGATGGCAACACCCCTCCAGCTAAAACGGCGTCATGGAAACGAACGCTTCCTGCATCGGGCATCGACGCTGGGCTATCGCCGAGGGCTACATTCCGGCCTGGAGCAACGGCCCGTCACCGGAGATGCAGAGTCACGAAACCTGCTGCGTACTCAATGCCGGCCACGAGCCCGCGCATGTCACGCTGACCCTCTACTTCGAAGACCGTGATCCCGTGGGCCCCTACCGGGTCACCGTGCCGGCGCGACGCACCTGTCACCTGCGCTTCAACGACCTGCAGGATCCGGCGCCGGTGCCGCGCGGCACCGGCTTTGCCACCCTCGTTGAATCCGACCAGCCGATCATCGTCCAGCACACGCGGCTGGATTCACGGCAACCGGCCAACAGCATCATGACTACGATCGCCCATCCGTTGTGAAGTCCTCCGCGCAGGCGTCCACGCTGCAACGACACCGCGCCCTCCGGCCGTTTACCCGCATGGAGGGAGACTGGCGCCGGTTTCCCTCCGGAGAGTGACGATGGCCCTGCCCGACTACCCACGCCCGCCCTTCCCCGCCCAACAGCAATCCTTCCCCGGCAAGACCACGCAGATGCAGCCGCGGCCGGACCACGGCGAAGACAGCTACCGCGGCCATGGCTTGCTGCAGGGCAAGAAGGCACTGATCACCGGCGGTGACAGCGGCATCGGCGCAGCGGTGGCCATCGCCTTTGCGCGCGAAGGCGCCGACGTTGCCATCGCGTTCCTCGATGGTGAGCAGGACGATGCCCGCCATGTGCAGCAGCAGATCGAACAGGCCGGGCGCAAGGCCGTGCTGGTGCCCTGTGACATCAGCGACCCGGCACAGGCGCGCTCGCTCGTGGACCGCGTGGCGAGCGAACTGGACGGTCTCGACATCCTGGTCAACAACGCGGCCTACCAGCGCTACTACGAACACTTCGACGACATCACCCTGGATGACTGGAAACGGACGTTCGATACCAATGTCCATGCCGTGTTCAATCTGACGCGGTTGTGCGTGCCACACCTGCGCCGTGGCGGCGCGATCATCAACACCGCATCGGTCAATTCCAAGCGACCGACCCCGAACATTCTTCCGTACTCTGCGACCAAGGGCGCCGTCGCCAACCTGACGCTGGGCCTGGCGGGCCTGCTGGCCGAGCACCAGATCCGCGTCAATGCCGTACTGCCCGGCCCGATCTGGACGCCGTTCATTCCCGCAGGCATGGCCGCCGAGGAGGTCGAGCAGTTCGGCTCGCAGACGCCGTTCGGCCGCCCCGGGCAGCCAGCCGAACTGGCATCGGCCTATGTGATGCTGGCTTCGGACAGCGCCAGCTATACCTCCGGTGCACTACTGACCATTTCTGGCGGCGCTGCGACGCTGTAGCCTCCATGACCGGATTGCCTGCCTGGATCGAAGACTGGCTGACCGTGGTTGTGCCGGTGGCCGAGGTGCTGGCCATCCTCGGCGTCGCATGGGTGATGGTGCGTGCGCTGGCGTGGCTGCTGGTGCAGGCCCGACAGCGCGGCAGGCTGGCTCCAGAGCTTCATGTGGGCCTGCGCCGCGGCGGTGCTCTGCTGCTGTATCTGGCGGCTGCGCTGCTGATACTGGAGCGACTGGGCGTTTCGCGCTCGGTGCTGTGGACCGCGCTGACCGGCTTCATGGCCGTCGGTGCAGTTGCCTTCTTCGCAGCGTGGAGCGTGTTGTCCAACCTGTTCTGTTCGTTCCTGATCGTCGCCACGCGCCCGTTCCGCATCAATGACACCATCGAGGTGCTGGAAAGCGTGGACAAGCCAGGCCTGTGCGGCCAGGTGGTGGATATCAACCTGATCTACACCACGCTGAGTGATCGTGGCGAAGGCGCGCGCGGTTGCCTGCTGCGCGTGCCGAACTCGTTGTTCTTCCAGCGCATCACCCGGCACTGGGGTGACAGCGGCTATTCGCAGTTGCCAGGAAGCGTGCCGATCAAAGGCAAGGCGCGCTGAGTCGCTGTAGCGCCGAGCCCATGCTCGGCTCGCTGCACACAGCGCAGGGTGCATTGCGGTCTGAACGGAGAGCAGCCGAGCGCGGGCCCGGCTCTACGGTGCCACGGCGGACGACGCTACTCCGCCGCCAATGCCTGGATAGGGTCGAGCTGTGCGGCACTGCGCGCCGGGAAGTAGCCGAAGCCAAGCCCGATCGCAGACGAACATGCCAGCGCGGCGAGCACCGGGCCCGCCGTGAACAGGAACGGCACACCCAGCGACAGCAGGCTGGACAGCGCGCCCACGCCGAACGCGAACAGCACCCCCAGCACGCCACCGAACAGGCAGATCAACACGGCCTCGATCAGGAACTGGCGCAGGATGTCGCCCTGCCGTGCGCCCACCGCCAGGCGCACGCCAATCTCGCGCACACGCTCCTTCACCGACACCAGCATGATGTTCATCACCCCCACCCCGCCAACCACCAGCGCCACTGCCGCGATGGCCGAAACCAACGCCGCCATGGTCTGGCTGGACTTCATCACGGCCTTGCGGATCTGATCGGCGTTGTAGATGAAGAAATCCCGCCGCCCATGCAGGCGTTGCAGTTCGGCAGCCAGCGAGGCTTCGGCGGCGGTGGTCGGTACGTTGTCGCGCACCCGCACGGTGATGCTCTCCAGCCGTTGACTGCCCAGCAGCCGCGAGGCGGCCGAGGTGTACGGCACGTAGACCGTGGGCGTCGCGCCGCCGGCAAAGGCGCTGGCCCCGACCACGCCGATCACCTCCACCGGCATGCCGCCCAACAGCACCGTACTGCCGACCGGGTTGCCAGTGAACAATGCCTTGGCCGCCTTCTGGTCGACCACGCCTACCGCACGATGCGCATCCACTTCAGCATCGGTGAAGAAGCGCCCAGCCTTCAGCCGCAGCCCGCGCACACGCGGCAGGTCCGCGCCCACGCCCAGCACCTGGGTATTGGCACGGCGGCTGCCCTGCAGTGCTGCCACCGAACCGGTCAGATTGGGGCTGACGCTGTCCACGTAACTCAGCGCGGCCAGATGGTCCGCATCGCCCACCACCAGCGTTTCGATCTCCGCCGAGCGCGGGTCACCGAAATCGGCGCCGGGGAATATCTCCAGCGTGCTTGCACCCAGTTCGTTGATCTGTGATTCCACCTGCGCCTGCGCGCCCTTGCCCAGCGCGACCACGGTCACCACCGCCGCGACACCGATGATGATCCCGAGCATGGTCAGCAGCGTGCGCAATCGATGGGCCAGCATCGAACGCACCGCCATCCGCGCGGCCTCGCGCACCGCGTCCAGGCGCGCCCGGCGCTCGGCAGTCTGCGGCGGACCGCGTTCGGCGATGGACGCAGCAGGCGTCACCACCGGCGCCCTGTCATCACGATCGGCGACCACACGTCCGTCGGCGATCTCGATCACCCGGCCGGCATGCGCGGCAATTGCAGCGTCATGGGTCACCAGGATCACCGTGTGGCCCTGCGCGTGCAGGCGCTTCAGCTCGGCCATCACCTGCTGGCCACTGGCGTGATCCAGCGCGCCGGTCGGTTCATCGGCCAGCACGATCGCGCCGCCGTTCATCAGCGAACGGGCAATGGACACGCGCTGCTGCTGGCCGCCGGACAGCTGGCTCGGCCGGTTCGCCATGCGTTCGCCCAGCCCCAGTGTTTCCAGCAGCGTGCGTGCGCGCGCATTGCGCGTCTCTGCGTCCACGCCCGCATAGACCGCCGGCAGCGCCACGTTCTCGGTGGCACTCAGGTTCTCCATCAGGTTGTAGCGCTGGAAGATGAAACCGAAATGCTCACGGCGAAGGCGCGCCAGCGCGTCCGGCGCCATCTGCTCGGTGGCCTCGCCATTCACGCGATAGCTGCCCTCGGTCGGCCGGTCCAGGCAACCAAGGATGTTCATCAGCGTGGACTTGCCCGAGCCCGAGGAGCCAATGATGGCGATGAACTCGCCGGCATCGATACGCAGCGAAACGTCCTTCAGCACCACCACCTCGCCGGCGGCCGAGCGATAGGCGCGCGATACGCCATGCAGTTCAAGCAGTGCGTCGGCCATGCTCACATCCCCAACAAGTTGGCAGCTTCCGGCTCAGCGCCGCGGGGCGCCTGGCCGACCACCACGTTCTCACCCGCCTTCAGCCCGGACAGGATCTGCACCGCCGTAGCAGTGCGCAACCCCGTGCTGACCTCACGCTCGGTGACGCGGCCCTTGGCATCGACCACCTGCACCGTGCCGCGGTTGCTGTCCTTGTCTTCGGATTCGGTCAATGCGGTCAACGGCACCTGCAGTGCGTTGGCAGCGCGTACCAGTTGCAGGGTGACCTTCACCGTCATCGACGGTTTCAGCTTCAGCCCCGGATTGGCCACATCGAACAGGCCAGCGTAGTACACCGCCTTCGGCGTCTGCGTCGAGCCGCCCGCGTTGCCGGTGGCGATATCGGCAATCGAGGACGGCGCCGGCTCCAGCTGCTGCAGATGGGATTCGTAGCGGCGGCCACTCGGCCCCAGTGTCGAAAACCACAGCGGCTGGCCGGGCGCGACCAGCTCCACATCGGCCTCGGCGATCTCGGCGCGCACGGTCATCGTGTCCATCTGCGCCAGCATCACGATGGTCGGCGTGGTCTGCATCGAGTTCAACGTCTGCCCGGCCTTGGTGACGATGGCCACGATGTAGCCATCGCTGGGCGACACGATGCGGGTATAGCCCAGGTTGATCCGTGCGGTCTCGACCTGGGTCACCGCCTGGTCGATCTGCGCCTGCAGCGCGGCCACCTCCGAACGGGCCGCATCGCGTGCCACGCGCGCGGCTTCGAAGCCTTCCTGAGACACCAGGCGCGACGCCACCAGCTGCGACTGGCGCAGGTAAGCACGGCTGGCCTGCGCATAGCGGGCCTCGCTGGCGGCATGCTGGGCACGCAACGTATTGGTGGCCGCCTCGGCGCTGCGCAGCGCGATACGCTGCGGCTGCGAATCGACCTCGGCGATCAGATCGCCGGCCTGCACGCGCTGGCCCAGCACCACATGCAGGCGCTTGACCTGCCCGGACACCTGCGCACCCACCGCCACCAGCTCCTTCGGATGGACCCGGCCGACCGCCTGTACGGTCTTCTCCAGATCCGCCACCCTTGCCGGAGCGGTGATCAGCGCGGCATCATCGCTGTCTGCGAAGGCCCACCAGCCGGCGCCGCCCGCGATGGCAGCCACGGCTGCGGCAATGATCAAGGTCCTGCGGTTGTTCATCGAAACGCCCGGCTGCGGGCGGCCACCCAGTGCGACCGCTGAGGCCGCAGTCTGCAAGCCAGGGGTGGACGTTTCTTGGAGCCACTGTGGAGATTGCATGGAGATCCGGCAGTCGTTCAGGCACGCCGCCGGCGGCTGAACCAGTCGATCCGCGTCCACGCAATCTCGACACAATCTCGACCGAGTCTCCATCAATGGCGGCTAGCCTGGCAACCTTGCCGACTGCCTGCCCACCGTGCTCCGTCCCCATCCAGACCTGCCGTCGATCGATGTGCGCCGTGCCTACCTGGCCTGTTGCGCACCTTCGCCGTGGCTGCTCGCCCTGGTGCTGGCATCGACCACGGCCTGGATGCTGGCCAGTCCGCATGTGCTGGCGCCCCTGCTTGCAGGCTTCGGTGCTACCGCCCTGCTGTGGTTCCGCAGCGATGGGCCAGGCCACGCGAGCCGCCTCGGATCGCCCGCTTCGCTGGCGCTGATCGGCCTGACGATCTGGTCGGAGACGAAGCCCACCGCCGCCGGTGCCACGCTGCATCTGCTGCTCGCCCTCGCCACCCTGCTGATCGCCACCCAGATGACGCTCCGCCTGCGCGCCATCATGCGCATGGCCACCCGCCTGCAGGCACGGGTGGATGCGGCCGACATGGCATCGCGCTGGGCTCGTTTGTCGGCAGCGCTATCCGCCCTCGCTGCACGGGATCTGCGCGAAGGGCGGCCGCTGGCGCCATCGCTGCATCGCACGCTGGTGCTGGCCACGCTGGCCTGGGCCGCCAACGAGGAAGCACAGGCCATGGAGCGCCAACGATGACCTCGCCAATGACATCGCCCCCGCCCTCACCTGCTCACTTTCCAAAGCCGCATTACGCAATGAAACCCGATACCCGCATGCGCCAGGCCCCACTGGTCCTGATTGCCGAAGACGAAGGCGAGATCGCCGACATCCTCGGTGCATACCTGGCGCGTTCCGGCCTGCGCAGCGTCCGCGCAGTCGATGGCGAGGGGGCCCTGGCCAGTCATCGCCAGCTGCGCCCTGACCTTGTGCTGCTGGACGTGCAGATGCCGAAGATTGACGGCTGGCAGGTGCTGAGCGAGCTGCGCCGGCGCGGCAACACCCCGGTAATCATGCTCACCGCACTCGACCAGGACGTGGACAAGCTCACTGGCCTGCGCGTCGGCGCTGACGACTATGTGGTCAAGCCATTCAATCCGGCCGAGATCGTCGCTCGCATCCAGGCGGTGCTGCGCCGTAGCGCGAAGCCCATTGCAGAAGAACCCAACGGGCTGATCAGGCAGGGGCCGTTCGAGATCGACCTGCGCAGCCATGAGGTCACCGTGCGCACCAATGACCACATGCATGCTTTGAGTTTCACACTCACCGAGTTCCGTCTGCTGGTGCACATGGCGCGCGCCCCGCGCATGGTGCACAGCCGGCTGGATCTGCTCCAGACCTGCCTGCCGGAAGGCGACGCGCAGGAACGCACCGTCGACAGCCATGTCAGCAAGCTGCGCCGCAAGCTGGAGGAAGTCGGCGTGATCGGCATTCCCGCCACCATCCGCGGCGTCGGCTACCGTTTCATGGACTGAATGATGAATCCCAAAGGCAAGAGCATCGGACGCCAGATCACGCTGTCCATCACGGTGGCCTCGCTGTGTTCGACGGTGCTTTCGATCAGCGGCTTCTACCTGTTCTATTACCTGATGGAGGTGTTCTACCCGCGCTGGTATGACGAGCCGGAAACGATCATGCCGTCCGGGCTGGAATGGCTGTGGATCGGCTTGACCGCCACCGTGGTGGTCATCTTCGCCACGCTGGTCGCCTCGCGCCTGACCCGGCGCATCATCACGCCGTTGAACTCGGTGGCCGAGAGTCTGCGCCGGGTCGCTGGCGGCGACCTGGAGGCGCGTGCGCGCGGCGGCGACACCACGATGGCCGAAGCGGCCACCCTGGTCAGCGATTTCAATTCCATGGCAGAGCGGCTCAGCCGCATGTCGGAGAACCGGGTGTTCTGGAACGCGGCGATCGCGCACGAACTGCGCACGCCGATGACCATCCTGCGCGGCCGCCTGCAGGGCATCGCCGAAGGCGTGTTCGAGCCGGGCCCGGAGCAGTTCAACAGCATGCTCACCCAGCTGGAAGGCCTGACCCGCATCATCGAGGACCTGCGCGTCGTCAGCCTTGCCGAGAGCGGCCACCTGGATCTGCGCCTGCAGCGCAGCGATGTCAGCGTGCAGGTGGCCGCGGTGGTGGAAGCCATGTCCGAAGCACTGACCGAAAGCGGGTTCTCGGTAACGCTGGATGCGCGCCCGTCACTGGCCGACTGCGATCCGGCACGCATTCGCCAGGCGGTGCTGGCGCTGCTGGAGAACGCGCGGCGGCATGCCATTCCGTGCCCGTTGCGGGTGGCCGTCACCTTGGCCGAAGGCCATTGCACCGTGGCCGTGGAGGACGGCGGCCCCGGCGTGCCGGACGAGCTGCGTGACAGCATTTTCGAAGCGTTCCAGCGCACCGATGTCTCGCGTTCGCGGCAGAGCGGTGGCTCCGGGCTGGGCCTGGCGGTGGTGCGCGCGATTGCCGTGGCCCATCACGGAACGGCACTATGCCGGGCCACCGGACGGGGCGGCAGTTCGTTCGAGATCCGCTGGCCAGTGCATGCGCGTCGTTGAGGAGGCGACGTTGTGGCAGACGCTGCTCTGGCAGCGGCCCACCTTGGTGGGTATTCGCATCGCTGAACGGCGCCGGTTCCTCCACGCAATCTCCATCGTCCCTCCATGCCCGCTCCAAAGGGCTGCAGATACTGGGCGTGACCAGGGAGGCGGCAGGTATCCAGCCCCCTGCCCTGTCTCCACCTTGCTCAGGCATCCCCATGAAACACCCCCACGATCCGGCGGCCGCCGCCGGCAGCATCGGCCAGCAGAATGCGGCTGCCACCCTGAAGGCCATCCTGCGCACCTACCCGTGGCAGCTCACCGGCACCTTCTCGCTGGTGGCGCTGGAAAATGCGCTGCTGCTTGCGTATCCGCTGTTTGCCGGCTTCGCGGTGGACGCGATCATCCGCGGCGACATCGGCCACGCCATTTCCTACGCCGGCGTGGTGCTGCTGTTCTGGCTGGTCGGCGCCGCCCGCCGTGCGGTCGATACCCGCACCTTCACCCGAATCTATGCCGACCTGGCGGTGAACGTGGTGCAGGCGCAGCGCAGGCTGGGCCAGGCCACCTCCACCTCGGCCGCGCGCGTTGTACTGGCCCGTGAGTTCGTCGACTTCTTCGAAAAGCACGTGCCGATCATCGCCACCGCGCTGGTATCGATGTTCGGTGCAGCAGCGATGCTGCTGGCGATCGAACCGCTGGTGGGCGCTGCAAGCCTGGTCGCACTGCTGGGTGCATTGTTGCTGCTGCCATCGTTCGCACGCCGCAACGAACAGCTGCATGGACGCCTGAACAACCGGCTGGAACATGAGATCCGCCTGGTCGACCGGGTCAGTCCCTCGGTGCTGCGTCGCCACTACACCACGCTGTCGCGTCTGCGCATCCTGCTCTCGGACCGGGAAGCTGGGGCCTTCGTGGTGGTGGGCGCGGCGGCGGCGGTGTTGTTCGCGCTGACCATCGGCCGCCTCGCCACCACCGACGGGGTGACCCCGGGCCATGTGTACGCGGTGATGACCTACCTGTGGACGTTCGTCGGCAGCCTGGACGATGCACCGTCGATGGTGGATCAGCTGGCGCGCTTGAAGGACATCGGCCGCCGCGTCAGCCCGGGCATGGAAGATGCGGAGCGCAAGGACGACGCTTGACCGGTAGATGCCCACCTTGGTGGGCACCGATAGATCGCGGTGCCAACCAGGATTGGCGGTTACCTCGCGCCTGCCGTGCGCCCGCACATCGCCAATGCACCGATGATCAACGCCTCCATGCTGCGGTCGAACTCGGCTTCCTGTGCCTTCCGATCCAACGGGCGTCGCGTGGTATCTACCACCGCATGCCGCGAGTACACGGTGTCGGCCAAGGCCACGGCGTGATAGGCCACGGTGGACAACAGCCACGCCGCCTGCTCCAGCGGCAGGCCGTGCACGCGACTGAATTCGGCATGGTGGCGCTGGATGCGCGCCAGCATTTCCGGTGTCTTCGCGCCGTGGCTGACCAGGAACGGTGCCAGGCCCGGATTTCCGTCCACCAGCGTCCGCAGTGAACGTTGGAACGAACGCAGATCCTCCTCGATGCTGCGCTGGCCAGCGGCATCCAGTGCCGGTGCCTGCCAACGCTCGAAGATCACCTCGGCCACCAGTTCGCGCAGCGCCGCCAGATTCGCCACATGCTTGTACAGCGCGATGTGGCTGACCCCCAGCGCTGCTGCCACGCCCACGAAGCTCAGCCCCGGCAGCGTCATCGCGATGCCAGCGTCGGCGATACGCTCCCGGGTGATGGTGGGCGGTCGCCCACGGGCAGCGGTCTTCTTCGGTGCAGCCATGCTGTTGCGGTTCCTGCGCGGCGCGCTGGCAAGGCCTTCCATGGTGGTCTGCAGCAACGCAATGGTCAACGCGCTGCATTCGCTTCCAGCCAGCCTGGGTTGCGACGCGATCAATTTAGTTTACTATGATGTAACTAATTCGCATTCGCAGCCTTCTGGATCGTTGTCGATGTCCGCGTCCACCCTTTCCACCACCCCGGCCGGGCCACTGCGCGGCGTAGACCACGACCATGGCCTCCAGGCGCTGTGCGTCCACGTGATTGACGTCACCCAGCCCTGTGCCAGCCTGCTTCGGCTGGTCATACAGTTGCCGCCACAGGCTGAGCTGGCACCCTGGCAGCGCGCCAACACCGCCGTGCGCATCCAGCCCGGCGCCGTGTTCGGCGATGTGTCACGGATCTACACCGTGCGCAGCGTCGACGCGCAGACGCGCCGTTTCACGCTGGACGTGGTGCTGCACGAGGCACCAGGGCCGATGCTGGCCTGGGTGCGTGCGCTGCAGCCCGGCGACGCCTTCGATCTCACTGGTCCGCGACCGCATCTGCAGGTGCCGCATCGTCAGGACAGCGTTGCCCTGCTGTTCGCCGACCAGAGCGCCATCCCGGCACTGTTCGCCTTGCTCCAGCAGTGGCCCAGCAGCCGTCGCGCGCAAGCCTGGATCGCTTCGGATGACCCCTTCCCGGTAGACGAACTGCCCGCCGTCGACGGCGTCTGCATACAGCGCCTGGCCACGGGCGCTACGCCGTTGCTGCAGCAGGCACGCCGTTTGCGCACGGGGGCGAACAACACTGTCTGGGCCGCAGGCGAACGCGAAGAGATGCGCACCCTGCGCCGCTACTTCCTCGAAGCATGCGGTCTGCCGCGCGCAGACGTCGCCGTGGCCGGTTACTGGAAACACGGCCAGACCACCACCGAAACCGACCAGCGCCGCCGACGCAACTACGAGCGTGTGCTGGCGCGCGGAGGCGGACTGCAGGACCTCGACGACCTCGCCGACGATATCTGATCCACCTCGCAACATCCGCACCCAGCGCTTCGTTCCACCCAGCCACAGATCGCCCACGCACCTCGCGTGCAGCACTGCCCCAGCGGCAGCGCCGTGCCCTCTGCCAGCCATTCCACAGCCCGCGTCGTCCTGCCCGTGCAGGTCACCGACGGCGCCGTGCTGGCCGATCGCACGACCCATCACACGAGAACTGCCATGTCCCTCCCCCTTCGAGCCCTGTCCCTCCCACGCCGCTCGGTGCTTTCCCGGGCCGCCCGTGCAGCGTTGCTGCCCACCCTGCTGATCGCCACCGCCGCCCACGCCGACGACGCGCCCGACGGTGCGCGCCAGCTGCCCACGGTGAACGTGCGCGCCGACAAAACCGCGCCTACCGATGCTTATGCCGGTGGCCAGGTCACGCGCGGCAGCCGCGTCGGCCTGCTCGGCGAACTCGACTTCATGGACACGCCGTTCAATACCACTCACTACACCGCCGACTTCATCGACAACATCCAGGCGCCGGACCTGGTGCGGGTCATCGCGCTGACCGATCCCAGCGTCTACAACAGCGGCTCCAGCGGCGGCATCACCGATTACTTCAACATCCGTGGCTTCGGTGTCGCCTCGTCGGATATCGGATTCGGCGGACTGTACGGGCTGATCCCCTACTACCGCGTCACCCCCGAACTGGCCGAGAGCATCGAAGTGCTCAAGGGGCCATCGGCACTGCTCAACGGCATGCCGCCGGGCGGTTCAGTGGGTGGCGCGGTGAACCTGGTGCCCAAGCGCGCAGGTGATACACCGTTGACCCGCTTCACGGCCAGCTACAGCAGCGACGCACAGTTCGGCGGCCATCTGGATATCGGCCGCCGCTTCGGCGCGGACAAGCAGTTCGGCGTGCGTCTCAACGCGGTGCATCGCGATGGCGACACCGCCACAGACCACCAGCAGCACAAGACGCAGCTCGCATCGCTGGGTCTGGACTGGCGTGGTGAGCGCTCGCAGGTTTCACTGGACCTGTTCAGCAGCCGTGACCATGTGGATGGCCTCAATCGTGGCGTTTCGCTTGCAGCCGGGCTGGCTGTGCCCCACCCGCCGAAGGCCAGCACCCTGTTCGCACCGGATTGGACCTTCAGCACCGTCAAGGACCAGGCCGCCGCACTGCGCTGGTCGTTCGACATCAATGACCACCTGCAGGCGCATGCCAGCTACGGCCACGGCCATACCGATTTCGATTCCATCGCCAGTGCCACCACGCTGATCACCAATACCGCCGGCGATTTCCGCAACAACTTCGCCCACCAGCGCTTCATCTACAGCAAGGACACCGCCGAAGCCGGCCTCTCGGCACGCTTCCGCACCGGCACGGTCGATCACGCGCTGGCGATCAGTGCGGCCTGGTACCAGCACGACCAGAAGTTCGGCTTCAAGCGCAATCTGCTTGCCCGCGACTGGGTGACCAACCTGTACGACCCACAGTGGGGGCCGGCCATCGATCGCAGCTTCAGTGATGCGTCGCTGCCGAAGACCGCGGAAGTGCGTACCACCAGCTTCGGCATCGCCGACACGATGTCCTTCGTCGATGATCGCGTGCAGCTGACGCTGGGCATCCGTCACCAGACCGTGCTCAGCGACACCTTCGACGGCAGCACCGGCAAGCGCACCGCACGCTACGACGCCAGCGCCAATACCCCGGCCGGTGCACTGCTGTTCAAGGCCAGCGATCGACTGTCGCTGTATGCCAACTACATTGAAGGCCTCAGCCAGGGCAGTACCGCCCCGGCAACCGCCGCCAACGCTGGCGACGTGTTCCCACCGTTCAAGACCCGCCAGCGTGAGGTCGGTGCCAAGTTCGACTTCGGTCGCCTGGCCAGCGCATTGAGCGTGTACGAGATCGAAAAGCCCAGTTCCTATACCGACCCGGCCACCAATGTGTTCTCGTTCGGCGGCCAGCAGCGCAACCGTGGCGTTGAATGGACCGTGTTCGGCCAGGCCACCGAGCAGCTGCGAGTGCTCGGCGGCATCGGCTGGCTGCAACCGAAGCTGACCCGCACCCAGGGCGGCATCAACGAAGGGCGGCTGGCGACGGCCACACCGCAATGGCAGGGCAAGCTGGGCGTCGAATGGGACGTACCAACCCTTGCCGGCCTCACCCTCACCGGCAACGCGGTCAGTATGTCCAAGGGCTATATCAACGCCGACAACAGCCAGTGGGTGGCCGGCCGCACCGTGTTCGATCTCGGTGCCCGCTATGCGACGCAGGCGGCTGGCCATCCGCTGGTACTGCGCGCCACCGTGCAGAACCTGACCAACAAGGCGTACTGGGCGGGCAGCCTCGGCTCGGGATTGGGTACCCCACGCACCGCTCTGCTGTCGGCCACCGTCGATTTCTGATCCTGGTTTCAAGGGCGCCACGCCATTGCGCGTGGTGCCCTGGAGAAGTGCTTTGACCGTTTCCCGTACCGCTTCCGTGCTGACCTGGCTGCCCCTGGTCTCACGCATCGTCGCCGCGTTGTTCGGCGGCTATGTGCTCGCCGCGCTGTGCAGCATCGCCGCGCTGGCGCTGCCCATTGATGGCCGCCAGGCCGTGTTCACCGGCATGCTGGCCAGCTTCCTGCTGTATGCCGGCGCTGTGGTCTGGGTGTTCGCGGTGCGCTCGGCGTGGCGCGCATGGCTGGGCCTGCTCCTCGCCGCGTTGCCGCTGTGGTTGATCGCACAGACGGTCGGCAACGGAGGTGGTGCATGAGCAAGGTCGATCGCAGCCCGAAACCACGCGGCATCCGCCAGACCATGTCCGACCTGCATATCTGGGTCGGCCTGCTCGCAGGCTGGATCCTGTACGCGATGTTCCTCACCGGCACCGCCAGCTATTTCCGCGACGAGCTCTCGCGCTACACACGTCCTGAAATCGCCACGCCCTCCACGTCACCGGAGGCGGCGATGGTCGCGCAGCGCACGGTCTCCAGCATCATTGCCGAGACACCGGAAGCCAGCCAGATCAACCTGAGCCTGCCGAGCACGCGCATGCCCTGGGTGTCGGCGATGTGGGCCAGCCCGGGGGGACGTGGCCGACATGGCTTCGATTCAGGCCTGTTCGATGCCAGCACGGGTGCGCCCCTGCAGGCGCGGGATACCGGCGGTGGCGACTTCTTCTACGCGTTCCATTTCAATCTGCACTACATGCCAGCCATGTGGGGTCGTTGGATCGTCGGCGTCTGCGCGATGTTCATGCTGGTGGCCATCGTCAGCGGCGTGATCACCCACAAGAAGATCTTCGCCGACTTCTTCACCTTCCGCTGGGGCAAGGGCCAGCGCTCGTGGCTGGATGGCCACGCGGCGCTGTCGGTGCTCGGCCTGCCCTTCCACTTCATGATCACCTGGAGCGGGCTGGTGATGCTGGCGGTGCTGTACATGCCGTGGGGCCTGGCCAAGCTGCCGGACAAGCGCCAGCAGGCCGAGGTGGTCAGCGAGATGCGTCTGTTCCTGCCACCGCAGAAGGCCGCCGGCCACCCTGCTCCGCTCACCAACATCGGTGCACTGGTGCAGCAGGCCGAGCAGCGTTGGGGAGCCGGCGCTGTAGGCAGCGTGCAGGTGCAGAATCCCGGCGACGAGAACGCACGCGTGGCCGTGGTGCGTGCGCAGTCCAGCCGTGTTTCGACCACCCCGAACTATCTGCTGTTCGATGGCAGCGGCGGGCAACTGCTGCAGGTCAAGGAGCACTCGGGCGTCGCCGCCGATACCCAGGGCGTGCTGTATGGTCTGCACCTGGGGCGCTTTGCCGACGCCGCGCTGCGCTGGCTGTACTTCACCGTCAGCCTGGCCGGCACCGCCATGGTCGGCACCGGGCTGGTGCTATGGACGGTCAAGCGCCGCGCGCAGCTGCCCGATCCGCAACGGCCCTACTTCGGTTTCCGTCTGGTCGAGCGGCTCAACATCGCCACCGTCGCCGGCCTGTCGGTGGCGATGACCGCCTACCTGTGGGCGAACCGCCTGCTACCGACTGCCATGGACGGGCGCGCGGCGTGGGAGGTGCATGTGTTCTTCCTGGTCTGGGCGGGCATGTTCGTGCATGCCTCGCTGCGCGCACCCAAGCGAGCGTGGATCGAACAGTTCCTGCTGGCGGCGATACTGCTTGCGCTGCTGCCGGCGCTCACCGCGATGACCACGCCGCATCCGCTGTGGCGCACGTTGGCGACGGGTGATTGGGCGTTCGCAGGGACCGACCTGACCCTGCTGGCATTGGCCGCCCTGCACGCATTGCTGGCCTGGCGCACCTGGCGGCATGCGCCGAAGGTGAAGCGCGCACGGCCGTCTGCCGCGTCACGCAAGGCAGTTTCCGAGGCCAGCGCATGATCCACGTCATCCTGTTCGTGTTGTCGCTGGCCGCATTCGCCTGCCTGGCACTGGCGATGGAACGCCATCAGCGGGATGTGTTGCATCGTGTGTTGAGCGCGCAGGCGACCCAGCAGCTACGCGCGGTGGGTTGGGCGCTGCTGGTGTTCAGTACCGTGTTTGCCATGCGCGGGTTGGGCGTGGGTTCTGGTCTGGCCGCGCTGTCCGGTCACACCAGCGTTGCCGCTGGCGTGGTGGTGCTGGCGATGGTGGCGCATGGGCGATGGAATCGGTAGATGCTCATCTTGGTGGGCCCCCATACACCACAGCGCCAACCAAGGTTGGCGGCTACCGGGAGCGATAGGTACCAATGCGCCGTTCGGCTACAGAAAAGCAGCCATGCGCTGCAGCTCATCTTCCAACGCGCCACGAAACACCTTGTCGCGGGCCAGTGACTTGCCGGCGTAGCCCACGCTGGACGCCAGTTCACCGTCGCGTACGCTGAGATTGGCCCAGCCCACCACCTGGTCATGCCACAGCACCGGCAACGCGTAGTAGCCGTATTGGCGCTTCGGCGCAGGCGTGTAGGCCTCGAACTTGTAGACCCAGCCCCACAGCAATTCGAAGCGGCGGCGGTCCCACACCACCGGGTCGAACGGCGCCAGCAGGCGCACCTGTTCGTCCGGTACATGCCGCCGCGAGCGCGGATTCTCGTCTGCCGGCCAGTACCAGGTGGTGCCCTCCAGCGTGCAGCTGGCCAGTTGTTGCTTGGCTAACGCCAACGCCTGTCGGGTCTGCTCGGCCAGATGTGGTGCGCCATAACCCAGCAGGCGCACCAGATAGGTCAGGCTGGCCGACGGCAGCGGCGCGTACTTGCGCACCACCAGGTCGATCAAGGCGGCGGCGCGTTCGATCTGCGCCTGCTCGCTGGCATCCGCCTCGGCGTGGTCGGCCACCGCGTAGATGCGGGTGCCGCTGTCGCGCCGCTGCACGCGCAGCAGGCCACGGTAATGCATGCCATCCAGCAGGTGCGTGCTGGCATTGCTGGTGCCGCCCCAGTAGTTGGTCACCCGCCCATGCGCGAACGCCTGGTCCACCTCGCGCGGATGCACGCTGCCGCGCTCGCGCACAAAGGCCAGCACGTCGGCCGCACGGCGATGGGTCTCGGCGTCCCATTCGCGCCTGGACACGCGCGGGTGCATCAGCGCCAGGTGCTCGCGTGGCAGGAAGCCGTAGTTCACCAGGCAATCTTCTTCCACCGGTAGGCGGGTATAGCGCCGCTCCAGATCACCGGCGCGATAGTCCTTCACCCGGTGGCGCAGGGTCAGGTCCTGCGCACGTGCCGGCGCGCGGATCGGGTCGGCCTGCACGAAGCCCAGACGCCGTATTGCGGTCAGCAGCGTGGTCGGCTTGAACAGGGTGCGCGCCACCGCGTAGCGGCGAAGATCATCGAGAGTAGGCGTGGCAGGCATGGCCGCATTGTATTCTCGACACTACGCGATCCGTCCAGTAGAGCCAGGCCATGCCTGGCTGGCGTCATGGTGAACGGCCAAGGCCATCCACGCATGGCATGCATCTACCGAAGCCGTGATACCTCCAGCGAACCGATTACCAGCGCCCGCATGCCCTGCTTGAACTCAGTGATCACCTGTCCCTCTTCGTCGTCCGCAATCGCGTAGATCGTGTCGGCGCCGGCGATGCAGTAGAAGGCGATCGTGGCCAGCAGCCAGCGCGCCTTGTCTACCGGCAGGCCAAACACATCGGCCACGTGCGCCTGGTGCGAGACGATCTTCTCCAGCATCGGCGCGGTCGCCACTGTGCGCCGCAGCAGGTACGGAGGCAGCCCGGGATGTGCCTTCACCACCTCGCACAGTGATTCCACGAACCCCATCAGGTAGGCCTCCAGCCCACCCGGTGCGTCGACCGACGCGCGCGGAATCTGCCAGCGCTGGAACACCGCCTCGGCCACCAGGCGCTTCAACGCCTCCAGGTTGGCCACGCGCTTGTACAGCGCCGCCTGGGTCACCGCCAGTTCGGCGGCCACGTTGGCCATGGTCAGGTTGGGCAGGCCCAGGCGGATGCCGATGTCGGCCAGGCGCTCCGGGGTGATGGTGGGCGGGCGGCCTCGGGTCGGCGCCGTTGGATCGGGGTGCGGGCTCATACGGTGTGTGCTCATACCGTGCTGAGGGTGCCAGCAAAGGGACCCTCTTGTCCGCTTCGATTGATTTAGTTTACTTTACTCAACTAATTCGGGATGCGTCCAGCACGCTGCCCGTAGTCGAGCCCATGGCTCACCTCCCGCCAGGTCCCCACCCAGCCAACAACCCTGCGCTGCGCCCTCTCCCCGTGCTTGCCGTCGGCAGCGCGCCAGGCGCGCTCGCACCTGCGATTCACAGGAACCTGGCATGACCGTGTACGACCTTTCCACCCCGCCGCAGCGTGCAGCTGCTGACGCAACCCGTGTTCTGATGCATCCGCCGGGCATGGCCCGGCGCTACCAGAGCACCCCTAGCCTGTCGCAGGCGCTGTGCATGACCCGGCGCTACCGGGTGTCGGCCCTGGCACTGGGGCTGCTGGCCTCGTTTGCCGCGCTGGCCGACTCCGCACCGTCCACCCTGCCCTCGGTGCAGGTGCAGGAACAGCGCCGGGTCACTGCGGACTATGCGGGCGGGCAAGTGGCCGCCGGCAGCCGCGTCGGCCTGCTCGGCGACAAGGACTTCATGGAAACGCCATTCAGCACAGTCAGCTACACCGAGTCCTTCATCCGCGACCGCCAGGCCAAGGACCTGACCGATGTCATCGCCGCCACTGACCCCACGGTGTTCAGCAACGGCGTCACCGGTTCGTGGAGCGAGAACTACGCGATCCGAGGCTTTGCCTCCAACACCAGCGACACCACCTTCAATGGCCTCAGCGGCATGGCGCCGTACTACCGCACCTCCCCGGAGATGTTCGAGCGCATCGAGGTGCTGAAGGGCCCGTCCGCGCTGCTCAACGGCATGCCGCCGGGCGGCTCGGTTGGTGGCAGCGTCAACCTGGTGCCCAAGCGTGCCGGTGAGCAGCCGTTGCTGCGGATCAGCGCCAACTTCGCCTCCGATGCGCAGTTCGGCACCCATGTGGATGTGGGCCGCCGTCTGGGCGCCGACAAGCAGTTCGGCATCCGCTTCAACGGTGCCTACCGTGATGGCGACGGTGCAGTGGGCAAGCAGAGCAAGAAGGTGCAGTTGGGTTCGCTGGCGCTGGACTGGCGCAGCGAACGTGCGCGGCTGTCGGCCGATCTGTACAGCGCCGACGACCGCGTCGATGGCCCGGCCCGTGGTGTCGGCCTGGCACCGGGCGTGGCAATTCCGCGGCCGCCGCGTGGCGACACGCTGATCAACCCGGATTGGGCCTACGTGGACAGCCAGGACAAGGGTGCGATGCTGCGTGGCGAGCTGGACATCAACGAACACCTGATGGCCTACCTGGCCTACGGCACCAGCAAGACCGACTACCGCTACAACGGTTCGATCAGCGCGCAGATCCTCAACCCGGCCGGTGACTTCACTACCGTGATCGGCCAGCTGGCGTTCGACATCACGAAGCAGTCCGGTGACGCTGGCCTGCGCGGCAGCTTCCGTACCGGCAGCGTCGGCCACCAATGGGCCGCAAACGTGACCCACTACCAGCACACCCAGAACGACTACGGCCGCCGCAGCGTGCCGGGCTGGGACTGGACCACCAACCTGTATAACCCGGTTTGGGGCCCGGCCGCGCCGTTCATCGCGCCGCATATCTCACACACAGAGCTGCAGCTGGACAGCATCGGGTTCGCCGATACCCTGTCCTTCGCCGATGACCGCGTGCAGCTGACCGTAGGCGTGCGCCGCCAGCAGGTAGTCAGCGAGACCTTCAACGTGGCCAGCGGCGCACGCACCTCGCGTTATGACGAGAGCGCCACCACCCCGGCGGCGGCATTGCTGGTAAAGGCCACCGATACACTTTCGCTCTACACCAACTACATCGAAGGCCTCAGCCAGGGCGCGACCGCGCCGATGACCGCCGCCAATGCCGGCGATGTGTTCGCACCGTTCCGCACCAAGCAGAAGGAGCTGGGCCTGAAGCTGGACCTGGGCACCTTCGCGCACACCTTCAGCGTGTACGAGATCAAGCGCCCGAGCAGCTACACCGACCCGGTCACGAATATCTTCTCGTTCGGCGGCGAACAGCGTAACCGTGGCGTGGAATGGGGTTTCTTCGGCGCGCCCCTGGACGGCGTGCGCCTGCTCGGCGGCGTGGCCTATGTGCAGCCGAAGCTGACTCGCACGGCCGGTGGCGTGAATGAAGGCCGCATCGCCACCGCCGTTGCGCAGCGGCAGGCCAAGCTTGGCGTGGAATGGGATGTGACGGCGTTCGAGGGCTTGACCCTGACCGGCAATGCCACCGCGATGTCGAAACAGTACATCAGTGCCGACAATCGCCTGTCGGTACCGGGGCGCACGTTGTTTGATGTGGGTGCGCGCTACAGCACGACGATGGCCGGACGACCGCTTTCCCTGCGCGCCAGCGTGAACAACGTGACCAACAAGGCGTACTGGGGCATGCCGTTGTTGTCGAGCCTCGCATTGGGTGCGCCGAGGACCGTGCTGCTGTCGGCCACGATGGATTTCTGAAGGGCATCCACGCATGGCGTGGATCTACTGGACATGCGCCACCTCGCTCATCAGTAGAGCCAGGCCATGCCTGGCTGGAGCCGTGGTGATCCGCCAAAAACATCCACGCGGGGTCGAGCATGGCTCGGCGCTACAGAAGGCAAAAGGCGCCCGAAGCGATGATGCTTCGGGCGCCAGGGTTTCACACGTAAAGGGTCAGTTTCCGCTCAAGCAGGCTCACCACTTGTCGGAAAATCTGGCGACGCTCTTCGCGTTGGAGTTCATCCTTTCCAGCACGTTCTCCTGCCCCGGGTTGAAAGCCCAACGGCCGTCCGGCAGCAATCGGTGCGGTGTCGGATAGAAAGGCAGCAGATCTCCGGAACCAATGACCTGCACAGGCTGCGGCGTGGCATTGTTGGGAACGCCCAGCTCCACACCCGCCCTGCGACGGAATGACGATGTGGGGCATGTCAGCGCCGTGGCGATGACGAAGGTCTTCTCGGTATACGAAGCGTGGCTCCAGTCGCAAACCAACGGTGATCCCCAGCGGTTGCTTCCGCCGTAGTAAACGCCGTCCGCGCGGTGTTGCTTGAGCAGCGCCTGCAGTTTGGGGTCGCGGGCAAGGTCTTGCGGCACGCGCCGAAGGTCCACGCCGGGGTAGGTGAAACCTTCGATGGGATTGCCGACCAGTCTGTATCGGAACGTGGCGCCCGAATTCTCCAGGGCATCGTTGGCCAGTCGGATGTTCTCGTTCATCAGTATCAGCGCGTCGGATCTGCGTGGGACTTCCGCAGAGCTCATATCGAGCACACGCAACAGGTCGATGGTCGTGGTTTCACGCTCCCAAAGGCCACGGTCATTCACGCGGAACGCGATCTTCTCATCGTTGAGCACGGGAACATTGAGGTCGCTGGCGATGATGTTCATCGTGTTCACAGGATGACCCACGGCAATCACCCGAAGCCCTTGCCTCGGCTTGGGAAGGATCACGTTGGGCGTGATCGTGCCACCAGCCGGCGCGGTCACTTCGATCACCCGGTAACCCTCGTCCTTCAGACGTACTTCCCTCAGATGGCTTGTATCAACGGTATGGACGGGTTGACGCAGTAGATGCCAGCGGTTCTGCTCGGCCAGGAAAACGAACTCATACTCGTCGCCCCGGCGCAGGGGAAGATACTCACTTTCAGGATCTGCCAGCTTAAGCCTGATGTTCGAGTCCCAGGTGGCGTTTGAGCGCAGAATCATCCGATCCCGATCATAGGCATTGGTTGGGGGCCTCGCGGTAGAGGTCCAATCGCCATCCTTGATCTCCAGGACGCTACGGGACCCAACACGCGAATACGGGTCTTTTACCGATCTTTCCTTATAAGGCGCATGCACCCACATCCATTGACGCGCGACGGGATCAAATTCGGCCCGAACCGATTCCCCCGTTGCAACAGTCAGGCGCTGACCGGGAAACGGTGTATGTGTTCCCAGCACCGTGGTCGCCGTTGTTGCATAGTTCGAGATAGTGATCGTGTCGAACGCGTTGCCATCAGAGGGCAGAACCAGCTCTTTGGCATGCTTGCCATCGCTCAGATGAATGACGGATATCAGCGCACTGTTGCGTGGGATCTGCCATCGCGGTGCGTTGGGAACGGTTTGAAACGTGCTCTCCCAAGGGGTAGCGTACTGAGCATTGCTATAGCGCGACATAAAGGAGATGGAACGACCGGCCGCCACCTTGAATGGTTTTCCGGGGGCGCCTCCGATTAGATCATGAATTTCCAGAGTTTTTGCGCCGGAGGTTGCGTTGTTGATGATCTCCAGAAGTTTGAACTCGTGAGGAAGGCGTATCCTGTCCATCCAGTCCCTGTCATTGACAGAGAACTCTGTACGCATGCAGTTAACGCCTGGAGGCTTGTAGGTATTGGGCAACTGCTCCTTGAAGCCCAGTTTCTCCGGTGTCCAATAGGTGGTTTCGCAAGCCGCATATGCGGGCATGGTCGCCAGGCACAGAACCAGGCCAAGCGTGGTGTGTGAGTGTTTCAAGCAAGCCTCATGGGAAGGTTGGAAAGATCTGGCCTTTGTGAACTTCAAAGGGCCATGGAAGGCCAGTGAAGCGTCGCCGCCGGCACACTCGTGTTCCATAGGACTGTGATGAAAGGTCGCTTGGTTGATCGGCTGCCGACGGTGCTGCGCCGTGGCGATCCGCCAAAAGCATCCACGCATGGCGTGGATCTACCGGCATGTGCTGCCTGTAGAACCCTGCCATGCTCAACTTGCTTCGCTCGGTAGAGCCAGGCCATCCCTGGCTGACGCGATGGTGATCCACCAACGGCATCCACGCATGGCGTGGATCGACTGACCTTTCATTCCGGGTGCAGACGATAGATGGCGTGATTGGTCAAGGCCAACGCGGCCAGCTTCAGCCCTTCCATTACCCGATCGCCCACGTAATGCTCCGGGCCACCGTTCTGGCGAGCGCGTTCGGCGGCCACAAGTATCTCGTTCACGATGCGCAGGCCAGCCAACGCGCCATCGGTATCGGCCAGTGCCAGGCATCGACCGGGCAATTGATGGCGCTCTGGCCAGGGCTGGCCGTCGGCCGCCACACCTCGGCCAATCTGGTGCAGCAGGGCAATCAAGCTGTTGGGGTCTGACTTTGCGGCTTCGCCCTCATCGGCATTGGCCGGGGCGTACTGGGCGCGCAGAGGGGGAATATCCGATGCGTTCATGGCAGGCCTCCGTGCAAGGCATACGGCACCGCCCCTTAACAAAGGTGGCGGACGGTACGTGTGTGGAAACCCGCGAGAGTGTGGTCGTACTCGGGTAGGCGCGCTTGCACGAGCCTGCACGTACCGTCCGCCATGGAACACGAACGGATTGCCAGCCGGCGCCGCGCAAAGCGACGCCGGCTGGCAAGCGTATTCACTACTACTCTCGACGGGTTTCCACACCCGGCCCCCCTTTTTCGGGGCAACGCATCATGCGCACAGGAGTGGGGCAACCGCCAAACAATCGACGTGTGCAGACAGTGAAGTCACGCAGGAGCGGGACTGTCGCATATCAACAATCAGCCCATATTCTCAATATGTTGCGTCCCTGAGCGAGGGCCTCTATGCCCTCCAACAAGCAGAGATCACCGTTCAACGGCCAGCGCCATTCGAGTCATTCGCCCTGCCAATGCCGTCAAGCTGCGGGCAGCGCCGCGCTTAGAACCGGTGCTACAGACCCAGCGTGACCGAGCCGCTATCCAGTTCACCGCGGCTCGGGCCAGCCCCAGGTTCCATCGGTTCAGGCTCACGCGGTACGGCTTAGCGATCGCCCAGCGGCAGGATGCCCAGCACACCGGCACGCGCGCCGTAGCTGCCTACCTTGCCGAGACCCTGCAGGTCCGCTTTACCCAGCGTTGTATGCGCTTCCACCTCCATGGCCAGGTGCCGATTCCAACGATAACCGGCGCCGGCTTGAAGGCTGGCCACGATGTCAGTGCGCTCGAAGGATCTACCGTCGTACGACAGGTCTCCATTCGGGACGGTGGCGCCGATGCCGCCGGAAGCGTACAGGCCCTCTCGGTCAGCAGCTTGCGTAGTGAAAGACGCGCTGGTCATCGCCGCCAGCGGGATCAGCCCGGAAGATAGAAGATGCCTCTTCATTCAATACGAGTCCTGCGTTGGTGGAGAGGTCAGAATCGACCAGCCTCACAAGCTGGGAGGTAGAACACGTACGAATTTTCTCCAGATCATCACGCGGCTTAGATCAACGTTCAGAGACCCCGATACCTTGCGGCGCGCCCCGGCTACATCCTTCGCAATCTACTCAACGAATCACAGCATTCATCTGGGCACGAAATGTCCCGCGCTGCAGCCCTATGGCCCCGGAGGCAGGCTCACGGGCCTCGAACCGGGCGTCAATTGCCCGAAGTCGTCAAGCCATGAAAAATCGACGCGAAGCCGCGCATCCGAGGCGATTGCGGGAATGGGTAGCCGCACCTCAGAGAAGGGTGCAACGTAGGGATTCTCGAGCGGTTGCTGCTCGCCGCCGTGCACAAGCGCCACCTGCCCAAGGTTGAAGTAATAGGCCGTTGGATTGGCAATGACCAGCTCCAGGCCGGTCGCAGCGCGGCGCAGCGTGAACGCCATGCTGTCGGCAAAGTTGCCAGGGAGCGTCGCGGCAATCGCCTTCGGGCGATACAACACCTTGAAGCGGCTGCGCGTCGCCAACTGAAGCAGATTTTCGTTGCTTTCCGGATTTGCCCGCGGGGGCGCTGCCAGTAGATTCAGCCAGTAAAGATGCTCCCGCGCCTCTGTCGGCGCCCGGTTCCGGATCAGGCGAACACGCAGCTTCTGATCCTTACCCGCCTCCAACCGCAGCATCGGCGGAGCGACTGCAAAGGGCGCGGAGGAATCCTCTGGTGCCTGCTTCGAATTGCCATCGCCAATCCACACCTGAAGCAGTGCAGGCGCATCACCTGCATTACGTACTGCGACCGTGACCTCTGTTGAATCTTCCGGAAACACCACCCGGGTTCCATCAATGGCTACCTGGGCCGACGCCACGCCCGAGAGACTGCCTAGCATGGCCAACGCTGCAGCCAGCGCAAGCGCCAACCGCTCTTTCATAGTGCGACCCATCTGTAGCCCCTCCTGCCAGATCCTGATCGAGAATGGATGATACGCCCTGCACACCTTTAGCTATGCCAGGGCGACGGCCGCAGCAACGCACCGGCGCCGGCGCCCCACCCGACGGCGGTTAAACGCTACGGATATTCCATTGCGATACGAATTGCCGCATTCGCCTGCCCGAGGACAACGTCCTCTGCTTTCTCTGCGGTCTGCACGTAGCGGGCAAAGAACTGCTTGCTGATGCGACCTGCCCTGGGTGAATTACCGAAATCACGGACGTCATCCAGCGGGATCGGCCGCCCATTGGACTGCTCCAGCATCTGCAAACCGACACCCGTGGCTCCGCCCGACACCGCGACGATGCCACGCTCCCTGTCCACCACCGGGCTGAGGTCGGTCTGCTCGAGGACGTACTTCACATTACCCACGCCTGCTTCGCAATCGAGGAACACCTGGAACGGGCGGCTCCGGCTGCCCGAGTACTGGCCGTCAAAGTCTGTGACGGGTACGCTCGCCATGCGAACATGTGTGGCCTCCGGCCGACACAGTGGACGGTGCCGAGTGGTGAGGGTTACCCCCTTGATGTTGAAGACCGCCGGCACAGGCGGAGTGCCATTAGTAATACTCCCGGCGGCGAATCTGAAATCGTTGGTATCGAAAGTTCCCTGGGGAATATCTCCGGTTCTAATGTATCGAATGCGAACGTCGGGATTGAACCAATCCAAGAAGGCCACCTTGGTCTCCGTACTGCGGATAGGTATGTACCTGGGGAATACGCTGTTGTCCTCGTCCCGCATTGCGAAGACCATCCCCAACCCAAGGATGCCTGTCTCGTACACGCCGTAGACCTCCCCACCTTCAGTATAGGTACCTACCGGCGTTTGCACTCCCGTGATACGTGCCTCAGTGAAGGTGGAGCCCATGGTGCAGGCTGCAAAATAATCCGTGTCTCTAGTCGCTTGCAGCCACGGTGACACGGGCCGGCCAAGCGCAACGCCGTTCACCGTCAGCGTAGCTGACGCTGCTATTGTGTCCGACTCTTTATACACGTAGCAGTTTGCCGATGCCTTGCCGCACACGCCCAGTGCCAGTAGTGCCAGCAGCGCGGTCGCCCTGCGATCGGTAATCAAGCCTTCAATCAGCCATTTCATGGGAGCTCCTATCTTACGGTTCCCGGCTCGATGCCAGCACCGCAATCGGTATGTTCAATCTGGATAAAATGCCCTGCCCATCGGACAGGGCTTGCCATCAACCGCGCAGCGATCAGCGCACTGCCGCCTGGGCCGACAACACCACTTCCGGCATGCAGGCACTGACGCGCAGCTCATCGGCTTCACCGTCGCGCAGATCGTAGGGAATCGCACAGTGCTGCTCGCCTGCATTCCGCACCGTCAGCACGCCCCGCTCTTCCAGGCCACGCACCCACAGGCGGCTACCCTGCCCAACCACACCGACGACATCGCCGGCTTCGTTGTAGACATCGGTACCGAACGGCAACGGCGTGCCATCGGGCCGCAATGCTTCGATCAACGCGTTGCGGCCTACGGCCGTTGGCATCACCATTTTCACGATCGCACCCGCCGTCGGCACCGCCGACACCGAACCGCTGCTGAGTTCCACATCCAGTGGCAGCCCGGTCGGGTCAACGCTGACTTCATTGCGCCGGTAGGCATTCAGGAACGGGGCAACGGCATAGCCACGACGGTCCACCTTGATGCGGTCCATGTTGCCCACGCCCGCGCCTGCGGCGCCCGGCACGTGCACGATGCCAATGGTCTCGCCCAACGACTGCGCCAAGGTCACGCCATCGCTGTGAACCACCAGGCCGCCGCTTGCCGACAGCGACAGCTGCCGATCACCCTGCGACTGCCCGTAGCTGGCGCTGACATTGGCCACCGGCAGCTGGTAGTTCACGCCCGCATTGAAGCTGCGGCGCCCGCCCTGATCGCTCAAGGACGCGTTGTAGCTGCCCTGGCGTTCCGCGCCCAGGCTACCGGTCACGCCCAGCCTGCGGCCGGAGCGGCCGGAGCTGTCATGATTCACGTTCGCGGTGGCACGCGGCGCGGCCGGTGCAACACCCAGAGGCATGCTGAAGCTGAGGTTCACGCTGTTGCTCTGCTTGGCCGGGGCTGACGAGAACAGCGAGCTTTCCAGCGTGCGCCGTGCCGTTACGCTATAGGACGCGCGACCCACGCGATTGCTGTAGCCCACCGAGAAGTTGGTCTGGCGCTTGCCGTGGTCCCAATAATCTGCGGTACTGCCGTTCACGTACAGCTGCCCACCCTTGTCACCCAGGCGCTGACTGATGGTCAGGTCCAAGCGGCTGCGCTGGCGCGTTGGCGCGAACGCGCCTCCGTCCTGCTGGCCCTGCTCACGCAGCCGCGCGGCGTCGGACAGCGACAGGAAGTTCTCCGTCGAATAGCGGTACGCCGCCATGGTGATATTGGTGTTGGACGAGAACAGGCTCTTGTTGTAAGCCAGCCGATAGGACTGGCCGCTATGACGCCCGCCCTCCTGGCCCACGCCCTTCGGCATCCAGGCATCGCTGACGGTGATATCACCGGAGAACGAGCCAAAACGGGTATTGAGGGCACCACCGACCACCGCCGAGCGGAAGTCGTCCGCGACGGTAACGCCGGCGAACGCGGTGAACTGGTTCCCCAGGCCACGGCGCAGCGTGGCCTCGGCGAACCCCGCGTGGCCCGTGGCCGGGTCCCGCAGCTGGCCTGCGGTAACGGTGAAGCGCTGCTGACCTTGGCGCAACAGTTGCGGCATCGCAGTGAACGGAATCGTAAAGCGCTCAACGCGGCCGTCAGTCTCCGTCACCTCCACTTCAATATCACCGCTGCTGCCGGTACCGTCCAGATCGTCGATTTCAAACGGTCCCGGTGCGACGGTGCTCTCGTGCACAACATAGCCGCGCTGGCGGATGACAACGCGCGCATTGGTCTGCGCGACACCACGGACAATCGGCGCATACATGCGCTGGCCGTCCGGCAGCATGCGCTCATCACTGCTGATGCTTGCCCCGCGGTAGGCGACCGAATCAAACATGTCGCCGGCGGTGCTTGCTTCGCCCAGGGTCAGCTGCGCGTTCCACTTCTGTAGATCGCGTTGCAGGTAGCTGCGGCTCGCGGCGTAGCTGGCACCTTCCTGTCCGTGGCTCAGGTAGCCGCTATGGCGGAAGCGCCATGCCCCCAGATTGACACCTGCGTCCAGCGCCATGCTGGTGCTGCTGCGCTGCCCGCCACGGCTCTGCTGACGGCTGTGGTTGATGCTATAGCTGAGCGTTGCGGCATTGATGCCATGATCCCAGGACGCAGGATCAACCCAACCCTTGGGGGTGCGCGCCAGATAGGCCTGCGCCACCGTGATGTCCAGGATCTGCTCGCCCGCGTCGAGCTCAACCGCACCCGCCGGAACGAAAGTATCCAGCGCGGCGCACACCCGATCTTCCGGCAGCGGGCGGTAGGTGTTGCTGTCATCCCGTTCCGCAATGGCATTGGCAAGACGCGATGCATCCAGCCCGATCATCTCGAACAGTTCCGGATCGAGGCAGACCTGGGCGGTCCCCTTCTCGTCTTCGGCAACCGTCACGTCGCGGCGACCAACGACAACGCCATTGATCCGCACGTCTGCAATGTACTGGCCGGGAACCAGGCTGCCCTGCTGATAGCGTTCGATGTCCAGGCTGGCACCACCGAACAGGAAGTTCGAATCGAACTCCACGTTGGGTGCGGCGAACGCCGCGGTCGGCAGCAACGCGCCCAGCACCGCGCAGGCCAGCCGGCAGCGCTTTGGTGAGTTGGTCGGGTGATGTCGAGTCATGGTGGATTCCTGGCATCGGGGCGTACGCGTCCAATCGGCGGCATGACCGCCGGTTGGGCACATAGGATGGGAAGGCGAATCGCCGTTAGGGCGAGGACAGCGGCAACGTGGTGTTCACCACGCCACCAAAATCATTGATGTAACGCACCTTCAGCGTGGCGTTGGCCGGCGAACCGGTGACGCCGGGAAGCTTGAAGGACGTCGTGCTGTGCGGCGTCAGCATCTGCATGCCTTCCGCCTCGGTTTCCTTCTGCCCCTGCACCAGCCAGGCCTTGACCATGCTGACGTGATAGGGGCTGTCGTTCACCGCCTGCAGGGACCACGCGCCCTGGTCAGCCACCATCTTCCACTGGACCGCGGCGGCTGCCGCGCCGGCACCGCGACCTTCCAGTCCCTTCGGGCGATAGAAAATCTTCAATCGATTGCGGACCGTAATCTGCAGGTAGCCATCGCCCGTGTCGCTCTCCCTGGAGACCGCGGGGACTTCGAGTACGTTGAGGAAGAACGCACTCTCACGATCGCGAGGCAGATCGTGTCCGACCACCCTCATCCGCAGCACTTGACTCTTGCCGGCCTCAACCCGCGAAATCGGCGGAAGCAGCATGAACGGCGCAGTGGTCGTCGTTGGCGTCGCCTGCTTGTCCAGCGTATCCACCCACGACTGGAGAAGAACCGGATTCGAACCTGGATTCTGCACTCGAAGCGTCGCTTCTGGCATACCTTCATTGAAGATGACGCGCGTTCCATCAATCTGCACTCCTGCATGGGCGGCAGGGCCTGCGGTGAACGCAGCAAGCGCAAGGCCAACGCGAAGAGCGGAGCGATGCAGAGCAATCATGATGTGTACTCCCATGGAAAGAGCGGTGTGATCACGTGGGCCGGGGTCATGGACCCCGGCCTGCGCAAACGGCCGGATCAGTAATGCGACACGATGAAAGGCAGCGCCGAGGCGAACTTGCCCTCCACCACGTCATCGTGGTCCGCGACGTGATAGATGGCCTGGAACTGATAGGTGAAGTTGTTGTCCGAACCCTTGGTGGCATCGATCGTGGCGGTGGCAAGATTGACCTGGTTGCCATCCTTGTCCAGGATGCGCACCTCGACGCCTTGAGCCGGCGCATCAGCACCAGTGCCGGTATGAGTGTTCGTCAGATTGCCGCTAGTCGCGCTGACATTGGTCTGATCAAGGATCAGTTCTGCGGTGTTACCCGAGCAACCGGTGGCGGTACCGTCACCAACGACCACGTTGAAGGTACGATGACCCGGGTTATCGGTCTTCAAGCCCGCCTTGGAGACCGTACGCATCGTTACGGTGCTGGACGAAGCGTCACCGGTAAAACTGACATCGCAGGAGGAGGCAGTGATGTTTCCCTCGAAGAGGAGGGTGGCATCCTGTGCCGAAGCCGAGGAAACAGCGCCCAGCGACAGCGCGGCGGACAGAGCAATTGCAAGCTTGTTCATGTTGTTGAATTCCTGTTTAGGATTGGTTTTTCTCAGTCAAGCCGCGCGTTCGTGGGCTTGAGCGAAGGGCATTCCCTTCGAGAGGAAATGCTACGGATGCCGCGGTTTGGCAGGCATAGGACAACGACGAGTTATGAGTTGACCTGCCAGCCCGCGGCGATTCGTTCAGAACGCCAGACGAGCGCCCAGATGGATCTCGCTGGAGCTCAGGTCCAGGCGCATCTTTTCGTCCTGCAGGCCACGGGCATTGCCGAAGGTGTTCCAGCCGCTTTCGGTCGTGCCCATGTCCACGTAGCGGTAGCCCAGGTCGACCGTCATGCGGTCAGAGGCGGCCACCGAAACACCGGCGCCTACCGACCACGCCAGCCCGGTGCGGGTGGTGGTGTCGTAGCGGCGGCTGGTGTTGCCCTGCCAACCACCCGACTTCAGCTGGGCCAGGCCGGCACCGGCACTGCCGTACACCAACCAAGCGTCGTTGATGGCGAAATCGCGGTAGGCATTGAGCATCAGCCGCTGCGAGCTGACCTCGTGGTTGTTGAAGCTGGTGGCGAAGATGCTGGAGCCGCTGGTGTAGGTGTCGCTGCGGCGCAGGGTGTATTCGCCTTCGGTGCGCCAGCCATTGCCATGCGCATAGCCGAAGCCGATGGCGCCTGTCACGAAACGCTGGCGTTCGTCGCCCGCAACAAAGCGGCCAATGCCCGGGCGGGCGCTGGCGTCCATGTTGTTGGCACGATGGTGCGCATCGATGATGCGGGCGGTCGCGTAGTGGCCCGTTTCCGTTTCGGCCACAGCAAGGGCGGGCGCGGTCATGCCACCCAGCGCGCAGATGAGTGCTACGGAGATTTTCATGCTGAGAGTGATCTTCTATGGAAGGTAGTGGGGCCCAGCCGCTCACGCCGCTGGGCCCAGGGATGGATGGGCGTTACTTGATGGCCTGTTGCGCCCACAGGCCGCGCGCACCGTCATAGCGGAATACGACGCGATAGCCCTGCCGCGGATAGAAGTTCGCCGCGAGGTCGGTGTTGTCGGTCAACACGCGGGTGAAGCGAGTGTCATGCAGATTGGTGATCTGGTAGATATCACCTTCAGTACCCTGGGCCGGCAGGCGCAGGGTGGGCTGCATATCCACATCTTCTGCCGGGTTGCTCAGCAGCACATCGTTCCATCGGGCAGTCGGCGCCGGCAGGTCGCGCGTAGCCTTTACACGGGCATAGGAACCGCGCGCCTTCCAGGTGCCATCGGCAGTGAACACGAAAGCGCAGTTCTGGCTTGCGGCACAGGTGGCATTGCTACCGCCGGAAACCTTGACATCGGTGCTGGAACTGTTGGCAACGGCCAGCAGCGCGCCCTGCGGCGCCCACGCTGGCAGGGCGACCGACGTAGCGCGCTTGGTGTCATACAGGCCGACCTGGGTCAACAGGTGATCCGAAGCTGGAACCACCAGCGTGTCGGTGTTGCGACCGTAGACGACCCGAGCCGACTCGCCACCCACCAGATCCCAGCGGCCAGACCGCTCCGTCCAGCGCAGCACGACGTTGCTCAGGTCTTCCACCGGGATATAGATCTGATCGGCGAACACCGTCTTCGCGGCATCCAGGGTGGCGAACTTGGAGGACAGGGAGCTGATCACCACGGTGTCCCCCTGCTGCGGACGCGCCGGCAGCCGCACCTTCTGGGTCCAATCGCTCTCGGAAAGTTCGAAGTAGAGCTTGCTGTAACCGGAGGGCAGCGAACCGTTCCCGCCATTCGTGGACGGGGTCAGGCTGGCCTCTGCGGCGGAGGCAGCAACCGGCGCCATGCACACCAGCAGCGCGGCCAGCAGGGAATTTCGACGTGAATTCTTCATCAGACAGCTCTCTCAGAAAGGAATCGCCAGGCTGCATTGCACCGCGTGTGCAGTTGCATCCGGGCCCGGCCACGATGGCCGAACCTCTTCCTTCAATCTGTCTGACTCGTCCGAATTTTCACGCCAATTTCATCGCATGAAGGCGCGACTGGGGAACCGCCGCGCCTTCATGCGCCACCCGGGCTACTTTGGCTGCTGGATCCAGGTCTTGTGGCTGGCATCAAAGCGGAATGTGTGGGCCCGCTGCTCACCGGCACCGCCTCCACCAGCGACGAGTTGTCGGTGAGAAGGTAGGCGAAATGGTCGCCAGAGGGATTGTCCACCTGGTAGATGTCACCGTCCGTGCCTGCCCCAGGCAAACGCAGCATTCCGGGCGTTGCCAGATCGTTTACGGGGCTGCCCACCACAAGGCGGGTCCATCGATGCGCTGGCGCGGGCAGGTCCACCTGCGAGGTCTGGACGTCGGCTCGGCCAGTACGGGCGTGCCAGCGGCCATCCGCCGAGTTGAACACAAAGGCGCACGCGGTCTTCGCCGGGCAGATGCGCCTCTCGTGGCCGTCGCGAAGCTCGATGTTGCTGCGCTGGTTGCCACTGATGGACAATTGCGCACCACCGGGTGCCTGGGCCGGTAGCGTGAGCGCGTTGAATTCCCAGCCATTGTCGTGCACCTGGGTAAGAGCATGACTGGAGGCGGGAATTGCCATTTCGTGCTCGCCGCGCGAGGGCAGCATCATCCGCGCAGACCACCCTCCCAGCACCAGCCAGCCGGCCGCTGCGGGATCCCAGAAGAAGGCCACGCGGGTGCCAGCGTCCACCGGCAGATACTCCAGATCGGAGAACGTTGTGTTAGCGGCGTCCAGGCGCGCCGGTGCGGCCGCGCTGGAGCGGAGGATGACCGTGTCGCCGGGCCGCGGATTGACGGGCAGCGTCAGCGCATCAACCCAGTCCCCCTCGGCAAGGTCGAAATGCAGTTCGGAATAGCCCGAAGGCATGGCACCACTTCCGCCATTGCTCCCGGGCGTCAGATGGGCCTCTGCAGCCCAGGCCATTCCTGGGGACAGGCTTGCCAGCAATGCAACAGCCAGGCCAGCGCGACGTGTGTTCTTCATAGGAAAGCTCCATTGAGGGAATGCCGGCCGCCTCTGTACGGCCGACACCATCAACGTGGCCAGAATCACCCGACGGCGCTATCTGACATGTCCCATATTCAATCTGCGCTCACGCCTTGCGCCGCGCGTGCAACGGCATCGGGTGCGGCTCATGCCCACAGGCACACGACGCCGCCAACGCGGCTTCCCACTCTCCCCGCATCTGCCTGCGCTTCAGCGGGGAGGCATACAGATAATCGTTGAGCAACTCCATGAAGCGCTTCTGCCTGCCCGGAGTCAGCTGGGCAAAGCTCCACATCAGCGACGCGATATGGGCATCAAGTAGTGACGGCACGGCGACTCCACGCAGGTCGGCAATCGATGCGTCCACCGTAGCGCGCTCATCCTGCGATTCCATCGGACAATGTCGGGTTGCGTGGTGCTCATCCATCATTGCTGCCCTCAGGAACGCCACGCGCCACCTGCGAAGCGGAGAGCATGCCCTGATCCAGCGCGTAATCGAAGATTTCGCTGGTGCGCTTCAGCCCCAGCTTGAGCATGGCCGAGCGCTTCTGGGTGCTGACGGTCTGCCGGCTGCGCCTGAGCTGTTCGGCAATCTTTTTCTGGCTCATGCCATGGGCGATCATGCGCAGCACTTCGATTTCGCGCTTGGTCAGCGCGACCTCCTGCAACTGCTCGAGCTGCTCCACGATGCTTGCGGAAAGGTAGCCCTTGTTCCCGAACGCCGCGCGGATGGCCAGCGCCAGGTCGGCCGCGGGGTCCAGCTTGCCGACAATGCAATCCACGCCCACCTTGCCGATGCTGGCCAGCACCTGCACGCCGGAAATGCTGGTCAGCACCACCAGGGGCAGCTTCGGAAAGCGCCGCCGCAGGAAACCCAGCATCGCGACCCCGTCGCCGTACTCGCCCCCCGGCATTGAGAAGTCGGTCACGACCACATCCACGGCGTGCTTGCTCAGGGCCTCGACCAATGCCGTAGAATCGCCGGCAGTAGCGACGATATCGATACCCGGCGCCTGGGCCAGCGATTCACGCACCCCCGCGAGAATGACGGGATGGTCATCGGCGATGACAATGCGGATGTTCATGACATGATGTCCTTGCGGTTTTTCACTGTTCTGTCGGTGCCGGTTGCCGGCACACCGTTCCTTCCTGCTTCCATCGGATACCCGCCCTGATGAACTCGTTGGCTATTCGCGTTGCTCTTGCTGACGATCATCCGGTGATCCGCCTGGGAGTGCGGAGTGCCCTTGAGGAAGCGC
The DNA here is from genome assembly GCF_002138415.1 of Stenotrophomonas maltophilia. Lineage (NCBI taxonomy): Bacteria > Pseudomonadati > Pseudomonadota > Gammaproteobacteria > Lysobacterales > Lysobacteraceae > Stenotrophomonas > Stenotrophomonas maltophilia. Next base: position 2,432,563 of record NZ_CP015612.1, read on the forward strand.
CGGCCATCCAGTGCATCGGCGCGGTGGCCGATTCGAGCGAGCTGGTGGCCCTGCTCAAGCGCGAGCCCTGCGACGTACTGGTGACCGACTACGCCATGCCCGGTGGTGCGTTCGGTGATGGGCTGGAGCTGCTGGGTTACCTGATGCTGCACTTCCCTTCCCTGCGCATTGTGGTGATGACCGGACTGGACCAACCCGGCTTGATTCACCGGCTTGACAGCAGCGGCGTGGCCGGCATCGTCAGCAAGTCCGATGATCTTTCGCAGGTACAGGCAGCGGTGATGGCGGCCTACGCACATCGCCGCTTCCACTCGCCGGCGGTGACTGAACTGCTGCGGCGCAGGGAGCAGCGCCGCGTGACCGTACTTTCGCCCAAGGAAGCGGAGGTGGTGAGGCTGTTCCTGGAAGGCCTCAGCATCACCGAGATCGCGACCCGCCTGGACCGCAAGAAGCAGACTGTCAGCACGCAGAAGGTCAATGCGATGCGCAAGCTGGGCGTCGAGCGCGATGCGGAGCTGTACTCGTTTGCCCCCGACCTGGGGCTGAAGACCGTGAACCGGCAGCGCTGATCGCGCGTTTCCTGTGCAGGTCACGATTCCTGCTCCAGTTCGCGCCGGTAGTCATCCAGGCATGCCTGCAACGCCGCCTGCAATGCATCCAGCTGGGAGGGCGGTACCGCCAGGCCTTCGCGCAGCGCCTGTTCCACCTCACCGCAGTGTTCGCCCAGCACCTGCTCGCCCAGCATCTGCAGCACCCCTTTGAAGGCGTGCACGCGATCGAGCAGGCGCGGGTTGTCGTTCGCTGCACGCGCGTCGATCATTGCCTGCAGATCCTTGTCGCCGGTTTCCACGAACAGTTGGCGGATGGCTGCCGATACCCTGTTGGGTGCGCTACGCGTTGATGCAGGGGACACCGGCGCAACAACCGCCTTGCTGGCCTTGCCCAGCCCGGCTTCCAGCCGATCCAGATTGAGCGGTTTCAGCAGCAGGTCATCGATGCCGGCCGCCAGGCAGCGCTCGCGTTCGCTGGCCAGTGCAGTGGCGGTGATGGCCAGGATCGGCAGCGACTGCCCGCGCTGGCGCAGCTCGCGCGCCAGCGCGTAGCCATCCATCACTGGCATGTTGATATCGGTGAGCACCGCCAGATAGGTGTCGTTGCGCCACGCCGCCAGCGCAGCGGCCCCGTCTTCGGCGGCATCCACGTCGTAGCCGAGTTCTTCCAGCTGCTGCTGGATCAGTTCGCGATTGACCGCGTTGTCTTCCACCAGCAGCACGCGCCCGCGCGCCGGTGGCGCTGGTGCCGGCTCGATCGGCAGGATCGGCGATGTTCTGTGCTGGCCCGTACCGATGGCCGCCAGCAAGGCGTCGCTGGCATAGCAGGTGACGTCGGTACGGTCGCCACGCACGTCGGGCGTCAACGGTCCCTGTGCATGGGCGCATACCAGGTGGCGATGCGACGCCAGCAGGTGCTGTTCTTCTTCGTGGCTCCACGGCCGGTGATCCCCCACGATCAGCAGCACGTCACCGGTTGCGTCGGCCTGCGGGGCATCCAGCAGCAGGGGTTCGGCGCCCCACTCCGTCACCAGGCGCCCGATCTCGTTACGCCACTCTGGCGTGGACGACAGCACGGTGATGCGCCGCCCGCGCAACGGCTGCGCCGGCGGGGTCGCGGCGGGTTGCAGGCGCACTGGCAGCTGCAGGCTGAAGCTGCTGCCCACGCCCTCGGTACTTTCCACCGCCACCTGCCCGCCCATCGCCTGCGCCAGCTGCTGGCACAACGCCAGGCCCAGGCCACTGCCGCCATAACGGCGCGAGACGCTGGCATCGGCCTGCTGGAAGGGCTGGAACAGCTGCCCGGCCTGCTGCGGGCTCATGCCGATGCCGGAGTCGACCACCTGCACGCGTAGCTGCGTGCCCTTGCCGTCCACGTTGTGCACCTCGGCGCGCAGGATGATGCGGCCCGACTCGGTGAACTTGACCGCGTTGCTGACCAGGTTGTTGAGGATCTGGCGGATGCGGTGCGCGTCGCCAATGCAGTCCTGCCCCGCCGGCGCGTCCACCGCAAAGAACAGGCGCACGCCCTTGCGCAGGGCATCAGGCGCGTACAGCAGGGCTACGCCTTCGATCAGGGGGCGCAGGGCGAATGGCGCCGGCTCCACATCCAGCTGCCCGGCCTCGATCTTGGAGAAGTCCAGCACGTCGCTGATGATCCGCATCAGCGCATCGGCCGAGAAGCGGATGCGATCCAGCCGTTCGCGCTGGCCGGGCTGCAGCGGCGAACGTGCCAGCAACTCCAGGTGACCGAGGACGCCGTTGAGGGGCGTGCGGATCTCGTGGCTCATCGTGGCCACGAACGCGGACTTGGCACGGGTGGCGGCTTCAGCGGCCTGGCGTGCGGCTTCGGCATCCTCGCGGGCACGGCGCAGCGTATCTTCCAGTTCCATCTGCGCGGTGACGTCACGCAATGCGCAGACCCAAACGGCCTGATCGTGGTAGGTGGCCAGCGCCATGCTGATCTGCAGCTGGGTGTCAGTGTTCCCCTCCGCCGGCGACCATTGCAGTTCCAGCGCCTCGTCGCCGTGACTGCTCCGCCCCAGCTCGGCCAATCGCGCGTACAGCGGTGCGGTCGCGTTGCTGCCCTCATCGGCCTCGTCGCCCACCAGCTGACGTGCGGTGTCGTTTTGCAGCAAGGGCCTGCCACCATCGCGGGCCAGCAGCGCCAGCCCGATCGGCGCGGTGCCGATGATGGCGCGGCTCAGCGCCTCGCTCTCGTAGACACGTGAGGCGTCGGCAAGTGCGGGTTTGAACACGCGGCGGTCGATGCGCAGCAGCAGCCACCACAGCAGGCCGATGATCAACAGCGCGCTGAGGCTGCGTGCCAGCAGATACGAGCCCTGCGCTTTCCAGATATCCGACCAGTCGTAGACATGGTTGAGGGTCCAGTCCACGCCCGGCAGGCTGCAGCTGAGGATGAAACGCCCCTGCGCGTACTGCCGCGAGGGCTTGGTACCGATGCGTGCCGGCAGGGTCTGCAGCAGCAGATCCTGCTCCTGGCTGCTCAGGCCACCGGTGCTGAGCACGACCTCATGCTTGGCCGACAGCACCAGATAGCGCCCTTCTTCACGCGCCTCCAGACGGGACTTGATGTTGTCGACCGACTCGAACACCACGCGCCGGAAGTACGGCGTGGTGCCCTCGGCCATGGTAACCACGCCCACCAGCGAGGGCTGGCCAGTGAGCGGGTTGGTCGCATACCGGGAGATCAGCCGGCCCTCACGTGACGCGGCACGGATTGGGCCGGGACGTGGCAGCACCTTGCGTACCTCGGGCTCATCACGCAGCAGGCGCGCAAAGGCCTGCTGACGGGTGGCCACGCTCAGGGTCTGCAGCAGCTGGGCCTCATCGCGGACGTTGGACACGGCCAGTAGGCGGCCCTGCGGTTCGTAGGCGAACATTGCCACCGGCCCAGGCGTGTCCTGCGAAGTGATCGAATCGGCGGTGTAGGCCGAATAGATGTCGATCATGCCGAGGTAGGCCTTCAGCTCCTCGGGCGGCAGCGGATTCTCGCGGGCGCCGAGTACCAGCCACGGCACGGCGGTACGTCCTTCAGAGCGCACCACCACTTCCTCACCCTGGGCGTGGAAGCGTTCGGCCAGCGGGGTGCCAACCGCCTTCAGCGCCAAGCGCTGGTCGCGCCACAGCACATCGTTGCCGTTGATCGAGGCGCCATAGGCCCGGTCGCGCTGGTACAGGAAGTAATCGAGCGCCGCGCGGGCTTCCAGGAACGACTGGCGTTCGCGTGCGTGGAACTCTTCCACATCCGCGATGGAGCTGACGATGGCCGCCAGCAGCACCAGCGCCGTTATCAATGCCCCTCCCCCGAGCAGCAGGCGGCGACGCAGCCGGCGCAGGTCGTCCAGGCGCGCGGCGGCGGCGCCGCCCGCGCCTTGGGCTGCTTCAGTGCCTGCCATGACCGTGATCCTGAGGTGGGTATTCATGCAATTTATCCGATTGCGACAGTAGCTGGCGCATTTGGCATAGCTGGGGCCAGTGCCAGCACAACGGCCTGGCAAAGGGCCTCGCTGGCATAGCAGGACACCACGTGCCCTCCGTCCTGCGCCTGCGGACGCAAGGGACCCTCACGACAGGTCTGTACCCAGGGCTGGGCATTGCGTCGTACCCAACAGACGTCATCTGCTGAAGCTTCGAACAGCACCCAGGCTGCCCCCGGCGATGACTCCGGCGCCTGGCCCTGGACCAATTGCACCTGCGCCCCCCATCCGCGCAGCCGCCGCTCCAGTTCACCCCGCCATGGGCCGGGCGCCGCCAGCAGGTTGATCCGCCGCCCGGACAACGGCAGCGGCACCGGAATGGCAATCGAGGTCAGCAATGGCACGTCGACCACAAAGCGGCTACCCACCCCCGGGGTGCTTTCCACCCAGATGCGCCCGCCCATGCGCTCGCACAATTGCTGGCACAGCGCCAGGCCGAGTCCTGAGCCACCGAAACGCGAGACGATGCTCGGCCCGGCCTGCACGAAGGGCTGGAACAGGCGTTCGCATTCTTCCTGGCTGAGACCGATGCCGGAGTCGGTGGTTTCAACCCGCAGGACGCCGCCTTCCTCTTCGCGCAGGTACGACACGCGCAGCTGTACTCGTCCGGACGCGGTGAACTTCAGTGCGTTGCTGGTGAGGTTGCGCAGAATGCGTTCAATGGCGGCCATTGGCGCAACCACGGCCGCCGGCACGTCAGCATCCACCACGCAGTCCAGCTGCAGGCCCTTGGCCTGCGCCATCGGCGCGTACAGCACCGCAACACGTTCCAGCAGCGCGGACGGCGCAAAGCGCTCCGGCGTCAGCGTCCATTGCCCGGATTCAATGCGGGACAGGTCCAGTACATCAGTGATGATGTCCATCAGTGAATCGGCGGACTGGCGCAGCCGCAGCACGCGCTCGGCGGGCTCGGCCTGCAACGGCGTGCGTGCGAGCAGCTCGAGGTGGCCGATGATGCCGTGCAGCGGGGTGCGGATCTCATGGCTCATTGCTGCCACGAAATTCGATTTGGCTCGGCTGCAGGCGTCCGCCGCCGCCGTGCGGGCGCGCTCGGCCTCGATCTCGCGCATGTTGCGGCTGATGTCCTCCACCATCAGCAGCACCCCGCCGGGCCAGGCCTCGCCTCCCGAATGGATGTGGGTGCGATGGAACAGGCGCTGCCGGGAATCGCTGGCCAACGCCAGGTCGCCTTCCACTTCCACGGCGCCATGGCGCAGATCTGCCTGCATCATCGCTTCGCGCAGTTGCGGCATCAGTCGCGCGCCGGCGGCACGGTCCATGCGCTGCAGCGTGCCATTCCAGTCCTGCACGTGACCGGTACCGGCTTCGAGCAGGGCCACGCCCACTGGCACATGCTCCAGCAACAGGCGCAGGCGCCGATCGCGGGCGTAGATGGCCTTCACCTGCCGGAACGCCGGCGTGTACATGCGCCGATGCAGCCACAGCAGCAGGCACCACAGCAGCGCCAGTGCGGCCAGCAGGCAGCCGACCCCGCTTAGCAGCATCGGCGCGATGCCACGCAGGATGTCGGCCCAGCTATAGGTTTCCACCAGCGTCCAGGGCGTGCCTGCCACCGCCAGCGCCAGCGTGAAGCGCCCGTTGTGGAATCGTGCACGGGTGGCGTCGCCCAGCAGCACCCAATCGACGTCGGCACGCGAACGCGGTGCCTGGGCATCGTCCGGGTTCGAGGCCAGCACCCGCAGCCCATCGCGATCCAGTAGGGTCAGGTGGCCCTGGCTGTTGCGGCGGAGCAGCGCCTGCAGCCGCGCCATCGGTTCGTAGGCGACGAACGTAGCGATGGGTCTGGCGCCCGCGCTGGCCTGGAACACCGACACCAGCGATGGCTCGCCGCTGATCGGGTGGCGGCCAAAGGTCCGGCGTGGTGTGTCGCTGCGCTCCACGCTCTCCAGCAGCGGCACCTGGTCGTGGCTTGAGACGGGCGACAGCAGCTGAGCCGGTGCGCGCAGATGCTCGAACACCTCACGGCGCGAACTGGCCGCCAGCGCGCTGATCAGGCTGCGCTCGGTCAGTCCCTTGTCCAGTGACAGGTACTGGCCGCTGGGGTCGAAAAAGTAGGACGCGCTGGTCGGCCCAGCCTCATCCGCGCTGCGGCTCAGACGCTGGATGAGCGACACGGCGGTGGTGAGCTGCAGATAGCGCTGCAGGTCCTGCGGCTGCCACTGCGTGGTCTCCAGGCCCAGCGCCATCTGCGGGCGGCTGCTGTCATCGGCAACCACGACCAGGCGTTGCCCGCCTTCCAGGTAGGCGCGGCGCAGGCTCTCGGCGCTGGCCTCGCCGAGCTGGATGTTGCGGTCCCACGCGTACTCGACCATGTCCGCCATCCGCCCATAGCTGGCGTCCTGGCGGGCCAGCTGGATCTGCAGCGCGGTATGGGCGCGGCGGAAGTCGGCGATGCGCCGTGCCTCGTAGCCATTGACCTGGACCACGATGAGCGTGATCAGCACGCTCAACGACAGCAGGCTGAGTACCACGCCGCAGGCCAGCATCAGCCGGCGCGGGTACTGCCTCAGCGCTTGCAGCTCACCCGCGCCCGATACGTCCGGATCGGCACCGGAGTGCAGGCGGCGCAGGGACTCTGCAATGGAGGGAGAGGCGGAGGGCATGGCATCGAGCGGGCGCCGGCGGCGCGATGTGAAGGACGTGGGAACGCCAGCATGCGTGGCGGCAGCGAGCGCCGATGTAGGACAAGGTCGAAAAAGGCGTCCATGCATGACGCATTTGCCCGTAAAGACAGTTCTGTCCACATTTCGAACTTGTCCTGTTTCTGCGCGACTTCGGGCTGGGGACGCTGTACGCATTCCCAATCTACGAGGACATCGCGATGACGCCTGCATGGAACAGTGAACGGCTGTGGGTGCTGCGTCTCATGGCCCGCCACGCCTTGCATCGTGCGAGCGTGAAGGTCGGCGCAGCACTGCTGCCCATGCTGACGGCCCACGCATCAACTCGCCTCGCCGAAGGGGCCTTCGCCACGCTCGGCCCCCTACTTCACGCAGAGCGCCATGGCCGCGCCTTCCACACCCTGCAGCGACTGGGTCACGCCCCGTCGACCGCCACGGAGTTGAGCGCCCGTTTCCTGGCGGGGCACTGGCTTCGCAAGGTCCATGTGCACCACCTGCAGTCGCTGCCCTTCCCCGCCCTGCAGCACCTTTTGCGGGGAATGGCCTGGCGTGACCCTGGCGCGCTATGGCCCTCCGCTGCAGGACGCCGGCGGGTGGTCTGCCTGCTGCCCAGCGGCAATATCGAACTGGCAATGGCGGCACTGCTGGACCGTCCGGGCGCACCCGCGCACTACTTCATCAACGCGCTTCACCATGAAGATTCCCCCATTCACCGCACGCTTCTGGCACTGCAGCGTCAGGGCCATCGCCTGGACATCGGCCGACCATCACGCTGCGGCCAGGCCTGGAGGAAGCTGAGGCGCGGGGCCACGGTGGTGACCGTGCTGGACCCCTGCCCCTGGCGCCAGACCGGAAGCGCCACGGAGCCCCCGCCGCTGCGCTTGGCAAGGCTGGCTCAGGTGCCTGTGCTGCTGCTCGGCCATCGTTGCGATGGCAGCGCCGCGGGCGCGCTGCATGTGCTGGGCGAGTACAGTGCCGAGTCCATTGCCAATGGCGCAACGGCGCTGTACGCCAGCGCGCATGCGTTTCTGGCTGCTGCGCCGCACGACTGGCGCGATCTGGATCGTTGATCCGATCCTTCGGCCGCAGCAGGTGGTCACCCGCTGCGGCCGGCAGCATCAGGCAACGTTAAGCGCCACGTTGATGTTGTTGCGGGTGGCGTGCGAGTACGGGCAGACGACGTGCGCCTTGCGCACGAGGTCCTCGGCCTGCACGGTGGGGACACCCGGCAGCGAGATGGTCAGCGCAACGTCGATGGCGAAGCCGGTGCTGACCGCACCGATGCCAACGCGGCCGGTCACGGAAGCATTGTCGCCGATGGCAATGCTCTCCTGACCCGCCACGTACTTGAGCGCGCCGAGGAAGCAGGCCGAGTAGCCGGCGGCGAACAGCTGTTCCGGGTTGGTGCCGGTGCCGCCGGTGCCGCCCAGTTCGACGGGGGTGGACAGGGCGATGTCCAGCATCTTGTCGGACGAGGTGGCGCGGCCCTCGCGCCCGCCGACGGCGGTGGCCTGGGCTGAGTACAGGATCGATTCGATGCTCATGCAATGCTCCGGTAGGTTGAGTGGACAGGTGGCGGTCTGTACCGCCACCGTTCCATCCTCTACCCCGGCAGACAGGCCTTCCATCGGACAGCGACGATAGCGCTGCGCCCGCCACGCATGCACTCAGCCGTGCAGGTGCACGTACACGGCCAGCAGCGCCAGATGCCCCACGTAGTACCCATAGAACGCCCAACGCCGGCGCGGCAGCCGCCACTGCACGCGCGTCACGGCCAAGGCCACCGGGATGGCCAGAAGCGCCCAGCCATTGTGGTTGACCCAGCACACCGCCGCCCAGCCGACCAGCAACAGCCACCACGCGCGATGCCGGAACGCCAGCCAGCCCAGCAGCACGAAGCCAACGCCTGCCCACTGGTAATCCACCAGCATCGGCAACATGCCAGCAGCGAGCAGCAACAGCAGTGGGCGGTTACTGGCCAGCGCATGCACGGCCACCGCAGCCAACGCGAAGGTGAGCAGGATGTTGAGCGGCAACCAGGCGCCGAAGGCCAGTGCATGCAGCGGCTGCGCGATCACGCCCCATGCGGCCAGGCGGCGGATCGACTTGCGCAGGTCCGCCCCCGGTTGGGCGAGGTTGCAGGCCATCACCAGCGCGAACAGCGGGAAGGCGATGCGCCCCAGTTCGCTTACGACCGGCAGGTAGCCCCCGTAGATCACTTTCGCCACGTGGTCGCCGGTCATGGTCAGCAGCGCGATCCATTTCAGCAGCTCGCGTGCGCCGCTGCTGAGAGTGGGATCGGGCGTGGGCATCCCTGTAGTGGTCGCTTGCATCGCGGAAGCTTATGCGCATCGGCCAGCCCATTTCCAGCGCTGGGAAGGTGCGTGCCACTGCAGGCAGCGGGCGGCGGCGCTATGCTGGCGGCCTCTGTTTGTGAGATACCTGCCATGCGCACGCTTTACCCCGCCATCGAGCCCTACCGCGAATTCACCCTGCCGGTGAGCGATCTGCACACCTTGCACATCGAGGAATGCGGCACGCCGGAGGGGATCCCGGTGGTGTACCTGCATGGCGGCCCAGGCGCCGGCATCTCGCCGACCCATCGGCGCTTCTTCGACCCGGCGCGCTACCGCATCGTCCTGATCGACCAGCGCGGCAGCGGACGCTCCACGCCGTTCGGCGAGCTGCGCGACAACACCACGCAGGACCTGGTGGCCGACATCGAGAAGGTGCGCGAGCACTTGGGCATCGAACGCTGGCTGGTCTACGGCGGCTCCTGGGGCTCGACCCTGTCGCTGGCCTACGCGCAGGCACATCCCGAACGTGCCACCGGCCTGATCGTGCGCGGCGTGTTCCTCGGCCGCGAGATGGAGAACCGCTGGTTCGCCGAGGCCAACGGCGGTGCGCGCTGGATCTTCCCGGAACGCTGGGACCGCTACGAGGCCCATATCCCGGAGGATGAGCGCAGCGACATGATTGCGGCCTACTGGACGCGCATGGACAGCGCCGATGAGGCCACCCGCATCGCCGCCGCGCAGGCCTGGCTGGGCTGGGAGGACAACGCCGCTACCCTGCAGCATGTCGTGGATGCGGTGTCCACCGATGATCCGCGGGACACGTTGGCAAAGGCCCGCATCGAAGCGCACTACTTCCGCAACGGCATCTTTCTGGAACCCGACCAGCTGCTGCGCAACATCGATCGCATCCGCCACCTGCCCGGCGTGATCGTGCAGGGGCGCTACGACATCATCTGTCCGCCGCGCAGCGCCTGGGACCTGGCCAAGGCCTGGCCGGAAGCGCGCCTGGAGATGGTGACCTCCGGCCACAGCGCGAATGAACCGGCGACGGTCGACGCGCTGGTGCGCGCCACCGACGCCTTCGCGGACCGCGTCACTGCCGGCAACTGATTACGAAGCACAGGGAGGCTTCCTATCAGGTGCGTCCTGGCGCGTTGACAAGAGCGACCAGCTGCAATCGCCCGCCCCGTCCTGGTCGCACTGCCGGACGGAGGCGTAGGTCTAGAGCTGTGCCCTGAGCCAATCGATCTGGATCTTGATGATCCTCTGGAAGTACTCGCCACTGTAGACATCGTAGTGGCGCGCATCCGGCTCTTGATAGAGCGTCTTCTCGTCTGCGGCGACTGCATCGAACAGGGCGCGCCCCTGCGCAGGGGGATTCACACGATCCTGGCCGGCAATCACCACCAGCGTTGGACAGGTAACCCGTGCGGCCGCCAGGGCTGGCTTGTAGTTCAGGGTATCGCGGACCGTCAGGAACGGAATCTTGACATCCATCTTTGGATGCTTCTCCCTGTTCTCCTCAAAAAATGCCTTCGATTCGGCATCGTTCAGCACCTTGGTGATGCCTACGAGCATTTCCTTGCCCGTCGTGGCTTGCCTTTCGGCCATCTTGTCCAGCGTGGTCACGAATGCTGCCTTTTCAACTTCGCTCATGTGTCCGGTCACCACCTCCTCGCCGTCCGCGAAGCCCAGCTGACTGATCACGCAGCGAATTCCGCCGTCCTGCGCAGCCGCGCCAAAGACATGCCCTGCACCCAGCGACGTTCCCCATAGCGCGATCCGCGTACTGTCCACATCCGAGCGTGCGCGAACCCACCTGATGACAGACCGGATGTCCTCGATCTGCATCGCAGGCACGAGCCGACCTCGCTCACCGTCACTGTCTCCAAAACCCCGATAGTCGAACGTGACGGCCACAAATCCCGCCTTCGCAAAGGCATCGGCGAAGTCTGGAAGGAGCAGCTCCTTGATGCCGCAGAAACCATGGCACAAGATGATGACGGACCTTGATGGGCCGTTTTCGGGCTCGCGAACCGTCAGGGATATCCCCTCGGGAAGATGCTGGGTCGACGTTTTCATTGATGGCCCTGTGTCTGTGTGGTGGAAGGCAGTCTATTTCCAGAGCAACGCCTCCCGGAGCAACGTATCTGCGTGCTCCGCACAAACCGTGACGTAGACCCGCCAGGAACGAAGGGCACCGGGACGCTGCATGCAAAGGCCCCTCCCTCGAGTCGGGCCGAAAGCGTCAAGAGCCCAGACGGCGCCATCCATTCGCTCAAACTGATGAGTGAGCCGCATTACGTGCGTTCCGTGGGAAGGGGCCCAGAATGTTCGAAGCGTCATCGCGGCATCAGCTATACCAAGGTATAGCCGGGCTAACCCACGAGCCTCTAGGACTGCCCCATTCAGGGGCGGACAATGGCGCCACTGGCCAGGGCAATCCTGGCCGGCACCCTCCCCTCATGGAGACGCAGATGGACCCCGACCCTACCGGGCGCACAGCGCCCCGGATGCCCGCTTGTTGCCTGTTCCTGGCGCCTGCCCGCCGGTCCCTGCCTGCCTGATTGACGGGGGATCGCCAGGTGCCGCCTGCCTGGAGATCGCCCCCATGTCCTACAAGATCCTCTACATCACCCTGCGCCGCCTGATCGGTGAGCGCGATGTTTCTGCCCTGCGCAGCCAGCTGCTGCAGCACGGCCCGGTCATGTTCGCCCGTTCGCTGTCGCTCGGCTCGCCACGCGTAGTGGCCGACGCGCTGTCGCTGCTGCCGATCAGCGAGCGCATCAACGTGCTGCGCCACCTGCCCTACCCGCTGCGCGATGCGATGAAGCCGCTGTGCATTGGTGGCAGCCAGCGCCTGCACATGCAGCCGTGGTCGCCGGCGGTGCTGGCGATGCGCCACGCCTGACCTGTTCCATCCGTTCCGTTCGTGTTCCGGCCCCGGCCGGCTCTGACATTCGAGGAGAGTCCCATGAGCCTGCTCAACGCCTGGTTCAACGCCTTCCTGCGCAGCCGTCGCGCAGGCAACCTGTTCCGCCGCCGCGCGATGCCCGAAGCCGGCTTCGGCCCGGGCAGCGCCGAGGCCGCCCCGTTCGCGCTCACCACCGGCCTGGTCACCCTTGCCCAGCAGGATGAAGCCCAGCTGCTGGCCACGCTGGAGTCGCATGCCGATGGCCTCAGCCCGCATGAGGCCGAGGAGCGGCTGGCCACGCTCGGCCCCAACGAGGTGGATCACGAAAAGCCGCTGCCGTGGTGGCGCCACCTGTGGCAGTGCTACCGCAACCCGTTCAACCTGCTGCTGACCGTACTGGCGGCGGTGTCCTGGCTGACCGAGGACATCAAGGCCACGATCGTGATCGGCGCGATGGTGCTGCTGTCCACGCTGATCCGCTTCGTGCAGGAAGGCCGCTCCAACCGTGCCGCCGAGCGGCTGAAGGCACTGGTCGGCAATACCGCACGCGTGCTGCGCCGCAATCCCGGTACCGAGGCGGCAGACGTGGCCGACCGGTACTTCGGTGCGCACCTGCACAGCCGTCGCCCGGCGCGACTGCTGGACCTGCCGATCCGCGAACTGGTGCCCGGTGATCACATCGTGCTGTCGGCCGGCGACATGATTCCGGCTGACTGCCGTGTGCTGACCGCCAAGGATCTGTTCGTGGCGCAGGCGGCGATGACCGGCGAGTCGCTGCCGGTGGAGAAGTTCGCGCACCCGGGCGATGGCCTGGCCGGTCTGCTGGAGCAGCACAACCTGTTGTTCATGGGCACCAATGTGGTGTCCGGCACCGCCACCGCCGTGGTGCTGGCCACCGGCAACCGTACCTACTTCGGCACCCTGGCCCAGCGCAGCACCGCCACCGACCGTGCGCCCACCGCGTTCCAGGCCGGCGTCAACAGCGTCAGCTGGCTGCTGATCCGCTTCGCGCTGGTGATGGTGCCGTTCGTGCTGCTGATCAACGGCTGGACCAAGGGTGACTGGACCGAGGCGTTCCTGTTCGCGCTGTCGGTGGCGGTCGGCCTGCCCCCGGAGATGCTGCCAATGATTGTCACCTCCACCCTGGCCAAGGGTGCGGTGCTGCTGTCGCGGCGCAAGGTGATCGTCAAGCGCCTGGATGCGATCCAGAACTTCGGCGCGATGGAAGTGCTGTGCACCGACAAGACCGGCACCCTCACCCAGGACAAGATCGCGCTGGAACGGCACACCGACGTGTTCGGTCACGATTCGGAGGATGTGCTGAAGTTCGCCTACCTCAACAGCCATTTCCAGACCGGGCTGATCAACCTGCTCGACCGTGCGGTGCTGGAGCACGTGGAGCTGCAGAGCTCGCTGCGGCTGTCGCAGGACTACCACAAGGTGGATGAGATTCCATTCGACTTCGAGCGCCGCCGCATGTCGGTGGTGGTGTCCGAGCGCGAGGATCACCATGAGCTGATCTGCAAGGGCGCAGTGGAAGAGATGCTGGCGGTGTGCAGCACCGTGCGCGAGAACGGCCAGGACATGCCACTGGACGAGCGCCGTCTGGCGCGCGTGCGGCAGACCACCGAGGAACTGAACGAACAGGGCCTGCGCGTGGTGGCAGTGGCGATGAAGGAAACTGCTGCCAGCCAGACCGTGTATTCGCAGGCTGACGAGTGCGGCCTGACCCTGGTCGGCTACGTGGCCTTCCTGGACCCGCCGAAGGAATCGGCTGCGCAGGCGCTGCAGGCGCTGGCCGCACATGGCGTGGAAGTGAAGGTCTTCACCGGCGACAACGAGCTGGTGACCGCCCGCGTCTGCGCACAGGTGGGGCTGGACGCCGACACCATCCTGACCGGCCCGCAGATCGAGCGCATGGATGACGGCGCGCTGTCGCGGGCGTTGCACCACCACCGCGTGTTTGCCCGCCTGACACCGCTGCACAAGGAGCGCCTGGTACGCGAGCTGCGCGCACAGGGCAAGGTGGTCGGCTTCCTTGGCGACGGCATCAACGATGCACCGGCGCTGCGCGCGGCCGATATCGGCATCAGCGTGGACAGCGCGGTGGACATCGCCAAGGAGGCCGCCGACATCATCCTGCTGGGAAAGAACCTGATGGTGCTGGAGGAAGGCGTCATCCAGGGCCGGCGTACGTTCAACAACATGCTGAAGTACATCCGCATGACCGCCAGCTCCAACTTCGGCAACGTGTTCTCGGTGCTGGTGGCCTCGGCCTTCCTGCCATTCCTGCCGATGCTGCCACTGCAGCTGTTGGTACAGAACCTGCTGTACGACATCTCGCAGATCGCCATTCCGTTCGACAACGTGGACGAGGAGCTGGTGCGCAAGCCACTGAAGTGGAACCCGGCGGACATCGGCCGTTTCATGGTGTTCTTCGGACCGATCAGCTCGATCTTCGACCTGAGCTGCTTCGCCCTGATGTGGTACGTGTTCGATGCACGCTCGCCGGCCGACCAGGGCCTGTTCCAGTCCGGCTGGTTCGTGGTGGGCCTGCTGACCCAGACCCTGATCGTGCACATGATCCGTACACCGAAGGTGCCGTTCCTGCAGAGCATCGCCGCGCCGCCGCTGCTGGTGATGACCGGCCTGATCATGGCCATCGGTGTGGCCCTGCCGATGAGCCCACTGGCCGGCTACTTCAAGCTGCAGGCCCTGCCGACCGGCTACTGGCCGTTCCTGGTGGCGATCCTGTTCGGCTATGCGGTACTGACCACCGCACTGAAGAAGTTCTACATCCGTCGTTACGGCTGGCAGTAAGCGCCCGCCGCTTGTCCAGGGAGAAACACAATGGACATCAATCCGAACCTGCCGGCGTTCAACGCCGGCGCAACCCTCAGTTCGCTGATCAGCCTGTCGGTAGCCTTCGTGCTTGGCACCGTCATCGGCCTGGAACGGCAGCTGCGCCAACGCACCGCCGGCCTGCGCACCAATACGCTGGTGGCGGTAGGTGCGGCAGTGTTCGTGGATCTGGCCGTGCGCTTCCACGACCTGTACGGCGGCCCGCCGTCGCCACTGCATGTGGTGGCCTATGTGATCTCCGGTGTCGGCTTTCTCGGCGCCGGTGCGATCATGAAGGACGGTGCCCAGGTGTCCGGCCTGAACACCGCCGCCACGCTGTGGGGCTCGGCGGCGGTCGGTGCCTGCGCGGGTATCAAGCTGCTGCCGGAGGCGGTGATGGCGGCGGTGTTCGTGCTCGCCGCCAACACGCTGCTGCGGCCGGTGGTGAACCGCATCCAGCGGCAACCGCTGCCGGAGGCGTTCAGCGAGGCAACCTATGCGATCAACGTGGTCTGCCAGCGCGAGCAGCAGGCCGAGGTGCTGGACCAACTCTTGCTGCTACTGGAACAGGCGCACTACCCGGTACGCGCGGTGGACCAGCGCCCGTTCGGCGAGCGCGACGTGGAGATAGAGGCCGTACTGTATGCCACCACGGTGGATGCCGGTGAACTGGATGCGGTGCTGGCCACGCTGGCGACCACCCCCGGCGTGCTGCAGGGGTTCTGGAACGCCAGCCTGGAGGAGTAGCCGCTCGGTAGTGCCGGCCGCTGGCCGGCAACCTCATGGACGCCGGAAAAACCGAGCATTGCTCTGGTGTGTGCCGACCAACGGTCGGCACCCACCAAGGTCGGCATCTACCAAATCCGGCTTTGCTATCCTTTCCCCCCACGCCAGGGAGCCGCCCCGATGCCATCGCTGTCGCCCCGCCGCCCGCTGGTGGTGCTGGCCCTGATCGTCGTGATGGCGGCGATCTTCCTGATCGATACCGTCACCGATTACGCGGTCGCCGCCGCCTGCTTCTACGCGGCGGTCATCCTCGCCGCAGCGCGCGTACTGGGCGCGCGCGGGCTCATCACCCTGGCCGTCGCCTGCATCGCACTCACCGGGCTGAGCTTCTTCCTCACCCGCTTCGGCACCTACCGCATCGGCCTGGTCAACTCGGTCATCGGCATGCTGGTGATCGGCATCACCACCTACCTTGCCCTGAACATGGAAGCGGCCAAGGCCGCCGTGCAGGAAGCACAGGCCCGCCTGCTGCGCGTGGCGCGCGCCTCCACCGTGGGCGAGCTCACCACCTCCATCGCCCATGAGGTGAACCAGCCGCTGGCGGCCATCGCCAGCAGCGCCGAGGCCTGCCAGCGCTGGCTGGCGCAGGACCCACCGAACGTGGACAAGGCGCGGCAGACCGTGGCCCGTATCCTGGCCGATGCGCATCGTGCCGGTGACGTGATCGCCCGTATCCGTGGCCTGACCCAGGGTGCCGCACCGGAACGGCGCGCCTTCGATCTGAACCAGGCCGTGGAGGAAATGCTGGCGCTGTCGCGCAGTGAACTGGACCAGCACGGCGTGGCCGTGGCCCTGCTGCTCGATGCCGACCTGCCACTGGTGCAGGCCGACCGCGTGCAGGTGCAGCAGGTGATCGGCAACCTGATCCTCAATGCGGTGGACGCGATGGAAGCGGTGCCGGCTGCTGATCGTCGCCTGTCGCTGCTGACCCGGCGTGACGGCCAGCGGGTCAGCCTCAGTGTGCGCGACCGTGGTGTCGGCCTGCCCGCCGAACACCCCGAGCGTGTGTTCGATGCGTTCTGGACCACCAAGTCGCACGGACTGGGCCTCGGTCTGAGCCTGAGCCGTTCGATGATCGAGGCCAACGACGGCCAGATCCGCGCCGAACGACCGGCAGGCGGCGGTGCCTGCTTCGTGTTCGACCTGCCCATCGCCACGGATTCTCCCCATGCGTAAGCCCGCTGCACCCATCACCGACCCGGCACCCATCGTCTACGTAATCGACGACGATCCGTCGGTGCGCGCCGCGCTGGAAGACCTGCTGGCCTCGATGGGCCTGCAGGTAAGGGCCTTCGCCTCCACCCAGGCGTTCCTCGAACACGAACTGGAAGACGCACCGGCCTGCCTGGTGCTGGACGTGCGCATGCCCGGCCAGAGCGGGCTGGAGTTCCATCGCACGATGGGCAGCCACGGCCTGCAGCTGCCGGTGGTGTTCATCACCGGCCACGGCGACATCGCGATGGGCGTCAACGCGATCAAGGACGGTGCCATCGAGTTCCTGACCAAGCCGTTCCGTGACCAGGAGCTGCTGGATGCGATCCACAAGGGCATCGAGATCGACCGCCAGCGCCGCCGTGACGGCGAGGCGCTGGACGCCCTGCAGCAGCGCTGGAACACCCTCAACCCCGGCGAGCGCGAGGTGGTCGACGGTGTGGTGCGCGGCCGACTCAACAAGCAGATCGCCGGCGACCTCGGGGTCAGCGAGATCACCGTGAAGGTGCGCCGCGCACAGGTGATGCGCAAAATGGGCGCGCGTACCCTGGTCGACCTGGTGCGGATGTATGACCGCTTGCAGGCAGGTTCCCCATGAGCGTGCATGTCGCGCTGCTGCGGGCAGTCAATGTCGGCGGTACCGGCAAGCTGCCGATGGTTGAACTGGTGGCGATGTGCGAAGACGCCGGCTTCACCGACGTCCGCACCTATATCGCCAGCGGCAACGTGGTGTTCCGCAGCGGACTTGACGAAGCCGGCGTGCGGAAAGCCCTTGGCCAACGGCTGCAGGCCTATGCCGGAAAACCGGTGGGTGTGCTGGTGCGCTCGGCAGCCGAGATCGCGGCGGTTGCCGCCGGCAATCCATTCCCGCACGCCGCCGGCAATCGTGTGGTCGCGCTGTTCGTGGATGAGGCACTGCCCACGGATCCCTTGACCGGGGTGACCGGCCTGCGCGATGAGCAGCTGGTGCTGGGTACCCGCGAGATCTTCGTCCACTATGGCGACGGCATGGCCGACTCACGCCTGCGGATTCCCTATGCCCAGCAAGGCACCGCCCGCAACCTCAACACGGTCGGCAAGCTTGCGGCAATGGCCGCCGCGCTCGGCCAGGCCACCTCAGGCGGTGGAGGGCGGCGGTAGAGTCGACTGTCAGTTGACTATCGCGCGCAGCGCGGGATTTTCCACAACCTTGTGGAAGAGCAGTCGACCAACAGTCGACTCTACCCGGCACAGGCTGGATACCGGACAAGATCACGCCCGTTGCAGGCGGTGCTTCAACCGCGTATCCATCAATCCCACCGCCAGCAGCACCGCGCTGGTCAACCAGCCAGCGGTCAGCAGATGGGTCTGCGGCAATACGAAACCCATCACACCCAGTGCCACTGCACCGATCAGATGCGAGTACGGTGCGCGCCCGTACACCACCCGCTTGTACAGCGCGCTGCCCAGCAGGTAGATCAACGGGCCGGCCACCAGCACGGCCGCATACACCGGCGTCACCACAGCGTGCGGGTGGTCCATGACCAGGTCATTGCCCACCGCCGTAGCGATGATCCCTGCGATCAGCAACGCGTGCACATAGTGGAAGTTGGCCCCCATCCGGCCCGGGTCTTCGGCATGGCTGATGGCCTCGGTGGCGTCGCGGCTGGAGATGCCGAAGTACAGCCACCACATGGCGATCGTGCCGGCGAACGTGGCAAGCACCGCCGACACCACCGCCCCGCTCCAGTGCTCGACCTCACTGAGTACGCCGCCGGTGGCCAGCAGGGTCTCGCCCAGTGCGACGATGACGAACAGCTGGCAGCGCTCGGCCAGGTGCCCGCCCTCGATGGTCCAGTCCCGAGTGTGCGAACGCCCCATGCCCGGGAATGCAAAGCCGAACATCGGCGAGATGTACTCGCAGGCCACCGCCATCGCCCACAGCGCCAGCCGCGTATTGCCCTCGGCTGCCGCGCCTGCCAGCCAGAAGCAGGCCGATACGCTCACCCACGCCAGCATGCGGCGGAAGTTCGGCGCCAGCGGATGCGTGCGGCCAACCTCGAACAGCACGAAGGCGGTACGCCCGACCTGCATGATGGCGTAGGCCCCGGCGAACACCCAGGCACGGTCGGCGAAGGCCTCGGGAATGGACGAGGACATCAACAAGGCCAGCAGCATGGTGGCGAACAGCAGGCCGCGGATGCGCGGTGCTTCCGGATCGAACCAGTTGCTGACCCAGCAGGCGTACTGCCAGCCCAGCCACACCGCAAACCACAGCACCAGGGTCTGCAGCACGCCCGCCAGATCCAGGTGATGCAGCAGGTGGTGGCTGAGCTGGGTGACCGCGAACACGTAGACCAGGTCGAAGAACAGCTCTTCGTAGGTCACGCGCGCGTGGTGGCCATCGCGCTGGCGCAGGGCCGGCAATCGCAGTCGTGTACTCATGGCTGTCCTTCAGCGCGCCAGTCGCCAGTAGAGCAGACCGGCCAGCAGGGCCGGCACCGCGAACACCAGCAGCAGGATCGGCAGTTCTTCGCGCATCCCGTAGCCGGCCTTGCTGACGCCTACCCACAGGTTGGCCACCGTCACCAGCAGCCAGGTGGCAACGAATGCGATCAGGGCCGTCGGCAGCTGTGAGGTGCCCACGCTCCACAGCCGCCCGAACAGCAGGAATACCCCCAACAACAGCACCCCACCCACCATCACCAGAAGCACATGCATGGTCCACCTCCTTGAGCCTGCAGGCAGGCTAGCCGTGGGCGATTCTGCGCTCCAGCCGATGATCGTGGATTCACTTTCCAGACGCGGCGAACAATTGCCCTGGCGATCGCGGCATGGCAAACGAGAACAGTTCCCATTAGTATTGCGTCATTACGCAGGGATGACCTCCCGGCACCCGCCTTTCACCCTTGCTGCCCGTCCGGATGTCCCAGCCGACACTTCCCCGCCCACCTGCGCTGCCGCTGGTGTCCTCGCTGGTGCGCCACTACGAGGAACTGGTGGACTATCTGCATCGCCGGTTCCGCTCGCCCGGGCTGGCCCGCGAAGTGGTGCACGATGTCTGTGTGCGCCTGCTGGAACGCCCGTCCGTGCATGACGCCCGCCAACCGATCGCGCTGCTGCGCAGGATCGCCCACGACGCAGCGGTCGACCGCTGCCGCGCCGAGGATCTGCGCCGGCACTGGGTGGAGCCCCGCGCCCAGCTTCCCGAAGGCGCCTGCGAGCGCCCCGGACCCGAGCGCCAGGCCCAGGGCCAGCAGGCGCTGCAGCGGCTGACCACCAGCATCGAGCGCATGCCCTGCCGGCGGCAGCAGGTGTTCATCCTGCACAAGATCCACGAGCTGCCCCAGGCCGAGGTGGCGCAGCGGATGGGCATCGGCCTGAAGGCAGTGGAACGTCATCTGCGCCTGGCCATGGCCGACTGCCGGCTGCACGGTGCGCTGCGGTGAGCCCTGCATCACCCGATCCGGTATCGCCGTCGCAGCCCGCCGAACCGTCCGCCGAGGACATGCTCGACCAACACCGGGAGGCGCTGAAGGAACGCTTCCCGTTGCCAGGCCCGGAGCAGTTGCAGCGCCGACGCGGCGGATCTGGCGCAAAACGGGTACTGCCGGTGCTGTTGCTGGCGGTCGCCGCGCTGCTGCTGGCCGACCCAGCCTGGCAGGTGCGTGACTACCAGACCGCCGTCGGCGAGCGCCGCGACATCGAGCTGCCGGACGGCAGCCGCGTGCTGCTCGACGCGGGGACCCACCTGCAGGTCCGTCGCCATCTGCGTTCGCGGCAGGTGCTGCTGGCGCAGGGCCATGCGCGCTTCGAGGTGCAGCATTCGGCGTGGCGCCGCTTCCAGGTTGATGCTGGGCCGGTACAGGTACGCAACTACGGCACGGTGTTCGATGTTGACCGCCAGGGCGATCTCAGTGAGGTCACGCTGTGGCGCGGCGAGGTCGGTGTCAGCGTGGATGGCGGCGGCACCGAGCAGCGGCTGAAGCCGGGGCAGCGCCTGCTGGCCCAGCCAGGATCGCTGTCTCCGCCGGAAGCAGTGGATCCGGACCGGGCCGACTGGACCACCGGCCGGCTGCAGTTCGACCGCATGCCACTGAGCGAGGTGCTGCGCATCCTGCAGCGCTATCACGACCGTCCGATCGTGCTGGATGACCCGGCACTGGGTCCGCTGCAGGTGTCGGGCGTGTTCGATGCCGATCGTGCCGAGACGGCGGTCGCCTTGTTGCCGGAGATCCTGCCGGTCCAGGTGCATACCGCCGCCGACGGCAGCCTGCATCTGCGCGCCCGCGATTGATTGCCACGCCGAGGGTGGGTTGCGCCCCGTCCCATCCGGCAAGTGCTTGAACCCTTCCGAAGGACCCCCGCATGACCCGCCCTGTTCCGCCCGCCGCGCTGCGCCGGCTGGCCCCCACCCTGCTCGCCGCCTGCCTGTGTGCGGCCCTGCCCGCCACCGCACAGACCGCTGCGTCCGCACCCGTCGAACTGCACCTGCCGGCCGGCCCGCTGCAGGCTTCGCTCAACTCGCTGGCGCGCCAGAGTGGCATCCAGCTGCTGTTCGCGGCCGACAGAGTGAGCGGCCGCAACGCGCCCGCCCTCGACGGCCGCTACACCCCGCACGACGCCCTGCAGCGCCTGCTGGCCGGGCAAGGCCTGGCGATGCAGGAGCGCTCGCCAGGGGTGTTCGTGGTGAGTGCCGCGCCGGCATCGCCCAAGCCCCGCGCTCCGGCCCGGGCCGCGTCATCGGCAGCGTCCCCGGCCACGACCACTTCGCTGGCCCGGGTCACGGTATCGGCCTCGACCGCGCGCATGCCGCAGGGCGAGACCGCGATGCCCAACACCATCACCGTGCTGACCCGCGAGGACATCGCCCAGCAGCTGGCGCTGGGTTCGGATCTGTCGCGGGTGCTGTCGTCACAGATCCCGGCGTTTGCCCCGGCGCGCGAGAAGATGTCCAACTACGGCGAAACCATGCGTGGCCGCGGCATCCTGTACATGGTCGACGGCGTGCCGCAGTCGACGCCGCTGCGCGATGGCTCGCGTGATTCGCACACCATCGACCCGGCGATGATCGAGCGCATCGAGGTCATCCACGGCGCCAACGCGCTGCAGGGCATCGGCGGTACCGGTGGCATCGTCAACATCATCACCCGCAGCGCGCCCAGCGAGCCGGGCGCGTTCCTGCTCGACACCAACGTCAGCTACAGCGCTGCCCTGCCCAGCCGCCACGATGACAACGGGCAGCGCGGCTCGGCCCTGGTGGGCGTGCGTGGCGAGCAGTTCGATCTGGTGGCCGGTCTGGCGTATGAGAAGCAGGGCCTGTACCACGACGGCGAGGGCCGATCGATCGGCACCAACGCGCAGGGCGAGCTGATGGACTCGACCTCATCGAACGTGTTTGCCAAGCTGGGCTGGAACATTGCCGAGGGCCATCGCCTGCAGGTGATGGCCAACCGCTACGAACTGCGCGGGCTGGACAATTACCTGGCCATCAACGGTGACTACCGGACCGGTCGCCCGACCATTTCGGTCCCCGGTGATACGCCGCTCGATCCGCCGATGAACCGCTCGCGTTCGTTGACCGTGGACTACAGCGCCGCCGACCTGCTCGGCGGCCGTTTCCAGGCGCAGGCCTTCGCAGTGGATTTCGAAGGCCGCTACGGTGCCAGCCAGTGGGACCCGTGGGGCAACACCGGCGCCAACGCCGCCTGGGACCAGACCCAGAACGAATCGGACAAGCGCGGCTTCAAGCTGACCCAGAGCTGGACCCGCGTCGCCGACACCACGCTGGACGTGACCTTGGGCCTGGACGGCCTGCGCGACCGCACCCACCAGGTGCTGCTGGCCAGTGGCATGAACTGGGTGCCGCAGACCACCTACCAGAGCCTGTCACCGCTGCTGCAGCTGCACTGGTGGCCGACCGATCACCTGATGCTGTCCGGCGGCCTGCGTTACGAGAAGGGCGAGCTGGACGTGGGTGACTACACCACCCTGCCCCGCTACGGCGCTCGCAAGGTGGCTGGCGGCAAGCCGACCATGAGCGAGACCCTGCCCAACTTCGGCGCGGTCTGGTACATCAACGATCGCCTCAACGCCTACGCCTCGTATTCGGAAGGCTACACCGTGGCCGACGTCGGCCGCGTGCTGCGCGCGATCAACCGCGACGGACAACGCGTGGACAGCCTCATCGACCTGTCACCGGTGGTGTCGGACAACCGCGAGATCGGCCTGGAGTACGACGATGGCCGCTTCAGCGGTGACATTGCCTACTACACCTCCGAATCCAAGCTCGGCTCGGTACTGATCTACGATCCGGGCATCGACGCCTATGCGGTGCAGCGCCAGGCCACCCGCGTGGAAGGCTTTGAAAGCAACCTGCGCCTGCGCTTGGGCGACAGCCGGCTTGGCCTGGGCTATGCGCGCGCCAACGGCCGCTACGATGCCGACGTTGACGGCCGCCTCGACAGCGACCTGGCTGGCGTGAACATCGCACCGAACCGGCTGACCGCGTTCTGGGAACAAAGCTGGACGCCGCAGCTCAGCATCCGCCTGCAGGCAAGCCATGCCTTCGACCGCGATTTCGATCTGCGTGGCGCACGGGTGGCGGAGTTCAAGGGTTACACCACCGTGGATCTGGTCGCGCGCTACACGCTGGACAAGCACTCCTTCACGCTGGGCGTGCAGAACCTGGCGAACAAGCAGTACATCAGCTACTACTCGCAGACCACGCCGTCGAACCCGAGCTATTTCTCGGGCCGTGGCCGGGTGGTGACGCTGGGGTGGCAGTACCGGTACTGAGGCAACGTGTTCCAGCGCCTACCTAGGCGCTGGAACAGCCAAGATTAAGGCTTGTACTATCACCCATTACACCAGTAACTCGAAGGATCAAGGATGACGCTACTCAGGAAAGCCACTGGGCCAAAAATCGACGAATCGGCGCCTTGGTACGATGATCCATTCAACCGCGAGGCCGAAGGTGAGATGCTCGCCCGACTGATCGCTTCCAGCACAGACGCTCCATTGGTGGTCTCGCTGCAATCTCCGTGGGGCAGCGGGAAAACCGTATTTCTCAGGCGACTGGCTCTGCATATAAAGACGGCCAAAGACATACCCACCATTCGGATTGATGCATGGAAAACAGACGACTGCTCTGATCCGCTCGTCGCCATAATTGCCGAACTTTCATTGCATCTTGAGAAGTTCAAAAAGGAGGAAGGTCATCTCGCAAGTGACGTGGACAGCTGTATATCAAGGCTTGCGAAATTCGGCTCCAAGATCATGCTTCCAGCGACTTCGATTGTTGCTGATCTCCACACTCCCGGCAGTGGCGATGTACTCCGATCTGCGGGCGCCTTTGCCGAGCGGCTCCTTGACATGCAGAAGGATCGCAGTTCGGCAGAGAAGGACTTTAGAGATGTCTTAATTGAGGCGAGGTGCCTCATGACCGGTCGAGGCCGAAACCGAAAACCTGCTCCAATGCTACTAATTATCGATGAACTTGATCGATGCCGGCCCGATCATGCCATCAGAACTCTAGAACGAATTAAGCACTACTTTGATGTCCCCGGAATTTCGTTTCTTATCGCCACAGATCGAGGAAACCTTCCCGCAGCGGTTAAATCCGTTTACGGCGCCCATGTGGACGGGGAGCTATACCTTAGGAAGTTCTTCGACTATGAGTTCCATCTAGCCCCACCGAACCCTATAGTCTTTGCGAAGAACTTGGCATCAGAGTCAATTCTTCCAGACATTGACCCCATCATGCCTGAGAAGCCATATGTCCAAGCAAGCAACCACCTAGAGTTTGTTGTCAATGCCATGCGAGTCAGCGGCAGGCAAATGCTCAAAGGAGAATACTTGGATGCATTCCCTGCATTTTCCCAGTGCTTCTCATTGACACTGCGCGACCAAGAACAAGCCATGACCATGATATCGGCATACGTTCATACCCGGGAACGTGAGAATGAGCTACTACCTGTCGTCGACTGCTTTTTGGCATGCCTTCGCTTCGGCCACCCAAGTTCTTTCAAAGCAATCGTGGACGGGACAAGGACCATCCTCCTCCAAACATCGAAAGCTGAGGATGACATGGCACTTCTCCAAAGAGTAAGAGTCGCATCACATTGGGACGCAATCTCAGCGACCCTCGAAACCCGTGTGGTCATATCGCTGGATGATGAACCTGAGAAGAGAACTATCTCCTCCACCCTCCTAAAGAGTTACCAGAACAGTCTCCGCTCAGGAAAGCCAAATCTCGCGCTTTTGATGCTTGCCGCGAGGCTTCATCGGCGTGAATTTGACATCTACACTTACGCCTCCTCGTTTGTCCGTCTCTCGGCATAGGGCCGTGCTTTCGGGGCAGACCCAAGAATATCTAATGGATACCAGAAGATCCTTTTGATTCGCAGGCAATAGCTTCAGTGCTAGTTTCTGGGCCTCCTTCAAACGGACGTGAACCATGCGTTTTTCCCTGCTCGCCGTCACACTGGCCGCTGTTCTTCCGGTCGCGCACGCCAGCGCCGCCGAGGCACCACTGCCGCAGTTGCGGGCCTACACCGTGGATGCTTCCTGGCTGCAGCCGATGGCACCGCTGCAGATTGCTGACCACACCTGGCAGATCGGTACCGAGAACCTGACCGCGCTGTTGGTGCAGACCGCCGAGGGCGCAATACTGCTCGACGGCGGCATGCCACAGATGGCCGGCCACCTGCTCGACAACATGAAGGCACGCGGCGTGGCACCGCAGGACCTGCGTCTGATCCTGCTCAGCCATGCGCATGCCGACCATGCAGGCCCAGTGGCGGAACTGAAGCGCCGCAGCGGCGCGCACGTGGTCACCAACGCGGAATCGGCGGTGCTGCTGGCACGTGGTGGCAGCGATGATCTGCACTTCGGTGATGACATCACTTATCCGCCAGCCAGTGTCGATCGCATCATCATGGATGGCGAAGTGGTCGAGGTGGGCGGCATCGAATTCACCGCGCACTTCATGCCGGGACACACCCCGGGCAGCACCGCGTGGACCTGGACCGATACCCGCGAGGGCAAGCCGGTGCGCATCGCCTATGCCGACAGCCTGAGTGCACCGGGCTACCAGCTGCAGGGCAATGCGCGCTATCCGCGCTTGGTCGAGGACTACAAGCGCAGCTTCGCGACGGTGCGGGCGTTGCCCTGTGACGTGTTGCTGACCCCTCATCCGGGCGCCAGCAACTGGGACTACTCCGCGGGTGCAAGGGCCGGTGCCAAGGCACTGACCTGCAAGGCCTACGCGGATGCGGCCGAACAGAAGTTCGACGCACAGCTGGCCAAGGAAACAGCCCGCGCCCGCTGATTCTGTAGCGTCGAGCTTGCTCGACTGAAGCAGAGCAGTCGAGCAAGCTCGACTCTACAAAAAAGCAAGTCGAGTGTGGGCTCGACTCTACAAAGAGCAAGCCGAGCGTGGGCTAGGCTCTACACAGGACGCGTGGAAAGGTGCCGGTCAGGACGACCGGCACCCGTGACCATCAGCCGCCCTGGCCGTGCTGCGCGAACGGCTCGGTGGTGCCATCGGTGCGCACCAGCTCGACGGTGTACGGTTGCACGTAGCCATCGGGCATTTCCATGCCCGGCGAACCGGCCGGCATGCCGGGCAGCACCAGCCCGCGTGCGGCCGGCCGCTCGGCCAGCAGTCGCTTGATGTCCTCGGCCGGGATGTGGCCCTCGACCACGTAACCACCGATCTCGGCGGTGTGGCAGGACGCCTTGCCGGCCGGCACACCCAGCCGGACCTTGATCGGGTTCATGTCATCGGTATTGCGCACATCCACCTGGAAGCCTTCGGCCTTCAGATGGTCGACCCAGATGCCGCAGCAGCCACAGCTGGCGGTCTTGTGCACGATGGCAATGGGCAGTGCCGGGTCCACCTGCGACGGGCTGGACTTGATCGGTGCCGCCGGGGCTTCGCTGGCAACCGGCGCGGCAGGCGATTCTTCGGCAGCGCGCGCGCAGGCGGTCGTGGCCAACACGGTGCCCAGCAGCAGGCCGAGGGAGAGAGAACGGTTCATGGTGTTGATTCCTTTTCAGATGCGGGCAACGCGGCCCGCTGCCTGCGCATCGAAGGCGCAGGCAGAGTCGAGAATGAGTCGAGCAGCTACGGCAGGCGCTTGAGGCCTGCAGGGAATCACACGATGGGAGGCCGTAGCGGATCCGGCAACGGCGGCGGTGCGCGTTGCTGGGCGCTGGCTGGTAAAGGTGCCTCACGCCAGGGTGACGCCGGCGTTCCGCTCAGGGCGGCCAGCATGCCGACGCTGGCCGGCGGGCATTCGCACTCATTGCTCTGGCAGACCGTAGATGCTGCCTCGTCACAGCACCCGGTCATGGCAGCGGAGTGTGGCGCGGCGCAGTGATCCGCATCGGCGGCCATGGCGTTCGACGATGAGGCAAGTGCCAGCGCCGGTGCATTCAGCACCAGGGCAACAAGCAACATCCATCGCAGCAGCAAGCCAGGCAGGTTCACCCGCCAATGATAGCCGATGCGCGCGTCACGCAATCGCCGCCACCATTGCCCGCATCCGCACCGGGATCGACTTGGCCGCGGGCGTACCGCTGACCCGATCGTAATAGTCCAGCGGTAGCAGCGGGTTCAACTCGGGGTAGTAACCGGCCAGCGCGCCGCGCGGCATCGGGTAGTCCAGCACGGTCAGGCCCTCGATGCGCCGGTTCACGCCGTCGCCACTGATCGTCTCCAGGCTAACCAGCGCTTCCTTCTCCAGCCCGCGCGCCAGCCGATCCTCGATGTTCATGAACAACACCATGCGATCGTTGTACACGCCTCGGTAGCGGTCGTTGTAGCTGTAGATGGTGGTGTTGTACTGGTCGTGCGAGCGCACGGTGGCCAACCGGAGCATCTCGGGGTCGTCCACCGGCGCGTCCACGGCCAGGCCCGGCATCACCAGGATGTTCGCCTTGCCGTTGGACGTGGGCCACACGCGGCGGCGCGGTGGAATGTCCAGGTGGAAACCGTGCGGCTGCTGGATACGCTCGTTGAAGCCGGTGTAGATCTCCGGGTACACCGCCGCGATCAGCTCGCGGATGGGTGCGTAGTCATGCATGCACCCACCCCAGTCGACCTTGCTGTGCGGCAGTGTTGCCATCGCCATGCGGCAGACGATCTCGACCTCCGGCAGCACGTCCGTGCTGACCGGCTCGAGCACACCGCGCGAAGCGGTCACGTTCGACATCGCGTCTTCGATGGTGACGAACTGCTCGCCTGCCGGCGTGACGATGCGCTCCGAGCGGGCAACCACCGGCAGGATCAGCGCATCGCGGCCATGCACCAGGTGACCCCGATTGAGCTTGGTGGCGATGCCGACCGTCAGCTCCAGGCCACGCATGGCCTCGTACGCGCGCGGTGTATCGGGCACGGCGTGGATGAAGTTGCCACCCATACCGATGAACACCTTGGCGCTGCCGTCCAGCATCGCCTCGATCGATTCGACCACGTGATGACCGTGCTCGCGCGGCGGATCGAAGCCGAACACCTGCTGCACGCGGTCCAGATAGGCTGGCTTGGGTTTCTCGTCGATGCCGACGGTACGGTCGCCCTGCACGTTGGAATGGCCACGGATCGGCCCGATGCCTGCGCCGGGCTTGCCGAAGTTGCCACGCAGCAACAGCAGATTGGCCACCTGCTGCAGCAGGGTCGAACCATACTGATGCTGGGTCAGGCCCATGCCATAGCAGATCACCGTGGCCTTGGAGCGGATGTAGATCTCGGCGCAGCGGCGGATCTGCGCCTGCGTGATGCCGGAGACCTGCACGATCTCGTTCCAGTCCTGCGCCAGCACGTCATCGCGCAGTGCGTCCAAGCCCACCGTGTGCTCGGCCAGGAAATCGTGGTCAAGCACGCGCTCGCCCTGCGCTTCGCGCTCGAACATCACCTTCATCATGCCCTTGATCAGGGCCAGGTCGCCGCCGATGCGGATGTGCACGAACTCGCTGGTGATCTCGGTCGAACCGAACGTGGCCATCTGCACCATGTCCTGCGGCTCGGCGAAGCGGATCAGCGCGCGCTCGGGCATCGGATTGACCGCCACGATCGGGATGCCGCGTTTGCGCGCCTCGACCAGGTTGCTCATCATCCGCGGCGAATTGGTGCCGGTGTTCTGGCCGATCACGAAAATCGCCTCGGCGTGCTCGAAATCCTGAAGCACGATGGTGCCCTTGCCCACCCCGATGGCCGGCGGCAGGCCGCGGCTGGTCGGCTCGTGGCACATGTTCGAGCAGTCCGGGAAATTGTTTGTGCCAAACTCGCGCACGAAGATCGAATACAGGAACGCGGCTTCGTTGGGTGTACGGCCGGAGGTGTAGAACTCGGCCTGGTGCGGGCTGTCCAGCGCCTGCAGATGACGGCCGATCAGGGCAAACGCCTCATCCCAGCTGCAGGGAACGTAATGATCGGTGGACGCGTCGTAGCGCATCGGCTCGGTCAGCCGGCCCTGCATCTCCAGCCAGTAGTCGGTCTGCGCCATCAGCTCGGTGACCGTGTGCTGGGCGAACAGCTCACGACCGGCACGGAACTGCGTGGCTTCCCAGGCCAACGCCTTGGCACCGTTCTCGCAGAATTCCAGCTTCTTGCGTTCATCGGCATCGGGGAACGCACAGCTGGGGCACTTGAAGCCACCGGGCTGGTTCATCGCCAGCAGCGCCTTCGAGCCCTTGCCGATCACACTCTGCTGCAACAGCACCTTGGCCGTGGCACCGGCGGCACCCCAGCCACCGGCCGGCTGGTTGTAGGGCTTGTAACGCGGCGGCTTCTGCTCGGACATGTTCGGGAACCTGACGGGAGGAACGCGGCAACAATGGGCACAACGCGGTCCGGCGGCGCTTTCGAACGCACAGCCATCCCCACAGTCAAACACGGCCTGCACGGCTTCGCTAGTAGGTGCGCGCTGTTTTCAGCGCAGCCTGCCATGACAACGGTTACACCCGCGTCAGCGCCCGGCCACTGCGCTATTCTCGAAGCCGTGGGTGGTTCACCACCTGCGTATTTCCCTTGCCCGGACGCGCTGCATGCCTGACTCGACCCCGCCGCACACCCCGCCTGCAGGCACGGCACAGCGTCCGCTGCAGCGCTGGCGTAGCGAGGGGCACCAGCAGCAGGTCGACGTGGTGGCCGAGGAAGTACCGGTTGCGCTGCGCTACAACGGCGCCGCCTTCGCAGTGATGATGGCCACACCCTGCGACCTGGAGGACTTTGCGCTGGGGTTCTCGCTCAGCGAGGGATTGATCGCCACGCCTGCCCAACTGCTGGCCATCGAGGTACGACCGCAACTGGAAGGCATCGAGCTGCAGATGACCGTGACCGAGGATGCACCCGGTGCTGACCTGGATCCGGCCAACGAGCGCCTGCTGCCCGGCCGCGGTGGCTGCGGCCTGTGTGGCACGCGCCAGCTGGAAGAAGTGCTGCGGCCGCTGCCCGATGTGCGCGAACGGCGGACCTACCCGCCGGCGGCGCTGCAACGGGCGCTGGCCACGCTGGCGCAGCATCAGCCAATGAATGCGGTGAGTGGCTCGACCCACGCCGCGGCCTGGGCCGATGCCAGCGGTCGCATCGGCTGGGTGCGCGAAGACGTCGGCCGCCACAACGCGCTGGACAAGCTGATCGGCGCCCTGCATCACAACGAACACACGATCGAGGGCGGGCTGCTGGTGATTTCCAGCCGCGCCAGCTACGAAATGGTCAGCAAAGCCGTACGGGCCGGCGTCAGCGTACTGGCTGCTGTCTCGGCACCGACCGCGCTGGCGATCGACCTGGCCCGCAGCGCAGGCCTGTGCCTGGTCGGATTCGCGCGGGAGAGCGGGTTCAATGTGTATACCCATCCCGAACGGCTGCAGGCGGACGACAGGTAGCGCCGACCACGCCGTCTGCTCCCTTTCGACCGGCCCGGGCGGCCCACTGCCACCCGGGCCGAACCGCATCTCAGCGCAGCGCCACCTTCGGGAAGTCCACCGGCACGTCGAACGCGACGTTGATGTAGTTGGTGAACAGATTGAGCGCCACATGGGCGAGAATCTCGACGATCTGCTCATCGTCGAAGCCGGCGGCACGCAGTGCCTGCACATCACCATCGGTGATCTGCGCACGCTGCTCGACTACCTTCAGCGCGAAGTTCAGGGCTGCGGCGGTAGCCGGGTCGCTGGACTGGCCGATCTGCGCGGCGGCCATCTGCTCGCTGCTGGCGCCTGCCTTGCGGCCCAGCGCGGTATGTGCGGCAAGGCAATACTCGCAGGCATTGCGGTTGGCGATGGCGACGGCGATCTGCTCGCCCAGCAACGGCGACAGGCGACCGCCGCCCAGCGCGCCGAACGAGCCCCACATGCTCTGCAGGGCGGCCGGCGAATTGGCCACGGCGCGGAACATGGCCGGGGTGGCGCCGAACGCGGCGTGGACCTGGCCCAGCAGGGCTTGGCGGTCGGCGGTGGTGTTGGCGACATCGATCAGGGGGACACGGGACATGGTGGGATCTCCTTGGGAAAGCGCCCGGGATTGGACGACCCGCTCATCCTAGGTAGACTCCGCGGACGAATCAGGAGCAATCAGCCGCACATGTTGTCCATACGTCCATGAACTTACCCACCAACACTACTGCACCCGATCGCCTTTCCTCCCTGCTCGAACGCTTCCGGGTGCAGGCCGCGCTGTTCCACAGCGGTCCGCTGTGCGGGCGCCATGTCTTCGAGCCCCAGCCCGGTCGCGCCTTCCTGCACATCCTGCGCCAGGGTGAAATGGAGGTCCGTCATCCCGACGGCGATACCGCGCTGCCGCGGTTGAAGATCGACACACCCAGCCTGCTGCTGTATCCGCAACCGCTGCACCATGTGTTCTTCAATGCGCCGCTGGATGGCCCGGATTTCACCTGCGCCACGCTGGATTTCGATGGAGGCGCTCGCAATCCGATCGTGCAATCGCTGCCACCGGTGATGGTGGTGCCGCTGGCTGCGATCGGCGAACTGGATGACACCCTGCACCTGCTGTTCGCCGAGGCCGATCGCCAGCGCTGCGGTTCACGGCTGCTGACCAACCGCCTGTTCGAGGTGGCGCTGATCCAGATCCTGCGCTGGGTGGTGGATCACCCGGATGCGGCCGGGGTCAGCCATGGGCTGATGCGGGGGCTGTCGGATGCGCGGCTGGCCCGTGCGCTGGTGGCGATGCACCAGGCGCCGCAGGACGATTGGACGCTGCCGCGCATGGCCGCAACTGCGGGCATGTCGCGCAGCGCGTTCGCAGCGGTCTTCAAGGACGTGATGCAGGCCACGCCGGCCAGTTATCTGCTGGACTGGCGGCTGAGTCTTGCCTGCGCGCAGCTGCGGGCCGGCGTGGCGGTCAAACAGGTGGCGATCGAGGTGGGGTTTGCCGATACCGCCTCACTGTCGAAGGCGTTCCGCAAGCGGCTGGGGGCATCGCCGCGGGCGTGGTTGGCTGCGAGCGCAGCGCAGGTTGGGTAAATGGGTAAGGGGTAGAGTCGACCGCTGGTCGACCATCGCGCTAAGCGCGGGATTTTCGTGAGCAGCCGACCAGCGGTCGGCTCTACCAAGAGCGATATCCGCGCGTCGGTCTACGGCTCAGCTGGACGCCCCATCAGACTTCGCCAACAACCCGGCGATGCGCTCGGCCACCCGGGCGCGCACGCCTTCGTCCAGCTGCCCTTCGTACATCGCCTCGTAGATCCACAGGCCATCGGCGGCCAGTCGCGCCACAAAATTGTCGAGCGCGGCGCTATCTTCCGCCGCACCTGCCTCCGGCGGCAGCGGTGCCCAGCGACGTACCGCCGGCCCCCACGGACGCTCATCGGCGTCCGGGTCGGCCGATTCGAGCATGAACATCAGTTCGGCACGGGTAGCGCTCTGTGCCGAGACACGCACGAAGGTCTGGTAGCGCTCCAGTGCCGTCGCTTCATCCGCGCGCTTGCCCAGCAGCGTTTCCATCGACGTTTCCCAGGCCTGCACCAGATGTTCGTCGATACCGCGCAGCAGCGCTTCGCGCGACGGGAAGTGATACAGCAGGCCGCCACGGGTCAGCTTGGCCTCGGCCGCCACCGACTCGAAGGTCACCGCGCGCACGCCGTCACGATTGATCACGTTGACGGCGGCGTCGAGGATGCGGTCGCGCTTGCTGGTTCTCATCGCGTCATTTTACGCGATCGGCCGCACCCTCGCGGCCACCGACGCGCCCCCGCAGCAGGCGCGCGATGATCGCCGCGCCCACTGCCAGCACCACCGTGATCACCAGCAGCACGATCTGGTAGCCGCGGTCATACGCGGCCGTGGCCAGTGCGAACCACTCGCCCTGCCCGCTTTCGCGCGCCGCGTGCAGCGCCTGGGTGAAGCCTTCGCGGGCAAGCTCGGGCATGTCGGCCGAGGCCGGCAGGAAGGCGCCGTACATTGCCGCGCTCAGGCTGCCCAGCATCGCCACCGCCAGCAGGCCACCGAATTCGTAGGACACCTCTTCCACCGACGAGGCCATGCCCGCGCGGTGCGCCGGTACGTTGTTGAGGATGGCAGTGGACGCCACCGAGATGGCCGAGCCCATGCCAAAGCCGGTGATGGCCATGCCAGCCACCACCCAGCCGAGGCCGTGCGGGAAGCCGAACGCCACCACACCAACGCCCAGCGCACCGGCGGCCAGACCGCCGCAGATCAGCGAGCGCAGGCCAACCCTGTGCAGGATGCTGCCGCCGAGCATCGCGCTCGGCAGGCTGCCCAATGCCGCAACCGACACCAGCAGGCCCGCCTGCAGCGGCGTGAAACCTGCCACCAGCTGGAAGCGCTGCGTGGTGACCAACTGCAGGCCGGCCATCGCGAACAGGGTGAACACCGCCGACAGCGTGCCGGCCAGGAACGCCGGATTGCGGAAGATCGCGAAGTCCAGCAGCGGGTACGGCAGCTGCTGCTGGCGGCGCGCGAACGCCGCACCGCTGACGACGGCCAGCAGCAGCGCGCCTGCGCCCAGCGCATACGACGGCGGCGTAGCGATCAGCGACTTGATTGCCAGCACCAGGCCGGAAAGTGCAGCCAATGCCAGAACAGAGGACACCAGGTCCCATGGCCGCGAGGTGTCGCGCTGTCCTTCCGGCGCCAGCAGCAGCGTGGCCACGAACGCAACCACGACCACCGGCACGTTGATCAGGAACACAGAGCCCCACCAGAAGTGCTGCAGCAGCCAGCCGCCAATGATCGGGCCGAGCGCCGCACCGACAATGGCCACCGAACCCCAGATCGCGATGGCGATGTTGCGTTCGCGTTCTTCGTGGAAGCTCAGTCCGATCAACGCCAACGTGGCCGGCATCATCGCTGCGGCACCGATCGCCAGGAATGCGCGCGCGGCAATCAGCTGCGTTGCGGTGTCGGCGAACGCCGCTGCGAGCGAGGCGACGCCGAACACCACCAGGCCGATCAGGAACATGCGCCGGTGACCGATGCGGTCGCCCAGCGTGCCGGCGCCCAGCAGCAGGCCGGCCATCACCAGCGGATAGGCGTTGATGATCCACAGCGCCTGGCCGGCACTGGCCGAGAGTTCCTCGGTCAGGGTGGGCAGCGCGGTGTAGAGCACGGAGTTGTCGAGCGTAACCAGCAGCAGGCCAGCGGCGACGGTGAACAACAGTGCCCAGCGACGGGCACGCGACAGGGCCGGAGCACCGGCCAAGGGCTGGGACAAAGCCATGGGAGAACCTGATGGGGGCGGAGTACGGCCATAACTATACAGGATGTCCTGTATAGTTATGAGGACAACGCCGCCGGTTCAGATTGGGGCCCGGGCAATGTTCATGTTGCAGTGCCCCTCACGCCGGGTTGTGGCCGGTGTCAGGGATCATCACCGGCAGTCTTCCGGCAGCGCCGCAATTGCCGATACCACCGCCGCCTGCATGCCCTGCCCGACGGCGGCGTCCAGCTCGCCACCGATGCCCCCATGCTGGCGCCGCAGCTCGTCCTCGCACAGGCCGCGCACCCGCGCACGGGCATTCGCGCGCAGGCTGCTGCACCTCCAGTCAGTACCCCCCAACGGCAGCACCGAATACACCACGCTGTTGCAGGCGTTGCCGGCGCGCTGCTGCAGCGGCAGTCCACCGAAATCCCGCGGTTCGCTGCTGCGTTGCGGGTCGAAGTAGCTGTCCGGGAAGGTGCGCGCGTACTGTTCGATGTCCACGGCCATGCTGCGCCCACCGGCCAACGGCATCTGCAGCGGCTGGCCACACGGCGTCGCATCGGCGCGATGCTGGATGTACTGGTAGATCGGCCGGTCCAGCGATGGGTCCTGCTGGGTTACCGCGCTGACTGCCGCCAGCACCGGCAGCGATGCACGATTGGCCATGCGCGCCAGCAGTCCCGCCTGCGCCGGCTGGCAGCGGTCGCGCAATGTTGCCGCGAGCAGGAACAGCACGTCGTTGCGGAACGCGTGGTCGTCACCCAGGCGCTGTTCGATGCGCTGGCTGGCATCGGCTGCCGGTGCCGGAAACGCGACCGCTGGAGGCTCTGGGACTGCGGCGCGCCGCTGCCAGCACACCGCCAGCGCCACGCCTGCTGCCGCCAACACCACCGCAGCGATGATCCAGCGCGCGCGCATCAGTTGCGGATCGCCGTCAGCGTCGCCGCCGCGGCATCATAGGACGCGCTGGCAATGTCCGCGTCGAAACGCTTCACCTGCAGGCGGCCGGCAAGCCGGTACGGATCCCACAGATCGCCCAGCGCGATCGGTGTCGCCAGGGTCACGTGGATGATCTGGTTCGGCGGCGGTGGCGGCACATGGATGCAGGCCCCGTAGAACGGCACGAACAACAGTTCGTCGACCAGTCCTGCGTCGTTGGTACCGAGCGGCACCACGTAGCCATCCAGGTCCACGGCACGACCATCGGCAGCATCAACCACCTGCGAAGAGCCGAACTGCTTGGCGCGGTCCGGGCTGGAATGGTCGATCTCCAGCCCCGGTGGCGTGCCCGAGCCGGTGTCGTCAATCAGGCCTCCCACACCCTCCATCCCATTGCGTGACAGGCCGATCTGCGGGGGTGGGCGCTGATAGGTCACTTCGTCGGGTCGCAACGCGTCCCAACGGTCGATGGGGGCTTCGGCCGTGGCGGAGGGCGCCGGTTTGTCCTGCGGCGTGACCGCCACGGCATGGCCGCCAGGCGCCGTACAGCCCGCCAACCACAGGCAACCCAACGCCAGCAACAGGTGACTACGGTTCATAGGGTCTCAGCTGTGCGTCATGCATGGTGTAGGCCGAACCAGCCAGATCGTCATCCAACCGTTCGGCGCGCAGGGTGCCCGCCAGGAAGAACGGCGAGTACATCTCCGGCATCTCGATCGGGCGTGGCAGCACCACGTGCACGATCTGGTTCGGTGGTGGTGGTGGCACGTGGATGCAGGCGCCGTAGTACGGCACGAACAGGAATTCGGTCAACCGCCCGTCCTGCGCGTTGGCCAGTGGTACCACGTAGCCCGGCAGGCGCACCGGCCGCTGCAGCACCGTGTCCACCGTGCGGAAGGTGCCGAACTGCGGCATGCGCCGGTTGCCGTTGTGCTCGACCTCCGGGCCCTCGCCCCGCTCCAGTGCGGCCAGCTCGTCCTTCGGCATCATCTGCAGCCAGTCCAGTTCCTGCTCCGCAGCGTCTGCAGGGTCATCGCGGTCAACAACCGGCGAGGGCGGCAAGGCCTGCACGCCGGTATCCACCGGCCGTTCACAGGCAGCCAGCGCCAGCACCATCGGTACTACCCACATCCATCGCATGCTCAGCCTCCCGGTGAAAGGCCATCGGCCAAGGTGCGCCGGTAAGCAAGCAACGCCGGCACCAGCCCCGCTACCGCGCTGACCAGCAGCACACCCGCAACCCATGCCAGTTCACGGCCATCCGGCCAGACATGGGTGATGGACAGACCGAAGGTGGCCAGTACCCAGCCGCGCCCGGCAATGCTGGCGACCACCAACAGCGACAGGGCCAGCACGCAGGCCACCGCACTGGTCGCCACCGCTTCCACCACGAGCAGGCCAGCGATGTAGCCCGGCCGCGCACCGGTGGCACGCAGAATGGCCATCTCACGCCGCCGCTCCTGCAGGGTCGAGACCAGCAGCGCCACCAACGAGACCATGCCCAGCAGCACCACCATTGCACTGATCAGCTGCAACGCCCGCTCGGCGGTGCCCAGTGACTGCCACAGCTGTTGCAGCGTGACGCCGGGCAGGATCGCCAGCATCGCCTCGTCCGGATACTCGTTGATCCTGCGCTGTACCGAGAACGTGGCAATGCGCGAATTCAGGCCGAGCATGAAGGCAGTGATGCTGGTCGGGGTCAGGTCCAGGTGGCGCGCCTGCTCGGCGCTGACGCTCTGGCTGCGCAGCTGCACGCCCGATCGCCAGTCGACATGGATCGCCTCGATGGCCGGCAGCGAGACCAGCAGCGACGAATCCACAGGCGTGCCGGTGCGCTGCAGGATGCCGGCAATACGGAACGGCTTGTCGGCATGCGTGGCCAGCGTGACGGCACCGGTGCCGTGCGCCAGCACGATCTCATCTCCGAGGCCGACCTTCTGCGCGCGTGCCACTTCTGCACCGATTACCGCGTCATACAGATCATCGAAGGGCCGCCCCTGTGCAAAGGCCAGCTCGTGACCGGAACCATAGCGATAGTGTTCAAAGTAGCCGCCAGTGGTACCCACCACCCGGTAGCCGCGCCAGGAATCGCCCAGCGACAACGGCACCGACCACTTCACCTGCGGCAATGCGGAGAGCTCCTGGTAGGACTGCCAGGACACGTTGTTGGTCGGGTCGCCGATATGGAACACCGAGTACAGCAGCAGGTTCACCGGTCCCGAGCGCGCACCGACGATCAGGTCGGTACCCGATACGGTGCTGGCGAACCCCTCGTGCGCCTGCGTGCGTACACGCTCGACGCCCAGCAGCAGCACCACACTGAGGGTGATGACCAGCACGGTCAGGCCCACACTCAACGCGCGGCTGCGCAGGCTGGCCCAGGCAAGCTCAAACATGGCCGGCACCTGCATGGTTGATCTCGGACAGTGAAATCGTGCGGTCGAACAACGGCTGCAGGCTGTCGTCATGGCTGACCACCAGCACCGTGGTGCCGGCCGCCTGGCACTGCGCGGACATCAGCTGCAGGAAGGCGGTCGCTGCTTCGCGGTCGAGCGCCGAGGTGGGCTCATCGGCCAGCAGCAACGCCGGCCGACCGATCAGGGCGCGTGCTGCCGCCACGCGTTGTTGCTGGCCAACACTGAGCGTACCCGCGCGCCGCTGCATCAGCTCAGGATTGAGCTGCAGGGCCTGCAGCAGACGGGCGATCTCGGCATCCAGTGGCCCACTGATGCGCGCGCTACGCAGACGCGAAAAACGCAGGCCCAGCGCGATGTTGTCGCGCACGGTGAGGAACGGCAGCAGATTGAACTGCTGGAAAATCACGCCCAGCTGATCGGCACGGAAACGATCCCGCGCCGCACCTCCCATGTTCTGCAGTGCCTGGCCGGCCACTTCGACACGACCCTTGCCGGGCAGCAGCACACCGGCCAACAGGCCCAGCAGCGTACTTTTGCCACCGCCGCTGATTCCGCGCAGCAACACGCTGCTGCCCTGCTCGACCCACAACCGCGGAATATCCAGCACCAGCTGCATGCCGTATCCGAACTGCACGTCTTCCAGCGAGATCACCGGTGCCGCGCTCACGGTGCCAGCACCACGCGCAGGTTGTCGGGCGTGAGCACACTGCGATCCTGGCCATTGGCGGTTGCACTGTTGACGATGACTTCGTGCAGGCCCGTGAACAGCGCGGGCAGGCGTACGACGATGGCCCGCAGCTCGGCCGGCTTGGCGCAGTGGTACTGCAGCGTTGCGCTGAATCCCGCATGCCGATGCTGTCCTGCCGGCGGCGGCGTGACCGTCGCATCGAAGCCCTCGGCCTTCGCATCGCTGCTGGAAAGGCGGCAGCCCGCAGCGGTGGGCAGGGTGACCCAGCGGCCGTCCTTCAGCAGCGCAACCGCACGCGCCAACGCCGCCTGCTCGGTCGCATTGGCCGGCGGCCGTTCGAAATCAAGGATGCCGATGCCGGGTGCCTGCAGGGCGAATTCCAGCGTCTGCTGGTCGAGCGCAAGATCAACGGTGGCCTGGCCGTGTACGTGCGCACCCAGCTGGCGGACATCATGGGCCTGTGCGGCACTGGCAGCCAGCAGCAGGAAAACAGCAGCAGAACGCTTCATGGGGGAGGCTCCAATTGTTACTCTGTAACATTATGGACCACATCCCCACGACGCCCGCAAGGGCCCTGGCCCAGCCGCCAACTTCGGCACGCTGGCATCCCCGCGTTGATCTGGCCGGCGCCTGGCTGTCCTTGGCCTGCGCCGCCCACTGCATCGCCCTGCCCCTGCTGCTGGCCTTCGTGCCGGCGGCGATGATGGCGCTGCGTTCGTTTCAGCACCCCGGCCATGGCGCGATGACGGTGCTGCTGGTGATGTCGCGCTGGGAATGGCTGTTCGCGCTGCTGGCCTCATCGCTGGCATTGGCGAGTACCTCGGCCGGGGTGCACCGGCATGGGCGCTGGCGGCCTGTGCAGCTGGCCTGCACCGGCGCCATCCTGCTGCTGGCGGCCTCGCTGTACCTGCCGCTGAAGGAATCGCTGCTCTGGCATGGGGTGGCGACAGCCAGTGGTGGCGTGCTGCTGGCATGTGCGCACATCGGCAACCGGAGGGCATTGCACGTCTACCGGTAGCGCCGGCCAACATTACAAACCGGTAATGTACGGGTCAGGGCCTCGAAAGGCGCCGCCCTCCACCCTGAGGGCCACTTCCCTGCCGGTGCCTGCGCATGACCCGTTCCCTGTTCCGCCCCGCGTCGCTCACCCTTCTGCTGTCCGGCCTCGCGGCCGCACCGCTGGCGCTGGCCCATCCCAGCCTGGTGCGTTCGACGCCAGCGGCCGATGCCACCGTGGCCCCGGCCAGCCAGATCGAACTGCAGTTCAGTGAGAAGGTGATGCCGCGTGCCACCCGCATCGAACTGAGCATGGACCATGGCCGCATGAAGATGGCCATGCCCACCACCGCACAGGACATTTCCGAAGATGGCCACACGTTGCGCGCGCGTTTCGCCAAGCCGCTGCCCGCAGGCAGTTACGCACTGCAATGGCGCGCGGTCGGTCAGGACAGTCATCCG
Source organism: Stenotrophomonas maltophilia (assembly GCF_002138415.1). Classification (NCBI taxonomy): domain Bacteria; kingdom Pseudomonadati; phylum Pseudomonadota; class Gammaproteobacteria; order Lysobacterales; family Lysobacteraceae; genus Stenotrophomonas; species Stenotrophomonas maltophilia. The sequence continues at coordinate 2,472,470 of NZ_CP015612.1, forward strand.
ATCACCGGCAGCTACCGCTTCACCGTGAAGTAGGACGACGGTCGTGGCCGAGCTCTCACCGTACGCGCTGCGGCTGGCGTTGTACCTGGTGCTGATGCTGCTGTTCGGGCGGATGCTGTTCGTCCGCCCCGGACTGCCGCGTGGCGTATCGCTGGCGCTCGCCGTGGTTGCGCTGGCGCTGGTCGGCACCGATACGGTGACCCGATTGTCCGGCGTGCTTGGCATATCACCGGTCGACATCGATGGCGAGACGGCGCGTTGGTTTCTTACCGGTACGCCGGTGGGTGAGGCGGGGTTGCTGCGCATCCTGGCCCTGCTGGCAATGCTGCCGCTGCTGGCAGTCAATCGCCCGGTGCAGGGCCTGCGCCGTCTGGCGCTGCTGGCACTCGCGGCGGCAACTCTGGCCAGCCTCGCCTGGAATGGTCACGCTGCCGCCGGTGATGGATTCGGCGGGACGTTGCGGCTGGCGGCCGGCATCGTGCACCTGCTGGCCGCCGGCGCCTGGGTCGGTGCGATCGCCGCCATCCTGCAGCTGGCGCTGCGTCCACAGGGCCTGCGCCTGCGCGAACGCACCCATGAACTGTGGCAGGCCGCGCACCGCTTCGCCCTGCCCGGCACGATCATCGTCGCCCTGCTGGCAATGACCGGCACCTATACCTATGTCGATCTCGGCGGCTCCCTGCAGACCTTGACCAACACCGCACATGGGCGTTGGCTGCTGCTCAAACTGGCGCTGGTCGGTGGCATGCTGGGGCTGGCCGCGGTGCATCGCTGGCGGCTGGTGCCGGCGCTGGCGGTCTCCATCCGCGGCGGCTGGCAACCCAGGCCGCTGCGCTCACTTCGCCACAGCCTGGCCTGCGAATCGGTGCTGGCGCTGCTGGTGCTGGCCTGCGTGGCGGTGCTCGGCACGCTGGACCCATTGGCATGACTCATCCGTTCCAGCACGGGCCCAAGCTGCGATGATGGGCACACCATGAAACTGCTGATCGTCGAAGACGAACCCAAGACTGGCAACTACCTGCGCCAGGGCCTGATCGAAGCCGGCTACGTGGTCGATCTCGCCTGCAACGGCGTCGACGGGCTGCACCTGGCCGGCAGCGGCGAGTACCAGCTGGTCATCCTCGACGTGATGCTGCCCGGCCTGGATGGCTGGAACGTGCTATCACAGCTGCGCGAGGCCGGATGGCAGGTGCCGGTGCTGTTCCTGACCGCGCGCAGCAGCATCGCCGACCGCGTTCAGGGCCTGGAGCTGGGCGCGGATGACTACCTGGCCAAGCCGTTCGCCTTTGCCGAACTGCTGGCGCGCGTGCGCACCCTGCTGCGTCGCGGCCAGGCCGTGCCGCAGGCCGAACGCATCGTCATTGCCGACTTGGTGGTGGATACCCTGCGCCGCCGGGTGGAACGCGGCGGCCAGCGCATCTCCCTCAGCCAGAAGGAATACACCCTGCTGGAACTGCTGGCGCGCCGACGCGGTGAAGTGCTGCCGCGCTCGTTGATCGCCTCGCAGGTGTGGGACATGAACTTCGACAGCGACACCAACGTGATCGACGTGGCGATCCGCCGCCTGCGCGCGAAGATCGACGATGACTTCGATGCCAAGCTGATCGTCACCGTGCGCGGCATGGGCTATGTGCTGGAGGCGCCGGACGACGGTGCAGTGCACAGCGGATGAGCCTGCGTCGCTCCATCGCGGTACGGCTGACGCTGCTGTTCGCCACCGTGGCCACGCTGGTATTGGCCGCATTGGGCGTGGCGATCTATGTCAGCGCCCGCCACGACCTGGTGGCCCAGGACTTCAGCGAACTGGAGAACAAGGTTGCGTTGATCCGTGACCTGGCCGGCAATGGACCGGCATCCGCACGCGGGCAGCGGTTGGCAGAGGCGCTGGGCCACCATCCGGATATCGCCTTCCACATTGTTGATGGGAGCGGCGCGGTGCTGTTCTCCACCGCACCGGCACTGCTGCGCGAGCATGCACGCAGCCAGCCCATCGACGCCGCGCCACGGCGGCACGACTGGATCCTCGCTGATGGCCGCTGCATGCATGCCCTGCACCTGCGCCAGACGCTGGCCGACGGCGGCCAGCTGGTCATCCTGCTGGCCATCGACGACAACCGCCATGCCGATTTCCTGCAGCGGTTCCGCCATCTGCTGGCGATCGCGATCATCGGCGCCGCCGTGGTCAGCAGCCTGCTCGGCGGCTATGTGGTGCGGCGCACGCTGCGGCCGCTGCGCACGCTGGCCGATGAGGCCCGGCAGATCACCGCTGGCCGATTGCAGCGCCGCCTGAGCGCGCGCAGTGCACCAGCCGAACTGGAGCAACTGGCACAGACGCTCAACGGCATGCTGGCGCGCCTGCAGCAGGACTTCGCGCGGCTGACCGAGTTCTCCGGTGATCTCGCCCACGAGCTGCGCACGCCGGTAACGAACATGCTGACCCAGGTGCAGGTGGTGCTGGCGCACCCACGCAGCAACGAGGCCTACCGCGAGACGCTGGCGTCATGCGCCGAGGAACTGCAACAGCTGGCGCAGACCGTGGGCGACCTGCTGTACCTGGCGCAGGCCGAAGCGCCGGGCGCACTGCCCTCGCGCGAGCCGGTGGCGCTGGATGCGGTGGTGGATTCGCTGCTGGAGTTCTACGACCTGCTGGCCGAGGACCGGCAGTTGACCCTGCGCCGCGAAGGGGCGGCGAGCGTGGAAGGCAACCGCTTGATGCTGCACCGGGCGATTGCCAACCTGCTGTCCAACGCGTTGAAGTACGCAGCCGTGGGCAGCGAAGTGCGGGTGCGGCTGGTCGAGGCCGATGGCGTGTGCAGGGTCAGCGTGCACAACCTTGGCACGCCGATCGCCGCCGAAGCGCTGCCGCGCCTGTTCGATCGCTTCTACCGCGGCGAACGTGGCCGCCACGAAGGTGCCGGACTGGGCCTGGCGATCACCCGCGCGATTGCACAGGCGCACGGCGGCAGCGTGAGTGTTGTGTCGGATGACACCGGCACCCTGTTCGAGCTGGTGCTGCCGAGCGTGGCCGCACGGTAGTGCCGGCCGCTGGCCGGCAACCTTGGCATATCACGCATGTTGCAGTTGCCGGCCAGCGGCCGGCACTACCTCATCTGATCGAACACGCCGGCCACCCAATCGATGAACACCCGCAACCTTGGCGACGGCGTGCGGTTGCGCGGGTAGACCAGGCTCAGTGGACTCGGCGTCGGCGGCGTCTCGGGCAACAGCTCCACCAACTGCCCGCGCGCGATGTACGGGTCCATCCGGTAACGCGGCGCCTGGATGATACCGAGGTCCGCCAGCGCGGCACCAAGGAACGCGTCCGCGCCGGACACACGCACCCGCGCCGGCAGCGGCACGTAGCGCACCTGCCCGCCCTGCTGGAACTCCAGAGGAATCAGCTGGCCGGTGGCGCTGGAGCGGTAGCCGACCATCTGGTGGCCGTCCTGCAGGGCATCGATGCTGTCCGGTACGCCTCTGGCCTGAAGGTAGCCCGGCGAGGCCACCGTGACCTCGCGCAGCATCGTCAACCGGCGCGCCGCCAGATCGCTATCAGCCAGCGTCCCCACCCGCAACGCCGCGTCCACGCCTTCGCGCAGCAGATCCACATAGCGGTCGCCTTCGCTGACGTCCAGCTCGATCTCCGGGTAGCGCTGCAGGAATTCCGCCAGGTGCGGAAACAGCAGGTGCCGGCCCAGCGTGCCGTGCACTTCGATACGCAACGGGCCGCGTGGCGGCGCGACACGGAACGCCGCCTCGGCATCGTCCATGTCGGCGATCAAGCGCAGGCAGCGGCCATAGAAGGCCTCGCCTTCCAGGGTCGGCACCACCAGCCGCGTGGTCCGGTGCAGCAGGCGCACGCCCAGCCGATTCTCCAGCGCCTTGATCGCGTCGGTCACTGTGGCCCGCGGCAGGCCGAGGTCCTCGGAGGCCCGGGTGAAGCTGCGGCGCTCGACGATACGGACGAAAGCGCGCATGGCCGTGAAGCGATCCATTATTCGGCTATCCGGATGATGTTGGCGGATTATGCATGATTATCCGGAACATGGATGTGGCGAAGATGGCCCTGCGCCACTCCGGCGTGCCCTGCTGGAAGCCACCATGACCCTCTCCCCCACCCGCTCTGTCGCCCTGGTCACCGGCGGTTCCCGTGGCATCGGCGCGGCCATCTCCCGCCGCCTTGCCGCCGATGGCCACGCGGTCGCCATCAACTATGCGGGGCGCCGCGACGACGCCGAAGCCTTGGCGGCCGAACTCAACGCAGCCGGTGCGCAGGCCATCGCGTTGCAGGCCGATGTGGCCGATTCGCAGGCGGTCCACCCGCTGTTCGACGCCATCGAGGCCCGTTTCGGCGGCATCGACGTGGTGGTCAACAGCGCCGGCGTATTGCAGCTGGCGCCGCTGGCCGACACCGACGACGCATTGTTCGAGCGGGTGATCGGCATCAACCTCAAGGGAGCCTTCAACGTGCTGCGCGAAGGCGCGCGACGGGTGCGCGACGGTGGTCGGCTGATCACCCTGTCCACCAGCGTGGTCGGTATCAAGCTGGAGAACTACAGCGTGTACGCGGCCAGCAAGGCAGCGGTGGAGACGATGGGCGCGATCCTCAGCAAGGAGCTGCGAGGGCGCAACATCACCGTGAACGCAGTGGCCCCCGGCCCGACAGCCACCGACCTGTTCCTGGACGGCAAGTCACCAGAACTGATCGAGCGGCTGGCGAAGCTGAATCCCCTGGAGCGGTTGGGTACGCCGGAGGACATCGCCGGTGCGGTGGCCTTCCTGGCCGGTGCTGATGGCGGGTGGATCAACGGCCAGGTGCTGCGCGCCAATGGCGGGATGGTGTAAGGACCACCCGACTGGCTATGCTCGGCCAAACGGAAGGGGCACGCGCATGGAAAAGCCGGGCATCTGGTATCGGCTCTGGATGATCACGTTTCTGCTGGGAGGCCTGTTGGCGCTGGCGACGCTGGTGCTGTGGTCCTCTCTGCGTGGCGACGTACGCAATCTGGCGATGGCGCTGATCTGGGTGCTATGGGCACTGGCCACCCTTTGCTTCTTCCTGGGTGGCATCGCCGATGGCTTTACGATCTGGGGCGTCAACCACGGCAGGAAAGTCTGGCGTGCCGACAGGCCGCGCGTTTTCTGGCTCTGCCACATCTCCACCACCGTGCTGTGCCTGAGCTGTCTAGGCATGTTGATCGTACCGATGATGATTGCCTGGCAGGGCGTGGCGCAGTAAGGCTGGCGGATCCGCTCGAGTCGTGGCGCTACTGTAGAGCCGAGCCCATGCTCGGCTGCTCTTCGCGCAGAAGCCAGAAGCAGCCGAGCATGGGCTCGGCTATACATTATCGTCAGACCGTCCGGGCCTCGCGGCGGCGGTGTACCCAGTAGTACAGCGTGGGAAGTACCAGCAGGGTCAGCAGCATTGCCGACAGCAGGCCGCCGATCACCACCACCGCCAGCGGCTTCTGGGTCTCGGCACCGATCGCATGCGAGGTCGCCATCGGCAGCAGGCCGAACATCGCCAGCAGCGCGGTCATCAGCACCGTACGCAGGCGCTGCAGCGAGCCCTGCACCACCGACTGCAGCAGGTCCATGCCCTGCTCACGCAGCTGGGCGAAGCGACTGAGCATCACCACCCCGTTCAACACCGCTTGCCCGAACAATGCAATGAAGCCGATGGCCGCCGACACCGACAGCGGAATGCCGGTCAGCCACAGGGCCAGGATGCCGCCGATCATCGCCAGCGGTACGTTGGCCAGGATCAGCGCCGCGCTGCTGATGTCCTTGAAGGCATCGAACAGCAGCACGAAGATGATCAGCACCGACAGCGGAATCACCCAGCCCAGCCGCTTCATCGCACGCTGCTGGTTCTCGAACTCACCGGACCATTCCAGCCGGTAACCTTCCGGCAGCCGCACGCTGGCATCCACGCGCTTCCGCATGTCGGCCACCACGCTGCCCATGTCACGCCCGGCGATGAAGATGCTCACCGCCTTCACCCGCTGTGCGTTCTCGCGCGAGATGTTGATCGCGCCGCTGGCCATGCGGAAGTCGGCCACGTCGGACAGCGTCACCGTGTGGCCATCGCCGATGCCCACCGGCACCGTGCGCAGCCGCTGCAGGTCACGATCGGCATCGTCCAGGCGCAGCGAGATCGGGAACTTGCGATCGCCCTCCCATAGCTCGCCTACCTGGCGCCCGCCCAGCGCGGTCTCGATCACTTCGTCGATGTCGCGCACGTTCAGGCCATAGCGTGCTGCACGGTCGCGGTCGATCTCGATCTGCAGCTGCGGCAACGAACCATCGCGGTCGATGAAGGCGCTCTCCACGCCCTCCACCCCGCGCACCTGGCCCAGGATGGCCTGTGCGTGCTGGTTGAGCACGTCCAGATCCGAACCACTGACCTTGATCACCACCTGGCCCTTGATCTGCGAGATGCTCTCCAGGATGTTGTCGCGCACCGGCTGCGAGATCGAGAACTCCGGCCCCGGAATGCGCTGCTCCAGCGTGCGCTGCAGGTCGCTCACCAGCTGCCGCTTGTCCACGCCCTTCGGCCAATCCTTCTCCGGCTTCAACGCCACCAGCGCTTCGATCTGGTTGGCGCCCTTGGCATCGGAGCCATCTTCCGGCCGCCCCAGCTTGGCCACCACCGTCGACACCTGCGGGAAGGTGCCGACCAGCTCACGGATGCGCCGCGACTGCTGCTGCGCTTCGGCCAGGCTGGTGCTGGGATCGAGCGTGGCGGTCAGCCAGATCGATCCTTCGTCCAGCTCGGGCAGGAACTCCGAGCCCAGGCGGGTACCCAGTGCCAACGTACCCACCAGCAACGCCACTGCGGTCAGCACCACCGCACGCGGCCGGGCCAGTGCGCGCTCCAGGATCGGCCGGTACCAGTCGGTCAGGCGGTCCATCAGCGGGTTGCCGTCGCGCATGCGGTCGCGCCGCAGCCACCCGTAGCAGAACAGCGGCACCACGGTCAGCGCCAAAATCAACGCGCCGATCAGCGCCGAGGTCACCGAGTACGCCATCGGCGCGAACATGCGGCCTTCCTGGCGCTGCAGGGTGAAGATCGGGATGTGCGCGGCGATGATGATCAGCATCGAGAAGAACGTCGGGCGGCCCACTTCCGATGCGGCCGAAAGAATGGTCGAGAACCGCGTCTTCCGACCAGCCGTAGGTGGCAGCTTCGACAGTCGCGAGACGATGTGCTCGGTGACGATCACCGCACCATCGATGATGATGCCGAAGTCCATCGCGCCCAGCGACAGCAGATTGGCCGGCACGCCCCACAGGTGCAGGCCGAGGAAGGTCGACAGCAGCGCCAACGGCATCATCGCCGCGACGATCAGCGCGGCGCGGGCGTTGTACAGGAACAGCCACAGCACCAGGAACACCAGCACCGCGCCTTCCAGCAGATTGCGGAAGACGGTCTTCAGCGTGGTCGACACCAGCCACGAGCGGTCGTAGAACGGCTCGATGCTGACCCCGGCCGGCAGCTGGTTCGCCTCGATCTCGGCAATGCGCGCATGCAGGGCGTCGAGCACGTCGGAAGGATTCTCGCCCTTGCGCATCAGCACCATGCCGAACACCGCGTCGTCATTGTCGTCCTGGCCGACCAGTCCCTGCCGTGGCAGGCCGGTATCGGCGATGCCGGCGAGGTCGCGCACCAGGATCGGCGTGCCCCCACGCTGCGCCACCACCACGCTGCCGATGTCGGCCGGCGAACGCATCAGGCCCACGCCGCGGATCAGGAACTGCTGCTGGCCGCGCTCCACGTAGCCGCCGCCGGCGTTGGAGCTGCCCTTTTCCAGTGCCTCGGCGAACTCACCGAGGCTGATCCCGCGATCACGCAGCTTGTCCAGGTCCGGCTTGACCTGGAACGTGCGCGCGAAGCCGCCGAAGCTGATCACATCGGCCACGCCCGGCACGGTGCGCAGGCTGCGCTCCATCGTCCATTCCTGCACGGTGCGCAGCTGGGTCGGTGTCATGTGCGGGCCCTTGAGCACGTAACGGTAGATCTCGCCCACCGCCGAGCTCATCGCCTCCAGTTCCGGCGTTACCCCTTCCGGCAACTCCACGCCCTGCAGGCGTTCCAGCACCTGCTGCCGCGCGAAGTAGTCATCGGCCTTGTCGTCGAAGGTCAGGATGATCATCGACAGGCCGAACTGCGTATGCGAGAACACCCGCACCGAATGCGGGATGCCGGACAATGCCACTTCCAGTGGCATCGTCACCTCGCGCTCGACCTCTTCGGCGGCACGACCCGGGTGCAGCGACACCACTGTTACCTGGGTGTCCGACACATCCGGGAAGGCTTCCACCGGCAGCACGCGGAACGCGGCAATGCCAGCGCCGATGAACAGCAGCAGTGCCAGCATCACCATCAGTGGCTGGCGCAGGCAGTAGGCAATCAGGCGATCGATCATGGCGCGGCGTGCCCCGTGCCGATGCTGGCGGCGGCGGGCGCGCTGTCCGCCAGCTGCTGCAGCAGCAGGCCGCCCTCGACCACCACTCTGGCGCCTGCGGCCAGGCCCTCACGCACCCACAGCCGGCCATCGCCCAGTTCCTCGGCATGCACAGCGTGACGCACGAAGCGGCCCTTGCCCTCCTCCACGAACACCACCTGCTTGCCGTCGATCAGTAGTACTGCCGCATCGGGCAGCGAGACACCGCCCTCGGCCGGCAACGCCACCTGGGCGCGCACGTATTGCCCTGCCTTGAAACCACGCGCCCGGTTGTCCAGCTCGGCGCGCGCCTGCACCACGCGGCGTTCGCTGTCGACGAAGTCATCCACATGTTCCAGGGTCGCCTGCAGCAGTTGGCCATCGGCACCGGGTACACTCACCTGCATGCCCGCCTTCATGCGTCCGGCCAGGCTCTCGGGAACATCCAGCAGCAGCCACAAGCGGTCTGGATCACCAATCACCGCCAACGGCTGTTCGCTGTCGGGGCTGACCGACATGCCCGGGCTCATCCGCCGCTCCACCAGCACGCCATCGATGGGTGCGCGCAGCGGCAGGCGCTGATCAACGCGCTGGCCATTGCCATAGGCCCTGGCGAAGGCGGTGGCGCGCGCATGATCGGCCTGGCTGCCGGCGAAATTGGCCTCGGCCTCGTCCAGTTCGCGGCCCGACGCCACACCCGCCGCATGCAGTTCGCGAGTGCGCTCCAGCTCCTTGCGCGCCTGCTGCAGCTCGGCACGGCCACGCACGCCGTCGGCCTGGGCCTGGCCGAATTCGGGCGAGGTGATCCAGGCAATCACCTGGCCAGCCTTCACTTTCTGCCCCGGCTGCGCCTCGATGCGCGCCACCTGACCCGGCAACGGCGTGTGCAGTGCGCTGGAGCGCGTCTCATCCCAGACCACCCGGCCCGGCAGCTGCAGGCTGGCGCTGGCGCCGGCGGTCACCGCCTCGCTGCGTAGCACGTCCAACTGGCGGCTACCGGCAGGAAACTGGATCTGGCCAGCACTGACCTTCGGCGCGTCCTCGGTATACGACGCCGGTTCGCGGCCGCAGCCGCCCAGCAGGGCCAGCGCCAGCAAGGCCGGCAGCACGGCGTGTCGCGCCTGCGGGCGATAAGCGACGGTGGACTTCATCGGGACTCTCCTTCAGCAACGGATGTGGCCGCTTCCCAGCGCGCCAGGGCAATGGCATGGTCGGCACGCGCTTCGATCAACGCAGCCTCGAACTCGCGCCAACTGCGGCGCGCATCCAGCAGATCGGTCAGGCTGGCGGCGCCGCGCCGGTAGGCCAGCTCGATGCCCTGCACCGCCTTGCGTGCGGCGTCGGACTGCAGCCCTTCGTAGTCGCTGCGACGCTGCGCGGCGAACTGCGCGCTGGCCTGCAGCTGGTCCAGTTCGGCGCGCGCTTCGCGCTGCAGCACCTGCAATTCCAGCGCGGCGCTGTCGCGGTCGGCCTCGGCACGCTGGATCGCGCCGCGCGCACGTGACGGGCCGCCGAGCGGAATGGTCAATGACACACCCCAGGTGACGCCGCTGATGTCGGTGGGCTCGCGCTCCGCCTCAACGCCCAGCTGGATGTCGCGATGCCGCTCGCTACGCGCCAGTGCCACGCCGGCGTCGGCTGCGGCCAGGCGCGAACGTGCCGCACGCAGATCGGCGCGCTGCTGTGGATCAAATGCACGCGCATCGACCCTGCCCGCGGGGTCTGGCCACGGATCATCGGCGCTGAGGTCATGGCTGTCATCGCGGCCGAGCAGCAGCCCCAGCGCATGCCGCGCGTCGCGCAGATCCAGCGCCGCCTCGCGCGCCGCGTCGGCCACCGCCAGGTCGTCCACCGCCAGCCGCGCGCGATCCACCGGTGCCATCGCCCCTGTCGCAACCTGCTTGTCGGCCGCCGCCATCTGCTCGGCCGAACTCTGGCGGTTGGCGTCGGCAATCTGCGCCCGCTCCTGGGCGCCCTTCAGGCCGAAATAGGTTTCGTGCAGCGCCACCTGTTGTCGGCGCCGCGTATCAAGCATCTCCAGCCCGGCCACTTCCAGCAGCGCATCGGCTTGGCGGATACGCAACGCACGCTTGCCACCGCGCTCCCAGGTCCAGCCCAGGCCCACGGTGCTGTCCACCCGCTTGTCCTGCCAGCGCCCAGGGCCGATGCCATGCTTGGGGCTGATCTTGCTGGTGCCGATCGACAACTCGGTGGCCGGGCGCAACGCCGCCGTCTGCACATCGCCCTGCACGCCGCGCAGCTCCAGTGCCGCCGCACGCAGGTCCGGGTTGTGTGCTTCCATGGCGCGCTGCGCTTCCTGCAGGGACAGCGCCGAAGCAGTGGGCGCGCACAGAAGAGTGGCCAGCACGGCCGCAAAACGAGGGGAGAAATTCATGCACGTCACGGTAAGGTGACGCACTTGCGCCAAACTTGCCCCAACCTTGCACGAAGCTTGCAATGCGAATCCTGCTGATCGAAGACGACGCCGCTCTGGCCGATGGACTGATCCGCGCCCTGCAGGGTGCCGGTCACCTGTGCGACCACCTGTCGCGCGGACTGCACGCACCCGCTGCACTGGCCAGCGCACCGTATGACGTGATGGTGCTCGACCTTTCATTGCCCGACGTGGATGGCCTGGACCTGCTCTCGCGCCTGCGTAACGACGGCGTCACCCTGCCGGTGCTGATCCTCACCGCGCGCGATGGTGTGGAGGACCGCATTCTTGGCCTGGACCGCGGTGGCGACGATTACCTGGCCAAGCCATTCGCGCTCGGTGAGCTGGAGGCGCGTCTGCGTGCGCTGTCGCGCCGTCGCAGTGATGCGCCAGCGCAGAAGCGCCTGGGCCGGTTGTGCTTCGACAGCATCCGCAATGAAGTGCAGGTTGATGGCCAGCGCATCGAACTGACCGCCCGCGAGCTGTCGCTGGTCGAGGCGCTGATGCAGCATCCCGGCCGCACCGTCACCAAGCAACGCCTGTTCGACGCGCTGTACAGCTGGGATCACGAGGCCAACCTGTCGGTGATCGAAGTGCATGTCAGTCGTCTGCGCCGCAAACTGGAACAGGCGCGTGCCGGCGTCGGCATCCGCATGCTGCGTGGCCTGGGCTATCGGCTGGAGGCCGGCGGTGACTGAGCGCGTGCACAGCCTGCGCGGCCTGCTGCTGCGCCGCCTGTGGCTGCCGCTGCTGGTACTGCTGCTGTGCAGCGCAGTGGGTTCCTTCGCGTTGGCCCGCTTCTATGCCGGCCAGGTCTACGACCGCTGGCTGCTGGATTCGGCGATGTCGTTGTCCGAGCTGGTGACAGTGCAGGATGGTCGCGCTTCAATCGAGATCACCCCGGCGGTCTCGCGCATGTTCACCTGGGACACCGCGGACGAAGTGCATGGTGAGGTGGTCGACGCCGCGGGTGGGCGCCTGTATGGCGACCTGCCCGAGGCATTGCCACGTCCGGCGAGTGCCGCAGCGAATGAAGATGCGGTTTACTACGATGCGCGACTGCGTGGGCAGCCGGTGCGTATGGTCGAAGTGGTGGTCAGTGCCGGGCCGGGCCACGATATCCGGCTGCGCGTGGCCGAGACGCTGCGCAAGCGCCATCGGCTGGAGCGCAAGCTGTTGCTGACCAGCGTTCCGTTCCAGGCTGCGATCCTGGCGCTGGCGGCGTGGCTGGCCTGGTCCGGTACAGGCGCTGCCGCACGCCATGCCAACCTGGTCGCGCGGAAGCTGGCCAGCCCCCGCCCGGATCCATTGGCGCCGCTGGACCCGGCGCAGGAAGCTCCCCGCGAACTCTGGCCGGCGGTGGAAGCCTACAACGCGCTGCTGCAACGGCTGGACGCCATGCAGGCCGCGCAACGGCGATTCGTCAGCAACGCCGCACACCAGTTGCGCACGCCGCTGGCGGCGATGCAGGTGGAGCTGGAGAGTTCGCTGCGCCAGCATGATCCGCAGACGCAGCAGCTGGCGCTGTCCGGCACGCTGGCCGGGCTGGCGCGGCTGCAGCACCTGGTCAACCAGCTGCTGATGCTCAGCCGTTCCGAGGACCCGCAAGGCAGCGCGCTGCCGCTGCAGCCGGTGGATCTGGCCGTGCTGGCACGTGGCGTGGTGGAGCGCTACGCCGACCGTGCGTTGGCGGCGGGCGTGGACCTGGGTTACGACGGGCCCGACGACGGCGTGCAGGTACAGGGCGACCCGCAGCTGCTGCGCGAGGCGCTGGGCAACCTGCTGGACAACGCGCTGCGCTACGGTGCCTCATGCGGGGTGATCACCCTGGGCGTTCGGCACGTGGCCGAAGGTGTGCAGGTGTGGGTGGACGATGACGGCACCGGCATTGCCGAAGCCGAACGCGCACGCGTCACGGAACGTTTCTACCGGGCCAGCACAGAAGGCGACGGCTGCGGGCTGGGGCTGGCGATCGTGGCCGAGATCGCGCAGCGGCATGATGCGGCGTTGGTGATCGATACCGCCCCGATTGGTGGCGCGCGGGTAGGGTTGTGGTTTCGCTGACCTTTGTCGAATTGTCCTTGTAGAGCCGAGCCCATGCGCGGCTGCTCCTGGCACGATGCCTGAGCCGAGCATGGGCTCGGCTCTACAGGTTCCAGGTCAGCCGTGTAGCGTGCCAACCAAGGTTGGCACCCACCAAAGGCCCCACGGCCAGCGGATTCCGGTAGATGCCAACCTTGGTTGGCGCCGTTGACCTCCCGCGTGCCAACCAAGGTTGGCACCTACCAGGTGCGGGGCAATGGCGGCGGCAGGACGGCGCCGCCCCGCATCACCGGCTCATCGAATACGGCGCCTGCGCGCCCCGCCCCGGCCAGTCCTTGTTCGGCTCGGCCTGCATGCTGAAGCGCAGTTCGCCGCCGGCCAGGATCTCGTCGTGGCGCAGGAAGGTGCGCTGTAGCGGCTTGCCGTTGAGGCTCACACTGCCCACATAGGTGTGCTTGTCATCCAGCCCATCGGCCACGATGGTGAAGGTCTTGCCGTTCGGCAGGCGCATCGCGGTCTTCGGCAGGAACGGACGACCCAGGATGTACTCGCCCGAACCCGGTGCCACCGGGTAGAAGCCCAGCGCGGTGAACACGTACCACGCCGACATCTGACCGACGTCATCGTTGCCAGCCAGGCCATCAGGGCGGTCGGCGTACTGGGTGTCCATGATCTGCTTCAGGCGCGCCTGGGTGCGCCACGGCTGGCCCGCATGCGAATACAGGTAGGCGACGTGGTGGCTGGGCTCGTTGCCATGCGCATACCAGCCGATCAGGCCGGTGATGTCTTCCATGTGCTCGAAGATGGACGGATCCACCTTGGCGTTGAACACCTCGTCCAGGCGCGCGAGCAGCTTGTCGCTGCCACCATGCGCTGCCGCCAGGCCGGCGACGTCCTGCGGCACGTACCACGAGTACTGCCAGGCGTTGCCCTCGGTGTAGTCGGTGCCGTAGCCGCTGGCGCTGGGGTCGAACGGGGTGCGGAAACTGCCATCGCGCTTGCGCGCACGCATGAAGCCGGTGTCCTTGTCGAAGGCATTGCGCCAGTTGCCGGCACGCTTGTCGAAGGTGGCCGCGATATCGACTTTGCCCATCGCCTGCGCCATGCGTGCGATGGTCCAGTCATCGAAGGCGTACTCCAAAGTCTTGCTGGCCGCTTCGCCTTCCTCGTCGATCGGCACATAGCCCAGCTCGCGGTACTGCGCGATGCCATCATACGGGCCGTAGTTGGCGGTCTCGACCATTGCCTTCAGCGCCTTGTCGGCGTCGAAGCCACGAATGCCCTTCACGTAGGCGTCGGCGATCACCGGCACGGCGTGGTAGCCGATCATGCACCAGTCTTCCAGGCCGTGGAACGACCACACCGGCAGCATGCCGTAGGGGCTGTGCTCATGGTGCGCCAGCATCGAATTGACGAAGTCGCTGTTGCGCTTCTCCGGCTGCACCAGCGTCAGCAGCGGATGCAGCGCGCGGTAGGTGTCCCACAGGGAGAACGTGGAATAGTTCGTGAAGCCATCAGCCTTGTGCACGGCATTGTCCGGCCCGCGGTACTGGCCATCGGCATCCATGAACAGCGTCGGCCCCAGCATCGTGTGGTACAGCGCGGTATAGGCACTGCGTCGCGCATGTTCCGGCGCATCGATATCCAGCACCGACAGCGCCTGCGTCCATTCCTGCCTTGCCTGCGCACGCACGCGGTCGAAATCGAAGTCGGCCACTTCCGCGTCGAGGTTGGCGATGGCACCGGCTTCGCTGACCGGCGAGATCGCTACCTTGACCACCAGTGGTGCGTCCAGCTTGCCGAACGCGAACGTACCGACCAGCTGACGGCCTTCGATCTGCGCACGCTGCGCGGGATCCTTCTCGCCCGGCGGCGGGAAGCCCTTGTAGACGATGTCCTGTTCGGTATTGTGCAACTCATGCCCCGACAGCGGTCGCGAGAAACGCATCGCGAAGTACAGCTGGCGACCCGGCGCCCAGCCCCGGGTTTCGCGGAAGCCGGTGACCGTGCCGTCAGCACGCACCCGCACCCGCGACCACAGTACCTTGCCCGGGTAGTCGTACATGCTGGTGCGCATGTCCAGCAGCACCTTGGCTTCGGTGCCCTTGGGGAAGGCATAGCGATGCACGCCCACGCGCGCACTGGTGGTCAGCTCGGCGCGCACCCTGTAGTCATCCAGGGTGACTGCGTAGTAGCCCGGCTCGGCCTTCTCATCAGCGTGGCGGAAGCGCGATGCATAGCCGCTGCGCGGCTTCTCCGGATCACCGCGCTCCAGGCCGGGAGTGCCGGTGAACGGCATCAGCAGGATGTCGCCCAGATCGGAATGGCCGGTGCCGGAAAAATGGGTGTGCGAGAAGCCGACGATGCTGCTGTCGTCGTAGCGGTAGCCGGCCGCCCAGCCGTAGGCTTTCTCGCGCGGTTGGATACGCGTGTCCGGGCTGAGCTGGACCATGCCGAACGGCACCGTTGCACCTGGGTAGGTGTGGCCTTCCCCACCCGTGCCGATGAACGGGTCGACCGAGGCATAGGCCTTGTCGGCGGCCGTTCTGGCAGGCGCAGCCGAAGCGAGGCCGGAAGCGAGCATCGCCGTGGCGGCGACAACGATCAGGAGACGACGGTCCAGCGTGGGCATCGGCATTTGGATCGATTCAGGTGGTGGTCAGATGCTAGCACCGCGCCTGTCACGCTGCATGTTGCAGTGCGACTGCCCGGCTTCCCACGCCCGGTTCAATCTTCAATCGGGAAGCGCGCTCTGCAACGACATCAGGTCCGCACGATCCAACGGCCTTACTACCCGGGCAACCTCTTCTCCATCGTGCAGCAGCACCACTGTCGGCCACAGCTTCACCTTGAACGCTCGCCCCAATGGCCTTCCCTTGCCATCCTCGACCTTCCAGTGCGGCAGATCGTTCGCTTCGACAAAGGCCTGCAATGCGGGCTGCGCGGCCTGGCAATGGCCACACCAGGGTGCACCGAACTCGAGGAGGTGCCAGCCGACCTGCGTCTCCACATCCGAGCGGTCGGGCTCCGCCGACAGGTGATCACGCATGAACGGCATGAGCGCTACGCCGCCAGTACCTTCTGGATGTCTTCCAGCGGCGCGTTGGTCAGGTCCTTGGCGATGTCGCCCAACAGGCGGGCCTGGGTCTCCTTGTGCAGCAGCGGACGGATGCGGCCCAGCGTGGTCGGATCCGCGATCAACACCAGATGTGCATAGCGGTTCTTCAACGCATCCTCATTGAGCTGTTCCGCCACCTGCTTGGCGAAGGTGGCCTCATTGAGCTGCGAGACCGACATGTCCTTCGGCACTGCACCCGCAGGCCCCTGCCCGGACACACCCTGCTCGCTGATGTCCTGCAGGCGCAGTTCACCTTCCTGCTTCAGGGTCAACTGGTGGTTGCTGCCCACGTTGGTGAACACCCGTGCCGAACCACCGTCGGCTACCACGATCAGGGTTCCTTCGGGAATCGTCCGCGCCATTGCATCCTCCATCAATCCAAAAAGTGGGTGTGCCCTCCACCTTATGCACGCCAATGTCACCAGAGCGCGCACAGGATGTGATCCCGTCATCGCAATCTGCAATCAGCGCTAAATTTCCCCGGATGCCTGCCGCTATGGCCTCCATCATCGCGAGGAACCTCTGTGTACGCTGGCTCACTGTTCCCCGTCTGCTTTGCCACCAGTCTGGCGATCGCCGGCTGCGCAGGTTGCATCCATCAGTTCCTGTTGGGCCAACCGCTGTTCGCATTGGCCATCATGTTCTCCGTGCTGACTATGATCGGCGCCGCACTGGTCACACGCCGGCTGGCGCTTCCCGGCGCATTGGCCATGGCCTGCACCGTGTTCGGCTTGATGGCGAAATCGGCCTGAGCCATCTGAACAGGCAGTGTGGAACACAGCGTGCAGATCAGACTGCTTCGCTGCACGCTCACGCCGATGCCGTTATCATGAACGGATGATCGACAAGACCCACTACGTGACGGGCGCACCTGTTACGTGGGAAGCACTGCCGACCGGCGCTTCGCTTGCCACGAATGCTCCCGCCCTGCATTTCCATCGCCTTGCGCTGGATCCCGGCGGATGACGCCCGCAGGCCCTCTGCCTGCACTCCCTACGCTGATGTGATACCCGGCCGCTGACTGCGCGGCCGCCGTGATCCCGTTGTCGCGCCTCCGCCTCTGCGGCGGTGTTTTGCCGTGCGCGTGGCGTTGCGCCTGCACGCATTCCCCGGCCCCCACGCCACCCATCGATGCCCTGCGCCACTTGCGCCCGCATCGCCGTTTCCGATTTCCGGGACACACCACACCGCCCATTCCCCAGTTCCATACCTACAAGGGAGCCCCCATGCAGGACACGCCCGAGGCACATGCCCATTTCGGCTGGTTCAAACGCCGCCGCCACCTGAAGGTCGATGAGATCACCGTCGTCGACAAGCCCATGCTCAAGCGCGCCGTGGGCGCCGCCGCACTCGGCAACGCCATGGAGTGGTTCGACTTCGGTGTCTACGGCTATCTCGCCGTCACCATCGGCCAGGTGTTCTTCCCCTCCAGCAACCCCACGGCCCAGGTAATCGCCGCCTTCGCCACCTTCACCGTGGCATTCCTGGTGCGGCCGCTGGGCGGCCTGGTGTTCGGCCCGCTCGGCGACCGCTATGGGCGCCAGAAAGTGCTGGCATTCACCATGATCCTGATGGCGCTGGGTACCTTTGCGATCGGCCTGATTCCCTCCTATGAGCGCATCGGCATCTGGGCCCCGGTGCTGTTGCTGCTGGCGCGCGTGGTGCAGGGCTTTTCCACCGGTGGCGAATATGGCGGCGCGGCCACCTTCATCGCCGAGTATTCCACCGACCGCAACCGCGGGTTGATGGGCAGCTGGCTGGAGTTCGGCACGCTGGGCGGCTACATCGCCGGCGCCGGTACGGTCACCGCACTGCACATGCTGTTGAGCAACGCACAGATGCTGGACTGGGGCTGGCGCATTCCGTTCCTGGTGGCCGGCCCACTCGGCCTGCTCGGCCTGTACATGCGCATAAAGCTGGAAGAGACCCCGGCGTTCCGCGCCTTTGCCGAGGAAGCCGAGAAACGCGAGCATGATCGCCCCGGGCTGGGTGCACTGTTCCAGGTACAC
The DNA here is from genome assembly GCF_002138415.1 of Stenotrophomonas maltophilia. Lineage (NCBI taxonomy): Bacteria > Pseudomonadati > Pseudomonadota > Gammaproteobacteria > Lysobacterales > Lysobacteraceae > Stenotrophomonas > Stenotrophomonas maltophilia. The sequence goes on from NZ_CP015612.1 coordinate 2,490,521, forward strand.
GGCCGCCAACTGCTGGTGTGCATGGGCCTGGTACTGGTGTTCAACGTCACCGATTACATGCTGCTGACCTACATGCCCAGCTACCTCAGCGTCACCATGGGCTACGCCGAGAGCAAGGGCCTGCTGCTGATCATCATCGTGATGCTGGTGATGATGCCGCTGAACATCGTCGGTGGGTTGTTCAGTGACAGGTTGGGCCGCCGCCCGATGATCATCGGTGCCTGCATCGCGCTGCTGGTGCTGGCCATTCCGTGCCTGCTGCTGGTCGGCAGCGGCAACGACTGGATGATCTTCCTGGGCCTGATGCTGCTGGGCCTGGCACTGGTGTGCTTCACCAGCTCGATGCCGTCCACGCTGCCAGCGCTGTTCTATACCCCGGTGCGCTACAGCGCGCTGTCGATCGCCTTCAACGTCTCGGTGTCGCTGTTCGGTGGCACCACGCCACTGGTGACGGCATGGCTGGTGGAACGTACCGGCGACCCGCTGGTGCCGGCCTACTATCTGATGGGCGCAGCAGTGATCGGCCTGGTAACCATGCTGTTCGTGAAGGAGACCGCCGGCCTGCCGCTGCGCGGCTCACCGCCGGCCGTCGGCTGCAAGAAGGAAGCCGCTGCGCTGTTGATGAGCGATGCACCGGTGACGGTGGACCCGACCCTGCCACCGCTGCCGGAGGCTGCGGAACCTGAGCAGGTGAAACCGGCCTGAGGCCCGCCGTGGATCCGCCGAACGGGTAGCGCCGGGCCATGCCCGGCGGCTTTTCGCGCGATGTGCGCCTTCCGCCGGGCATGGCCCGGCGCTACCCGGATGTGTTCAACTCCATCGCACGCATCACGATCGGCTTGGCCCAGTCCGGCGTATGCAGCAGCTCGGCCACCGAAACCGGGTACTGCAGCTGGCCCTGTGCCATCGCCAGTACCGGCAGCGGCTCAACGCAGCCGTCGGCGTCGGCAGGAGCGCTGTTGTCGTAGACATGCAACTCGGCCAGGTGTGGCAGCAGTTCCAGCAGGTTCTCGCGCGCCGAATCAAAGCGGGCGTGGATCTTTTCCACCGGAATGTCATGGCCGCCGGCGGCCACCCGCGCCGCAACGCGGGCGATATGCAGCTCGACCGTGGCCAGGCCACAGAACCAGATCGCGACGTGATGGTGCTCGCAGGCCTCGCGCAGCAGGCGTGGAATGGTGTTGCCACCCAACGTGGTCTCGAAGGCGAAGTCCGTGCCATCGGCCATGGCTTGGCGCAGGCGTTGGGTGCCTTCCTGCCAGGCCTCGGCATTGGCTTCGGACAGCGGCCAGCCGGCCTCCACCAGGCGGCGGGTGAACGAATCGGGATTGAACCAGCCCAGCCCTTCGGCTTCCAGCCAGGTACCCAGCAGCGAACTTTTGCCGGCGCCATTGACGCCCGCCAGCACCAGGATCCGCCCCATCGGTCAGAGCGGACGGCCGAGGGTGACCTTGCGACCGCGGCGGATCGGCTGGCCCAGCACCTTGCCCAGCCCCTCCCCGCGCTGCAGGCTGGCCAGGGTCTGGTCAAACTCACCGCGCAGGCGCAGCAGTTCTTCGCTGCGCTCACCGGCATCGCTGCCGGCGGCCTTGGCCAGCAGTTCCTGGTAGGTGCGGATGTCCACGATCACCGCTTCGGGGTGGTTGTGGTTGGTGATGACCAGCGCCTGCTTCTCACGCACGATGCGCATCAGGCTCGGCCAGCCACGGGTCTTCACCGACGACGCGGGGGCCTTTTCGAGGCCAGGCAGATCCAGCGGCAGGGTCATGGCACGGCTCCAGACGGGGACAGTTGTGGCCATTATGCCCAATTTGGCCCAATTGGGGATAAATGAACCTTACCGGCCGGAACCGTCCGCCGCCGCACCCGGGGCATCGGTCTGCAGCAGACTGTCACGCTCGCGCAGCGGGAAGCGGATCCAGGCATCCAGGCCTTGCGGGCCAAAGCGCAGCTCGCCGCTGCCGGCCAGCTCGTACGGCACGCGCTGCTCGATCAGCGCCCGGCCCAAGCCACGCTGGCGTGGCAGCTCCCAGTCCTCCACCTCGGCATGGCGCTCGTACCAGTGCAGGCCCAGCCATGGCTGCCCGGCGTGAACCTGCAGGTCCCAGGTCACCTCTATGCGACCGTCTTCATGGGTGAGCGCGCCATGCCGCAGGGCGTTGGTCGCCAATTCGTGGATCGCCAAGGACAGCACTTCGGCCGCCTTCGGTGGCAGCAGCACATCCTCGCCCTGCAGGCGATAGGCGGCCGTGGCCGGCATCTGCGCTGCGATCTCCTCCTCCAGCATGCCGCGCAGGCAGACCCCCGCATTGGCGCCGCGGGTCAGCAGGCTCTGCGTGCGCGCCAACGACATCAGCCGCCCGCACAACCGTTCAGCGTATTCATCCACGCTGCTGACCGACTCGCGGGTCCGCCATGCAATGGCATGGATGGTCGACATGATGTTGCGCACCCGGTGCTGCAGTTCGGCCAGCAACACCGACTGGCGCTCGGTGGCGCGCTTGAGATCGTCGATGTCCACGGCGATGGCGAACACGCCGGTTACTTCGCCGTCCGCATCGCGCAGTGGCGCGGCCGCGACGCGTGTCCAGCGTGCGCGCCCGTCATCATGGGTGAACTGGAACTCCAGGCCCGGAACCACCGTCTCGCCCCGCAACGCCCGGGCGATGGCGAAGTCCTCGGGGCCGATGGCCGAACCGTCTGCATGCCAGCCGCGCCAGCGATGCTGGTTCTCTGCATCGGTCGAGGGCACCTTGCCACTGGGCAGGTACGCACGCATCTGATCATTGGACAGCTGCAGGCGGCCTTCGGCGTCGACAATGCAGACACCCACCGGCAGCACCTTGAATGCCAGCGCCAACCGGCGATCGCTTTCCCGGCGCTTGCGCTCCTCGCGCTCGCGGGCCGCCTGCGCAACGTGCGCCGCGGTGGTCTCGAACATGGTCACCAGCACGCCGTTGATGCGGCCTTCCTCTCCGCAGATGGGGCTGTAGGTGATGGTGAACCAGACATCCTCCAACCGCCCCCGCCGCGCCAGCGGATAGAGCTTGTCCTCATAGGTGATGGTCTCACCCTGCCAGACCCGCTGGTAGATCGGCCCGTTGATGTGCCATACCTCGGGCCAGCACTCGCGGGTCGGCTGGCCGAGTCCGCCAGGATGCTTGTCGGCGAGGATCTCGGCATAGCCGTCGTTGTAAAGCTGCACCAACTGTTCGCCCCACAGCACGATCATCGGGAAGCCGTGGGCCAGCATCAGGTCGACGGTGGCACGCAGGTGGGGCGGCCACTGCTCACAGGCACCCAATGGCGTGGATGACCAGTCATGGCGGGCGATGCGCGCGGCCATGCCATCGTGGCGCGCATGCAGGCCCGGCGCAGCTGGCATCCCGCCACGCAGCGTGGCGGCGTGGATGCCTTCAGGACGGCGCGACATGCCGCGCAATCAGGCGATGCCCGCAGAGACCTGCGGCGCCGCCACCAGCCCGGCCAGCTGCTGCACCAGGGTTTCGATGTGATAAGGCTTGGTACAGCGCGGCGCGCTGGCGAAGCGGCTGGGCAGGTTGTCGTCGTAACCGGAGGTCAGCAGGAAGGGCGTACCCGCCTCGGCCAGCCGATCAGCCAGCGGATAGACCTGCTCACCGCCCAGGTTGATGTCCAGCAGCGCCACATCGATGGGATGGGTATCGACCAGTTGCCCCAGCGCCTGCAGGTCACCGGCCGGCCCCACTACCTGTGCGCCTTTCAGCTCCAGATAGTCGACCAGGAACATTGCGATGGCGAATTCGTCCTCCGCCACCAGTACACGCAGCCCTTTCAGGCCCTCTGGTTTGTTGCCCGCTTCCAGCACGACCGGCGCTCCTCGATACACGCGGCCCAGCTCTGCCGCAACGCCCGCAGGATGCGCGAACCGGGCTACAAGAGCGCGTGATGATGGATGAAGGTCGAGGCCACGGCGCGTTCACCGCGGCATTGCAGCGGCGCGTTCAGAAGGCCCGCTCCCATTTCAGGCTGAGCAGGCTGCGGTCGTGGCTGTACAGCCAGCCGACGCTGCTGTCGATGCGCGCGTAGCGCAGGCTCAGGCTGGGTACCAGCCCGGCCACGGCCAGGCGCTCGCTGCGCACGATGGCAATCAGGTTCTGTTCGTCATCCTTCCTGCGCGCCTCCAGCAACGGACTCCAGGCGTCGTAGTCGCGATGGCGCAGCGACACGAACACGGTGGCCGTGGTGCCGCTCCACTGCCGTTCCGCGCCCAGCCGCAGGCCGCGCTGGCGGTAGCCGTTGGCCGGGTCGGCAGCGCTGCTGTCGGTGACATCCAGCCCTGCGAAGACCGTCCAGCGCGGATTGAGCGCGCGGAACCAGGTGGCATACAGCGATGCCAGCTCGCCGTCGTAGTTGCTGGCCAAGCCCTGCTGGCGATACCGCTGGCGCTTCCAGTCGGCCTCCAGCTTGAGCAGGCTGCGTGCATCCAGGGCGTACTGCCATTCCCCGTGCACGCCACTGCCGCCCTGCAGCGCATGGTTGCCCAGGCCCTGGTAGTCATAGCTGGGGGCAAGCATCACGGTCTGCCGTGCACTGCGCCAGCTGTAACCCGCCTGCACGCTGGCATTGAGCTCGTTGTACGCACTATGCCCGCGCCATGTCTGACCGAAGGCGAGACCGCGCACGTACAGCCCATGATGCCCGCCGAGCACCCAGCGCCGTTCCAGGCTGGCGTCGTAGTCGAGGCCCGCCGCGCGCTGGGCGTCGGGCAGTTTCCGTTCGATGATGCAGGCGTCGCCTACGCCGAACAGGCAGGTGCGACTGGCCGAGCTGCGGTTGATGTTGTCACTCCATGCCGGGCCGGCGGACAGCGCGCCTTTCCAGCGCTGGCGCGCCTGCAGGGCACTCAGGTAACCGTCCACGCGGGTGCGGACGCCGGCCGTGGCCGGATCATCGGCATTGATGCCTGCAGCGATGGCCGTGAACAGCGCAACCGCATCGCGATCGCGCTGGTCCTCGGCGTAGACGCGCGCCAGTTCAAGGCGGGCTGGCAGGAAATCCGGCTGCGCTGCCAGCAGCGCTTCGTACTCCTTCGCCGCGCGGCGATGGTCGCCGGCCACCCGCGCCAGCGCCCCCTGCGCATAGTGGCGCAGCAGGGGATCATGCCCCGGCAGTTCGATGTACTCCTCGAGGAACGCAGCGGCGGCCTGCCATTGCTGATGCTGCAGCGACAGGTAGAGCGCCTGGCCGAGATCATCGACGGTGCGCTCCACGCGCAGCGTCTGGCCGTCGATGGTGATGGTCGGGCGCTCCGACTCGACCTGCTGCAGGCGCTGCTGGTCCTGCTGCTGGTGGCGCAGTTCGGTGCCCTGTTCAAGCACGCGTCGAAGATCGTCCTGCTGGGCGCGCACATCGGCGGCAGCCAACAGCAGTACGGCAAGGAAAATGGAATGGCGCATGGTCGATCCGTGGTGGTGCATGCAGCGGGCCGAAGCAGGGACTGGCGGATCGCGGCTTGTCCCTGCCCTGCCCCGTCAGGGGCGTGGCGATCAGTTCTTGCTGCCGCCGAAGGCGGTGTCGTACTGGCTGTTGCCGCTGAAGGTGGCGATACCGGCCAGGGCGGCCGCGTTGGCGCCAAAGAACTGGCCCTGGGTGGTGCCGGCAACGCTGCCGTTGGCGGTGGCCGAACCGGCGAACGACGCATTGGCGCTGTTGATGTCGGCGTTGACGTTGATTGCCAGACCACCACCGGTCAGGCCGCCGAGCAGCTTGCCGCTGCCGAAGTCCGCGCGGAAGGTGCCCGACAGCAGGTTGCTGCCGTTGAACTTGTTCAGACCCGCAACGCTGTAGGTGGCCACACCGGCCGGCAGCGTGGTGCCGGCACGGTCACCGACGAAATAGACCTGGCGGTTGTTGAAGCCGCCAGCGGCGCCATCCTTGGACCACTCGCCGAACCACACATCGCCGCTGCCAACCTTGACGAAGTTGAAGTGGCCCATGCCGGAATGGCTGCCCGGGGTGCCGGTGATCGGCATGGCCAGGGTGCGCACGGTAACGCCATTGACGGTGGTCGGGGCCGAGTAGGCCGCCAAGCCCTGGAAATCGACCGGCTTGGCATTGGACACGGTGCCAACGCCGATACCGGCCTTGCCGGCCGAGTGCGGGCCGCCGTTGACTTCCGACGCACCGACCTTGACGTACAGCTGCGCATCGGTCGCCGGGCTGGCAGCGCCGACGATGTCGGCCGCCTGCGCGGTACCGGCCAGGGCCAGCGCAGCGGCGACGGCCAGCAGGGAACGGTTGATCATTTTCATGGTATTGCTCCTTGGGTTGAGGGAACTACAGGTACAACACGAAAAGGAACGGCGGCGGATCAGTTGCGCTGACCGCCGAAGGACGTATCGAACTGGCTGTTGCCGGCGAAGGTGGCGATGCCGGTCACGGCACTGGCACCGGCGCCGAAGAACTGGCCGCTGCTGGTACCGATGATCGAACCGTTGGCAACGGCCGAACCGCTGAACGCACCGGTGGTGCGATCCAGCGTGGCGCTCGCGGCGAGCCTGTATCCGGTCCCGACCAGGCCGGCGGTGACGGTGCCAGTATCGAAATTGGCCCGCAAGGCACCCTCCAGCACGCCGCTGCCATCGAAGCGGTTGATGCCAGCCAGGGTGTAGGTGACGACGCCTGCTGGCAGCGAGGTACCGGCACGGTCACCGACGAAGAACACCTGGCGGTGATTGAAGCCCGCCTGCGCGCCACTGGATGACCATTCACCGAACCAGACATCTGCATTGCCCACCTGCACGAAGCTGAAGTGGCCCACGCCAGCGGCGGGGAACGGCAGGCCTGCGTCCGGGCCCAGCGTGCGGACCGTTGTCGCGCCACGCACCACCGTCGTGGCGTAGGGCACCAGGCTGGCCACGTCCACTCGTGCCGCGTTGGCATACGCCGCCAACGAAATGCCGGCGCGACCGGAACGGTGCGGACCGGCGTTGAGTGTCGATTCGCCAGCATTGATGTAATGGACGCCGTCCTGGGCCGGGCTCTGCCCGCCAGCGATGTCGGCGGCCATGACCGGCATGGACGCCAGCAGGCAGATCGAAAGTACAAGGTTGCGGTGCCGTTTCATGGATGATTCTCCCTGTCGAATGCGAACTCAGAAGCGCGCGGTGACGCCAAGCTTGATCGTGCGGCCCGGTGCAGGCAGTGTTGAGCGTGTTGCCGGGTCGACGTAATAGCGGTTGCCGAGATTGCTGCCGACCAGCTCGACGCTGGCGTGCTCGTTGAAGCGCCAGCGGGCGTAGGCATCCACCGTGGTGATGTTTCCCCAGGTGAACGGCACGTTCTGCCAGAGCAGGCTGCTGCCACCGGCGACCAGGCGGTCGCGGTAGGCCTGCAGGTCCGGATTGTCGTGCCGCTGGTAGTGCACGATGCGGCTGCCCAGTTCCAGGCGCTCATCGAACAGGCGGGTGCCCAGTGACCAGTTCACCGACAGCTTCGGCGTGGCCTGGGTCAGCAGATAGCCGCTGACGAAGCCATCCTGGACGCAGTTGGGCACCCGCCCCTGGTCCGCATCCAGCCGTACCGCCGAGCTTTCATCGCAGACTTCGTTTTCGAGGATGCGGCTGATGCCCAGGTCGGTGAAGAAGCGCCGGTTGTCGAAGCGCGCCTGCAGCTCGAGGCCGCGGATGGTCTGCTTGTCGATGTTGTCGAACATGAAATACGCATCACGCTCGATGACATTGCGGGTCTTGTGCACGTAGTAGGCCAGCTTGACGTCGGCATCGGCGGTGTTGCCGAACAGGCTGGAAAGGTTGTGCACGTACCCCAGTTCGTAGTTGTAGGCATGCTCCGGCTTGAGCGGATACAGCGGATTGAGGCTGCTGGAGAACGCAATGGTGCTTTCGAACATGCTGGGGAAGCGCACCGCCTCGCTGTAGCGCAGGTAGGCACGGGCAGCCGGCGAGAAACGCACCGTCGCCGAGAACGTCGGCAACCAGGCGTGATCGCGGTGCCGTTCATTGCGCCCGGCCACCGACTGCATCGCCCCGCCCCCGATCCTGCAGCGGATGTCGGTACCGAGCACCATCGGCAGCAGCCCGGGGATCGCGGCGACCCGGCCGTTGAGGCAGGGATTGGTGGCGCGGCTGTAGTTGCCATTGGCATCGGGCAACCAGGGAATGCCGTGCTGGACCTCCCTGGGTGTCTCGTACTTGCGCAGCAGGTCGGCCAGCGACTGATCGACGATCCAGCCCATGCCGATGCTGTTCCAGAATTCCCGCTCGCTCTCGATTGCGTCGATCTCGCCCTGCAGGCTGTCCGGACGCGGCGGCAGTTCATTCACCCGGTACTGCGCTTCGCGCGGCACGATCGAGGTCGTCTGCAGTTCCGGGTGGGCCTGCAGGAAGTCGTCGAACGCCCAGTAACGGCTGTAGCGCACGCCGGCATTGAGGGTCAGGAAGTCGACCGGGCGCCATTCCAGAGTGAGGTAGCCTTCGCCCTCCTGGCGACGGCCGGCGCGCGGGTACATGCGCCAACCATCGGACGGGCCGAAATACGGGTCACGCGAGCCGAGCTTCTCGTATTGCCAGTTGCCGCCCAGGGTCAGGTCCAGTGTGGAATGCAGGGCGAAGCGGTTGCTCAGGGTCAGGCCGGTCCGGTCGTTGCTCGCGTTTGCCAGCGCGGTGTTGCGCAGGATCGGGCTGGCACCGGCATTCCAGTCCGGATTGCCGGGAGCGAAGTTCGGGAAGCCACCTGCGCTGTAGGTATCGCTGTCCGTCTCGGTGCGCCACAGGTTGGCGTAGAGGTCCAGCCAGCGGCTACCGGCCGGCTGGAAGCGGTACTCCAGGTTCCAGGCATCGGACGCAACCCGGCTGAGCGGCCACTGGATGCGCCCATAGTCCGGCGCGGACAGGATGCGCGACGGCATGATCTCGCCATAGTGCGACAGCGTGCGCCGCCAGGTGGCCTTCAACTGCTGGTCGTCGTTGATCTGCCAGCTGCCCTTGACCAGCCACGATTCCTGTTCGCTGGACGTATTGGGCACTTCATCGCCCGGCTTGAAGTAGCGCGCCAGTGTGGTGATGTAGTCGATGCCCTGGTACTCGAACTGCTCGCGCCGGTCCTGGTCGTAGTAGGCGCTGCCCTGGGTCCCGGAGAAGTAGTTGCCGCGCTTGCGCCAGGCGTAGGCGGCCATCAGGTCGACGTTGTCGCCACGCACGCCCAGCGCCAGGCGCCAGGCCTGGTCCTCGCCATCGAAGGGGTTGTTGCCACTGCGCGACTTCACCGGCACCACCAGGGTGCGGTCGTCGTAGGGCGAGTTCGGCGAGCCCTGCGGGAACCCCGGCACCGTGCGGTAGTCCTCGCCGGTATGCAGGCGAGGCAGGCGCGGCGCCACCGCATTGCTGCTGCCTTCGATCTTCAGCTCCCCGCCGAAGCGCTCACCCGCTTCCACGATGTCATCGACGTCGATGGTCTTGATCACCAGCGCGCCACCGATCCCGCTGTGCACATCGCGCACCAGCCCTGGCCCCTTGATGACCTGGATGCCACCAATCAGGTTGGGATCGATGTAGTTGCGGTTGCTGACGCCGTTGTAGCCGCGCCAGACCGTGAGCGCCTGTTCGCCGCCGTCGATGCTGACCGGCACCCGCCCCGGCCCCTGGATGCCGCGGATGTTGATGTCCAGCGCGCCGCTGTTGCGCGCATCGCCACTGAACACGCCGACCAGATCCTTGACCACGTCGGCCGGGTTGGAGCCACGGTAGCGCTCCACCCGGTCGCGCCCCGAATACGCCGTGGTCAGGTCCAGCGCGAACACATCATCGTAGCCGCGCCGATCGCGGGCCTCGCCCCCTTCCGACTGCAGGCGACCGGCCACGTCCAGCGTCTCGGTCACCCGCACCCCTTCCCCCTCACCCGCTTCCGCTGCGGCCCGCAGGCTCCAGGTGCCGTCCATGCCGCGCTGTGCGCGCACGCCGCTGCCGCGCAGCAGCTGCTGCAGGGCCTGCATCTGGCTATACTCGCCTTTCACTGCACTGGAGCGGCGGCCTTCCACCAGGTCGCTGCGGAACACTACCTGCACATCGGCCTGGCGGCCAAAGGTGCGCACGGCGTCGGCCAGGGGTTGTTCCGGAATGGTGTACTGGCGCAACGGCGCGACGACCGCCGGTTGCGCCTGCACGGCCGACACCCAGGCCAGCGGCAGCAATGCAGTAGAGATGGCCAGGGCCAGGACGGTGGCGCGGCGATGACAGGCGGATGCCGTGGACGGCATGGACAGGAACTCCTCAAGCGTGGCTGGACCACGGGCACATCCGGTGCCGGTGGTGTGTCTGGCTTGAGAAGAAACGGTGTTTCGCTCTGGCTATACCTCTATAGACAGCCGCGTGTGGCGACTGCCCACGGTTTTTTCATGTTTTTTTCATTTGGCGAGCCGTGCTCTGCGCCGCAGGCACCTCACCACACCACCATCGCGCCGCCAGGCAGGCGCTGCACGCGCAGTCCCGCCTGCGCGGCCACCGCATCGATGGCCGTCTCCGGTTGCTGCAGGTGGAACAGGCCACTGACCCGTACGCTTGCGCCCTGCCCGCCCAGTACCCAGACCGGGGCACGACGGTAGCGCGCCAGATCGGCGATGGCCTGCGCGGCCGGCTGATCGTCGATCACTACCTCGCCACGCCGCCACGGTGCCATGGTCGCGGTATCTTCCAGCTGCACTGGCTGCAGCCAGCGACCGTCACGGAACACACGTGCCTGCCCGGCATGCAGGCGCTGCACACTGCCATCACCCGGGCGCACATCGACCCCGCCCTCGCTGACCTGGGTCAGGACCGTGGTGTCCTGCATCGACACGCTGAAGGCGGTGCCGATGTCACGGATCTGGCCGCCCGCCGCCTCCACCTGGAATGGGCGCGCCTCGTGCGCTACCTGGAACCAGGCCTGGCCGCGCAGCAGGCGAAGGTGGCGCTGCTGGCCATCGAATTCAATCGCCAGTGCGGTGCCGGCGTCGAGTACGGCGGTGCTGCCGTCCTCCAGCTGCACCACGCGCGGTGCATCGCTGCTGCGCAGGTCACTGCGTGCCAGCAGCAGCGCGTGCGGCGCAGCGGCAACCATCAGCACCACCGCGGCAGCACTGGCCAGCAGCCACGGCAGGCGGCGGCGCGGCGCGATCGGACGCAGCCCTTGGCGATCAGCCGTCAACCCGGGCAGCGCCGCCAGCACGTCGGGCCCGGCGGCATCCAGCCCCTGCCAGAACGCCTGCTGCTGGCGCCAGGCCAGCGCGTGGCGCGGATCGGCCTGCAGCCAGCGCTGCAGGGTTCGTTGCTGGCGTTCCGGCAGCGGGCCTGCACTGCACCGGATCACCCAGCGCAACGCCTGCCTGGCCTGACGCGGCGAGGGTTCGGACGTGGTCATGGTTGTGGCCTGCCGCACCGCGAACGGGTGCGCTTTCCTGTTGTGACAATGGCGGGCACGATCTGCCCACGGCAATCGCCGGTCATCGGCGCGTTCCCTGTTGATGCTGCTGGATCAGCAGCGCCGCGCGCAGCACATGCTTGCCGACCAGGCTCTTGGAAATGCCGAGCCGAGTGGCGATTTCCCGCTCGCTCAGACCCAGGTAGCGGTTCAGCACAAAGCACTCACGCACCTGCGCCGGCAGCGCGAGGATGGTCTGGGTGATCTCGCGCAGTTGTGCCTGGTCCAACGCCTGCGCCTCGCCATCGTGGCCGGCCTCGGCCATGTCGGCGGCGTACTCGGCCATCGCGCGCCGCTCGCGGGCGTCAGCCTGGCTGCGGTTGAGCGCATGGTGATAGGCCATCCGGTACAGATAGCCACGCGGCTCCAGGATCGGTGGATCACCGGGCACACTGCTGGCCTTCAGGTACAGGTTCTGCAGGGTGTCCTCGGTACTGGCCGGGTCGAGGTAGCGCGCGATGAAGCGAGACAACGCACGGCGCTCGCGGATCAGCAGCTCGACCAGCGCCAGGGCATTGGGAGACATAGGTGCCAAGGCCGGACCGGGGAATGATGGGCGTGATGGCGACGGTCCGGACGTGGATTGTGGGCTGCACGGCCGCAGGCATCAAGCGAAGGCCCGTCGCGCGGCACCAGGATCACACCCATGGCGTGGATCTATCAGGCGGCGGCGGATCCAGTAGATCCACGCCATGCGTGGATGCGGAGCCTACGGTTCGTCCAATGCCTCGAAACGCTCGGCGAGGTAATCGATCAGCGCGCGCACCGCAGGCAGCAGGCCGCGTCGCGACGGGAACACCGCGTGCACGATGCCGTGCTTGGGCACCCATTCCGGCAGCACCGGCACCAGCGCGCCACTGGCCAGCTCGTCGCTGATCATCATCCGCGGCAGCATCAGCAGGCCCACCCCGGCCACCGCAGCGGTGCGCAACGCGATCATGTCATCGCTGACCAGCCGTGGGCGGTGGTGCACGCTGGCCAGCACATCGTCCGGCCCGGTGTATTCCCAGACATGCTGCTGGCTGGGCGATGCCAGATCGACGGTCGGCATCATTGCCAGATCGGCCGGCACCTGCGGCGTGCCCAGCCGCTGCAGCAGCGCCGGGCTGGCACTGGTGCACCAGACCCGGCGCGCCAGCACGCGTACCACCAGGTCACTGTCCTCCAGTGGCGGCGGTCGCACGCGGATCGCCACGTCCACGCCCTCGCCCACCACGTCGACGCGCCGGTTGGTGGCGTCCAGCTGCACCGTCACCTGCGGGTGAAGGGCGAGGAAATCGGCCAGCATCGTGCCGATGCGCGCATGCAGGATCGCGATCGGGCACGCCAGGCGGATCGTGCCGCGCGGCTCGGCGCGTGACAGCGCAATCGCTTCTTCGGCCGCTTCGGCCTCGACCAGCATTGCCTTGCAATGGCGGTAGTAGTCCTGGCCGACCTCGGTGACCGAGAAGCGTCGGGTTGAACGCTGGATCAGGCGCACGCCCAGGCGTTCCTCCAGCAGCGCGATGCGCCGGCTCAGTTTCGACTTCGGCATGGCCAGCGCCCGGCCGGCCTGCGAGAAGCCACCGTGCTCCACCACCATCGCGAAGTAGAACAGGTCGTTGAGGTCGCAGCGGCGGATATCAGCAATGAACACGGGGCGATCTCCTGTGACGCAAGGCGCGCACCCATTGTTCACCAGATAGGACTATGACGGCAAATATTGGCGTCTACCGACCCTATTGTCGCGGCGATATCGTCTCCCGCAACGAAGAACAGCGGCCGGCAGCCCCGGCCAGGAGATCGCCATGAAGCGTGTCACCGGTACCTACAGCGCCCCCCGCCCGCACTGGGTGGGCGACGGATTCCCCGCCCGTTCGATGTTTTCCTACAACACCCACGGCCAGCACCTGAGCCCGTTCCTGCTGCTGGACTACGCCGGCCCGTACACCTTCGCGCCCAGCGATACGCCGCGTGGCGTCGGCCAGCATCCGCACCGCGGTTTCGAGACCGTCACCATCGTCTATGAGGGCGAGGTCGCCCACCGCGACTCGACTGGAGCCGGCGGCACCATCGGCCCGGGTGACGTGCAGTGGATGACCGCCGCATCGGGCATCCTCCACGAAGAGTTCCACACACCGGAATTCAGCAAGCGCGGCGGCACCCTGGACATGGTCCAGCTGTGGGTGAACCTGCCGGCGCGCGACAAGATGGGCGCACCGGGCTACCAGACGCTGCTCGATGCGCATATCCCTTCGGTGGAGCTGCCCGATGGCGCCGGCCGCGTCCGCGTCATCGCTGGCAGCTTCGACGGCCACGCCGGCCCGGCGCGTACCCACACGCCGATGGATGTCTGGGACATCCGCCTGCAGCAGGGCCACCACGCCGAACTGCCGGTGGCCGAGGGCCGCACGCTGGCGCTGGTGGTGCTGAAGGGCACGGTCCGGATCAACGGCGGCCAGCCGGTCGGCGAGGCGCAGCTGGTCACCTTCGACCGCAGCGGCGAGGACGTGTTCGTCGACGCCGACAGCGACGCCACCGTGCTGCTGCTCAGCGGCGAGCCGATCGACGAGCCGGTGGTGGGCTACGGCCCGTTCGTGATGAACAGCCAGGCCGAGATCAGCCAGGCGGTCAACGATTTCAACAGCGGCCGCTTCGGCCAGATCGCGCACTGAGCGCTTCCGCGCGGCGGGCGATCACCCGCCGCGCCAACGGGCCATCGCCCACCTTCTCCAGGAGACTGACCATGAGTAACCCCGCCAACTTCAACGGTGCCCGCCCGGTGATCGATCCGGACAACGCCGCGATGCTGCTGATCGACCATCAGAGCGGCCTGTTCCAGACCATCGGTGACATGCCGTTCACCAGCGTGCGCGCCCACGCCATTGCGCTGGCGAAGATGGCCACGCTGGCAAAGATGCCGGTGATCACCACCGCCTCTGTCCCGCAAGGCCCGAACGGCCCGCTGATTCCGGAGATCCACGACGCGGCCCCGCATGCCCAGTACGTGGCGCGCAAGGGTGAGATCAACGCCTGGGACAATCCGGAATTCGTTGCTGCGGTGAAGGCCACCGGCCGTAAGCAGCTGATCATTGCCGGCACCATCACCAGCGTGTGCATGGCCTTCCCGTCGATCGCCGCCGTCGCCGATGGGTACCAGGTGTTCGCGGTCATCGACGCGTCCGGCACCTACTCGAAGATGGCCGAGGAAATCACCCTGGCCCGCGTGGTGCAGGCCGGCGTGGTGCCGATGGACACCGCCGCGGTAGCCTCGGAGATCCAGCGCACCTGGAACCGCGAAGATGCCCAGCAGTGGGCCGAGGTCTACACGAAGATCTTCCCGAACTACCAGCTGCTGATCGAAAGCTACCTGAAGGCGCAGGATGTGCAGAAGAACCAGGAGCAGCTGGATTCGCAGCGCAGCTGAGCTGCCCCCGGGGTGCCGGCCCGCTGCCGGCACTCCTCCCAACCGGAGACCCATCATGTCCAGTGAACCGATCCGCGACCCGGCAGCGATCATCTGCTGACCCCCCAGAATTCCGCCTTCATCATCATCGACTACCAGCCGGTGCAGGTGAACTCGATCGCCTCGATGGACCGCCAGCTGCTGGTGAACAACATCGTCGGCACCGCCAAAGCCGCCGTGGCCTATGGCTTGCCGATCGTGCATTCGACGGTGAACGTCAAGACCGGCCTGAACAAGCCGCCGATTCCGCAGCTGCGCAAGGTGCTGGGTGACTACCCCACCTACGACCGCACCACCATCAATTCCTGGGAGGACATCGAGTTCCGCAAGGCGGTGGAAGCCACCGGCCGCCGCAAGCTGATCATGACCGCGCTGTGGACCGAGGCGTGCCTGACTTTCCCGGCCCTGGATGCGTTGAAGGAAGGCTATGAGGTGTACGTGGTGGTCGACGCCGTCGGCGGCACTTCGCTGGCCGCGCACGATGCCGCGCTGCGCCGCATCGAACAGGCCGGGGGCCAGCTGATCAGCGTGCCGCAGCTGTTCTGCGAGCTGCAGCGCGACTGGGCCCGCTCGGAAACGGTGCCGGCCTTCATGAACCTCTTCATTGAAACCGGTGGTACGGCGGGTATCCAGTTCTCGTACGATCGTACCGAGTGATTGGGTGGCGGCGCTGGCCCTGGCTGGCGCCGCCGTTGGGAGCAGTCGAGCATGGCTCGACGCTACAGACAGATGGAGAACGTGATGGCCTACGCACGCATTGTTTCAACCGCCGACAACTACCTGCACCACATCAGCAATGGCAGCTTTGATGTGGATGCGGACGAGCCCGCCTCCCTGGGTGGCCAGGGCAAGGGTTTCGCTCCGTTCGATCTGTACCTGGCCTCGCTGGCGGCGTGCACCGCCATCACCCTGCGCATGTATGCGCAACGCAAGGGCTGGGAACTGGGCGAGTTCCATGCCGAGCTGCGCTCGGAACGTGATGAGGATGGACGCTTCCACGTGCACCGGGTGCTGCATGCCAGCGGCGAGCTGAGCGATGTGCAATGGCAGCGGTTGCTGGAGGTGGTGGAAAAGACCCCGGTGACCCTGGTGATGCGCGAAGGTGCACGCATCACCAGTGAGCGCGGGGGCGCAGCGTAACCCCATCCACGCACGGCGTGGATCTACTTCAGCGCCGTGAATGCAGCACGGTGCGCTGGCGCATCGCGTTGAATTCCTGCTCCACCTGCTGGATGTCCTCGGCCTGGAAACCGGCCGCATCCAGCAGCTGGTCGGCGGCAGCCGCCGCCAGCGGATCATCGTCACGCTGGCGCCAGCAGCGCGCCGGCAGGAAATAGCCCACTTCGCTGCGCCCGCGCATGATCACCACCGGCCGGCCCGCATACAGCAGGAACTCGGCCAGGTGCTGGCGCAGGCCCTCCACTGAAACATAGGCCGGTCCAACACCCAGCATCTGGCTGGACGGTTCGGGACTTTCGAACAGCTTGCGACGGCTCATCCACTCCTCCTTTTGAACAACGCGTGGTCTCCTTTCCTTAGACGGGCGCATCGCTGCGCCCCCGCCACGCACTACGTGATCCGCATCACGTCGCCACTCAGAAGCCGGTGTTGAACTCCAGCTGGAACACGTCGATCGACAGCGGCGCACCGGACACTTCCTTGGCCGCCATCCACTTGCCGCTGATCCAGCTGCGCGCGTCCAGCGCGTAGGCACCGCCCACGTAGTAACCGCGGGCGTTGGTGCCGCCCAGGTGGAAGTTCGGATCGTTGTAGGCGTCGGGCAGCGCGTCGGCCTCAATGTGCTTGTAGCCCAGCAGTGCCTGCCACTGGCCCTTCTCCTTCAGCTCGGTAGCACCGAAGGTGGCCTGCAGCATCCAGGCGGTGTCGCCGCTGCGGAAGGTATCGATGCCGACAGTATCGCCGGCGCCGTAGTTGTTGACGATGCCGTTCTGGGCACGACTGAACATGGCCTGCTTGTCGTAGGCCATGTTGCGGATGTAGTCGCCATCCAGGCGCAGACCGATGCCCTGGGCCAGCTGTGTATCCCAGCGCAGGTTCAGCGTGGCCAGGCGGAACGCCGAGGCCAGGCCGACATACTGCGGGGTCGGCGTACCGGCCGGATCCACCGGATTGCGCGCGATGTTGCGGATCAGCATCAGGGTGTTGCCCTTCTGCATGAACGCCGGGCGCGACCAGTCAGTGTCGCAGCCCACCGCACCCGAGTACAGCGAGCACGTTGAGGACAGGCGACCGCTGATGTTCTTGAAGTCGTAGTAGCCCAGCGCAGCACGCAGCGCGTTGTCATCGTTGAAGCGCCAGTTCACGCCCACCTGGGCACCGGACAGCCACTTGTTCTCGTTCGGAGTCTTGACCTTGCTCTGGCTCGGCGAGCTGTCGGAGGTGTACTCCAGCGGTACCACCGCGAGGTTGCCGAACAGGTCGAGGTCGCCACCATCGAAGTCATACTTCAGGTTCGCGGCCAGACCATCGAAATTGAGATCGTTGGAGAACAGCGTGTCGCTGGTCCAGAACGGATTGCCGAAGCGGCCGCCACGCACCGTCACCCAGTCCGCCGGGCTGTAGGCCAGCCAGGCCTGGTCCAGCCACACGTCCTTCTTGCTCAGGCCGCCGCCCAGCTGCTCGGTGGTCGACACCGGGCCATTGCTGCTGCCGCTGGCCAGGCGCACGCCGGCCGTGGTGTGCTGGCCAATGGTGGCCTCGATGCCCAGGCGCGCGCGGATGCGCCACAGGTTGCGGCGGTCCTGGCGGGTGTTCAGCAGTGGCGGCAGCTGCAGGTTGGTGTTGGTGTTGGTGTCGAAGCCGTTGCCGGAATTGATCGACGACCAGTTGCTCACGATGTCGCTGTTGCGTTCGGAGAAGAAGCGCGACTCGCTGCGCACGCGCATGTCACCGGTGACCTTGATGCGCTTGGTCCATTCGGCCACTTCGTTCGGTGCCGCCCAGCCTTCGGACTTGGCCTGCGCCATCACGTCCTGGCGCACTTCGTCACGGATACCGTCGCGCACGCTCTGCGGCACGTAGGGCACGCGCACGTCGCCAGCCTCCAGGGCCACGCCACCGCTGGCGGCCGAAGGTGCGGTGGCTGCACCGCGCTGGGCGGCCGCTGCTTCAGCCTCAGCCTGCACCAGCAATGCCTGGCCGTCTTCGGGCTTCAGCGCGCCGCTGGCGATCAGGCCCTTGATCAGCTTGACCATGGTGGTTTCGGCCGCCATCGCACCGGCCGGGGCGGCCAGGCTGAGCAGCACGGCGCAGCACAGCAGCGCCCGTCGGGCCGGCCGCGGGCGGCGGGAGTCGGTTCGTGCGCGGACGTGGTCGTTCATCACGGTTCTCATCGAAAGAAGGGAAATCACGGAAGTCGGAGTCAGGCCCCGGGCCGGCGGCCCTGGATCAGGACGCGGGCGGGGAAATCGAGTGACGGCGGCGGTGCCTGGTCAACCTTGCCGATGCGACGCAGGGCATCGAGCACGGCCGCGTCGGCCTCCTCGTTGCCACTGCCGCGTACCAGCTCGACCTTCTCCAGGCGGCCGTCGTTGGCGAGCCACACATTCACCTGCAGCTGGAACGCCAGGCGCTTGACCTTGTCGTCGCGCGAGATCGCCTGCTGCATCAGGTAGCCCAGGTAGCGGCCGTAGGTAGCGTTGCCGGCGCCACCACGGCCAACGCCGGACGAACCGCCACCACTGCCGGACTGGATACCGAAGTTGTCACCACCGGCCTGCGCGTCGGCATTCATCGTCACCGGATCGCTGTTATCCGGCGTCGGCGTCGGCTCTTCGGCCGGCGTCGGCTGATCCAGCGGCTCCGGTTCGGGCATCGCCTCTTCCGGCGGTGTCTCCGGCTCCGGTGGTTTTTCCGGCGGCGGTGGCGGCGGCGGAGGGGGTGGCGGCAATGCCAGCATCGGCGGCTGCACCACCGGCCTGCGGGTGCTGGCGGTGTCCTTGAACAGCATCCACCACACGGCGATGCCGAGCACCAGCAAAGCGGCAAGCACCAGCGCGACGGTCACCAGCAACTGGCGACCGCGCATGCCCGGCTCCGGCCGAGGGGGTTGATGGGCCGTCATGCCTCAGCCCTGCGCCTTGCCGGTGACCAGGCCAACCTGGGCCAGCTCCAGCCGCCGCAGCAGGTCCAGCACCTCGACCACACGGGCGTACTGCACCTGCGCGTCACCGCGCACGATCACCGGGAAATCCGGGGTGGTCGCGCGCTCGGTGCGCAGGCGATCTTCCAGCTCGGCCATCGTCACCGGATAGGCATCCAGGAACACCTGACCACTGGGGTCGATGGTGATCGCCTTGGTCTTCGGCTTCTCCAGTGCCACGCTGTTGCTGGCCTTCGGCAGGTTGACCTCGATGCCGGGGATGGAGGCGTTGCTGGTCAGGATGAAGATCACCAGCACCACCAGCAGAACGTCGACGAAGGGCGTTACGTTGATGCCCTTCTCGCGCTTCTTGATGCCGAACTTCGCCTTCTGGCCCATGGCGCGCCCCTCAGCCCTGGACCGCGGCCGGGCCGCGCCCGTCCTGCTCTTCGGCCAGGCGCGCGGCGAACTCGTCGATGAACACCGCCATGTCGGCGCCGATCGCCTCGGCACGTGCACCCAGGTAGTTGTAGCCGAACAGCGCCGGAATCGCGACGCCGAGGCCGGCTGCGGTACACAGCAGCGCCGCGGCCATGCCCGGTGCCACCGAATTGATGTCCACCGCGCCGGCCATCGCCGCCACCACGAACACCAGCATGATGCCGATCACGGTGCCGAACAGGCCAACGTACGGCGCGCCCTCGATGGTGGTCGACAGCCAGTTCATGCGCCGCGCCATCGCTTCCTGCTCGCGCACCATCACCGCATCCATCGAGGCACGGATCGCCGCAATGGTGGCACCACTGAGATAACCACTGTTGCCGTCGCGCTGGTGGCGCTGCTGCATTTCATCAATGGCTACCTGATAGATGCGCCACAGCGAACCGTCATGCATCGCGGTCGGTGCCTTGCCCTGGCGGTCCATGTCGGACAAGGTGCGCAGCGGCACGCCGGACAGCTTGCCGAAGCTCTCGGTGAACACCGCATTGGCCTTGCTGGTACGGCCGAAGTGGCGGCTCTTGGCAATCATGATCGCCCACGACAGCAGCATCATCAGGCCGAGGATGGCGACCACCACCCAGGCGTCGAACGGCATCGCCTTGAGGATGAAGGCGAAGTGGCTCTGGCCGGCCGACTGCTCGTCGGCACCGTAGCTGATCAGGCGCGAATCGGCGCCCTGCGCGGTGGCGTCGGCCAGAAGCAGCGCCGCCGGGCGCGCAACCCGCGAGATGCGCAGCTCATCCAGCGCTCCTTCGAAGTTGGCCAGCGGCTGCGCCGCGCCCGGCGCATCGGCGCCCACCACCGGCGCGGTGGCCAGCGCCGGCAGCTCGCCGCTCAGCTGGGCAACTACGCGACCATTGAGGTACAGCTGCAGCGCGCCCTTCTCTGCGGTCAGTGCCACGTGCGCCCACTGCCCTTCCGGAATCGGCTGTGCCGGCGTGCTGCGCTGGCTATTGAGCTGCACGAACGGCACGCGGTTCTCGATACCGACCACCAGCTCGGAGGCGCCATCGCGACGGGCGTAGATCGCCTGCGCCGCATTGTTGCTGCCCGGCTTGATCCAGGCCGAGATGGTCAACGGCGTACCCGCTTCCTGTGCCAGCGAGGCGCTGGCGGGCAGCGGCAGCGGGCCTGCGCCCAGCTGCACGCCACGGCCGATCACCGAACCTTCGGACGGCGGCACCACAGCACCGGCATTGTTGCCGTAGGCGGTGGTGTCGCGTGCCGGCGCATTGGCTTCGGCGAAGTGGTAGACCAGCGTGTAGTCCGGGTCGAATACCTGCTGGCCGTTGCCGCTGGCCGGGGCCTTCTCGTTGCCGTAGTACATCCAGATCGTCTGCGGCGCCGCGGCGCTGACCGCCGGCACGTCCACCCAGACCAGGGCCAGACCCAGCTTGGGATCGAACTGTTCGATCTGGTGGGCCAGCACGGTGCGGCCATCGCCCGAGACGAAACGCAGGTCGTTGCCCGCATCCTGGGTACCGTCGAAACCGAAGTTGCCGGTATGCAGGCGCAGCAGCAGCGGCGTGCGGCCCGGGTCACCGGCCAGGCCCGCGCCCTGCGGGCCGGCGTCGACGGTGATCGGCTTGCGGTACTTCCATTCGGCCTGCCACCAATTGGCATCGGCCGCGGCGGCCGGCAGCGCAACCAGCGCGGCCAGCAGCAACAACACTCGGGAAAGCAAACGGTCCATGCGAAGGGTCTCCGGAGAACGCATGTTCAAGGGAAGGGTCAGTAACTGGTGCTGATGTTGAAATGCAGGCGCGGGTCGTCCTTGCGCGTAACCGGGCCATCGGCATAGGGCCAGGCATAGTCCAGGCGCAGTTGCAGGTGTTCGCCCAGGCGCAGCTGCGCACCCAGGCCGACCGAAGCCAGGTTGTACTTGCCACGCTGATCGGGCAGCGGCTGGCGCAGGCGCAGGTAGGCCGCGTCGGCAAAGCTGTAGACGCGCAGGTCGGTACCGCTCCACAACGACCATGCCGGGGTGCGCCATTCCAGGCTGGCCAGGCCGCCGTAATCGCCGATCGCCTCGGCCGAGAGATAGCCACGCACGGTGTACATGCCACCGGCGGCGAACTGCTCGGCCGACACCAGCGGCGCATCGGTCACCTGCAAGGAGCCGCGTGCATACCACTGCCAGTCGCTGCCGAAAGTGTGGGTGTTGGCCACATCGGCCTTGAACGCGACGAAACTGGGGTCCGCCCAGTAGCGCTTCTGCCCGAAGCCGATGGCATTGCTGCCATAGCCGAACAGCCGACGGGTACCGGCCACCAGCTGGGTGTTGATGCTCAACTGATCATGCTCGCCCTGGCGCACACCGACAAACGCCAGGGTGATCGGCGCGTACTTCAGCGGCGTCTTCAGGCTGTCCTTGCCCATCTGCGTGTCTTCCTCGGTGTCCTTGAAATCCACACCGAGGCTGAGCTGGCGCCACCACTGGCTGCTGCCGGCAAGGCGGTAGTTGAGCTTGAGGCCGATCGAATGGCCGTTCCCGATCACATTGGTACCGGTGCCGGTACCGACCTGCCCGCCGGCATTCAACACGCGGCTGTCGGACGTGTAGCCGGACGCTTCCAGGCTCCACGGCGTGCCTTCGAACGGCATCATGTACGAGGCCGAGAACACCTTGGCCTGCTTTGTATCTTCCGGCGCCAGGTACACGCCGATGTTGGCGCTGTGCCCGCGCTTCCACAGGTTGTCGTAGGCCAGCGATGCACTCAGGCGCAGCTTCTCGGTGTCGGCGCTGTGGTCGTTGTTGAGTGACGCGCTGGCACGCCACGGCGACTTTTCTTCGACCTGCAGGTCCACATCCATCGTGCCCGGCACCTGGCCTTCGCGCACCAGCGGCAGCACCTGGCGGCGCCCGCCCTCATTCAGCGCGGTCAGTTCTTTCTGGGCCTGGTCGAAGTCCGGCACCTTGCCTTCCGCCAGCGCCGGCACGCGTTCGCGGATGCGCTCGGGCGATTCGTGTTTCGTTCCCACGACCCGCAGCTGGCCGATCGGTGTCTGCTGTACCTTCAGCAGTACCACGCCCCCACTGACCTGCTGCTCGGGAAGCTCGACGTAAACCGACTGGTAGCCAGCCTGCTGGTACAGCGCATTGACAGCATCGCGTGCCTTCTCGACATCGGCCAGGGTCTTGCCTGGGCCGAGGAAGGGTTCCACCGCGCGTTCAATGTCCCGGGGATCGAGCACGGTGTTGCCGCGCACGATGTATTCATTGATGTTCACGCTGGGCGCAGGCGCCGCCTCCTGCGCGAACAATGGCAGCGGCATCGCGGCCAGGGCCAGCACCAGTGGATGCAGGCGCAGCGGAAGGCGGACGGCTCGGCACGGAACAGGAGTCATCGAAGGCATCGCGTCGTATCGAAGGGAGTGGCCAGGGAGCGGCGCGTGGGTCTACCAACAGGACGTGCACGTCGCGTCAAAACCGCCAATAGTTTTGTGACAGCACTGTCATCTTTTGACGGTCCGCCAACGCGCGCAGGCGGACACTGCGCACGCCATACGTCTTCATCGCAGAACGTCGGTATTCGCAGGAGATTCGAGATGAGTGACTTGTTGAAGGCGGGCCTCCGCCCTGCCCTCGTCCTTGCCCTGCTGCTGGCGCTGCCATCGGCTCGCGCCGACGAGGCGAAGAAGCAGGAAGATGCTGCGCCCTGCATCGAAGTGCAGGTCAATGGCGAGCGCATTCCGGCCTGGGAGTGCCTGCAACGGAAACTGGCGCCGGCATCGAAGGCGCCGAAGTCACCGGCGCTGCCCGAAGCAGAACGCCTGATGCGGCAGCCCGGCAACCAGCTGATGCAGTACAACCTGGAAGGCACGCGACAGCGCATGGGCGATGCCTTTGGTCGTTCGGTGGTGCCGCAGCGTCCGGCGCGCTGAACCTGCGCATCTGTAGAGCCGAGCCCACGCTCGGCTGCGCCTGCCTGCATTGCGGACGGCACGCGAAAAGCAGCCGAGCGTGGGCTCGGCTTTACAGGGAACTGGCCGGCACGATGCCATCGGTCGGCACTGGCGGCAGCTCAGGCACCGGCAAGCTGCGCGATTGCCCGGCCTGGTTCAGTTCCACCGCGCTGGCACTGATGCTGGCCAGCACCGTGCAGGGTCCGAGTCGTTGGCCGGGCGAATACGCTTCCGCCGGGCGTCCATCCACCTCGAGCAGGGCCAATGGCGCATGGTCACCGGCCATCACGCCCAGCACCACCACCTCGGTCCGCACCGCACCGGGCGACAGCAGGCGCACCAGCGGCAGGCTGGCCACTGCATCGAACATCGGCCGTACCGGTGCCTCGGCTTTCGCCTCGCTGGCCGCGGCCGCTGGCGCCACCGCAGACAGAGTGACACCCCAATAGGTCACCACGGCCAGCAGCAGCGTCGCCGCCAGCAGGGTCAGCATGCGATTGCGATCCCAGCGCCTGCCATCCATGTTCCGCACCACCGCCACGTTCGTGTCAGCCTACGCTAGCAGCTGTGGCTGACGCTTTTGTTTCATCATGCCGGCCTACGCTGGCAGGTATCGACCCGGACAGGAGGCAACGTCGATGCAGCACGTGCCGCGTGGTTTCACCCTGCTGGAGCTGATGGTGGTGCTGGTGATCATCGGCATCTGCACGGCAGGCATCGGCCTGGGCCTGGGCAGCCTGCTCGACCCCGCGCGCCAGCTGCGGCAGGAAGCCGAACGGTTGGCGCAGCGCCTGCAGGTGGCGCGCGATGAGGCCCGCATCGATGGCCGCACCCTGCGTTGGCAGGCCGACGCCGACGGCTATCGCTTCAGTCGCCGCGAAGGCAGCCGCTGGGTGACGGTTGAACGCGATGATCTGCTGCGTCCGCAGAAGTGGCAGGCAACGGGTATCGCAGTACAGCCCGCCACCCCCATTGAGCTGAGCCCGGAGTGGATCGGTATCGCCTGGGAGCTTGGGTTGTCGCTGGATGGCCGCACACTGCGTCTTCGTGATGATGGCAGCGGACAGTTGCAGGTCGTGCAGTGAAGCGGAACGTGCGCGGATTCACCCTGATCGAAGTACTGATCGCGCTGGCGATCGTTTCGATTGCGCTGGCGGCGGTGATGCGTTCGGTGGCAGTGGCAACCGACGATCAATCGAGGCTGCGCGATCGCCGCCTGGCCCTGATGTGCGCGCAGGACCGCTGGCAGGAGCTGCGCCTGAGCGGACTGGCACCGCAGGATACGCGGTACCGCTGCGTGCAGGGACGCGGCAGCTTCCTGGTGCTGCAGCATCTTGGCACGGGCAGCGACGGCCAGCCGCAGTTGGAGCTGAGCGTGGTGGCCGAGGATGCTCCTCGGCAGTCTCTGGCGCGAATGCAGTTGCCGTGGACGGTGGCGCAATGAATCACGCCGTGCGCGGCTTCACTCTCATCGAGGTGATGATTGCGATCACCATCATGGGTGTACTGGCGCTGATCTGCTGGCGTGCACTGGACAGCGTGGCCAGCAGCGACCAACGCCTGCGCCAGGCCGATGCCGAGACCACGACGGCGCTGCGCGTGCTGCAGCAGTTCCAGCGTGATATCGAAATGCGCGCAGACGACGCGCTGATGAATGGCGCCGTCCGCCCGACCGACCAGCCGCAACGACTGCTGCCACCTTCGCTGGTAAGCGAACGGCACCCGGATGGAAGCTTCGCGCTGGAGATCACCCGTAGCGTCGGCAGCGACGGGCTGCGCTGGCAGCGGGTGCGCTGGTGGCGGCAGGGCAACACGCTGTGGCGGGCCAGTGGCGCGGCTACAGACCGGTACCCGTTACCGGCACCGGAACAGTCGAAGGGCATCGCGGTGGCGAGCGATGTGCAGCGGTTCGAGGTGCGGGCCTGGCAGCCCGGTGCGGGTTGGGCGGTGCTGCCGAGCGAGGGCGAGGTGTTGCCGGCCAGCGGGCTGGAGCTGCGGCTGGGCCTGCGCGATGGGCGTGGGCCGCTGAACTACCGGCGGGTGCTGGAGCTTTAGAATTGGTTCGTGGCACCGCATCCACGCATGGCGTGGATCTACTGCAGAGCCTGCTCTGGTGGGTGCCGACCGTTGGTCGGCAGTGGGCCAGCCCCGCCATCCACGCATGGCGTGGATCTACTGCAGAGACTGCTCTAGGCATGGCGTGGATCTACTGCCCTCCTGCCGCCGGGTGCTCTCCTGCACCCGGCGGCGCTGTGTCGGTGGTCCTCACCGCTGATGGCCGCTCCCTGCCCTCCGTGCCGTCCTGGCTGGGGCCGCCACCATTCCCTGGCGGCTGGCCCGATGCTGTCCATTCTTTCTGGTCAGTCCCATCCACGCATGGCGTGGATCTACTACCAGCCACGTCCGGCAGCATTGTGTGCCGACCAAGGTCGGCACCTACCGGGGCGTGCGATGCCTAGCGGCGCTGCGTTCCCTCGTCACGGCTTGCCTGCGGGAACTGGAACGCGCTGTTGGCGTCGTAGCCACTGTCGGCAGTAGTGCCGCGTGCCGGCGGCGCAATGCTGCTGGTGCCGCTGCCGAAACCGAGGATCTGCACGCTGATCACCGATGGCTGGTTGCGCCGTGCATCGTCCTGGCTCTTGCGCATCACATCCTGTGCGGCCTGGCTGGCACTGTTCGCTGCCGCACTGGCCGAGGCCAGCGCATTGACGTTCACCGTCGCCAGCACCGGCAGGCCCTTGCT
This sequence comes from Stenotrophomonas maltophilia, assembly GCF_002138415.1. Lineage (NCBI taxonomy): Bacteria > Pseudomonadati > Pseudomonadota > Gammaproteobacteria > Lysobacterales > Lysobacteraceae > Stenotrophomonas > Stenotrophomonas maltophilia. Next base: position 2,516,672 of record NZ_CP015612.1, read on the forward strand.
CTCGCCCTGTACCTGGATGTTGGCGGCGTTGAGCACCTGCAGCGCCGCCAGATTGATGTTGCCCGAGACGCGGATACCGGCCTCACCCGCATCGATGGTGCCCAGCGGCGCGATCAGGTCGACGTCGCCCGGCGGCACTTCGGCGATGGGGTTCAAGGTCGCAATGCCTGCGCCACTGGCGGGAGCCTGCGGCGACAGGATCACATTGCCCCAGCCGTCATAGAGGCGACGCGGTGGCGTGTACAGCAGCGTCGTCTGCGAACCGCGACCGGCATTGATGTCACCCTGCTCCGACCAGGCCAGGATGTCGCCGCCGAACGTGGTCATCACCCGCGACAGGCCCAGCAGCACGCTGTCCTGGCTGAACAGGCGGATATCGCCCTGCCCCTGGGTGACGAGGCCGGCGCTGGCAGGCGGCACCACGCCCTGTACGCCGACCACGATCTGTCCGCCCGGTGCCATCAGTTCGACGTTGCCGCCCGCCTCGGTGCGCACGCCGGAACCGCCGTACATCACGATATCGCCGGTACGGTCGATCGTCGCACCGGCCGCATTCCTGTCCGGCATCAGCGTGGCGATGGCTTCGCGCCCGCGCAGGTAGGAGCCGAAGCGGGGCCCTTCTGCATCGGTGTACTCGCGGCCACCTTCGCGCAGTTCGGCGTAGTACACCTGACGCAGGAAGATGCGCTGCTGTTCCTGCGGCAGTGCGTCGAATGCAGCCAGCGCCCCGTCGCCGTCGGCAGCCACGCCGAAGCGCTGCTGCAGCCACTGCTTCAGCTCCTGGTTGTAGACCTTGACTGCCTTGCCCGGCTGCGACGCGAGCGATTGCGCGGGATCGGCAAGGTTGACTGGGTCCAGATAGCGGGCACGCAGGGCCGCGAAATCGATCTGCTGGTTGCCGGCCGTCAGCGCGATGCTGGCGCCGGGACGGGTATCGCCCTGCACGATGCCACCGAGGCTGACGATGCTGCCCGCATCCTCCTGGCGCAGCTGGCGGCCGGCACTGATCTCGGTGTTGCCGGGGCCGGCGATGGTCGCGTTCAGATGCACGATGTCGCGGCCCGCCGCCACCACCGTGATGTCGGTGGGCGCGGTGTTCAGCGCGGTCATCGAAACCCCGAGGATGTCCCGGCCTGCCCGCAGTTGCACGGCGCCGGCGGCCTCGAACCAGTTCAGCTGCGTGCGCTGCCCCCCGTTGGGAGTCAGCGTGCGTTGGGCGCCGGTGGCCAGACCGATGATGTCGCCCTGCACCGCGTAGAAGCGGCTCGGCGCCAGGGCCGCAGACACGGTGGACAGCGGAGTATTCGGACCGAACGCAAACAGCGGAAGCGACGCCTGCGGCGATGCAATGTTGCCGTCGACCGACAGGTTGTGACGCGAGCGGGTCACATTGCCGCTGGAATCCCCCTGCTCGGCCATGAATGCAGGGTCGAAGGGTCCCGGCAGGCGCGCGTCGCTAGCGGAGCGCGCGATCTGGGTCGCGCCACGCTGGGCGAAGATGCCGCCACCGGCCAGGACGTCCAGCCGTCCTGTCGCCGATGGTGCCAGCAGGATCACATCCTGCGTCCCCGGCGTGGTGCTGATCCGGTCCAGCTTGACGTCGCCCTGCGCAGCAACGGCGCTGAAGCGCGAAGGATAGAGCCAGTAGTTCAGCAGCTCCTCCCGGCTCCCCGGTGCCAGCGCAACCTGCTCGGGCCACAGATTGCTGCCGGTCACGTTATCCGGCCCGGCCAGGCCCGGCGCCAGGTCGCCACCGGCACTGAACAGGTCCACGGCGGTCGTGTCGGTCCACAGGGAGAACCAGGTGCTGCCCGCAGCGCGGCTGCCGTTGTCCTGCACCACCGCGCTGTAGTTGGCCGGTGGAACCCGACCGGCATCGGCGACGCCGCCGAGCACGACGTCACCCCGCGCCTGCAGCTGCGCGACCGCATCGCCCAGCACCAGCACCGGCCCGCCCATCGGGCGAGCGGCGTCGGCGGCGAACAGATCGGCCGCACGCAGCTGGCCCAGCGTCGCGTAGCTTTCCAGGGTGACGCCCATTGCGCCGATGCGTCCCGCATCCAGCTGCAGGCTGCCTCGCAGATTGCTGAAGATACCGTTGAGGTCGAGATTCTGTCCCGCCCTGGAGGCATTGAGGCTGGAGAACGTCGCCCGCAGATTCGGATTCAGTGCGCCACCGATACGCAGTTGCAGGTCGCCGCCGCCGGTCAGGTGCAGCTGGCCATCGCTGACCCGGCCGGTCGATCCCACCGCCGCGATGATCGCACCCGAGCGCGGTGCGATCGTCGAGTCCAGCGCGTCACCTATCGCATCGCGCACGCCGGCGTCACGCCCGGCCTCCAGCGTCAAGTTGCCGCCGCCCAATGTACCGAAGCCGGTGAAGCCGACCATCCGCGGAGAGGCGCCAGCAGCAGCGGACACGTTGGTGTAGGCGCCAAAGTTCACCCACCAGCTGGTCGGCACCGGCTCCACGCCGGTGGTGCTGCCGGTTCCCTGCCGCCACAGCCAATTGCCGACCGCGGCACTGGAGTACAGCGCCCAGTCACGCTCGCTGGTGCCCGACTCTGCGCGCCCGGTCCAGACGTCACCGACGATATCTCGCCCGGCTTCGACGCGCAGGTTGCCGCCATGATCGGGATACCAGGCCTGGTAGCCGGCCAACGCGGCATCATAGCTGCCCGGCACCAGGTTCGGACCCAGCAGTGCGGTGTTCCTGGGGGCTGCTGCACGGGGCGAATTGAAGGCAGCGTCGCGGCCCTCGCCCAGCGTGGTGGGAGTGCCCGCCGTGTACACACCGAAGCCGGACTTCATCACGACATCACCGGCAGCGAGCAGTTCCAGGTCCCCCTTGCCGGTGCGCAGCACGCTCCAGGCCGGCGTGCCCGCGCGCTTGCCGTAGGTGGTCACTTCGGTCTGCGTGCCACCGCCGGCGCAGTAGCTGGGTGCGGTGCTGCAGAACTCGTCTTCGGTCATGCCGAACATCGCCGCGAAGTCCTTCGCAGGGGTGCCCACGTAGGACTCATCGCCCCAGTAATCCAGCGAGCCCTGCGCGGCCACCTGGCGGGGGGCCGGGCCGCAGTAGTCAGCCGACATCGCACAGAACTCATCTTCGGTGAAGCCGTACATGTCGGCCAGCTCCGCGATCGGACGGCCCGCATAGGAGGTGTCGCCGATCCAGTCCAGCGATGCCCGCTCGGTCAACGCACGATCACCCACCCAAATGATTTCGGTCTTGACCGTACCAATCGAGCCCTGGTGGGTGTCGGCCAGCACCACGCTGCCTTCGGCGCCCCAGCGCCGGCTGCGTGGATCGGCCGCCCCGGAATCGGCACCGGCAACCACGGTCAGGTCCCAAGATGTGGTGCCCTCGGCCAGCATCGGCGCCAGCGCCCAGTTGCGCCCCTGGTTGCCGTTGGCATCGGCCGGCCGCAGATTCACCGGCCCGTTGCCGGGCAGCTCCACCTTGGTCAACGATGGGATGTAGGCGCCCACCTTGAGCTCGACTTCGCGTGCCAGGCGCAGCGCAACCGGCAGCACCGCGCCGGCGGGCCACTCCTGTGCCGCCATCTGTACGGCGCTGCGCAGGCGGAAGCCGGCCCCTAGGCGCGCACCGGCCGCCAGCACCAGCGGCTTCTGCAGCACCGTGCCCGCCGCCAGCGTCTGCCCGGAGTCGGTGGTCACCGCCGCACCCAGCACCGTGCCCGCAGGCAGGCGCAGGGTCTGCGAGATCACCATCGGCGCGGGCAGCACGGTACCGACCGGAAGCGTTACCGATTCGACCGGCACGTCATAGTTCAGGCGGGTGCCGGCCTGGAACTCGGTGCCGGGCTGCAGCTTCACTCCGTCCACCGGCACCACCAGGTCGCCACCGAAGGGGGTGTGCCCGGCGCTGCCATTGCGAGCCTCATACAACTGCCAACCGCCCTCGTCCGGCGTGGACGGCGGCGGTGCGAAACCATCGTTGATGCTGCCATGGACGTTGATGTTGCCTTCGGCGCGCAGTACCAGCGAAGCCGATTCACCGAAGCCACGCCGCGATGGATCGGCGCGGTTGGCTTCGGGCCCGTAGCGGTAGCCGGACAGATCGATGTCGCCGGCAATGGTCAGGTCGCCCTCGGGATTGGCCTCGCTGCGCCGCGCCACCACCTGCACGCCGGGACGCAGGCGGACGTCGCCCAGCGCGGCGGTGCGCTGCTGCAGATCCGGATTGCCCAGCGCGCCATCGATCCAGGCCACGCTGTGCGGATCGACCACCTGGTCCAGCCACTGCTGGGTGACCAGCTGCGCGCGGTTGCCGCGCACATCAGCGGTGCTGGCCAGGGGCGCATCGTCGTAGCGACGGACACCATTGAGCTGGATGTCGGCCGCGCCATCGATGCGCAGGCCGCTGGCCGCAGCAATCGCCGCGTCGTTGCTGCCCAGCCGCGGCACATCGATCTTCAGCGAGCCCCGCGCCATGCCGTCGTTCTGTCCAGGGCCGTCACCGAGGGCAACGTCGCTGCCTGCACGCATGTCCAGGTGCGCCGCGCTGCCCAGACCAACGGCGCCTTCGGCGCTGCCCAGCGTGATGGTGGCCCGGTTCGGACTGTCGATGATCTTGCCATGGCTGTCCACGCGCAGGCCGGTACCGTGCGCGTCCAGCGTGCCGTCCACCTGCAACTGATCACGGGCGTACAGGCGGATGCTGCCGACCTGCTCGCCGCTGGCGTCGATGCGGCCGGCCACGGTCATGCTGCCCGCGTCGACACTGATGTCGACCCGGCGCGCCTTCACTTCGTCGCCGATCCGCAGATCGCCTTCACCGATCTGGAAGCTGCGACCACCGACGACGCCGCCGGCGGTCAATCGCTGGTTGAGGCCGGTGAAGTCTTGCAACTGGCGTGCCCGCACCACAAGTTCACCACCGTCGTAGGGCACCAGCGTGCCACCGGCATCGTAGCGGCCACTGGCGGTGCCCTGCAGATCACCCGCCAGATCGGCTCGGCCGGCCATTGCGGTGACCGTCATGCGCCCGCCGCGGTTGTTGCGGGCGGAAACATCGATGCGGGAGGCCGCATCGGTGCGGATGTCCCCCGTGTCGCTGGACAGCAGGACATCACCGCCCCAGCTGAACTTGTCCACGTCGTACAGCGAGACCTTGCGCCCGGCAAGGTCCAGCGCCGCCCGGCTGCCAAGCGTGATGCCCTCGCGCGCGTTCGCAGACAGCCGTCCTGACGCCAGCGCGATCGTGCTGTCCAGCGTGATCCGGTTGGCGTCGATGCTCAGCTCACTGCCCAGTGCATCGCCACCCGCCTTACCGGTGCCCCCCTGCAGGCGGAAGTCGCCGCCGGTGCGCACGCGCAGCTGCGCGGCGGGATCGGCGGTCAACAGCGGTGTATCGATACCCAGGCTGCCTCCGCTGTACTGCCAGCCCTTGTCGGCCAGATAGTCGCCGCGCTGCTGGAACACGTCCAGCGTGCCCTGCGCGGAGAACGACAGCTGCTCCGAAGCACTCAGGTTCAGCGCACTGAATCCGAGTACCTGACGGTTGGCAGGCACCTCGGAGCTGGGACGGCTGAACGGGGCGCGCGCCAGCTGCAGGTTGCGGGTGACGATGTCCAGCTGCCCCGCGCCGAGCCGGTCCACCATCGGATCGGCCGGCGGCACCGACGCATCGCTGCCCGGCGCCTGCGTCGCCGCCAGCGAACCGTCCCAGACCAGTGTGTCCACCAGGATGCGCGCATGGTCGCTCGCCGCACCATAGCCATGGATGGCCTGCGCGCCCAGTACCAGCGTCTGCAGGCCACCGCGGCCGGTGGCACTGTCGCGCGCATCCAGGTCGACGCTGCCGAAGACGTTGACCGAATCCCGTGCGACCAGGCTCAGCGTATCCAGCGCCGGTGCGCCGGTGGCATCATTGCCGCGCAGCAGCTGCTGCAGCACGGACTGGTTCATGGTCATGCCATTTGGCAACGCCCCTGCGGCCGCCGCCTGCGCGATCGCCTCGGCGCTGCCGAGGTTGAGCGCCGCCATGCTCACGCCAAGCTGGCGCGTGCCATAACGGGCGGAATCGCGCATCTGCAGCACACCATCGGTGGCCACCCCGATGCTGCCATCGGACACCAGCCGTGCCTCGCCTTCGCAGTCGGTCTGGCAGCCGCCGATGTCGATCGCGACCGGCCCGGCCGCCACACCGGTCGTACCGGTGATCAGGTTCAGGCGCTGGTTCGAGACGGCCAGCAGGCCGCCATTGACCTGATAGGGCACGGTCGGCGCGGACGCGCTGTCGCGTGCGAAAGACAAGGTGTCGAGTGTCGCCCCGGCTTCGACCAGGATGCCGCTGTCACCGGACGCCGCAGCCACCAGTATCTCCGGTGCCTGCAGGGTCGCACCGGAGCGGATCGCCACATCGCGCACCGAGCCGGACACCGCCACCAGCGAAGCCGACTCGTTGAACTGTCCGCCGATCACCATGCGTTCCGGCCGCAGCGCATTGAGTGCGTCGTCGGTGAAGGTCGCGCCGCGATCGTGCGCCTGCGACGGACTGCCGGCAGCAGCGACCTCCAGCGAACCCACGGCCGGGCTGGCGAGCGTGGCGACCAAGGTACCGCCGCGTCCCTTTTCATCGGCCGCGGAGAAACGCGCCGTGCCGGCGAAGTCGATGGCCGCGGTTCCCTCGCGACCAGCGCCTTCACCCAGTGCCAGGGTCAGGCCCAGCGCATCGATGGTCTGCCAGCCGCGCGCCTCGCCACGACGGTCGGCGGTGGCCTGCACGAAGCTGTTGTAGCTGGTTTCGTTGTAGCCGGAATGCCGGCGTACCACCGCCGCCGGCGTCAGCAGGATATCGGTGAGCAGCGGCGACGCCACCCCGCCCAGTGCCGATCCCTGCCGGCCGGACACGCGCCAGGTACCGGTGCCGGTCTGGATCGGCTGTGGCACGCCGGAGGTCCCCGTCGCGCCCAGCTCGACGCGGAATGCACCCGGCTGCAGCGCGAAGCTCGCCGGCAGCAATGTGTAGGTGCCCGCAGGCAGGCCGGGAACGCCGGCGGGTACGGTGATCTGCTGGCCCACCGCTGGAGCAGCGAAGCCATCATCACTGCTGGGTGCGAAGCTGCCGGCACGTCCCGGCACGATCGCGTACACCGGGTTGCCGGAGGCACTGAACGCATAGCGCGGGTTGGCATCGGCCAACGCGGTGCGCAGCACGTCGACGGAGCCACCGCGGCCTGAGACGAATGCCGCGCCGGTCAGTTCGCCGCCACCTGACACGTCCAGCAGCGCACCGGCATGCACATCCACGTCGTTGGCGGTAAGGGTCACGCCCTTGGACGCAATGCCGGCCGGCGTCAGTGACTCCAGGCTGCTGCTGCCCCTTCTCCACGACACACCGTCCACGGTACCGCCGTAGGGCAGCGCCAGACCTGCGCCACTGGTGGAGGTGATGCTGCCCGGCAGCAGCTCCACCCGGCTGGCGCGTGTGCCGCCCAGGACCAGGCCGCCCAGCTGCAGCGCCCCCATCGGCGCCTGCACGTTGCCGCCCTGCTGCACGGTGGCTGCCACCAGCTGCATCGCGCCCAGCGCTGACTCGGGCGGAGTGGTCGCCGCCGTACCCGTACCCCGGATGCGAAGCACCGCATCCGGATCTGACCAGTATCCGGGCGTCGCCACGGTCGCCGCAGACGCACCCGCGACCAGATAGCCCGTCGCACCGGAGGTGGGGTACAGCCGGGCGGCACTCACGTCCATCGACCCGCTCGCCATCAACGCACTGATCGATCCGCCGTTGGACACCGCGTTGAGCAGCCGCACGTCGCTGCGGCTGTCGAGCACGACCTGGTTGAAGCCGGGCAGCCAGGTGACATCACGGATGTCGATCAGATCAGCCCTCGCCGACAGCACGTGGTCGCCTTCCGCAGCCGACGCCACGGTATCGGTGACCACCAGGTTCTCACCCGGCAGCGACTGCCAGTGCGACTGTGCCAGCAGCAGGTGCGGAGCACTCAGCGAAATGCCGCTGGACTGCGGTGCTGCCACGGCCATGCCGAGGCTTGACTGCCCCTGTCCGTAGATGCGCAGGCTCTGGCCCATGCGCAGGTCGACATCGCCCTCCGCGCGGACGTCACCGAATACGGACAGGGTGTCGAAGCCACCGGCCTGGATCTGCTCCACCGACAGCGCCGCGTGCCCATACTCCAGCCGGTCCGGCAGCACCGCGTCGGCCGGGCTGCGCTGGCTGAGCGTAATGCCGCGCGCGCGCAGCACCTCCTTGCTCGCGCCGCGCGCATGAACGCTGCCACCAAAGGCCACGCCCAGGGTGCCGCCATGCGCGCCACTGCCGCCGGCAGAGGCATCCATTGCGCCGTCCAGGTACAGAGCGTTGGCCGAACGCAGCACGATCTGCCCGCCGTCGCTGTCTACCCGGGTGCGCCCCTTCCCGTCGACATCCAACGGCGCCGAGGCGCCCGCTGCCCGCAGCTGCGCGCCACGCTCGAGCACGACGAAGGCTTCAGGCGGACGGTTGTCCACCGACGCGGAGCTCTCCCAGTCGAGCGCGCCGCCGATCTCGATGCGCCCCCCCGCCCGCACCTGTCCCTGCAGGCGGCCACCGGCGTCGGCCAGTGACACCGCATCCGCACTGGCATCCAGCAGCGCACCGTCGGCGAACCGCCAGGTCCGCTCGCTCCGCCGCCCGGCATAGAGCGTGGTCGGCAGGCGCACATCGTCGATGCTGATGCGTCCGCCCTGGGCACGCAGCGTGCCTTCCACATCGATGTTGCCGGCGCCGAGCAGGGAGATCGCCTGCCCCGGGTCGACCTCGATCAGTGCGGCCTTGCCCACCCGCAGGTCGCCGCCGACGCTGTTGCGATCCGAGCGCAGGCTCACGCTGGCACCGCTGCGCTGGCGGACCAGCCCGCTCATCGGATCGGCACTGTAGAGCGGTGCCAGCCAGCTCTCCAGTGCCTCCTTCCGGTCCGTCGCGACGCGCGCGTCTGCGGTCATCCGAAGGCCCGGCATGCGCGCTGCCAGCTGCGTGCCATCGGCAACCTCCAGCCCTTGATGGCCATTGATGTCGTACTGGGCAAAGCCACTGCCGAACAGGCCGGCATCCACCTGCAGCGCTGCTGGGTCCGCCGGATCCGCATTGCCCACCCGCACCCGGCCACCGGTGCCCAGCGAGAACGTGCCGCTGCCCTGGCCACGGCCACTGAACCGGCTCCCCTCGCCCAGCTGCACCCGGCCACTGCCGTCGGTCGCAACCGTGCTGCTGTTCGCCTGCAGGCTGACGCTGCCCCCTTTGCCGATGCGGCCCTTGCCGCGCAGGTCCAACGCGGCGCCGGCCTCCACGTCAACCGTTGCCTCGGCGCCCACGACCACGTCATGACTGTTGCTCAGGCTCAGGCGACCGCCATCCGTCCAGGCACCACTGGCGTCGAGCGGCATCGCCAGTGACGCATTGCTCCATTCACCGGAGAGATCGATCCGCGTGCCGTCGGCAATGGCGGTGCGGGCGCGGCCATCGTGCAGCAGCGCCGTCGGCCGGCCCTGGACATCCAGCAGGTTGCCCGCCGACAGCTGGCCGCCGGCAATGCCGATGTCGCCTGCCAGTTCCACCTCGCTGCCGGTCAGATTGAGCTGTCCGCCTGCCTGAAGGCGAAGGCTGCCATCGATGCGGATGCGATCGGCGGTCGCCAGGTCGATCCGTCCCCACTGCTGGGCACTCAGCTCTGCGGTATCCAGCCACACTGTGTCACGCCGCTCCTCGTTGACCGGCGCTAGCAGCGACCACGCCGCCTTCGTCGGAGCCTTGTCATCCAGGCGCACCTCCGAGCCGAACACACCGCTGCGGCCCTGGCCGTCGTAGCGCCCCAAGTACAGCTGCGCGTTGCGTGCGGCCGCCGTCTGCGCCTGCGCATAACCCTCCAGCGCGGAATCCGGCCTGCGGTTCTGCTGCGCGCCTTGGAAGGTGGCAGTCTCAACCTGCCCATCCAGCACCGCGGTCGGTGCGGAGACGATCAGGCGTCCTGCGTCGCGGCCGACCGTGTACCCGTTATCGACACGCTGCGCCGCGAATACGATCGGATCACGGAAGGTCTCGGTGATGCCCCAGCGCTCCTGCTTTACTTCGTGGCCGCTGTACAACCCATCGAACAGCATCTCCGCCGGCGCATCATCGAGGCGGTAGACCTGGCCATCGACGCCGCGCACCCAGCTCTGCCGGATCACGCCGCTCTGCACATCCAGGCTGCCGCCGGCAAGGTTGATGCGTGAGCCGCCATGCGTGATCACTTCCCTGCCGCCCAGCAGGACGGTGCCTCCCTGCGCGGCCCATTCGCCGATCGAGTGCCCCTGGTTGTCGAGGTAGCCGCCCACTTCCAGCAGGCCACCCGCCGCGTACCAGCGCTCACCCTCGTAGCCCCCGGTACCGGCCGGAACGTGGACCAGCCTGCGGCGGTCGACCCAGATCTCGCTGCTGGTCAGCTTGCCGCTGTCGCGGTTGTCCAGGGCGTCGCGCAGTTCGTTGCCCTGCACCTTGACCTGGACATTGTTGCTCTCCATCGACACCTGTACGCCCACTGCGCCGGACACGTCCACGCGCGCGGCGTCGCCTACGTAGCTGCGGGCCGCCGCATCGGCGATGATCTGGCCGCCCGTGGCAACCGTCAGCGAATCCGCACTGAAATGGATGTTGCCACCCGAAACGATCTCCACCCGCGACTGGTCCCGGCGATCATTGTGCTGGGACAGATTGTCGAAGGTTGCCGAGCGCGCGCCGGCGCGGATCGCGTCCTGCTCTGCCGACTCCTTGATGAGGCTGTTGCGCTGGGTATCCAGCACCGTGGCCTTGCCATCGTCCTCGATCAGCACCGCCGTGGTGGCTCCATCGGCAAGCGTGACGCTGCTGCCGGCATCACTGGCCGAAGCCAGAAGATGCACGGTGCCGCGCTGCGCAAGCGTGGTGCTGGCCACGGCCACACCGGCCTGCTCGACGCTGCGCCCGGCCAGGGTCACGTCACCCTCGCGGGCGCGCAGCAGGCCGGCGTTGCGCACGTTGCCAGCCGTGCTGCCAGCGATGAAGCGCGGCGCGATTTCATTGCCGCGGGTGGTGGAGCTGGTATTGGTCGCCGTACCCACGCCGCGCCGGATCACGAAACTGTCACCGGCAGCGAGCTGCACCTGGCCTTTGCGCGCCTCGATCTGGCCGGCGTTCTCCACGCTGTGTCCCGCCAGCAGCACGTAGCCACCGCCGCGCGTCGCACTGGTCGGCTCATGGGTCGCGATGCGGGCGCCCTGCTCCACCATCACCTTGCCGAATGCATCGCTGAGCGCGCTGCTGCTGGCGTCGGGGCTGTACAGGCCGTTGTCGCGGAACTGCGCATCGCTGATCCGCGCTGCGGCTGCCAGCAGGTTGCGTACATTGACCTGGCTGTTGTTGCCGAACACCACGCCATTGCGGTTGGCCACGAACACCGTGCCGTTGGCGTTGAGCTGCCCCAGGATCTGGCTGGGCCGCGCAGCCGGGTCGTTGACCCGGTTCAGCACGGCCCAGTCAGGGTTCTGCAGGAAGTTCAGCGTGGTGTTACCGCCGATGTTGAAGGTCTCCCAGTTCAGGATCGCCTTGTCCGCGGTCTGCTCGACCGTGACCTGCACCCGTCCGTCGCTGCCCTGCGACTGGATCGCCTCGCGCGCGTTGAGCCAGCCACGGGTCAGCGGGTTCTGGTCGACGCTCAGGCCGTCCTTGCCGAGGCCATCGGCAACGATGAAGCCAGCCTCGCGGCGCGCCTGCCGCGCCTGTTCCTGCAGTCGCTGCTGTAGGGCAATCGCCTGCGCTGCGGTGCCGAGATTGTCGATCGACTGCTGCAGCTTCTGCCGTGCTGCATCCTGCTGCTGGGCCGGCAACTGGAACTGGATCGGCACGCCGTTGGGCATGCGGCCACTCTGTGCCGCACTGCCCTGGGCCGCGCCGCGGTCGGCGAACCAGCCCGGGCTGAACGCCTGCTGCGCTTGGCTGGCCGGGGCCACCATGCTGCCCAGTGCGACCGCGATGGCCCACGCCATCGGATGATTGCGGCGCATCGGGGCGGCCGGATGAACAGCGGACGGGAGCGGGTGCGACATCGGAACCTCATCAACCTGGTGGGCCGCGGCTGCGGCGACGATCGGGGAGGCACGCGCAACGCATGCCCTGCCCCTGATAGACGGTTCACGTGACACGAAGCCGACAGCGAAACGCTGCAGTGGCGGCACCGTCGCGGAAATGGCGACGCCGGCCCAGGGGGCCGGCGTCGGGTCAAACAGGGTTCAACCGGTGTTGCGGATTACAGCGGACGGCCGATGCCCGAGCAGGTGCTCGGATTGTTCAGGCCGGCTGTGCTGCTGGCCAGCACGAAACGGTTGCGGATCGCATCGCGCCACATCTTGGGCAACGGGGCGAAGCCATGGCCGGTGATCGATGCCTCGTAGGCGGCCGGGTAGGCCGCCGAATAGTGGCGAGCCAGGAAACCCCTCAGCTTATTGGCAACCGTCTGATCCTTGTAGCACTGACCAATCAAGAGGTACGTGTAGCCGATGATGGGGTAGATGACTGAAGGATTGCCCATGTAGGGAGCCCAGTTGGCAGGGTTCTGAGCAGCGATGCCGGACGGAGGATCGAAAACAGTCAGGATGAATTCCCATTGCGCCCGATCCGGCGAGAAGCCTCTGACCTTTGCGACCTTGGTCGCATCGGTCAGGCTCGGGATCACGTCCGGCCCGGCGTAGCCGATACGGCCTTCAAACGCGTAGACAGCGTTGTACAGCGAGGTGTCCCCGGTGGCCGGGGCGGCCACCAGGAACCCCGGCAGGCTGCCGTTGGCATCGCGCTTGTAGAGGTCGGCGAAGGTCGACTTGATGGCGAACGTGCCGCCCACCAGGTTCGAGGTCTCAGCCCGCTCACGGGCGCAGTTAGTGGCAAGGAATCGGGTGAGAATCTCACTGGTTCCGCTGCTTTCCGGACGGTACACGACCTGGATCGGGCCACTGCGGTCGGTGTCGATGGTCGACCAGTCGCTGATCGCACCCGAGAACACGCCGCAGATCTGCGCCACGCTCAGGTCCACCGCCGAACCGGCCTTGTTGAACGGGATGGTGACCGAGGTGGCCACCGACGGCACCTGGATCAGCGCGCCGTAGCGGTTGGCGTTGGTCGGCTGGTTGAAGTTGGTGGTGTAGGTACTCAGCTCGGCGCTGCTCAGCACCGAATCGCTGCCAGCGAAATGGACGGTGCCGGTGGTCGAGAACAGCGCCGAATTGTTTTCCAGAAACGCCTTCTTGCCGGTACCCGATCCGGTCACGGCGTAGCTGAAGTTCGCCGGCAGGATGCTGTCGGCCGAACCCTTGTAGAGGTCGGCCGGCAGCGAGGCACCGCCGCCGGTAACGGTCTGCGCCGAGGCGGCGCCCACGGTAGCGAGCAGCACGGTGGCAACCAGCGCGGCCAGGGTCTTGTACTTGGTCATGATCTTCTCCTGAAGGGTTTACTGCGAAGGGAAACGCCAAGGGAGGCACCGTTACTGCACGCCTACTGTCATCTCCCAGCCCGCTGCATGAGGACACGTCCATCCTCATTCGTGCCTACGCGAGCTCTGCAGCGCAGCCCCGTGTTGCCGGACCACCAACCGCAGCTGGAGGCGTCCGACGTCGTGCATTCGCCTGATGCGAGTGACCGCGCACTGGACCGCACTGGCGGCGGTGATCGGAGACACGCGCAACGCATGCCCTGCCACTGATAGACGGTTCGCGTGACATGAAGCCGACAGCGTGCAGCGGACCATGACGTTGCACGCCGCACGGCGGAAATGGCGACGCCGGCCACAGGGGCCGGCGCCGGGTCAAGCAGGGTTCACGCGGTGCTGCGGATTACAGCGGACGGCCGATGCCCGAGCAGGTGCTCGGATTGTTCAGGCCGGCCGCGCTGCTGGCCAGCACGAAGCGGTTGCGGATCGCATCACGCCAGGCCTTGGTCAGCGGAATGAAACCATGGCCGGTGATCGACGCCTCGTAGGCCGCCGGGTAGGTCGCCGGATAGTGACGGGCCAGGAAGCCGCGCAGGCTGGTGGCAACCGCCGAATCCTTGTAGCACTGGCCGATCACCAGGTTGGTGTAGCCGGCAATCGGATAGCCGGCCGACGGGTTGCCGAACACCGGCACCCAGTTGGCGGGGTTCTCGGCGGCAGTGCCGGTCGGCGGAGCGACGGTATCCAGGGTGGCCTGCACGCTCACCTGGTCAGGCGAGAAGCCCTTGACCTTGGCAACCTTGGTCGCATCGGTCAGGCTCGGGATCACGTCCGGGCCGACGTAGCCGATGCGGCCATCCGCCGCATAGACAGCGTTGTACAGCGAGGTGCCGCCCGTGGCCGGCGCGGCAACCAGGAAGGCCGGCAGATTGTTGTTGGCATCGCGCTTGTACAGGTCGGCGAAGGTCGACTTCACGGCGAACGTGCCGCCGACCAGGTTCGAGGTCGCAGCCGGCTCGGCGGCGCAGGCGGCAGCCAGGAAGCGGGTGAACATTTCGCTGGTGCCGCTGCTCTCGGTGCGGTAGACCACACGGATCGGACCGCTGCGGTTGGCGTCGATGGTCGACCAGTCGCTGATCGCGCCCGAGAACACGCCGCAGATCTGCGCCACGCTCAGGTTGACGGCCGAACCCGGCTTGTTGAACGGGATGGTCACCGAGGTGGCCACCGACGGCACCTGGATCAGCGCGCCGTAGCGGTTGGCATTGGTCGACTGGTTGTAGTTGGTGGTGTAGGTGCTCAGTTCGGTCGCGCTCAGCACCGAGTCGCTGCCAGCGAAATGGACGGTGCCGGTGGTCGAGAACAGCGCCGAATTGTTCTCCAGGAACGCCTTCTTGCCGGTGCCCGAACCAGTCACGGCGTAGCTGAAGTTGGCCGGCAGGATGCTGTCAGCCTGGCCCTTATAGAGGTCGGCCGGCAGCGATGCACCGCCGCCGGTAACGGTCTGCGCCGACGCGGCGCCCACGGTAGCGAGCAGCGCGGTGGCAACCAGCGCGGCCAGGGTCTTGTACTTGGTCATGATCTTCTCCTGAAGGGTTTACTGCGAAGGGAAACGCCAAGGGAGGAACGGTCATTGCACGCCTGCTGTCGCCAGGGGCCTCCCAGCCCGCTCTGCGACGACGTGACTATGCTGGTCCGTGCCGATGACAGGCCGCTTAAGAAACCTGTGGAAGATCGAAAAAAGGTGTGGAGGATTGTGTGGAGAATCGAAGGCGCCGACCGGGTAGAGGCGACCGTGGGGTCGACCGGCGCGCGAAGTGCTGGTCCTGTCGAAGTGCGCCTGAGAAGCAGTCGACTGACAGTCGACTCTACCTGTGATGCGCGTTGCGCATCACTGCACCAGCTGGTTCATTTCCATGATCGGCATCAGCACGGCCAGCACGATCGTCAGCACCACGCCGCCCATCACCAGGATCATGGTCGGCTCCAGCAGCGCAGTCAGTGCCATCGCGCGACGTTCGATCTCGCGCGAGATCGTCTGTGCGGCGCGGTCCAGCAGTGGCGCCAGCGAGCCGGTCTTCTCGCCGCTGGCCACCAGGTGCACCAGTATCGGCGGATACACCTTCTGCACCTTCAGCGCAGCACCCAGCGCCGCACCTTCGCGCACGCGCGCAGACACGTCATCGGCACAGCGCGCCAGCAGCGCATTGCCAAGCGTCTGCCGCGCCGCCTCCAACGCACGCAGCAGTGGCACACCGGCATCCAGCAGGATCGCCAGCGTCGAGGCAAAGCGCGCACTGTTCACACCCAGCACGAAACGCCCGACCATCGGCAGTCGCAGCAGCATCGCGTCCCAGCGCAGGCGCAGCTCGGGCTTGCGCAGGGCCAACCGCCATACCACCACCAGCGCAGCGATGCCCAGCCCCACCCACGCGCCCCAGCTGCGCACGAACGCGCTGGCGGCCAGCATCACCTGGGTCAGCATCGGCAGCGTCTGCCGCGCCTGCACGAACGCGGTCACCACCTGCGGCACCACGTAGCTGAGCAGGAAGATCACGATCGCCACTGACACCAGGCTGATCGCCGCCGGGTAGATGAAGGCGGTCAGCACCTTGGCCTGCAGCGCATTGCGTTCTTCGATGTAGTCGGCCAGACGCTCCATCACCCGTGCCAGATCGCCGGAGTCCTCACCGGCGCCCACCAGCGCCCGGTAGATCGGCGGAAAATCACGTGGCCGTGCAGCCAATGCCACGGTCAGGCGCTGGCCGGCACGCACGTCGGCGCGTACGGCGGTGAGTGCCTGGGCCACATGCGGGCGCTCGGCCTGTTCGATCACCGCACTCAATGCACCTTCCAGCGGCAGGCTCGCGGCCAGCAGGCTGGCCAGCTGGCGCGTAGCCCAGGCCAGCTCGCTGGCGGACAGCCGCCGAGCACCCCAGCCACTGCCGGCACTGCGCGCCGCACTGACCTGCACAGGCGTCAGCCCACGCCCGCGCAGCAGCTGACGCGCACCGCGCGGGCTGTCGGCGTCCAGCTGGCCTTTCTCGATGCGGCCCTGCGCGTTGGCGGCCTGATAATCGAACAGTGCCATCGTCGTCTCAGTCGTCGCCGGTGACGCGCAGGATTTCTTCCAGCGTGGTCACCCCGCTGTCGACCCAGCGCTGGCCGTCCTGCCGCAACGTGCGCATGCCGGCGCGCCGCGCGGCCTCGCGCAGCGCGGGCTCGCCCTGCCCTTCATGGATCAATGCGCGCACGCGGTCATCGACCACGAACAGTTCGTGGATGCCGGTACGACCCCGATAGCCGCTGTTGGCGCAGGCCGCACAGCCCACCGCGCGCCACACGGTTCGGCCTTCACCATCCACCTCGGCACGCCGGCACTGCCTGCACAGCCGGCGCACCAGCCGCTGCGCCAGTACGCCGCGCAACGACGAAGCCAGCAGGAACGGCTCCACGCCCATGTCGGCCAGGCGGGTCACCGCCGAGATCGCATCGTTGGTATGCAGCGAGGCGAGCACGGCGTGGCCGGTCAGCGACGACTGCACGGCAATCTGCGCGGTTTCCAGGTCGCGGATCTCACCAATCATGATCGTGTCCGGATCCTGACGCAGAATTGCTCGCAGCGCGGTGCCAAAGCTCATGCCGATGCGCGCGTTGACCTGGATCTGGCCGATGCCGGCGAAGTCGTACTCCACCGGGTCTTCCACGGTGAGGATGTTGCTGGTGCTGCTGTCGAGCTGGCCCAGTGCGGCGTACAGCGACGTGGTCTTGCCGCTGCCGGTCGGCCCGGTGACCAGTACGATGCCATGCGGCTGCCGGATCAATCCGGTGAACGTGGCCAGGGTGTCATCGGCCATGCCGAGGCGCTGCAGCTGCAGCCGGCCGGCGTCCTTCTCCAGCAGGCGCAGCACGGCGCGTTCGCCATGCCCGGTCGGCACCGTGGAGACACGGATATCCAGCGGCCGCCCGCCCACGCGGATCGCGATGCGCCCGTCCTGTGGCAGGCGCTTCTCGGCGATATCCAGGTGCGCCATGATCTTGATGCGTGATACCAGCGCCGCATGCAGTGCGCGCCGTGGCTGCACCATGTCGCGCAGGGTGCCGTCCACGCGGTAGCGCACCACCGAGTGGGTCTCGAATGGTTCGATGTGCAGGTCGCTGGCCCCATCACGCGCAGCCTGTGCCAGCAGCGCGTTGATCATGCGGATCACCGGCGCATCGTCCTGCGCATCCAGCAGATCGGTGACCTCCGGCATGTCCTGCATCAGCCGGTCCAGATCGACTTCGCTTTCGGCGGCACCGACCACGGCAGCGGCATCACCGCCGTCACGGTACTGCTCACCCAGCCGCTGCTGCCAGGTCGCCGCATCCAGCGCATGGAACGGCAGCGGTCCATGCCGGCGGCGCAGCTCGGCCACGGCCCACGCCGCGGTGTCGGCGGTGCCAAGCAGCACCGGTTCGCCACCGGCCTCGGACAGCATCACGCCATGGCTGCGCACCCAGGCATACGGCAGTGGCGCAGGCGCGCTCACGGCCCGATCACCAGTTCCGGCGTGTAGCCCAGCCCGCGCAGCTGCTGCAGTGCCGGGTCCAGCGTTGCCGGATCGCGCGGCAATCGCACGCGCAGGCGCTGCCCACTCTCGCCCGGCGCCGCTTCAGCATAGGCCTGCAAGCCCAGTGCCTGCACCTGCGCCACGCCCTGGCTGGCACGCGCCGGGTCCAGCCCCTGTGCGAACTGCACCAGCTGAGCATCGCCCTCACCGGCCGGATACAGCGCTGCCAGGCTGGTGTTCTGCAACGGCTGGCCCTGGCCATCGCGCGCATTGCCCTGGCCGAGCACAGACAGGTCCTGCGGCGGCAGCTGTGGTGCCGACAGCGCCGGCAATGCCCAGCTCTGTACCGGCTGCGCGCTGGCCTGCGCGTTGCGCATGTAGTCGTAGCGGTCGCGGGTCAGGCGCTGGCCGGCGGCGGGGTCACGCACCACGTGCGGGCGCAGGAACACCATCAGGTTGGTCTTGGAGCGCTTGCGCGTATCACTGCGGAACAGCGCCCCCAGCAACGGCAGCTTGCCCAGCCCCGGCACCGCATCACGACCGTGGCTGACGTTGTCCTCCAGCAGGCCACCCAGGACCATGATCTGGCCATCGTCCAGCAGCACGCTGGTATCCAGCGCTCGCTTGTTGGTGATGATGCCGGCGGCACTGTTGGCACTCTGCGCATCGATGCTGCTGACTTCCTGGTAGATGTCCAGCTTCACCGTACCGCCCTCGGAAATCTGCGGGCGCACCCGCAGCTTCAGGCCGACGTCCTCGCGCACGATGGTCTGGAACGGGTTGTTGCTGCCGCCACCGCCGTCGGTCACGTAGCGGCCGCTGACGAACGGCACGGTCTGGCCGACCATGATGCTGGCTGCCTCGTTATCCAGCGTCATCAGGTTCGGCGTGGACAGGATGTTGGCGCCGCCCTTGCTCTGCAGCGCGTTGGCCAGCGCTTTCATGTTGAGGATCTGGCCGACACCGGGCAGGTTGATGGTGCCGTCGATCACGCCGATCTTCAGGCCATCCTTCGGCAGCACGTCCAGCGTGGTGCGTGCGGCGGTGTTCAGGCCGCTGCCGCCGGTGACACCACCGAAATGGGTGCCGCCGAAGGTGCGGCCATTGCCCAGCATCCACTGCACGCCCAGCTCGGCCGCATCGGTCTGGTTGACCTCCACGATCAGGCTCTCGACCAGCACCTGTGCACGGCGCTGGTCGAGCTGGTCGATCACCCGTCGCAGGTTGCGGTACACCGGCTCCGGCGCCGAGATCAGCAGCGTGTTGGTGGCCACGTCCGCCTGCACCGAGATGCCGTTCTGGCTGAAACCGGTGCTTCCCGCATCGATCGGATCGCGGCGGCTCGGATCAAGCCGCTGCGATTCCAGCGCATTGCCTCCGGTCTTGGCCTGCTGCGGTTGCGACGGCTGCGTGGGCGTGGGACGGTTGGCGTCGCCGGGCAGTGGTGTGATGCCTTCGTTGCTGCCCATTGCCGGTGCATCGCTCTGCCCGGCCACCACGCCGCGCAGCACACCCGCGAGCTGATTGGCCTGGGCATTGCGCAGGTAGACCACATGCAGGTTGCCGGACTCGTCCTGGGCACGGTCCAGCTTCTCCACCAACTGCCGCGCCAGGCGCGTTCGGCCCGGGCTGCTGGAACGCAGCAGCACACTGTTGCTGCGCGGGTCGGCCATCACCACCACCTTCTGGCTGGGCTCAGCGCCCTGCGCATCCAGCAACGGCGCGACCATCTCCGCTACGTCAACGGCAATGCCCTGCTGCAGCTTCACCACATCGGTGTCCATGCCGGCCGGTGTATCGACGCTGGCGATCACCCGCGCGATGCGCTCCAGGTTGTCGGCATAGTCGGTGATCACCAGGGTGTTGTTGCCCGGGTTGGCGGTGATCGGATTGTCCGGGCTGATCATCGGCCGCAGCACCGCCACCAGCGCGGCCGCGTTCTCGTAGCGCAGCGCGAAGGTGCGCGTGGCGACCTCGCCCCCTGCACCACCGGTGCCGACGCGCCCTCCCAACAGCTTGGCCTCGGCCTGCGGCACCACCCGGCTGACGCCGCCGTTCTCGACCACCGCGAAGCCGCGCATGCGCAGCGCGCCCAGCAGCAGCTGGTAGGCCTGGGAACGGCTGACCGGGCCATCGGAGACCACCGTCATCTTGCCGGTCACCCGTGGGTCGACCAGGAACTGGCGGCCGGTGAACCGTGCTGCCATGCGCAACACACCACCGATATCGGTATCCACCAGGTTCAGCTGCACCGGCTCATCGCGGGTGTCCTGCGCCGCCACCGGCGTCGGCACGTGGGCCATGCCCACGATCAGGGCCAATGCAGTACTGCAGGCAAGGCTGCGCATCGCCCTCATGGATGGGCACCCGCAGTGGCCACCATCACGATGTTTCCGGAAATCCGTGCCGCCGGCATGTTCGCATCCCCTGTGCGTGTCAGTTGCAGCTGCTGCAGCTCGATGGCCGGGTCGGCCAGCAGCGGCAGCAGCCAGTTCCATAGCGCGTCGGCGGGCACCGCCTGCACCTGCAGGTGCCAGCGCCCGTCGCGCGCTTCGATATGCAGGCCGTCGGCGAGGCCTGCGGATCTGATTCCGTCCCGCAGGCTGGCCAGCGTCGGGTGCTCGCCCTGCGCCTGCTGTTGGCGCTCACGGGCGCGCAGCAGCGGCGCCAGTGCGCGGGACTGCGCCTGCAGCCGGGGCAGTTCGGCCTGCCAGTGCGCGTGCTGTTTCAGCAGGGGTTCCAGCCACAACATCCACAGACCCGCCGCCAGCAGCGCCACCACCATCACCCACAGCATCAGCCGGTCGCGCGGCGGCAGGCGCTGCCAGCGCTGCTGCAAGCCCGCCAGTTCCCCGCCCAGTCGCAAGGTACGGGTCGTCACTGTCCAGCTCCGCTCACCCTCAGGCGTCCACCCGCTTCGCGCGCCAGCTGCAGGCCCTGCGCCTGCACTGCCTGCTGCCAGTGCTCAAGCCGCTGTGGATCATCGGCCAATGCCCGGGCGTCGGCATCCAGCTCCATCTCCAGTTGCCCCGGTTGGTAATGCAGGCTGCGCACCTGTCCCGCCAGCTCCGGAACCGCCTGCAGCGTGCCGGCTACCTGACGCTGCAGCGGCGGCAACGGCGGGGCCGGCAGTGGCACGGCCAATGCTCGCCTTGCCTGCAACACCGGGTCCACCACGTCGGTGATCTCCGGGAAGCGTGCGCTGAACTTGCGCGTCATGTCCTGTTGCAGAGCCTCGCCCTCACTTCGCCACCGCGAGACCTGCAGCTGCAGACCGAGCGCGGTCAGCAGCATCGCCGTCAAAGCCAGCCCGATCGCAAGCCGCGGCGCTTTCTGGCCCGCGCCGGGCAGCGGCAATGACCAGCCTGGCAAGGGGCCAGAGGCCTGCCGTTCATGTGTGACGGCGGTGGCCGGCAGGCTGTCCGGCCACGTCGGCGGCACACCGTCGATCCACTGCACGGCCTGCACGCCGGCCTGTTGCAGGCGCACGGCCAGCGTCTGCATCACCGCGCAGGCGTCACGTCCGCCATACCATTGAATGAAACCCCGATCGCGCCCGCTGCGTACCATCAGATGCTCGCCGCTGACCTGCAGCGTGGCATGTCCATCCTGCCAAGGCAGCAGCAGCGGCGTCGGATACAGTGCCTGCAGCCGCAGTGCACACGAAGCCAGCAACTGCTGCGCCTGCAGAAGCGCCTGCTGGCCCAGCCAGGCCACAGGAACCGTGCCGTCCGCCGCCTGCGCACCGTGGGCCAGCGCCACCTCCTGCAGGTCATCCAGCAGCATCGCCTCAACCTCACCCTGCAACGCCGACTGCAGGCGGCGCCCGGACAACGGCGGCAGCTGCAGTTCCAGCAGGATTAGGTCGTTCGGATCGAGGCAGGCATGCACCGCAGCCTGCGGATGCCGCAGGCCCAGCGCCGCCAGCGTGTCGCAACCGTGAGCCAGCACCTCACCCTTGTGCAGCTGCGCCCACTCCACCGCGCTGTCGGCGCGCAGACGCTCCAACGCCGGCAGGCGCACCCGAAGCTGCACGTTCATGCGCCGATCCTCGTCCACACGCGTTGCACACGCACGCCATCGTCGCGGTACTCGCGCCAGAGCAGCGCGCGAAAATCAACCCCGCTGCCGTCAGCCTGCACCTGGCCGACTGCCAGGAACCACTCGCTATGGATACCCAAGGGAAGCACCGCCATCTGTTCGTTGCTCAGTTGGAGTCGGTTGGCGATGTCGCCGCGATTGAGCAGCCAATGGCCAGCGTCGCGCTCACCGAGCAGCGCCTGCAGCCGTGCCGGCTCGACCGCAGGCGTCACCGCCTGCAGAACGCGCAGGTCGCAGGTGTTGGCGTTGACCAGGGTCTGCGCCGGCAGCACCACGGTGCGCCGCTCCAGCGCCTGCAGTGCCACCGCATCGGCACCGGGCAGCGCCTGCGCGATCAGCGATTCGCGCGGCAGCGGCGCCTGCGCCTGCAGGTCGCCATCGCGCAGGCGCGCCTGGATGTGGTCCGCGGCGGATGCGCAGGCGCCCTGGCCAAGCCCCTGCCCGGCACACAACGCGATGAACGCGCGCCGCGACTCGGGGTCCGGCCTTCCATGCGCCAGAAGATTCCGCAGGTTGAACATCGACTGCGCATCGACCAGCTGCAGCTGCACAGGCAACGGCGCCTGCAGCTCCAATGGGTGCGCCCAGCGACCGCTGCGCACCGTGGTCAGCTGCTCCTTTACATCCTCACGCAGCTGCTGCGCCGCACGCTCCAGCGTTGCGTCCACGGCCATGCGTACCTGTGCGCGCAGCTGGTCGCCACGCAGCGCACGCAACTGCGCCGACTGCCGGGTCAGCAGTGCGGTGGCAATCACCGCCACCAATGCCACCACCAGCAGGGCGACAATCACCGCCATGCCACGCTGGCGGGCGCACGGGACCGAACGCGTCCGGGCTGTCATCAGCACGCCTCACAGCTGCCAGGAGCCGATATCCGCGTTCCCGGCGTCGCCACCGGGCTTGCTGTCCGCACCCAGCGAGAACACATCGATGTCGCCATGGGTACCTGGTATCTGATACTGGTACGGATGGCCCCACGGGTCATTGGGCAGGCGATCCAGATAGAGCGTGATCGGCATCGCACCGCTGCCCTGCGGCGGCTTCACCAGTGCCTGCAGGCCCTGCTCGGCACTGGGATAGCGGCCGTTGTCCAGCTTGAACAGCTTCAGCGCCTGCATCAGCGCCGCGATGTCCTGGCGCGCCGCCACCACGCGCGCCTGGTCGGGACGGTCCATCAACCGCGGCACGATCAATGCGGCGAGGATGCCGATGATCACCACCACCACCATGATTTCGATCAGGCTGAAACCCTGCTGCCGAGCCCTGCGACCACGAACCTGCCTTGCCATTGTTCCGCCCTCGTCATCCTGGAAGAGACCGCTGCGCCATGGTCAGCGGTGCATGTGTCAGTACGATAAACATCCGCCGGCAATTCGCTGCGCGTGTGCAGGCGCAACACGCGCAGCCGGTGCACATGCAGACTCGAACAGATGCTGCGGCACGCTGGTCAGCGCATCGTCGATGCAGCCGCGCAGCAACGGGTGCGCGCAGGCCTGCAGCAGCCGAACGCACTGCATCGGCGACCACGCTGTTCCATGATCGAGGCCGATGAACATCCGATAGGCCTGGTGATAGCGCAGGTCGTCGTACACGCGCTGGGCACTGTTCAGATCGCGCATGACCACCAGCAGGGCCGCGCGTTGCAGCAGCCGCGCATCGCCTGCATCAAGCGGCAGCGCGTTCATGGCCGCTTCGGGCCAGGGCCGCAGCTGCAGGTCGAGCGCTTTCCGCAGCGCCACCAGTGGGTGCGCACTACCATCCAGTGCCGCCCAGCGCGCCGCATCCGCCCAGGCGTCACTGGACAGCACCCAGACCCACGAATGCCCATAGCGCTGCACGTTCAATGGCGTATGCCGTGCCTGCTCCAGTGACTGGCTCAGGTGACGATCCAGCTCCAGCATGCTGATCCTGCGACTGTCTACCATCGGCGCCGCCCGTGCTCCGCGACGCATGGTGCGCCGTACTCTGGAGAAGACGTCAGCAAGGCAGGTGAAACGACAGCGCGCATGCAGCTCTGTGCGCTGCGTGGCGCTTCATCGACAACGTCATCGCAGCGTCATCTGCCTGCAGGCTTCGCGCTCCAGTCGCGGTGCTTCGCCCCCGCAACGGCGCGCCAGTATCGCCACATCGCTGCGCGCGGCGAACGCGGCCAGCGCATCGGTCATCTCCGCGTCATCGCACCATGACCCCATCGCAACGCGCAGCGCCGGCAATTGCCAGCTGTCCATCACACCGTGGGTACCCGCCACGAACCAGTGCCACAGTCGATGGTGCAGCACCTGCTCGTGCAGCTGCACCAGATCGTCAATGCCATGAATCCCCGACAACAGCAGAGCACGCGCGAGGACCGCGGGTGACAACGCACCGGCTTCAGACAGGGGAAGCGCCTGCTGCTGCAGGCGCAGCAGCATCGCCAGCGGGTGCGACTGCGGATCGAAATCCAGCAGCACCGCCTGTCGCTGCCACTGCGCATCGGACACCACGCACACCCATGGCGAGCCATAGCGATGCACCATCAACGGCCGTCGCTGCGTGGTTTCCAGCAACGCCGACAGATTGCGACGCAGATCCAGCACACCGATGGTCTCGTTGCGCATCCTTGGCCTCTCCTTGCTTGCAACAGCCCTGCGCGGTGCGCACGGCCAGCGTCTTCACCTAACCAAGGACGGCAATGCCACCCGGAAAGCGACGCAGATCCAGCGACATCGTCAGTCGCAGCTGCTCCAGCGCCGCATCCGGATCATCAATGCGGAAGCGGCCGCTGACCGGAGCACGCGCCAACGCCGATTCTCCCAGCAGCACCTTGCCGCGGCGGTAACGGTTGATCTCTTCCACCACCTCCCGCAGCGGTGCGCGTCGGAACACCAGCATGCCCTCGGTCCAGGCACTCACTTCCGAGGCTACGGCCTCGGCCACCACGCCACTGAGGCGCTCGTCGTACTGGGTCTGCTGGCCAGCCTGCAGCTGCAGCCGGCCCTGCGGATGCTCGATGCGGGCACTGCCATGCAGGCAGGTCATCCGTACCTGGCCGTGGGTGTTGCGCACGTCCAGGCGCACCGCACCTTCATCGGCAATCACGCAGCCCGGCCCCGCAAACAGGGCCAGGCGCAGGCCGGCCTGGGTTTCGATCGCGGCCTGGCCCTGCACCAGTTCGAAGCCTTCGCCCTGCGCGTCCGCACGGCGGCGCAGGCTGCTCTGCGTATCCAGTTCGATCTTCAGCTGCGGCGAGGGCGCGATCTGCAGTCGCTCACCGGTGCCGGTATGGAAGTCGGCCGTCATCGCCGTCACCGAGGGCCACAGCCCCAGCGGCGGGCGGATGGCCGCCACCACTACCAGACTGGCCGGGGCGGCAATCGCTGCACCGAGGAAGGCACGACGGCTCCAGCGCTGCGCCGGACTCGCGGCAATTGGCTGGCGCGCAGCGGCGGGCAGCTGCTCGCCGGCCAGGCGCACCTGCTCCCATTGCCGGCGCGCGCGGCCGAATGCTTCGCGATGACGCGGATCGGCCTCACACCAGGTACGGAACCTGCGTCCGTCGGCGGCGGTCGCCTCGCCCGAGGTCAGCCGCACCACCCACGCGTGGGCCTGACGCTCAACGGCATCCAGCGGGCGTTGCGGGCGATCGTCAGGATCCATGGGGGCTCATGCCGGACCCGCACGCTGCGGGGTTCTGCTCGGCGTCAAAGTGTAGACGGATGCCGTCGCTCAGAACCGCACCTGGCGCCCCTGGCCGCTGCGCTCGGCCAGATAGTCCTGGGCCGCCTTCAGCTCACGCTGCACCAGCCGCAGCGACACGCCGAGGTGATCGGCCACATCACGCTGCTGCAGGCCATCAACACGGATCGCCAGCAGGATGCGGCGGCGGCGCTCAGGCATGCGCTGCAGCAGGCCGACCATGTCCTCCAGCGCGAACTCGAGCTCGGCGGCCTGTGCCGGGCCCGGGCCTGGGTCGGCCATGTCCATCAATGTATCCACTTCTTCCAGGCTCAGCAGGCGATGATCGGCCCGCTGGCGGTCGATCACCGTGTTCATCGCCATGCGCAACAAGTAGGCCGCCGGGTTCTGCACCGCATCCAACCGGTCACGACGAGCACTTAGACGCATCCAGGTGTCCTGCAGCGCGTCGCCGGCCAGCTCTTCCGAGCCCAGCTTGCGCACCAGCCGGCGCTTCAGCTCGTCGTAGGCCCCCAGAAGGTGGTCCATCAGGTCAACTGCCCCAGCCGTACCGTTGCTCATGTTCGAATCCTTGAAGTCATGGAAGGGGCGCGCGCCGGCCACAGTCGTGGTCGGTGCCGGAAGGTCGGATCTGCAGCGTCACCGGCTGCGGCAGCTCACCAGCCTCGGCCGCCAGGACCAGGCCCTGCATCGCCTGCAGCAGGCGTGCATCGCGGCGGGCGCTGCCACTGCCGGACAGCAGTTCGGGCTGCTGCACCTGGCCTTCGCCGTCGACGCGGAAGCGCAGCGTTGCGGCATAGCGGCCGGGCGCGATCTCGGGGTCGTCACAGAACGCCGCACGCAGGTGCTGCTGCAGGCCGCCATAGCGGCGCCGACGCTCGGCCACGGGAAGGCCGGTGCCAACATCCGGCTCAGCCACCAGCTGCCCGCCCCGGCGCAGCACCACGCGCTGCTCGCCGATCACCTCGGCCTCGATACCGGTGTCCTGCAGCAGCATCTGCAGCGCAGGCAGCGGCGCAAGGCTGGCGCGCAGCGCATGACTGCTGCGGCCCGCGGCAAGATCGCCCGGGTACATCACCGACCACCCGCTGATGACGCTGAAACGCTCGACCGCCTGTTCCAGCGGCTGCGCGGGGATGTCATAGGCATGAACACCGTCCTGCGCGGCAGCGGCAAAGGACAGCAGCAGCCATGCGGCGATGGCCACCTTCCAAGTTCTGACCGCATGGTGTCCATTCAGCCCCCTGACGTAGAACACATGACCCTCGGCAGCGACAGCAGCTGCAGTGGACGCGCGGCACGACCGGAACCCCGGCCCGCGCGCGACCAGCAAGCGGGCTCAAACCGTACCGGTGCCAGATGTCATTGCGATGACCGCCGCCCACGGCTGGCGTGGAGCCAGGCTCCGTGAACCCAGTCACCCATCAGGCATCAATGAATCGAACAGACCACGCTGTCTACGCACGGGGGTCAGAGCCCGTTGCGCAGCAACGGGATCCGACCCCGACAGGTCGCGGGGAACTGTCAGGCGCGGGGCGGTGTGGGCAGGCAGGACCGTTGGCGCCATGGATGGCGCCATCGAGCCCCCATGGATGGGTCTACGGCGTGTCCTGCCTGGCCACACCGCCCCGCCGCCCTGGGAACATCGCCGTTGCGGTTGCAGTTGCTTCGGCTGTTGCCTCTGCGGGTGCCGGGTGCAACCCGGCCGGCCCCCCCCATCCTCAAAGCGGCAACTGGGTGGTCTGCTTGATCCGCTGCATCGGGATCTCGGTCTTGGTGTTCTGCACACCGGCAATCCGGTTCAGGTGCTGCATCTGGAACTGCCGGTAGGCATCAAGATCAGCCACCGCCACCCGCAGCAGGAAATCGCAGTCGCCCGCCATCAGATGGCATTCAAGCACTTCCGGGAAAGACTTGATGCTGTTGATGAAGTGATTGGTGGTGTCCTCGTCCTGCCCGCGCAGCCAGACCCGAACGAATACCGTGAAGCCACGCCCCACCTTGGCCTCATTCAGCAGGGCAACGTAGCGATCGATGTAGCCGCCCTCCTCCAGCAGCCGCACCCGCCGCAAGCAGGCCGAGGGCGAAAGGCCCACCAGCCGGGCCAGCTCCAGGTTCTGCAGCCGTCCGTCACGCTGCAGGGCGTCGAGGATGCGGCGATCGAGGTTGTCGAGCTGATACTGCATGGGATTTCGCCTCAGTCGCTCTGGCCGCACGAGATATCAATCATCCAGAATCCAGTGGCATCAACGCAACCCGATTTCGCGATCAGGCCGCTAGCATGGGCCATCCCCACCTTGTTGTGCCGTTCGATGGACGCCCGTACCACCCTCCCCCTGCCCGACACCTGCGATACCGCCCCGCGTGCCGAATTCCTGCGTGGCCTGCGCGCCGCCGTGCCGGTGATGATCGGCTTCATTCCCTTCGCCCTGGTGCTCGGCGCGCAGGCGGCCCAGAAGGGCCTGAGCGCATTGGAAGTGCCGCTGATGACCGGCCTCAACTTCGCTGGCGGCTCGGAGTTCGCTGCCGTCGAACTGTGGACCTCGCCACCACACATCGCGTTGATCGTGGCGATCACCGCGCTGGTCAACAGCCGCCACCTGCTGATGGGCGCCAGCCTGGCCCCGCTGCTGCAGCATCTGCCGCGCCGCCGGGTGCTGCCGGCCCTGTTCTTCATGTGCGACGAGAGCTGGGCGATGGGCGTGGCCGATGCGCGCCGCCGTGCGCTCGGCTTCAGCCTGGCCTACTACCTGGGCGTGTCGGCAGGCCTGTACACGGTCTGGGTGGCCTGCACCGCGCTGGGTGCGATCGTTGGGCCGATGCTGGGCGACATCCACGCCTACGGCTTCGACATGGCCTTCCCCGCCGTGTTCCTGGTGCTGCTGCGTGGCATGTGGCAGGGCATGAAGGCCGCGCGCCCGTGGCTGGTCAGCCTGGTGGTGGCCGCTGCCACCTACCTGCTGGTGCCGGGTGCGTGGTACGTGGCCAGCGGCGCACTGGCGGGCCTGGCCGCGGCCTGGCTGCTGGCGGAGGACGCAGCATGATCTTCAACGGCCTGATCTTCAACGGCGTGATCCACTGGACCTCGGTACTGACCATCGTGCTGATGGCCGCCGCCACCTATCTGACCCGCATCGTCGGCTTCCTCGCACTGCGAAACCGCACGTTGAGCAAGCGCGCGGTGACCGTGATGGAGGCCGCACCGGGCTGCGTGCTGATCTCGGTGATCGCGCCCGACTTCGTCGCCGACAAGCCCGCCGACCTCGCCGCGCTGGCGATCACCCTGCTGGCCGCCACGCGGCTGTCGATGCTGCCGACCGTGCTGATCGGCGTGGTCTCGGCAGGTGTGTTGCGCTATCTGATGGGGTAGCTACCGGTACGCCGGGCAACGCCCGGCGCACTGTAGTGGCGCCGCAGTGCAATCACGCACTGCTGCTTGCCGCCAACAGGCACAGGCTGCGCGGCGGCAGCGTCCAGTC
Source organism: Stenotrophomonas maltophilia (assembly GCF_002138415.1). Lineage (NCBI taxonomy): Bacteria > Pseudomonadati > Pseudomonadota > Gammaproteobacteria > Lysobacterales > Lysobacteraceae > Stenotrophomonas > Stenotrophomonas maltophilia. Next base: position 2,545,949 of record NZ_CP015612.1, read on the forward strand.
GCCTTCCTCATCCGGCTCCAACGGCGTTTCGTCGGTCTGCAGGAGTACGCGCCGGAACGACAGGGCGTCGTCTGACACACAGAACCGCTGCGGCTGCTCCCCGGCGTTCAACAGCAGGGCCAGGCTGACATGCCGCCCGGGCTCGCGCAGGCCACTGTCCGGACTGCGACCGTCCAGCACGATCAGCAGCGCACGCAGCCCTGCGTCATGCCAGTCCGCTTCCTCCATGCCGCGGCCATCGGGATGCCGCCAGTCGATATCGCGCAGGCCCAGTGCTTCATCGTATTCACCGCACAGGAACCGGTTCCTGCGCAACAGGCCATAACGCCGGCGCAATGACAGCGCGCGGCGCACGAAGGCGACCTGGGCCTGCGCGGCGGGCCCAGCAGCACGCTCCCAATCGATCCAGCTCAGCGGGTTGTCCTGGCAGTAGGCGTTGTTGTTGCCCTGTTGCGAATGGCCGAACTCATCGCCTGCCAGCAGCATCGGCGTCCCCTGCGCCAGCAGCAGCGTGGCCAGCAGGTTGCGCATCTGCCGCGCACGCAACGAAAGGATCGCCGCATCATCGGTGTCTCCCTCCACGCCGTGGTTGCTGGAGAGGTTGTGCGAGTGTCCGTCACGGTTGTCCTCGCCGTTGGCCTCGTTGTGGCGATCGTTGTAGCTGACCAGATCGTGCAGGGTGAATCCATCATGCGCGGTCACCAGATTGATGCTGGCCGACGGTCGCCTGCCGTGGTGTTCGAACAGGTCGGCCGAGCCGGTGAAGCGCGTGGCAAACTCCGCCAGCTGCCCGCCATCGCCACGCCACAGCGCGCGCACCGTGTCGCGGAAGCGGTCGTTCCACTCGGCCCAGCCCGGCGGAAACTGGCCCAGCTGGTAGCCGCCCGGGCCGATGTCCCATGGCTCGGCAATCAGTTTCACCTGGCTCAGGATCGGGTCCTGGCGTACCGCATCGAGGAAGCTGCCCGAGGCGTCGAAGCCATGCCGTTCGCGGCCGAGGATGGTTGCCAGGTCGAAGCGGAACCCATCCACCCGCATCTCGGTCACCCAGTAGCGCAGAGAGTCCATGACCATGCGCAGCGCACCGGCATTGGTCAGGTCGAACGTGTTGCCGGTACCCGTATCGTTGATGTAATAGCGGCGATCATCGGCCAAACGGTAGTAGCTGGCGTTGTCGATGCCCTTGAACGACAGCGTAGGGCCCAGCTCGTTGCCTTCGGCCGTGTGGTTGTAGACCACGTCCAGGATGACCTCGATGCCCGCGTTGTGCAGGCGCGCGACCATCTGCTTGAACTCGGCCACGGTGCCCAGCGACAGATAGCGTGCCTGCGGCGCGAAGAAGCCGATGGTGTTGTATCCCCAGTAGTTGCGCAGCCCGCGCTCGAGCAGCTGCTGGTCATCCACGTAGGCATGCACCGGCAGCAGCTCGATGGCGGTCACCCCCAGATGGCTGAGGTGGTCGACCACCGCATCGTGTCGCAACGCGGAGAAGGTACCGCGCTCGGCCTGCGGGACGTCGGGATGCTGCATGGTCAGTCCGCGCACATGGGCTTCGTAGATCACGGTCCGGTCCCAGCGCGTGGCAGGTGCACGCTCGATGCCCCAGCTGAAGGCCGGATCGATCACGGCACAGCGTGGCATGTAACTGGCGCTGTCCCGGCGGTCGAAACTGAGATCGCCATCGCGGTGGCCCAGGGTGTAGCCGAACAGGTGTGGGGCCCACTTCAGTTCGCCGACGATCTGCTTGGCGTAGGGGTCCAGCAGCAGCTTGTTGGGATTGAAGCGATGGCCCTCTTCCGGCGCATACGGACCATGCACCCGGTAGCCGTAGCGCTGCCCAGGCCGCACGTCGGGCAGGTAGCCGTGCCAGATCTCGTTCGTGTACTCGGGCAGGGCGATACGCTCGACTTCACGGTTGCGCGCGTCGAACAGGCAGAGTTCCACCCGGGTGGCATGCCGCGAGTACAGCGCGAAGTTCACGCCCAACCCGTCCCAGGTCGCCCCCAGCGGGAAAGGCCGGCCTTCGCGCACCCGCGAGGTCTGCGTCCACTTACGGCTGGCCATCGGCTCCCTCCTCGTCGCGCGCAGCGGCAATCTCGGCTTCCACCAGGCGCTCGGCCATGTGCCAATGCCGCTGCTGCTGATCGTCCGGCCGCCCTTCCGCTTCCCATATCTGATGGGCCAATGCCTCAATCCGCTGCCGTCGTTCCCTGCTGTCCATCCCTACCTGTCTCCTCGTTGATCCATATCGCCAGCGGGCTGTCAGCCAGAAGCCTGCCCACATCCTCGGTTGCCTTGAAATGTTCGATGCGTCCGTCCAGCAGGTTGCGCATGGGCCCTGTCGGCAGCCCATGCAGCGTCACGCCGACGTCGTGTACTGCGTGCAGGCCGGGCCCGGGCACGGCGGTGGGCGAACCACGCCGCACGATCACCAGCAGCACCTGCGCCTGATGCCTGCGCGTGAATGCCAGCCAGGGCGAACGCGCCGGTGCGGACAGCGACTGCAGTTGGCCGCGCAGAAACAGCTGCGGATGCCTGCGGCGACACTCCAGCAAGCACCTGAGCAGAAATGCCTTGATGCCACCGTCCCGCCAGTCCTCCAGCAGGGCGGGCCACCCGCGCGTATCGCGCAGCCACGCCTGCCGCGCTGGATAGTCCACCGCACGCCGATTGTCCGGGTCCACCAGGCTCAGGTCCCAGCCCTCGCCGCCCTGGTAGAGGTCGGGCACACCGGGCAGGCAGTGCTGCAGGCACAGCTGTGCCAATCCGTTGCAGGCGCCTGCCGGCGCAATGCGCGCCACGAACGTCGCCAGCGCCTCCCGCACCGGCTGCAATGGCTCTCCATCCAGCAGCGCGTGCAGCCACTGCGCGGCGGCCTCCTCCACCGCCACGTTGGGATCGGACCAGCTGCTGACCCGTTTGCCCTCGCGCAATGCCTTGGTCAGCCATTGCACCATCCTCGATGCGAAGTCGGCGCCCGGGGTACCGTGCATCGGCCACGCGGCCACGAGCGCCTGCCAAAGCGCATAGGCCTCGGCACCCGGCAACGGCATCGGCGCGCCAGCGCGGGTCGACATCCGGCTCCAGCACCGCACAGCGTCCCGCCATTCGACCGTGCAGGTGCTGAGAACCGCCAGCCGCGCCCGACTGTCGGCCCCGCGCTTGTGATCGTGGGTCGCCAGCACAAGCAATGCCCGCGGATGGCGCTGCAGGCGTCCCACTGCGTGTTCCAGCAGCTCGTCTCCCTCCATGCCCAGCCGCTGCGGATCACTTCCGACTTCGTTGCGCGACAGCAGCCTGAAGTACCGATAGAAGCCTGTGTCCTCCACCGACTTGGCATTCAACGGCGCGGCCAATTGCCCGAATCTCACCCGCAGCGCGCGCTCGGCCTCCGCCTCGCCGGGAAGTGCCCGCAGCAGCAGATCCAGTGCCGCGTGCGCCGTACCGTCCAGTGCCTCGCGTGCTGCCACGGCAGCGTCCACCAAGGCCTTCCGTTCACCCGCATCCTGCAGCGAATAGGGGCGGTAGGTACGGTAGTGCCGCAGCAGCGCGGCCAATGCACGGGCCAGCGCAGCGGCTCCGATATCGGCTTCGGCCAGCCGGGGCTGCAGCACCCGCTGCGCGCTGCGCAGCAGTCGCTGGAAGTCGGTGTGAAGCGACGTGCGCAGCAGCATGCCGCGGGCATCCTGCTGCAAGTCGTCAAAGCTGCGCGCGTCGCCACTCGCCGCTTGCCAGGCGCGGGAGAGCGCGGGTGCAGCTGCCGGATCATGCAGCCACGCGCCAACCTGGTCATTGAAGTCATAGCCCGTCGCGCCGTCGCAGGCCCAGCCATCGGGCAGCTGTTCGTCGTCCGCCAGTATCTTCTCCACATGCACGCTCACTGCCTGTGGGTCACGACCGCCGGCCGCGCAGGCCGCGTCGAGCGACGCCCGCAGATGTTGCAGATAGGCACCGGGTGACGACAGGCCATCCACATGGTCAATGCGCAGACCGTCCACCCAGCCCTCGCGTACCAGCCGCAGGGGCAGTGCATGCACCGCCTCGAACACATCGTCGCGCTCCACCCGCAGTGCGGCCAGTTCGTTGATGTCGAAGAAGCGCCGGTAGTTCACCTGATCGCCCGCCGTGCGCCACCAAGCCAGCCGGTAGTGCTGCCGCTGCAGCAGCGTGTGCAACCGTTCGACGCTGCGGTTGCAGCGTTCCGCCCATGCCGGCCACTGCGCGGGTGCCAGCGGATGGCTGCGCGGAGACAGCGGCAATCCCAGCCCGTGATGACGCAGCGTCGGCCGCTCATCGTCCACTGCCACGCGCAACACGCCATCGCGCACGGCGTCGTGCAGTGGCCGGTCCAGCACCGGCAGCCAGAGCCGGCCATCGCAGCCGGGCGCCTCCCAGTCAATGTCGAACCATCCTGCATGGGGACTTCTGCACCCGTGCAGCAGCACATCGTTCCACCAGGGCGTCTGCGGGGATGCCGCAAGATGGTTGGGTACGATGTCCAGGATCAGGCCCATGCCATGCGCGCGCGCCGCTGTCGCCAGTCGCTGGAAGACTTCTTCGCCGCCCAGTTCCGGATTGATGCGGGCCGGGTCGATGCCATCATAGCCATGCGTGGACCCGGGCATCGCGGCGGCGATCGGGGACAGGTAAAGGTGGCTGACGCCCAGCGCGGCGTAGTACGGCAGCTGCGCAGCAGCGGCCTCGAAGTTGAAGCCTGCATGCAGCTGCAGGCGTGCGGTGGCACGCAACCGGGTCATTGTCCCGCCTTCCGCCGCATGGCGCTGAATCGGGCAATACGCGCGTCGGCCGCGTCCGGATCCCGCGCAAGCGGCAAGCGTCGGCGCCAGTTCGGGTGACCGTTGACGGTACCCGGCAGGTTCACCTGCGCGCGGCTGCCCAGCGCATCTTCCAGCGGGAGCAGCGCCAACCGTGAAGGTGCGTGCGCGACCAGCGACAGCGCACGCGCTTCCAGCGTCGCCCCTTCGCCCCGGGCGACTGCGGACAGCGCCTGCACCTCACTGGCACGCGCGTGCAGCGCCGCGGGAAGTTCGGTCAGCTCACCCAGTCGGGCACGCCAGCGCAGGTCGCGCCCGCGCAGCCAGCCGGCCAGCGGCGGCAGATCATGGGTGGAGGGCATGGCCACCGCATCGCGACGCCACCGTGGCGCCGGCAGGAAGCCCTCGCCGTCGCGGGCGAACGGCAGCACCTCGATACCCAGGATGCCTCGGGCCGCCAGTCGCCGGCGGATACCCGGCGGCACCACGCCCAGGTCTTCGCCAATCAGCACGCAGCGATGGCGCCACGATTCCAGAACCAGCAGGTTGATCAGATCATCGAACGGATAGCGCAGGTACACTCCCTGCGCCGCGTCCGCGCCACGAGGCAGCACCCACAGCCGCTGCAGGCCCAGGATGTGGTCGATGCGCAATCCACCGCGACCAGCCATCACGGCGCGCAACACGCGGATGAACGGTTCAAACCCCTCGCGCTGCAGCGCAGAGGGTGACCAGCTGGTGATACCCCAGGCCTGGCCCAGCGGATTGAAGGCATCCGGCGGCGCGCCCAGTTCGAGGCGCTGCAGCAGATGATCGCCGCCGGTCCGGGCTTCCACGCCCTGTGGCGCGCAGCCTACCGCCAGATCGGCAATCAATCCGATCGACGCGCCATCGTCGCGCAGCGCAGTCTGCAGCTGTGCCCAGCCCTGCTGTGCCAGCCACTGCGCAAACGCATGGTCGTCCGCGCCGCCGGTGAACCGGTCGGCGGCATGCTGACAATAGTGTCGCAGCGGATCGCCCTGCGCAGCGCACCAGGTTTCGATCTGCGCATATTGCCCTGGTGCCCGCAGCCGAAGCCATTGATGCACCCGCCGCAGCCAGCGCCACTTCACTGCCGCCGAGTGCGGCCAGTCGATGCGGCGTGCTGCAGTAGCCGCTTCAACGGCCATCGCCAGTGCTTCGTCCTCGCGCAACACGCTGCTGGCGGCCTCCGGCAAAACCTGCGGCAGCGACACCTGCAGCGGGTCGAGCCAGCGCCGGTCGCTGGGCGAGTATGGACTGTAGCCCGGGCCCGGTGGCAGGCCGGCGTGCAGCGGACTCAACGCCAGTGCATCGCCGCCGTGACGGTGCAGCAGCTCGCGCCACTGCGCACAGCCGGCGCTGTCACCGATGCCGGCATCACCGGGCGCGCGCAGGCTGTAGACCTGCGCCGACAGACCCCAACCGCGCAGCATGCCCTGCGGCCACCAGGCACGCTGCGGTGCCACCGCAACCGCCTGTTGCTGACCGCCCTGGCGCCACTGCCAATAGCCTGGTTGATCCGGCACACGCCAGCGCCCTTGCGCATCCGCACGTGCAGGCAACTCTGTGCCCTGCTCATCCACCCAGCACGCCGCTCCCATTGCCGCAGGCAGGGCCAGGAGCTGACCACAGCAGACGGTGAGCAACGGGCGGGCCACCGACGCACCGTCGCACGCGAACTCCGCCAGCACGGCGCGCAGCACGTCGGGCGCAACCTCGCGTTCTGCTCCGGCCACGTCGGTCCAGCGGACCAGCAGGCCCGCACGGCGAGCCGCCTCCCGCACCGCCGCATCCGTATTCATGCGGCGATCCAGCGCGCAAGCGCACCGCCGCCTGCCGGCAGCATCGCGGCTGCATCCGGCCCCACGACGCACTCGCCGGTCGGCATTGCGTGGGCCACCGGCGACGGACCCACGTTGATCGCGATCCACCACTGGCCCGATGGCAACTGCCAGCCCGCCTGCACCGCGCCCTGGCCCAGCACGCGCGCGCCCAGCGACCGCGCCTGCAGCAGGCCAGGCTGCAGATAGCGCCTGCGCAGGCCGAGGAACTCACCCGTGCAGCGCAGCCAGTGCTGCGACCAGGGATCATCGCCGGGTGGCAGCGTGTACGAGGCCTGCAGGGTCGCCGGGTCGTTCGGGTCCGGAATGCGCGCGCGCGAGGCGACATCGGCAAAGGTGCTGAAACCCGCGAATTCGCGGCGACGTCCCTCGCGCACGGCCTCGTCCAGCGGTGGCGCGTAGTCGGTGAAGAACAGGAATGGCGATGGCGCCTGCCACGGTTCGCCCATGAACAGCAGCGGGATCATCGGCGTCAGCAGGGTCAGGGCCAGCGCCGCGCGCAGCGGCGCAGGATCGGTCAGCATCGACAGGCGCTCGCCGAAAGCGCGGTTGCCCACCTGGTCGTGGTTCTGCGCGAATACCACAAAACGCGCAGGCGACAGGTCGACGCTGGGCTCGCCACGGAGATGGCCGTGCAGGTCCGGCTCGCCCTGCCAGGCGAATCCTTCGGCCAAGCAGCGCGCCAGGAGTGCTTCGGCGCGCCTGGCATAGGCCGCGTAATAGCCTTCCTGCACGCCGGTCAGCATCACATGCAGCGCGTTGTGGAAGTCGTCGTTCCACTGCCCCTGGTAGGCGCCGCGCAGCCACCGCGCCTGGTTGCGTTCGTTCTCCAGCACCAGATGCGCCTGCGGCACCGCCGCGCGTACCTCATCGGCCAGCTGCTGCAGGAACCGGTCATCGTCAATGGCGTGCACAGCATCCAGGCGCAGGCCGTCGAAGCCGTAATCGCGCAACCACATCAACGCATTGTCGACGAAGAACCGCCGCACCCATGGCTGGCGGAAGTCGATGGCCTCGCCCCAAGGGGTGGTACGGTCGTCACGGAAGAACCCCCGTGCGTAGTCGCGCAGACGGTTCCCCTGCGGCCCGAAGTGGTTGTAGACCACATCCAGCAGCACCGAGAGCCCTGCATCGTGCGCCGCGTCGACAAAGGCCTTCAGAGCGGACGGACCGCCATAGGCCTGCGCGGGTGCATAAGGGAACACGCCGTCGTAGCCCCAGTTGCGGCCACCGGGAAACTGCGCGACTGGCATCAGTTCAATGGCGGTGATGCCCAGGGCCGCCAGCATCGGCAGCTGCGCGTTCAACGCCGCGAAGCCGCCGCCGGCCTCGATGTGCACTTCATAGATCACCAGGTCCTGCCAGGCATGCCCCTGCCACGTGGGCTGTGCTCCATCCGTGCCAAGCACCACCGCGCTGTCACCATCAACGCCGTCCGGTTGCCAGCGCGAGGCCGGGTCGGGCACCTCTTGGCCGGACGGCAGGCGGAACCGGTAGCGGTCACCATGCGACGCCTGTGTCCGCAGCCAGTGGCAGCCGTCCGGGTCGCGGTGCATCGGCCGCAGCACGCCCTGCAGGCACAGCGCCATGGTGGCTGCGTCCGGTGCCCACACGCGAAACTCGACACCTTCACCGTCCACCGGCCAAGCGCCCAGGCGCGGAGCCACTATGGTCATGCATCAACCTGCAGATACAGCGTGGACAGCGGCGGCAGGGTCAGCCGCAGCGACTGCGCGTGACCATGCATCGGCCTCGGCTCGGTATGCACTGCACCGAGGTTTCCTGCATTGCCGCCACCGTAGTAACCGCTGTCGGTGTTGAGCCGTTCGCTCCAGCGCCCCGGTTGCGGCACGCCGACCCGGTAGCCGTCGCGACGCACCGGAGTGAAGTTGCTCACCACCAGAAGAGTGCGGCCGCTACCGGCAGGATCCCGGCGGATGAAGGCGTAGACGCTGTTGCGGCTGTCGTCGGCCACGCTCCAGTCGAAACCGCGTTCGTCGCGTTCGTCGCGATGCAACGCAGGTTCGGAGCGCAGCACGGCATTGAGGTCGCCCACCAGGCGTGACAGGCCCTGGCCCTCACTGCTGGCCGCCCGTACCCAGTCCAGTGCCGCATCGTGCGACCACTCCTGTCCCTGGCCGAACTCGCCGCCCATGAACAGCAGTTTGCTGCCCGGGTGCGCCCACATGAAACCGTAATACGCGCGGAGCTGGGCCAGCCGCTGCTCCGGCTCGCCCGCCATCTTGGCCAGCAGCGCTCCCTTGCCGTGCACCACCTCGTCATGCGAAAGCGGAAGCACGAACCGTTCGGAGAAGGCATAGACCAGGCCGAAGCTGATCTCACTATGGTGATGCTGGCGATGAACCGGATCGCGCCCCAGGTATTGCAGGGTGTCGTGCATCCAGCCCATGTTCCATTTGTGGGTGAAACCAAGCCCATCCTGCTCCACCGGCGCGGTCACCCCTGACCATGCGGTCGATTCCTCGGCGATCACCAGCACGTCCGGGAAGCGCTCCCGCAGCGTCTGGTTCATCCGCCGTAGAAAAGCGACCGCCTGCAGGTTCTCGCGCCCGCCCTGCTCGTTGGGTATCCACTGGCCCTCGGCACGGCTGTAATCCCGGTACAGCATCGACGCGACGGCATCCACGCGCAGACCGTCGATGTGGAAGCGCTCCACCCACTCCAATGCACTGCCGATCAGGTAGGCGGCCACTTCGTTGCGGCCATAGTTGTAGATCAGCGTGTCCCAGTCGGCGTGCACCCCTTCGCGCGGATCGGCATGCTCGTACAGCGCGGTGCCATCGAACCCGGCCAGGCCATGCGCATCGTTCGGGAAGTGCGCGCTCACCCAGTCCACGATCACCCCTACGCCGGCCTGATGACAGCGGTCCACGAAGCGTGCGAAGGCCTGTGGCGTGCCATGGCGCGCCGTCGGCGCGTAGATCCCCAGTGGCTGATAGCCCCAGGAACCGCCAAAGGGATGCTCGCTGACCGGCAGCAGCTCGATGTGGGTGAAGCCAAGCCCGACCACGTACGGAATCAACCGGTCGGCCAAGGCATCCCAGTCCAGCGGCGAACCATCGTCGCTGCGCTGCCAGGAGCCCGCATGCACTTCGTAAATGGACAGCGGCGTGCAGATTCCGGCCTGCCGCCGCGCCGCCAACCACGCATCATCGTGCCACTGCACCGGAGCGGCCGAAGGCACCCGCGAGGCGGTGGCCGGTGGCAGCTCGGCCCAGCGCGCCATCGGATCGAACTTGTCGGGCATCACCCGGCCGTCGGCGCCGACAATGCGGAACTTGTAACGGGCACCGGCCTGCACGCCAGGCAGGAACAGCTCCCACACGCCAGCGGTGTGGCGCAGCCGCATCGGATGGCGCCGACCATCCCACCCGTTGAAATCGCCGACCACGGCAACCCTCCGTGCGTTGGGGGCCCACACCGCGAAGCGCACCCCGTCGATACCCTGTACCTGCATCGCCACTGCGCCCAACTGCCGCGCTGCATCAGCATCACCGGCATGGAAATGCTGCAGCAGCGCCTCATCCAGCAGCGGACCGAAGGAATAGGCATCGTGCACCTGCTCCACACCCTGCTCGAAATGCAGGGCGAGCAGCGGAACGGGCGCTTCACCCGCTGCACCTTCGAACAGGCCGGGCAAGGGGCCAGGTTGCAGATCCCAGCGCCGCTCCGGGCCCGCAATCACCTCCACGCGACGCGCGTGGGGCACCAGAACGCGCAGCTGGCGCTGGCCATCGGGCTGTTGGTGCGGCCCTAGCCAGGCAAACGCATCGGCCGGCCGTGCATGAACCAGGTCGTCCAGGGCCAGAGCCACCACGCCTTCCTCCCGTCCGGCAGTCGCCATGGGCTCGTCCTCGAGGGCGACCGGCTGCAGGCTGTCGTGACTCATGCGGCCACCTGGCAGGTCTGCTGGTACAGGGCCAGATATGCGCGCCCCGCCGCATCCCAACCGCCCGGCCGCAGCATGGCCGCGCGGCGCATGGCCTGCAGCAGGCCGGGCAGGCGGAAGGTGCGCATCGCCCGTTCCACGCAGCGGCGCAGGCCGTCGGCATTGGCGCCGTGGAACAGGAAGCCGGTCACGCCATCCTCGACGGTATCGACCAGCCCGCCGGTCGCGTGCGCGATGGGCAGGCAGCCGAAGCGCTGCGCGTACATCTGGCTCAACCCACAGGGTTCGAAACGCGAAGGCATCAGCAGGAAATCGGCGCCAGCAAACATCTGGCGGGCCAGCGCCTCTTCGAAGCCGATGAATGCGCCCACCCGTCCAGGGTAGCGCCGGGCCAGCGCCTGCACCTGCGCTTCCACCTGCGGCTCGCCGCCGCCGATGATGACCAGCTGGCCGCCGGCCGCCACGATCTGCGGCGCCACGTCGCATGTGATGTCCAGGCCCTTCTGGTGAACCAGGCGGGAGACCACCGCGAACAGCGGGCCGGCCGAGGGCGCCAGGCCGAATGCACTGCGCACCGCGTGCGCATTGGTGGCGCGCCCGGTCCACTCACCAATGCCGAAGTGGGCCTTGAGATGGATGTCACGACGGGGATCCCAGCTGGCGTCAATGCCGTTGACGATACCGCTCAGGTGGCCGCCGGCGGCGCGCCGGGCCAACAGATCATGCAGTCCGCAACCATCGTCCGGGGCGGTGATCTGTTGCGCGTAGCGCAGGCTGACCGTGTTCAGGCGCGTGGCATTGGTGATCCCGCCCTGCAGGAACGACATCTGCCCGTGGAAGTGCAGTTCATCCAGGTGTTCGACCGGTACGCCCAGCACAGGTGCAAGCGCGTACGGAAACAGGCCCTGGTAAGCCAGGTTGTGGATGGTCAGCAGGGTCGGCACGGTAGTCCGGTCCCAACGCACGTAGGCTGCCGCCATGGCCACAGGCCAATCATTCAGGTGCAGCAGCTGCGGCGACCAGTCCAGCCCGGCACGCCCGGCCGCAATCTCCGCCGCGGCGTGTGAGAGCGTGGCGAAGCGAACCGCGTTGTCCTTCCACTCCTGGCCCTGCCCATCGACGTAAGGCGAACCTTCGCGCTCGTACAGCTCTGGCGAGAGCAGCACGTAGATCGGAAGGCCGTCTGCCTGCACTGCCATGCCGATCCCGCACGCAGGCAAGCCCGCCCTCGCGCTGACCTGTCCCACCCGCCGCAGCTGTGGCAGGCGCTGCAGTACTTCCGGGTAGCCGGGCAGCAGCACGCGCGAATCACAGGCGCCGCGTACCGCACGCGGCAGGGCTGCGGCCACGTCGCCCAGGCCTCCGGCCTTGATGAAGTCGGCCATCTCGGTCGCGACGAACAACACACGCTGTACCAGTTCCGGCAGCTGCAGTGGTTGCGAGTGGCCACGGCGGGTGCCGATCGGCACGAGCGAACCGGGAGAGGTCGCAACAGATGAAGCGGACTGGACAGCGCGGGCCATGAGAGGGTCTCTCGGGTATTTCAGGCAGACGGACGCCAGCGGCGCCCGGATGGGCGCTGATGGTGGGAAGGAAGTCGACGCAGGACGTGGGGGACGTCAGCGAGAGGCTCAGGACGACAATAGCCCTGCATGCGATCAATCAACCGTGAAGCCATGGCGATTTCTTTGTGACAACACGTCATGAACTCAGTACACATCACATGCGCCCGCCTCCTCCCTGTGTCTCCTCCCAAGGGGCTGAGCCCACGCCCGGCTGCTGGCAATCCCGCTTGCCGCGCGAGCCGAGCATGGGTTGATTTCTAAAGAGACGCTCCCTGCGACACCCGGTCGCAGTCGATCCCGTCACCCACTTGATCAATGTCAAACCGCCCGCCACCGTGCGGGCGTATTTCTATGCAGGACCCGAACACGCCGGCATTACCGGCATCCACAAGGACCCTGCGATGAGCTACACCCCCGACAACGCCCAGCTGCTGAATGCCATGCAGAACGTCATGGTGATCTCCACCACCGACCTGCAGGGCAACATCACCTACGCCAACGACCTGTTCTGCACGCTCACCGGCTTCGCCCGCGAGGAGCTGATCGGCCAGCCGCACAGCATCGTGCGTCATCCGGACGTGCCCAAGGCCGTCTACAAGGATATGTGGGACACCATCAAGGCCGGCAAGACCTGGACCGGCATCGTGCCCAACCTCGGCAAGGGTGGCGTGCTCTACGTGGTCGACACCACCGTGCAGCCGCTGTTCGACGCCGACGGCAACATCACCTCGTACATCAGCATCCGCCGCGTGGTGAACGACCTGATGCAGAACTACGACCTGGTCGAGTTCAGCAAGGAAAAGTTCGACGACTTCTACGAGGCCGCGTGAACGCCCTCCCGACCAGTACGCCCTTCAGCCGCCTGCTGGTGGGTTTCGCGTCCGAGTCGGGCAATGCCCGCGCCCTGGCCCAGCGCCTGGGCGCGGACCTGCAACCGCACGCGCCGCAGGTGCTCCCGTTCAACGACATCGACGTGGCCAGTCTCGGCCAAGGCGATGTGCTGCTTGCGATCTCCAGCTCGTTCGGCGATGGCGAACCGCCGGCCAACGGCGAGCAGTTCTTCGAAACGCTGCGCCAGACCCCGACGCTGAGCGGCCTGCGCTATGCAGTGTTCGGCCTCGGTGACACCGGCTACCCCAGCTTCTGCGGCTTCACCAAGGCGCTGGATGCGGCACTGAGTGAGCGCCAGGCGCAGCCACTGCTGCACCGCGTGGATGCCGACCTGGGCTACGAGCAGTTCTTCCAGCAATGGCAGCCGGTGCTGGGCCAGGTGCTGGACGGCGACGTGAGCGCCGGCCAGGACCTGCACCTGCAGGTCACCGCCTATGGCGAAGACAACGCCTTTGCCGCCCCCATTCTCGAACGCCGCCGCTTGAACAGCAGCAACCCGGCCGCCTGGCACCTGCAGCTGGACATTGCCGGCAGTGGCATGGCCTACCGCGCGGGCGACACCCTGCACGTGGTACCGGAGAACGACCCTGCCCTGCTGCAGGCATTGGCCACCTGGTACGGCGACACCGCCGCCGTGGCCGCCCTGCATGACCGCGAGCTGCGCCTGCTGAGCAAGGGCGTGCTGCGCGAACTGGCCAAGCTCGGCGGCAGCGAGATACTGAAGGGCCTGTTGAAGGTCAGCCAGAAGCGCGAGCTGGAAGCCTACCTGCACGGCCTGGACCTGCTGGACGTGTTGCAGGACCACGCCACGCCGGACAGCGTGCCGCTGGCCCGGCTGCGCGAACTGCTGTCGCCGCGGCTGCCGCGCGCCTATTCCATCGCCTCGCACCCGTGCGACGACCAGCTGAGCCTGTGCGTGCGCGAAGTGCGCTACACCCTGCGCGGCCGCGAGCGCTTCGGCACCGCCACTGGCAGTCTGCTGCACGGCGGCGACCATGCCCGTGTGTACTGCCGCTCCAATCCCGGCTTCCATCTGCCCGATACCGGCGACGCACCGCTGCTGCTGGTCGGCACCGGCACCGGCATCGCACCGTTGATGGGCCTGATGCAGGAGCTGCAGGCCAACGCCTGCGAACGTGAAGTGCACCTGGTGTTCGGTGAGAAGCACAGCCAGCACGACTACCTGTATCGCGACCAGCTGCAGGACTGGCACACGCGTGGCGTGCTGGCCGGCCTGCATACCGCGTTCTCGCGCGATGGCGCCGAAAAGGTCTACGTGCAGCATGTGCTGCAGCAGCGCGCCGCCGAAGTGCGTGATGTATTGGCCCGCGGCGGACATCTGTACCTGTGCGGCAACAAGAGCCACCTGGAAGGCGCGGTGCGCGAGGCCATCGATGCCATCGGTGGCGAAGGGCACTGGGACGCGCTGCGGGGCGAAGGCCGCACGCACTGCGAATTGTATTGATCGGTACCACTGGACTGCACGAATCCTGGACCGGTAGAGCCGGCCGCTGGCCGGCTGCCCAGTATCCCTTGGTTGCCGGCCAGCGGCCGGCACTACCAGAACATGTAGCCAATCATCCCCTGTGCATCACGGTAGAGCCGGCCGCTGGCCGGCTGCTCAGGATACCGAGGTTGCCGGCCAGCGGCCGGCACTACCATCAGATGCAACCAACCATCGCCCGTGCGTCCAGCACGGGTCAATCGCCGACGATGCGGCCATCCACCACACGTGCCACCTGCTGGCCGAACATGGCCACATCCTGCGGATCGTGGCTGATCAGCAGCAGCGGAATGCCGGTCTTGTCCAGCACGGTCTCAAGTTCCTGGCGCAGGTGCTGGCGCAGGTCATGGTCCAGCGCGGAGAACGGCTCATCCAGCAGCAGCGCCTGCGGCTGTGTCACCAGGGCCCGTGCCAGTGCAGTGCGCTGGCGCTGTCCCCCGGATACCTGTGACGGTAGAAGATCACCGACCGTGTCGATGCGGAATGCGTGCAGCCACTGCTCCACCGCTTCGAAGCGCTGGCCTACGCGCGGATTCAACCAGCCCTTCTGCAGACCGAACGCCACGTTCTGGCGTACGCTCAGGTGTGGGAACAACGCATAGTCCTGGAAGACATAGCCCAGCCGGCGGCGTTGCGGCGGCAGATCCACGCCGGCGGCCGCATCGAACAGGGTCTGCCCCTGCAGGCGCACATGGCCCTGGCCCGGCCGCAGCAGCCCGGCCACCGCCTTCAAGGTCAGGCTCTTACCGGCGCCCGAGGGCCCGAACAGCACCACCTGCCGCTGCGTGCACTGCAAAGCTACGTCCAGCACGAAATCCTGGCCGGCCGCCTGCAGACGGCGCTGCACCTGCAGGTCAAGCCACATCACGCAGCTCCCGGCGACGCCCGCCCACCAACCGTGCGGCCAGCAGCAGGATCACGATGCACACCACCGAGGTCAGGATCACCAGTGCGTTGGCCTTGCCGTCCTGACCGGCCTGCACTGCCTCGTAGATGGCGATCGACAGCGTCTGCGTGCGGCCCGGAATGCTGCCGGCCACCATCAATGTCGCGCCGAACTCGCCCATCGCGCGTGCAAACGCCAGCAGCAGGCCGGCGAGGATGCCACGCCAGGCCAGCGGTAGCGTGATGCGGAAGAACACCGCTGCTTCGGATACACCGAGCGTGCGTGCGGCCTGCTCCAGCTGGCCATCCACTTCCTCGAACGCCGCGCGTGCCGGCTTGAACACCAGCGGCAGCGAGGCCACCGCCGCAGCAATCACGGCTGCCTGCCAGGTGAACACCAGGTTGATGCCGAACCACGACTGCAGCCACGCGCCGATCGGGCCGTTGCGACCAATCAGCACCAGCAGGTAATACCCCAGCACCGTCGGTGGCAGCACCATCGGCAGGGTCAGCAGCGAATCCAGCAGCTCACGGCCGGGAAAGCGCCGACGCGCCAGCAGCGCGCCCAGTGCCACGCCCAGCACCAGATTGATCGCGGTGGCCCAACCCGCCACCTTCAGCGACAACCCCAGCGCGCTCCAGTCGAGATCCATGCCTCAGGGCTTGCCAAACCCGTGCTTGGCCAGGATCGCCTGGCCCTGTGCCGAACGTACGAAGGCGGCAAACCGCTTCGCCTCCGCCGGCTGCGCGCTGGCCTTGGTCACCGCCAGCGGATAGGCAATGCGCCCTGCCACCGGCACCGCGAAGGCACGGCGCACCCGGTCGGGCATCGCCTGCGCATCGGTGGCGTAGACGAAGCCGGCATCCACCTCACCGCGCGCCACGTAATCCAGCGACTGGCGCACGTTCTGCGTGGTGATGGTCTTGCCTTGCACCGACGGCCACAGGCCCGCCGCTTCCAGCGCGCCCTTGGCATAGCAACCGACCGGCACGCTGTCCGGGTTGCCCAGTGCGATGCGCTGCACGCCGGCACCTGCCAGGTCCTTCAAGCTACGCGGCGCAGCCTTGGCCTGCGGCGGCACCACCACCCACAGCGCGTTCACCGCGAACACCTCGCGGGTGCCGGCCGCCAGCAGGTCCTGCTGATGGGCCTGGTCCATCGTGGTTTCATCGGCCGACGCGAACACGTCCACCGGCGCGCCGCGGCTGATCTGCTGCAGCAGCACGCCAGAGGCGGCGAAGTTGAAATCGACCTCGGTCCCCGGGTGCGCCTTCTCATAGGCGGCGCCCAGCTCGCGGAAGCTCTCGGTCAGGCTCGATGCCGCCGACACCGTCAGGTCGGCCGCCCAGGCTGGCAGCGTGACCAGCAGTCCCAGCAACAACAGTCCAGCTCGCTTCATTGTCGGCTCCCGGCCAGGTTCAGTTCGGATCGGATTCGTCGGCCACCGCCAGCGCCGCCAGACGCTCGGGCTGCAGCAGCAGGATCTCGCGCTGCTTCACCGCGATGATCCCATCATCGCTCAGGCGGCGCAGCACGCGGCTGGCGGTTTCCGGCGCCATCCGCAGGTAATTGGCGATCTCGGTGCGTGCCATCGTCAGGTTGAAGCGCGTGGCGGAAAAGCCACGACGCGCGTAACGCTCGGACATGTCCAGCAGGAACGCCGCCATCCGCTCTTCGGTTCGGTGGTTGGCGGCCAGCGTGGCGACCTTGCCGATCTCCGCACTGAGCAGGCTGAACAGCTTGGCCTGCAACCCCGGCATGCGCGTGGCCAGCAGGCTCAGCTTGGGGAACGAGATGCGGCACAGGTGCACGGTATCCAGCGCCACCGCATTGCAGGGGAAGCGCGAGCCGTGGATCGCATTCAGGCCGATCACTTCGCCCGGCAGGCTGAAACCCAGCACCTGCTCGTTGCCCTGGCTGTCATCAACGAAGGTCTTGACCATGCCGGCGCGTACCGCGGCGATCGAATCGAACGATTCGCCGGCGCGGAAGATGTAGTCACCCGCATGGAACGGGCCGACGTGGTCGACCAGCACGTGCAGGTCGCCCAGTGCGGTCTTGTCATAGCCCTGCGACATGCAGGCATCGGAAAACGCACAGGTGCTGCAGAAGTGCAGCGCGTCGCCGTCATCAGCGGCGGCAGGGTTCGGCGTGGCCCGGCCGAGACGGCCCTGGGAAGGCGGATTCGAAGACATCGAGGCAGGACTCAAGCGATGGCGGCCGCCGGCCGGAAGCATGCGGCCATCATACGCCACAGCAACCGCCCTTCTTCGGCCAGGCGCAGCACGCGTGCATCCCACTGCGCCCAGCCGCGCGCCAGCAACGGCGACAGCGCCGGCAGCTGTTCGGCGAAGCATTCCTCGAACGGTTCATCATTACGCCACTCGAATGCAGCCGCATCGAGGGCATGGTCGCAGGCGATGCTCTGTGCCACCTCGGCCGCCATCCGCTCGTCCTCGGACAGGATCAGGCCCGCGGCCACGCCCATGTAACCGGACTGCAATCGCGCCCGCCATTCGCCCAGCTCGTCCTCAAGCCGGTAGAACACTTCGCCGATCTGGCTGCAGGCGGACAGGCCAAGCCCGATGAAATCACTGCGGTCACGCCGCGGCACACCCGCCAGGTCGCAATGGCGCTGGCCGTCACCCGGCCCATGCGGGTTTGGCAGGTCGCCGCGCTGGTAGTGGTCACCACCGATCGGTTCGTAACCGGCCGCGCGCAGCAGGCGCCAGGCCTGCAGCCAGTGGGCCGCCGAGGGATCCCGTGGCAATGCGCACGGCGCTGGCAACAGGATGCGCTCGGGCGCTTCGGCCAGCACCTCATGCAGACGCTCGATGAAGCCGATGTCCTCACTGGCGGGCACGCGCAGCTGGTAGTAGCGCGCGGTGAAGCCAACCTGCCGCGCCTGTGCCAGCAGGGTCGGCCCCGGCGCATCGGCACGGTCGATCACGTTCAGGCGGGTACACCCCACCGCGCGCAGCTGCGCCGGTGACAGCGCGCTGCCGGCGTCCAGCCGCACTTCCACCTGCGGGCGCGCTACCGTGCGCAGGTGCTGCGGCACGGCGTCCAGCAGCTGGCCCAGCTGGGGCGGCGGCAACGTCTCGGCCAATCCCAGCTGCAGCACCATCGCCACCACTTCGCGGTCCTCGGCCAACGCATCGGCCTGCAGCCTCAGGGCCAGCATCAGGGTCTCCAGATAGGCCTGGGGCGGGACATCGCGTCCGCCGCGGCCGGCCTGGAAGCCCAGGGTCAGGCCGCGCGGAATCAGGTGCTCGTTGCTGGCGCGCAACGCAGCGCGCCAACCGCTTTCTCCGAAGCCGGTACTGAACTGGTCCGCCGGCGGGAACAGCACATGCCGGGGTTGCCGCAGCAATGCTGCCTGCAGCGCAGTGTCTTCACTCTCGTCGGCGTGATGGCTCATGGCACACATCTTCGGGCGTTCCTCTTCGCGTGGCCCTGATTGAAATCAAGCGTGGCGCATCGGTGGGTTCATGCCGGCCAGCGGCCGGCACTACCTTTTCACCCGCTGGCCGGCAACCCCGTTCACCTGCGGCGCACCCGCTCGGCGGCGGCCGCATCGATGGCTTCGGGCAGGTCGGTCTCGCGATCGATCTGCGGGAAGTGACGGCGCTCCATGCGACGGATCGCAAAGTGCATCCACGCCAGTGCGGCCGCCACCAGCACGAACAGCAGCATGAAGCAGCTGCTCCAGATGCCCACGGCATCGTTCAATGCCCCGAACACGATCGGCAGGATGAAGCCACCCAGGCCGCCGATCATGCCGACCACACCGCCCACCGCACCCACGTGCTGCGGGTAGTACACCGGAATGTGCTTGTAGACCGCGGCCTTGCCCAGCGACATGAAGAAGCCCAGCACGAACACCAGCACGGTGAACATCACCACGCCGATCGCCAGATGGAAGTGGATCGGGCCGTGGATGCCTTTCACCACGTACTCGGTATCCGGGTAGGCCAGCAGGAAGGTGCAGATGGCCGACACGCCGAAGGTCCAGTACATCACCCGGCGCGCGCCCATCCGGTCCGACATCCAGCCACCGACCACGCGGAACAGGCTGGCCGGGATCGAGTAGCACGCCGCCAGCATGCCGGCGTGGCCCACGTCCATGCCGTAGGCGCCCACCAGGTAGTGCGGCAGCCACAGCGCCAGCGCCACGAAGCCGCCGAACACGAAGAAGTAGTACAGCGAGAACCGCCACACCTGCAGGTTCTTCAGCGGTGCCATCTGCTCGGCGAACGGTACCGGCTTCACGCCCTCGCGGCGGCGCTGCTCCAGCGACGGATCTTCCTTGCTGAAGAGGAAGAACAGCACCGCCGTGACCGCCAGCGCGACCGCCCAGACCTTGGCGACCATGGTCCAGCCGGCGGCCACCATCACCAGCGGTGCCAGCAGCTTGGTCACCGCCGAGCCGATGTTGCCGGCACCGAAGATGCCCAGCGCAGTGCCCTGCTTGCTGGCCGGGAACCACTTGGAGACGTAGGCCACGCCCACCGAGAAATTGCCGCCGGCGATGCCCACGCACAGCGCGGCGATCAGGAACTGGGTGTAGGTCTGCGCATAGGTCAGCATCCAGGTGGCTACAGCGCCACACAGCATCACCAGCACCATCACCTTGCGGCCACCGAACTGGTCGGACCAGATGCCGAGGAAGACACGGCTGACCGAGCCGGTCAGCACCGGCGTGGCGATCAACAGGCCGAACTGGGTGTCATTCAAACCGAGCTGTTGGCTGATCTGGATGCCGATGATTGAAAAGATCATCCACACCGCGAAGCACACGGTGAAGGCGAACGTGCTCAGCCACAGCGCACGCTGCTGCTGCCCGGCACTGGCGGGGGCAAGGGCCTGGTTCATGGGGTCTCCTCGTTCAATGGGGGTCAGCCGATATCCGCTTCGGCGTCGATCTCGTCCAGCCCGCGCACCGGGTAGCGCTCCTGCAGCTGCAACAGGTAGGCCTGCACCTCGCGCTGCCGTACCTGCAGCTCCAGGTAATCACGCAGCTGTGGCAGCACCGCCTCGAACGGCTGTGGCTGGCCTACCTCGCGGGCATCGACGCAGACCACGTGGTAGCCCCAGCGCGATTCCACCGGGAAACCGGCCAGGCCCTCGCGCAGGCGGAACACCTGGCGGTCGAACTCCGGCGTGGTCTGCCCGCGCTGCAGCCAGCCCAGGTCGCCGCCCTCGCTGCTGGACGGGCAGCGCGAATGGCGCAGGGCGAAATCGGCGAACAGGTGTGGCGACTCCTTCAGCAGCCCGACCAGCCGCTCGCCTTCGGTGCGTGCGGCGAAGCGCCCGGCCACGTCGTCGGCCGGCGCGGCCAGCAGGATATGGCGCAGGCGCACGCGATCGGGCGAGCGGAAGCGCTCCGGGTTCTGCTCGAAGTAGCGGCGGCAGTCCGCGTCGGTCGGCACGCGGTCTTCGATCGCGTCTTCCAGCAGCTGCTGGATCAGCACCTCCTCGTCGCTGACCCGGTTGCCCTCCGGTGCCTGCAGGCCCAGCCGCTGCGCTTCCAGGCGCAGCAGCTCGCGCACCACCAGTGCACGTGCCGCCTCGGCACGTGACTGTTCCGGGCGCATCGCCCGATGGTGCTGCATCTCGCGGGCGATGTCGGCCTCGCTGATCGCGGTCTCGTCCACGAACAGCCGGCACGGTGCCGGCTGCCCGAGCGAGCGCGGCCCCTGCTCTGCCGCGTCGTGGTGATGCGAATGCGCCTCGGCAGGCACCGGCGCAGCGGAGTCGATCACGGTGATCGGCAGGAATTTCGGCAGGCTGCCCATGGTTTACTCCCGCGGACCGTAGCGCAGCGTGGCCTGGCGGCGGCGCACCACCTGGTAGGGCCGCCACAGATAGCTGATCGGAATGCTCCACACGTGCACCAGGCGGGTGAACGGCGCGATCAGGAACAGGGTCAGGCCCAGGAAGATGTGCATCTTGTAGACCCAGCTGACGCCCTCGATGTAGTCGGCGGCACCGGCGCGGAAGGTCACGATGTGCTGCGCCCACTCGGCCAGCTGCACCATCACCCCACCGTCCAGGTGGCCGGACGAGATGCGGATGCTGTACAGGCCCAGGCACAGCTGAGCGAACAGCAGCACCAGCACCAGGGTGTCACCGAAGCTGCCGGTAGCCCTTACCCGCGCATTGAACAAGCGGCGTACCAGCAGGATGCTGATGCCGATGAAGCACAGCGCGCCGAACACACCACCGACCACCATCGCCAGCATCTGCTTCTGCGACGAGGTGATGAAATGCTCGTACACCGCGTGCGGGGTCAGCAGGCCGACCAGGTGGCCACCGAGGATGGCCAGGATGCCGATGTGGAAGCAGTTGCTGCCGATCCGCATGCCCTTGTCCGACAGCATCTGGCTGGAGCCGGTGCGCCAGGTATACATGGCCTTGTCGTAGCGGGCCCAGCTGCCGATCAGCAGCACCGCCACGGCGATGTACGGGTAGTACTGGAAGGCGAGTTGATGCAGGGAGTAACTCATGGCTGGACCTCTCGATGCGAAGGACGGGCCGGCGAACGCACGGGCGGCTTGCAGTCTTCGGCAGGGGCTTCGGCGCCGAAGCGCACCGCCTCCTCCTCCCACAAGCGGTCCATGGCCTCGGCGGTATCGTCGCGGACTTCCTCGCTGGCACGCTGGCGCAGCGCCTGCAGATCGGCCTTGCCATCACCGGCTTCGACCAGGATCTCGAACAGCACCCGGTGCGGCAGCTCACGCTCGGCGGCACGCGCCGCCAGCATCCCGGCGATATGGCCGATGTGGTGCAGCCACTCGCGGGCCTCGCTGCCGGGGCGATGGGCCAGGAACTCCAGCAGCAGCGGCAAGTAGTCCGGCAGCTCGCGCGCATCCAGTTCGAAGCCGTTGCGGCGGTAGGTTTCGACCAGATCGACCATGGCCTGGCCGCGATCTCGCGACTCGCCATGGATGTGTTCGAACAACAGCAGGCTCATCGAACGGCCGCGGTCGAAACTGGCCAGCCAAGCCGCCTGTGCGTTCAGCGCATCGGTGTCCAGCAGCTGCTGCACGAAGCTGCGCAGCTGCTGGCGGCGGGCGGCGCTCAGCGCCGGGTCGTCGCAGGCGGCGAGCAGTTCCTCGCCGTGCTGCCATAGCTCTTCACGGGGGTAGTCCAGCAACACCCCGACCAGCTTGAGCACGCTCATCACACCACCTCCTTGCGGCGGTGGTTCGGCCCCTTGTCCACCACGAAGGTAGTGGTCTTGCGCTGGCCGAACAGGTCGGCCGGGCTGTCACCGTTGCAGCCGTTGCCGAAGGTGAAGCCGCAGCCGCCGCGTTCGCCGAAGGCATCGTTGGCGTACTCGCGGTGGCCGGTCGGAATCACGAAACGGTCCTCGTAGTTGGCGATGGCCAGGTAGCGGTACATCTCTTCCACCTGGGCGATGCTCAGTCCGGTCTGTTCCAGCACGGCGGTGTCTTCCACGCCGTCCACGTTCTTGGCCCGGCGCCAGGCACGCATCGCCATCAGCCGCTCCAGTGCGCGCACGACCGGCGCCTCGTCACCCGCCGTCAGCAGGTTGGCCAGGTAGCGCATCGGGATGCGCAGCGAGGCCACGTCCGGCAGCTCGCCGCTCATGCCCACGCGGCCACGTTCGGCGGCGGACTGGATCGGCGACAGTGGCGGCACGTACCAGACCATCGGCAGCGTGCGGTACTCCGGGTGCAGCGGCAGCGCCAGCTTCCAGTCGATCGCCAGCTTGTACACCGGCGACTGCCTGGCTGCATCCAGCCAGCTGTCCGGGATGCCCTCCTTGCGCGCGGCGGCGATCACCGCCGGGTCGTTCGGGTCCAGGAAGATGTCCAGGTGGGCCTGGTACAGGTCCTTCTCGGCGGCCACCGAAGCAGCTTCGGCGATGCGGTCGGCGTCGTACAGCATCACGCCCAGGTAGCGGATGCGGCCCACGCAGGTTTCCGAGCACACGGTCGGCTCACCCATCTCGATGCGCGGATAGCAGAAGATGCACTTCTCCGACTTGCCGCTCTTCCAGTTGTAGTAGATCTTCTTGTACGGGCAGGCCGACACGCACATGCGCCAACCGCGGCACTTGTCCTGGTCGATCAGCACGATGCCATCTTCCTCGCGCTTGTAGATCGCACCCGACGGGCACGCCGACACGCACGCCGGGTTCAGGCAGTGCTCGCACAGACGCGGCAGGTACATCATGAAGGTCTTCTCGAAGGCGCCGTAGATCTCCTTCTGCACCTGGTCGAAGTTGTAGTCGCGCGAGCGCTTGCTGAACTCCGAACCGAGGATTTCCTCCCAGTTCGGGCCCCACTCGATCTTCTGCATGCGCTCGCCACTGATCAGCGAACGCGGGCGCGCGGTCGGCTGGTGCTGGCTGTCCTTGGCGGTATGCAGGTTCTGGTAGTCGAAATCGAACGGCTCGTAGTAGTCGTCAATCTGCGGAAGGTCCGGGTTGGCGAAGATCTTGGCCAGCATGCGCCAGCGGCCACCAGCACGCGGCACCAGCTTGCCGGCGCGGGTGCGCACCCAGCCGCCATTCCACTTGTCCTGGTTTTCCCATTCCTTCGGGTAACCGATGCCCGGCTTGGTTTCCACGTTGTTGAACCAGGCGTACTCGACGCCCTCGCGCGAGGTCCAGACGTTCTTGCAGGTGATCGAGCAGGTGTGGCAGCCGATGCACTTGTCCAGGTTCAGCACCATCGCGATCTGTGCACGGACCTTCATCACACCACCTCCTTGGCGGCGGCCGGTACGGCCTCGCCATCTAGCCAATCCACCTTGTCCATCTTGCGCACGATCACGAACTCATCGCGGTTGGTACCGCAGGTGCCGTAGTAGTTGAAGCCATAGGCCAGCTGCGCGTAGCCACCGATCATGTGGGTGGGCTTGAGCACGATGCGGGTCACCGAGTTGTGGATACCACCACGGGTGCCGGAAATCTCCGAGCCTGGCACGTTGATGATGCGTTCCTGGGCGTGGTACATCATCGCCATGCCCGGCATCACGCGTTGGCTGACCACCGCACGCGCGGCAATCGCGCCGTTGACGTTGAACAGCTCGATCCAGTCGTTGTCGACGATGCCGGCACTGCGCGCGTCGTCCTCGCTGATCCACACGATCGGGCCGCCACGCGACAGTGTCTGCATGATCAGGTTGTCGCTGTAGGTGCTGTGGATTCCCCACTTCTGGTGCGGGGTTATCCAGTTCAGCACGATCTCCTTGTTGCCGTTCGGGCGCTGGTTCAGCAGCGGCTCCACCGTGCGCGTGTTGACCGGCGGCCGGTAGCTCATGAAGGCCTCGCCGAAGTCGATCATCCACTCATGGTCCTGGTAGAACTGCTGGCGACCGGTCACCGTGCGCCACGGAATCAGCTCGTGCACGTTGGTATAGCCGGCGTTGTAGCTGACGTTGTCGTCTTCCAGGCCCGACCAGATCGGCGAAGAGATGATCTTGCGCGGCTGCGCCTGGATGTCACGGAAGCGGATCGCCTCGTGTTCCTTGCCCACCGCCAGATGCGTATGCTCGCGACCGGTGAAGGTGCCCAGCGATTCCCACGCCTTCACTGCCACGTGGCCGTTGGTTTCCGGCGCCAGGTGCAGGATCACTTCGGCCGCGTCGATTGCGGTCGAGATGGCCGGGCGACCCTGGCTTACACCCTCTTCGTGCACGGTGTGGTTCAACTTGCCGAGGAACTCGACCTCGTGCTTCGTGTCCCAGCTCATTCCCTTGCCGCCGTTGCCCTGCTTGTCCAGCAGCGGGCCGAGCGAGGTGAACTTGCGGTACAGGTTCGGGTAGTCACGCTCCACCACCGTCATCGACGGCATGGTCTGGCCCGGAATGGCCTCGCACTCGCCCTTCTTCCAGTCGGCCACGCCGAACGGCATGCCCAGCTCGTTGGGGGTGTCGTGCAGGGTCGGCACCAGTACCAGGTCCTTCTCCACGCCCAGCACACCGGGCGCCATCTCACTTACGGTGCGGGCAACTTCCTTGAAGATCTCCCAGTCGCTGCGCGATTCCCACGCAGGGTCCACCGCCTTCGACAGCGGGTGGATGAACGGGTGCATGTCCGAGGTGTTGAGGTCGTCCTTCTCGTACCAGGTCGCGGTCGGCAGCACGATGTCCGAGTACAGCGCGGTGGTGCACATGCGGAAGTCGAGCGTGACCAGCAGGTCCAGCTTGCCCTCCGGTGCCTCGTCACGCCACGTCACTTCCTCCGGCTTGATCGCCCCCATCTCGCCCAGGTCCTTGCCCTGCAGGCCATGGCGCGTGCCGAGCAGATGCCGCAGCATGTACTCGTGGCCCTTGCCCGACGAACCCAGCAGGTTCGAGCGCCAGATGAACATCATGCGCGGGTGGTTCTGCTGTGCATCTGGATCGGCAAAGGCGAAGTCCAGCGAACCGTCCTTGAACTTGCCCAGCGCGTAGTCGGCCGGGGCCACGCCGGCCGCTTCGGCCTCGCGCGCCAACTGCAGCGGGTTGCGGTCCAGCTGCGGGGCACACGGCAACCAGCCCATGCGCACCGCGCGCAGGTTCAGGTCGGCCAGGCTGCCGCTGTACTTGCTCGCATCCGCCAGCGGCGACAGCAGTTCGTCCACCTGCAGCTTCTCGTAGCGCCACTGCCCGGTGTTGAAGTAGAAGAACGAGGTGCCGTTCATGTGGCGCGGCGGGCGGCTCCAGTCCAGGCCGAAGGCCAGCGGCTGCCAGCCGGTCTGCGGGCGCAGCTTTTCCTGGCCCACGTAATGCGCCCAGCCGCCACCGGTCTGGCCCACGCAACCGCACATGATCAGCATGTTGATCAGGCCGCGGTAGTTCATGTCGTTGTGGAACCAGTGGTTCATGCCCGCGCCGACGATGATCATCGAACGGCCATGGGTCTTGTCGGCGGTGCGCGCGAACTCACGGGCGATCTCGATCACCTCGGCGCGCGACACGCCGGTGATGCGCTCCTGCCACGCCGGTGTGCCCGGCACCATGTCATCGAAGCTCGATGCCACGTTGCCGCCGCCAAAGCCACGGTCCACGCCGTACTGGGCCAGCAGCAGGTCGTAGACCGTGGCCACCAGTGTCTCGCCACCGTCGGCCAGCGCCAAGCGACGCACCGGGATGTTGCGTTCCAGTACCTCATCGGCCGGCGCGGCGGTCCAACCTTCCGACTCGATGCCACCGAAGTACGGGAAGCTGACCGCCTCGATGCCCTCATGGGCGTCGGCCAGGCTCAGGCGCAGGCGCGTATCGGCGCCATTGCTTTCCTTCTCCTCGATGTTCCACTTGCCCTTCTCGCCCCAGCGGAAGCCGATCGAGCCATTCGGCACCACGATCTGGCCGCTGTTCTCGTCATAGGCCAGGGTCTTCCAGTCCGGGTTGTTGGCTTCACCCAGCCCGCCCAGCTCACTGGCACGCAGGAAGCGGCCCGCCACCAGGCGGCCGTCGGCGCGGCGCTCCAGTCGCACCAGCATCGGCATGTCCGAGTACTGTCGGCAGTAGGCCTGGAAGTACTGCGAGGGCGAATCGACGTGGAACTCGCGCAGGATCACATGGCCGAAGGCGAATGCCAGCGCCGCATCGGTGCCCTGCTTGGGGTGCAGCCAGTGATCGGTCAGCTTGGCCAGCTCGGAATAGTCCGGGCAGATCGCCACCGTCTTGGTGCCGTTGTAGCGCGCCTCGGTGAAGAAGTGCGCATCGGGCGTGCGCGTCTGCGGCACGTTCGAGCCCCAGGCGATGATGTAGCGGCTGTTGTACCAGTCGGCCGATTCGGGCACGTCGGTCTGCTCGCCCCAGATCTGCGGCGAGGCCGGGGGAAGATCGCAGTACCAGTCGTAGAAGGACAGGCAGGCGCCGCCCAGCAGCGACAGGTAACGCGCACCGGCCGCGTAGGACACCATCGACATCGCCGGGATCGGCGAGAAGCCGACCACGCGGTCCGGGCCGTACTGCTTCACCGTGTACAGATTGGAGGCGGCGATGATCTCGTTGGCCTCTTCCCACTGCAGCCGCACGAACCCGCCCATGCCGCGGCGGGTCTTGTACGAACGCGCCTTCTCCTTGTCCTCCACGATGCTGGCCCAGGCATCGACCGGTGCCTTGCTCTTGCGGGCTTCGCGCCACAGGCGCAGCAGCGTGCCGCGGATCAGCGGGTACTTCAGCCGGTTGGCGCTGTACAGGTACCAGGAATAGCTGGCGCCACGCGGGCAGCCACGTGGTTCATGGTTGGGCAGGTCCGGGCGCGTGCGCGGGTAATCGGTCTGCTGGGTTTCCCAGGTGACCAGGCCGTTCTTGACGTAGATCTTCCAGCTGCACGAACCCGTGCAGTTCACGCCGTGGGTGGAGCGCACGATCTTGTCGTACTGCCAGCGGGCGCGGTAGCTGTTTTCCCAGTCACGGCCTTCGCTCTTGGCGAATCCGTGGCCATCGGCAAAGGTCTGGGGGTCACGCTTGAAGAACTGCAAGCGATCGAGGAAATAACTCATCGGGGGTCTCCCTTTGCGGACATCGGCATCGTGGCTGTGTGTGTCATCTGGCTGCGGTGCGTTTTCATGTCGTCAGCAGGGTGTCTCGGCACCGCGCCGGTAGTACCACCACCAGGTCACGGCCAGGCAGGTGACGTAGAAAACAACGAATCCGTACAGCGCCATGTCGGGGCTGCCGGTCAAGGTGATGGACGAGCCGTAGCTCTTGGGAATGAAGAAACCGCCATAGGCGCCGATCGCACCGGAGAAACCGACCACCGCGGCCGACTCGATGCTGGCCTGGTGCGCGGCGGTGGCCTTGCCCTCGGCGTTGTCGTTGGCCGACCAGCGCTCATGCAGGGTGCGGAAGATCACCGGGATCATGCGGAAGGTGGTGCCGTTGCCGATGCCGCTGAGCACGAACAGCGCCATGAAGCTGAGCAGGAAGCCATGGAAGTTGCCGCCCTGGCCGTGACTGGGCAGGAAGTGCAGCACGCCGAACACCGCCGCGATCATCAGCGCGAACACCCAGAAGGTCAGGCGTGCGCCACCCCAGCGGTCGGCCATGCTGCCGCCTACCGAGCGCATCAACGCACCCAGCAGCGGGCCGATGAAGGCGTAGGCCAGCGGGTTCACGTCCGGGAACTGGCTCTTCACCAGCATCGGGAAGCCGGCCGAGAAACCGATGTAGGAACCGAAGGTGCCGATGTACAACCAGCACATCAGCCAGTTGTGCTTGCGGCGGAAGATCACCGCCTGCTCGGAGAACGACGAGCGGGCGCTGGTCAGGTCGTTCATGCCGAACCAGGCCGCGATGGCGCACAGCGCAATCGCCGGCACCCAGATGAAGCCGGCGTTCTGCAGGAACAACGGCGCGCCACCCTCCACCGTGGGCTGCGGTGCACCACCCAGCGCACCGAACACGCCCACGGTGATGACCAGCGGGATCACCGCCTGCGCCACCGACACGCCCACATTGCCCAGGCCGGCGTTCAGGCCCAGCGCCAGGCCCTGCTTCTGCTTGGGGTAGAAGAAGGAGATGTTGGACATCGACGACGAGAAATTCGCGCCACCGAACCCGCACAGGATCGCGATGGCCACGAACACCCCGTACGGCGTGGCCGGGTCCTGTACCGCAAAGCCGAGCCAGAGCGTCGGCGCCAGCAGCGAGGCCGTGGACAGCGCGGTCCAGCGGCGGCCACCGAAGATCGGAATCACGAACGAATAGAAGATGCGCAGCGTGGCGCCGGACAGGCTGGGCAGCGCCACCAGCCAGAACAGCTGGTCGGTGCTGAAGTTGAAGCCGATCTTCGGCAGGCTGATCGACACGGCCGAGAACAGTACCCAGACCGAGAAGGCCAGCAGCAGCGAGGGGATCGAGATGACCAGGTTGCGGGTGGCGACCCGCTTGCCGGTGCGCTCCCAGTAGCCGGGGTCCTCCGGCGTCCAGTCGCTGATGACGCGACCCGGACGGGCAGTGCTGCGGACAACAGGATCGCTACCGACGGTCATACATGGCTCCAAGGCTGTGGAATGACGTGGGTATTGCTTTCAAGTTGTGACCCGTCGTCATGCAGCCATTAGGCCGCGCAGCAACAACGACGGGGTTGATCTGGATCAATCAGGGGCCGGTTTCCACCGTGCCCCTGACAAATGTCAAACCGATGAAGCGGTGGTGCGGCGGGTCACCCCGCGCTGGCGCACGCTGTCGCGTACATCCACATCGAACTGCAGCTGAAGCTGGCTGCCATCTTCCAGGGAAATGTCGAACGGCAGGCCATCCCGGCACGGCAACCGCGCCGCCAAGGCCTCGACTGCCGGGCGCGGCAGTACCAGGCGGCAGAAGGTGCCACCGTCCAGCAGCACGGGCTGCTCGCCGCCATGCAGCGACACCGCCATGCCCCAGCCCTCGATACCGCCAAAGCGGGTCATGTTCTCGACCGATTCACCGGCCAGCAGGCGCGCCAGTTCGGCCTCGTCCAGGCGAAGCCGTACTGATTGGTCCTGCAACTGCACTTTCATGACGCAACATCCTCCCATTGTTCGGGGGTATTGCAGTTGACCAGGCAGGCTTCGTCAACGCTTTCCATTGGCAGCGCGTGCATCTGCAGGCGGCGCTGGAAGGCCTGTACCGAGCGGCGCCCGTTCGCATCATCCAGCATCGCGGCCAGTACGCTACGAGTGGCATTGTCCACATTCAACAGCATGGGAAAGGGATGCCCGTCGAAGATCGTGCATGCGCCCTGCCCCTCGGCAGCCAGCCGTTGCAGCAGCCGCGGCGCCAGCAACGGGGTGTCCACCGCTACCACCCAGGCCGGGCCATCGGGCATCTGCTGCATCACGCTGTGCAGTCCACCCAGCGGGCCGCAGCGCGCCACCTGATCGGGGATGCCGCCGAAGGCCGGATAGTCACCGCTCACCCACACCCGTTCGGCGCCGACCTGCAGCAGCAGGCCACGCATGTGTTCCAGCAGCGTGCGCCCCTGCCACGGCAGCAGCGCCTTGTCGCGGCCCATCCGGCTGGACAGGCCACCGGCCAGCACGATGCCGTTGATGGTTCCATTCATGGTAGAGCCACGCCATGCGTGGCTGCAGCGGGCTCAATGCTGGTGATCGTGCGCGTGGTCATGGCCGTGTGCGGGTTCGTTGTCCGCGTGGCACAGGCTGCAGCCCTCGCTCCACGCGCTGTCGCCGTCCTCGTAATGCTCCTGCTTCCAGATCGGGCACTGGTGCTTCACCACCTCGATCAACTGCCGGCAGGCCCGGAACGCCTCGTCCCGGTGCGGGCTGCCGGCCGCCACCACCACTGCTACATCGCCGATACCCAGGCGGCCCTTGGCGTGGGCCACATACAGCTTCAGCTTCGGCCCGAACGTGGCCTCGACCTCGGCAGCCAACCGCTTGAACTCGTTCAGCACCAACGGCTCGAACAGGTCGTAGGTGATCCCGGTCACCGGCCGGCCAATGTTGACGTCGCGCACCTTGCCGATGAACACGTCGATGCCACCGAACCCCGGATCGGATACCGCCGCGATGCCCTCGGCCGGATCGATCGCCGCCTGCGCGCGGTCCACCACCTTGGTGATGATCTTCTCGCTCATCGCTCAGCCCCCGCTCACCGGCGGCAGGATCGCCACCCGGCCATCGTCGGGCAGCGCCTCGTGGTCACGCAGCACGCGTTGCTGGTCGGCAAATGCCGAGTAGTCCAGCAGGGCGGCGCGGAAACCCGGCCAACGCGTCGGCAGCAGCTCGCGCAGCGCCTGGCGCAGATCGGCCACGGTGCCACCAGCCACCTCCACCGCGATCTCGCGGCTGGCATCCAGATCGGAAAACGCACCGAACAACTGCAGATTCACCTGTTTCATCACGACTCCTGGCTCGCCAGCTGCACCGGGTCATGGTGACCCCAGCCCTGCACGCGCACGGAGGTGCCAGCGGTGGCCAGGTCTCCCTCGGCCTCCAGCACCACCCAGGCGTTGGCCTGCAGCATGGACATCAAACGGAACGACTCCTGCCCGGACAGCACGCGCGCACTCAGGCGCCCCTGCGCGTCCACTTCCACCCGCGCCCGCGCATGGAAGCGCAGGCCTGGCGGCTTGCGCACGTCGGCCTGCAGCGGCAGCTGCAACACGGTTTCCGGTGCCAGCCCCAGCAGGCGCCGCAGCACCGGCTCCACGAAGAAGCGCTGGCCCACGGCGGCCGACACAGGGTTGCCGGGAAGACCGAAATACAGCGCACCATTGGGCAGCACCGCGAACAACAGCGGCTTGCCGGGGCGGATCGCTACCTTGTGGAACACGATGCGCGCACCACGTCCACGCAGCGCATCGGGAACGAAATCGTAGCGGCCGGCCGACACCGCGCCCGTGCTGATCAGCAGCTGCGCGCCGGCAGCCAGCGCGTCATCCAGCACCGCATTGAACGCCGCCACATCGTCACCCACCGTGCCCTGCCACACCACTTCGGCACCGGCGGCCTGCAGGCGGCCAACCAGATACGGCCGGTTGCTGTCACGGATCTGGCCGGATTCCAGCGTCTGCGCCGCCTCGGTCACCAACTCCTTGCCGGTAGCGATCACTGCCGCCTTCGGCCGCGCCACCACCGCCACCTGGCCCACGCCGATGGCATGCAGCAGAGTGCGCGCATTGATATCCAGCACCTGCCCAGCCTGCAGCACACGCTCGCCTTCGCGTACATCTTGGCCGCGCAGGCGCACGTTCTGGCCCGGCTTCACCGTGCCCTTCAGGGCGATGCGGGTCGGGCGTCCCTCCTCGCTGGCGAGGATGTCCACGTTCTCGACCGGCACCACCGTATCCAGCCCCGACGGCATGCGCGCACCGGTCATGATTTCCCAGGCACCCTCGCCGCCTTCGGAGCCGGCATCGCCGGCCGCCTGCCAGCCCTGCACTGCGAATTCGGTACCGGCTTCGAACGTCGCTCCGTTGGCTCGCAGCGCGAAGCCGTCCATTGCCGAATTGTCGAACGGCGGCAGCGACTGCCCACTGATGATGTCACTGGCCAGGGTGCGGCCGCCGGCCTCATGCAGCGGCAGGTGCTCGGCCGGCAGCGGCGTGGCCGCATCCAGCAGGTGCTGCAGGGCTTCGCTATAGGCAATCATCAGTGGCCACCACCATCGACCATCGCCAAAGCGTGGCCCAGCACCGGCGCCAGAATATCGAGGCACTGCGCCGCCGCCTTCGGGCTGCCCGGCAGCGCGAACACCAGCATGTTGCCCAGTTGCACCACCTCGGCGCGGCTCAGCCAGGCCATCGGCGTGTGCTGTGCGCTCAGTGCACGCACCATCTGCGCCAGGCCATGCACCGGCCGCGCGTTCAAGGAACGCAGCGCCTCCGGGGTCAGGTCGCGTGGGCCCAGCCCGGTACCGCCGGTACACAGGCACAGGCGCACGCCATCGGCAGCCAACGCCTGCAGGCGGCCCGCCAACGGCTCGATGCCGTCGGGCAAGATCTCGGCGGCCACGACCTCGCCGCCCAGCTTTTTCAGGCCGGCGACCAGCGTCGGGCCGGACACATCCTCATAGGTGCCCTCGCTGGCGCGATCGCTCAGCGTGATCACCGCGCAGGCCGCGCCCTCCAGGCCCTTCGGCGCACGCGGCTTGAAGCGCGCGCGCTCGGCATCGTCCATGCCATCCGGGTGCAGCCACACGCCGCGCTTGCCGCCTTCCTTGAACAGCAGACGGATGCCCTCGATGCGCAGTGCCGGTTCCACCGGCTTGCTCAGGTCGTACAGGGTCAGCAGCGCCGCGTTGACGCCAGCCAGTGCCTCCATCTCCACGCCGGTGCGCGCCTCGCTGGCGCACTCGCACCACACGCGGATCGCCTGCCGTTCCGGCACCGGCGCACAGAACACCTGCACCAGTTCCAGCGGCAACGGATGGCACAGCGGCATCAGCATCGAGGCCATCTTGGCGCCCTGCAGGCCGGCAATCTCGGCCATCACCAGCGCATCGCCCTTGGGCAGGCGGCGCTCGACGATCAGCGGATAGGCCACCGGACCGGCATGCAGCTCGCCCACCGCCACCGCACGGCGGCGGGTGATGCGCTTGTCGCGGACATCGGCCATATGGAAGGCCGCATTCAATTCCCCACTCATCGTGTTGCTCATCCTCCGATGGAGGCCAGGTGCGGGGTCAGCCCGGTCTGGCCCTGGTGCAGTCCATGCCCGGCCGCTTTCAGGCCAAGCTGTGTGGTGATGCGTGCCAGCAGCGCGTCATGGTCATCGTCGCTCTGCAGCAGCGGGCGCAGCGGCACGCCGAACTCGCCGAACAGGCACAGCCGCAGGTCGCCCTTGGCGGTTACCCGCAGGCGATTGCAGCCCTTGCAGAAGTCACGCGAATACGGGGCGATGATGCCGATGCTGCCGCGATGGTCCGGATGCCCGAACTCCCGCGCCGGGCCGGCATCGGCCGCACGCGGACGCTCATGCCAGCCGGCCGCCAGCAGCTGCTCGATCACCAGGTCGGCACGCAGGTGGTGGCGCTGGAAATAGGCTTCGTTGTCGCCGGTGCGCATCAGCTCGATGAAGCGCACGCTGAAGGGGCGGTCGCGCAGGTAGTCCATCCACTGCGGCAGCTCATCGTCGTTCAGGCCGCGCAGCAGCACCGCATTGAGCTTGATCGCCGGCAGGCCCAACGCCTGCGCCAGGGCCAGGCCCTGTTCGATCTCCGGCAGGCGATCATGCCCGGTGATGGTCCTGAAGCGTTCGCGCCGCAGGCTGTCCATGCTCACGTTCAGCGCGGTCAGGCCGGCCCGGTGCCAGCCCGGCAGGCGACGCGGCAGCAGCGTGCCATTGGTGGTGATGGCCACCTTGCGGATGCCGGGTACCGCCGCCACGGTGGCGATGATCTCGTCCAGGTCCTTGCGCAGGCTGGGCTCGCCACCAGTCAGGCGGATCTTGCTCATGCCCAGCGCGGCGAACGCACGCACCAGGCGCGCGATTTCATCCACCTGCAGGAAGCGCGGGCGGCCATCGGCCTGGTAACCGTCAGGCAGGCAGTAGCTGCAACGGAAGTTGCAGGCTTCGGTCAACGACAGGCGCAGGTACGGAAAGCTGCGTCCGAAACCGTCGGTGAGTTGGCTCATGGCTGGTCCACCTTGTTGCTCCACCGTCTTGCCTGTGCCCGGAACGGCCCGGAAACCCTCGTCTGCTGGAACGATTGCCAGAGTACGCGGCAGTCAGTTCCATGGGCATGACTTAAATCAATCGTCTTCGGCCCCGCGCGGCAGGCGTTGTGGCAGCATGCGGCTTTCCGTGCAGCGGGCGTGTGACAACCCTCATGATGATGAACGATTTCCAGCAGCTGCTGCACGCCGCAGGCCAGCAGGCTGAACCGCAACGCTTGCTGTTCGTATTCGTGCGCGCCGAGCTGCCCGAATCGCCCACCAGCGACCAGCGCGACCGGCATGACCGTCGCGAGGGCGGCACCCTGTCGCCGGTGCTGTGCGTGGACAAGCTGCCGGCCGAGGTGCCCAGCTTCCAGGCACTGGCGACCGAGTCGACCACCACCGGCATCGACTGGGATCTGGTCTTCGTGGCGGCGCTGGATGGCCGCGCCGGTTTCGCCCCCAACAGCGATGAGGCCGCGCGCCCGCTGCAGCTGATGGTCAACGCCATCCATGACGGTCAGATCGGCCGCTTCGCCGCCTTCGACCGGGGCGGCGAGCCCGTTCAGTTCTATTGAGCCACCAGCTGCAGGGTCAGGAAGAAGATCACCAGCACGGTGTTCAGCCCCCAGGCCACGGTCAGCCCGCGCGCGGCCACGCCCAGGTTGGGGTTGTGCGCAGTAGGCGCCGCCCGCCAGACCGCCGGGATGATCCAGCCGGTATAGAGCAGCAGCACGGCAAATACCCCCAGCAGCAGCGGCGTGCGCTGGTTGGCCAGCGCCCAGAGGGCCACGGCCCACAGAATGTTGCTGGGAATGACGCCCTGCAGCCAGAACACGCTCCAGAGGCGGGAACGACCCTGAGCGTCGGGAGTTGGGTGCAAGGAAGCGGTGGCGGTCATAAGTCTCCTTCTGTTTAGGAAACGTGCCGGACCAGCCTGCGCTTGGTGGCTGGAAACGTCAAGGAAGGACGGAATCGGTAGCGCCGGGCCATGCCCGGCGGAATCCTCCACGTTCATGCACCCTCGGCTCGCCGGGCGTGGCCCGGCGCTACCGGTCTTGTTATCCCTGTCGTCATCGCCCCTCCCCACCCGCTCCCTCCCGCTTCCCAACCTCGACATCTGTCGCAGATTGCACGGTGCGGGCGGATCACCGCGCCAGCCAGCGCTGGCGGTGCTTAACAGCGTGGGAGAATGCCAAAAGCGTCTCCAATCGAGCGATGTTTGCAACTCTTCTGATTGGCATTGCACAGCGCCAGGGGCTCAGATGGCGTGCCACCGGAAAAGGGTGGCCGGGCTTCGAATCCCGTGTTGGCTTTGAGTAAGTGCGCTTGCCAGCCGGCGTCACCATGCGTGGCGCCGGCTGGCAATCCGTCTGCCGGCTATGGCGGGCGGTGCGTTGGGGGCGTTCGCGCCCGCCGGCTTGAGGCCAACCCGGATTCGAACCACGTACCGCCCGCCACCTTTCGGGTGGCGGCTACCGATTGCCCTGCACGGAGCTTGCCATGAACGAATCGGACTTCCCCCATCTGCACGCCTACCGCAGCACCGCCCACGACGACGATTCGCCACAGGCTGCGCCCGCAGTGGACAGGAACACCTTCATTGCCAACCTCCACCGGATCGGCTCCGGTGCGGCCGCCGATGGCCAACCCTGGCCGGAGCGGCATCAGCTGCCAGGCCGCTGCCTGGCCCTGGCCGACGCCGATTGCGCGTTGAGCGGATTGCGGGTGGTGCTGGAAATGCTGTTGGCGGCGGAACGCACACGCCAGAACGGCGCACCGGAAGAGTACGTGGGCGACCGGGTGATGGAGGGGTTGGTCATGGCCTGCCAGTCGTTGTGCGCGCAGGCGGTGGGGCGGTTGCAGGTTGACTGGGGAGAATCAAGCAGGCCCGCGCAATAAACTTCACCTCAATCTCCCATTGCAAAATGGAACCGCCGTCGCGAATCCACTAATACTATATTGCGCCACCTTCTTTCGAGCGCTAATAGATTTCCCACAGGGGATATCAAGAAATGGAGTTCTCATGAACAAGGACAGTCTATTTTTGTGTGGCATTGCCATGAGCATCACCTCATTCTCCGCGCTCGCAGATGTCGGCACCCTCAGTCGAGCCAATTGCGTTGGCCCGCTTCAGGTAAATGAGTCCGTAACCTACGACAGACCGCTATTCCGAACCATGTACGGCTTTGCGGCCAGCGTTCACACGCAACTTGGAAGCATCGAGCCGCTGCACGCCCCGCTATTCAGTGATTCCACGCCATCTGCCAGGCACTATGCCGGCGATACTGGCGATGGAGGAACGGTGTTCGTCAAGGGCAGCCATGGCTGGCGAATCTATGACGAAGAGGGATCTGTTCTCGAGGAAGGCTATCGCGAGACCAGCGCAACCGACTGCAATCTCACGGAATGGTGATGGACATGAAACTTCAGATAGTGGCGATCCTGATGGCTGCCTTCGCTCCCTTTGCCTATGCCCAGGGAACTACCGCAAGTCCGCAGCAACCACGCATTGCTCAAGATGATCAAGAAATGTCTGCGTGGATGCGGGAAACAGTGGATAGGCACCTTGCAGAGAACAAGCAAAGAGGGACGATACCTCTCAGCAATGAAGAACTGCTTGAGATTGTTTCGTTGAAGGACTACTCCGCTCCAGCGGAGGTCAAGAAAAAAATCGCCAATGGCATCCAGTCGCGTAGTCTGGGCCCTCTGGAAGTGGCCGAAGGAACCATACCTTCCGCATCCACGCTCGCCTCGAGCACCCATACGAGAATTCGAAGCGATGCCGAGCTGAAGGAGAAGCTTTCCTATGCACCCGCCGATCTTTCAAGATCTCCAGTGGGGCCGGCAGAGTTGCTGAGCATCGAACCCACTGGTGCGATAAGCAATGGCAAGTCAACCGGCCTGATTCGCACCTATCGAATTCCTGGATCGGGCATTCTTGTTCTCTCGGAGGATGACTATGTCGCTTCACAGACCAGAATTACCCTGATCAGAGAGACGCTGAACTCCAGCGTGAACGGAACTCCAGCCAGGACTTATTCTGCAAGGTCGAAAGATGGGAAAGGCAAGGTGGAGCTTCGTTGGGTTACACCACAACGCTCTTACTGGCTTACGTTCATAACCGACGACCCTACAAAGATCGAATTTGGCGAGAAGCTCCTCAAGCAGGTTGCGCAAAGCATTACCATCTAGCTCGCAACATCCGAATGCAATTCAAGCAAAATTGCTTGACCAAGGTGGGCGATTTTCGCCCACCGACTCGGGCCGATCAGATGTCGCATCGGCACCTTCCTGACGTTGTGGGTGCTGGCCGCCATGATGACCGCTGCAGGCATCGCCCACGCCGGGGAGATCCAGGTGGATCGCGGTGCTTACGCACTGCAGGCCGAAGAGACGGGGGCCGGCCCGATCACCGTGGTCTTTGAATCCGGTTTCGGCCAGGGCGCGGGCGGCTGGCAAGAGGTGGTTGCCGGTCTCGGGCGCGACTACCACAGCATCACCTACGCCCGTGCAGGACTCGGCAAGTCCGACAGCGACGGTCACGCCAAGCGCATTGATGCGCATCTGGCCGACCTCACGGCCGTGATTGATACGCTCGCACCCGGTCGCCGCGTTGTGCTGGTGGGTCATTCCTATGGCGGCCTGCTGGCCACGGAGTTCGCACGCCGCCATCCGGAGCGCCTGCGGGGCCTGGTGCTGGTGGACCCGGCCACGATGGGGCAGCGCCATGCCTTCAGGCAGGCAGACAGTGCACGCGTGCAGGCAGATGATGCCCAGCTGCGGGCAATGCTGCCGCCAGCCATGGCCGCCGACTACGCCGTGCTGACCGAACAACTGGATGCACCCGGTGCGCAGACCCCGCGCACCATGCCGGATGTGCCGGTGGCGTTGCTGACTGCAACGAAGCTGGCTGCCGAACCGCGGTTCTTCGAAGAAACCGCAGCGGGCAAGGCACTCTGGAAGGCGCAGCACGCCCTGCTCTTCTCGGGATTCACGCGCGGCTTGCACCGCTACCTGGCAACCGGCCACACCCTCCAGCGTGAGGATCCTGCTGCGGTGGTGGCCGCGATTCAATCAGTCTCCGACACCTTGAAGTAGCCATTCCAGGCAACGGCTTTCCGGGTTGTTCCCTGCTACTGCCCACGCAGGCGCACCGCAAAATACCGCGCCGGGGAAAGGCCAAGCGCCTTCTTGAACATCGTGATGAAAGCCGTCACTGACTCATAGCCCAGCGTCTCGGAAACGCGTTGTACTGGTGCACCACCGGCGAGTTCACGAATGGCGATGAGCAGATGCAGCTGCTGCCGCCAGCGCCCGAAGGACAGTCCCGTTTCCCGTTCGATGAGGCGGGTCAACGTGCGCTCGCCCAGGGCCAGGCGCACGGCCCACTGGCCGATGGTGCTGCGGTCTGCCGGATCCGCCGACAGCGCCGCCGCCAGCGCACGCACCTTCGGGTGATGGCTGACCGGCAGCGACAGATGCTCGGCCGGCATCTGCACCAGCTCGTCCAGCAACACCCGCGCCAGCCGGTCGGTGTGGCTGCCATGCGGGTAGTCCAGCGGCGCGTCGGCCAGGTGCAGGATCATCTCGCGCAGCATCGGGGAGATCGCCAGCGTCACGCATTGCATGGGCAGATCGACAATGCCGGGCTCGACGAACAGGTAGCACAGGCGCGCGTTGGCGGTGGCGCGGTTGCTGTGCGGCATGCCACCCGGAATCCAGACGCCACACTGGGGCGGCACGATCCACAACGCATTGGCCACTTCGCAGGTCACCGCCCCATGCAGCGCAAGAATGAGCTGACCCTTGCGGTGCTCATGCACGGGAATCTCCGCGTCGTGCTCGGCCACCTGCAGGCGGCTGGCAACCGCCGGGCGATCGGTCTCGTCCGGGTCCAGGTCAAAGCCGGGGAGCGAAATGCGAGCCATTCTCACATTGACCAATTTTAGCGATTGGTTGTCATTGTAGCGAAATTCGGCATGCCGGCCGATCACTAGGATGAGCCGCATGCACTCCCCCAGCCCGCTCCGCCCCCACGTGCTCCAGGCATTTGCACGGTTCAAAAGCCCTACCCTCAGGACCGATCAGGAGGCGATGCTGTTCTCGCTCAAATGCCTGCTCGCCGCGTCGCTGGGGCTGTATGTCTCTCTGCGGATCGGCCTGAATCGCCCGTTCTGGGTGATCGGCACGGTCTATCTGGTGTCGCAGCCCCTTTCCGGGGCAACACTGAGCCGCGGCCTGTTTCGCCTGCTCGGTACCGTGGGCGGGGCCGTCGCCACCGTCGCGCTGGTGCCACGCTTCGCCAATGCACCCCTGGTGCTGAGCGCCGCGCTCGCCACCTGGATGTCGCTTTGCCTGTATCTGGCGATGCTCGACCGCACGCCACGTGCCTATGCGTTTCTGCTGGCCGGCTATACCACCAGCCTGATCGGGTTTCCTGCGGTGATGGTGCCGGCAGACGTGTTCACCATTGCCATCACGCGGGTGCAGGAAATCGCCATCGGCATCCTGGCCGCAACGCTGGTCCATGGGCTGGTGCTGCCGCGCCGGGTTTCGTCGCGCGTGCACGCACGGGTCGCTGCCGTGCTGGATGACGCGGAACGATGGACACGGGACATGCGCGCCGGCGCATCGGACACGGTGCTGGCGACGGACCGCTCGAAAGTGGCGGCGGACCTGCTCGAGCTGCATGTGCTGTCGATCCACCTGCCCTTCGACAGCGCCCACGGCGTGGCCCAGGTGCAGATCCTGCGTGCCCTGCATGACCGGATGCTGGACGTGCTGATGCTGTCCAGCGCGGTGGAAGATTCCATCGCTCGGCTGCGTTCACCGCAGGCCGGCACAATGGATGCAAGCGGCTGGCGCGATCTGCTGCAGGCCAGCCTCGCCGCGCAACGGGCCGAACTCGACCTCGCCCACGCCGACTGCCGCGTGCTGCAGGCGCAACTGCACACTGCCCGTCCCGACTGGCGTCGGCATGTACCTGCCCGCCTTGCACGACATGTGCAGGGTGCAGTGATTCACCGGGATCACAGGAACGCCGCGCGCAGCGCACTGGGGGCGTTCGTAGGCATCCTGCTGAGCTGCGTGCTGTGGATCACTACGGGCTGGTCGGACGGCGCCACGGCGGTGTCCATCATCGGCACTGCATGCGTCCTGTTCGGCACCCTCGAAGCGCCGGCACCGCATGTCATGCGCTATCTGCTGGGATCGTGCATCGGCGTTGCCGTCGGCCTGCTCTACGGTCTGCTGATCTTCCCAGCGCTGTCCGATTTCGTCGGCCTGATTGCCGCGCTCGCGCCGGTGCTGCTGCTGTGCGGATCGTTCCTGGCCCGGCCGCCCTTCATCATGGCCGCCCTGGGTGTGGTACTGACCTTCCCGCTCATCGCAGGCCTGGGCGCGACCAGTACGGTCAACATCGTCGGCGCACTCAACAACAGCGTTGCTTTGTTCGTCGGTACGGCAATGGCGCTGTGCAGCATGCAGCTGTTCCAGACCGCCGATCCGGGCCGCAACCGCGCACGGCTGGAGCGCTCGATCCGTCGGG
Source organism: Stenotrophomonas maltophilia (assembly GCF_002138415.1). Lineage (NCBI taxonomy): Bacteria > Pseudomonadati > Pseudomonadota > Gammaproteobacteria > Lysobacterales > Lysobacteraceae > Stenotrophomonas > Stenotrophomonas maltophilia. Next base: position 2,586,967 of record NZ_CP015612.1, read on the forward strand.
ACATCGCACGACACGCCGCCGGACAAAGTGATGTGACCCGCGCCTGGCTCAGCCGCATGCTGGATCGAATCGGGCTGCTCGCTCCCAGGTTGCAGGGCCGTTCCAGCGCAGCACACGACCTGCGAGCCTTGTTTGCGGACGTTCGTGCGGCACGCGCATCCAGCCAACTCCGCGCACTGGACACGCGTCTGGACAACCCGCATGTTCGGGCGCTTCATGCGGCGCTGATCGAACGCGTCGCCGCACATTTCAGAGCTCGCACCCACTCGCCACGCAGTGTCGACGCCCATCTTCTGGAACTGCTGGACCGCATGCGCGAGGCAGCGGCGGCCAGCAGCGGGGCTGATCGGGAGCATCTGTCGCACCTGCTCTGCGGGTTGCGCCGCGACCTGCTGGCATCCCCGCTCACCCATCGGCACTGACCGCATGCTCTCTGATCTTTCCATTGATGGCGTGCTCATTCCCGGCCTGCTCGCCGTGGCCGCCGCCGCGCTGGCGCTGTCGGTGCTGACCTCACGTCTGCTCGCCAGCCTCGGTCTGTACCGGTTGTTCGCCGCACGGCCACTGGTGGGCCTGTCCCTGTTCGTGATCCTGGCGGAGCTGATGATCCGGCTCTCGCCCCTGCTCGAGAAATGAAATGAAACACCTGCTTGCTGTCATCGGGCGCTGGAGCGCAACGCTGGGCGTGTGTGCGCTTGCCGCCATTGCCGCGCTCTCCATCTGGAATCGTTACGAAATGCGCCCGTGGACGCGGGATGGGCGGGTGCGCGCCGATGTGGTGCGCGTTGCATCGGACATGGGGGGGCTGGTGACCCAGGTGCTGGTGCACGACAACCAGCGGGTCAGCGCCGGACAGCTGCTGCTGGTGCTGGATCAACCGCGCTTCGCTGCCGCGCTTGAGAAGGCCGATGCAGCGGTCAGCAGTGCACGCGCGACGCTGGCGCTGGCCCGCCGCGAATCGGCGCGGGACAACGCACTTGGCAACCTGGTCGCCTCGGAAACACGCGAACGCAATGCCGCCAAGGTCGATACCGAGCTGGCCGCGCTGGCGCAGGCACGGGCCGAACACCGCGTCGCCCAGCTCAATGTGCAACGCACCGAGGTGCGCGCGACCACCGATGGCATCATCACCAACCTGGACCTGCACGCGGGCGACTACCTGCAACCCGGTGCGCAGGCACTGGCGCTGATCGACACCCGCAGCCTGCGAATCGAGGGCTACTTCGAGGAAACCAAACTGGCCTGCATCACCGAGGGTGATGCCGCCGTGGCCCGACTGATGGGCGACGACCGCGACGTCCGCGGACACGTGGACACGATCGCCGCCGGCATTGCCGACGATCAGCGCTCAAGCACGCACAACCTGCTGCCCGCCGTGGCGCCGACCTATACCTGGGTCAGGCTGGCACAGCGCATCCCGGTACGCATCCATATCGATGATGCTCCGCCGGATACGCGTCTGATCGTGGGTCGCACTGCAAATGTGACCATCACGCCCTCGGCACAGGGAGCCTGCAAGTGAGCTTGCGAACAGTGCGTGGCGGGCTGCTTGCCCTGCTGCTGCCCATGACGGCCTGCGTATCCGGCCCCGACTATCACCTGCCGGCGAGCGCTGTCGCAGCCTCCCCACGGGCGGCGCGGGCGTTCGTCTCGGGCCAGGAGGCATCGTTCAGCCACGACGCGCCACCGGATCGATGGTGGCAACTATATGGCGACCCCCAGCTTGACGCCTACGTACGCGAAGCACTGGCGGCCAATACCGACCTGCGCGCCGCTGATGCCAACCTTCGGCGCGCCAGCGCAACCGTGCTGGAGTATCGCGCGCGCGGCGCCGTACAGGCCGAAGTGGATGCATCGGGCACGCTCACCCATGCCGGTGGTTACACCCAGGCATCCGCGCCGCAGTCGTATGCGCTGGGCCTTCACCTCTCGTATGCGCTGGATCTTGCAGGTGGCATCCGCCGCGGCATTGAAGCGGCCAACGCGAACGCGGAGGCCGTCGCTGCGGCACGGGACCAGGTCCGCGTGGTCGTCGCTGCTGCCGTCACCCGTGCCTATCTCCAGGTGTGCACCAGCAATCACACGCTCACTGCAACCCGGCAGGTGCTGGCGATACAGCACGCCACGCTGGAGGCAACCCGTCGTCTGGCTGCAGGCGGGCGCGGAACGGACTTCGATGTCAGCCGTGCCGGTGCCGCCGTCAACCGCAGCGCGGCGGGGATACCGCACCTGCTGGCCGAACGCCAGGCCGCACTGTTCGAACTGGCCGCATTGATGGGCAGGCTCCCGGCAAACTATCCCAAGGAGGCCGAAGCGTGCCCGCAGCCCCCTGAGCTGGAGCAGGCGCTACCGGTCGGTGACGGCTGGCAGCTGCTCCAGCGGCGCCCTGACATACGCGCAGCCGAACGCAGCCTGGCCGCCGCAACTGCAATGATCGGCGCCGAGACGGCGGGTCTCTATCCGCAGATCACCCTGGGCGCCTCTTCGGGCGTGGCCGGCACACCGGCGCATCTGCTGTCGGCTGACGGCTTCGGTGCGAGCATCGGCCCCGTGCTGTCATGGCACTGGCCCAACCGCCGCGTGGCCAAGGCCCGCATCGCTGCGGCCAGTGCCAATGCAGATACGGCTCTCGCGTCCTTTGACGGCATCGTGCTGCAGGCATTGCGCCAGACCGAGACCGCACTTTCTGCCTGCACACAGGAGCTCGAACGCGAGCGCAACCTGGCGCAGGCGCGCGGGGACGCAGCGCGGGCCGCCGGACAGGCACAGCAACTCTACCGTTTCGGCAGGATCGATTTTCTCGATGTGCTTTCGGCCCAGGCCGCGCTGGCAGATGCGGAGTCCTCGTTGGCCACCTCGCGCGCGCAGCGCATTGACCGCCAGATGGATCTTTTCCTGTCCTTGGGTGGTGGCTGGGCCGCAACGGATTCGGCCTCGGGCGGGGTCCAGTGACCCGTTGCCTGGCAGCGACTGCAGGCCGCGCCATCTGTTCAGAAACGTACCGCCTACACCCGTGTTCATTCACATGGATTGCCCTATATTCCCGCCACAGCGCCGCATGCTGCGGCCATGACGGAGGCGTCTCCATGAAGACCACACGTTTGCTTGCCATCGCATTGAGCGCAGCCACCGCGTTAACCGCGGCCCCCGCGTTCGCCGATCCGCCGCACCACGCCCGCGGCAACGGCCCGCCCCCGCATGCGGGCGGCCCGCATAACCGTGGTGCGCCGCCGCCGGGCTGGCAGAAGAAGGCCTGGCGACGTGGCGAGCGCCTGTCGTGGGCCGAAGTGGACCGCCGCTACTGGGTAGACGATTACGCGCGCTATGACCTGCGCGAGCCGGGCCGCGACCGGCGCTGGGTGCGCCAGTCCGACAACGAGTACCTGTTGGTGGAGATCGCAACCGGCTTGATTGTTGACGCGCTGCATCGTTGAATGTGGAGCGCGCCGGGGCCCTGTAGCCGTGGCCCCGGCGGCGCTCCTACCCTCCTGCGACCCACGTCAATGATGCGAACCATCGGATTCCAAGGCGCGCTTCTTGCTGCCTTCCTCGTCGCAGGCGAGCCGGCCCACGCAACCCAGCACCCATCAGCGGCGGATGTAAAAGCGATCGAACAGGTGGTCGAATCGTTCCGCACCTCGCTGATCAACAAGGACAAGCCGACCTACATGGGCCTGTTCTTTTCGGACAAACCGGAAGATATCGGCTGGCAGTTCGTCTCCGAGGACGCGCGCCTGCAGGACATCCGCAAGGCCAAGCCCGATGCGATCAAGGCTCGGCAGATTCCCACCAACAACTTCATCGCGCTGATCGACGGAGCGGTGGCTTCGCCGAAGCCAAAAGAAGAGACATTCTCCAACACCAAGATCGAGACGGATGGTGATGTGGCCTCGGTGTCGTTCGACTACAGCTTCCACGACGATGGGGTGAAGACCAACTGGGGCAAGGAAATGTGGCAGCTGATCCGGACCGAGCAGGGCTGGAAGATCTTCTCGGTGATCTACTCGGTCCGCGATTCACGCAGCCCGGCCGAATGAGTGATCTGTCAGACTGGTGCCCACCGTCCGTCCACGCCAGCCAGACCCGATGACCCGGATTGCCGACCTCAACGCCGACCAGCTCGCCCACCACGCGCTCAACATCTTCATCTCCCAGGGCCGCCATGTGGAAGGCGCCCGCGTGATCTACCAGGCGTTGCAACTGGACCCGCATCATCCCGGTGCGCTGCGCTGCCTGAGCGATTTCCTGGCCCACGAAGGCACCGAACCGTTCGCAGCGGCTACGCTGGAACACGCCCTGTCCGGTGCCGTTCCACTGAATGACGATGCGCGCCGGATGCTGGATGACCTGCGTTTCCTCGACATCTGGTCCTGGGGATTTTCGCGGCATGTCTCCGGCGAAGCCAACCTCAGCGGCGAAGCGTTCAAGCAGCGCGAGGACTTCGTCTTCGATGGCCCGGCCTACGCGGCCTTCCTCAATACGGTCACCGAGCCGGCCGGTTCGTTGCAGGGCGCCTTCCAGGCGGCCATCCGCATCTGCGGGCTGATGTCCGGCCTGCTGCGTCATGCGGAGAAGGACAATCCGGCGTTCGATGACGTGCTGCGATCCTCCGCCTTCGTCGAGACCGAGGCGTACCCGGCATGGCTGGCCTCGCCGACGGATGAGCTGGATGCCCTCGACCAGGCCATCCAGGCGCAGCGCCAGGCCGGCTGAAGGAAAATCCAACGGACGTCCGACGCTTTCCCGACGCTCGCCTGCACATCCTGTCGTGAGGTCAATTCATGGCAGGACCGGCATGCAGCCACCTCACCCCAGGGACAGCGGCAAGTACCCGCACGGCAAGACCGGGCTTGCCCGCATCTTCCATACGCTGATCCATTCGCGCGATGGCTTCATCGCCACCTTCCGTGGCGAAGCGGCATTCCGGCAGCTGTTGCTGCTGCATGCGCTGCTGATCGCCACCGCGTTCCTGCTGGACATCAGCCGGGTCGAACGTGCTGTGGTGCTGGCGGTCTGCTTCATCAGCCTGCTGGTGGAGCTGCTCAACTCGGCCATCGAAGCGGTGGTCGACCGCATCTCGCTTGACCACCATCCACTGTCCAAGAACGCCAAGGACATGGGCAGTGCCGCACAGACCACCGCACTGCTGATGGTCGGCACCGTGTGGGGGGTGATCCTGCTGGGCTAGCTCACGCCCGAGCCGCCGGGCATGACCCGGCGCGCCCCTGGGCGGAGGTATTACTGCGCAGCCAGGGCGAAATCCAGACCCCCACACACCGCCGCCACCTGGGCGTCGTTGCATTCCTGCGGGTTGGTGCGCGGGCTGTCCGGGTAGACCTCGGTGGTGGTGGCAAAGCGCGCGTCGGTGAAGCCGGCGCAGGCGCCGATCGAGCGCGATTCGCCCCAGACCACGCCCGGCGACTGCAGCGGCAGGCCGACCAGGTTGCCTTCGGCGTCGGCCGGGGCGATGTGGGTGACCGGGGCGACGGCGGTGATCAACGCCTTCTGGAACTCGGCCTGCGGGTCTTCGCTGTTGCCGATCACGTAGAAGCCATCCGGAATGGTGTCGCGCTCGAACGGCTTGCCGTCGCGGGCGCAGCGCGCCGGATCAAATTCGTGCAGGTCGCTGTCGGTGGTCTCGTGCAGGTCCAGGTGCACCAGCAGGTTCGGCTTGCGCTCGGCCACCCAGCGCATCAGCGCGGCGGCTTCCTCGATCTGGCCGCCGTCACGGAAGCTGCGGTTCGGGTCGATGGCATCCGGGTTCCAGCGCTGGATGCGCTCGTAGCCCCACGGGCTGACGCACGGCGCCACGATCAGGTTCAACCGGCCCAGGTAACGCTCGGCCTGCTGTTCCAGGAACTGCAGGGCGCCATGCACGCCGCTGGTCTCATAGCCATGCACACCGCCGGTGATCAGCGCGGTCGGCAGCGCCGGGTTCCAGTTGTGGTTGACCACGGCGAACAGCGGGTAATGGTCCGGCGCGTAGTCCAGCTGGCCGTACTGGATCACATCGAAGCTGTCGTCCAGGCGTTCAAGCGCGGCCACCACGTCGTCGTGGTAGCTGCGCTGGCGCTGCTGGCGGGCCCGCCACTGTGCGCGTTCCGCGTCGCCCCAGGGCTGTCCGGGGGTGCCGATCGGGTAGAACTGCGCAACAGTCATTGGGTACTCCAAGGGTCGAACGGATGGGTGCAGCCGGACATTCTAAGCCCTGTCGCGCCTGCGGGTGCCCTCCCCCGGGCCCGCCTTCATCCAGGCCGGGTCATCTGGTTGTAAAATCAACGGTTTTTGGCCCCTCACCCCTTGATGGCGAAAGCAGCGCAGCCGGTCCTGGGTGGACCGGAATTCCTCCGCCTGCTCGCCCGTCTCAGCGACGGCGCGATGCCGGCCAGCAGTCCCGCCCTGACCGATCGCCTCGGCCAGTGGGTGGACTGGAGCCGTGCCGTGGCCCTGTCCGGGGCCTTGGGCGGGCGCCTGCCCGAGCCGGGTGAGGCCACCGAAGCGGCCGGGGATGTGCTGGACGACTGCGCCCAGGCCCATGCCAGCCTGCTGGCTTCGATCAGCGAGGATGCCGAGGCCGAGCGCCTGCTGGACCTGGCTGAAGCCGCCGCCGCACCCAATTTCGCCTCGCTGCGCCAGCGCTACCGGGTGCTGCAGCAGGCCATCCAGACCGCCACCGGGCGCCTGCGCGGCCGCCTGCGCGACCAGCTGGTGCAGGTTTCACCCGAGCTGGCACGGCTGGCCGAGGTCGATGCGGTGATGGAACAGACCCTCACCCCGCGCGAGCACAGCCTGCTGGCCACTGCGCCGGCGGTGCTCGGCGCCCGTTTTGAACGCGTGCACGGCCAGCCCGGCTGGCGCGCGGCCTTCCGCCATGACATGCGCACCCTGCTGCTTGCCGAGCTGCAGCTGCGCTTCCACCCGATCGAAGGGCTGCAAGACGCCCTGCGCTCCCACTGACCGGAACACCATGTCCAGAACTGCTTTCCATGTCGTTGTTTTCCTTGTCGGCCTGCTGGCCGTGTGCTGGATCGGCATTGGCTACGTTTCGGTGCATCCGCTGGGTGCAGCGGTGGCGGCGATCATCGCGGCCTGCTACATCGCCGGCGGTGTGGAGCTGTACCGTTACCGCCAGGCCAGCAACGGCCTGCGCAGCGCGCTGAGTGACCTGTCCAGCGCGAAGGAAAGCCTTGCCCCCTGGCTGGAGCGCGTGCCGGTGGGCCTGCGCAACGCCGTGCGACTGCGCGTGGAAGGCGAGCGCACCGCCCTGCCCGCGCCGGTGCTGACTCCGTACCTGGTTGGCCTGTTGGTGCTGCTGGGCATGCTCGGCACCCTGCTGGGCATGATGGACACGCTGCGCGGCACCGGCCTGGCCCTGCAGAGCGCAACCGACATGGCCGCCATCCGCGGCTCGCTGGCGTCGCCGGTCCAAGGCCTGGCCGTGGCATTCGGCACCTCGATCGCCGGTGTGGCCAGCTCGGCCATGCTCGGCCTGCTGGCGGCGCTGCTGCGCCGCGACCGCCTGCAGGCCGTGCAGCTGCTGGACCGTGCCATTGCCGGCGACCTGCACCCGTACTCGCAGGCCTGGCAACGCGCCGAGTCGCTGCGACTGCTGCAGGCACAGTCCGCCGCGCTGCCGGCGCTGGTCGACCGCCTGCAGGCGATGACCAGCACCTTCGAGCAGCACAGTGCGGCCGCCAATGAGCGCCTGCTGGCCGGCCAGGCCGAGTTCCTGACCCAGAGCCAGGCGCTGCAGGAACGCCTGGCGGTCTCGCTGCAGCAGTCGCTGCGCGAAGGCGCCGAGGCCAGTGCCGCCGCCATCGGTGGCGCGCTGCAGCCGATGGCCGAAACCACGCTGGCCGGCCTGGCCCACCATGGTGAGGCGCTGCATGCCCGTGTCGAGCAGGCGGTGCAGCAGCAGTTGTCTGGCCTGAGCGACGGTTTCGAGCGCAGCCGCGTCGCCACCGAAGCCAGCTGGGCCAAGGTGGTGAACGAGCAGACCCAGGCACAACAGGCACTGGTGAGTGATCTGCGCCAGCACCTGCAGGCCTTCAGCGATGGCCAGGGCACGCAGGCCGAAGCACTGGTCGCGCGCATCGGCGAGCGCCTGCAGGCCGATGCCAGCGGCAATGCCGAGGCCTGGCGCGCCGCCGCCGAGCAGCAGCAGGCAGTGAATACCGCGCTGGTCGAACGCCAGCAGCAGGCGTTGCTGGCCGCCAGCGAGCATCTGGACGCGCGTGCGCAGGCGCTGCTGCAGGCACTGGAACAGCACCACAGTGCCAGCCAGGCGCTGCTGCAGGATCACGAACTGCAGCGTTCGCAGGATTGGCAGGCCGCGCAGGCCGCCGCCGCCACCGCGCACGCCGAACTGCAGGCCAACCTGGACAGCCGCGAGCAGCAGCGCCAGGCGCGCTGGGATGCGGTCAGTGCCGAACTGCAGCAGGCCCACGCCGCGCTGCAGGCCCAGCTGCAGGCCGGCGACGAACAGCGCCTGCAGCGCTGGAGCGATGCCCTGCAGCATGTTTCCACCGATCTGGCCGAACGCCTGCAGGCCAACGGCGAACGCCTGGCCACCCAGCAGCAGCAGGTCTGCGACACGTTGGCGGCCACCGCACAGCAGATCGGCGAGAACGGACGCGCCCAGGCCAGCGCCACGCTGGCGGAAGTATCCACCCTGCTGCAGACCGCCGCCGCTGCGCCGAAGGCCGCCGCCGACGTCATCAACGAGCTGCGCAGCACGCTCTCCGAGAGCCTGGTGCGCGACAACGCGATGCTGGAAGAGCGCGGTCGCCTGCTGGCCACCGTGCAGACCCTGCTGGATGCGATCAATCACGCCTCGCACGAGCAGCGCAGCGCGGTGGACGCGCTGGTCGGCGGTTCGGCCGAGCTGCTGGAGCGCGTCGGCAACCGCTTCACCGACCATATCGCCGCCGAGACCGGGAAGCTGGATGGCATTGCTGCGACGCTCAGCGGCAGCGCAGGTGACGTTGGCCAACTGGCCAGCACCTTCGGTTCCGCTGTCGAGCAGTTCGGTACGGCCTCGGCCGAGCTGTCCGGCCGTCTGGAACAGATCGGCGGCGCACTGGATGCCTCGCTGGCCCGCAGCGACGAGCAGCTGGCCTACTACGTGGCGCAGGCACGCGAGGTGGTCGACCTCAGCCTGTTGTCGCAGAAGCAGGTGATGGAAGAACTGCAGCAGCTGGCCACGCGCCGCGGCAAGGCCGGCAGCGCATGAGCGACGAGCTGGAGGTCGACGGCGGTTCGCACGCCCCGATCTGGGCCGCCTTTGGCGACCTGATGTCGGTGCTGCTGGGCGCGTTCGTGCTGATACTGGTCGGTGTGGTCGCCGTGCAGCTGGAGCTGTCGCAGCGGCTGGACCAGGAAGTGAAGCAGCGCCAGGCCGAAGCCAAGCGCCTGCAGACCCTGGAACAGGCGCTGGCTGGCCCGCTGGCCGCCGGTCGCGTGACCCTGGTCGATGGACGCATCGGCATCAGTGGCAGCGTGCTGTTCGCGCTGAACTCCGACCAGCTGCAGCCGGAAGGCCAGGAGCTGCTGCGCAGCCTGGCCGCACCGCTGGCCGCCTACCTGGGCAGCCGCGAAGAAATCCTGATGGTCAGCGGCTTCACCGATGACGCGCCGGTGCGCGAAGGCAACCGCCGTTTCGCCGACAACTGGGAGTTGTCGGCGCAGCGGTCGCTGACCGTGACCCGCACCCTGATCGCCGATGGCGTACCGGCCGACGCGGTGTTCGCCGCCGCGTTCGGCAGCGAGCAGCCGGTCAGCTCCAATGCCAGCGAAGACGGCCGCGCGCGCAACCGGCGCGTGGAAATCGCGCCGATTGCCAAGCCCAAAGCCCCGGATGCCAAGTAAGCCGCCCGCACTGGAAGGCCTGCGCGCACTGGTGCGCGACCTCGATGCGGGGTCGCGCTCGCTGCCGCATTACCCGCAGGTGCCGATGCTGCAGCAGGTGCAGCGCGAGTGGTCGGAACTGCGCAGCGAACTGCAGGTGCGCCGCTCGCTGCGCACCGAAGCCCCCGCCGACGGCGGCCCGCTGAACTCGGCGGTGCTGGTGCAACGCATGCTGGATACGATGCAGGCGACCAGCCCCGGTTACCTGCGCCACTTCATCGACTACGTGGACACCCTGTCCTGGTTGCAGGCGCTGCAGGATGGCGCCGCCGGCAGTGGTGATACCGCGAAGCCGAAGCGCACGCGCAAGCCGCGCTGAACACCGATTGGTAGTGCCGGCCGCTGGCCGGCAATTGATTGATAGCCGCAGGTTCATCGGGCTGCCGGCCAGCGGCCGGCACTACCCGTCCTGGTAGGCGCCTCACAACAACTGAACATGTCACCAGACAGTCATCTGTCTAGCGCACCATTTTCACGTTGACCCACGGCGCCTGCAGCGCCACCGGTCGCATCGATTGTCTCCCCTTTTGAACTCCATGAGCTCCGCGCCCGTGCGGTGGCTCGTGCCTGCCTGAGTGTCCGTAACATGACGAAGACTTTGTTGGCCGCTGCGCTGTCGATCGCGCTCGCTCCTGCGGCCTGGGCGCAGGATGCTGCCCCGACCTCCAGCACGCCCTCCGCCACCACCCTCGATGCGGTCTCTGTGATCGGCAGCGGTGAAGCGCGCCAGGTGCAGCGCATCACCCGCGAGAACCTCGACATCCTGCCGCCGGGCACCAGCCTGCAGAAGACGCTCAACCTGCTGCCGGGCGTCAACGCGCAGTCGGCCGATGCGCTGGGCACCAACGAGCAGTCGATGACCCTCAGCCTGCGCGGCTTCAACTCCACCCGTCTCGGTTACACGCTCGACGGCGTGCCGCTGGGCGATGGCGCGTACAACAACTACAACGGCCTGACCATCAACCGTGCGCTGATCAGCGAGAACATGGCCGGCGCCGAACTGGCGGTGGGCATCGGCAGCCTCGGTACGCCGTCCACCAGCAACCTCGGCGGCACCATTTCCTATACCTCCGACCGCCCGGCGCAGGAACTCGGCGGCCGCGTGGTGCAGACCTTCGGCAGCGATGCCAACCGTCGCACTTTCGTGCGCGTGGACAGCGGCGAGTACAACGGTTTCTCCGGCTACGTGTCCGGCATGAATGCCGTCTCCGATCTGTGGAACGACCAGACCGCCTACAATAAATCCACCACCAAGCAGTTCAATGCCAAGGGTGTGTGGAACTTCGGCCGTGGCCAGATCACCGGTTTCGTCGATACCTCACGCACTACCCAGGCGGACTACTTCTACCTGTCCAAGGACGAGATGTCGCGCGGCCTGGGCTGGGACTGGGGCGGCTACGCGCCGGACTGGAACAAGGCCGTGGCCAAGGCCTACTGCAACACCGCCAGCTTCAATGCGAAGAAGTGTGACAGCAGCGGCCCGGACAAGGACGCCGATGGTGCCTTCACCGCCGGGCAGATCCTGCGCGATGACAACCTTTACTACCTGGCCGGCGACTTCTTCCTGGCCGATGGCTTCAGCCTGCGTGCCCTGGCCTACCACCACGATGACCGTGGCGAAGGCCACAACTGGAACAGCGGCGCGTGGTCGAACAAGGGCACCGCGCAGGAGATTCCGATCATCTTCCGCAACACCATCTATACCATCGACCGCGACGGCGGCACGCTGTCCTTCGACTGGGAGCTGGGCGCGCACCGCATCGAAGGCGGCGTCTGGTACGAGCGCAACACCAGCAGCGCCGAGCGCTACCAGACCGCCGTGGACGGCCCGCGTGACCTGAGCGGCATGAACACCCTGCCCTCCGATGTGGGCGTGTTCGCCCAGCGCACCCGCTGGAAGACCCACCAGTTCTTCCTGAAGGACACCTGGCGCCTGCTCGATGATCGCCTGACCCTGGAGTTCGGCGCCAAGAGCCCGCATGCCACCTCCGATGCACAGGCACTGCCGGGCGACGCGAAGACGCCGATCTCGCCGACCTCGAACAACCAGTTCGCCACCGGTTCGTTGAAGGCCAGCAAGAATTTCCTTCCCAGCATCGGCGCCAACTTCCGCCTGACCGAGCACCACGAAATCTTCGCCAGCTACGCCGAGAACATCGCCATGTTCCAGGGCGGCTTCAAGCTGGGCCCGCAGGCCGTCAGCCAGGCCACCTGGAATGCACAGGGCAACCTGAAGCCGGAAGAGTCGCGCTCGCTGGAAGCCGGCTACCGCTTCGTCACCGATACCCTGCAGGCCTCGATCGCAGCCTACAGCGTGCGCTTCGACAACCGCCTGCTGCAGTACAACCCCTGTGATTCGCGCCAGCCGGTGGGTCCGACCTGCGGCAACCGCTTCTACAACGTAGGCGGCGTCGACAGCCGCGGCGCCGAGCTGACCGTGCTGTGGACCCCCAACGAGCACTTCAGCTGGTACACCTCGGCCTCGCTGAACCGTTCGACCTATGCTTCCAATTACGTGCAGGCCGGTGTCGAGCAGCAGATCAAGGGCAAGATCCAGACCGATACGCCCAAGCAGCTGCTGGCCACCGAGATCACCTGGCGCGACAACGGCTGGTTCGCCAGCCTGCGTGGCAAGTACACCGGCGAACGCTTCTACACCTACACCAACGACCAGGGCTTCGGCGGCTTCACCGTGTTCGACCTGGCCGGCGGCTACGACTTCGGCCAGGTCGGCTTCGCCAAGGGCATGCGCCTGTCGTTCAACGTGACCAACCTGACCAACAAGCGCTACGCCAGCAACCTGGATTCGAGCGTGTTCGCGCCCAGCGACCCGGCCGGCAAGCTGTATGTGTTCCACGCCTCGGCACCGCGCCAGGTGTTCGGTACGATCGACCTTCGCTTCTGATCGACCACCCGGAGTCCACCCATGCTCGCGACCGCCCTGCTGCTGGCCACCCTCTCCGCCAGCGGATACTCCACTCCGCATGAGGCAACGGGGGCACCACCGCGCACCCTGCAGCTGGGCGGTCGTACCTATGTGGACAAGGGCCTGGTCGCCGCCGGGCGGCTGCCGGCGGGCACGGTGGACTTCCTCGGCGACACACTGGGCTCGTTCTCGTCGCTGGCGGTGCAGCCCGGCACCTGGAAGCGCACCGCCAGCGGCTACGAAGGCGTGCTGTGGACCCTGCCCGACCGCGGCCGTAACGACCCCGAGGCCGGCGTGTTCTACGACTACGCTGGACGCGTGGAGCGCATGCAGCTGCGCATCGACGTTACCCGGGGCAAGCCCGGTGCGCTCGGTACGCTGACGATGGTGCCGGACAAGGGCGTAGTGCTGAAGGACTTCAACGGGCAGCCGTTCACCGGCGCCGACCCGGGTGAGCACACGATCACCCAACGCGATGTGGTGCTGCCCTCGCCGGCCAGCGGCACAGGCGCGGGCAAGGTCTCGCTGGATGCCGAGTCGCTGCAGTTCACCGCCGATGGCCATTTCTACATCGGCGATGAGTACTCCGCCAACGTCTATTACTTCGATGCGAAGGGTCAGCTTCAGGGCGTGATCGTGGCACCGCCTGCGATCCGTCCGCAACGCGATGGCAAGCCGGCCTTTGGTTCGCTGGCGCCACCGCAGAGCGGCCGCCGCAACAACCAGGGCGTGGAAGGCATGGGCCTGTCGCCCGACGGCAGCCGCCTGTTCGTCGCCCTGCAGAGCGCCACACTGCAGGACAGCGCACGGGGCAACGCGGCCGGGCGCATCAACACCCGCGTACTGGTCTACGACGTGACGGCCTCGCCAACGCCACAGCAACCGATCGGCCATTACGTGATGGCCCTGCCCGCCTACGCCCACGACGGCAAGGGCAAGCTGGACCGCACCGCCGCGCAGAGCGAGCTGCGCGCACTGGACGACCATCGCTTCCTGCTGCTGGCCCGCGACGGCAACGGGCTGGGCAAGGACGGCGACGACCCGATCGTCTACAAGTCAGTGCTGCTGGTGGATGTGGCCAAAGCCAGCAACCTGGCGGGAAGCAACTATGAGTCCGGTACGGCCTCGGTACTGGCCGACCCGGCGGACACCGTATTGAAGAGCGGCATCGTGCCCGCACGCAGCGACGAACTGCTGAACCTGCTCGACCGCCCCCAGCTCGCACGTGCCGGGCTGGACCTGGATACGAAGCGCGGCCCGCATGCCGTACTTCTTTCGGAAAAGTGGGAAGCCATGGACGTGCTGCCGGCGCTGGACCCGCAGCACCCGAACGACGTGCTGTTGCTGATCGGCAACGACAACGACTTCATCGCCCGCCACTGCCGCATGCAAGGCCAATCCTGCGACAGCCCGTACGACAACGACAATCGCGTGCTGGTGTTCCGACTGACCCTGCCCTGACGAAGAACAGACGTCACGCTCTCTGTAGAGCCGAGCCCATGCTCGGCTGAGGCGGAAAGCAGCCGAGCATGGGCTCGGCTCTACAACCCCCGATCCATTTCATCGCAGATGGGGTGCTATCACCCGCGCAGGGTGGCGCCGCCGTCCACGTACAGGTCACTCATCGCTACGTGCCCGGCCTGTTCGGAGAGCAGGAACATCACCGAGTACGCGATGTCTTCGGGGGTAGCAAGTTTGCGCAGCGGAATGCCGGCCTTGTAGGTCTCGAGGCTGCCGGCGATCACCCGCTCGGCACCGTGCTCGTCCTGCCACATGCCGGTCTGCATCGGGGTCAACGTTGAGCCGGGGGCGACGATGTTGCAGCGGATCCCCAGCGGCGCGAGTTCCAGCCCGAGGCAGCGGGTGAACATCGTGGCGGCGGCCTTGGATGCCGCGTAGGCGGCCATGCCATGCCGCGGCACGCCGGCCGCATTCGAACTGACCGTGACGATCGCACCCTGCCCGCGCGGTGACATCACCCGCGCCAGCGCACGCCCAACGTGGAACACCCCATCGGCATTGACTGCGAATACCCGGCGCCAATCGGCATCGGTAGTCCCGATCACCTCGCCCACGTGCAGGACCCCGGCCACGCTTGCGGCGAGACCGATCGGCCCAATGCTGGCTTCTACGCGATCCACCAGTGCGTCCACCGCTACGCTGTCGGTCACGTCGAGCGCAAACGCCTGCACACGCGCATCCATTACCACGGGCGCCTCGCGATCAGTCGCCACCACGGTGCAGCCGGCCCCGGCCAACAGCCGTACCAGTGCCTCGCCGATGCCACCGGAGGCACCGGTCACCAATGCCACGCGGCCTTCAAAGCCCGTCAACTGCATGTTGCGATCTCCTGTTGCTCATCCCAGTGGCGCAGTCGCGCCGACAACCACGGTGCCAGCTGCGCCACCGCATCGCGGCCGGTCAGCTCGGCATGCAGGAACGGCAGTTCGAGCGCCTGCACCTTGCGCGCATGAGTCCGCCACAGCGCCGACTGCAGCTGTGGACGCGCCTGATGATCCCGGCCTGCGCGCACGTGCACCAGCGTGCCGTCGAACGGTTGGTGGATGTGTTCGCGGATCAGCCGGTTGGTGCCGGTCACTGCACGCACCACGCCATCGAGCACCACATCCGGAAGGCTGCCGAGCGCACTACCACCGCGACGCAGGAACGCCAAAATGCGTTCACGGCTGTCCAGTTCCGGATGCGCATCCGGATCGTGGCCGGCAATCGCCAGCAGTGCCCGCAATGCGGCGATGGCATCGGGTTCCGGCTCGGCCCGCCAGCACTCGCTGGGATAGGCGTCCAGCAGCACCAGCTCGCCGACTTCGCGGCCGATCTCATGCAGCCGCACCGCCATCGCCTGGGCCAGGATGCCACCCACCGACCAACCCAGCAGGTGCACCGGCCCCTTCGGCTGCAATGCGACCAAGCGTTGTACGTAGTCATTGGCCATTGCTTCGATGCTGGACGGCAACGGCTGCTTCGGATCCAGCGCGGGCGACTGCAGGCCATACACCGGGCGTGCCGGCTGCAGAGCACGCGCCAGCGTCCGGTAGTTCCAGGCGATGCCACCGGCCGGGTGCAGTACGAACAACGGAGTGGGCCCGTCAGCATCAGTCGCAGCCAACGAGATCACCGGCCCCAATGCGTGGTCGGCCAGCGCCGGCGGTTCGGCAATGCGTGTCGCCAACGCGGCCACGGTGGGCTGCGCAAACAAGGCTCCCAAACCCAGATCGCAGCGCCAGCGCTGTTCGATCGCCAGCAGCAGGTGCACCGCCGACAGCGAGTCACCGCCGAGACTGAAGAAGTCCGCATCGACCGCCACTGGCGCTTCACGCCCGAGTGCCTGGGCAAACAGCACCGCCAGCTCCTGTTCCAGCGGCGTGCGCGGAGCCAATCCAGCGACATCATGCTGTGGCGGCTTCGGCAACGCGTTGCGGTCAAGCTTGCCGTTGGCGGTTACCGGCCAGTGGTCCACGCCGACAAACGCCGAGGGCACCATGTAGTCCGGCACACGGGTTGCCAGGTGGCTGCGCAGCGTCACCGCGTTGGCAAGCGCGGTTGGTACATAGGCCACCAGCCGGGCGTCTCCTGGGGCATCCTGGCGCAGCAGCACTTCCACCCGCTCCATGCCAGGCAGTTCGCGCAGTGCCGCCTCTATCTCGCCCAGCTCGATGCGCAGGCCGCGCAGTTTTACCTGATGGTCGCTGCGACCGAGATACTCGACCGCACCATCGCGGCGCCAACGGGCTACGTCGCCGGTGCGGTAGATACGCTCGCCCGCCCGGAACGGATCCGCAATGAAGCGCTCGGCAGTCAGATCATCGCGACCGAGATAGCCGCGTGCCAGCTGCACCCCGCCCAGGTACAGGTCACCGGCCACGCCTACCGGCACCGGCTGCATCCGGGAGTCCAGCACATACAAGCGGGTATTCCAGACCGGGAACCCGATCGGTACCAGCCGTGAGCGGTCATCGGCCGAAGCCGGCCAGCAGCTGACGTCCACTGCCGCTTCGGTCGGGCCATACAGGTTGTGCAGTTCGGCCTGCACGCGCCCATGGAAACGATCGCGCAGCGATGCGTCCAGCGCCTCGCCACTGGTGAATACCCGGCGCAGCTGCAGCCCTGCCGAGGCCGGTGCGGCGAGGAAGGCATCGAGCATCGACGGCACGAAATGCGCCGTGGTGATGCCATGGCCACGGATCAAGCGCGCCAGTTCAGTGGGATCGCGGTGCGCTTCCGGCCCGGCGATCACCAGCGTGGCCCCGCAGAGCAGCGGCAGGAAGAACTCCCAGACCGAGACGTCGAAGGTGGCCGGCGTTTTCTGCAGCACGCGGTCATCGGCGCGGATGCCATAGTGCTCGCGCATCCACAGCAGGCGGTTGACGATGGCGCGGTGTTCGATGACCACGCCCTTCGGCTCGCCGGTCGAACCGGAGGTATAGATCACATAGGCCGCATCGCTGGGCGCCGGATCGGCCCACGGCGCGGCGAAGCTCAGCGCGGTCCACTGCTCCGGCGCAAGCACTGGCACGCCGGCCATGCGCGCCGCTACGTCGGCCGCAGCCAGTACGCAGACCGGCTGCGCCGAGGCGAGGATACGTGCCAGCCGCTCGTCAGGATGGGCAAGGTCCAGCGGAAGATAGGCCGCGCCCGCCCGCAGCACCGCCACCAGCGCGATCACCAGTTCCAGCGAGCGCGGCAATGCCACCGCCACCACACTGCCCGGGCCGACGCCCATCGCGCGCAGCTGCGCGGCAAGTGCGAAGCTACGCGCTTCCAGCGTTGCGTAGTCCAGGGTAGTGTCGCCGAACGCCAGCGCCGGCAAGTTCGGCTCCCGATCCATGCCCTGCTGCAGCAGCTCGACCAGGGTCGTCTCCGGCAGCGCGTGCGCGGTGGCATTGAATGCCTGCAGCACCTGCTGCGCCTCCTCGGGCGTCGCCAGAGGTACGGCTGCGATATCGTCAGCCTGCAGTGCCGCCAACACGAAATGCAGCAACCGCGCCGCGTGCGCCTCGACATCCTCGCGACTGTACAGCGCGGGATTGGCCTCGATCTCCAGATCCAGCAGGTGCTGGCCGTCGCCACGGAAACCCAGCGTCAGGTCATCCACCGGCCCGGTGCACAGCACCTCCAGCGTCGCCTGCACGCCGGTCAGCGCCAGCGGCTTGTAGAACGGCTGCACATTCACCAGCGGGCCGTGCAGGCGCTGCTGCGCGCCCACCAGGCCCAGGTCCCGGCGCAGTTGCTCGCCGCGGTAGCGGCCGTGCTTGCGACCCTGGCTGAGCTGCCGGCCCAGGCCCCGGGTAAAGGCCTCGACGCTGCCCTCGCCGGCCGCCACGCGCAGCGGCAACACATTCATCACCATCGCCGGCACCCGCGCCGACGCGTTGCCCAGCCGCCCCATGTAGGGCACGCCCAGCACCACTTCATCGGCAGCGCTCATCCGCCGCAGGTACTCGGCCGACAACGCGGCCAGCACGTCCGGCCAGGGCTGCAGCCAACGTACCGACGCCTGCAGCAACTGCTCACGGAACGCCACATCGAGCGGCTGCACCCAGCGCAGCGCGTCGTCACTGGCAGGAAGCGTACCGGCCAGACCGACGCCCGCCGGTGCGCCCTGCATGTGCTCGCGCCACCATTGCCCGGCCTGCGTGCGACGCGGGTCGGCACGATAGGCGGCATCATCGGCCAGCACGCCCGCCAGTCCCGGCAGTGCCTCACCCGCACGACCGGCATACAAGGCGCATACGCGATCAGTGAACAGCGCCATGCCATAGCCATCGGCTGCAAGGTGATGCACACGCAGATACCAGACCCAGCGCTGCCCACCCAGATCGAACAAGACCTGCTGGCTTATGCGGTCGCGGGTCGGATCGACCGCGCTGAGCCGGTCGGCCTGCATCAGGGCACGCGCCGCCGATGCCGGCTCGGCCTCGACGGATAGATCGCGCAGCGAAAGCAGCGGCACATGTGCCGGGTCATGCCACTGCAACGGCTGGCCATCGCCCCCCTCGGCAAACCGCAGTGCGAAAGCCTCGGTTTCAACCGCGGCCCGGTTGGCAGCCGCCATGAACGCGGCCACGTCCAGCGGGCCCTCGATCCACACCGCGTGGGCAGTGTTGAACGACGGATTGTCCGGCGCCAGCCGCTGCGCGAACCACAGTCCGGCCTGGGCCTCGGTCAATGCCATCGGCGTGGCCAGCGCGACGGCGTTCATGCGTTCTGCGCGGCCTGCAGCGTCTGCACCACGTTCCACCACTGGCGCAGCGTGGTGTGTTCGGCCAACTGCGAGAACTCCAGCGGCAGGCCGGTGTTGCCCCAGGCCAGGACCAGGCCGAGCATGCGCATCGAATCCAGGTCCAGGTCGATCAGGTTGTCGTCGTCACCGATCTCGGCCGGCGTACATACCAGAACGCGCGCCACATCGGCACGCATCCGCTCCAGATCCAGCACGTCACCCGTGGCAGCCATCACAGCACCTCCAGCAGCTGATCGGTGGTCATCGGCACCCCGCTGGTGCGTGCGATCCAGTGCAGCGCCTGATCGTGATCGGCACGCGAGAAGTCCGCCACCGCATCGGCGGCGATGAAGGCCTCGATATCACGCTGGAATGCCTCCACCACGGTCGCGGTGCAGCCGATATGAGCGTATACGCCGGTCACCAGCAGCTGGTCGCGGCCACGTACCCGCATCAACGTCTCCAGGTTGCTGCGCTGGAACGCGCTGTAGCGGTGCTTCACCAGCACGTGCTCACCCGGCTGCGGTGCCAGAGCCTCGATGATCGGTTCATGGTCGGCGCTGCGGCGCATGCCCGGCCCCCACAGGTCGGCCTGCAGGCCACGGTCGCGACGGTCCTGGTCACCATGCTGGGCGGTGTAGAACACCGGAATGCCGTGCGCGCGGCAATGCGCCAGCAGGCGCACGATATTGTCCACCGCCGGCCGCAGCGGCGCACTGCCAGCGTCGAAGGCGGCCAGGAAGTAGCGCTGCATGTCATGCACCAGCAGCGCAATGCGATCACGCTGCGGGCGCCACGGGCCACGGGCCTGCGGCAGTTCGGCGGCGGTCGGCAAGGGGTAATCGGTGATACGGGGCAGCGCCATCAGCGCGTTCCTCCTGTCTGTTGCAGATGACGCGCGCGCAGCTGCGCACGCAGTTCGCGGCGGCTGATCTTGCCAACCGCAGTGGTATCGAAGCTGTCGACGAACACGACCTGGTCGGGCACCTTGAACGCCGCCAGGCCGCGACCGCGCATCCAGGACTTCAGAGCCGGTGCCTTGAACGGCTCGCCCTGCGGAATCACGAAGGCGCAGCTGCGCTCACCCAGATACTCATCGGGAATGGAGACCACGGCGGCGTCGAACACGCCGGGGTGCGCCAGCAGGTGATCTTCAATCTCTTCGGCGGAGATCTTCTCGCCGGCACGGTTGATGTGGTCACCCGCACGCCCCTGCACCACCAGGTAGCCTCCGGGCAGCTGCTGCACACGGTCGCCGGTGCGATAGAAGCCGTCGTCGGTGAACGAGCGCGCGTTGGCCACCGCATCGTTGTGGTAGCCACGGATGGTGTACGGGCCTCGAGTAAGCAGATGCCCCACCTCGCCCTCGGCTACCGGCTGGTCATGGTCGTCGACCACGCGCACTTCGTCGTCCGGGCTGATCGGCCGGCCCTGGCAGGCCACGATCAGTTCCTCCGGATCATCCAGCCGCGTGTAGTTGACCAGGCCTTCGGCCATGCCGAACACCTGCTGCAGCGTGCAGCCGAGGCCGTCGATCACCCGCCGTGCGGCTTCCGGCACCAGTTTGGCGCCGCCTACCTGCAATACCTGCAGGCTGGACAGGTCGTACTTGCTGGTAGCCGCGGCCTGTGCCCACAGCAGCGCCAGCGGCGGCACCAAGCCGCAGCAGGTCACCTGTTCGCGGGCGATCAGCGGAAAGGCCGCATCCGGCCCGGGGCCGGGGCTGAGCACCACGCGGGCGCCGGCATACAGCGCGCCGAAGAAGCCGGGCGAGCTCATCGGGAAGTTGTGCGCGGCCGGCAGCGCGACCAGGTAGACGCTGTCGCGGTCGATGCCGCAGAGGTCGTTGCTGGCACGGAACGAATAGATGTAGTCGTCGTGGGTGCGCGGAATCAGCTTGGACAGCCCGGTGCTGCCTCCGGAAATCTGCAGGAACGCCACCGACTGCGGGTCCGGATCGGCCGGCAGCTGGCTGCGATCGCCCTGCAGCGCCTCCAGCGCGATGAACTCCGCCGCATCGCCGTCGATCACCACATGTCGCACGGCCGGCACTTCGGCCTGCAGCGCCCGCGCCAGCCCGCGATGATCGAAGCCATCGTGCAGTGCGGTGGTGATGTAGGCGCTGGCTTCGGCCTTGTTGGCGAAGTGCGCCAGCTCGGTGATGCGATGCGCCGGCAACGCGTACACCGGCACCAGCCCGGCGCGAAACAGGCCGCAGACCGTGGTGATGAATCCTGCAGTGTTACCCAGCTGAACCAGCACGCGCTCGCCCGGTTGCAGGCCGAGCGCCAGCAGGCCCGCGCCGATGCGTCCTGCTTCGTGCCACAGCTGCGCGTAGCTCAGGCGGACATCACCGGCGACAACCGCGATGTCGTCGGCATAGCGTTCCGCACGTTCGCGCAGAAACGCCGGGAAGGTCTCGCCACGCCAATGACCCGCCTCGCGATAGCGCGCCATCAGGTCATCAGGCCACACCTGCTGCAGTGGCAGGCGGGAGGAATCAGCAGAGGAGTTCATGCAGCAGGCTCGATGGCAGGCGCGGATTCATGGACACCCAGCGCGTTCAACAGGGCAGCGAACTTCGCTGCGGTTTCGGCCACCTCGGCCTCGGGCTGCGACTCGGCGACGATGCCGGCACCGGCATACAGGCGCAGCTGCGTGCCCTGCAGGCGCGCGCAACGGATCGCCACGTACCAGTCGCCGTCACCCTGCGCGTCCAACCAGCCCACGGCACCGGCGTAGAAACCGCGCGGCACCGGTTCCAGTTCGCGGATGCGCTGCAGCGCCGCCAACCGCGGCGTACCGCAGACTGCCGGCGTGGGGTGCAGCTGTGCCAGCAGTTCGGCGGCAGACGTCTGCGGATCCTTCAGTGTGGCGTGGATGCGGGTGCCCAGATGCCACATGCTGGCGGTGGCATGCAGCACCGGCCGCGGCTGCGCATCGATGTGGCTGCAGTACGGTGCCAGGCCCTCGACGATGGCTTCGACCACGTGGCGGTGCTCGTCGTGGTCCTTGGTCGAGGCCAGCAGCGCCTGCGCGGCACGCTCGTCCTCGGCGGCATCGGCGCTGCGCCGCGCGGAGCCCGCCAGCGGATGCGACAACAGTTCGGCGCCGCGCTTGCGCAGCAGCAGTTCCGGGGTCGCCCCCACCAGCCACGCCGGCGCCTGGCCCAGCTCCACCGGCAATGGCACCGCGTAGGTCGCTACCGAAGGATCCGCGCCCAGGCGTGCCAACAGCACGTCCGGGGACAGCGCCTGGCGGGTGCGCGCCAGCAGGCTGCGCGCCAGCACCACCTTGTGCAGGTTCTGCTCGGGCGCACGCAGGACCTGCACCGCCGCAGCAACCGCTGATGCATAGTCCTGAGGCACAGGCTCGGCCTTCAGGGCGCCGTCCAGTGGCGGTGCGGCCTGCGGCTGCAGTGCCAGCGCCGGCAGCAGGCGCTCGGGCTGGTACATCGCATCGTCGGCACGCGGTTCGAACGGCACGGCGCCAACCAGCAGGCCCGGACCGCCGCGCTGCTGGGCAAAGAACTCCGAAACGCGTTCTGCCAATGTCGCCAGCGCACCGGCCGGCAGCGCGGCGCGGCAGCCGCGTGCGTGCACATGCTGGCCGGCATGCTGCAGCAGGAACAGCGACGCGTCGTCGGTGTTCTCCTGCGGCGCTGGCGCAGCCTCCGGCCACGCGCCCTGCATCAGGGAATCGTTCATGGGGTCTCCTTCATCCGATGCGCTGCAGCCAGCGCGCACAGCAACAGCAACAGCGTGCCGACCAGCAGGTAAGGCAGGCTTGGCCCGCCGCGATACAACAGCGTGCCGAGCATCGGCCCGGCCACCATGCCCAGCCCCTGCGCGGCCGCCACGGTGCCGGCGGCGGCGCCCTGCTCGTGCGCCTCCACCGCATCGGCGGCCAGCGCCTGGAACGAGGGGAACACGAAGCCCATGCCGAACGCGGCCAGCGCGTATGCCGCCGGCAACTGCCAGGCCTGCTGTACGCCCGCCACTGAAGCAAAGCCGATGCCGGAAATGAGGGCGCCGAGGACGATCCAGCGACGTGGATGTACCTCCAGCTTCATCACCAACGCCTGCGCCAGGATCAGGCCAACGCCAACTGCAGTGAGTGCAATGCCGGCCATGCGCGCGCCGGCAGCCGCATCCAGGCCCAGGCGATCAATCGCGAAGAAGCCCACCGTCACCTGCGCGATGGTCACCGAGACCATGGCGACGAACGCCGCCAGCTGTGGCAGGCGCAGGCGCGGGTCGAGACGGCTCATCGGCTGGCGGCGTTGCGCGGAAGCACCCACCGCCGGCGGCGTCGCTGGCAGCCGCCAAGCCAGCAATGCGAGCGCCAGCAACGGCAGCAACGCGGCCACGTACAGCGCCAGCGACAGGTTCGTATAGGCCAGCCAGCCTGCGGCGGCCGGACCAAGCACCATGCCCAGTGCGTTGGCGCTGCCCAGGCGGGCGAGGAACTTCGCACGCTGTCCAGTCGGTGCCTTGTCGGCGATCAGCGCAGCGGCGGTAGGAGGCACCGCCGCATAGAACAGGCCGATCAGGCCACGCGCACCGACCAGCACCAGCACTGACACCAGCACCGGCGGCACTGCCTGCAGGGCGACGTCGATGAACACCGCCAGCGCGATGTAGACCACCGTATAGGCACTCATCGCCAGCATCAGTACGCGCTTGCGGCCGATGCGGTCGCTGAGCTGGCCCCAGGGGCGCGCGGCCAGCATCCAGAGCACGCCTGCGGCGGTGACCGACAGGCCTGCATGCCACTCGGACAGGCCGAGCATGCGGACCACTGGGCCGATCACGGCGACGAAGGACATCATCGCCATGGTGCCGATCAGGGCAGCCAACACCAGCGCCGGCAAGCCGGGAACGACGGGACGTGCGTGCATGAAACACCAGCCGTAACAGGAAAGGATTGGCCGGGCGCGTCTGCACGCCCCGCCCGGCACCCGCCCCACTCAGGACCGGACGCCACCCTCAAATGATAACGGCTCGTATTTGCATTTGATACCCATTCTCTTGAATGGGCATGCAACAGTGGGTTCAGCGCATTGCACGCAGGCCCAGCAGGCCACGGCGCTTGAACCACCACTCCAACGGCAGCGTCACCAGCGGCGGGATCGCCGCCAGCAGCGCCAGAGCACTGGCCCACCACGGCCAGCGCAGGCGTATCGCCGCGAACAGGGTGACCGCCACGTAGACCAGGAAGGCCACGCCGTGCAGCGGCCCAAACAGCTTGACCAGTGCCACGTCCGCCATCGGGCCGTACTTCATCCACATGCCGATGAGCAGGCCGGCCCAGGTCACAGCCTCGATGAAAGCGACCGCAGCGAACAGGCGTCCGGTCGGGTGCATGGGGGAACGTTGGGTCACGCGGGGCTCCGGCATCGGGATATCAAATGCGAATGATACGCAGATGCACGCTTTATGTAGAGTCGAGCCGTGCTCGACTGCTTGAACGTGTCCACCAAGGTGGACACCTATCGGAGCATATGCGGCAGAACGTGTTCGCCGATCTCACGCAGCACTTCATTCATCGGCCGCCCGTTGTCGACCAGATTGAACATCACATGCGCCACACCCTGCGCATGCACGCGCAGCAGATAGCCACGCAGGCCATCGCGGCCGACCTTCAGGCCCAGCGGCAGCGGCTCGGCCGGCGCCCGCGGATCCGCCTGCAGATCCAGCAGCATCGACTGCACGAACGGCTTGCCTGGCCCACCACGCTGCACCAGTGCCTGCTGCCACAGGCCGATGCGTCCTTCCTGCGCGGCTTCCTCGCGGTGATAGGTGGCCCAGCCTTCAGCCTCGCGAGCGATCCACTGCAGGCTCTGCCGTGCGGTACCCACCACCAGCATCGGAATGCGCGTTGCCGGCGCCGGCAGCACGTCGAAGCCCCCGGTCGCCTGCAGTACGGTGGACCGCTCATCGGCCTCCGGTGACAGCGCCGCGCGCAACAACGTCCAGCGCTCGCGGAAGGTCGCCGCCCTGCCCTCCAGATCCTCGCCGAATGCGGCGAACTCTTCCGGGCGGTCACCCGAACCCAGGCCCAGTACGAAGCGTCCGCCGCTGATCCGGTCCAGGCTCAAGGCCGCCTTCGCCACCTGCAACGGCTGGCGCAACGGCAGCACAATCGCTGCGCTGCCGACCACAATGCGCTCGGTCGCAGCGGCCAGCATGCCCAGCCACAGGAACGGGTCATCCAGTGCGCTCGCTGTCGCGTCCGGGCCCTGCGGTACCATCAACGGCACGTCGCGCGTCCACAACGCGGCAAAGCCCAGGTCATCGGCCAGCCGTGCAATGCGCCGCGCCTCGCGCGGATCGGCCAGCCCATGCGCCGCAACGGGCGTCATCAGGCCCAGGCTCAGTCCTTGTTGCGGAAACAACGAAGCGTAGGCGGGATTGAATTCACTCATGCCGCCAGCTTAGCGTGCAGGTACCCGGCGACGATGACACGCCACACACCAGAGGAAGAACGCTGCATGCCGAAGATCCGCCCCGCTCATGCCGATGACCTGCCTGCGATCAGTACGCTGTGCCTGGCCGCGTTCAACGAGGCAGTGGCGCCGACGCTCGGCGCTGCCGGCATTGCCACGTTCGGCAGTGTCGCTGCAGCGGATGCGTTCGCTGTGCGCCTGCAGGGTGACAACCACATCCTGGTGGCCGAGCAGGATGCGCGCGTGGTCGGCGTGGTCGAACTGAAGGAGGGTCGGCACCTGGCGATGCTGTTCGTCGATCCCGCCTGCCAGGGCCAGGGCATCGGCCATGCGCTGTTCGAGGCGGTGCTGCCGCAGGTGCGCGAACCGGTGCTGACCGTGCGTGCCTCGCTCAACGCCGTGCCAGTCTATGAGCGCTACGGCTTCGTGCTGGACGGCGAGATCGGCGAGTTCAACGGGCTGGTGTACCAGCAGATGGTGCGGGCAGCGCCCTGACGGCATCCGCCGGGCACGGTCCGTCGCTACCTGGCAGTGCAGTAAAGGCGTCATGCCCTCGCGCATGCCCGTCATAAGCAAACTGCATCAGCCAGCGGCCCGGTCGTTCCTACAATGGCCCATCACCCTGCCCTTCGAGATGCTGCCGATGCGCGTCGCGCTTTCCGTGTTGCTGCTGGCTTCGGCGCTGAGCGCCTGCACCCCGGCCCCGGTATCCACCGCCAAATCCGCCGAAGCACCCGCGCCGGCGCCCGCCATCGCCTGGCGCCAGGGCGATGTGGACGATGCCTTCGCCGAAGCCGCCGACAGCGGCAAGCCGGTGCTGCTGTACTGGGGCGCGGTCTGGTGCCCGCCGTGCAACCAGCTCAAGGCGGGCCTGTTCAAGGACCCGGCCTTCATCGCGCTGACCAGCAAATTCGTTCCCGTCTACCTGGATGGCGACGAGGAAGGTGCACAGGCCTGGGGCGAGCGCTTCGGAGTACGCGGCTATCCGACCCTGATCGTGCTGGACCCACAGCGCAACGAAATCACCCGCGTGGCCGGCGGCAATGACGCCGCCGAACTGACCCGCGCACTGACCGTGGCCGCAGGCCGCCGCAGTGCTGTTGCCGCCACCTTGGCCACCGCCTTGGCAACGCCGGATCGACTGGCCGCCGAAGATTGGCAGGTGCTGGGCGACTATGGCTGGGAAGTGGACGCCAACCGCCTGGCCGGCGAGCGCAGGAGCCGGGATGTACTGCGCCAGTTGTCCAAGGCCGCCCCGGACGCTGCCCTGCAGCGACGCTTCGCGCTGCTGGCGTTGGCAACGGCCGAAAAGCCCGATGCCTCGCCCACCGAAGTGCGCGAGCTGCTGCAGGCCGTGCTGGCGCAACCTGCCGAAGTCCGTCGCAACCGCGAGCTGCTGGGCTATGCAGGCGTGCAGCTGGTCAAGCAGGCCAGTGCCGGACCGGCCACCAGCAACACGCTGGGACAGCAGCTGTTGGTCGCACTGGAGCGCGCAGACGCCGAGCGCGGCGACCGCGCCGACGACGCGTTGTCGCGTGCGCTGACCGAAGTATCGCTGGCCCGCCAGCAACAGCCGAAGGGCGCACTGCCCGCGGCTCTGGTCGAGCGAGTCAAGCAGCGCGTGGCCGCTGCCGATGCCGCCGCCACCGATGCGCATGCGCGTCAGGCCACGATCAGCAGCGCGGTGTACGCATTGCGCGAGGTAGGTGACGACACGGGTGCCGAGGCGCTGTTGCTGGCCGAGCTGAAGCGCAGCGAGCAGCCGTACTACTACATGCCCGAACTGGCCGAACTGGCCGAGCAGCGCGGCGATACCGCCGGCGCGCTGGCGTGGCTGAAGCGCGCCTACGATGGTGCGCAGGGCCCGGCCACCCGCGTGCAGTGGGGCGTGCTGTACGTGGAAGGCCTGCTGAAGCTGGCGCCGGACGACGCACCGCGCATCGAGCAGGCGACCGCGTCGCTGATCGCCGAACTGGAAGCGCAGCCGTCGGGCTACCACCAGCGCACCCGCCAGCGTTTCGAGCGCCTGGCCGGGCAGTTGAAGACGTGGAGCGGCAAGCACCAGGGCGCCGAAACACTGGCGAGACTGCAGCAGCGGATGCAGCAGGCTTGCGGTGAACAAGTGGATGGTGCGTGCAAGGATTGGTTGAGTTGAGTTGATGAAAGCGCTGGCGGCTGGTTCGCCTGCCGGCGCTTTTGTTGATACGTGTGGGAGGGGGCGGGGGCCGCTGGCCAGGACACGCAAAAGCCCCTCCATGGTGCTCGATGGCGCCATCCTTGGCGCCAACGGTCCTGTCCAGCGGCCCCCGCCCCCTCCTGACAGTTTCCTGCGCGCGCGGGCAGCGCATCAGCGCGCCGTTGAGGGTCCGGAAAGCGGGTTCTGGTAGTGCCGGCCGCTGGCCGGCAACCCGACCGTCGCTGAATGCCGGCCAGCGGCCGGCACTACCATGCCTCCGTCTTGACCTCTTGATCTCTTGACCTCAACCAATGTTGAGGTGCGATAACGATCTCCCCACGGCCAGCCCCCTGGCCTTCCCCACGGAGATTGCTTCGATGTCGTACTCGCTCCCCCCGCTCCCCTACGCCTATGACGCCCTCGAGCCGCATTTCGATGCGCGCACGATGGAGATCCATCACAGCAAGCACCACCAGACCTACGTCAACAACCTCAATGCCGCCATCGAGCAGGCCGGCCTTGCCGAGCAACCGGTCGAGGCGCTGATCGCCAACCTCGATGCCGTGCCCGAGGCGCAGCGCGGCGCGGTCCGCAACAACGGTGGAGGGCACGCCAACCACAGCCTGTTCTGGACCGTGCTCAGCACCAACGGCGGCGCGCCCGATGACGAGCTGGCCGCGGCCATTGACCGTGACCTCGGCGGTTTCGACGCCTTCAAGGACGCCTTCACCAAGGCTGCGCAGACCCGCTTCGGCAGTGGCTGGGCCTGGCTGACCAGCGATCGCGATGGCCACCTGCAGGTCGAAAGCAGCGCCAACCAGGACAGCCCGCTGATGGGTGCAGCGGTCGGACTGTCGGGCAATACCCCGATCCTCGCACTGGACGTCTGGGAACACGCCTACTACCTGCACTACCAGAACCGCCGCCCGGACTACATCGGTGCGTTCTTCAACATCATCAACTGGGCCGAGGTCGGCCGGCGCTACCGCCAGGCCCGGGCCTCATGAGCGGCGAGACACTGCCGTACGCCGGGCCGTGGGCGGGGGTGTTCCCCGCCCCGGCCCCGGTGCCGTCGGTCGAGATGCCGCCGCGTGCATTGCGGCGGCTGCTCGGCCATTTCCCGACCGGCGTGGCCATCGTCTGCGCACGCGATGCGCAGGGCAAGCCCATCGGCCTGACCATCAATTCGTTCGTGCCGGTGTCATTGCAGCCGCCCCTGGTGCTGTGGAACCTGGCGTTGCACGCGCAGAGCCTGTCCACCTTCCAGCGCGCCACCCGCTTTGCGATCAGCGTGCTGGCGGCCGACCAGGAAGCGCTGGCCCGGCGCTTTGCCGATCCGCACGTACGCAACCGCTTCGACGGCCTGGCATTGCTGGATGACGATGAGGACGCCCCACCGCGCATCGCCGGTGCGGTCGCCCATCTCACCTGTACCCGCCACGCACAGTGGCCGGTGGGCGATCACCTGCTGCTGGCCGGCCGCATCATCGAAGTGCACGAGAACGGCGGCGCGCCGCTGCTGTTCCATCGCGGCCGCTTCCAGCCCGGCCCGGCCGAGCTGCTGGTGGAGGTGCGCTGATGAACATCGAAGCTCTGGAATGCATGCTCGCCGCCGGCAAGGACGGCGCGCTGCTGCGCTTCGGCCTGGGCAAGGGCTGGCTGGATGCCGGCAACCCGGTGCGCGCGGCCACCCATCTGGGCCGTTGCGTGGTGCTTGATCCGCAGTACTCGGCGGCGTGGAAGCTGCTGGGCAAGGCCTGGCTGGCCAGTGGCCAGCCCCAGGCGGCGCGCGAAGCATGGCAACGCGGCCTGAGCGTGGCCGGCAGCAAGGGCGACCAGCAGGCACGCAAGGAAATGCAGGTGTTCCTGCGACGCCTGGACCGCGAGCAGGCGGACCTGGCGAAAGCGGGCTGAGTCGATCAGCCCGCGTTGGCCGATGCCGGTGCGGACATGATGTCCGACATCGGCAGGCGGCGCGGCTTGCTCGGGAACGCGTGACGCAGGATGCGCCAGACCACCTGGCCGAACTGGCGCGGCAGCGAGCCGTTGTTGTAGTGCTGGCCGTAGCGGCGGCAGATGTCCTTCACTTCCTTGGCGATGGCCGCATAGCGGTTGGCCGGCAGATCCGGGTAGAAGTGGTGCTCGATCTGGTGGCTGAGGTTGCCCGACAGCACGTTGATCAGGAAGCCGCCGCTGATATTGGACGAACCGCGCAGCTGGCGCAGGTACCAATGGCCGCGCGACTCATTGCGCAGGCACTCCTTCGGGAAGGTTTCCGATTCGGCGGTGAAGTGGCCGCAGAAGATGATCACATAGGTCCAGATGTTGCGCAGGCCGTTGGCGACCAGGTTGCCCAGCATCACCGTGAGGAAAAACGGACCGGCCAGCAG
Organism: Stenotrophomonas maltophilia; assembly: GCF_002138415.1. Taxonomy (NCBI): domain Bacteria; kingdom Pseudomonadati; phylum Pseudomonadota; class Gammaproteobacteria; order Lysobacterales; family Lysobacteraceae; genus Stenotrophomonas; species Stenotrophomonas maltophilia. The sequence goes on from NZ_CP015612.1 coordinate 2,617,054, forward strand.
CGGGAAGAACACGTAGTCCTTCAGAACCTGGCGCAGCATCTTGCGCGCCACCGGGCGGGTCTGCATCCACATCGCACGGCCACTGATGCGGCCCTTCAGCCAACGGCCCAGGCGCAGGTCCTGCGCGGCAACGCCCCACTGGAACAGCAGCGCGAAGATCGGCGCGATGATCGGCTGCAGCAGGTAGAACGGCTTCCAGCGCTGTTCCGGGAAGATGCGCAGCAGGCCGTAGCCGATGTCATCGTCCATGCCACGCACGTTGGTGTAGGTGTGGTGGCGGAAATTGTGGGTCTTGCGCCAGTTGTCGGCGGTGGCAACGATGTCCCACTCGTAGGTGTTGCCGTTGAGCTTGGGGTCGCCGGTCCAGTCGAACTGGCCGTGCATGACGTTGTGGCCCAGCTCCATGTTCTCCAGGATCTTCGACAGCGCCAGCAGCAGCGTGCCGGTGATCGCGGCCGGCCACAGCAGCGGCATCCAGAACAGCGGCGAGAATGCCGCCAGGAACAGCAGGCCACGGCCGCCCACTCCGAACCAGCGCACGGCGGCAGCCACGCGGCGGATGTAGCGGGTATCGGAGGCGCCGAGGCTGCCGATCACACGGTCGCGGATCGCATCGAGCTCCTCACCGAAGGCATGCATCTCGGCGGTGCTCAGGGCACGGTCGGTAGCGCGGGTCATGGCAGGCGTCCTCAGAGATCCAGGGTCAGGTCGGTGGTCGGTGCGCTCACGCAGATCCGCACCGGCTGTGCCGATTCGGACTGCAGGTCGCCGGTGCGCAGGTGGCGGGTGGCGCCACTGACGCGGTCACAGCTGCAGCTGTTGCAGATACCCATGCGGCAGCCGTGTTTGGGCTTGATGCCGTGGGCTTCGAGGCTTTCCAGCAGCGAGCGGCCCCGCGGCACGCTCAGCTGGCGGCCACTGCGCGCAAGCGTCAGCGACACCTCACCTTCGCTGCTGGCATCGCGCAGCGGCGCCGGCGGTGTGAACGCTTCGGCCTGGAAGCCGGCGACCTGGTGCGCCAGACGCTCGCGCGCAGCGGCAACGAAGCCGTCCGGGCCGCAGGCCAGCACATGGCGCTGCGCCAACGGCGTGTCATCGCCGGCCACCTGCAGATCATGGGTATCGATACGCGCGGCCGGCGCCTCACCCTCGCGGGTGGTCAGCAGGTGCACGCGCAGGTTCGAATGCGCTGCGGCCAGCGCCTGCAGTTCATCACGGAACTGCAGATGGGCAGCGGTGCGCTCCCAGTAGAACAGGTCCACCGGTGCTGCCAGCGGGCGCTGGCAGGCGTCGCGCAACAGGCTGCGCATCGGCGTGATGCCACTGCCGGCCGCCAGCAGCAAGACCGGCGCGGCGGCCGGCATATGGAATTCGCCGAAGGCGGCATCGAGGCGGAACAGTTCGCCCGGCTGCGCATGGTTGACCAAGTGTTGGCTGACCCTGCCGCCATCGACCGCCTTGACGGTGATCGTCAGCTCGCGCCGCCCCAGCGCGGTGGGGCTGTAGCTGCGCTGCCACAGGCGTCCTTCAATCTCGACACCGAGGGTGACGTGCTGGCCGGCACGCATGCCGGCCCAGTGCCGGTTGGTGCGCAGGACCAGGGTCGCCGCGCCCTCGCCGGCCGGCTCGCGCCGGACCAGGCGGGCCACCGGCTCGCGCAGGGTCCACAGGGGATTGAGCTGGCCCGCCCAGAAATCGAACAGCGACGGCGAGACCCAGCGGTACGGAGAGAACAGGGACGGACGGACGACAGCGCTCATGAGTGAACTATACGGGCGCACATACACCTGTGTATACATGTGTATATTGAACCGGATTGGGTATGATTCAGCCTCGCCCCACCGGAACCCCCATGGCCGCCGCCACCGCCTTGTCGACGCCCGAAGATGCCAACAGCCCGGCCCGCCGTACGGTGAGCCGCGAGGATCTGCTGGCCGCCGCCCTGAAACTGATCGGGCCGCACCGCAGCCTGTCCACGCTCAGCCTGCGCGAAGTGGCACGTGAGGCCGGCATCGCGCCGAACAGCTTCTACCGGCAGTTCCGCGACATGGACGAACTGGCCGTGGCGCTGATCGATGCAGCCGGCCGCTCGCTGCGCACCATCATCGGCGAAGCCCGCCAGCGCGCCACCTCCACCGCCACCAGCGTGGTGCGGGTCTCGGTGGAGACCTTCATGGAGCAGCTGCGCGCCGACGACAAGCTGCTGCACGTACTGCTGCGAGAAGGCGCGGTCGGCTCGGACGACTTCAAGCATGCGGTCGAACGCGAGCTGCACTACTTCGAGGAAGAGCTGCAGCACGACCTGGTGCGCCTGGCTGCATTGGACGGCGCGGTCCTGCATGCGCCGGAACTGGTGGCCAAGGCCATCACCCGGCTGGTGTTCGCGATGGGCGCCACCGCCATGGACCTGCCGCCGGAGAAGGATCCGGAGCTGGTCGAACAGATCTCCACGATGATCCGCATGATCATCGTCGGCGCCCGTACCCCCGCCGCATTCCGCCGCGGCTGACGATCCGTTCCGGGGTCGGATTCCTTTTCAAAGGAAAGGGATCCGACCCCATCTCCCCTGCCCGCCACGGCAACGCCATTCTCCGTACATGACCACCGGCAGGGTTGTGGTCGTTATATGTAATGTTATAACACACTCATGATCTGACTCGACTAGCGCTCCACACGGAATTGCTGCGGCTTCGTTATATAGCACTTGCTATATTGATAAGCCACTGCTTTCATATGCGTCAGCCAGGTCGCCCTCGCCGCCTTTCTTCCCCCAAGGACGACGCCCTCATGCCCGTTGCCACACCCTTCTTCCGTCGGCTGCCCCTGGCCGCCGCCATTGCCCTGACCCTGCCACTGCCCACAGTGGCAGCCACTCCGAAACCGACCGAACTGGATCGGGTGCAGGTGAAAGTCAGCACTGCCACCCGCAGCGAACGCCTGCTGTCCGATGTCCCGATCCGCACCGAAGTGCTGCGCAAGGAGGACATCGCGCTGCGCGCGGCCACCGACTTCTCGCGCGCCGCCGAGCTGATCAACGGTCTGCGCGTGGAGAGCAACTGCCAGAACTGCAACACCAGCGAGGTACAGCTGCTGGGCCTGCCCGGCGCCTACAACCAGCTGTTGTTCGATGGCATCCCGCTGCTGTCCACGCTGGGCAGCGTGTACGGCCTGGAACAGATTCCGGCCGGGTTCGTCGACCGCATCGAAGTGGTCAAGGGCGGTGGTTCGGCGCTGTATGGACCGGGCGCGGTGGCCGGTGTGATCAACCTGATTCCGCCGCTGCCGGCGCGCAGCGGTGGCCATGTGCAGGCCGGCGTGGATGTCCTGAAGGGAACACCGCAGAAGAACGCCGACGTGCGGTTGGACCTGGTGGCCAAGGACGCAGACGCCGGCCTGTCGGTGATTGCCCAGCGCAACTGGAACAGCGGCATCGACTACAACGGTGACGGCTACACCGAGATCACCCGCAAGAACCTCAAGGTCGGCGGACTGCAGGCCTGGTATGCGCCGACACCGGGCACACGGCTGCGCTTGGACCTGCAGGTGACCGATGAAACCCGCCGCGGCGGCAACCGCTTGGACCAGCCCGAGTACCTGGCCAACATCGCCGAATCGCTGGATACGAAGTACCGGCGCGGCAGCGTGTCGTGGGATCAGGAGATCAATGCTGACGTCGATTTCCGCCTGGCCTATGCCTTCGCCGACATCGACCGAGACAGCTTCTATGGCGGCCTGGGCGACGTGGTCACCGATCCGTCCGCGCCGGGCTATGACCCGTCGCAGCTGGACCCCAACGTCGCCGGCAGCGCGGCCTCGCGTTCGTGGCGCCAGTACGGCCGCACCCACAATCCTCTGCACTACATCGACAGCCAGTTGAACTGGCGGTTGGGTGCGCACGCGCTGGCCTTCGGCGTGCAGTACAAGCACGAGGCGCTGCGCGACGACAACCGCACCGGTGACGGCCAGCGCCTTGCGGTGCTGGAGGATGCCACCTTCCACAACCTGGGCGCCTTCATCCAGGACGAGTGGAGCCTGCGCGACAACGTCGACCTGGTGCTGGGTGCGCGCGTGGACAAGAGCTCGGAACTGGACAGCGCGGTGTTCTCGCCGCGCATCGCGCTGGCCTGGCAGGCCACGCCCAACCTGAAGTGGCGGGCAGGCGTTGCCACCGGCTTCCGTGCACCGGAAATCTTCGTCGAGGATGTGCATGTCGATACGCTGGGTGGCGAACAGGTGCGCGTGCGCAACACCGACGGTCTGAAGGAAGAGCGCGCGTTGACCACCCTGTTCGGTTTCGACTGGCGATCGGACCCGGCCGATCCGGTCTGGAGCTGGGATGCCACTGCTTCCTATGCGCGCATCCGCGACACGTTCGCGCTGGGCGAGATCCAGCGCGGCGATGACGGACAGCTGAGCCAGCTGCGCTACAACGCGTCCGGCTCCAATGTGCTGGGCGCGGAAACCAACCTCGGCTGGCAGCCGTCGCCACAGTGGCGCCTGACCGCCGGTGCCTCCTGGTACCGCTCGCGCTTCCGCGAACCGCAGCGCATCTTCGACGACACCGGCGACGGTGGCGACACCGTCATTGAAAGCCGCGACTACCTGAAGACCCCACGCTGGACCGGCCTGGCCCAGCTCAGCTGGATGCCGGCCGAGCCGTGGGAAACCTTCGTGGCGCTGCGCCACACGGGCCCGATGTCGGTGCTGAACAACCGGCTGGGCGAGTTGCACCGCACGCGCTCGTTCCTGGTCACCGACCTCGGAGCACGCTGGCACCGGCATCTGGGCACGCAGGCGCAGCAGGAAGTGTCAGTGGCCGCAGGCGTCAAGAACGTGTTCGACCAGCGCCAGAAAGACCTGGAAGTGGGGGCGCTGCGTGACAGCGACTACGTCTACGGGCCGCGTTTCGCGCGCTCGTGGTACGTCAACCTGCGCTATGCGTTCTGAAGCGCTGCGGACGCTGCTGCTGGCCGGCGCGCTGCTGCTGGCCCTACCGGCGATGGCGGCAGACCTGCACGCGCAGGTCTCGGCCTCGCTGATGCGGCCGGAACAGCGCTCGCTGCGACCGATGCAGTGGTCACCGCCGCCGAAACTGGTGGCGCTGTACTTCGGCGCCGACTGGTGCGCCCCCTGCCATGCCTTCGTACCCACACTGCGCAGCGTGCGTGACGCGTTGCGCGAGGCCGGCGCCGATACCGAAGTGGTCTACGTCAGCCTGGATGAGAACGAGAGCGCGCTGCGCCGCTACATGCATGCGCAGGAGATGCCGTGGCCGGTGCTGGACCCGCGCCGCGCCGCGCGCATGCCGGCACTGCAGGCCTTGGCCGGGCTGGCACCGCCGAACCTGGTGCTGATCGATGCCGACGGGAATGTACTTGCCAATGGCTGGCACGGGCGTCGCTACGATGGCCTGCAGCCGGTGTTGAAGGAATGGACGAAACGGGCGTGTGCGCAGGAACAGGCGCGATGTCCGCCTGGATTGTAGGGTCGCGCGAACAAAAGCAGATTCCGCAAGTAGATCCACGCCATGCGTGGATGCATCTGTAGAGTCGAGCCATGCTCGACTGATTCCATCACCGCGCGAACGGCAGCCGGGCATGGCTCGGCTCTACAGAACACCTGATTCCGCCACCACACGGACACCCGCCAGGCATGCCCCGGCGCTACCGTTACGGCGACTCGCCCTCGGCCTTGCGCACGAACGCTTCGAACAACGCCAACGTCTGTTCGCTTACATGGTGTTCGATACCCTCGGCATCGCGCCGCGCGGTATCCGGGTCCACGCCCAGCGCCAGCAGAAAACGCTCCACGGTCTGGTGGCGCTGGCGACTGGCATGCGCCAGCGCCTCGCCTTCCGGGGTCAGGAACACACCGCGGTACGGTCGCTGCACCACCCAGCCATCGCGGGCCAGGCGCCGCAACATCTTCGCCACGGTGGGCTGGGCCACGCCCAGGCGGGTGGCGATATCGACCTGGCGGGCCTCGCCGCCGTCGGCCAGCAGGTCCGAGATCAGCTCGACATAGTCCTCCACCAGCTCCATCCGGTGCGCCTCGCGTACCTGCCGGAAGCTCTCGACCTGGCGCTCGGCCTCGATCAAGGGGGTGCTTTTCAGCGATGTCGAATCGTCGGTCTTGCCCACGCCTGCGCCTGTCCTTCCGGTCTACTCCGGTGTTGAACCTGAATTCTGGACCAGTAACGCGATAAAGACGATTGTTTTACATTGCTAATGACTATAGCAGGAGCTATATTCGGACCCATGAACACCTTGGCGCCCCGCGACCCTTCGGCCTCCACTCCGGCCAGCCTGGGCGCGCTCAACGCCTCGGTGGCGGTGCCCGACAAGGGACACTGGTGGTTCCGCCTGCTGGCCTTCATCGGCCCGGGCTACATGATCTCGGTCGGCTACATGGACCCAGGCAACTGGGCCACCGACCTCGCCGGCGGTTCGCGCTTCGGCTACCTGCTGTTGTCGGTCATCCTCATTTCCAACCTGATGGCAGTGATCCTGCAGGCGCTGTCGGCGCGGCTGGGCATCGCCACCGGCATGGACCTGGCCCAGGCCTGCCGTGCCCGCTATCCGAAGCCGGTGAACCTGGCGCTGTGGGCACTGTGCGAGGCCGCGATCATCGCCTGCGACCTGGCCGAGGTGATCGGCACCGCGATCGCCTTGAAGCTGTTGTTCGACCTGCCACTGCTCTGGGGCGCGGTGATCACCGCCCTGGACACGCTGCTGGTGCTGCTGCTGATGAACCGCGGCTTCCGTGCACTGGAAGCCTTCGTGATCGCACTGCTGATGGTGATCTTCGCCTGCTTCGTGGTGCAGATCGCGATGGCGGCGCCGCCGGTGATGGCGGTGCTGGGCGGCTTCATTCCGCGCGCACAGGTGGTGACCGATCCGCATGCGCTGTACATCGCCATCGGCATCATTGGTGCCACGGTGATGCCACATAACCTGTATCTGCATTCGTCGATCGTGCAGACCCGCGCCTACCCACGCACCGATGAGGGCCGCCGCAGTGCGCTTCGCTGGGCGGTGACCGACAGCACCATTGCACTGACCCTGGCGCTGTTCATCAATGCCAGCATCCTGATCCTGGCGGCGGCGGTGTTCCATGCCAATGGCCGTTTCGACGTGGAAGACATCGAGCAGGCGCACCAGCTGCTGGCACCAATGCTGGGTGTGGGCGCAGCGGCGACGTTGTTCGCGGTGGCCCTGCTGGCCTCCGGCCTGAATTCGACGGTGACCGCCACGCTGGCTGGCCAGATCGTGATGGAAGGCTTCCTGCACCTGCGCCTGCCACCGTGGCTGCGGCGGCTGATCACGCGCGCACTGGCAATCATTCCGGTGGTGGTGGTGATCATGCTGTTCGGCGACCAGGGCGCGGTGAAGCTGCTGGTACTGAGCCAGGTGGTCCTGTCGATGCAGCTGCCGTTCGCGATCATCCCACTGGTGCGGATCGTGACCGACAAAGTGACCATGGGAGCCTTGGTCGCACCGCGTTGGCTGGGCGCGATCGCTTGGGTGATCGCGCTGGTGATCGTGGTGCTGAACGTGAAGCTGCTGGTGGACACCTTCACCGGCGGGTGACGCCAATGCCGGGGTCGGTCCTGCCCCAGTAGATCCACGCCATGCGTGGATGCCTTTACGCGGCGTGGGGTCAGAGCCCTTGCTTCTGGCAAGGGATCCGACTCCGCCATCTCCACGCTACAGATGCAACGCGATCGCGGCCTCGATCTGCTGCGGCGACTGGAACCCGGCCAGGCGGGTGCGTTCATCACCGTCACGGAACAGCGAGAGCGTCGGCGTCTGCCGCAGCCCCAGTTCCCTGAAGAACGCCTCGCCCAGCACCTCCAGCTGCACGCGCAGCAACGTGGTGCCCTGCCCCGCGACGCTGTTGGCCACGCGGTGCAGCGACATCTCCAGCATCCGGCACCCCGGGCACTGGTCCTTGTGGAAGTCCACCAGCACCCGCGGGTGTTCGGCCAGCAGCTGCTGGAACTGCTCAGGCGTGGTGGCATCGATGATCTGCATCGGAGTTGCTCCAGTAATGGGCCAGGACCGCGTCGGTCCAGGCCTCGATGGCCGCGGCATGGCGCTCGCCATGCGGCATCTGTTCGATCTCCAGCGGCGGGTAGTCGCTGCGAAAGTAGCGGATCAAGCGGTGCACGGCGCCGCAGTAATACTCCTGCCCCCACTGGGTCTCGCCGGTGCCGAACACCGCCAGCTGCCGTGGCCGCTCGCCGCGCTCGGCGATGCCAGCCACCCACGCCTTCATCTCCGCCGGCGTGCGGCCGGCGTTGTCGGTCCAGCAGCCCAGCAGCACCAGGTCGGCCTCGTCGGCCGCCAAGGGTGGCGCCTGGCGCAGATCGTCGGCCTCCTGCCAGTGCACGGCATGACCGGCAGCGCGGCAACGCTCGGCAATCTGCCGGCCAAGCTCGCGGGTGTTGCCGCTCAGCGAGGCCACCACCAGCAGGATGCTCAGCGCCGCGCCGGGCTCAGAGGTCGTCGAAGCCGTTGTCCACGTTGGTCTTCTTGTAACTTGCATTGCGCATCTCGAAGAAGTCGGTCTTGGTTTCGGTGAAGTTGTCGGCGTAGGCCTTGATCCACGGCATCACGTTGTCTGTGGTGTCGCTGTACAGGCGCTCGATGCCGAGCATGCCGGCCATCTTGTTGGCGCGGTACTTCACGTAGCGCACCATCTCGTCCACGTCGATGCCATCGATGCCGTCCAGCACCTCCGACGACCACTGCGTCTCCAGCTCGATCGCATGTTCGAACGACTGGTGCACGTAGGCGGTCAACTCGTTGGTCTGCAGCTCAGGGTTCTCACCGATGATGGCGCGGATCAGCTCGCTGATGAACTTGGTATGGGCCAGCTCGTCACGGTTGATGAAGCTGATGATCTTGCCCGTACCGTTCATGCGGTTCTGCCGCACCATGTTGTAGAAGTACGCAAACCCGGAATAGAAGTTGATGCCCTCCAGGATCGAGGACTGGATGAGCGACTTCAGCAGGGTTTCGGCGGTCTTCTCGCGCATGAAGTCGTCGTACGCACCCATGATCGGTGCATTGCGCTTGATGATGGTCGGGTGGGTGCGGGCGATCTCGAAAATGCGGTTCTGGTTCGGCAGGTCGGTGATCGAGGCCAGCACGTAGCTGTAGCTCTCGTTGTGGATCACTTCCTGCTGGCCGATGATCGCCGCATTGGCATGCGCGGCCGGGTCGGTGATGTACTCGGCCACGTTGTAGATGAATCGCGTCTGCGGCGAATCAAGCGTGGCCAGCAGGCCGATGATCGAATCGTAGGCATTCTTCTCACGCGCGTTGAGCTCGCCGTACTGGCGGGCATCCAGCTTCATGTCGACCTCGTCGGGAATCCAGAAGTTGGTCGACAGCTCCTTGTAGGCCCGATAGAACGACGGGTACGGGATGTCGTTCCAGTTGAGGATGCCGCTGGTCTGGCCGTTGATGATGCCGGTGCTGCGATTGGGATGGCGCGGTTCGAGGATCTTGATGCGGTCGAGAGGGGTTGCCATGGTTTTCTGCCTTCGTTCTCTTTCTATCGTGTTGCCGGCCAGCGGCCGGCACTACCGTGGATCGCCGACGGTCAGCTGGAGCACCACTCGCATTCGCTGATGTCGATGTCGTTGGAGCGCACGTAGTAGGTGGTCTTCAGGCCCTCGCGCCAGGCACTCAGGTGCAGCTCCAGCAACGTGCTGGCGCGGATGGTGCTGGGCACGTACAGGTTGAAGCTGATCGACTGGTCGACATGGCGCTGGCGGCGCGCGTTCTGGCGCACGCTGGCGAACTGGTCGACCTTGTAGGCCCCCTTCTCGTAGTACGGCCAGGTTTCCAGCGACAGGCCCGGCGCCGCCACCGGCCGCCGGAAGTCCTTCTTTTCCTCGTAGTAGAACGCGCTGTAGATCGGGTCGATCGAGGCCGTGGAGCCTGCAATCTGCGCGGTGCTCATGTTCGGCGCCACCGCCAGCAGCCAGCCGTTGCGCAGGCCGTGCGTGGCGACCTCGTGAGCCAGGCTGTCCCAGGCCGCGCCGCTGTAGTCGCGGTCACGGAAGTAGCGTCCGTTCTGCCAATCGCTGCCGGCGAACATCGGGTAGCTTCCCTTCTCCTTCGCCAGCTGCGCGCTGGCCTGGATGGTCAGGAAGTTGATGCGCTCGTACAGGCGGTCGGCCAGCTGTTCGGCATCCGGCGATTCCCACTGGATCGCCTGCTGCGCCAGCAGGTGGTGCCAGCCGAAGGTGCCCAGGCCGATGGCGCGGTACTTGCGGTTGGTGATCGTGGCCTGCGGCACCGGCAGTGCGTTGAGGTCGATCACGTTGTCGAGCATGCGCACCTGGATCGGGATCAGGCGCTCCAGCACATCGGTGGCCAGCAGGTCATCCGGTGCACTGATCGCACGACCGAGGTTGATCGAGGACAGGTTGCAGACCACGAAGTCGCCAGCGCGGCGCGTGGTGACGATCTGGTCGCCGCTGACGATCTCCTGGATCATCCGCGTCGGGCTCATGTTCTGCAGGATCTCGGTGCACAGGTTGCTGGAATAGATCATGCCCGCGTGCTTGTTCGGGTTCCGGCGGTTGACCTCGTCGCGGTAGAACAGGAACGGGTTGCCGGTCTCCAGCTGGCTGAGCATGATCCGCTTGAACAGATCGATGGCCTTCACCGTGCGGCGGCTGATGCGCTCATCGGCCACCAGCTCGGCATAGCGGTCGCGGAAGCTGCCCGCACCGCGCTTCTCGTCGTAGAAGTCCTGCAGATACCAGCCCTTGGCCTGCTTCACCTCGTGCGGATCGAACAGGTACCAGTCGGCGCGACGCTCGACCGCTTCCATGAACAGGTCGGGCACGCACACCGACGTGAACACATCGTGCGCGCGCAGGCGCTGGTCGCCGTTGTTGAGGCGCAGGTCCATGAAGGCTTCAATGTCGCGGTGCCAGATGTCCAGGTACACCGCCACCGCACCCTTGCGCTGGCCAAGCTGGTCGACCGACACCGCGGTGTTGTTGAGCTGCTTGATCCACGGCACCACGCCACCGGAGGAATTGGCTACGCCCCGGATCGGCGCGCCGCTGCTGCGCACGTAGCCCAGGTAGGCACCCACACCGCCGCCGTGCTTGGACACGCGGGCGATATCGGTGTTGGAGTCATAGATGCCCTGCAGGCTGTCGTCCACCGTGTCGATGAAGCAGCTGGACAGCTGGCCGCCCACCTTGCCGGCATTGGCCAGCGTCGGCGTGGCCACGGTCATGTACAGGTTGGACAGCGCCCAGTACGCCTCGCCAACCAGCTGCATGCGCCGCTCACGCGGTTTTTCCTCCTGCATCAGGTACAGCGCGATGGTCAGCCAGCGTTCCTGTGGCAGCTCATAGACCTCACGACTGCGGTCGCTGGCCAGGTAGCGCGTGGCCAGCAGGTACAGGCCGTTGTAGGCAAACAGGCGGTCGCGATCCGGGTCGATCATCTCGCCGGCCTGCTGCAGCTCTTCCTTCGAATAGCAGCGCAGGATGTCGTTGCTGTAGATGCCTCGGTCAGCCAGGCTTTCCTGCAGACCCACGTAGGAGCCGTACTTCAGGCTGACATCGTAGAAGCGGTTGCGGCTGGCGCGCTTGTACAGGCGGCGCAGGTAGATGCGCGCGGCAAACTGTTCCCACTCGGGCGCGACCAGGTCCACCCGCGACTCCGCCTCACGGATCAGCAGATCGACCAGATCATCGGCGCTGATGCTGGGCTTGCGCTCGACCATCGCCTGCACCCTGCGGCGGTAGTCGCTCACATCCAGCTGCGGGAACTCGGCATGCACGGCGTCGATGCTGCGCTGCAGGCGCTCGGCCTCGAACGGCAGGCGACGGTTGCCGGCCTCTTTGGTGATCCAGGTCGGCACGCGCTCGCCACCGGCGCGCAAGGCGTCGCCAGCGCCGGCCAGATCGGCCACGCGGAAGGTACTGTCGGTCATGGTGGTGAAACTCCAGGCTCGCACGCGCGTTGGCGGTCGATGCCATGGCGGCCCTGCACGCGATACCGGCGCACGGGGCGGTCGGGGTGGGATGCCAAAGCGCGGGAACACCAGATCGTCGGCAACAGCCTGCGCCTGCGGCCGGTATCCGGGCCGTGGGGGCGATCTGGGTCCGCACGATGGCGGCCGCGTCGACACGGCAAGCCTTCAGAGGCGGGCCGCGGGACGTTTGCTGCATGTCCGGCGGCGGCGGCTGACCGGGAGTGACGGCCACAACATAGTGGGGATATCGGAACTCGTCAACACAAGATGCGGTAATCAGCACATGTCGCGACGATCAGTCGCAGGATGCCGTGTTGCACCTGCGGCGCCTTGTCGACAGCGCCTGCGTCCCCAGTTCGGTACAACATCAACTTTCCCCGGAACACCGCCCATGCGCGCTGCCCAGTACCCCTCCTTCGGCGACCCGACCGTCGTCCTTGCCATTGCCGATGCGCCCCTGCCCGAGCCCGGCCCCGGCGAGGTGCGCATCCGCACCGTGCTGGCCTCGATCCACAACCACGACCTGCTGACCGTGCGCGGCCTGTATGGCTACAAGCCAGCGCTGCCGGCGATTGGTGGCAGTGAAGCGCTGGGCGTGGTCGATGCACTCGGTGATGGCGTCGACGGTCTGCAGATCGGCCAGCGGGTTGCCGCCGCTTCGGTGCATGGCACCTGGGCCGAAGCGTTCATTGCACCGGCACGCATGGTGATTCCGATGCCGGAGGCGATCCCCGACGAAATGGCCGCACAGCTGATCGCGATGCCGCTGAGCGCGCTGATGCTGCTGGAATTCCTGCACGTCGAAGCGGGCCAGTGGATCGTGCAGAACACCGCCAACGGCGCAGTGGGCAAGTCGCTGGCGATGCTGGCGCGTGCGCGCGGCGTGCACGTGGCCAACCTGGTGCGCAATGCCGATGCGGTCGCGCAGCTGCAGGCGCTGGGCATCGATCATGTTTTCGACACCTCGGTAGACGGCTGGAAGGATCGCGTGCGTGAGGCGACCGGCGAAGCGCAGGCGGCGGCTGCGGTGGATTCGATCGGCGGCGACGCCAGCGGTGATCTGGTCGACCTGCTTGGCCACCACGGCACGCTGGTGTCGTTCGGCGTGATGAGCGGCGAACCCATGCGCATTCCCGCCGGCGGCCTGATCTACAAGGAGGCCACGGTGAAGGGCTTCTGGGGCAGCAAGGTCAGCCAGGCGATGGCGGTGGAGGACAAGCGCCGGCTGGTTGGCGAGCTGCTCAAGCGCGCGGCCAGTGGCGAGCTGACGCTGCCGGTGGAGCAGGTCTTCGCACTGGACGACATCGCCAAGGCGGCGAAGGCCGGTGCCGGTTCAGGCCGCAATGGCAAGGTGCTGCTGCGGCCTTGATGGGCCCCGGGTCGGATCCCTTTCCAGAATGGAAAGGGCTCTGACCCGCCAGAAGCGTGCGGACCAACGGTCCGCACCCACCACAGTTCGGTCCGCACCCACCGCATCGGTCGATAACAAGGCCAGTCATTTCGTTAAGAACCTGTGATGTATAACTGAATGCGCTTTCGTCATTGGAAGGCGCACGTGGCTGCGTGCGGTACTGACGACTCCTCCCCCGTTCGGCGTTGTCGCTTCCATGTACCGCACCACCCTGAACCTGCTTGCCGGCGCCATCGCGCTGGGCCTCACCGCCGGCGCTGCCGGCGCCGCTGAAACCGCCGACTCCGGCAAGGACAGCACCACCCTGGGCACCGTGCTGGTGACCGGCTCCAACATCAAGCGCAGCGATACCGCCGGGCCCAACCCGGTGCAGATCGTCAGCCGCGAGCAGATCGAACAGACCGGTCGCTCCACCCTCACCGACGTGCTGCGCAACCTGTCGGCCAATGCTGGCAACAGTTTCGACGAGCAGTACACCGGCAGCTTCGCCGCCGGCTCGGCCTCGATCGGCCTGCGCGGCCTGTCGCCGAAGAACACGCTGGTGCTGGTCAACGGCTACCGCGTGTCCAATTTCGGCTTCGCGCTCAATACCCAGGACACCTTCGTCGACCTCAACGCGCTGCCGATCAGCGCGGTCGAACGCATCGAAGTGCTGAAGGATGGCGCCTCGGCGGTGTACGGCTCCGATGCCATTGCCGGCGTCATCAACATCATCCTGCGCAAGAACTTCCAGGGCGTGGAAGTGGGCGGCGGCTTCGGTACTGCCACCCAGGGCGGCCTGGACGAGCGCAAGGCCAACCTGCTGGCCGGCTTCGGCGACCTCGAACAGCAGGGCTGGAACGTGCTGTTCGGGCTGGACCTGCTCAAGCGCGACCGCCTCGATGGCGATGACCGCGCCTATACCCGCAGCGGCGATTTCCGCGACAAGCCCGGTGGCCGCCTGGCCGGCTGGTCCACTGCCGGTGGCAACTGGCTGTCCAACCCACGCGCACCGCAGCCGTTCGCCAACTGCCCAGACGGCAGCCAACTGCGCCCCTACAGCGACTTCGGCAGCACCCTGCCCGGCCAGGCCTGCGCCTTCAACGCGCAGCCGTTCAAGACCCTGCAGCCCGGCGCCGAGCGCCTGCAGGCGTCGTTGAGTGCGACCTACCGCTTCAACGACAGCGTCGAGGCCTTCACCGACGTGCTGTACAGCCACAACAAGGCCGACCAGATCTTCAGCGCGCCGTTGACCGTCGGACCCGGCCTGCGTGCCTACAACCCGGCCACCGGCACCCTGATCGACGTACCGGCGGTGCTGCCGGTCGGCCACCCGAACAATCCGGGCAGCACGCCGCTGCCGTTCGAGTACACCTTCTTCGACCTCGGCCCGCGCCTGAAGGACAACACCCAGGTGTTCTACCGTGCACTGGCCGGCGTGCGTGGTAGTGGCGAACGCTGGGACTGGGAGGTGGCGGCGCTGACCTCGCAGAGCGCGCAGCGCGAATACGTGGACAACTTCGTGAACCGCTACGCGTTCGAACAGATCCTGCGCGATGGCAGCTACAACTTCCTCAACCCGTCCAGCACGCCGGGGGCGCTGGATGCCCTGCGCCTGCAGACCAAGCGACCGGGCTGGTACAAGCTGCACTCATTGAACGTCAAAGCATCGACCTCGCTGTGGGAACTGCCGGCCGGCACGGTCGGCTTCGCCTGGGGTGCCGAATTCCGCAAGGAATCGCTGGATGCACGTACCAGTGCGCAGGTACTGTCGGGCACCGAACTGCGCCCGGCCATCAACGTGGTCAACGGCGAGCGCCAGGTCAGTGCCGCCTACGCCGAACTGAGCGTGCCGCTGCACCGCACGCTGGAACTGCAGCTGGCCGGTCGCGGCGACCACTACGATGATTTCGGCAAAGCGTTCTCGCCGAAGGTGGCCCTGCGCTGGCAGCCGCTGGACAGCCTGCTGCTGCGCGGCTCGTTCTCACGTGGGTTCCGCGCGCCTTCGCTGCCGGAGATCGCACCGGGCCAGACCGTCAGCTACGGCTCGGTGATCGATCCGCTGGATCCGCTGCAGCCCGGTGGCAGCCGTGGTGTGACCAACATCCGCACCGGCAACCCGGACCTGAAGGCCGAGCGCTCGCGCAACTTCAACGTGGGCGCGGTGTGGTCGCCGGATGGCGACACCAGCATCGGCCTGGACTGGTACCGCATCGAGCAGGACAACCTGGTCAAGCCGGACAGCGCGCAGTTCATCGTCGACAACCCGACGCTGTTCCCCGGCCGCGTGCAACGTGATGCACAGGGGCGCATCACGTTCATCACCAACCAGTACGCCAACCAGGGCGAACTGACCACCTCGGGGCTGGACCTGGACGCCAACCACACCTTCCGCACCGAGGGCTGGGGCAACTTCACCGTCTCCGGCAGCTGGACCCACCTGCTCAGCTTCAAGCAGCCACTGGTGGCCGGCCAGGCACCGTACGAGGGAGCCGGCAACAACCGCCACGGCGCACTGCCGCGCACCCGCGGCACCACATCGCTGAACTGGGCGGTGGGCGACTGGAGCAGCACGCTGAGCCTGCAGTACGTGAGCGGCTACGACCAGCGCGTGGCGACGGCGACCAGCAACCCGGGCCTGCGCGACCGCATCAAGCCGTATCACCAGCTGGACCTGTACGTGGCGTACGAAGGTATTCCCAACACCACGTTGTCGCTGTCGGTGCTGAACCTGACCGACAAGGACCCGCCGTTCGACCCGGCCGGTGGCTCCAACGGCTTCGATATCAGCCAGTACAACCTGCGCGGGCAGTTCGTCTCGCTGGGCGCGCGCTACCGGTTCTGATGCGGCGATCGCACATGTAGAGCCGAGCCATGCTCGGCTGCTCTACCGCCGGAGCCGAGCGTGGGCTCGGCTCTACAGGGGGTGCGGACCAACGGTCCGCACCCGCCGCACCCACCGCATCAGCGGCTCAGGTGCAGGAACTGCAGGTGCCGTTCGTACTGGCTGATGATGTCGTTGATGATCTGCTTGCGGCTGTAGCCGACCAGGTCGTAGTCCTGGCTGCCTTCGAACAGGTGCACTTCAGCGCGGTAGTAGCGCTGGTTGCGCAGCTGCTGCGCGGCAAACGACGGCGTCAGGTAGCCACTCAGGATCACCCGGTACAGGAAGTCCTGCTGCTCGCCGTGGTTCACCGTCAGCTCCATGTCGCCGGCCTCGAAGCGCGTCGCCACGTCCCAGCCCTGCCCGCGCAGCTGTTCGGCCACCGCCTCCATCGCTGGCTTCACCGTATCGTCCATGAAGCGGTAGACCTGGTCGCGCACCGGGAAATGCATCGCCTGGCTCAGGCGCTGGCGCCAGCCCTGGTGGTGGCGGTCATCGCCGATCAGCGGCGATGGCCGGTACTGCAGCGCGCGCTTGCGGTGCGACTCGTCACTGAAGGCGCGGGTCAGGCCCCACATCATCAGCAGCAGCACCGCAGAGAACGGCAGCGAGGCCAACACCACCGCCGATTTCAGTGCATCGATGCTGCCGGCCAGCAGCAGCCCGGCGGTCAGCACCGCGATCACCGTGCCCCAGAACACGCGCAGCCAACGCGGGCCATCATCCTCCGGCGCCCCGCCATGCGAGGACAACGTGGACAGCACCACCGCGCCGGAGTCAGCCGATGTCACGAAGAAAATGAAACTGACGAACACCGTCACCGCGATCACCGCCTTGCTCCACGGATACCCATCCAGCAGGGCATACAGCACGGTGGGTGGATCATCCACCGCCAGCTGTGCCAGCTGCTGCTGGCCGTGATGCAGCACCTGGTCCAGCGCACTGTTGCCGAAGATCGACAGCCAGGCCAGGGTGAAGCCCAGCGGGATAAGCAGCACGCCGAACACGAATTCGCGGATGGTGCGGCCACGCGAGATGCGCGCGATGAACAGGCCGACGAACGGCGCCCAGCCGATCCACCAGGCCCAGTAGAACACCGTCCAGCCGCCCAGCCATTCCGGTCGGCCGCCATAGGCGTATACATCGAAACTCTTGCCGACCACGCTGCCGAGGTAGTCGCCCAGATTCTGCATCAGCGTGCTGAGCAGATACTGGGTGGGGCCGGCGCACAGCATGAACAGCACCAGCGCGATCGCCAGCAGCATGTTGATGTTGGCCATCCAGCGCACGCCCTTCTCCACCCCGGAAACGGCCACGGCCACCGCCGCACCCATCATGCTGACCACCAGGATGATCTGCACCAGGTTGGAGTGCGGGATGTTGAACAGGTGCGACAGGCCAGCGTTGAGGTGCAGCACGCCGAAGCCCATGTCGGCGCCGATGCCGAACACGGTGGCGACAATGCCCAGCGCGTCCACGGTGTAGCCGATCGGGCCGTTGATGCGCTTGCCGATCAGCGGGTACAGCGCCGAACGCAGCGCCAGCGGCAGGTTGTGGCGGTAGGCGAAGTAGGCCATCGCCATCGCAGCGAGTGCGAACACGCCCCAGCCATGCAGGCCCCAGTGCAGGAACAGCAGCTGCATGGCCTGGCGCGCACCGGCCTCGCCCGCAGCCGGGTCGCCCTGCGGCGGCTGCAGGTAATGGGTCAGCGGTTCGGAGACGCAGAAGAAGAACAGGGTGATGCTGATGCCGGCGGCGAACAGCATGCCGGCCCAGGAGAGATAGCTGAACTCCGGCTCGTCATGGTCGGCACCGAGCTTGATGCCACCGTACTTGGACAGCGCCACGCCGACCACGAACACCAGGTACAGGGTCATGGCCAGCAGGTAGTACCAGCCGACATTGAGTGCGGCCCAGTCCTGCGCCTTGACCAGAAGGCGGCCCGCACCGAGCGGGAACAGACTGACGAACAGCGCGAACGCCACGACAACGATCGCCGCGAAGGCGAACACAGGTCGAAGGGTGCGCACCGGGGATTGTTGCGGCTCCAGTGCTTCCATGGGGCGGCGTTCTCCGGTAGATCAAAGGGTTAGCCGGCCGATTTTGGCTGAACCGCAGTGGACAGAGCATGAAGTTGCGGCCTGCGGTCACAGGCCCGGCCCACCAATCCGTGTTATCACGCGCGCGCCGGTGCGTGCCTGCAAGCGCAGCCACGCGCGGACCGCCTGCGACGCGGCCACGCGCTTACTGTCCAATCACGACATCACATGCACCGCGCACAGCTTGTTGCCATCCGGGTCGCGCAGGTAGGCCAGGAACAGCTGGCGGCCGGCCATGGTGCGGATGCCCGCCGGGTCTTCGATGGCGGTGCCGCCATGGGCCACGCCCGCATCCTGCCAGCCGCGCACGGCCTCGGCGCTGTCGAGGATGAAACCAATCGTGCCGCCGTTGGCATGGCATGCGGGCTGACCGTCGATCGGTGCGGTGACGATGAACATGCGGCCGTCCTTGAAGTACACCAGCCGCCCCTTGTCATCGAAGACACCTGGACGGGCGCCCAATGCAGTGAACAGGGCATCGTAGAAGCGATGCGCGACGTCCATGTTGTTCGTTCCAACGGTGATGTGGCTGAACATGCGGGCACTCCTTGTGGAAAACCGCAGTGTCGGCGAGCGCGGCGGGCATCGCAAATGCACGCCTCCGGCCTGCTGCTGCGCGCGCAGGGTTTGTCGTGCGCCGCTCGATCACCCTATAATGGGAATCATTCTCATTAATGATCGATGCCGATGGCCGTGCCCGCCGCCTCCAGCACTGCGCTGGCGGGGTTCTACCGCGAACACCATGGCTGGCTGCTGGGCTGGCTGCGCCGCCGCACCCACAACGCCGACTGCGCCGCCGACCTGACCCAGGATACGTTCCTGCGCCTGCTCAGCCGTCGTGTCGATCCCTCCGAACTGCGGCTGCCGCGCGCTTACCTCAGCACCATCGCCCATGCGCTGCTGGTCAACCACTGGCAGCGTGCGGACCTGGAGCGCGCCTACCTGGCCGCACTGGCTGCGCAACCGGAGCCGGCGCACCCGTCTGCGGAGGAGCGCACACAGGCACTGCAGCTGCTGCATGCCATCGCCGACATGCTGTCCGGCCTGGCCGAACGCCCACGCCGTGCGTTCCTGCTGGCACGGCTGTCTGGCCTGGGCTATGCGGAGATCGGCCAACAACTGGGCGTGTCCGAGCGCATGGTCAAGAAGTACATGGCGCAGGCGATGCTGCATTGCCTGCGCCTTTCCGGCGACGCGGCGGCATGAGTGCGGCATTGGCTGGCCCGGCCCTGGAACAGGCTGCCGAATGGTTCGCGCTGCGCCAGCAGGGCTGGAGCGACGGCGACCAGCAGCGCTGGCACGCCTGGCTGCAGGCCGATGCCGATCATGCCGACGCGTGGCGCCGGGTCGAGACGGTCTGGCAGTCTTTTGCTCCCCTGTCGGCACCGGCTGCTGCCGCGGCGCTGGATGCTGCCGGACGTCGCCGCCGTCGCGCGCTTCGCAGTCTCGGTGGCGCCCTCGGCATCGGTGCGGTCTCCCTGCTCGGCCTGCACGGGCTGCGCGAACAACGCGGCCTGCAGACACAGCGCACCGCTGCCGGACATACCGGGCACTGGACGCTGATGGATGGCAGCCAGTTGTGGCTCAACGCCGACAGCGAAGTCACCATCGACATCGGAAGCGGCCGCCGCGCCCTGCATCTGCTGCGTGGCGAACTGCTGCTGCAGACCGGCCACCACCCTGCGTTCGCCGGCCAGCCGTTGACCGTGCATGTGCCGGGCGCACGCTTGCAACCGATCGGCACCCGCTTCGCGGTCAGTCGCGAGGCACAGGGCAGCCGCCTGGATGTGTTCGAGGGTGTGGTGCGCTGCCTGCCGCTGTTCGGCGCATCGTTGGACGTGCCCGCCGGCGGTGCGGTGCAGCTCGGCCCGATGGGTGGACTCTCCCCGGTGGCTGCGGATCCGTTGCGCGGTGACTGGCAGGAGGGACGCCTGCAGGTGCAGGACACACCTTTGATACGGATCATCGACGAGTTGGCCCGTCACCACCAGGGCTATCTCGGTTGTGATCCGGCGCTTGCTGCATTGAAAGTCACGGCGGTGCTGCCGCGCCTGGACAGCCTGCAGGCCCTGCAACTGCTGGCCCGTGCCCTGCCGATCCGCATCGAGCAGCGCTGGCCGTGGTGGACTGTCGTGCGTCCGCTTTGAAATCGCGGTTCCCTTCCTGCGCGCTCACCGGGCCCTACAAGGGAACCCATTGCGGATGTTGCCGCCCCCATGAAACTGCCCTGCTCTTCCCCTCGTCCCCTGGTCGTCGCCTTGTGCATGGCCCTGGCGACCCCCTGCCTGCTGCCTGCCACGGTCCATGCACAGGACACCGCTGCCGCCGTTCGATGGCAGATCCCGGCCGGACCGCTCGACCAGGCCTTGACCACATTCGGCCAGCAGTCTGGCCTGTCCATCGCTGCCGATGCGCGCCTGACCCGCGGCCGCCACAGCAACGGCGTACAGGCCACGCTCGGCATGGACGCCGCATTGGCGCAGCTGCTGGCCGGCACCGGCCTGACCTTCCAGCGTGATGCCAATGGCGTGGTGCTGCAGGCGGCACCCAACGCTGAAGCCGGCGTGCGCCAGATCGGCACCCTGCGTGTAGCCGGCCAGGCCAGCGAAGGTGCGTCACCGTGGGGCCTGGCCGATGCCGACGCCGTCTACCGCGACAGCGGCTCGCGCGTGCACCTGGACCGCCAGCAGCTGGAACGCTTCCGCGGCCAGTCGATTGGCGATGTGCTGGCCGGCGCAGTCGGCGTGCACACCGCTGACGTTCGCAACGGCGGTGCGCTGGACGTCAACATCCGCGGCCTGCAGGGCCAGAACCGGGTGCCGGTGATCATCGACGGCGGCCAGCAGGCCATCGACGTGTACCGCGGCTATGCCGGCGTGCAGCAGCGCAGCTATCTCGACCCCGATCTGATCAGCGCGATCAGCATCGAGAAAGGGCCGAGCCTGGCCGCCAACGCCGCCAGCGCGATCGGCGGCGTGGTCTACATGGAAACGTTGAAGGTCGATGACATCCTCGATGATGGTCAGACCTGGGGCCTGCGCATGCGCGGCGGCGTGGCCGACAACAGCATCGACCGCACCCGCACCTTCAAGCAGATCGCGCGTGGCAGCGACAACCGCAACAGCCTGCGCGACCCGCGCGACTGGAATGGCAGCGTGGCCTTCGCCCAGCGTGGCGAAGACTGGCAGCTGATCGCGGCCTATGCGCGGCGCCGCCAGGGCAACTTCTTCGCCGGCAGCAACGGTGCGCATCGCTACGACAACCAGCACCTGTCCAGCGGCGGCACCGGCATGTCCAGCCAGGCCGTATCCAAGCTCTTCCATCCAGGCGATGAAGTGCTCAACACGCATACCGACAACGAATCGGCATTGCTG
This sequence comes from Stenotrophomonas maltophilia, assembly GCF_002138415.1. NCBI lineage: Bacteria > Pseudomonadati > Pseudomonadota > Gammaproteobacteria > Lysobacterales > Lysobacteraceae > Stenotrophomonas > Stenotrophomonas maltophilia. The sequence continues at coordinate 2,638,816 of NZ_CP015612.1, forward strand.
AAATTCACCTGGACGCCCAACCCGGATCAACGCCTGGAGCTGAGCCACCGCTACTTCAATTCGAGTTTCGGCGAGATCATGCCGTCGGCGATCGGCCGCGTGGGCGAGTCCAACGAATGGGTGACCTACGTGGACAAGGCCAACACCATGTTCCAGTTCGAGCCGGGGAAAATGCGGGTCAACGCCACCTCGCTGCGCCATCGCTACCGGCCCGAGGCGCACCCGTGGCTGGATCTGAGCAGCACCCTGTGGTTCACCACCGCCACCAGCCGCATGTTCAACAGCAACATCGCCAACACGCCGCTGTTCAAGGACGTGCCCAACGACCAGATGCCGGACACGTTGGGCGAAACCTATGGCCCGGGCCTGCAGTCGGACGTGAAGACCCAGCGTTGGGGCGTGGACAGCAGCAACACCACGCGCTTCAGCAATGCTCTTGGCGAATGGACGCTGCGCTATGGCGCGTCCTTCCAGCACGAGGACACCGCGCCCAACTCACCGGTGCTGCCGGTGGATTTCAACAACAACCGTTACCTGCGCTCGGGCACGCGCCGCGAGGCCAGCGTTGTCGCCTCGCTGCAATGGCAGCCGTGGGACTGGCTGTCGCTGACGGCAGGCGGTCGCTTCACCGACTACCGCACCCGAGACCGCAACCGCGTGGCCTTCGTCAGTGAATCGCGCGACCTGCGTTACACCTTCGCGCGCCTGAGCAAGGGCGGCCAGCTGCTGCCGGGCTGGTACAAGGAGTGGTACCCGGATGCCCAAGGGAACTACACCTATGACTCGCTGCGCGCCACGCCCTATGGCGACAGCACGTTGGGCCAGGCCTACGATTTCGACGGCTTCATTCCTGATCCGCGCGGTGCCAACGGCTTCCATACCAAGCAGATTCCCACTGCCTGGGGCTACAAGCCGGCGATCCGGCGTTCAGGCCACGGCTTCGCGCCCTATGCCGAAGCACGCTTCAACCTCGACGAGGACATGTTCTTCTACGTGAAGTACGCGCAGGGCTGGAAGATGCCCAGCCTGTTCGAGTCGACGCTGGGCAACAGCACCTCGGCACCGGTGGCTGACCTGAAGCCGGAGAAGAACCGTTCCTGGGACATCGGCTTCAGCCTGCTCAAGCAGGACCTGTGGCGTGACGGTGACCGCCTGGCGTTCAAGGTGGCCTGGTTCAAGAACGATATCGACAACGCGATCACCCGCCGCTTCGATTCCAGCAACTGGGCGTTCTACGTCGACAACGTCGACAACTACACCGTGTCCGGCTACGAGCTGCAGTCCGGCTATGACGCAGGCATCGCCTACCTGGACCTGTCGGCCAGCTACTACCAGCGCGCACGCACCTGCGATGCGGCCACCGCCAAGCGCCTGCGCGAAGACCCGTATGCGAAGTGGAGCAAGCTGGACACCACGCCGGACTGCGTGGACGGTGGCTTCGGCACCTCGTTCGTCAACGCACAGAACCCGCCGAAGTACTCGATCCACAGCACGCTGGGCTTCCGCCTGTTCGACAAGCGGCTGGATACCGGCATCCGCCGCACCTACAACAGCGGCCCCACCCACGAACTGGACAAGCCCTGGAACACCACCGGTTCGACCGGCCTGCAGAACATCTACCTGCCGACCGCGATCTATGACTTCTACGCACGCTGGCAGTTCACCCCGCGCAGCGAAGTGGAGCTGGTGGTCAGCAACCTGCGCAACACCTACTACATGGACACGCTGGCGATGAGCCTGATGCCGGGCCCGGGTCGCACCACGCGGCTGAATTTCACCGCACGCTTCTGAGTGCTGCAGAAACCGCAACGCCCCGGGGAGATCATCCCCGGGGCACTTGCTTGCGGCGGCTCACGTTCTGGTGGATCCCAACCTGGGTTGGCACACCGACTCCGTACTGGTAGGTGCCAACCTTGGTTGGCACAGCGACGCGTTACTTCGCGGTACTCAGCAACAGCACCGCAACAGTGACCAGACCGATGCCGACCCAACCGATCGGACGCAGGCGGTTGCCGAACAACAGGCGGCCGCAGGTGGCGGTACCGATCACGCCGATCGCACCCCACATCGCATAGGCCGTGGCCAGGTCCATGTAGCGCACCGCCTGGCCCAACAGGGCGAAGGCGATCCAGACCATGACGATCGCGACGACGCCCCAGCGCCAGCGGCGGAAACCTTCCGACTTGGCTACCATCATGTTGGCGGCGACATCGATCAAGGCCGAACAGATCACGAAAAACAACGCCAAGATATTCATCAGTGCGCCTCCCCGAGGGTGACGCAGACGATGCCGACCACCGCCAGCACCAGGCCGGCCAGCTGCTGCAGCGACAGGCTTTCACCGAAGACGGTGAGGCCGACCACGGTCAGCAGGGTCAGGCCGAGGCCTTCCCAGACCGCATAGGCCACGCCGACGGCGATGCGGCGCACCGACTGCGCGAGGAAGAAGTAGGACAGCGCCAGCGCGCCGGCCATGATCAGGTAACCGGTCCAGCCGCCATCGCGGGCGGCATGGGCCATGAACGAGGTGCCGACCACTTCGGCGACGATCGCCACGGTCAGGCAGGCCCAGGCGACCAGCGCGCCACGGGCGGGAACAGTACGGGACATGTGAAGCTCCTTGCAGGGCGGGGACCGCGCCGCCTTTTCAATAGATCCACGCCGTGCGTGGAGGATCCGGAACGCCCCGCAGACGGGGGCGACGGAAGCCAGTATCATCGCCTTTTACGGTGGTATCAAAATGGATACCATCGATAGGAGCGATGGATTAATGCCCTACTCCCCTGAATCCCTGCAGGCCTTCGTGGAGGCCGCGGCGCTGGGCTCGTTCTCGGCGGCGGCGCGACGCCTGCGCAAGACCCAGTCGACGGTCAGCACCGCCATTGCCCATCTGGAAGCCGACCTGGGCATGAGCCTGTTCGACCGCAGCGGACGCTACCCGCAGCTGACCGAGGCCGGGCGCCAAGTGCTGGGCCACGCGCAGGAGATCCTGGCTGCCGATGCCCGCCTGCAGCAGCTGAGCGTGCGCCTGGCCGCACCGGTCGAGCCGCGCCTGACCGTGGTGTTTTCCGATGTCTACCAGCTCGATCCCGGGCAACGGATCCTGCAGCGCTTCGCCGAGACGTTCCCGGAGATCGAGCTGGAATGGCTGGATGCCGAGGGCGAGGACGTACTGGAGCTGGTCGGCAGTGGTCGCGCCGCGCTCGGTCTGCTGCCACGGCAGGAACGCTATCCCGATGGGCTGGTGGCCCGACCGTTGGCGCACCACAGCGAGTTGTCAGTGTACGTAGCGCGCGAGCACCCACTGGCCAGCGCCGGCCGTCGCACCGCCGCACAACTGGCGCGGCATAGACAGGTGCGCCTGAGCGCGGAAGTCGATCAATCCCGCGTGGTCACTGGCCTGGCCTGGACCGCCACCGACTACCTGATGGTGATGGAAATGGCCGAGGACGGCATCGGCTGGGCCGAACTGCCACGGGTACTGGTGCAGCGCTACGACCGTGGCCGGCTGGTGGAACTGGTGCTGCCCGGCTGGCCGCGGCGCATCCACAGCGACCTGCTGTGGCGCCGTGATACGCCGCCGGGACCGGCCGCACTCTGGTGGGCCGACGCGCTGGGGTGAGGTAGTGCCGGCCGCTGGCCGGCAATTTCATTGTCCAGTGGCTGCCGGCCAGCGGCCGGCACTACCGAACCGATCAGCGATGGGCGAGCGCGTAATCCAGCGCCGAACACACCGCTGCCACCTGTGCGTCGTTGCACTGCTGCGGGGTCGCCCGCGGGCTGTCCGGGTAGACCTCGGTGGTGGTGGTGTACTTCGCGCCGGTAATGCCGGCGCACAGGCCCAGCTTCACCAGCGGGTACTCGATCACGCCATGGGCCACCACCGGCGAACCGATGATCGCGCCCTTGTCGTCGGCCGGGGCGATGTGGGTGACCTTCTCCACCGCGGCGATCACTGCCTGCTGGAACGCCGCCTGCGGATTCTCGCTGTCGTCCACCAGGTAGAAGCCATCGGGAATCAAGCCCGGCTCGAACGGCTTGCCATCACGCGCGGCCAGCGCCGGGCGGAACTCGCTTTCGTCGCTGTCGGTGGTCTCGTGCAGGTCGATGTGCAGCACGAACTGATCCTTGATCGGTGCGATCAGCTCGATCAACGCGGTCGACTCGCGGGCCGGGCCGTCGACACGGAAGTTGCGGTTCGGATCGATCGCATCGAAGTTCCAGCGGTTGATGCGCTCGAAGCCCCACGGATTCACGCACGGCGCCACCAGCAGGTTGGCCTTGCCGGCGTAGTCGGCGGCGTGCTTTTCGAGGAATTCCAGCGCGCCCATCACGCCGCTGGTCTCGTAGCCGTGCACACCACCGGTGACCAGGGCAGCCGGCAGCGCCGGGTTCCAGTCGCGGCTGCGCAGGGCGAACAGAGTGTAGGTCTCGCCAGCGTAGTCGAGTTGGCCATAGGCCACCTTGTCGAAGCGCGAGGCCAGCGCCTCGATGCGCGGCAGCACCTCCTCGTCATAGCGACGCAGGCGCTGCTGGCGGCCACGCCACAGCTCCCGTTCCGCCGCTCCCCACGGCTGGCCAGGGGTTCCGACGGGATAGAAAGCGGCTTGGGACATGGCGGATCTCAGCGAGTCAGGAAGCAATCGGACACTCTATCACCGGGGCCTCGGCATGAACCGCAGACGCATTCCAATAGCGAATGGAATCAGCAATAATTCTCATTTACGACCTTCCACAGCCCGCACCGATGCCCATCCACGCCCTGCAACCGGCCCGCCTGCCCCTGGCCGCCGCCCTCGCCCTGTGCCTGCTCCCGGCCACCGGCGCATTCGCCCAGGACGGCGCCACCACGCTGGACAGCATCCAGGTCTCCGGTAGCTGGCTGGGCACCGGCCTGCATGACAGCGTCAAGAGCTTCGCCGGCGCGCGCACGGTGGTCGACCGCCAGCGCATCGAGGCCAGTGGCGCGGCCAGCATCGGCGATGCCATGCGCCGCATCCCGGGCGTGCAGGTCACCGACAACTCCGGCACCGCCGGCAGCTCGGTGTCGCTGAACATCGGCGTGCGTGGCCTGACCGGGCGCTACTCGCCGCGCTCGACCGTACTGCTGGACGGCGTACCGCTGGCGGTAGCGCCGTATGGCCAGCCACAGCTGTCGTTCGCGCCGACCAGCCTGTCCAACATCGAATCGATCGACGTGGTGCGCGGTGGCGGCGCGGTGCGCTATGGGCCGCAGAACGTGGGCGGCATCATCAACTTCAGCACCCGTGCCATTCCCACCGGTGCCGGCCTGCACGGCGAAGCCGGCGTGCGCTATACCGCCTACGACCATGGCGGCGGTGACAGCACCCAGTACAACGCCTTCCTCGGCGGCACCGGCGACAACGGCCTGGGCGCGGCCCTGCTGTATTCCGGCCAGGACGGCCGCGGCTGGCGCCAGGGCAGCGATGACCGCTTCAACGACCTGGCGCTGAAGTTTGCCTATTCCATCGACGAACAGCAGGAACTGCGCGCCAAGCTGTCCCACTACGATGTGCGCTCGCTGACGCCGGGCGGCCTGACCCGCGCCCAGTACGAGGCCGACCCGTTCCAGAACACCCGCCCCACCGATTTCTGGAAGGGTCACCGCACCGGCATCGACCTGGGCTACACCAACACGCTGTCGGCCAACAGCGAGTTCGAGGTGCTGGCCTATTACAACGAAAGCAGCCGTGCCAGCTCGCTGATCAACGCCGCCAATACCCAGCTGACCGTGCAGCCGCGCGACTACCGCGTGCTCGGCATCGAGCCGCGCTACACCCAGCGCCTGCACTGGGGCGCCAGCGTGCACGACATCACCGCCGGCTACCGTTTCCTGCGCGAGCGCGGCAACGACCGCAGCTACACCGTCGCCCGCCGCACCGGCGCGGCCAGCACCACCACCCGCTTCGACAACGCCACCGACGCACATGCCTTCTACATCGACGACCGCATTGCGATCGGCCAGTGGCGGGTCACCCCGGGCGTGCGCATGGAGTGGATCGACATGGACCGCCGCCAGGCGGGTGGCACGGCAACCTTCAGCAGCCGCAACGACAAGGCCCTGCCCTCGCTCAACATCGCCTACCTGCTGACTCCGCAGCTGACCGTGTTCGGCAACTACACCACCTCGTTCGGGCCGGTGCAGAACATCCAGCTGAATTCGCAGACCGCCAGCAACCCGCTGAACCCGGAAATCGCCAGGACCACCGAACTCGGTGCGCGCTGGCAGGACGGCGCACTGCGCGCGGAAATAACCGTGTTCAAGATGCGCTTCGACAACCAGATCCTGCAGGTGCCGGGCATCACCCCGCCGACTTTCCAGAACATCGGCGCCACCGACCACAAGGGCGTGGAAAGCGCGCTTGAATACCATTTCAGCGAAGACAGCGCACTGGCCGGGTTGGAGCTGTACGCCAACTACACCTGGACCAAGGCGATCCAGCAGTCCGGTGACAACCGCGGCCTGGACGTGCCGTTCTACTCGCGCGACACCGACAGCATCGGCGCCCGCTACGCGCTGGCCGGCTGGACCTTCAACGTCTCCAGCACCCACCAGAGCGGCCAGTTCTCCGATGCCGCCAACACCTGGGAAGAAACCGCCGATGCGCGCGTGGGCCGTGTGCCGGGCGTGCGCCTGTGGAATGCACAGGTGGCCTGGCAGGTACCGGGCCTGGGCGACAGCGAGATCGCGCTGGGCGTGAACAACCTGGCCGACAAGCGCTGGTATACCCGCAACGTCGATGGCAACGCCGGCCGCATGGTAGCCGCGCCGCGCACGTTCTACGTGCAGGGCCGCTACCGCTTCTGAGGCGGTAACCGCCCGATGCAGTGACGGTGGCGATCACGGTGGCGGCGTATCATGCCGCCACCATGTCACTGCCTGTTTCGCCATCGCGCCTGCACTCGGCTTTCCAGGGCCTGCGCTTGCGGCTGCGCGGTAGTGACCTGTGGTTCATCGCACTGGCGCTGCTGGTCGGCCTGCTTGCCGGCTACCTGACCCTGCTGCAGTCCGGCATCGCACGCTGGCTGCAGCGCGCCCTGTACGGGCTGGACGAAGGCATGCGCCTGAGCTCCCTGCCCTCGCTGACCTGGACCGCGCTGCTGGTGCTGCCGCTCGGCGGGCTGCTGGTCGGGCTGGTCAGCCTGGCCGCGACCCGGCTCAAGCGGCCCCTGCTCGATGCGGTGGAAGCCAACGCCCTGCATGGCGGCCGCATGTCGATGCGCGACAACCTGATCGTGCTGACCCAGACCCTGCTGTCCAACGGCTGCGGCGCCTCGGTCGGGCTGGAGGCTTCCTATACGCAGATGGGAGCGGGCAGCGGCTCGCAGCTGGGCCGGGTGATGCGCCTGCGCCGCAATGATGTGCGCATCCTGGTCGGCGCCGGTGCCGCCGGTGCCATCGCCGCCGCCTTCGGTGCACCGCTGGCCGGTGCGTTCTATGCCTTCGAGATTGTCATCGGCGCTTACACCCCGGCCGCACTGGCGCCGGTGGCGGTCGCTGCACTGGCCGGCGCGTTCGTGGCCGACCAGGCCGGCATCGAGGCCTACCTGCTGCCTGCCGCCTCGACCATCGACGTGCGTGCGGCGGACTACGCCATTTATGGCTTGCTCGGCTGCTGCTGTGCGATGGTCGGCATCGCGGTGATGCGGCTGATCGCCTCGATCGAGGGCACGGTCAAGCGCAGCCCATTGCCGTTGTGGGGCCGGCCGGTGGTCGGCGGCCTGCTGCTGATTCCGCTGGCACTGGCCAGCCCGCAGGTGCTGTCGTCCGGCCATGGCGCGCTGCACCTGGACCTGACCACGCATCTGCCGCTGATCTGGATCGGCGGGCTGCTGACCCTGAAGTGCCTGGCCTCGGGCATCTCGCTCGGGTTCGGTTTTCGTGGCGGCCTGTTCTTCGCCTCGTTGTTCATGGGCACCCTGGTCGGCGCCCTGTTTGCCGGCCTGCTGGCGATGGCCACCGGCGTACCGGTGATCGACGCCACCTCGGCCGCACTGGCCGGGATGGCGGCGCTGGCCGCCGCCGTGGTCGGTGCGCCAATGACCATGGCCATGCTGGTGCTGGAAGGCACCCACGACTTCCTGCTGACCAGCGTAGTGATGAGTGCCGTGCTGGTCTCCAGCACGCTGGTGCGGCAGTGGTTCGGCTATTCGTTCTCGACCTGGCGCATGCACCTGCGTGGCGAGACCATCAAGAGCGCACGCGATGTCGGCTGGGTGCAGAACCTCAATGCCGGCCGGCTGATGCGCAAAGGCGTGGCCACCACGCCGGCCGACCTCGACGCCGCCGCGTTCCGCCAGCGCTTCCCGCTGGGCTCGGGCAGCCGGGTGATCCTGATCGACAGCGAGGGCCACTACGCCGGCATCGTGCAGATTCCGCGCGTCTACGGCGACGGCGTGAAGCCGGAAACCATGATCGGCGAGCTGGCCGAGAACCGGGACGTGTCGCTGTCGCCAGCCGCCGACGTGGTCAGCGTGATGCAGCGCTTCGACCAGACCCAGGCCGACGAACTGGCCGTGGTCGCCGCCGACGGCCAGGTGCTGGGCGTGGTTTCCGAAGCCTTCGTACGCAAGCGCTACGCCGAGGAACTGGACAAGCGCCAGCGCGAACTGATGGGCGAGCGCGTCGAGGACACCGACTGATCCTGCAAAAAGGGGACGGAGGGGATTAAGTCGTTTCTGGCACGCTGGAAATCCACGCATCGCTTGGACCGCTGGAAATCCACGCATGGCGTGGATCTACTGTCACTTCGACCGGGTAGACTCCGACCATGCGCTTCATTGAAACCTTCCAGGCTGGCCCTTTCGCCGACACCGTGGTCAGCCTGCTGGCTGCCTTCGTGCTGGGCACGCTGATCGGCGCCGAGCGCCAGTACCGGCAACGCACCGCCGGCCTGCGCACCAACGTGCTGGTAGCTGTCGGCGCCGCTGCCTTCGTCGACCTGGGCATGCGCATCGCCGGCAGTGCCGAGGCGGTGCGGGTGATCTCCTACGTGGTCTCCGGCGTCGGCTTCCTCGGCGCCGGCGTGATCATGAAGGAAGGCATGAACGTGCGCGGCCTGAACACCGCCGCCACCCTGTGGTGCTCGGCGGCGGTGGGCAGCTGCACCGGCGCGGACATGCTGGCCGAAGGCGTGCTGCTGACCGTGCTGATCATCGCCGGCAACACGCTGCTGCGGCCGCTGGTGAATGCGATCAACCGCATCCCGATCAACGAGGCGGCGACCGAAGCCACCTACGAAGTGCGCCTGAGCGTGGATGCCGAAGCCGTGCCGCGGGTGCGCGAGCGCCTGGTCGATGCGCTGGAAGCGGCGCAGTACCCGGTTGGTGATGTGCAGGTGGTCGAGCATGCGGATGCGCCCACCGATGTGATCGCGGTGCTGGTCAGTACCGCCGTCAGTGCCGATGAGCTGGACGTGGTGCTGGCGCGGATGGAGCACGTGCCGGGCGTGCTGCACGCCACCTGGGAAGTCAGTACCCGCGATTGAGCGGGCACGCCATGCGTGGATGCGCTTCCCTCACCCAGCCATCCGCTGCTGCGCGCGCAGCAACTTGCGGAATGAACCGCACTGCCGCGCATCCTGCGCTTCCGGGCAGGCCGCCGCGCGTTGCAGATGCCGGCGCACCCGCTGCAGTTGGGTGATCTGCCGCTGCAGTACCTCGGCCTGCGCCAGCAATGCTTCGCGATCCAGCGTAATGCATCCGCGCCGGGGCGGCAGCGACAACCCGATCTGCTGCAGCGACAACCCCGCCGCCTGGCCGAGGCCGATCAACGCCAGTCGTTCCAGCACCTGCTCGTCGTACTGCCGTCGCAGGCCGCGACGGCCCAGCGACTGCAACAACCCGAGCTGCTCGTAGTAACGCAGGGTCGAGGCCGGCACGCCGCTGCGCTTGACCACCTCGCCGATATCCAGTTCACGCATGGGCTTGACCTCAAGTCGCCTTCAAGCATCAACCTATGGGCAACTTCCCGGCAGGACAAGGCCATGGCCAGTACATCCCCCGTTGATCAGAATGCGCTCTGGAATGGCCCTGGCGGCCAGATCTGGGTCGCCCAGCAGACCATCCTCGATGGCCTGTTCCAGCCGATGGCCGACCTACTGGTGGCCGAGCTTCCGCAAACCGTCACGCACCTGCTCGATATCGGCTGTGGCACCGGCGCCAGCCTGCTGGCATCAGCCGCCGCTCGCCCTGCCGCGCACAGCACCGGCCTGGACATCTCCGCGCCGATGTTGGCTCTGGCTCGGCAGCGCGCTGAAACGGCGGGACTGGACGCGGACTTCATCGTCGCCGACGCGCAGCAGCATCCGCTGCCGTCCGCGCACTTCGACTGGATCCAGTCGCGGCTGGGTGTGATGTTCTTCGAGGATACCGGCGCGGCCTTCGCCAACCTGCACCGCGCCGCACGGCCCGGTGCCGGCCTGCGTTTCATCGCCTGGCGCAGCGCCGACGAGAACCCGTTCATGACCACGGCTGAACGCGCGATCGGCGATGAACTCGATCTACCCCCACGCGCGCCAGGAGCACCCGGCCAGTTTGCCTTTGCCGATGGCCAGCGCGTGCAGCGCCTGTTGCAGGCCGCCGGCTGGAAGGATGTGGAGGTGATTGCGGTGGACCTTCCGTGTTCGATCGCGCGCGATGCGCTGCCGACCTACGTGGGAGAGCTGGGCCCATTGGGCTTGGCGCTGCGGAACCTGCCCGAAGAACGGGCCACCTCGCTCCGAAACACGGCGCTGGCGGCATTCAGCCCGTTCATCGAAGGCGACCGGGTACGCGTGGATGCCGCCTGCTGGCTGGTGCGCGCCCGCGCCTAGAAAAAAGGGGACGGAGGGGATTAAGTCGTTCTTGCCCAGGCTGCGCCGGAAACGACTTAATCCCCTCCGTCCCCTTCTTCTACAGCGCCTCGCCAGCGTCTGCCAGACGCGACTCGATCAGCGCATACCACTGCTGCAGCACGTCGATCAGCATGTCCAGTTCGGCGTCGGTGCGCTGCGCGCGGCCGCTGCGCAGGCAGGCCTGGGCTTCCTGCAGCTGGGCCAGGAACCCGGCCACGGTATCGGCCTGCAGGATCAACCCCGGCAGGCGCCGCCCGGGAATGCGCACCACCGCGTGGTTGCCAAGCTGGCCGTACACACTCAGTGTGGTTTCCGTCTTCATGGAAAGAGGCAGGAATTGGGCGTTCATCGCGTGCACCATGGAAAACCTGAGCCGCCGGCAGGCGTGATCAACGGGGGAGACGTAACCACGTCCTGCCGACGGTCAGGGGGGACTCGGGATGCCGGGGCCCTGCCCCGGCGCAGGAAACTCAGCGTGGCTGCGCTACCCCGGCGATCTGCACCCGCCGGTTCGGTGCCAGGCAGGCGATCAGTTCGCGACGATTGCGCTGGTCGCACTGCACGACAGGCTCCGCCGCGCCACGTCCTTCGGCACTGATGCTGGCAGCAGGCACTCCACCCTGCACAAGCGCCATGCGCACCGCTTCGGCACGTCGCTGCGACAGCGTCTGGTTATAGCTGGCACTGCCAATGCGATCGGTGTAGCCGGTCACCCGGATCGACTGCACCTGCGCGGCCTCGCGTACCTGCGCCAGGATGCCCTGCACCGCCTGCTGGCCTTCAGCGCTGAGTACCGCACTGTCGAAGCCGAACAACGCATCGGCGGACAATCGCAGCGGCTGCTCCGGCAACGGTGCCGGTGCCGGTGGCGCCGGCGGCCGCGGCGGCTCCAGCACCGCCGCACATGATTCAGGCTTCCAGTAGCCGCCCTGGGCGATGCCCTTGTTGTCGAATCGCACCTGGAACTGGCAGGTGAAATACTCCGCGCCCTGCGCAGTGCGGAAGTTGAACAGGTAGTTCCACTCGCGCACGCCCCACATGCCTTCGTTGAAGTGCGGCGTACCCAGCAGCGTGTACAGCTGGCGCTTGCTCATGCCCGGCGCGAAGCGGCGCAGGTCGGCGACGTCGGGATAGATGCCTTCCTTCAGCGAGGCCTTGGAGGCCTCCGGGAAGTGCACGGCGGTGGCTTCGGCAGGACCCTCGGCGGCCGGCGCATGGCTGCGGCAGGCGGCAAGCATTCCCATCCCCAAAGCCAGGCCCAGCATGGCGGCCATCTGGCCGCTACGGGCGACGCGATGCTGTTTCATGTCATTCCCCCTTTGGACGTTTCCGCGCTGCCGGGCCGCGGTTGCGGCCCGGCGACGGCGATCACCACTGGATACCTGCACCCACGGCCACGCCGGCCTCGCCACGGCTGTTGGTCGAACCGCTGAACTTGTAGATCCAGCGGCCCCCCTCGGAGACACCGGAGATACCGACCGCCACGCCCGACTCGCCGTTGTAGCTGCCGGCGGCGACCGAAGCCATGCTGCGGCCTGCTTCGCTGGGCTGCGGCAGGGCTGCGGTGGCCATCGCCGACGCGATACCGGCCGAGGCGCGGTTGTCGGTCTTGCGCAGGTCGCGCTCGAAGCCGCCCATGCGCTCGTCGGTGTAGGCCTTGGACCAGTCCAGGGTCTGCGCCATGCCCGACTTCAGCTGGTCCACGTTGACCGCGTCGGTACCGGCGGTGCCGGCGGCGACGTTGCGCACCGTGGTCGGGCCGCTGTTGGTGCTGCCCAGCGTGACACTGTTGTAGTTGGTCGCACCGTTCACCGTAGTGTCGTAACGGATCGTGCCCTGCTGCGAGGCCTGCAGCTGGCGCACGTTGACCGCATCGGTGGCCTGTGAGCCATCGGCCACGTTGACCACCTGGCGTTCGGCACCGGCGGCACCGACCGAGACCGTGTTGGCCCGGTTCGCCACCGAACCCGCACCCAGCGCCACCGAGTTGTCGGCCTGCGCCTGCGAACCATTGCCCAGCGCGGTGGAGTTGGCACCGGCCGCGGTCGAGCCTGCACCGCCGGCGGCCGAGTTGGCACCGCTGGCGGACGGATCGGCCAGGTTGTTGGTGTTGTTGGCACGGAAGCTGCCGGCCACGTTGGTGATGTTCTGGATCTTCTGGTCGGTGTACTTCTTCGATTCGTCGATGGCGTAGTTCACGCCGTTCTTCAGCTGGCCGACATTGGTTGCGTCGTACGTATCGGAACCGTCGGCGACATGGGTGATCTTGCGCTCGCTGCCGGTGCTGCCGACCGAGACCTCACCGGCCGAGTTGCTGGCGCCGGTCTGGCCATAGGCACCGGTGTAGCCGCTCTGCGCACCGACGCTGGCCACCGACCCGGCACCCAGGGCGACGCTGTTGCCGGCACTGGCGCTGGCGCCGCTGCCGACCGCCACGCTGTTGGCACCGGCCGCACTGGCCTGCGGGCCGACAGCCACCGCCTCCGCGCCGGCCGCCGTTGCAGCCGCTGCGGTCGAGTTCACCGCCAGGTAGGCGCTGCCACCGCCGCCGTTGGTGATGCGCTGGTTGAGGACCTTCAGCGAGCCGTCCACCGCAGTGAAGGCAGCGGTGACATTGTTGTAGTCGCCGCTGGTGAAGGTGCCATCGGTGGCGATGCTGGAGATGCTGAACTTCGGCGCGGTCCACACGTTGGTGGTGCCGTTGTACGCGGTGGTGCCACCGAAGTAGTTGGCGATGGTGCTGTTCGTGCTGAACAGCTGGTCGCCGGTGATGGCATCACTGCTGCCGGCCAGGATGCTGCCGGCGGCGACGTTGGTGATCTTCACCGCGCCGGTGCCGGTACCCGTCAGCGTCACGCTGTTGAGCACGTTGCCACTGCCATCAACGTCGTACTTCACGGCCAGCTTGTCGATCTCGTCGGTCTGGTCGGCGACGTTGGCCAGCGAGTTGCTGACCGCGTCGAAGGCGGTGCCGACATCGTTGTAGCTGCCCTTGGTCACGGTGCCGTTGGCGGCGACGTTGTTGATCGAGTAGGTCGGTGCGGTCAGCACGCCGCTGGCGTTGACCGCTGCGCCACCACCGAGATGAGTAGCCACGGCCTGGTTGGCCGCAAACAGCTGGGCACCGTTGATGGCCTCGCTGCTGGTGGCACTCACCTGACCCGGGCCAAGGTTGCGTAACGTGGTGGCGGTACCGGTCTGGCCGAGCGTGGCGCTGGCGTAGTTGACGCTGCCATCGCCGTTGAGGTCATAGCGCAGGGCACCCTGTTCCGAGGCCTGCAGCTGGCCGACGTTGACCGCATCGGTGGCGGCCGTACCCGCTGCCAGGTTGGTGACCTGGCGCTCGGCACCGGCGGCACCGATGGACACGCTGTTGGCACGATCGGCCAGGCTGCCGGCACCCACCGCGATGCTGTTGGCAGCGGTGGCGCGGGCATTGGTGCCGACTGCAATCGAGTCGGTGCCACTGGCCAGGGCCTCGGTACCGGTCGAGTTCACCCGCAGGTACTTGGTGCCACCGTTACGAATGTCGGTGATCTGCGTGTTGAGGTTGACCAGCGAGCCGTCCACCGCGGCGAATGCATCGGTGGCATTCTCATACAGGCCCTTGGCGATGGCGCCGCCGGTGGAGATGGTGCTGATCTCGAACAGTGGTGCAGTGAAGGCACCACTGGCCGGATCGAAGGCCGCGCGACCACCGAAGAAGCCGGCGATGGCGGCGTTGGTCGCCGCCAGCTGGCCACCGTTGACCGCTTCCAGGCTGCCGGCAGTGACCGCACCAGCGGCCAGGTTGCCGATGGTGGTGGTGCCGGTGCCGGCACCGAGCGTGACCCGGCGATAGTTCGGATTGCCGGCGCCATCCAGGTCGTAGGTCACTGCGGCATCGGCCACGCCGTTGATCAGGCTGATCGCACCCTTCAACTGCGCCACGTTGACCGCGTCGGTGTTGACGCTACCGGCAGCGACGTTGGTGATCTGGCGCTCGCCACCACCGGCGGTGCCCACCGACACTTCACCGGCGGAGACCTGCGGGGCAGTGAGCCCGTAAGCGGTGTAGCTGGCCTGGGCGCCGCGCAGCGCGGCCGAGCGATAGCCCAGTGCAACCGAATTGGCCTGGTTCGAGGTCGCCTCGGCACCGAGCAGGGTCTGCCCGTTGGCCGTGCCCACCGCACTGTCGCCGACGATCACCGAATGGCCCATGCGTGCGGCGTAGTCCGCGGTCGGCACACCGGTCGGGTTGCTCGGATCATTGGTGCCGGCGCCCGGGAAGGCGACGTTGGCATCGACCTTCGGCAGCTCGTGGCGGGCATTGGCACCGATCACCACTTCCTTCGAACCGTTGGCAAAGGCGCCGTCACCCATCAGCACCTGGTAGTCCTGCGCCGCATTGACTGCCCAGCACGAGATGTCGGCCAGGGCGATATCCAGGCACTTGGCCGCCCATGCCGGCGAATCCTTCGGCAGCAGCAGCCCGAGCAGGCCGCCCGGATTGCCGTTGTTGATGTTGTAGATGTAGCTGTCGGAGGTGACACCACCGATCAGGGTCAGGTGCGAGCTGCCGCCGGTGACGGCGCCACCCAGGCCATTGAGGGTGCTGCCGACCGGCGACAGGTTGACCACGGGCAGGCCCAGCACATTGACCGTCGAGTAGGTCTGCATCACGTTGGCGTTGCTGAGCTTGAGGTTGCCGTTGCTCAGGTAGCCGTTGCCGCCAAACAGGCTGGTGGTGGTCGGGCCAATCAGCTGCCCGACGTTGCCAACCAGGCCGCCGGTGCCGATGATCAGGCCCGCGTTCGGGTCGGCCGCTGCCGGCGCCTTCGGACTGGTCGGCGGAATCGCCGAGGGCTTGGTCAGGCCGAGGCCGCTCAGCGTGCCACCGACCAGGCCACCCACGGCACTCCCGAGATGGCCGATGGTGCCATTGAGGTTGCCGTTGAGCAGGTTGCCCACGGCACCGCCGACGTTGCCCAGCGTGTTGCCCAGCAGGCCGCCGAGGCCGCCGGTGCTGCCGCCGGTCGCGCCGTTGAGCACACCGCCAACGGTGCTGCCCACTGCACCCACTGTATTGTTGAGCGTGCCGCCCACGGCACCGCCAACGGCACCGACGCTGCCAACCGCACCGTTGAGCGCGCCGCCGACTGTGCTGCCGACCGAGCCGACCGTGCCAACAGCGCCGTTGAGTGCCCCGCCGACTGCGCTGCCGACCGAACCGACCGTGCCGTTGAGCGCACCACCCACGGTGCCGCCGACTGCACCCACCGTGCCAACCGCACCGTTGAGCGCGCCGCCGACTGTGCTGCCGACCGAACCGACCGTGCCGTTGAGCGCACCACCCACAGTGCCGCCAACTGCACCCACCGTGCCAACCGCACCGTTGAGCGTGCCGCCGACTGTGCTGCCGACCGAACCGACCGTGCCATTGAGTGCGCCGTCTACGGCTCCGCCAACCGTACCAACGGCGCCATCGAGCGTGCTGCCCACTGCGCTGCCTACCGTTCCAAGCGTGCCGTGCAAGGCACCGCCGACCGCACCAACCGTGTTGCCTACGGTGCCATCAAGCACGCCACCCACGGCGCCACCTGCCGCGCCGACAACGCCGCCCACCAGGCCACCGACGCCCAGCGCGCTGTTCTGCGCTGCCACGGTCGCTTGGCCGGCCAGCTTCAGATTGCGGTCGGCTACGACTTCCTGGCCATCCGGCGCCTGCACGCGCACTTTGCCGGCAACACCGGTATCAAAGGCTGCGGTGATCGCACGATCGTGGGTTTCGCCCGGCAGCTCCTCCTTGGCCGGCAACGTCACCGCTGCCGCCGCCTTGACCTGTCCCTGACCGTCGATTCGGTGGCCCGCCAGCTTCAGCTGCGAATCCACCTTGCCGTCAACCGACGCCTTGAGGCCGGACAGCGAGCCAACAACAGTGGCAGCCGCCTTGGCACCGGTATCGACCGAGGCCACCTGGGTACCGGCGACGCCAACCCTGGCCTTCGCCTGCGCATCCGCAGCCACACCGAGCGACCCATGCGCAGACGGTGCAACGTTGGCCGCCAGCGATGCATCAATCTTCGCCACATTGGACGCCGCATGACCCAGCCCGACATTGGCACGGACATCGGCCCCCAGCGCCGGAACGGCGACCTGCTTCGGCGCGGTGTTCGCACCCAGCTTCACCTGCACCGTCGCCGGCAGCACGTCGCGCACCACAGGCACCGCGTTGGTGCTCAGCTGCAGGCCGACACGCGCATCGGCGCTGATTGCCGTTGTGCTCTGCGCCTGACGCGAGGCGGCCGCCAATGCCACTTCGGCATCGACCTTGACCGGCATCGGCTGCGCGTACTTGGCTGCGAGCGCCTGCAGGTCACGTAGAGACTGATTGGACTCGGATGCTCCTGCATGCCCGCTGGCCAGCACGCACAGCAGGGCCAGGGCCAGGGCGGTGGGCATCAGCAGGGCGCTGCGCGGGTCGCGGGCAGCGCTGCCGCCGCTATCGCCGGTGGCCAGTTCCGAGGCCACAACCAGAGCATTGAGCTGGCGGTTCCATACACGCCGGTAGATGCGGTTCATGAGCATTTCCCCCGTAGGCGAACAACTGGAATGTCAGTGGACTTGCCGTTAGGCAGGTGACTGACATTTCAGCGTTTGCAACGGCGGCTGCGCACTTCATTCCGGCACGGCAATCGCGCATTCCGGCAAATCCACGGTCGGAATCGGCAGCCGGTTATGCAGAAGCGGCAACCATATCGGCAAGCGCATATGCAATTCCGGCAAAAACGACCGGGAAACCCTTGAGGCGCTTGGCTCAGGCCGGCTGGCCGATCTGCGCGGGCGCGCGCATCAGCGTGTCACGCGGGAGTTCACCGAACACCTTGCGGTAGTTGTCGGCGAAGCGTGACAGGTCCCAGAGGCCGCAGCTGAGGGCAATCGCCTTGACCGAGCGACGGCTGGAATCGGCCATTGAAAGGCTGCGGCAGGCCGCGCACAGGCGCAGCATCGACAGGTAACGATTGGGCGAGGTACCGAACAGATCCTCGAAGGCGTAGCGCAGCCCACGCTCACTGACGCCAGCGGCATCGCAGATCTCATTCATGTAGATATTGCGGCGCAGGTTGAGCCGCATGAAATTCTCTGCCCGCTGCGCGATCAGATAATGGGTGCGCCGTGCACGGCTGCATCCAGGCCGATCTGCAGCACCGGCGCCGAGCAGGGCCTGCACGTGTTCGTGCAGCAGCTTCTCGGTTTCTTCCGGTTGCAGGCTCGCCCCCTGCCCCAGTTGCAGATGCAGCTGCTGGTAATGCTGTGCAAGAGGAGTGGTTTCGCTGGCGAGATTGAACAACGACAACGCCTGGCCTGCCGGCGGCGTACTGCGAAGGCTCAACTCGGTCAGTTTTCGCTGCACCCGCGCAACCGGCACCAGCATCAGCGTCATGTGCGTACCCGGACTCAGCGTGAACTCGCTGATGCCTTCCGGCATCACCGTCAACGCCATGCCGGGGGTTAGCGGTACACCGTGGCACCAGCTCAGCGCTTCATCCGTTGCGTGCAGATAGCCCAGCATCGCCCAGTCCGGCGGCAGCATGAAACGGCCACGACAGTGGAATCCACAGCTGATGCTGCAGAACAAGGCCTCTTCATGCACGCGCGAAGCGAAGGCCGCCCGGGGGCCATTGCCATCGAGCAGAAGCAGCTCGACATCGCACACACGAAGTACGCCGCTCAGCGTCGCCAGATCGATCGACCGCAGGCCGCTGTCGTCGCTGTCTCCTACCCCACCATCGACCATGACAGTGTCGTCCCCCGATTATCCGTCGTGCGATGCGGCCCCCACCGCCTGACAGGGCGCGCACCTCTCATGGAATTGCTTCCATCTCCGGGACGAGCGACGCTGCCAACGACGTGCTCGCCCCATAAAGAAACGCGAATACTTGAATGCGAGTATGCCCGATAATTTACGAGGATAAACATCCCTCGCAACTGGAATAAGATGGATACAGACGTGAACGGAAAGTTGTCACGTTTGGCACGGTTTTCGCATGTGCCGGGGTTTGGAATCACATTATCTGCACGTCGATGAATCGTTTTGCCCGGGAACGGATTTTCGTCACAGAAACCGACTGAAGTTTTAAGGTCCAACGACTTTCTGCCGAATTTGCATATAGGTTCCGGTTGCAGCCGGCCGCCATTCAGGCAAAGTCGATAACACGGTGATCCGGCCATCCAGCGATGGCCTCACCCAGGGGGACAGCATGACCATGCACGTATCGCACGATGTTTCGACCACCGGCCTTTGGCCGCGGGGTCGCCGTTGCGCGAACGACGTCCCGCCTGGAAACGATCACCCTGCTTGAGCACGGCGGGTCCATCCCGCCGTGCCTCCTCCGCCAGGACGTGCGGAGGCCCACGGACGATCCCGGCGGAGCCGGGCCACCGCCCAACAGGTGTCCTGCAGCAGACAGGTTGAGGGAGACGAAGGTCATGAACGCATCGATCCGCAAGTTCCTGAAGGAAGAAGATGGCGTAACCGCCCTGGAGTACGGGTTGCTGGCCGCTGTGATCGCCGGTGTCCTGATCGCACTGGGCGACACGCAGATCAAGGAGTTCTTCAAAACGCTCTTCGATAATCTCACCAAGCTTGCCAACAAGGCCTCAGGCACCACACCTGCCTGAGCCGCATCCCAGGTTGGATGAGGAACAGCAACTGCTGACCGTCCACTGACGGACGATGGAGTGTGTGTAATGACACTGCTGGGATTGTTGGCCATCGGTGTGTGCCTGCGGATCGCGATCAGCGATCTGTACGCCCGTCGGGTGCCCAATGCCTGGCTGCTGTCTGCATGCGCGATCACCATTGTCGTGCTCATCGCCGGCCAGTTCAGTGCGCCGCGCCTGCCGTGGAGCTCCCACGTTGCCGGCGCGGCGCTCGGCCTGGTCGCATTGCTGCCCTTCTATGCGCTGCGCTGGATGGGCGCCGGCGATGTCAAATTTTTTTCGGTACTGGGGTTGATGCTGGGCTGGCAGGCGCTGCTGCCGATCTGGATCGCGGCCAGCATCGCAGCCGGCGCACATGCAGCGGTGGTGCTGGTGTCACGCCGGTTGGGTCCAGTACTGCCCATCGGCCTGCAGGCGCAGATGATCCGGGCGAGTTCGCAATGGCATTCACACCCGGCGCTGCGCGGGATGCAAAGCGCCCGCCAGGGACGCCAAGGCATTCCCTACGCGGCCTACCTGGCAATGGCAGCCATCGGTTGGATCCTCTTCCGTACGTACGGAGGCCTGACATGAACATCCATCGTCCAAGGTTGCAACGAGGCGTGGTCAGCATTGAATTTGCGCTGATGCTGATGCTGGGCCTGCTGCCACTGCTGCTGTTCACTTTCTCCGGCGTGATGATCATGGCGGCTCAGCAGACGCTGGCAACCGCCTCGGCCGAGGGTGCGCGCGCGTCGCTGCGCTACGGCACTGCCAATGAACGCCGTACAGCGGCCTGCGTTGCGGCACGCAGTTCGATGCAGTGGCTGCTGAACTTCTCGGGTCAGCCCGTCGACTGCAGCAATGGGGGAAGCAACGCCATCACGGTATCCGCGCAGGCGCCCTGCGCCGGCCTCGCCACGGTCCAGTGCATGACCGTGACGGTCAGCTACGACTACGCCAGCCACCCCTTCCTGCCCGGCACCGCCACGCTCTACAAGTGGGTGATGCAGGCTCCCATCCGCAGCGTCGCCGTCGCCCAGCTCGACCTCGGCAGCGGCAACTGACGAACACTCAAGGAGACGGTTCCATGCTCAAGTTGACCCGCATCGCTGCCGTCGCCCTGATCGGGCTGGCCGTGCTGCTGGCCCTGGTTGCCTTGATGATCGGGCGCAAGTCAGCAGCGCCCGCCTCGGTTGCCCCGGTTGTGCACAGCGAGGCCCAGTCAATCACGGTGGTCGAAGCCGTGGCGCGCCTGCCGGCCGGCGAACCGATCAGCGCCAATGGCGTGCGCCTCGCACAGCGAAACGCGCCGGTTGCCGGTGCCGCCACCAGCATGTCCGCGGTCGTCGGCAAGGTGCCGGTGCAGGATATCGCTGAAGGCACGGCGATCAGTGCTGGCAGTCTCGCACAGGGTTTTTCGCTGCAGCTGCGCGCGGGCGAGCGCGCGCTGGCCGTGCCGGTCGACGAACTGGTGGGCGCCGGCAACCGTATCCTGCCGGGTGACTTCGTCGACGTGTTCCTCAACCTTCGCAACGCCCAGCCCAACGTCAACAGCCCGGGCGAAGCCGCGCAGACCCGCCTGCTGCTGTCGCGCCTGAGGGTGCTCAGCTATGGCCAGCAGGACATTGCCCCTGCCAGCGATGCTGCGGTGGCCAGCAGTGAGGCCGACACCCGCAACGATCCACGCGCCGCCGACATCACCGGCAGCAGCAGCCAGAGCACAGGCAGCGAGACGTCCCAACCCGCACGCAGCGCGGTCCTGGCGGTACCGGTGGCCGATGCCAACCGCCTGCTGCTGGGTGCGCAGCAGGGCAAGCTGTTTCTGGCCCTGCGCAACCCTGCCGATTCCGGCCAGCCCGATCTGGCGCTGTTCCCGCAGGCACGCGGGGTGATCGATCCGCTGCGCGGCCTGGATGCAGAACAGCAACTTGCGCTGCAACGGCCAGAAAATCACGCGTTCGCCGGCATCGACGGCGATGCATTGGCCGGCCGCAGCAACGCGCCCGCCCGCAGCAACCCGGACGCGCCGGCCCGCGCGCCGGCGCCACGACGCAGCGTGCCACGCGCGTCGGGTATCGAGATCATCCGCGGTGACAGCTCCGCCCCTCGTGGTTCCCTTTGACCTGCATCGAGCGCATCCATGACCGAACGTCGCCACCGTCCACGCCCCTCCCCCCGCCAGCGCTGGCTGGCCCTGCTGCTGGTGCTGCTGGCACCGGCGACGAGCGTGGCTGCCGACGACCTGGTACTGCAGGCACGTGAACAGCGCCCCTGGACCCTGCCGGGCGATCTGGAGCGGGTCGCCATTGCCGATCCGGGCGTGGCCGATATCGTGATGCTGCGCGGCCAGCGCCAGGCGCTGCTGGTCGGCAAGGCACCGGGCACCACCACGCTGCTGCTCTGGCATCGCAAGCAGACCGAGCCACAGCGCCTGCAGGTACGGGTACAGAGCGCGGTGCAGGGCGCCGCCGATGCAGGGGCGAACGGACTGGTGTTCACCCAGCAGGACAACCAGGGCCTGCTGCAGGGAAGCACTGACAGTGTGCTGTCGCACATGCAGGAGCAGAAGCCCGCTGCCATGGCGCTGGGCAAGGATGGCATGCTCGCCGATGCCTCCACCGTCAACAGCGGCGGCGTGGTCCAGGTCGAGGTCAAGGTGGTCGAGTTCAACAAGACCGCGCTGAAGCAGATCGGCATCAGCTTCCAGAACCGAAATGGCAACTTCGCCTATGGTTTCGCGCGTCCCGGCGGCCAGCTGCCGGGCAATACCGGCATCCTGCCAGGCATGAAGGAGGGCAACTCCGGCAATGAAGCCGAGTCGCCAATCTCGTCTGCGTTCCGCCTGGTGTTCGGCTCGACCAAGGGCCTGTGGAACGCCGACGTCGACCTGCTGCAGAGCAACGGCATGGCGCGCGTGCTGGCCGAGCCCACCCTGGTTGCGCTGTCCGGTCAGAGTGCCAGCTTCCTGGCCGGTGGCGAGCTGCCCATCCTGGAGCCACAGGGACTGGGCACCACCACCATTACCTACAAGCCATTCGGTATCGGCCTGACGGTGACCCCGACGGTGCTGTCGCCCAACCGCATCGCGCTGAAGGTGGCGCCGGAAGCCAGCGATCTGGACTACAGCAATGCCATCGCACTCAACGGCGTACAGATTCCCTCGATCACCACCCGCCGCGCCGACACCACGGTCGAGCTCGGCGACGGCGAGAGCTTCGTGATTGGCGGCCTGGTCAGCTCGAACGTCGTCTCCAATGTCGGCAAGATCCCCCTGCTGGGCGACCTGCCGATCATCGGCTCATTCTTCCGCAACTTCGATTACAAGCGCCAGGACAAGGAGCTGGTGATCATCGTCACGCCACGGCTGGTGCAGCCGCTGGCACGCAACACCGAGCTGCCACTGCCTGGTGAGCGCGAGGCCAAGCCGAACCTGCCCGAATGGGGTGCGTGGCTGCTTGGCCCGATCAGCCAGGACCCGGTGCCCGGCTTCTCACGCTGATTCCATGATGCCTGCGATACCACGCCCATGCCCTACGCCGCCGCCCAGCCGCTGCATCCGCAAGGACCACCGATGAATCTGGTCCTGTACGGAATGGATCGCGAACTGCTGCCGCGGCTGGCGGCCAAGCTGCCGCCGACCACCACCCTGCACTGGCAGGACAGCAGCACACCGACCTCCGCCCTGGATCTGCAACGCGGGCCACAGAGCCTGGTCCTGCTCGACTTCCGTCCCGAACATGCCGCCGCCTCCAGCGTGCTTGCACAGCAACTGCAGCAGACCGAGCCGGACCTGATGCTGGTTGCGGTCGGCGCCACCAGCGCCGGCCAGGTGGAAGGCGTGGTGATGGCCCTGCGCGTGGGACTGCGTGATGTCCTGGATCTGGACAGCGACAATTCCGGCATCGAAGCAGCGCTGCGCCGGGCGCTGTCGCCACGGCCAGCCGCCGCCGCACAGCATGCGCACAAGGCACGATTGATCGTACTGCTGGGCGTACGTGCCGGCGTCGGCACCAGTACCCTGGCCGCACACCTGTCGGTGCTGGCGCAACAGACGCGCGCACTCGCCCAGGGCGAAGCGCTGCAGCAGGACGGCCTGCTGATGGAGCTGGCACAGCCTTCCGGTGATCTGGCGCTGTACCTCAACCTGGACAGCCGCTTCCACTACGAGGACGCGCTGCGCAATGCCAGCCGCATCGATGCCACCCTCGCCCGCACCGCGATGGCACGTCACGATTCCGGGCTGGTGCTTCTGGACCGCGCCAGCGGCAGCGATGCGGTGCCACCGTCCGATCCCGGCGCATTGCTGCAGCGCCTGCGCGGCGTGTTTGCCAGCGTGCTGTGCGATGCCGGTGGCTGTCCGTTGCGGCAGCTGCCACCACTGCTGCTGGACCAGGCCGACGAAATCTGGCTGGTCACCGACGCGTCGATCGCCACCCTGGTGTCGCTCGACCAGGCCCTGAAGCACCTGGCCGGGCAGCGCGAGCGCGAGAAGCGCCTGCAGCTGGTGATCAACCGTCACGACGACAGCAGCGGCATGAGTCCGGAGCAGATCGCGCGCCGCTTCGAAGTGCCGCTGCTGGCCACGCTGCCCGAACGTCCGCGTGTGCGCCTTGCCGCCAGCCAGGGTCACCTGCTGTTGCAGGATGCACCGCGCGACCCCTACCTGCGTGCCCTCGCCCCGCTCGTTCCGCGTCTGGATCCGGCTGCAGTCCCGGTCCAGGCACAGGGACTGCGGGAAAGACTCTCCCTTGCCCTGGGTGGATCGCAATGGAAGACAAGGTAACCCCGTTCCCGCATGCCGCCACCCGCCCGGTGCTGCCCGACAGCCCGCCGGGGCACGTGCCGTTCGCGCAGACCGAGCAGTACCAGAAGGTGCTGTCGGCGGCGCATGAGCACCTGCTCAACAGCATCGAGGACGAGCGCATCGACATCGACTCCTGGGCCCCGGACACCATCGCCCGGTGGGTGCAGGTGCAGACCGTGGGCTTCATCCAGGAATGGCGAATCCCGATCAACGAGGAAGAGATGCAGGTGGTTGCCGAAGGTCTGGTCAAGGAACTGACCGGATTCGGCCCGCTCGACGATCTGCTGCACGATCCGTCCATCGAAGACATCCTGATCAACGGCTTCAAGGACGTGCATGTCTCGCAGGGCGGCCAGCTCAAGCGCGCCACCCAACGCTTCACCGACGATACCCACCTGCTGCGCATCCTGCGCCGCATCCTGGCCCCGCTCGGGCGTCGCCTGGATGACTCCAATCCGATGGTCGACGCGCGTCTGCCCAACGGCGGTCGCCTCAACGCGATCATCTCGCCGCTGGCGGTGGACGGACCGATGGTGTCCATCCGCAAGTTCCGCAAGGATCCGTTCACGCCCGACGAGCTGCTGGCCAAGGGCACCTTCGATGCGCCGATGCAGGCACTGCTGAAGGCGATGGTGCTGGGCCGCTGCAACATCCTGGTCTCCGGTGGTACCAGCTCCGGCAAAACCTCCCTGCTAAACGCACTGGCCAGTTACGTGCCCCCGAATGAGCGCGTGATCACCGTCGAGGACACCGCCGAACTGTCGCTCAACCATCCGCACGTGGTGCGCCTGGAGAGCCGCATCGGCGGCGCCGAAGGCCAGGGTGCGGTCAGCATCCGTGACCTGGTCCGCAACAGCCTGCGCATGCGCCCGGACCGCATCGTGGTCGGCGAGGTACGTGGCGCCGAGGTGCTGGAGATGCTGCAGGCGATGAACACCGGCCATGACGGATCGATGGCCACCATCCATGCCAACTCGCCGCGTGACTGCCTGTACCGCATCGAGATGCTGGCCGGCTTCGCCGGCTTCCAGGGCAGCGAGGACAGCCTGCGCCGGCAGATCGCCAGTGCCATCGATTTCATCGTGCAGATCTCTCGACTGGGCGGCGGCCGTCGTGTACTGGTCTCTATCACCGAGATCACTGGCGTCAGTGACAACCTGATCACCACCCAGGAAATGTTCCGCCACGAGCTGCAGATCGACGGCAACGGCAAAGAGACCGATCGCTGGATCGGGCTGGGCTTCCATCCGCACTCGCACAAGCTGGAGCCGTTCCGCCAGCAGCTGCGCGAGTCGCTGTACGGAGACTTCTGAACATGGGCACCGGCCTGCTGCTGGGCATGTTGAGCATCATCTCGGTGCTGCTGGCGCTGGCGGTCTGGCTGTGGGGTACGGCCAGCAGCCGCGAACAACGTCAGGCATCGCTGCAACATGCCGAGCAGCAACTCGCACGAGGAAGTGCAAGCAGTGGAGCACCCGCCGGGCCATCCGTCGCCGCTGCCAACGATCCGGCGCGAACGGCCGGCGGCACGCGCCGTGTGCTGCCACTGGATGGCCTGCTGCAGCGTGCGGGCCTGCAGACGGGCTGGAAGCTTCCGATCATGCTGCTGGTGCCTGGACTGGCGCTTTCGGTCGTGGCGATGCTGCGGCTCGGCACCGCATGGATGCTCCCGCTGACCTTGCTGCTGTACCTGCTGGGCTGCTGGCTGTGGGTGATGCGGCGCACTTCGAAACTGCGCGCCCAGCTGCTGCATATGCTTCCCGACTTCCTGGACAACCTGGTACGGCTGACCGCACTGGGCAACAGCCTGCAGGCCGCGTTCCAGGTCGCGTCGATGCAGACCAGCGCGCCGCTGCGCGGCCTGCTGGATACCACGGTGCGCTACGCGCGCAGCGGCATGGACCTGGACAGGGCGCTGGCGCTGGCCGCACAGCCTTACCGGATGGACGTACTGAAAGTTCTGTCAGTGGTGATCGGCGTCAGCGTACGCATCGGTGGCCGCTCCGACCAGATCCTGCAGCGCATGGGTGATTTCATGCGCGACCTGGAACAGGCCCAGCAGGAACTGGCCGCAACCACCTCCGAAACCCGCATGTCGGCCTGGGTCCTCGGCCTGCTGCCACCGGCCTGCGCGGTGCTGATGGCGATCGCCAGCCCGGACTTCTTCCAGCCGGTGCTGCATGACCCGCTCGGCCACAAGATCCTGCTGATTGCACTGGGCCTGGAGCTTGTCGGTGGCTTCCTGCTGTATCGCCTGGCCAAGTCGCTATGAACCACCCCCGCCCCTCCGGAGACGACCGATGAGCGCCAGCGCGTGGTTCGCCCTCTCCCTGCTGGTGCTGGCCGCCGGTGTCGCCCTGCTCGGTATCGGCGGCTGGGTACGCAGTCATCGTGAGCACCGTACATCGGCCACGTTGAAGACCGCCCTGCAACCGCGGGAAGACGCCCGTGACGGCGAAGCGGCGCCGCAGCGCGACTCTCTGGGCTGGCTGGAGCGCTTCGGCCGGGCACTCAGCGGCGGTCGTCTGGAGGCCGCGTTGCTGACCAATGAAGACCGCCTGCTGCTGGACCTGGCCGGCTGGAACACCCGCCGCGGCACGGCCATCTACCTCGGCCTGCGCCTGCTGCTGGCCGTGCTGGTACTGGCACTGGTGCTGACATTCAGCAGCGTCACAGGGCTGGCCAGGATCATGGTGATCATCGGCGCGCTGGCTGCCGGCCTGTTGCTGCCCAAGTTCATCCTGTCCGCCTGGGTGAAGCGACGCAGGCGCGCCGTCGAGAACGAATTGCCCTTGCTGATCGATCTGCTGCGCCTGCTGCAGGGCGTGGGCTTCAGCATGGACCAGAGCCTGCAGACGCTGGGCGACAAGCTGCGCGATGCGCTGCCGGTACTCGGTGGCGAGCTGCAGGAGGCCAACGTCGCCTACACCCACGGCCGCACCCGCGCGCAGTCGCTGCGGCGCCTGAGCGAAGTCTATGCCGACGATGACCTGACCAGCCTGATGCAGTTGATCCTGCAGGTGCACGCCCACGGCGGCGCGGTGCAGGAACCGCTACGGCAGTTCAGCATCCGGCTGCGCGAACAGCGCCGTAACACCCTGAAGGAAAAGGTCGGCAAGCTATCGGTGAAGATGACCGTGGTGATGATGCTGACCCTGCTGCCAGCGCTGATGCTGGTCCTCGCCGGCCCTGCGCTGGTTGCGCTGGCCACCACCATGTCCAAGATGGGATCGCCCTGATGCCTGCCCTGCGCACCTCCTGCCTGCTGCTTGCCCTCGCCGCCGTCGCCAGCGGCTGTGCGTCGTCCACGCCGAAGTACCTGCGGGCGCCCAGCCTGGCCGCACCCGAACCGGCACCGCAGGACAGCCGCAATGCCTACCTGGAGCTGATCGCGCGCATGCAGCTGCAGGGTGCCTGGTATGCCTCGCTGGCCCATGTGGATGCATTCCGCCAGCGCTACGGCGACCCACCGGCGCTACGACTGCTGCAGGCCGACGCACTACGCGAGACCGGGCAGGCCGATGCGGCCATCGCCCTGTACCGCGATCTTTCCAGCGGCCCGCAGGCGGCAGCCGCCGCGCACGGCCTGGGCCTGATCGCCGCACGTCGTGATGACGATGCAGGCAGTGAACAGGCACTGGCGCGAGCCACGCAGCTGCAACCCTTGAATACCGATTATCTGGGCGACCTCGGCTACGCACGCCTGCGTGCCGGACAGTTCGATCAGGCACGTGAGCCGCTGGCCAAGGCCCTGGAGCTGTCCCCGGGCAACGCCAAGGCCACTGCCAACCTCGCCCTGTGGGCCGTGTTGCGCGGCGACACCGCCACCGCCGAGCGCCTCGCCCAACAGGCCAGCCTCAACGAGGACACCCTGCGCAGCATCCAGCAGCAGGCCACACAGATCCGCACCCGCCTGCAGCGACGACAGGCAGCTGCAGCAGCGGTCGCCCCCGCGCCTGCCCGCACCGTCGCTGCCCCCACGGCCAGCGCTGCACGGCTGGCCGTTGAGCCGCGTCTCCAGACACGCGATGAGCGCGACCCGCAGCGCTTGCCGCCTTCGATGCTGGAACGCTTCAGCGCCTCCGATCATCCGAACGGGTACACACCATGACCGCGACGCACCTGACCCGACGCCTGTTGCCTGTGCTGGCCTGCCTGTTGATTGCAGGCGCCGCGCAGGCGCAGCAACAGCCGCTGACCGGGCAGATGCTCGGCGGCAGCAGCCCTGCACCGGCCTCGCAACCGCTGCAGTCCGAGGCACTGACGACCGTGGATCTGTCCGCGCCCGCACCTCCGGCACCGGCGGCGATCGCCGCCACTGATGCCGCCACACCGATGGTCCGCCCTGTACGCAGCCAGATCGGCGATACCGCCCGCGGCCTGTTCCGCCTGCAGGCATCGGGCCAGCAGGCCGGGCAACGCCTGCCGATCCTTGGCGACCAGGCCACGTTGAGCTATGCCCGCTACATCAAGAGTTTCGAACACGAGATCCCGGACTTCTTTGAAACCGATGTCGCCAAGTCCAAGGGAACATCCTCATCCGGACGCTGAGGTAGGCCATGAAACGCCCACGCCAGTTCAGTTTCAGCCGCCCGCGCGGTGGCATGTCGGTCACCATGATGCTGGTCATGCTGGCATTGCTGGCGATGCTGGGCCTGATCGAGATCGGCTACCTGTTCTGGGCCAAGCGTGACGCGCAGAAAGTCGCCGACCTGGCCGCGCTGGCCGGTGCGCAACGACTGGAGCTGTGTACCTCGGACAACAGCGACAACAGTGCCGCGCGGCAGAGCGCGCTCACCCAGAACAGGTTTGCGGGGAGCCTGCAGATCCGTTGCGGCAACTGGAGCGCCACACGCGCCACTGCGAACCGCTTCATCACCACTGTCGATGCTGCCAACCCGCGCAATGCAGTGCGGGTTGTCGCCGAACGCAGTGTGCTTCCCTTCTTCGGCCAGAACACCAGCCTGCCGACCGTCAGCGTACAAGCCGTTGCCCGCCGCTCGGAGCCCACAGCGGTGTTCGCGGTGGGCTCGCAGCTGCTGCGCACCAACGGCAACTCGGTGCTGTTGTCGACACTGCGCATGATCGGCCTGGATGTCACCAGCGCGACCGTGCTCTCCTACGACGGCCTGGCCCAGGCCAACATCACCCCATCGGGCCTGCTCAAGGCGCTCAACATCCCGGTCACCGCCAATCTCAGCGTGGCCGACTTCAATCGCCTGCTGTCGGTCAACAAGATCTCGCTGGCGCAGCTGGTCGATGCCACCGCCACCGTGGTTGGTCGCGATACCACCGTCGGCGTGCAGCTGCGCGCCCTGTCCGACCTGGTCGCCACCCAGTTGGACATCAACAAGCTCAACATCGTGCTGGGCAGCCAGTCCGGTGGCGGCGGCCTGTTCGCCGAGGTCGTTTCGCCGGATGGCACGGTCGGCAGCGCACTGGAAACCAAGGTCAACGTCCTCAACCTGATCAGCACCGCCATTTCCATCGCCAATGACGGCAACGGCGTGGCGGTCAAGGGATTGGACCTGCTGGGCATCCATATCGAAGCAGGCGTGGTCGAACCGCCGTCCATCGCCATCGGCGGCGTCGGCACGCGTGCGTACAACGCGCAGGTGCGCCTGCTGGTGGACGTGGACAGCAATAATCTGTTCGCACTTGGGCCGCTGCTGAACCTGCTTGGCACACGCCTTCACCTGCCGTTGCATGTCGATGTCGCCAACGCGATGGGCACGCTGACCGGCATCCAGTGCGGCGCCAGTCCACCCAAGGCCACCATCCAGGTCGATTCGTCGGTGCTGCGCGCCTGTGTCGGCAATGTCGACCCGGCGCAACGCTTCTCCAAGAGCAATGTCTGCGACGCCACCCTGAAGAACGAACAGCTGCTGAAGCTGCTCGGACAACCCTTGATCAATGACAAGATCACTCTGCCCGCCCTGACCAGCTCGCAGAACCTGACCCTGGCTGCCGGCGAGACTGCCTCGACCCGGATCAACCCGCTTGCGGTGGGCAACGCGGTGTCGGATCTGGTCAATGAACTGCTGCGCGTGCTGTCGAACATGGTGTCGACCCCACAAGGTGACACCGACGGCAGGCAAACGGCATTGGCATTGGCCAATCAGTACCTGGTTGCAGCCCACCCCGGGGGCGGGCGCTATGACGTGAAGAATGTCATCCCCCTTCTCCGCAACGGTGATCCCAGCCAGAATCTGAATCCCGTGGGCGACTGGCTGATGCACAACGGTGTTCCGGTTCCGAGTGGTCTGGGAACAAAGTGGACCGACGGTTCGGTTTGGGACAGTTATCGTGCGACCGTAACGGGAGAGGGTTTCGGTTTGCTCGACAAACTGCTGAGCATTGTGGTGGGTGGCCTGCTCGTCAATCGATGCGACAGTATTCTCGGCAACCTGCTTCTGGACTACAACAAATGCGTCCGGGAGAACCTTGCGTCATACCTGCAGACCAAGGCCGGAGGTCTGGGCGACCCCAGCTCCGGAGGGGGCGTCACCACTCCTGGCAACGGCGTCTCCTGCAGTGGCCTGCTCTGTACCCTGTTGAATCCTATCCTCGCTGCGCTGAAGCCCGTCCTCAACAGCGTCGGCACCCTGCTGACCAACCTGCTGGCCAGCGTGCTGGGCCTGGAACTGGGCCGCACCGACGTCAATGTGCAGTCGATCCAGTGCAGCGCGGCACAGCTGGTCTACTGACCCGTGACGGGCGCCCTTGGCGGCGCCCGCGCCCATGCTAGACTCCCGGCGGGGAACCACCTTCATCTCAACCCACACTCATCCGTGGATGGTCTAGACATGCGAGAAACTTCAGGGGGCGCGGTCTTCGCCCGGCACGCGCGCGGCGCGGCACTGCTGGCCGTGGCCATGATGCTGGTGGCACCGGCGGCGATGGCTGCCCGTGGCGACCGCGAAGCAGCCGCAGAGCCGGCCGCACGTACCGCACCGGTAGTGCGCAATACCGTTGATGAGCTCAAGCAGCTGATGGATGCCCGCCAGCTGACGGAGCTGCGGACCACCTACAACGGCAACTACGGCGCCAGCCTGCTGTTCAATGCCAACACCCTGACCTACTACGTCGCCCTGTTCCAGGAGAAGAACTTCTGGCGGGTGATCAAGACCGACGCCGTCGACAACGCCGAGCGTGTCTACCGCACTTTCGCGCAGCAGTCCGAGCAGTTGGCCCAGGTCTACATCGACACCACCCGCCTGGAAGCCGGCAAGCGCTATACCGAGCGCCTGGTGGCCTACAACGAGGAACGCCTGCGCACCCTGCAGCAGGAAATGGAACAGCAGCAGGCACAGTCGGCCCAGGTCAGCGCTGCCCTGCAGCAGGCCCAGCAGCAGGCGGTCAGCCTGAGCAGCGACGTGCAGAGCACCAACAGCCAGCTGGATTCCCTGCAGCGTCGCATCCAGATCCTGCAGGCCGAACAGGGCAACCCGGAGCTGAGCCTGCCCAAGCCGGACAGCGTGCCCTCGCCGGCACCGGCGGCTGCCAGCGACGGTCGCTGAGGTCCAAGCACCTGGCATTTGCAGACAACGGCGCCCTTGGGCGCCGTTGTCGCTTCTGGCACTCCTGGATTCAGCGGCACGCGTCGTACACCGCGTCATCCAGCTGCCGCCGCTGTACGAAGTCAAGGCGCTTGGTCTTGGCGAGCACCTTCCCGCGTTGCTGCCGCGCACGCTCACAGGCAGTGGGATCGGTGCTGATGGGTATCAGCGCCGCCCGCGCACGCCCCTGCTGCACCACACGCGGACGGCTTGGAGTTGGACTCGCCGCCCTGCCCCCCGTCGCACCTGTTGAGGGCGGCTCCGCCGGCACCTCCCAGCGCCATTCCGCACGCCCCTGGCACGGCGTCTGCTGATAGACCGGATGCGGCCCGTCCACGCATTTGTAGACGTTGGTCTGAGCATGCGTCCCCGTGGCCAGTAGCAGGCACCACAACAAGCTCCAACACACCTTCGACATTGCAGGCTCCTCCACAGGGCTGCCGCCATCCTCGACGCGGGAACGGCTTCGTGCCAGAGCGATACGCGTCACATCCGTTGTAATCCAGCACAGCTGTGCAAGTCGCCGGTCTGGCACTGCGCTGTACTGCCGGAGGCACCGGCACAACTGCCTGTGCCTTCCCTCCCTTCCGCCAAGGAACCTGCAATGAGCAACTTCGTCACCGTCGCCGACGGCGCCCGCATCTTCTACAAGGACTGGGGTACCGGCCAGCCGATCGTGTTCGCCCACGGCTGGCCGCTGTCGTCCGATGCCTGGGACCCGCAGATGCTGTTCATGGGCCAGAACGGCTTCCGCGTGATCGCTCACGACCGTCGCAGCCATGGCCGCTCCAGCCAGACCTGGGACGGCAACAACATGGACACCTACGCAGATGACCTCGCCGCAGTCATCGAAGCACTGGACCTGAAGGACGCGATCCTGGTCGGCCATTCCACCGGCGGTGGCGAAGTGGCCCACTACATCGGCCGCCACGGCAGCAAGCGCGTGTCCAAGGTGGTGCTGGTCGGCGCCGTGCCGCCGCTGATGCTGAAGACCGCTGCCAACCCGGCCGGCACCCCGCTGGAGGTCTTCGACGGCATCCGCAAGGGCACTGGTGGCGACCGCTCGCAGTTCTTCAAGGACCTGGCCACGCCGTTCTTCGGCGCCAACCGCGACAGCAACACCGTTACCCAGGGCATGCGTGATTCGTTCTGGCTGCAGGGCATGCTCGGTGGCGTCAAGGGTCAGTACGATTGCGTGCACGAGTTCTCGGAAGTGGACTACACCGAGGACCTGAAGAAGATCGACGTGCCGGCGCTGGTCGTGCACGGTGATGACGACCAGATCGTGCCGTTCGATGCTTCGGCCAAACTGTCCTCGCAGATCATCAAGGACGCCGAGTTGAAGGTGTACCCCGGTGCCCCGCACGGCCTGACCCTCACCCACGCCGACCAGTTCAACGCCGACCTGCTGGCCTTTGCACGCAAATGATGTCTCGCGGCGGCGCCGTAATGGTGCCGCCGCCCCTTCGTTAGTGCCGGCCGCTGGCCGGCAATCCGATCATCCATCGCGATCCAGCGCAGCCGGCCAGCGGCCGGCTCTACCACGAGAACATCAGATATCGCTGTGGTGGTGTGGCACGCCGGTCTTCGGCAGCGGGTCGTGGCCGCCTACGAAATGACGCACCACCGGCGCACGTTCGCCACGATGCAGCCCGCGCAGCACTTCCTGGATTGCCTTGTCATCGGCAGTGATGCGTTCATGCTGGCGTAGGTGCTCCAGCCACGACGGGGTCACGAAATACTCCAGGTGGATGCCCGGGCTGGCCACATCCTCCACCACACCCCAGACCACCGCGCCATCGCGGCGACGGATCGTGCCCAGTGCGCGCATCTGCGTCTGGAACGCGGCGCGATCAGCGTCGTCAATGCGGTACTCGATGGTCACCAGCACCGGGCCGCGATCGTTGGATACCGGTACCGACAGTTCGGGGGCCGGCCAGTGCCCCGCCGGGCGCAGGTTGAGGTCTTCAGTACCGGCAATGCGCACGCGCCACACCAGCAATCCGCCGATCACCGCACCCGCGGCAGCCACCAGCAAGGCCAGCTCCGGCGAGGTGCGCTGCGCCAGTGCACCCCAGCTCAGGCCACCAGCCGCCATGCCAGCGGAAAACACCATGATGTACAGCGCCAGTGCACGCGCACGTACCCACGCCGGCACTGCGGTCTGCGCGGCAATCTGCAGCGACGACAGCACGGTGATCCAGGCAAAGCCATTGATCAGCATTACCAGCGGTAGCACGTACCAGCTGCGGGTCAGCGCCAGCCCGACCAGGCTCAGGGCCAACGACAGAGTGGCCAGCAGCACCAGCAGGTCACGATCCATCTGTGCGCGCAGCTTCGGCAGCAGCAACGCACCGCCCACGGCACCGATACCAATGCAGCCGAGCAGCATGCCGTACTGCCCCGCCCCGCCGTGCATCTGCCCGCGTACCACCACCGGCAGCAACGCGTTCATCGCAGCGGCGAAGAAGAAGAAGCCCACCGACTTGATCAGCACCGCCTGCAGGCGTCCCGCACGGCTGGCGTAGCGCAGGCCCGCTTTCAGTCCTGCTCCAAAGCCTTCCGGCGGCAGGCTGGACTGCTTCGGGTCGCGCTTCCAGCCCCACACCACGAACAGCATCGCGGCGAAGGTGATGGCGTTGAAGCCGAACGCCCAGACCGCACCCAGCTGGGCGACGATCACGCCGCCGATGGCCGGGCCAATCGAGCGGGCGATGTTGATGCCGATCGAGTTCAGCGCCACTGCTGAAGCCAGCATCGGCTGCGGCACCAGTTCGGACACGATCGCAGCCTGCGCCGGCATCGCCATCGCCGCACCGCAGCCCATGCAGAAGGTCAGCAGCACCAGCAGCTGCGGCGTCAGCATGTCCATCGCGGTCAACGCCGCCATCACCGCGGCGACCAGCAGCATCCAGCCCTGGGTGGCCAGCAGGTACCTGCGGCGGTCGACGATGTCGGCCAGGGTTCCGGCGGCCAGCGCCAGCAGCACGATCGGCACCGTAGTGGCCGACTGCACCAACGCAACCATCAACGGTGAGCCGGTACGCTCGGCCATCACCCAGGCGGCGGCAACGTCATTGACCCAGGTGCCGATGTTGCTGGCCAGGATCGCCAGCCAGATCGAGCGGAACATCTGGATCTTCAGCGGGGACCAGGCGCCTGCGGCCTGTGCGGAAGGTAGCGATGCGGTTGCGTTCACCATTGCCATGCTCCAACGATCGAGGCGAACAACGTGTCCTGGCCTCCGGCCTGCTTCAGCGCAGGACCGGCGTCGACCCAGGCCAGCTGCAGCTGCCATTGCCAGTGTTCGCTGGCCTGCCAGCGGGTTTCGGATTTGTACTGATTACCGATGCGGCGCGCGCCACCGGCGCTGCCTGGCAACGCCACCAGCGGCGCGGGCGTGGTGTAGACCGCATCCGCGCGGCGATGCTTCCAGGCCATCTGTACGCCCAGTTCCGTCGTCACCGCGTCGTGCAGGCGCAGGGTCAGGGTCGGCTGGACGTCCATCAGGTTGGCCGGGGCCAGCAGGCTGGCCTCGCTGAAATAGGCCGACTTCGGGAACAAGGCGTTGAAGGTTCCCAGTCGACCGTCATGCGGATTGCCATCGCCACTGGCGATGTCCGCCTTCAGCCCCAACCGCGGTTGCAGCGGCAGGTTCGTCCAGCGCCACCCCGTATCGGTGGCCAGAGTCCAGGCGCGGATATCGAGGGTGCCGGCGGTCGTCCGCAGTTCACCGTCCTGCGCCACCAGCTCGCTGTTCCAGTCCAGTGCACCGGCCTGGCCGAACCAGCGCGCACCCAAGGTCTGCCGCCGCTCGATGCCGGAACCCGCCGCGAAGCGTGCGCCTTCGCGGCGGTAGTCCAGCAGATACAGATCCCACTGCCCCGCGCCCTGCCCGCGTGCCGTGGTGGCATAGGCACCCCACAGGTGGGCACCGTGCTCCCCGCGATCATCAAAGGCACCCGGCCGGTTCTCCACCGGTCGCAGTGCCACCAGATCAAGCGTGCCGAGGCGGCCCTTCCAGCCCAGGCGCGCACCATCGAAGGCCAGGCGGATGTTCGGCCCATCGCGCACCGACAACAGGCGCGAGCTGCCATAACCGGCCTCCTGCCGGCCGAGTTGCAGGTGGACGCCCCCCCGCTGCCAGCGCCAGTACGCCTGCTGCACATCCAGCGCGCTGCGGTCGGTGCGGCCCGGGCCACCGGCCTTGCCATTCTCAGCATGCACGCCCAGCTGCAGCTTTGCCTGCCAGGTCTCTTCCACATAGGTGGCCGAAGCCAGCGCGCGCAGCAGGCCATAGCCATCCTCTGCGCCGCCAATCCCGAACCGGGTGGGGTCGTAGTACAGGCCGCGCACGCGCAGTGACGCATCCCATTGCAGTTGGCCATTGCCCACTTCGCTGCAGCGGCCACCGTCGCAGGCCTGTGCAAGCGATGGCAAGGCCAGCAGCGCCAGGCTCAGAACGCGAAGCACGAGCATCCCATCGCGCCCCAGAACGCGGTCAGGTCGTCGGTGGGCGCCGCATGTTGCGCGGCATGACCATGAACACCATGCGTACTGCAGGCCACACCGTGATGGTGGCGATGCGCGGCAGCCAACCCGGTGGCGGCGCCGCCGACGTGGTAGCCACCGAACCTGTTGACCGGCGACCAGTTGGGCATCGCCGGCGGCAGCTGCGGCGCGAGCCCGGCATAGTCGGCGTCGGCATGCACGATGCGCCCGCCAACCACGGTCAACACGCTGGTGATGTCGGCGATCTGCGCATCATCCACGCGGAAGAAGTCGGCCGAGAGCAGGATGAAGTCGGCGAGCTGGCCGGCCTTCAGCGTGCCCTTCACCGCTTCGTCGCCGGAGAACCAGGCACTGCCCTGGGTCCACAGGCGCAGCGCCTGCTCGCGTTCGAGCAGGTTCTCATCGCCATACAGGGCCAGCCCACCCACGGTGCGTCCGGTCACCAGCCAGGACAACGCCACCCAGGGGTTGTAGCTGGCCACGCGGGTGGCGTCGGTACCGGCACCGACCGGCACGCCTTCGGCCAGCATGCGCTTGACCGGCGGCGTATGCCGCGCGGCCTGCACGCCGTAGCGCTCGACGAAGGCTTCGCCCTGATAGGCCATGCGATGCTGCACGGCGATGCCGCCGCCCAGCGCACGGATGCGCTCGATGTTGCGCGGGGTGATGGTTTCGGCGTGATCGATGAACCAGTGCAGGCCATCGAACGGCACCTCGCGGTTGACCTGTTCGTACACATCGAGGATGCGGGTGATGCTCTCGTCGTACGTCGCATGGATGCGGAACGGCCAACGCTTCTCGACCAGCAGCTTCACTACATCGTGCAGTTCCGGTTCCAGCTCCGGCGGCAGTTCCGGGCGCGGCTCGTTGAACAGCTCGAAATCAGCCGCGGAGAACACCAGCATCTCGCCGGCACCGTTGTGGCGCAGCAGGTCATCGCCCTGTCGCGGCTGCAGCATCTCGCTCCAGCCGCGGAAATCATCCACTTCCTTGCCCTTGTTCTGGGTGAACAGGTTGTAGGCGATGCGCACGGTCAGCTGGTCATCACGATGCAGCTGCTCGATGACCTGGTAGTCCTCGGGATAGTTCTGGAAGCCGCCGCCGGCGTCGATCACCGAGGTGATGCCGAGCCGGTTCAGTTCGCGCATGAAGTGGTGCGTCGAATTGGCCTGGTACTCGATCGGCAGGCGTGGCCCCTTGGCCAGCGTCGCGTACAGGATCAGCGCGTTGGGCTTGGCCAGCAGCAGCCCGGTCGGGTTGCCGAGCGAATCACGCACGATCTGCCCGCCCGGCGGATCCGGCGTGTCCTTGGTATAGCCGCAGGCGCGCAACGCGGCGCGGTTGAGCAGCGCACGGTCGTACAGGTGCAGCAGGAATACCGGCGTATCCGGCGCGATGTCGTTGAGTTCCTGCAGGGTCGGCAGGCGCTTCTCGTTGAACTGGGTGGCGGTGAAGCCACCGACCACGCGCACCCACTGCGGTGCAGGCGTGCGGTCGACCTGCGCCTTCAGCATGTCCATGGCATCGCCCAGCGAACGCAGGCCGTCCCAGCGCAGTTCCAGGTTGTAGTTCAGGCCACCACGTATCAGGTGGGTATGGCTGTCGTTGAGGCCAGGCAGCAGGCGCCGGCCCTGGGCGTCGATCAGGGTCGCTTCATTGCCCCAGCCACGCATGATCTCCTCGTCGCTTCCGACGGCAACGATGCGCCCTTCCTGCACGGCCAGCGCCTGTGCATGCGGCTGCAGTGGGTCAAGGGTGGTGATGCGGGCATTGCGGATGACCAGCGTGCTCATGCGACGCTCCTTGGAAGTGGAATCGAGTGCGGCACCGGCACGGCCGGCCAGGCCCAGCGCCACCGCGGCGCTGCCGGCCAGCACCACGTTGCGGCGGCCGTGATCGAGTGGATCGTGACTCATGCGAGGTCTCCCGGAAGGCGTTGGCCGTCCAGTGCCCAGGCGCCGGGCCCGGTCAGCGCGAGGGCCAGCAGTACCGTGGTCCACATCAACGGGTACTCACTGCCGCCGCGCATCCAGAACCAGCCCCTGGGCAGGGCCAACAGTACGGTGAAGCCGATGAAGGCCGCCGCTGCAAGCGCGGCGACGCGGGTCTGCCAGCCCAGCAGCACGGCCAGCCCGGACAGCACCTGCAGCAGGGCCAGCAGCAGCGGCAGCGGTGCCACCGCTGGCAGGCCGAAGCCGCGCAGTTCGGTGGCGAAGCCGGCCAGCCCGGGGCCACCGAACCAGCCGAACAGCTTGCCCAGCGCGTGTGGCAGCAGGAATCCCCCGGCTGCCACGCGCAGCATCAGCAGGGCCAGGTCGAGGCCATGGCCAGCCAGCATGCTCAGTGCCCGCCTTCCTGCGCGCCGAACATGCGCTTGGCGTACTGGATGCCGATGCCATAGCCACCGGCGTGGTCGCGGGCGATGCCGGTGGTCAGGTCGTAGGTCTCGCCACGCGCCCAGTCACGCTGCAGCTCCAACAGGTACTGCACGCTGGTCATCGGCACCGCACCGGCCTGCACCATGCGGGTGATCGCACGCTCGTGTGCTTCTTCGCTGACATCGCCGCAGGCATCGGTGATCACGTAGACCTCGAAGCCCTGCGCCAGCGCCGACAGCGCCGGACCCACGATGCAGACGCTGGTCCACAGCCCCGCAACAACCAGGCGACGCTTGCCGATGCGGTTGATCTCATCGATCACCGGCTGGTCTTCCCAGGTGTTCATCGAGGTGCGGTCGAACACCGTCTGGCCCGGGAAGATCTCCGGCAGTTCCGGGAACATCGGGCCGGAGAACGACGCTTCGGCCACCGTGGTCAGCACGACCGGCACATTGAAGCCCTTGGCGCCCTTGCTGATCAGCGACACGTTGTTGCGCAGCGCGGAGATGTCGATGGTGTGGGTGGCGAACGCCATCTGCGACTGGAAGTCGATCAGCACCAGGGCATGGTCGGTGGGCGACAGCAGGGCCGGGGCGGGCGTAGCGGTGGCAAGGCTCATGGGTGGACTCCGTTGGAAACACGATCAGGGGGAAGCAACAGGGCGGCATCACCAGCCAGGTACTGGCCGGGGCTGCAGCCGGTCTCGGCGCGGAAGCTGCGGACGAAATGGCTCTGGTCGAAGAAGCCCAGCTGCTGGGCCAGGCAGGACATCGGCAGGTGCGCGACCGGCAACAACTGACGGGCACGTTCGATGCGGCGGCGGCGCACATAGCGCAGCGGGCTGGCGCCGGTACCGGCCCGGAACAGGCGCACCAGATGGAAGCGGCTGACGCAGGCGGCTGCGGCCAGCTCGGTCACCCGCAGCGGCTGCGACAGGTGCTCATCGACATAGCGCAGGGCGCGCTGCAATGCGGCGGCCTGCTGCGGTGCCAGCGCCACGGCGGGCGGATCGGGCGAAAAGACGGTGGCCATGGGGGACGCCGCGAGGGGGTGCCCCATGGTGCGTGTACGCCGAGCGATGCCCTACCCCCGTCGGTCGAGGCCAGTACCTACCCGAATGGGGGAGGTCGATGGCCGAGCCGGCGACGACCGAACAGCCGCGCATCCAGTGAATAGGCACCCGGCCCCAGCGCCAGCAAGGTCAGCGGCAACACCACCAGTGGCCACGGCAGTGCCTGTGCATACAGGCCCAGTGTTGCCGGCACTACCGCCAGCGGCGTCAATACGCCCAGCGCGAGTATCGCCACCGCCAGCAGGCACAGCGCCGACAGCCAGCCCGTGTGCGCGCCCGGCGTGCACAGCGCAGCGGCCACGCACAGCCGCAGCCACAGCAGGCCGATGCCCGGACCGCGGTCGGGGAACATCACGAACAGGCGCTGCATGGCCGGGCTCCGCAGGACATGTCGGCGTGATAGCCGACCACAGCACCAGGCGCCTACCCCGATCGGGTCACCCCGGGCTGCCCCGCACCTGCCAGAATGCGCGCCATGCGTGGCCGCCCCTTCCCGTTCCTGCGTCGCCTGCCGACGCTGCTGACGTGCCTGCTGCTGTTGACCGCCCTGCCCGCTTTTGCCGTGCAGCGCCCGCCGGTGAGCGGCGGGCTGCCCGGTTACGAGCACACCGCGTGGCGGGTCGGCCAGGGTGCACCCGGCGATATCTGGGACATCACCCAGGACCGGGACGGCCTGTTGTGGCTGGCCACCGGCTCGGGGCTGTACCGCTTCGATGGCCGTCGCTTCGAACGGCAGGCAGCGCCCGTCGGCAGCCAGTTCCCGTCCACCAACATGGTCACGCTGGCGCATGCCGCCGACGGTGCCCTGTGGATCGGCTACTTCCAGGCCGGCATCAGCCGGTTCGCACAGGGGAGGCTGCACAACTACGGCCGCGAGCAGGGGGTGCCGGTCGGCGTGGTCCCACGCTTCAGCCAGGATCGCCAGGGCCAGCTGTGGGCGGCGATCAATGGCGGGCTGCGCCGCTTTGATGGACAGCGCTGGCAGCCACTTCCTGCCGCAGCCGGCCTGCCCGAGCGCCGTGTGCAGTGGCTGCTGCACGACAGCCGCGGCACTTTCTGGGTACTGGCCGACCTGAAGATCTGGACGCGTGCGGCCGGCCAGACCACGTTCGAGGACACCGGCATCGCCGTCTCGCAGATGGCAACGCTGGCCGAAAGTCCGCAGGGTGAAGTCTGGCTGGCCGACCGCGTGCGCGGCACCTCGCCGCTGGCCAACGCACAGGGCCTGCTGCCGGACAGCGAGCGCGAGGCACGGCGGTTGCCGGAGTTGGTGGCTGCGCGCCTGCAGTTCACTGCCGATGGCGCGCTGTGGGCCACCATGAGCCCGCACGGCGGCGTGGCCCGCATCACCTTCGACGGCAGCCGCGCCGTGCGCATGGAGCGCTTCGATTCACCGCATGGCCTGACCGCCACCTCGGCGGTACCGATCATCGTCGATCGCGAAGGCAATCTCTGGGTCGGCACCAATCTCGGCCTCAACCGCTTCCGCGCACGCAGCGTGCATACCTTGGCGGTGGGCCCCAGTGATCCCTACCGCTCACTGGTACGGGCCAGCGATGGCCGCGTGTATGGCTATGGCGAAGACCTCAAGCCTTACGACCTCAGGCGCACCCTGCTCGATGGCAGTGCCACGCAGCTGCAGGCCGCCGCGCGCCAGGCACCCACCCCGATCTGGCAGTTCGACTGGGTCAACCTTGCACGCACCGTGGCCGGCCGCATCACGCGGATTCCGCTGCCTGCGCCCTTCACCGGGCAACCACTGCATGCCCTGCTGTTCCCCGACGACGAGCAGGCCTGGGTCTGCACCGGCGAACGGGGGGTGCTGCACTACCAGCACGACCAGTGGCAACGCGAACGCCGCCTGCCCGAGCAGGCCTGCTCGTCACTGGCGCTGGACGCCCATGGCCAGTTGCTGCTCGGCTATGCAGATGGCCGGCTGCGCCGCATGGGGGCGACGCGCATCGAAACCTTCGACGCCGGCCACGGCCTGTCGGTCGGGCCGATCACGGCGCTACTCGATCATCAGGACCTGCTGCTGGTTGCTGGCGAGGCCGGGTTGGCCGTGCGCTTGGGCAACGGCCGGTTCGTCCAGGTGAACACCGACATGGCCGGCGTCATGGAAGGCATCACCGGCATGGTCGCCGATGCAAAGGGCTATCTCTGGCTCAATG
This sequence comes from Stenotrophomonas maltophilia, assembly GCF_002138415.1. Taxonomy (NCBI): domain Bacteria; kingdom Pseudomonadati; phylum Pseudomonadota; class Gammaproteobacteria; order Lysobacterales; family Lysobacteraceae; genus Stenotrophomonas; species Stenotrophomonas maltophilia. Next base: position 2,680,853 of record NZ_CP015612.1, read on the forward strand.
GCAGTCGTGGCCTGGTCCGGCTGGGGAGCGATCAGCTGCGGCGCGCCCTGCGCAGCGGGCAGCCGGTGACGCCGCGCCTGTTCGATGCAGTGGATGGCATGCCGGGCATCGCCCTGCAGAGCGGACCGATCGCCACCGCAGCACTGGCCGACGATGGCCTGTTGTGGCTGGCCACCAACCAAGGCCTGGCCTGGCTGGATACCACGCGCTCGCATATCAACACCATGGCGCCCAGCGTGCGCATCGGCGAAGTGCTGTACGGCAGCGCACACGAACCCCTGCGCGATGGCCTGCGCCTTCCAGCCGGCACCAGCCAGCTGCAGATCGACTACGTAGCGCTGTCGCTGGCGCGCCCGGAGCGCAACCGCTACCGCTATCGCCTGTCCGGGGTCGACGACGGCTGGCAGGATGCCGGCAGCAGCACCCGCGCGTATTACACCAACCTCGCACCGGGCAATTACCGGTTCGAGGTGGAAGCCGCCAACGAAGACGGCATCTGGAGCACCGCGCCGGCCAGCCGCAGCTTCCGCATCGCCCCCACCTTCATGCAGACCGTGTGGTTCAAGCTAATGTGCGCGGCCGCGATCCTCGCGCTGCTGGTGATGGCGGTGCGCATCCGCAGCGGGCAGCTTGCGGTGCTGTTCCGCGCGCGTCTGCAGGAACGCCATGGCGAACGCGAACGCATTGCCCGCGACCTGCACGACACCCTGCTGCAAGGCAGCCAGGGCCTGATCCTGCGTCTGCACGCGATCAGCCAGTCACCCCAGACCCCGGAGCCGGTACGCGGCCAGCTGGAATCGGCGATGCAACTGGCCGAGCGCAACCTGGCCGAGGGCCGCGAGCGGGTCAATGCCCTGCGTGAGGGACCGTTCGCCGGCCGTGACCTCCCTTCGGCACTGGCCGATGTGCACGCCGAATACGCCGGTCACGGCACCAACCCACTGCGCCTGACCGTGGAAGGTACGACGCCATCTCTGCAGGCCGACGCGGCTGAAGAGGTGTTCTTGATCGGGCGTGAGGCGATCCGCAACGCGTTGCGTCATGCCCATGCCAGCGCCATCGAAGTGGAGCTGTCCTACGGCACGCGGTGTTTCCTGCTGCACGTGCGCGACGATGGCGTCGGCATCAACGACGAGAATGCCGGCCATGGCCATTGGGGCCTGCAGGGCATGCGGGAGCGCGCGCAGCGCCTCGGTGCGGAACTGCAACTGTGGACCCGCGCCGGGCTGGGGACCGAAGTAGCGCTGGCGGTTCCCGCCCGTCGCCTGTATCACCGCCGCCCATCGCGTTGGCGCTGGCCCTGGAGTAAAGCAAACCATGACTGAATCCCCTGCCCCGATCGGCGTACTGGTGGTCGACGACCACCCGCTGCTGCGTGACGGCCTGGCGGCGCTGCTGGGCGCACAACTCGATCTGCGCCTGCTCGGCGAAGCCGCCGATGGCGAGGAAGCCATCGCCTGCTACCAGCGGCTGCAGCCCGACGTGGTGCTGATGGACCTGCAGATGCCACGGCTGGATGGCGTGGAAGCCATCGTGCGGATCCGCGCGATGGATCCGCGTGCACGCATCATCGTGCTGACCACCTACCGTGGTGACGTACGCGCGGTCCGCGCGCTGCAGGCCGGCGCCAGCGCCTATCTGCTGAAGGACATGCTGCGCCATGAGCTGGTCGATACGATCCGCATGGTCGCTGGCGGCCGGCGCGCACCGATTCCCCCGGCGGTGGCGGCGAGCATTGCGGCACATGTCGTCGAGGATCGGCTGTCACCGCGCGAGACCGAGGTGCTGCGGCACGTCGCCAGCGGGCTGTCGAACAAGCGCATCGGCGAGCGCATGCAGATTTCCGAGCAGACGGTGAAGGCGCACATGAAAAGCCTGATGGACAAGCTGGGCGTCGGCGATCGTACGCATGCGGTGACCCAGGCGCTGAGGCGCGGCATCATCAGCCTGGACGACAGCGGTCACGATTAGAGGGACTCGGCAGGGCTTGCAGCCCTGCACCCGCGGTAGTGCCGACCGCTGGCCGGCAACCTCAACGGCAACAGCAGAAGCGTGCATTCCGTGGCATGGCGGGGCGGTGTCGGAGTGCGGGGACGCCGTAAACCCATCCTTGAAGTGACCCCCGAGACTTGGACGGTTTCAGGCGGCCGATTGGGCCTGCTCCCGGTACTGTACCGGGCTCAGGCCTTTCAGCTTCAGTTTGATGCGCTCTTCGTTGTAGTACTGGATGTATTCCACCAGCCCGGCCTCCAGACTCTCGATGCTGTCAAAGCTGTTCAGGTAGAAGAACTCCGACTTCAGCGTCCCAAAGAAGCTCTCCATCGCCGCATTGTCCAGGCAGTTGCCACGCCGGGACATGCTTTGCTTCAACGAGTGCTTTTCCAGCATGTGCCGGTAGTTTTCATGCTGGTACTGCCAGCCCTGGTCGGAGTGGATCATGGGGCGCTCATCCGGGGAAAGCTTGCTGATGGCTTCGTCCAGCATCTGACCTACCAGATCGAACACGGGCTGGCGCTTGATCTGATAAGCCACGATTTCGCCGTTGTAGAGGTCCATGATCGGCGACAGGTACAGCTTCATGCCTTGCACCTTGAACTCGGTCACGTCAGTCACCCACTTCTGATTGGGCCGCTGGGCATGGAACTGGCGATTGAGCTCATTGCCAACCACAACATTGGCAGCCCCCTTGAAGGACCGGTAGCGCTTCACGCGTACCCGTGATTTCAGGCCCATCTTCCCCATCAGGCGCTGTACCCGCTTGTGATTGGTCCGATGGCCCTGGTTGGCCAATTCCAGCGTCACCGTGCGATAGCCATAACGCCCTTGGCTTTGATCGTAGATTGCACGGATGCGCTCGCACAGGGCTGCCTCATCCTGATCCGGATGGGCCAGGACATGGTTCTGGTAATAGAACGTACTGCGTGACAGCTCTGCCGCTTCGAGCAGAAGCGACAACGTATGAACCTGCCTCAATCCTTGGATGGCTTGCGCTTTGCGTCCTGCGCCGCCTGCTCTTCCCGGATCAAGGCATCGAGTTTTTTTAGGTAGTCGGTCTCCGCACGCAGATAGGCGACTTCCTTGAGCAGCTCATCGCGGCTCATATCCTCAGGCGGCTTGGACGAACGGGTCTTTTTCATCGGCTTTCGGGGCGGCGGCAGGGGCGGTGCCAACGCTTGGGCACCACCCTGAGCATACAGGCGCCGCCACTGCCCCACTGCGCCGGCATCGCCAATCTGGAAGTAGGTGGTGGCCTCCCGCCCGGACAGGCCGTCCCGGCTCATCTTCTCCAGGACCGCCAGCTTGAAGGCGAGGTCATAGGACCGGGGCTGGCGGCGAAACCCACGCCAACCGTGCAGCCGATAGGTCGCTACCCAGCGCCTGACCGTGGAGAACTCCAAGCCGTGGCGACGGGCAATGGCTTTGACCGATGTGGAGGTCTTGCAGGCCTCTTTGGCGACCTGCAGTTTGAAACGCGCGTCGTATTTGTTCATGTATCCCTCGGGGTTGGATCTGGCGTCCAACTCCCGGGGGTCACTTCACCTTGGGGGCTTGGCTGCGGCATCCATGCCGCGGACACCCCGCACTCCGACACCGCCCCGCCTCTGACAGATTCCGATGGCGGTTGGTAGGTGTCGACCTTGGTCGACACGGTAGACCCGCGCGATGCGTGGATGAAAGCTGTCAGATATCGAAATACATCTGGTGTCAGAGCCGTTCCAACACACCGCAGGAAGCTGTCGAAGGCGGGGCGGGTCCGGTCGCGGGGGCGGGAGCGCCATGGGCCCGAGGCATGCCTCGGGCGGGTTGGGCAGGACGCCCAACCCCGGTCTTGCCGTGTGCGCAGGACAGTGCACACGAGCAAGGCGCGACCGAGCCTCATGGACGGATTCACGGCGTCCCCCGCAACCGCCCCCCCCCGCCTACCTACAGGAAACCCGCTGTTTGTGCTGTTGCCGGCCAGCGGCCGGCACTACCGCAGGTGTAGGGCTGCAAGCCCTGCCGAACACCCCCCTTACTTCAAACGCAGCAGCAGGCTGCCGCCCGCACACACCACCGCCAGCCAGGCCACGCCGTGCCACCCCCACTGCGCCAGCGCCAGGCTGCCCAGCGCACCGCCGGCGGCCATGCCGATGAACATGCCCGTGAACAGCAACGCATTGAGGCGGCTGCGTGCCGGCGGCACCAGGCCGTAGACCAGCGTCTGGTGCGCCACCAGCGCCGACTGGAAGCCGAAGTCGAACAGCAGCGCACTCACCACCAGCAGCGGTAGCAGCGCAGCGGCCGGCAGCCAGGACTCGGTCAGCAGCAGGCCGAAGCCCAGCAGCGCCACCGCGATCGCCAGCCGCGCCACGGCGTGGCAACCCAAGCGATCGGCGAATCGACCCGCAAACGGCGCGGCCAATGCGCCGGCCGCACCGGCAATGCCGAATGCACCCGCTGCGGCACTACCCAGCCCCAACCGTGCATGCAGCATCAGCGCGAGGGTTGACCAGAACGCGCTGAAGCCCACCGCCAGCAACGACTGGCTGGCCACCGCACGGCGCAGCTGCGGCTGCTCCCGCCACAACGCCAGCAACGAACCCAACAACGCCGGATAGCGCAGCGTGCTGGTCGGTGCGAAGCGCGGCAGCGCACGCACCATCACCGCTCCCATCGCCGCCACTGATACCGCGGCCAGCACGAACTGCGTGCGCCAACCCCACGCCTCGGCCACTACGCCACTGACCACCCGTGACAACAGGATGCCGAGCAGCAGGCCGGTCATTACCCGACCGACGATCTGGCCGCGCTGTGCATCCGGCGCCAGCACCGCAGCGGCCGGCACGATGTCCTGTGCCAGCGTGGCCATCAGCCCCACCAGCAGGCTGGCCATCAGCAGGCCAGGCAGGTGTCCAGCCATCGCTGCAGCGCCCAATGCCAGCGCCAGCAACGCGGACTTCAACAGGATCAAGTTGCGGCGGTCGAAGCGGTCGCCCAACGGCGCCAGCAGCAGGATGCCAAATGCATAGCCGAGCTGGGTCAAGGTCGGTACCAGGCCGGCGGCGCGCTCACCGGCGCCGAGGTCCCGGGCGATCAGTCCCAGCATCGGCTGGCTGTAATAGAGCGAAGCGACCGAAAAGCCAGCGCCGGCCGCCATTGCCAGCACCAGCGGGGTGGAGGGTGCGGTCGCGGGTGCGGCGGCGACGGATAGCGAAGGGGTAGACATGGGAGCGTCCGGTGGAAGAAGTGGGCGTATCCTGCCGGCATTCGCCAAACGTCTGTAGTAGGCTTCATTACATATCCTTCATACGTCACACGCATGAATGACTTCGCCACCGGCGCCGATCGCCTGGATCTGCTGCGCACCTTCCTGCGCATCGTCGATGCCGGCAGCCTGTCTGCCGCAGCCGTGCAGCTGGGCACCACCCAGCCGACGGTCAGTCGCCGCCTGCAGGCCCTGGAGCGCCAGCTCGGTCTGCGTCTGCTGCAGCGCTCCACCCACGGCCTGCAGCTGACCGAAGATGGCCTGCGCTGCCAGCGCCATGCGCAACGCGTGGTCGACGAATGGGAGTCGCTGCAGGCCGAACTGCACGGCGAGCCAGAGACACTGCGCGGACGCCTGCGGGTGATGGTGCCGCACGCCTTTGGCCAGGCGCAGCTGCTGCCGACCATGCTCGCGTTCCTCGCCCAGCATCCGCAGCTGAGCCTGGAGTGGATCCTGGAGGATCGGCGCCCGGACTTCATCGCAGAAGGCATCGACTGCGCGGTGCGGGTGGGCCCGGTCGACGAACCGCGCATGGTCGCGCTGCCGCTTGCCGAAGTACCGCGCATCGTCGTGGCGGCACCCTCGCTGGTGGACGCCACAACAGTCAGTACGCCGGAACAGGCGCAGGCACTGCCGTGGATCTCACTGGTCACCTACTACCGCGAACGCCTGCTGCTGCATGACGCACAAGGGCGCGCGCATACCCTATCGATCAGCCCGCGCCTGCTCAGCGACAACCTGTTCGTGGTGCAACAGGCCGCATGTGCCGGGCTGGGCGCAGCGGTGGTCTCGGCCTGGCTGGTGGCCGAGGACATCGCACACGGGCGGCTGGTTCAGCTGCTGCCGGACTGGCAGGCACCGGCACTGCCGGTACACGTGGTATTTCCCGCCGCGCGCCAGCAGCCGCCGCGGCTGCGCGCCTTCATCGATGCGATGAAGGCCGCACTGCCGCAGTTGCACGGAATGCGGCCGGCACCGCGCTAGGTCACCGGCCGCATCATCCACGCATGGCGTGGATCTACTGAGGGTACGGGTAGATCCACGCCATGCGTGGATTCCGTTTCGAGGCCCCAGGGTCGGATCCCTTCCCAAGGGAAGGGCTCTGACCCCATCCATCATCGCGCCTTCGCAGCCTCGGCATTCCACGCTGCGACCTTGGCCTTGGTGTCGGCCAGCATCTTGTCCAGCGCGGCGCGGTCATACACGTTGCCGCGCAGGATCACGCTGTCGATCTTTTCGGTGGCAGCAATGTCCTGCAACGGGTTGGCGGTCAGCAGCACCAGATCGGCGGCCTTGCCCTGCGCGACACCACCGTAGCGGTCCATCTGGCCGAACCAGGCCGGGCCGGAACGGGTTGCGGCCGACAGCGCCTGCGGTGCGCTCAGGCCTTCCTTCACGAACAGCTGCAGTTCCTGGTGCAGGGCGATGCCCGGGAAGTTGAACGAATTGAGGAAGCCTGCGTCCGTGCCGGCGATGATCGTCACCCCCGCCTCCTGCAGCATCGGCAGCACAGCGGCCACCTGGTGGTACTGCGCGTGGCGCGCTTCGATCTGTGCCGGCGTCGCCTTCGCCGCGCGGTCCACGCGCCACTGGTAGGTCGCACGCAGGCCCGGGCCGATGTAGGCCAGGTACGGATCGTTGGCGTGGTCATCCTGGTCAAGGAAATCGAGGATGCGGCCACCGTTGAGGGTCGGGGTCACGAACACACCGCGCCTGGCGAAATCGCGGTAGGCATGCATCGCGGTATCGCGGTCGAAGCTGGCGTCGAGGCGCCGGTTGGCTTCGGCGCGGTCGATGCGGCCGGCTCCAAAGTCGGCGGCGATCCGCGCTTCGTCCTTGCTGCCAGCCTTGAATGCGTAGTCCAGATGCTCGATCGAGGCCAGGCCGGCATCGACCGCCTGCTCCACGGTCAGCGCCATCGGAATGTGACCCGAGGCCTTGAAGCCGGCCTTGCGCGCAGCACTGGCCGAGTACAGGAACAGCTCCGGCTTCAGCGTGCTGTCGGTGATCTTCACGAAATCAACCTTGTCGTGCTGCAGGCGGGCGATCGCCTTGTCGGCGTCGGCCTCGCTGCCCACTTCGATCGTGCCCTTCCAGACCGGCTTGATGCCTTCGATCTTCGCGCCCGAACTGAGCAGGCGTGGGCCGAACAAGGTGCCCTTGGCGATCTCGCCGCGCCACTGCAGCACCTGCTCGGGCAGGTCACCGGAACAGTCGCGCACGGTGGTGATGCCGTGCGCGATGTACAGCGGCAGCAGCGCCTTGTTCTCTTCGATCAGCGCCGGGCCACCGCCGAAATGCACATGCATGTCCCACAGGCCCGGAATCAGGTACTTGCCCTTGGCGTCGATCTGGCGGGCCGTACTCCATTGGCTGCGCAGCTGCGCGTCCGGGCCGACGGCCACGATATCCTCGCCACGGATCACCACGCTCTGCCCGGCCAGGGTGCTGGCGTGCTCGACATCGACCACGGTGGCATTGCGGATCAGCAGGTCGGCGCGCTCGGCAGCAGACGCCGACAGCGGCGCCACCGCAAGGAGGATGGCAAGGGACAACGGACGGGAACGGAACATGGACAGCATCCTGATGGGCACGCCCAGCGTGCGGGTGGAAGGGGTTTGCATTCAGCGCACCGCGCCGTGCTGGCGCAGCAGGGTTTCAATTCCGGTATAGCCGCGCTGGCGCGCGTGCGCCAGCGGCGTCACGCCGTCGCCGTCGGCCAGCTCGGGGTCGGCGCCGGCCTCCAGCAGCAACTGCACGATCTGCACGTGGCGCGCGCCGCCGTCGCCGAGCAGGATGGCCTCCAGCAGCGCGGTCCAGTGCAGGCGGTTGACATGGTCCACAGCGACGCCGGCACGCAGCAGCGTGCGCACGGTGGCGACGTGGCCGCGCTCGGCGGCGGGAATCAAGGCGGTGCCGCCATAGCGGTTGGTGCTGCGCAGGTCAGCGCCGTGCGCCAGCGTCATCGCCAGGATCTCGTCCAGGCCGCGCGCACCGGCATACAGGTAGGCGCTGTCCTGCATGGCGTCCTTGGCATTGACGTCGGCGCCGGCTTCGATCAGTTCACGCGCGGCGTCTACATTGTTGCCATGCGTGGCCAGCAGCAGCGCGGTGCGGCCCTGGCCATCACGCGCCTCCAGCGTGGCGCCATCTTCGATCGCCTGTCGCACCGCATCGGCATCGCCGCGGGTGGCAGCATCGCGCAGGCGGCCATCGACGTCGGCTTTGGACGTTGCGGTGCAGGCCGGGGTGACCATGGCCAGCAGGAACAACAGCAGCACGCGCGCGAACGGCGCAGACCAGCCAGGGGAACGATGGACGCGCATGACGGTGTCTCCTCATGGCCGTCGCCACGGAACGCCGTGCGACGGTAGCAACAGCCGGGCATTGCCGGCCCCTGCCCTGCATGGTAGAAGTCGGCCCGGGTATCCAGAAGTGAAATGTTCAAATGCAAGACAGTGCCAAATCGAATAGAACCCTGTTCGAACTGGACCTGCTGCGGGCGCTGGTGATGGTGGCCGACTGCGGCAGCTTCACCACGGCGGCCACGCGCCTGCATTCAACCCAGTCCACGGTCAGCCAGAAGGTGCGCCGGCTGGAGGAACTGGCCGGGCATCGCCTGCTCGAGCGAGGTCACCGCGACGTGCACCCCACCGACGCCGGCCACACCCTGCTCGGCTACGCGCGGCGCATGCTCGACCTGAACGAGGAAATGGCCCAGGCACTGGCCGGCGCGACGGTGGAGACCGCCGTCCGCATCGGCGTGCCCGAGGATTTCGTCAACCCGCAGACCACGCGCATGCTGGCCGCCTTCAGCCGTCGCCACCCGCACGTAAAGCTGGAGATCAGCAGCGGCCTCAGCCGTGACCTGGCGCAGGGCTTCGACCACGGCGAGCTGGACCTGGTGCTGGTCAAGCAGCGCCGCAACAGCCGCCAGGCGGTGCATTGCCGGCACGAGCCAATGCACTGGATCGACAGCCTGCGCAGCAGCTGCCTGCAGCAGGACCCGCTGCCGCTGGTCACCTTCCCGCCACGCGGGCTGTACCGCGACGAGATGATCCACGCCGTGGAGGCGCTGGGCCTGCGCTGGCGCATCGCCTTCACCAGTTCGTCGCTGAGTGGCATCCAGGGTGCGGTGGCCGATGGCATCGGCATCAGCCTGCTGCCGCGCCGCGCGGTCACCCGCGAACATCGCATCGTCGATGGCGAGCGCGACCTGCCGGTGATCGACAACTACGAGATCGGCCTGCTGCATCGTGCCGACGCCGACGATGCCGTGCGCGCACTGGCCAGCGAGCTGTGGCGCCAGGTGCAGCGCGAACCGGACTGACCGCGGTAGATCCACGTCATGCGCGGATGCCGTTCGCGCATCACGCATCGAAACTTGGTCAATCCGGCCGCACGGCGGGCAACATCGCCCCGTAGAGTGCCTGTTGTTTCCGTGCCCCACGGCGCCTTGTCATGTCCGACGAAATCCCCACCCGCTTCGATCCCCTGCCCGCTGCACTGCAGACACATCTGCAGCACCAGCGCTCGCTGATCGCCGCGCGCGTGGCCGCCGGATTCCCGACGTTGCCGGTGCAGTGGCCGCTGGCGGCCACCACGCTGCAGCGCGTGGTCGATGCCGAGCTGATCGACCGTGATGACTGCGATGGCTGGGAAGCACTGGGCGTGGCGTTCGGTGACACCCTGGCCCAGCGCGTGCCGGGCCTGGCCTGGATGCAGGTCACCGATGCCTGGGGCATCGACGCGGTGCTGCGCTATGCCGACAGCAGCCTGCAGATCGGCGCCAGCACGCTGCTGCTCAAGCGCGTCGAGCAGGGCGAGATCATCGACATCGCCCACCTGCTGGCGTGGCTTGAGGAATTCGTCGCCACCCGTGCCGACGATTACGTCTGAAAGGCCGCCGAGCATGGCTCGGCACTACACGGGGTTGCGCGGTATGGATCTACAGCCAGCGGCCGTCGACCACCACGCGGCGCTCTACCGGTACCCCGGCCACGGCGGCCGGGCCGTGGTCGGCACGCACGGCCACGAACGTCGCCGGCCTGCCTTCGGCAATACCATGCTGCGGCAGGCCGATCGCCTGCGCGGCGTGGGTAGTGACCATGTCCAGCGCCAGCATCAGGTCGGCATCGGTGTAGAAGCCGGACCGGTAGCCCAGCAGCATCGCGCGCTGCAGCAGATCGCCGTTGCCATACGGCCACCAGCAGTCACGAATGTTGTCGTTGCCTGCGAACACGCGCACGCCGGCATCATGCAGCGCGCGCAGCGGCGGGAATGGATGATCGCCCGGCGCGTTGCTCATGATCGCCACACCCGCCGTGGCCAATGCCTCGCCCACCTGCAGCGCGCGCGCCAGCGGCACGTCGCCCAGCGCATAGGCATGGCTGACCGCAACACGCCCCTGCAGGCCGGCGGCCCGGGTACGCGCAGCGATGCGCAGCAACTGCGCCAGGCCGGTTTCAGCGGGCTCGTGCAGATGGATGTCCAGCTGCACGCCGTAGCGCTCGGCCAGGCCGAACAGCAGCGCCAGCTGGCCTTCGGCATCACCATCAAGCGTGGTGGGGTCGATGCCGCCGAGCACTTCCACGCCCGCAGCAAGCGCCTGCTCCAGTACGGCGGCAGTACCCGGGCAGGACATCACCCCGGCCTGCGGGAACGCCACCAGCTGGATGCGCATGATGTCGGCACAGCGCAACGCCGCCTCGCGCACCGCTTCGAGATGGCCGAGCCCGGTGCTCGCGTCGATATCGACATGGCAGCGCATCGCCACCGTACCGAAAGCACTGCACTGGCGGATCAGCGCCTCGGCGCGGTCCACCATCGGTGCCGCAGCCGCCACCGCCGCCTTTTCCACCGCCAGCCGCTCACGCAGGCTGTTCACCGGCTGATGCGGGTGCCAACGGTCGCCGACGAAGCTCTTGTCGAGGTGGATGTGGCCGTCGACCAACCCCGGCAGCACCGCGAAGCCCTGCAGGTCGACGCATTCCGCCCCGTCGGCCGGCGCGGCCTCGCCATTGAGCCCACTGATGCGGCCATCACGGATATGGAAATGCAGTGGCGCGCCGTCGCGGTCGACACCGCCATGGACGAACTGGAGGGTCATCGGGAACTCCCGGAAAGCCAAGAATGGCGCCATCGTGCGCCTCGACACAGCCATCGGCCAACGAAATATCTGGATGGCATACATTCACCAGAACGATGACTCCCCCTGCGACAACCGGTCGCAGCCACGCCGTGCACACCCCTGAACGGGTAACATGGGTGCCTGTTTCCGCTGTGATGCCGCATGGGCCCGTCCGACCGCCACGATCGTCTCCGCCGCTGGCAGGCCGCGTCCCTGCTTGCCGCCGCCCCGATCGCCAGCCTGTCCGCCACTGATGCTGCGGCCGCTGCGCCGCTGCAGTCGCCGCCGGGCCAGCAGCGCATCGCCCCGGCTGCACTGGTCGAGCGCCTGCACCAGCGTGTGCTGTCCGGGCAGAGCGCCACCGCTACGCTGGAACAGTGGTGCGCCGAGCATGGCCTGGCCGAACAGGCGCGGGTGCGCGCCGTGCGCATACACGGCCAGGACAAGCCGGCCCCCGCCGACGTGCTGCAGGCACTGGGCGCGAAGCCGGGCACCGACCTGCGCTATCGCCGCGTGCAGCTGGTCTGTGGCAGCCGCGTGCTGTCCGAGGCGGACAACTGGTACCTGCCCGGCCACCTCAGCCCGGCCATGAACCAAGTGCTGGACAGCACCGATGAACCGTTCGGTCGCGTGGTCGGCCCGCTCGGTTTCCTGCGCCAGACCCTGGCTGACCAGACGTTCTGGCCGCCGCGGGGCGAAGGCGATCACGGCGTGATCCTGGAGGTGCGCGCCCTGTTGCGCGACCGCCAGCAGCAACCTTTCAGCTACGTCATCGAGTCGTACCTGCAGCAGGCGCTTCCGTAACGCGCCGTGGCGCCGGGCATCCGCCGGCGCTACGGGCCCGTGATGGCGTTGGCTGCAGGATCCACCGAGAACACGAAGCGTCCACCACGCTGGTCCCTGCCCCATGTCATCGGCGCCGTGGTCAGACTGTAGACCGGGGCCGCCTTGTCCATGCCGATCGCCTCGGACCAGGCACTGAAATCCTCATCGGTACGGCTTCGGATCTCGCCGACACACAGGCTGTAGCCACAGGCGAAAGACACCAGCGTGCCGTCGCTGCCGATGAGCCGGGTCGCGGCCGTCCTGTAGAGCCGGGTCAGGTCCTGCACTTCCGGGTGGTCGGCTGCATCGCGCTCGAACTGGCTGATCGCCTGCGCGAAAGCCTTGTCGGAACCCAGCAGTGCCTCGCTCTTCTGCACGGACACCGCACCCTCGCTCAGCAGCATGCGCTCACCCTCGAGGAAGTGCCCCTCCGATTGCGCGAGCCCAGCGGCAGCCGTCGTGGCACTCGACGCCGTTGCCGCGCGCGATGACCCAGCGTGCTCCGCTGGCTGCACGTGAGACTGCGCAGGCGCGGCATTGGCCACCTCCGCGGCATCATCCACCTTGGCCGCCTGCTTGCCACTGCAACCCGCAATGGCCACCACTGCAATCACCCCACACCCTGACATCCATGCGCATCGTCCTCCATGTATCGCCACAGCATGCCACGCGCGCAGCGGCTACACGGGTGCGCTGCACAAAGAAAAGCCCGGCAATGCCGGGCCTTTCGTTCGCCAGCCGGATCAGCGGAACCGGTAGTCCAGCTGCACCCAGTACTGGCGGCCATACGGGTCGTAGTTGCCGACCGGGTAGAACGGCCAGCCACCTCCGTTCTTGTCCGCCGGCGGGCGGCTGTCACGCAGATTGTTGACGATCACACCCACCGACAGATTCTCGCCGAACTGGCGGAACACGCTGGCGTTGTACGTCATGTACGGCGCGATGCGGCCACTGCCATCGGTCTTCGGCAGCGAGCCGAAGCGGTTGCCGTACAGCGTGGTGGTCCAGTCACCCTGGTTCCAGGTGACACTGCCGTTGGCCTTGCTGCGCCACTGGTAGTCATCCAGCGAATTGCGGATGTCACGCTCCGGATCATCGGAGAACTGCCGGTATTTATGCTCCAGCACCACGGTATAGGCCAGGCGCGTGGTGAAGCGGCCGTAGCGGCCGGCATCGAAACGCCAGTTGCCCTTCAGGTCCAGGCCGCGAACCGATTCGGAGGCCGCGTTGATCGGATTGATCAGCACACGGGTCACCTGGTCCGGCTGCACGGTTGCGGTGGACGGGTTGCGGATCACCCGCGACAGCGCGTCCTGGCACAGCGGTGAACCGATATCGCGCGCTTCGCCGCCCAGCGTGCGGCCCAGGCGGCAATCGGCCTCGTCACGCAGGATGCGGCTGGTATCGAGGCTGGTCACCTCGTTGTCGATGCGGATGTCGTAGTAGTCGGCACTGAAATCCAGCCCGGACAGCGGTGACCAGACCACGCCAAAGCCGTAGGACTTGGCCGATTCCGGCTGCAGCTGCGCATTGGCGCGGTTGCTGTAGTCGATCGACAGACCGTTGTAGTCACAGTTGTCGTACGACTGGCCTGCGGTGCGGCAGCGCCAGTAATCGGTCATGCCCGGGTTGTAGCCGCGGGTTTCGGTGGCAAACACGTAGTTCATGTCCGGCGCACGGAAGCTGGTCGCCGCGGTACCACGGATCAGCAGGCTCTCGATCGGACGGAACTCGACACCGAAACTCCAGGTGGCCTTGCCGATGTGCTCGCCACCGGCACGGTACTGGTCATAGCGACCGGCCAGGGTGGTGGTCAGCGACTGCAGCAGCGGCAATTGCAGCTCCACACCTGCAGCGTAGCGGTCACGCTCGCCACCGGCACCGATGCCGGCGCTGGTGTTCCAGAACTCGCCGCTGCCCAGGCGCGGATCCGGGCGGTTGCGGTAGCCCTGGCTGCCGGCTTCAACCACCGCTGCCAACGCTGCATCTCCCCCAGGCAGCGCGAACAGGCGGCCATTGACGCTGGCGCTGAAGGTCTGCAGCCATGCCGCATTGCGGCTTTCCTGGTAGTCGGACAGGCCCTCGTATTCGTTCGGGGTCAATGGCTTGAACAGGCGTGCCGGGTCCGGCGCATAGACCTCAACGCCATTGCGTACGCCCAGCTTCGGGCCGAGCAGGTATTCGTTGATGCCGGCCAGCAGCACCGGTCGGCGGGTGCGGTTCTCGTAGCGCGAGCGGCTGTAGACCGCTTCGTAATCCCAGCCACTGTCGCCGATCTGGCCACGTGCGCCGACATTGAACGACCACGAGTTTTCCAGGAAGCGGTTGGCATTGCGCGGCAGGCCGCCGATTTCCTCCGGCGCGAAGCGGCGGTACCAGCTTTCCAGGTTGCCGGTGGTCTGGTTGTAGAAGTAGTTGCGGGCCGAGGTCCAGGTCGGCGCACGCGTGTTGTTGTAGATCCGCGCGCTGCCCACGGCGACATCGGCGAACAGGTCGGTGGTCTCGTTGACGTGGAAGGTCAGCAGGCCATAGCCGTTGAGGTTGCGCTTCTGGGTCTGCACGGTCCAGTAGCTGGCGGCAGCCTCATTGCTGCCGCAGTACCAGCCCTGCCGCGGGTTGTAGGCGCGGAACACGCTGCCACCGTAGATATCCGACGCCCCATCGCAGCCGTTGACGCCGGGGTCGATGTTGCGGCCGGTGGCGGCATTGCGGCGATAGGCGATCGCGGTCGCCTGCGGCGGCTTGCCGGCCGGGTCATCGTCCAGCGAATCCATGAAATCGCGCTGGCGCGCATGGATTGCCTTGCGCACATCGAACTCGAAGCCGAACAGCGCATCCCAACGCTCGCCGGAACTGCCACCGACCACCTGCGCGCGCTGGTTGTCACCACCGCCCTGCTGGGTGCCGCCAGCGCGCACGTTCACGTCCACCCCCTGGAAGCGGTCCTTGAGGATGATGTTGACCACGCCGGCGATGGCATCGGAGCCGTATACCGCCGATGCGCCAGCGGCCAGCACCTCGATACGCTCGATCAGCGCGCTGGGAATGTTGGCCAGGTTGACCACGTTCACCGAGCCCTCGTAGGCCAGCGGGTAGTCGGCCTGGCGACGGCCGTTGACCAGCACCAGCGTGCGGTTCGGGCCCAGCCCGCGCAGGTTGATGGTGTTGGCGGCCGGGGTGAAGGTATTGCCGAAGTCCTCGCCCTGCACGTTACCGGTGTTTTCGGTCAACGCGCTCAACGCATCGAAGGCGTTGCGGTAACCCTGCGCATCGATCTGCTCGCGGCTGATCACCGTCACCGGCGACGGGCCCTCGACACTGGCGCGTGGAATGCGCGAGCCGGTGACCTTCACTTCCTGCAGTGAGACGGGTGCGCTTTCCTGCGCGAAGGCCGGCGACGAGACCAGCATCATGGACGACAGCGCGAGCACCAGCGGACGCGGGCGCAGCGCCTTGTGGGAGGCGGACATGGGCTTCCTGGGGGAGTGGGTGGTGGTAAGGGAGCAGCGGCCTGAGCGGCGCATAACGATCCCGTAACGAAAGTGTCCTGAATGGGTGGTTTCAACGGAAATGACCAGCCCTGATGGGCTTATGCCTGAACCGAATCAGATCCGGCCCGATGCCCGGCGTGTTTTTACAATGTTTTGAATGGTCTGGCGCCGCGGGCACGGTCATCGTTGCTGGGATGACGACCCCGTACCCGATCTCCGCTCTTCCCCCGCTGCGCCCGGTGCAGCGCCGCCATCTGCTGCAACTGCAGGCGGCGCCGGTCACCCTGCGCCCATTCCTACGCACCGATCTGCCACGCTGGCGCCTGTTCGATGACCGCCGCCGGCGCGGCCGCCGTCACCCCGGCGACATCGACGAGGAGGCGCGCTTTCTCGCCCACATGCATCGCTCGCGCCTGGAGCAGGACAACGATCAGCTGCTGCTGGGGGTGTTCGACGACGAACACGGCACGGTGCTGGATCAGCTGCATATCCGCCTGCAGTCGCTGCACGCGCGCAGTGCCGAGTTGCTGTCGCTGCAGCACTGGCACCCGCATGCCGACGCGGCGCTGCGGGCGCTGTGCCCGTTCCTGTTCGAGGATGTCGGCCTGCATCGCCTGTTCGTGATGCTGCCACCAGACTGCAATGACCCGTTCGCCACTGCGCTGCACGCCTTCGGCTTCGAGCAGGAAGGCCTGCTGCGCGACCATCATCTGGATATGGAAGGCTGGCAGGACCGTCAGCTGCTGGCACTGACCGCGCCAATGTGGCGGAGCCAGCACAGGGTGCTGGACTAGCGCACCCGCTCCAGCGCGTTGCCGGCACCGGTCAGCACCGAACACGCGTGGTCCTGCAGTTCTTCAGCGCTGGCCTCGTTGCCGGTGCCGGCGTCCACGCGGGTGGCCAGCAGGATGAAGCCCGGACCGCCCTGCACTGCGTTCCGGCCGGCCACGACCAGGCTCCACTGGCCGACGTCGTCCACGCCAGCGAGGTCATAGGCCAGCAGATTGAGCGGATTGGCGGTCAGTTCCGCGCCCGGCAGCAGGCGGGCCTGGTACTGATGGCCGCGCAGCAGCACCGGCAACGGTGCCCAGCGGCTGCCCAGGGCGGCAGCATGCGTGTCCAGCGCCTGCAGCACGTCGGCACGCAGGCAATCCACATGGATATGCAGCTGGTGTTGTGACCGGCCGTGCGGCGAGTTCAGCGCCAGGCTGGCGACATTGCGCGGCAGCGGTTGCCGCAGGGCCTGTTCGGTGTGGCTGCGCGCCTGCCAGGCTGCAGCGAAGTAGTTCGGTGCACCACGCTGGTACAGGCTGCGGTTCTCGATGCCGCTGACCTTGTCCAGCGGCATCAGCAGGAACTGGTAGTCGCCGTGCGCGTCCTTGACCAGCACATTGCGGCGGTCGGCGGCCATCTCCACGCGCAGGCAATCGCCGCGTGGGCCTTCGGCACCCCGGCAGTCACGCTCGATCAACCGCCACAATGCATCGGAATGGGCCGGCGGCGGTGGTGGTGCGCTGGCACAAGCGGACAACAGCAGCAGGGACGGCAGCAGGAAGGGGCGCAGGAACACGGCAACGGCTCACGGAACAGGCACGGCAGACAGCGCCGCGCGGCATTGTAGCCAGTGCAGTGCTGCAATCAGTAGGTGCCGAACGGCACTTCAACCACGATCGGGGCGGCACCCTCGCCGGCCTGCAGGATGTAGCGGTCCAGCGCGCCATCGTCATCGGCGGGCGGCTGGCGCTGGAAACGCAGCGGATAGCGGGTCTCACCCAGGCGCACGGCACTGCCGTCGGCCTCCAGCGCGGCACCTTCCGGAATCAGCAGCCCGCCCAGGTCGCTGTAAGCGCCGGGTACATCGGCGAAGCTGTAGTCAGCCAGCTCGTCCACCCGCTGCATCGCATAGACGTGCGGCACATAGGGACGTGCGGGGCTGCGGCCATTGCTCAGGTCGGTCACCCAGGCCTGTGGCAGGTGGTACTGACCGCGCAGCGCGGCCACGCCCAGCGAGGGACTGGCCACCTGCAGGCAGCACACTGTCCGCTTGCCTTCACGGTCGAGGATGGCGAAACGGTCGCCGCGGGTAGCCGCCTGCGGCAGCATGGCAAAGGCCAGGTTGCGCTGCGCAGGCGCGTAGCCGGATTCGGTCTGCAGGTTGCGCCAGGCACCGAATACCGGGGTTTCGACCGGCGCGGGTTCCGGATCGGCAGCGGAGGCGGCAAACGCCACGCCCAGCAACGACAACACCAGCGCCGTCATCGTCTTGTGCTTCCTGCGGAAACTGCCTGCCGTCATACCGTATCCAATACCTGGGCCGGAAGAGCCCGGCCTACCCGCTGGCGCGGTGCCAGTCATCCCTCTCACTATGCAACGGCCACGCTGTGCCGGCAATGACCGGGGCGCTGACGCCTTTCGCACGCCGGGTGCTATCGTTCCCGCCATCTTCCCCCTGCGCAGGAGCGCTCGCATGTCTGCATTCCGTCTGTCCCTGTTGCTGCCGGCCTCTGCGCTGCTGCTGTCGGCCTGTGTCAGCACGCCTGGTCCGGAAGTCAAAGGCAGCGGCCGCTGCGACGCCAGCCAGCTGGGCTGGGCGATCGGCCAGCCGGCCAATGAGTCCAACATCCGCCGCCTGTCCAGCGAGAGCGGTGCCGGCCTGGTCAACCCGATCGGCCCCAGCACCATCACCACCAAGGACATCCGTCAGGACCGCCTGCGCGTGTTCGTGGACAAGGACAACATCATCACCGCCACCCGCTGCGAGTAAGCGCCGCGGCAGGTTTCTGTAGAGCCGAGCCCACGCTCGGCTGCTCTCCGGTCAGGCCGCACGGAAAGCCAGCCGAGCGTAGGCTCGGCTCTTGTGTCTTGGATCGTGCCCTGATCAGGCACAATCCCCCGGTGACCCGGGAGGCTCCGATGACGCTGCCTCGGCTCTTAAGCCTTCGAGCTTGCAAAGTAGATTCAGCGCGTCGGCGGCCTGACACCGCCTTGGAACTTGAACGGTATCTTAGGCCCACCATGGGGTGAGAGCCTGTACTCACAAGGGCAAGTCTGGCGGCTTCCGATCACGATCGTAAGTTCAAGCTGGAGCCAAATCATGCAATTTATCGGCATCGACGCTGCCAAGGCGACCTTTGATATCGCCGTGCCACTATCTGGCAGCAAGTATCGAACCAAGGCCAAACTCCCCAATACGCCAAAGGGCTTTGATGAGCTTCTTGCGTGGCGCGCCAAGCATGCACCGAACGCGGCGGTAGGCATGGAGGCTACAGGTATCTATCACGAAGCCTTGGCTCGAGCCCTGGTGGAGGCGGGGGTGGTGGTTCATGTGGCCAATCCCGCCCGAGTAAAGGCGTTTGGGCAGGCGGAGGGAATCCGGACCAAGACGGATCGCAGCGACGCCAAGCTGATTGCCCGGTTCTTTGAGGCACAACGCCCGGAAAAGCTGCATCCCTACGTTCCGCCGACACCCTCGGAGGTGAAGCTGCGCGCCTTGGTACGGCGTCGAGACGACCTCCAGGAAATGCTGCAGATGGAGCACAACCGCCTGGACGTTGCCGATATCTCGGTCCAGCAAGGGATCAAGGATGTGATCCGGACGCTGGAAGAGCAGATCAAGCAGGTCCAAAAGGCGATTGAGGACCATATCGATAACGATCCGGACCTGCGCCGGCGTCATCAACTGCTTACCAGCATTCCCGGTATAGGCAACACCAGCAGTGCCCAGCTGCTGGCCATGCTGGGGGATCTAAGCAAATACAGCGACGTGCGCCAGGTGGTTGCCCACGCGGGCCTGAATCCGGCCCAGCGTCAATCAGGAAATTACGAAGGTAAATCCCGGATATCACGCGTCGGCGATGCCGTTTTCCGCAAGAAACTGTACATGCCGGCGCTGACCGGGAAGACCCACAACCCTACGCTGAAGTCCTTTGCAGACCGGCTCAGCGCGAAAGGAAAGCCCTTCAAGGTCGTCATGTGTGCGGTGATGCGTAAACTCATCCATCTGGTTTGGGGCGTACTGAGAAGTGGCCGACCCTTTGAGCCGGACGTTGCCCTTGCCTAGGCAAGGGCAACACGGTATCTACAGGGTTCAGGGTTCGGTATAGCCGGCACAGTCCGGCAGCGCCTGGTCCGGGTGGAACATCCCCTCCGCGAAGCGGAACAGCCGCGTGTAGGTGCACGCCGGGTCCTGCTCGCTGCGCAGATCCTTCTTCTTCAGCGGCCCCTTGGCCAGCGAATCCTCGAAGCGCGAGACACCGGCCGGAAACCGTGTCGCCACGGTCTGGTAGCGCAGCACCGGCATGCCCGCGGCCGCCGTCTCCAGCCCCAGCTTTGCCGAGAATCCATACTCATCGTGGCAGGCGCCTGCGCGCTGCTTGATGTCCTGCTCGCTGAAACAGGCGCGGATCATCGCATTGCCCAGCCATGGCACGGTCAGCACGTCGTCGTCCACCTGGATGTCGTCCTGCAGGTGGCGCACGCGTGCCAGCTGCAGCGTGGACGCGTCGGCACCTCCACCGGAATACATGGCGCTGAACGTGACGATGCCACCCACCAGCACGTTCTGGCGGGCGCGCTGCTGCGGGTCGGTCACCGGCGCGTCGCTGCCAACTCCCGGAGCCAGTCGCACGATCCACGGCCACAGCTTCAGATCACTTTCCTGCGGCACGTCGATGCTGACGTGGTAGGTGTGCGGCGTGCCCTGGCCCGGCACCTTCTCAAGCACCTCCAGCACGGTCGGCCGGTCACCATCCTCGGCGACCGGCTGCACGCGCACGCACCAGTTGCCGTCCCGCGTGCACTCGTAGAGCCCCGCCGGCCCCGTCTCATGGGCGATCAGCACCTGCCCCAATGGCTCCATCACATTGCCGGCGGCATCACGCTGCTGCGGCAGGATCGAGCCCTGGGCTAGCGCCAGCATCGGGGTGGCCAGCAGTGTGGCGCACAGGGTCGCGCGGGCAACGATGGTGGGCATGGAGGAGATTCCTGCTTGTGGAATCCAGATGGTAACCGCTGCCTTTGTAGAGTCGAGCCATGCTCGACTGCTGTCTGTCGGGAAGAGCAGCCGAGCATAGGCTCGGCTCTACAGTAAAGCCGCGTTGTATCCGTCAATGCCCACTACAGTCGCAGCCACCCCAGCCCTTGGCTTTCGAGGTCTGGCCGATGCCGGGATTGAAGGTGTTGCTCGGGTCCAGCTGCTTGTAGAACCCCGCCAGCGCCGGCTTGGCCGGGTACAGGTGGCCGACGTTGTGCTCAGCCGGATACTCGGCACTGCGCTGATCCAGCAGTGCCCACATCGCATGCTCGATCGCCATCGGGTCCTCGCCCTTGCGCGCGATGTAGTCCTGGTGGAACACATGGCACAGGAAGTGGCCGTAGTACAGCTTGTGCAGCAGGCGGCCGTTGATATCGGCGGGCAGCTGCTCGAACCAGTCTGCATCATCGCGGCGCAGGGCAATATCCAGCGCCACGATGTCCTGCACCTGGTCACGATGCACTTCACGGTAACGCACCGCGGCACCGGCCACGGCGAAGCGATGCAGGAACGCCTTGCGTCCCTCCTCCGCCGTGCAGTGGAAGTAACCGCCCTCATGGTGGGCGAAGAAGTCGCGCAGCCAGGCCTCGGTTTCCCCTGCGTCCTGCGCGGAGACCTTCAGCAGCAGATGATGCTCGTAGCGCTGGCGGAACTCGCCCATGCGCCTGGGCAAGTGCGAGGGCAGCAACCCGGTCAGCACCTGCATCGCCCGGTCGGTCACCCCGCGCAGGCCCAGCCGTTCGAACCAACCGTCGACGCGGCTCTTCAGCGCGAATGCGGCGGGCACGCGCGCAGTGCCGAGGCGGTCGATCAGCAGGAAGCTGTCCTTGCCGTAGCGCTCGCCGATGTCATAGGCATCGCGGTGGATGTACTCACCGGCAATCGGCAGGCGTTCGAAGCCGGTCAGCAGCTGGCGCCGGATCGCGGTGAGGCTGTCGGTGCGGTTGCTGCCGATGTAGAAGACCTCAGCGGCCTCCTTTTCGAAGGTGTCCAGACGCACCGCGAACACCGCCAGCTTGCCGGCAGACCCCGCTGCTTCGAAGTGACGGCTGGGGTCGGCATTGAAGCGTGCCGGCGTATCGGCATCGACCCGGCGCACTTCGTCGGCGTAGCGTGGATCGGAGGCGGCGCGACCATCGCCGTCACCCACGTCGGCAGCACGGTAGTCACCCGCCTGCAGGCGCTGCAGGATCTGCTCGGGCGTATCGCCCAGCGCGATGCCCAGATGGTTGACCAGCTGCAGCTGGCCCTGCGCATCGACCTGTGCATACAGTGCCAGCTCGGTGTAGGCCGGGCCGCGACGCACCAGCGCGCCGCCGGAGTTGTTGCAGATGCCGCCCAGCACCGAGGCGCCGATGCAGGATGAGCCGATCACCGAATGCGGTTCGCGGCCCAGTGGCGCCAGCGTCTGCTCCAGGCGGTCCAGCGTTGCACCGGGCAGGCACAGCACCTGCCGGCCCTCGTTCAACAGCTGGATGCCGGTCAGGCGCAGCGTGCTGACCAGCACAATCGGACGCCCATAGTCGTTGCCATCCGGGGTCGAGCCACCGGTCAGGCCGGTGTTGGCCGCCTGCAGGATGATCGCCGCCCCGCCCTGCACCGCTGCCTGCAGCACACGCCACAATTCAAGCAGCGTGCCCGGGCGCACCACCGCCAGCACCGGGCCGTCGCCGAAGCGGTAGCCACGGCGGAAACGGCGGGTGGCCTTGTCGCCGGTCAGTACATGACGGCCGCCCACCGCGTCGCGCAACTGCGCCAGCACGGCATCGTGGCCACTCATGGCAGGCTGACCAGCGAATCGCGGCCGATGTCGGCGATGCGATGCGCGCCGGTCAGCGTCATCGCCACGCGCATTTCCTTGGCGATCAGGTCCAGCAGGTTGGCCACGCCGGCCTCGCCCTGCGCGGCCAGCGCGTAGACGAAGGCACGGCCCAGCAGCACGGTGTCGGCGCCCAGTGCCAGCATGCGCACCACGTCCAGGCCAGTGCGGATACCCGAATCGGCGAGAATCTTCAGGTCGCCCTGTACCGCGTCGGCAATCGCCGGCAATGCACGCGCGGTGGACAGCACGCCGTCCAGCTGGCGGCCACCGTGGTTGGAGACCACGATGCCATCGGCACCGAACTTGACCGCATCACGCGCGTCATCCGGGTCGAGGATGCCCTTGATCACCATCGGGCCCTTCCAGAATTCGCGGATCCATTCCAGGTCCTTCCACGAAATGGACGGATCGAAGTTGCTGCCCAGCCAACCGATGTAATCTTCCAGCCCGGTCGGGTTGCCACGGTAGGTGGAGATGTTGCCGAGGTCATGCGGACGGCCGAACAGGCCCACGTCCCACGCCCAGTGCGGATGGGTGATGGCCTGGCCGATGCGGCGCAGCGAGGCGTTCGGACCGCTCATGCCCGAGTGCGCGTCACGGTAGCGCGCGCCCGGCACCGGCATGTCCACGGTGAACACCAGCGTGGTCACGCCCGCGGCCTGCGCGCGCTCCAGCGCATTGCGCATGAAGCCACGATCGCGCAGCACGTACAGCTGGAACCACATCGGCCGCTGGATGGCCGGTGCCACTTCCTCGATCGGGCAGACCGATACGGTGGACAGGGTGAACGGGATGCCTCGGCTGTCGGCCGCGCGCGCCGCCTGTACTTCACCGCGTCGGGCATACATGCCGGTCAGGCCAACCGGCGCCAGCGCCACCGGCATCGCCAGTTTTTCGCCGAACAACTCGGTTTCCAGGCTCAGGTCGGACATGTTGCGCAGGATGCGCTGGCGCAGCGCGATGTCGGACAGGTCGGAAACGTTGCGCTTCAGCGTGTGCTCGGCATACGCGCCGCCATCGATGTAGTGGAACAGGAACGGCGGCAGCCGGCGTTGCGCTGCGGCACGGTAATCGGTGGAGGCGGAGATGATCATGGGGTCAACCGTGTGGGGAAGGTAGACGCGAGGCCCGCGCACGCCGGGCTTCGTTGTCATCGAGGGTGCGCAGTGTGGTGTGCACGAACTCGAGATGGGCATGCGCGGCGGCGCGCGCGCGTTCGGGGTCGCCGGCCAGCACCGCATCCATCATCTCGCGGTGCTGGTCGGACAGCGGCGAGAAGGTCCTCGCCGAGGTATAGAGCTTCTCGCGGCTCTGCGAAATATTGGTCTGCAGTAGCTCGAACAGGCCGCGCATCACCTGCAGCAACACAAGGTTGTGCGAGGCCTCGGCGATGGACAGGTGGAAAGCCGCGTCGGCCTCGGCTTCGCCGGTGGGGTCGTCCTTGCCGTGCGCGTCCATCATGGTCTGGAAGGCCTGGGCGATGCGCGTGCGATCCTCGTCGGTCGCGCGCAGCGCCGCATGCCAGGCGGTGGCACCTTCCAGCGCATGGCGGATTTCCAGCACGTCGAAACGGTATTCCGGGTCGCCCTGGAACAGCGGCAGGTACGGCGCCAGCGGTTCATCCAGCGCCTGCCGCGCGCGTGCCGCGGGCTCGGCCACGTAGGTGCCGCCACCCACCCGTGCGGTCAGCAGGCCCTGGCTGGCCAGCTGCGCGATGGCCTCGCGCAACGCAGTGCGCGAGACCCCCAGCTGCACCGCCAGGGTACGCTCGGCCGGCAGCCGGTCACCCGGCTGCAGCCGCTGTTCCTGCACCAGGCCGCGCAGCTGCGCGGCCACCTTGTCCGAAATACGTTGCGTGCTCATGGCGTCATTGTGGCCCGAAGCGCGCAGCGGATGGTCGGCTGACCGTGCATGGCTCAGGGAATCATCCAGGTCAGCCAGTAGGCCTGCGCCAGGGTGATCAGGCCGACCATCGTGGTGAAGATCAGGCTGTGCTTGACCGTGAAACGGAACAGGTCCGACTCCTTGCCGGCCAGGCCGACCGCGGCGCAGGCAATGGCGATCGACTGCGGCGAGATCATCTTGCCGGTAACGCCACCGGTGGTGTTGGCCGCCACCAGCAGCACGTCGGACACGCCGATCTGCTGCGCGGTGGTGGCCTGCAGCGCCGAGAACAGCGCGTTGGACGAGGTGTCCGAGCCGGTCAGGAACACGCCCAGCCAGCCCAGGAACGGCGAGAAGAACGGGAACGCATCACCGGTATGCGCCAGTGCCAGCGCCAGCGTCGCCGACAGGCCCGAGTAGTTGGCGATGAAGGCGAAGGCCAGCACCATGCCGATCGAATAGATCGGCATGCGCAGCTCACGCACGGTCTCACCGAAGGTCTGCAGCGCCGACCTGGCCGGCATGCGCAGCGCGATGATCGCGATCACTGCGGCGAGGATGATCGAGGTACCGGTGGCCGAGAACCAGTCGAACTTGTAGATCGCCTCGTAGCTCAATGGCGCATCCACGATCGGCGGCATCTTCTGCACCATCTGATCCAGGCCCGGCACCGGGAGCTTCAGCACCCAGCTTTCCAGCGGGCCACCCGCCGCGAACAGCGACTTGAACGGCTTGATGCTCCACAGCGTGACCATCGCGGTAAGGATCAGGAACGGCGACCACGCCTTGGCGATCTGGCCGACGCTGTAGCGCGGTGCTTCCAACGCCTGCGCAGCCGCCTCGGCGCTGGTTTCGGTGTCGAAGCGGAAGATCCGCACCGGCTTCCAGCGGCGCAGGAACAGGGTCAGGCAGACCAGCGATGCCAGCGACGCGGTGATGTCCGGCAGTTCCGGGCCGATGAAATTGGAGGTCAGGTACTGCGCGATCGCGAACGAGCCACCGGCCACCAGCACCGCCGGCCAGGTTTCCTTGATGCCGCGCCAACCATCCATGATCGCCATGATCCAGAACAGCACGATGATGGTCAGGAACGGCAGCTGGCGGCCGGCCATCTGGCCGATCTCGAATGCATCCAGGCCAGTGACCTGCCCGGCCACGATGATCGGAATGCCCATTGCACCGAACGCCACCGGCGCGGTGTTGACGATCAGGCACAGGCCGGCGGCATACAGCGGCTTGAAGCCCAACCCGACCAGCAGTGCCGCGGTGATCGCCACCGGCGCACCGAAACCGGCCGCGCCTTCCAGGAAGGCACCGAAGGCGAAGCCCACCATCAGCATCTGCAGGCGCTGGTCTTCGGTCACCGACAGGATCGAAGCGCGGATGATGTCGAACTGACCGGTCTTGACCGAGACCTTGTAGAGGAACACCGCGCCGATGATGATCCAGGCGATCGGCCACAGGCCGTAGACGAAGCCGAAGCCGGCCGCACCCAGCGCCTGGCTCAGCGGCATGCGGTAGAACAGCAGGGCCACGCCGAGCGCGATGGCCACGGTGATCGTGCCGGCCAGCCAGCCCTTCATGCGCAGCACGGCCAGGGCAATGAAAAAAAACGCGATCGGCAGCAGCGCGATCAGGCTGGACAACCACAGGTTGCCGGCGGGGTCGTACAGGTGTTGCCAGGGCTGCATGAAGACTCTCGACTGGATGCGGAAGGTGCCCCACCGCGGGCGGTGGATCGCCGTGGTCGCCGATTATTGGTCCTACCAATAATGATCGCGATCAGACCACTTGCAGCGGATTTAACCGCCACTCCGACGAATAGCCTATTAGACCATAGGGCTAGATGCGATATTGGTCCGACCATTTAGACCGCATGGTGGTGCCGGCCACCGACCGGCAACTCGCCACTCCCTACGAAATCCGCTTCTCCAACCGCCGCATCACCGCCAGCACCAGCACGCACAGCACGCTGACGCCAATCGCAATCACGTATTTGCCGATACCCACGGCGATCCCGATGGCCGCGGCCATGATCAGCGAGCTGGCCGTGGTCAACCCGCTGACCTGGTCCTCGCGCGAGCCGCGCAGGATGGTGCCGGCAGCAACGAAGCCAACGCAGGCCACCACGGCCTCGATGAGGCGTACCGGGTCAACCTGCAGCAGGTCGCGGTAACGCTCCTGCTGGAAATGCTCTGCCACTGAATCGCCGAGTCCAACAATCAGCGCAGCAGCGCCGGCAATCAGCATGTGGGTGCGCAGGCCGGCAGCGTGCTTGCCCATCTCGCGCTCGACGCCGAGCACGCCGCCGAACAACATGGCTGCGGCCACCCGCAGCAGGATCGAGACATCCTGGGTGAGTTCCATGGGAAAGGCTCCGGGATTTTCCCGGAGCGTCGCGCGGCAGCCGTGGCACAGAGGTGAAGGCCACACAACAGCCCGTTCACCCGACAGCGCCGGGCCGTGCCCAACGCCTGCACCATCTGTGATCAACGCATCACTGCGCCAGGTAGCCACCATCAATGGCGTAATAGGTACCGGTCGCGAACGAGGCGTCGTCGCTGGCCAACCAGGCCACCAGTGCCGCTACTTCCTCGGCCGTGCCCAGCCGCTTCAGTGCGTGCCGTCCTTCCAGCGTGGCACGCACCTTCGGGTCCATCTTCTCCAGCAGCGGTGTGCTGATGAAGCCCGGGCCGACCGCGTTGACACGGATACCGTCGCCCGCATGCTCCCAGGCGGCAGTCTGGGTCAGCCCGACCACGCCGTGCTTGGCCGCCACGTACGCAGTGGAACCGGCATAGCCCACCTGGCCCAGGATCGAGGCCATGTTGATGATGCTGCCGCCGGTTCCGGCCGCGCGCATCGCCTGGATCTGCGCACGCTGGCACAGGAACACGCTGGTGAGGTTGACGTCGATTACCCGCTGCCAGCCATCGATCGGATAATCACCACTGCTGGCGGCCGGCCCACTGATGCCCGCATTGTTGACCGCCACATGCAGGCCGTTGAGTTCCTTGATCGTGCGCTGCACTGCTGCCTCTACCGCCGCGTCGTCGGTGACGTCCAGCGCGATGCCGATGGCCTGTGTACCGGCACTGCGCAGCTGCGCCACGGTGGCATCGACTGCATCCTGTTTCAGGTCCCAGACCGAAATACGGGCACCGGACGCGGCCAGCGTCTGCGCCACGGCCAGGCCGATGCCCGACACGCCGCCGGTCACGATCGCGGTTTTGCCGGTCAACTGGTAATCAATCATCTGCATTCTCCATCGGTGGGGGTATCAAAGTGGCCTGCAACAGCCAACCGCCCCACCCTACGCGCGCGCCCGTGATGACCTGGCTGACATCGGGTCTACGGGTGATCGTTCCAGTCATGAAACCTCAACTCAAGTTGATGTATGGAATTGCGTACGGATATGCATGCAAAACGCTGGCGTATGTTCGGCGGCATTCTCACTTTGGCCGTAATCGTCAATCGTTTTGACCCTATTGAAATCAAAAGCGCGCGAATCGAGGCGACAATGGGAAACGTTTCCAGTTTCTTCGACACATTCCATTCAACCTGGTGTTTCCCCGCCATCCAGAGTGCCCACGCCACTGCTTCCCAGCATGTCTGCACGGGTAACGACCGGATCTGCATCTGCGTTGCAGAGCGCGTGGGCGAGGTAATGCCAGCGTCCACCTCCAAAGCACGTGCCGAGCGATGTCCCGATATTTCACTTTTGCTGATTACCGCCGCTTCGGCCACCGCCATGGCTTCGATTACCGCGCCGACCCGGAACACCTGCGCGACGACCAGTGGGCCGGCCATGGCGAGGTCAACGAGCAGTTCCTGCGCGGCGGCATGAGCCTGATCGCCTCCGACGTCCATAATCGCTTCCCTTATGTCGCCACCGCCCAGCAGAGTCCCGGCCTGGCCATCCGCGTGATGCTGCAGGGCCAGGTCGATGTGCGCATTCCGCGACGCGGTGGCTTCACCCTGCGCGCTGGCACGGCGATGACCGCGCACCACCGCGAACAGGTCGAGATGACGGGTGCGCATCCTGGCGAAACGCGCATGCGCGGCGTCAGCGTGATGGTGCCCGGCCAGATCGATCCGGACCTGTTCCAGCTGCCGCAGCTGGAGACCGCGCTCAACACCCACCTGGAATGCCGCCACTGGGCCATTCCGCATACCCTGCTGCCGGTACTCGGCCAGCTCTTCGACAGCCCCTGGCAGGACGGCATCGATGCGCTGTGGCGCGAAGGCGTTGCCCTGCAGCTGCTGGCCGTCGGTCTACAGGCCGAAGATCTGCAGACCGACCATGTGCGTACGCTGCGCGCGGGTCAGCGCGAACGGCTGGAGCGTGTGCGCGCCTATCTGCATGACGATCCCAGCCATGCCCACAGCCTGGTCGAACTGGCCCAGCTGGCCTGCATGAGCCCCAGCTCGCTGCGCCGCCACTTCGCCCAGCAATACGGCTGCTCGGTATTCGACTACCTGCACGAACAACGCATGCGCCACGCCGAACAGGGCCTGCGCGAGGACGGCTGGACTGTCGAGCAGGCTGCGGCCGCCAGTGGTTACCGCCACCCCAGCAACTTCGCGGCTGCGTTCCGCAAGCGCTTCGGCCTGGTGCCCAGCCGCTGGCGCACCGGCCCTTCGAAGGTCGGCTGAAGGCCTGTGCCCTGGTAGGTGTCGACCTTGGTCGACACGCTCCCGCGCCATCGCGAACGCCGGCCAGCGGCCGGCACTGCCGCAGCCGCCGGGCATCGCGCACCCGGCGTATCTCACCAACCTCAATACACCGGCAGATCGATGTAGCTCGCCTGCGCCTCGCTGTGCCAGACCCGCTGCGTGGCCTTCTGGTAATCGCCCGGCTTGGCCAGGTAGATGTTCGGCACATAGGTCTGCGGGTTGCGGTCGTACAACGGGAACAGGCTGGACTGCACCTGCACCATCACCCGGTGCCCCTTCTGGAAGGTGTGGTTGGCGTTGGGCAGGTCGAAGCGATACGGCAGCACCTGGTTCGCCGCCAGCGGCTTCGGATCGCTGAAGCTTTCGCGGTAGCGACCACGGAAGATCGCCAGCGACACCGGCAGCTCGTAACCGCCCATCTCCGGCGTCGATGCTTCCTGGTCTGGATACACATCGATCAGCTTCACCACCCAGTCGCTGTCGGTGCCGCTGGTCGAAGCCTGCAGATGCACCACCGGCGCGCCGCCGATGCGCAGCGGCGCGGTCAGCGGTTCGGTGATGAAGGTAAGAACGTCCGGGCGGCCATCAACGAAACGCTGATCCTTGACCAGCCAGGTGGTCCACATGTCACGGTCACCGAAACGCACCGGTCGCGGCACGAACGGCACCGGCTTTGCCGGGTCGGACACGTATTCCTCGAAGTCGCCCTCGCCCGCCGCCGGCGCCTGGAACGCCAGCTTGCCGCCGGCGCGCAGGTACAGCGGCTTGCTGCTGGCGGCACAGCCCTTGTCGCAGCTGCGTGGCCAGCCCTTCAAGCGGTCCCAGTGGTTCTCGCCAGTGTTGTAGATCAGCACCGGCGGCGTATCGGCCTTTGGCGCACCGTCCACCAGGTACTGGTCGAAGAACGGCTTGAGCACATCGCGGCGGAACTGCAGCGCGGTATCGCCATCGAACTTCAGCGCACCCAGCTCGCTGCCGCTGTAGTTCACCTGGCTGTGCCGCCACGGGCCCATCACCAGGTAGTTGCGGTTGTTGCCGCTATCGCGCCCTTCCATCGCCTGGTAGGCGTGGTTGGCGCCCCACATGTCTTCCTGATCCCACAGGCCCTGCAGCCACATGGTCGGCACCTTCAACGGCGTTTTCGCCATCACCGCATCCAGCGCCTGGCCCTGCCAGAACGCGTCATAGGCGGGGTGCTCGACCAGCTTCTTCCACCAGGTCAGCTGATCCACACCGGTGAAACGCGCGTAGTCGCCGGCCGAACCGATGCGCAGGAAAGTACTGTAGTCGTCGTAGCCGAGGCTGGGCAGCGGTGTTCCCTTGCCGCGCTTCTCGGTCTGCATCGCGAAATAGTTGAAGTTGACCTGGCGGAACGCACCGTAGTTGAGCCAGTCGTCGCCCATCCAGCCATCAACCATCGGGCTCTGCGGCGCAGCCACCTTCAGCGCCGGGTGGGGGTCGGTCAACGCCATCACCACGGTGAAGCCCTCGTACGACGAGCCGAGCATGCCGACCTTGCCGTTGCTCTCCGGCACGTTCTTCACCAGCCAGTCGATGGTGTCCCAGGCGTCGGTGGAGTGGTCCACCTTGGTGTTGTTCAACGGCCCGCGCAGCGGTCGGGTCATCACATAATCGCCTTCAGAACCGTACTTGCCACGGATGTCCTGGAACACGCGGATATAGCCGCCGTCGACAAACACCTCGTCGCCCTGCGGCAGCAGGTCACGCTTGCGCGGCGAATCACTGCGGCTGGCGCGACCGGCAGCGTCGTAGGGGGTACGGGTCAGCAGGATCGGTGCATTGCGGGCGCCCTTGGGCACCACGATCACCGTATACAGCTTGGTGCCATCACGCATCGGCACCATCACCACGCGCTTGTCGTAGTCGCGACCGACATCCGGGGCAACGAACGGCTTGCCGCTGATATCCGGGGTCATCGGCGGGGTATCGGCGGCCAGCACGGTGCTGGACAGGCAAAGGGCAATGGCTACAGCGACGGCACGCACACGCATGGACAACCCCTCCCGGCAGGAAAGCCTCAAGCCTACTCCTGCCTGGCGCCGTGAAGTGTGTGCAGGCTTTGCATTCTTCGGTGGATGCAGGCAGGACTGATGGCACATGTGCCTGCGGTGCCGCTGCGCTCGCCGGCGAACGGTAGTGCCGGCCGCTGGCCGGCAACCGCGTAACGCGCCCCAGGATCATGAAGTTGCCGGCCAGCGGCCGGAACTACCCGGTCAGGCCACCACCACCTCATGCAGCGCCAGCCAGCGCCAGCGACCCTCTTCCTGCCTCAGCACCGCCAGCGATTCGCGCCACGCGGGCTGGCCGTCATCGATCGAATGCCCTTCGCGATAGCGCAGCACCGCCAGCGGCAACGGCACATCCACCGCCTGCACGGCGTCGATGGAAATCCGCAGCCCTGGGCGCGCCCCGTGACCACCGGCGAACAACGCCTGCACGGCCCGCCGATCCAATCGGCGTCCGGCGATGCCGACCATGCTGAAGTCCCTGCAGAAATGCGTCATCAGATCATCCAGCGCATCCGCATCAACCTCGGCCCGGAACCAGGCCTGCAGCTTGTCATGCAGGCAGTGAATTTCATGTTCTGCGGTGGTGTCCATCAGGTGTTCTCCGGTTGCTAAAAGGTGATCCTCTGCGACCTGCGCAGCAATGCCATCGGTAGCAGGGTCAGCAGGGCGGCCAGCCCCAACGCCACGCGGGTGGCGTTGGCCGGCAGCCATTGCATGGCCAATGCCAGCAGCAGTGCGATGGCGGCGGTGCCGAGGCAGAAGCTGAGCTGGCGGTTGAGGTTCCAGAGTGCACTGGCATCGCCCAACGCCTCGCCTTCCACGCCCTGGAAGGCCAGCGTCTGCGCGGTGCTGCTGCACAGGCTGCCGCCGGCGCCCGTCAGCGCGAACAACAATCCGGCCAGCACGAAGGCCGGCTGTGGCAGCAGCGCCATCAACAACAGGCCACTGGCCTGCAGGAGCATGCCGACGCGCAGTACCGCGGCCGGACCGAAGCGAGCCAGCAGGCGCTTGCTGGCCATGATCGCGATGGCCGCAGCCAGCGCCCAGGGCAGCATCAGCGCGCCGATGCGTGCCGCGCTGTAACCGGCGTGGTGCAATTGCAGGGTACTGACCAGTTGGCTGCCAATGAACACACCGGGTACGGCGAGATACACCAGCATCGCCAGCCGCAGCCCGCGATGGGACAGCAACGACCAGCGCAGCAGTGGCTGCGCCTGCCGACGTGCATGCCGCAGGTGCGTCGCCGCCAGCAACAGCGCGGCCAGCAGCAACACGGCACCTGCACCGCGATGTCCCGATTCGCCCAGCCAGGTCAGCGCCAGCAGCAGCGCGCCCAGCGCCAGCATCGCGGTGGACAGCGCATAGGCCTGCAGGCGCGGCGCACTGCGCGCGCCATCGGCCGGCATCCACGCCAGCACCAGTCCCATCGCCACCACGGCCAGTGGCAGGCTGGCCCAGAGCACACCGCGCCAGGACAACCACTGCACCAGCAGCCCACCGAGCGCGGGCGCCAGTGCTGGTACCAGCAGCGCAACCAGCAGGATGCGCCGGGTCAGCGCACCACGCTGCCCGGTCGTGCACTGTCGGTAGGCCGCCGCCTGTGCCACCGGAATCAGCAGGCCACCGGCCAGGCCCTGCAGCAGGCGCCAGCTCAGCAGCCAGCCAATACCCGGTGCTGCGCCGGCCAGCGCAGCGGCAACCGCGAACAGCAGCAACGCCACCAGCAGCAGGCGACGCTCGCCACAGCGCGCGGCCAACCAGGGCGCCAGCGGAATCACCACGCTCAGACCCAGCATGTAGGCGGTGCCCACCCAGGCCAGGGTGCTGATATCGGTGTGCATCTCCGCTGCCAATGCCGGATAGGCCACCGTGGCGATGAACATGTTGACCAGATCCAGGGCGAACACCAGCAGGAAGATCACCTCATGGCGCAGGCGGGGGGACGGCATCGGCGGCGCTCCAGCAGAGAAGCCACCAGCATGTCGCCCGGACCTTGTTGGAAAAACACGACGACAGCTGCAACACTGTCAAATCTGTTTTGACAATGGATCGCCATGGTCAGCCTCGATCGCTTCGATATCTTCCGCGCCGTGGTCGACGCCGGCAGCCTGACTGCCGCGGCTGATCGGCTCGGCCTGAGCCGCGCGGTGGTCAGCTTCAACCTGAAGCGGCTGGAGCAGGAGCTGGGCGTGACCCTGCTGCTGCGCAGTACTCGCCACCTGGCGCTGACCGACGCCGGCGAGCAGTTCCTGCAGCACTGTGTGCAGGCACTGGATGCAGCACAGGCGGCGATTGATGCCGCACGCCGCGACCAGCATCAGCTGCAGGGCGTGCTGCGCCTGACCACCACCCCGGAGTACGCGCAGCTGCGCCTGATTCCCGCACTGGAAGCCTTCCGTGCTCGGCATCCGGCCCTGCAGTTGCACCTGTCCACGTCACCCGCGCCGGCGGACCTGATTCCCGAACGCTTCGACCTGGCGATCCGGCTGGGACGCCTGCCGGATTCGCAGCTGCATGCCAGCGAGCTGGAACGGCATCCGTTGTGCGCGGTCGCCGCACCGGCGCTGCTGGCGCGCCTGGCGTCCGCCGACGCCGCCGATGATCCGGTGCAGGTCGGTACCCTGCCCCGTCTCGGTTATCCGCGCCTGGCCGATGTACCGGTCATCGCCGCCGACGGCAGCGAGGCCCTGTTCGCCACCAATCCCGGCAATGCGGTGGTGCGCGTGGATGGCGCCAGCAGCCTGCGCGCCTTCGCCGTGGCCGGTGCCGGCGTGACCGTACTGCCGCGCTGGCTGATCGAAGACGACCTCGCCCAGGACCGGCTGCGGCCGATCCTTCGCCAGCACCGCTTCCCGCAGCAGAGCGTGTACGCGGTCTACCCGCACAGCACACAGCCCTCACCGAAGGTACGGCAGCTGATTGATTTCCTGCTCGGGTGGTTCGGTAAATGAAAAAAGGGGACGGAGGGGATTAAGTCGTTTATGCATAAACGACTTGATCCCCTCCGTCCCCTTTTTCTTTGCATGGCCCCTTGCGGGGCCATGCCTTCAAGCCTCAGCGCAGCACCTGCTCCAGCAGCTGCACATCCACCGTCTGCAGCGGCTCGGCAGCGTTGCGTGACAGCTGAACCTGATAGGTGCCGCCGTCGATCTTCCACTGGCGGGCCTGTGCATCGTAGTGAGCCAGGGTCTTCGGCTCGGCTTCGATGCGGATGCGGCGCTGTTCGCCCGGCTGCAGGTTCACCTTGTCGTAGCCGATCAGGCGGATCGGCGTGGTGCTGCCGGCCGGCAGCTTCAGGTACAGCTGGGCCACGTCGGCACCAGCGCGCTTGCCGGTGTTGCGGATGTCGACGCTGGCGACCAGGCGCGAGCCTTCCACGCTCACCTTGAGGTTTTCATAGGCAAACGAGGTGTAGGACAGGCCATGACCAAAGGCGAAGGTCGGGGTCAGGCCCTTGGCTGCCATCCACTTGTAGCCGACGTTGGCGCCTTCGATATCGAAATCGAACACATCACCGAACGGCTTGGCCGGCTTGAAGCCGAGGCCGTCGATGTGCGGGCGAGGCAGCTGCGATTCATCCGTCACCCAGGTCACCGGCAGGCGGCCGGACGGATTGACCTGGCCGGTCAACAGCGCGGCAATGCCTTCGCCACCGCGGATGCCCGGGTACCAGGCCTGCAGCATCGCCGGCACCTGCGCCAGCCACGGCGTGCGCACCGGGCCGTTGGTTTCCAGCACCAGCACGGTCTTCGGGTTGGCCTTGGCCACGGCCGAGATCAGGGCATCCTGATTGTCCGGCAACTGCATGTCCGGCAGGTCCACCGATTCGGCCGCCCACTGGGTGGCGAACACGATGGCCACGTCGGCCTGTGCTGCTGCCTTGGCCGCAGCGGCGGCATTGGTGCCATCCACATACTCGATGGTTGCATCCGGACGCGCCGCACGCAGCGATTCCAGCGGCGAGGACGGGTGGAAGATCACCGGCCCCGGCCAGGTGGTCGGCAGCACGCCCGGCACCGCGTTGGTGCCCTTGGCGGTCACGCCCACCATCGACGAACCACCGCCACCGATCACGCCCTTGTCGGCGTGGCCGCCGATGATGACGATGCGCTTCACGCTGTCGGCCAGCGGCAGCAGGCTGCCTTCATTGCGCAACAGCACGCTTCCCTCTTCCACCGTGCGCTGGGCGACGGCGAAACCGGCCTCGGCATCCACCTTCTGGTGCTGCGGCGGGTTGTCGAAATTGCCGTGCAGGAACATCGTGCGCAGGATGCGCGCCACCATGTCGTTCAGGCGCGCCTGCGGCACCACGCCACCGTGCACGGCCAGGCGCAGCGGCTCATCGAAGAACACCGCCGCATCGAACACTTCACCGGCCGACTGCTGGTCCAGGCCGGCCAGCGCTGCCTTCGAGCCGCTGTGCACGCCGCCCCAGTCGGACATCACGAAACCGGGGAACTTCCATTCCTGCTTCAGCACCTGGTTCATCAGGTAACCGTTCTCGCAGCCGTAGGTGCCATTGATCTTGTTGTACGAGCACATCGCCACGCCCGGGCGACCAGCCTCCAGCGCGATCTCGAAGGCCAGCAGGTCCGACTCGTGCATGGCCTGTTCGCCGATGCGCACGTCGTGGAAGTTGCGGCGGGTCTCCATGTCGTTCAGCGCGAAATGCTTCATCGACGAGATCACGTGCTGGCTCTGCACGCCCTGGATCAGCGCGCCAACCATCGAACCGGCCAGCAGCGGGTCTTCGCCGGCATATTCGAAGTTGCGGCCGTTGCGCGGGTCGCGCTGCAGGTTGACGCTGCCCGACAGCAGAATGTTGAAGCGCTGCTGCCACGCCTCGCGGCCCATGGTCGCGCCGCCGGCAAAGGCAACTTCGCGGTTCCAGCTGGAGGCCGTGGACGGGCCCGACGGCATCGCCGTGGCGAAATCGCCCGGACGGATGCCACCCGGATTGGTCACGCCGACGCCGGCATCGGCCGACTGCTGCGACGGAATGCCCAGGCGCGCCACGCCGGGCACGAAACCGGCCGAACCGACCGCACCTTCCGGCAGCGGACCACCATCCTTGCCCAGCCCAAAGTAGCTGTGCAGCATCTGGAACTTCTCATCCTCGGTCATCGCCTTCAGCAGCAGCGCAGCGCGCGCATCGGCGTTGAGGGTGGTGTCCATCCACGGCGTGTTGCCGTGCTTGTCGGCGGCATAGGCCAGGGTCAGCAGTGTGGCGCGCAGGGTGCTGCCTTCCACCTTGAACGGTGCACTGCTGGCGGCCTGGAAGCCGTCGCTGAAATAGCTGGCATCCGCTTCCAGCGCCACACGCGCCGGATCGAAGCCTGCGGCCTTGGCCGATTCACCGGCCACCGCGCCGAGCAGCACCGCCGGTGCACCCAGCCGCGAACGGGTGACCAGCGCCGGCAACTGCGCGGCACCTGCACCGGCATCGGTGTAGACCGCTACGGTGTGGCGACCATCGTCCAGGCGCAGGTAGTTCAGGCCCGGCTGGTCGGGGCCGGATTCAGCGGCGATCGGCAGCCGGGTCAGCACGGCCTGGCCGCGCTGGGTCTGGCCATCGTCCTTGCCGGCGGCAATGAAGCGGTACTCGTAGCCCAGGCCGTCGGCCAGCACCTGCAGCGGATCAACCTGGCCGATGCCGCGCTGCACCTGACGCACACTCACCGCGTCCACCTGCAGGGTCTTCAGCTGGGCGGCCAGGGCCGGCATCGCTTCGGCGGTCGGCGCCTGCTCCAGGGTCAGCACCGTGAACGCGGCGGGGTCGGCCCAGGCCGGGGCGGCCAGTGCGGCAGACAGGGCCAGGGACAGTGCAAGCGGCTTTGTAAACGTTTTCATCAGCGGGCGTAATTCCGTTGCCAAGGCAATCGGTCCAGGGAAAGTGCCGCCGAAGGGTGCAGCGTTCATGCCGCACAGGGGTTGCCAGGCAACGTCCCGCAGGCCGAAGGACGGGCCGGTCTGCGCCTGGGACCCTCCTCCCGGCGTGACAACCTGCCTGTCCGGGCCGCGCAGGGCGACCCAATCATGTGAAGATTGTGCGAGGGCGTTCACACCTGTCAACAGGACCTAAGTCACAGGGGCAACCTGGCCTTCGGTTATCAGTCCATCACCGGCGGTCATCAGCGCGCCGCGCGAGGCTGCTGATAATGAGGGTCCCTGGCCACGAACCGAGCCCATGACCGTCCACCGCGACTTCGACCATCTCTGGCGTGACCGCTGCGATACGTCCAGCCAGCGCGCGCCGCGCGTGCTGATCCGGGTGTTCGTGGCACCCGGTGAGCTGGAGCGCAGCGTGGCGTTCTACGAGCAGTTGCAGGGTGTGGTGGCCGATGCGGGGTTCCCGTTTCCGGAGGCTGGCCTGCGTCTGGCGATGGTCGGTGCGTTTCTGTTGATCGAGGGCAGCGAGGCGGCGCTGGCGCCGTTCACTTCGACCACGGGGACGCTGCTGGTCGATGACGTTCGGCCCTATCACGACAAGCTGGTGGCGGCCGGCGCCGAGATCATCTTCCCGTTGCAGGTGGTGCCCACCGGGGCGGCATTCAATGCGGTGCATCCCGATGGCACGGTGGTCGAGTACGTGCATCACCGGCCCGACCCGCACGGGCGGTGAGGTGACGGCCGGGCTGCGCCCGGCACCCGCAGAGGCAACGGCCGAAGCAACAGCAGAATCAAATGCCGCATTCCGTGGGATGGCGGGACACTGTGGGTCTGCGGGGACGGCGCAAGTACGTCCATGTAGCCTTGGTCGCCGCATCCATGCGGCTCACACCCCGCAAACCCACAGTGCTCCGCCTTCGACAGCTGGCTGGTGGCCAGTAGATCCACGCCATGCGTGGATGCTTTTCAAATCAACACGAGATATTCGATTCCGGTGGAGGTTCATCCACGCATGGCGTGGATCTACAATCCCTCCATGTCCTCCCCCGCCCTGCCCTGGAATGGCACGCTGCTGCTGGATGCTCACGTGGCCGTGCTGCAGGGCCACGCCGGTGGCAGCGATACGCACGCGCACTACGCCCATCAACTGCTGCTGAGCGACGGCGCGCCCTGGCAGGTCGAGATCGATGGCGCGCAGCAGCAGGGCCAGCGGCTGTGGCTGCCGTCATTCCAGCCGCACGCGATCCTGTCGGCGCCGGAAGCGGGCTGCACGGTGTTCCTTGAGCCGGCACATGCCGATCCCGGGCAGATCCAGCAGCACCTGCACGCGCTGCCGGGCAACGCGCTGGAGCTGCACGACTGGCTGCCACGGCTGAGCCGGCCGCAACCGCTGGACCGCCGCGTGCAGGCAGCGCTGTCCCGTATCGCCCAGCACCTGCCCGGCCCGGTGCCGGCCGCCGACATCGCCGAGGCGGCGCATCTATCCACCAGCCAGCTGCACCGGCGTTTCCAGGCCGATCTGGCGGTGACCCTGCGCGGCTGGGTACTGTGGCGGCGCTTGCGTGCCGCGCTCGCGCACCACCTGCAGGGGCACAGCCTGACCGACAGTGCACATGCCGCCGGCTTCGCCGACCTGGCCCATCTGTCACGCAGCCTGCGCCGCATGTTCGGCATCGGTGCCGCACAGCTGCAGGGCCTGCAGCTGCAGGCGGCCTGACACGGCCGATCATCCGCGCCTGCGCAATCCTTCCGGCAACTCCGGCACCTCGCCATGCGGCAGTTCACGGAACGGTGCCAGCAGCTGCCCGGGATAATCGTGCGGATAGTCCGGCTGGCTGCCGATACCCAGGTCAGGCCGGCCCAGGCGATAGCCCGGTGCATCAAAGGCGGTCCCCAGCACGTGGTCCCACACGGTCAGGAACAAACCGAAATTGACATCGCCGGCGGTGCCGTAACGCATGTGGTGGAAGCGATGCAGCGGTGCCCATGCCATCACCCGGCCCAGCACGCCCGGGCGCATGTCCACGTTGGAATGCTGCAGCAGCAGCTGGATGGCGATGGCGAACGCCAACACCGCCGCCACCGGCATCGGCAGGCCCAACAGCAGCAGTGGCAGCACACCGCCCACCGCTTCGGCGGCCTGGTGCAGTGGGTGCTTCATCAGCCCGTTGAAGCCGTACATGCGGGTAACGCTGTGATGCACCGCGTGCAACCGCCACAGCCAGCCGATGCGATGACTGGCGTAGTGCACCAGGGTGATGCCAAGGTCGGCGCAGACGATAGCCAGCAGTACCTGCAGAACAAACGGCCACTGCACCGGCCACAGTTGCCACGGAATGAGCGCTGACAGCAGCGGCACCGCCGCGATCGACAGTAGATTCAGGCTCTCGTTGACCAGCGCATGCAGGGTGTCACGCAGGCTGTCGCCGTGGTCGTGGTTGAACGCGGGGTCATACGGCCAGGCACGTTCGGCAGCGAACGAAACCGCGATGGCAACCGCGAGCAGGGCCAGCAACCACAACGGGTCACCGTGACAGTGGCCGACCCATACGATGGCGGCGGCAACGAACCCCAGCAGGAACAGCGGGGCATACAGGCGGAGCATCCAGTGCTTCATGGGCAATCCGAAACGTGAGGGGCCTGCATGCTGGCGCGGCGCGACGGTTGCGGGCTTGAACAAACGGCGCAACACGGCCCGCCTCTGGTGGATGCCCATCGTGGTCGGCACCGCGTTTGCCACATCCACCCACGGCGCGGCTCTACAATGGCGCCCTCATCGCGCCCGGGACCGGCATGGATTCCTTCAACCTGATGCGTGCCTTCCGCCGCATCGTCGAACGCGGCGGGCTGGCCCGTGCCGCCGAAGACCTGGGCATGTCGCCCGCCGGGCTCAGCAAGCAGCTGCGCACGCTGGAAGCGCACCTGGGCGTGGTACTGCTGCAGCGGACCACGCGGCGCATGAGCCTGACCGAAACCGGCCACGCCTATTACCGCGAATGCTGCCGCCTGCTCGACGAACTGGAGGCGCTGGAACGCGGCATCGCTGAACAGCGCGGCGACGTGGCCGGGCGCCTGCGCGTCAATGCGCCGCAGTCGTTCGCGCTGAGCACGCTGTCACCGCTGCTGCCACGCTTTCTGCAGCAGCATCCGCAGCTGTCGCTGGACCTGGTGATGGAAGACCGCCTGCTCGATGCGGTCGGCGAAGGTTTCGATGTGTCGCTGCGGCTGCGTGCCGAGCTGGACGACTCGCGGCTGGTGGCGCGCCGGCTGGCCTCGCTGCAGCAGGTGCTGTGCGCGGCCCCGTCCTACCTTCAGCAGCATCCGGCACCGCAGGCGGTGGACGAGCTGCAGGCGCACAGCGTGCTGGCCTACAGCCTGTCCGACTCGCCCGGCAGTTGGCCGCTGCTCGGCCCCGACGGCCAGGTGACCATCACCCTGCCGGCGCGCGTCACCGTCAACAACAGCCTGCTGCTGCGCGACCTGCTGGTGGCCGGCATGGGCATCGGCGCCCTGCCCTCGTTCCTGGCGGCACCGGCACTGGCTCGTGGCGAACTGCAGCAGGTGCTGCCCGACCACCGCTATCCGCCGCGCTTCGTGCATGCGGTCTATCCCACGTCGCGCCACCTGCAGCCCAAGGTGCGCGCGTTCATCGATTTCCTGCACGCCGAGCTGCCCGGCTGCGCTGGCCTGGATTCGTAACCGTCAGCGAAAACTGAGCTGCCCGCGGCGTGCTGTTTCAGCCACGCTGCGCTGCCTAATCTGCCGCCTCCCCTCTCACCGATGGCAGGCAGATGTCTCCCGTTCCTTCCCCCGCCACCGCCGCGCCGGTGGTCGATTTCTTCCACGACGTGGTCTGCGGCTGGTGCTTCGTGCTGGCCCCGCGCCTGCAGCAGGTCTCGGCCGAACTCGGCATCCAGGTGCGCCACCGCAGCTTCGTGCTGCAGGACTCGCGCGCGCAGATGGTCGAGGTGTTCGGCTCGATGGAACGCGCCAAGGCGATCATCCTGCGCCACTGGACCGACTGCGCCGCGCATGAAGACACCGCGCGCATCGATATCGAAGGCATGCGCGCACAGGACTTCGAGTATCCGTCCGGCTGGCTCGGCGCACTGGCCTGCCAGTCCGCCGGCATGCTCGGCGGCAACGACGCCCATGGCGCGATGTTCGATGCCGTGCAGTGGGCGCACCTGCACCAGCACCGCAACATCGGCGACGCCGAAGTGCTGCTGGATATCGCCGAAGCGCTGGGTCACCCGCGTGGCGCCTTCGCTGACCACATGCGCAGCGACGCAGTAGCCCGGCGCGTGCAGGCCGACCGTGCCGAAGCCGCGGCCCTCGGCATCCGCTCCATTCCCACCGTGATCGGCGGCAACGGCCTGCGCCTGCAGACCCTGCCGCTGCCGCAACTGCGCCAGGCCCTGGCGCACCTGGTCGCGGCCTGAGCCGCACCATCCCCCACCCTGCAAGGAGACTCCCCATGACCCCACGTACCCTGGCCACCGCGCTGGCCCTGCTGCTGGCCGGCACCGCCGCTTCCACCGCCGTGTCCGCACACGAACGCGTTCCCTCCGGCCAGCAGGTCGGCACCAGCCCCTGGGGGCCGAAGGACGAGATCGGCCGCCTCAACCTGATCACCGAGGCCTCGCGTGCAGCGATCCTGTCGCGGGTCAGCGGCGGCAAGGCCTATGACCTGGCCACCGAATACTACGTCGGCATGCCCAGCTGGCAGGATGCCGGCGACCCGCACTACCAGTTCTGGATGACCCACACCCCGCGCGGCACGGTGATGGATGATCCGATGGGCGTGGGTGAAACCATGAACCTCACCCGCAGCTACACCGGCACCGCGTTCTCGATGTACAGCCACACCGGCACCCACATCGATGCGCTGAACCATTTCGGCATCCACGGAAAGATCTGGAACGGCTTCGAGGCCGACAAGCACCTCGGTGACCGTGGCTGGAACGTCACCGGCATCGAGAAATTCCCGCCGCTGATCGCGCGTGGCGTGCTGATCGACGTGGCCGGCGCCAAGGGCGTGGACATGCTGCCGGACAGCTACCGCGTCACCCGCCAGGACCTGAAGGATGCGCTGGCACGCCAGCAGGTGAAGCTGCAGCAGGGCGACGTGGTGCTGATCCGCACCGGCCGCATGCGCCTGTTCGAACAGCCCAGGGCCTACATGGCCAACCCGCCGGGCATGGGCCTGGACGCCGCGCGCTTCCTGGTCGAGGACAGCGGCGCGATGATCGTCGGCGCCGACAACCTCAGCTTCGAGACCTTCCCCTCGGAGGTGTCGGACGACTACGTGCCGCTGCACACCTACCTGCTGGCCCAGCAGGGCGCGCCGATCATCGAACTGGTGGCGTTGGACGAACTGGCCCGCGACAAGGTCTACGAGTTCGCCTTCATCGGCGGCCCACTGAAGATCCGCGGCGGCGATGCCGCGCCGCTGCGCCCGGTCGCGCTGCCGGTCCGCCCGTAACCGGGAGTGCCCGTGCCGACCCTGGTCGACATTCCGTCCCATGCCGGGTGGGTGCCGACCTTGGTCGGCACTCCTTTCCCCCCTTCAGCAACCTGAAACCCGACCTTCCGATTTCATTAGTAATTCTACTCACAAGGCGAGTAGCATGTCCGGTCTCAGCCCCTGATACCGGCCCGTCGATACTCGCGCCATGCCTGTCGTTTCCGCCCGCTTCTGCCGCTTTCAGCCCGCTCGGCGCCTCCCTTGGAGGACCGGCTGATGGGTGCCGTCGTCGCCCTCGACCGGCTGCTGGATGGGCGCCAGCTGTGGCGCGGCCCGGCCCGCCAGGGCCCGGCCAGCGACCACCTGGCCAGCGGCCATCCGGCACTGGATGCACGCCTGCCCGGCGGTGGCTGGCCGGCCAGCGGGCTGTGCGAGGTGCTGCAGGCAGCGCCCGGCGTGGGCGAGCTGGCCCTGGTCTGGCCGGTGCTGGCGAAGCTGAGCCAGCGCGACCGCCCGATCGTGCTGGTCGCCCCACCCTATCGCCCGCATGCCCCGGCCTGGGCCGCCGCCGGGCTGGACCTGGCCCAGCTGCAGATCATCCACGCCGCGCCGAAACAGGCGCTGTGGGCCACCGAACAATGCCTGCGCTCTGCCGCCTGCGCGGCGGTACTGTGCTGGCCGCACCAGGCCGATGATCGCGCCCTGCGCCGGCTGCAGGTGGCTGCCGACAGCGGCCAATGCCTGGGCTTCGTGTTCCGCGAGGCGCAGGCGGCGCGCAATCCCTCCCCGGCCAGCCTGCGCCTGCAGCTCGACCACGGCCAGGTGCGGGTGCTGAAGTGCCGTGGCGGCCTGCCGCCGGCGCAGCCGTTGCCGCTGGCCATCGCCCACTGAGGCCGCGCCATGCACTGGGCCTGTCTGTTGTTGCCGCAGCTGGCGCTG
Organism: Stenotrophomonas maltophilia; assembly: GCF_002138415.1. NCBI lineage: Bacteria > Pseudomonadati > Pseudomonadota > Gammaproteobacteria > Lysobacterales > Lysobacteraceae > Stenotrophomonas > Stenotrophomonas maltophilia. The sequence goes on from NZ_CP015612.1 coordinate 2,724,284, forward strand.
GACAGCGTGCTGCGCCTGCAACCGGATCCGCAGCGGCCACTGGTGTTGCTGCAGGGGCCGGCACAGCGTCGCGTACTGCGTGCGGTCAGCCCGTCGGCACGCGCAGCGGGGCTGCGTCCAGGCATGCTGCTGTCGGCTGCGCAGGTACTGGTGCAGGACCTGCATCTGCACGATTACGATCCCACCGCCGAACAGCACACCCGGCAGCTGCTGGCCAGCTGGGCCTATGCCTACAGCTCGCAGGTCAGCCTCGATTTTCCACACGCGCTGGTCATGGAAATCGGTGCCAGCCGTGCCCTGTTCGGCGACTGGCTGACGATCGAGCAGCGGCTGCGCAACGAACTGCATGAGCTTGGTTTCCGCCATCGTCTGGTGGCCGCGCCCACCGCGCATGCCGCGCGCGTGCTGGCCAACGTCCACGACGGCCTCGGCATCGATGCGCAGCAGCTGCCAGCGGCACTGGCGCAGCTGCCATTGCCGCGCTGTGGCCTGCCCAGCGAAGCGGTGACCGTACTCGGCCGTTCCGGTCTTCGCACGCTGGGTGCGGTGCTCGAGCTGCCGCGCGACAGCCTGGCCCGGCGCTTCTCACCCGAGGTGCTGCAGCAACTGGATGCGCTGCGCGGCCTGCCCACCGCGCCACTGCGCTACTACCAGCCACCGGACCGTTTCGATGCACGCATCGAATTCGAATACGAGATCGAATCCAGCCAGGCCCTGCTGTTCCCGCTGCGCCGCCTGCTGCTGGACCTGGCGGCCTTCCTGTGCTCGCGCGATGGCGGCGTACAGCGCTTCGACCTGCACTTCGAGCATGACCTGCTGCCGGCCAGCGTGCTGACCATCGGCCTGCTGGCACCCGAGCGCGATCCCGCGCTGCTGTTCGAGATCGCACGCAACCGCATGGAAGCGTTCGCCCTGCCCGCTGGCAGCCGCGCACTGCGCCTGCAGGCCGAACAGCTGCCACCGTTCGTGCCCGCCGCGCGTGACCTGTTCGACACCCGGCCGGCGCAGGCGATGCCCTGGAACCAGCTGCGCGAGCGCCTGCGTGCGCGGCTCGGCGATGACGCCGTGCAACCGCTGGCGGTGCAGGCCGACCATCGCCCCGAACGCGCCAGTGGCACCCAGCCTGCGGTCAAGCCTCCGTCGTACTGGCCGCTGCGTCCGGGCTGGCTGCTGGACTCGCCGCAACCGCTGCGTGATCCACGGCTGCGCATCGTCACCGGACCGGAGCGGATCGAATCGGGCTGGTGGGACCAGGCCGACGCACGCCGCGACTACTACGTGGTGGAGACCGCACACGGCCAGCGCGGCTGGGCTTTCCGTGAGCGCAACGATCCGCAGGCGCCGTGGATGCTGCACGGCTGGTTCGGCTGAGCCGCCATGCACAGCGAACTGCCCGGCTACGCCGAACTGCACTGCCTGTCGGCCTTCAGTTTCCAGCGCGGTGCTTCGATCGCCGAGGAACTGTTCGCGCGCGCCGCCGGCCAGGGCTACCGCGCGTTGGCGATCACCGACGAATGCTCGCTGGCCGGCATCGTGCGCGCCTGGCAGGCGGCGAAGACGCATGGCGTGGCACTGATCGTCGGCGCCGAATTCCAGGTCGAGGACGGGCCGAAGCTGGCCCTGCTGTGCACCGACCAGGCCGCCTACGCCGGCTTGTGCCAGTTGATAACCACCTGCCGGCGACGGGCCGCCAAGGGCGAGTACCGCTGCCTGCGCGAGGACCTGCTCGGCCTGCCCGACGGTCTGCTGTGCCTGTGGCTGGACCGGCAACCGGCTGCCACCGATCTGGAACTGCTGCGCACCGGCTTCGATGATCGGCTGTGGCTGGCGGTGGAGCTGCACCATGAGCATGACGACGCGCGTCGCCTGCAACAGCTGCAGGCCTTCGGCGAACGCCACCGCCTGCCGCTGGTCGCCAGTGGTGATGTGCACATGCACGTGCGCCGCCGCCGCGCCCTGCAGGACACCCTGACCGCGATCCGCCACCGCTGCAGCGTGGCCGAGGCCGGCTGGCGCCTGTTCCCCAACGGCGAGCGCCACCTGCGCCCGCGTACCGCGCTGGCCCAGCTGTATCCGCCCGAGCTGCTGGCCGAGACCCTGCGCATCACCGAGCGTTGCCACTTCACGCTGGAGCAGCTGCAGTACACCTATCCGCGCGAGCTGGTGCCGGAGGGCCACGATCCGGACAGCTGGCTGCGCGTGCTGGTCGAGCGCGGCATCCCGTGGCGCTGGAAAGATGGCATCAAACCGGCACAACGCACGCAGGTCGAACACGAACTGGCGTTGATCCGGGAGAAAAACTACGCCTCCTACTTCCTTACCGTGCATGACATCGTGCGCTTCGCCCGCAGCCAGGACATCCTCTGCCAGGGCCGCGGCTCGGCGGCCAACTCGGCAGTGTGCTTCGTGTTGGGCGTGACCGAGATCGACCCGGCGCGCAGCAACCTGCTGTTCGAGCGCTTCATCTCCGCTGAGCGCGATGAACCACCGGATATCGACATCGACTTCGAGCACGAGCGCCGCGAGGAAGTACTGCAGTACGTGTTCAAGCGCTATGGGCGTGAACGTGCCGCATTGACGGCAGTGGCGATCAGCTACCGTGGCCGCAGCGCGATCCGCGACGTCGCCCGCGCGCTCGGCCTGCCGATGGACCAGGTCAACGAACTGGGCGCGGCGATGGACCACTGGGGCGGCCACGTGCCGCTGCCGGAGACCCTGCGCGAGCGCGGCTTCGATCCGGAAACACCGCTGATGCGGCGGTTGCTGGCGCTGACCACCGAACTGATCGACTTCCCGCGCCACCTGTCGCAGCACCCGGGCGGCTTCGTGATTTCCGAGCACCCGCTGTCGACGCTGGTGCCGGTGGAAAACGCGGCGATGGCCGACCGCACCGTCATCCAGTGGGACAAGGATGACCTGGATGCCACCGGCCTGATGAAGGTCGACTGCCTGGCGCTGGGCATGCTCACCGCCATCCGCAAGTGCCTGGCGATGCTGCAGCAGCATGGCCTGCACGAAGGACGCATGGATGCGATCCCGCCCAAGGATGCGAAGACCTTCGACATGATCTGCGCCGCCGACACCATCGGCGTGTTCCAGATCGAATCGCGCGCGCAGATGGCAATGCTGCCGCGCATGCAGCCGCGCACGTTCTATGACCTGGTGATCGAGGTGGCGATCGTGCGACCCGGCCCGATCCAGGGTGACATGGTCCATCCTTACCTTGAGCGGCGGCGGATCCTGCGCGAACAGGGCCCGGACGCGTTGAACGATCCGGACAATCCGCTCTACCCACCGCAGCTGGAAGGCGTGTTCGCGCGCACCCTCGGCGTGCCACTGTTCCAGGAACAGGTGATGCAGCTGGCGGTGGAAGCGGCCGGCTACACCCCGGGCCAGGCCGATGCCCTGCGCCGCTCGATGGCGGCGTGGAAGCGCCGTGGCGGCCTGGAACCGCATCGCGAGAAGCTGCTGGCCGGCATGTTGAAGAATGGCTTCAGCCGTGAGTACGGCGAACACCTCTTCGAGCAGATCAAGGGCTTCGGTGATTACGGTTTCCCGGAGAGCCATGCTGCCAGCTTCGCCCTGCTGACCTATAACAGCTGTTGGCTGAAGTGCCATCATCCCGCCGCGTTCACTGCCAGCCTGATCAACAGCCAGCCGCTGGGCTTCTACAGCCCCGACCAGCTGCTGCAGGATGCGCGCCGGCATGGCATCCGCGTGTTGCCGGTGGACGTGCGCCACAGCGACTGGGATTGCACCCTGGATTTCAGCAAGGGCGCGGCGGCGATCCGGCTCGGCCTGCGCCTGGTCGATGGCTGCAACGAACCCGCCGTGCAGGCCATCATGCGCGAACGTGCCCGGCGCCCGTTCGACGATGTGGGTGACCTGTGCCAGCGCACCGCCCTGGACCGCCGCCAGCAGGGCCTGCTGGCCGATGCCGGGGCACTGCGTGGGCTCAGCGGCCATCGCCATCGTGCACGCTGGGATATCTCCGGCGTGGAAAACCGGCTGCCGCTGTTCGACCAGGCCCGCGCCACCGCCGAAGCCCGCGTGCCGCTGCCCCTGCCCAGCGCCTGGGAGGACATGCAGGCCGATTATCGCAGCACCGGCACCACCCTCGGCCGCCACCCGATCTCGTTCCTGCGTGCGCAACTGCGCAGCCGCGGCTGCCTGGATGCCGCACAGCTGGCGGGCCACGGCCATGGCCGGCGCGTGCGTATCGCCGGCCTGGTGCGCATGCGCCAGCGCCCGCAGACCGCCAGCGGCGTCACCTTCCTCACGCTTGAGGACGAGACCGGCATGGTCAACGCCGTGGTCTGGCGGCACCTGGCCGACCGCCAGCACCGCGTACTGGTCGACACCCAGCTGATGCAGATCGATGGCCGCCTGGAACGCGTCGATGGCGTGCAGCACGTCATCGTGCAGCGCATGCACTGCCTGGATGAACTGCTGCAGGGACTGCGCAGCCACAGCCGCGATTTCCATTGACGATACACAACGTCACACAACGAACTGGCCATTGCCGGTCCGCATCCGCTATCGTCGGCACATCCAAGGAAGGACGACGCCATGCCCCGCGCACTGCTGCTGACCACGCTGGTGGTCTCGACCCTCGCCCTGCTTGTTTCCGGCTGGACCGCCTGGAACCTGCATCGCAGCCAATCACCACAGCGCATCATCGAAGCACGCGGGCTGGTCATCCACGATGCAAGCGGCCAACCGCGGGTGATCCTCGGCGCACCGGTTCCCGATCCGCTCAGCCAGGGCCGCACCCAGGGGCCGCGCGCCACCGCCCTGTCCGGCCTGATCCTGCTCGGCCCCGACGGCTCTGAACGCGGCGGCTACGGCACCAGCGACCGCGGCGGCGAAGCGCTGCTGACCCTGGACGATGCCACTGGCACCACCGAAGTGTTCAAGGTCGTCGCCAACCCCGACCGCGGTGCCAGCCTGATGGTCAAGCACCAGAACAACACCGGCGCCATGCTCACCTCCTGGCAGGGCAAGCCGGAGTTGATGTTCGTCGATGACAGCGGCCAGTCCTACTACGTGCGCCCCGGCGCCAACGCCGCACCCTGATCTGCTTGTGTAGTGTCGAGCCATGCTCGACTGCTTCTACACAACAGCAGCCGAGCATGGCTCGGCTCTTGTGTCTTGGATCGTGCCCTGATCAGGCACAATCCCCCGGTGACCCGGGAGGCTCCGATGACGCTGCCTCGGCTCTTAAGCCTTCGAGCTTGCAAAGTAGATTCAGCGCGTCGGCGGCCTGACACCGCCTTGGAACTTGAACGGTATCTTAGGCCCACCATGGGGTGAGAGCCTGTACTCACAAGGGCAAGTCTGGCGGCTTCCGATCACGATCGTAAGTTCAAGCTGGAGCCAAATCATGCAATTTATCGGCATCGACGCTGCCAAGGCGACCTTTGATATCGCCGTGCCACTATCTGGCAGCAAGTATCGAACCAAGGCCAAACTCCCCAATACGCCAAAGGGCTTTGATGAGCTTCTTGCGTGGCGCGCCAAGCATGCACCGAACGCGGCGGTAGGCATGGAGGCTACAGGTATCTATCACGAAGCCTTGGCTCGAGCCCTGGTGGAGGCGGGGGTGGTGGTTCATGTGGCCAATCCCGCCCGAGTAAAGGCGTTTGGGCAGGCGGAGGGAATCCGGACCAAGACGGATCGCAGCGACGCCAAGCTGATTGCCCGGTTCTTTGAGGCACAACGCCCGGAAAAGCTGCATCCCTACGTTCCGCCGACCCCCTCGGAGGTGAAGCTGCGCGCCTTGGTACGGCGTCGAGACGACCTCCAGGAAATGCTGCAGATGGAGCACAACCGCCTGGACGTTGCCGATATCTCGGTCCAGCAAGGGATCAAGGATGTGATCCGGACGCTGGAAGAGCAGATCAAGCAGGTCCAAAAGGCGATTGAGGACCATATCGATAACGATCCGGACCTGCGCCGGCGTCATCAACTGCTTACCAGCATTCCCGGTATAGGCAACATCAGCAGTGCCCAGCTGCTGGCCATGCTGGGGGATCTAAGCAAATACAGCGACGTGCGCCAGGTGGTTGCCCACGCGGGCCTGAATCCGGCCCAGCGTCAATCAGGAAATTACGAAGGTAAATCCCGGATATCACGCGTCGGCGATGCCGTTTTCCGCAAGAAACTGTACATGCCGGCGCTGACCGGGAAGACCCACAACCCTACGCTGAAGTCCTTTGCAGACCGGCTCAGCGCGAAAGGAAAGCCCTTCAAGGTCGTCATGTGTGCGGTGATGCGTAAACTCATCCATCTGGTTTGGGGCGTACTGAGAAGTGGCCGACCCTTTGAGCCGGACGGTGCCCTTGCCTAGGCAAGGGCAACACGGTATCTACAAAAGCGAAGCAAAGTCGAGCATGGCGCGACGCTACAGACCACACACCGCCGCCAGGTCATCGGCCAGCTGCCGCAGCTGCGCCGATCCCAGCGCCGCGCAGGTAATGCGCAGACCATGGCCCGGTGCCGCCACCGCGAACACTTCGCCTGCACGCACATGCCATCCACGCGAAGCCAGCGCCAGCACCTGCGGATGGCTGTCCGCCAGCAACGGCAACCACAGGTTCAATCCTTCCATCGGCTGCGGTGTCGGTACGCCCCGCGCACGCAGCAGTTCCTGCAACGACTGCAACCGTTGCTGGTAGCGCTCCCCCGCCAACGCGATCTTCGCCTGCTGCGTCGTCGATGCCAGCACCGAAGTCGCCGCATCCTGCAGCAGGTGGCTGACCCAGCCGGTACCGGACGCCAACCGCAACCGTAACCGCGACGCGGTCTCTTCATCGCAGGCCAACCACGCCAGCCGCAGATCGGGACCGAGTGGCTTGGACAACGAGCGCAGCACAGCCCAGCGACGACCATCCAGCGGCAGCACCGAGTGATAGGCCTGCTGCGAGAGCAGCGCATAGTGATCATCGATCAGCACCGGCACCTGCGGGTAGGCCGCCAGCAACTGCCGCAACGCCCGCGCCCGCTTCGCATCCAGGCTGGCCCCGGTCGGGTTGTGTGCCCGCGGCGTCAGCAGCACCGCGCGTGCGCCGGCCTCCAGTGCCGCACGCAGCGAATCGACCTGCATGCCATGCGCGTCCACCGCCACCGGCAACGGCGCGTGACCCACGGCGTTGAGCACGTTGAGGCTGCCGAGGAAACACGGATCCTCCACCGCGATGCGATCCCCCGGCAGCAGCCACGCCGCCAGCAGGCGTTCGATGCCATCGACCGCGCCATGGGTCAGCTCCAGGGCGTACCCCTCGGGGCAGTCCGCATCCAGCGAAGCGCGTGCCAGCGCCTGCAACCTCGGGTCGACCGTGCCCACGCCATACAGCCGTGGCGCCGCCGGGGCCAGGCGCAGGTTCGGCAGCAGGCGCGGGTCCGGGTTGCCACCGGCCAGGTCCTGCAGCGCCAGCCCGGGCGTACTGCCCTCGCGCGCCAGCGTCGGCGGCAATCCGCGCACCACCGTGCCACGACGGCCCGCTGTGCTGGCCAGGCCCGCCGCATCCAATCGCTTGTAGGCAGCGGCCACCGTATTGCGGTTCACGCCCAGCTGCTCGGCCAGCTCACGCACTGGCGGCAGCACGCTGCCGGCCGGCAGACGGCCCTTGCCGATGCCATCGCGGATGCTGTCGAAGATCGACTCGGCGCTATGCCCGGTGATTTTCATTTTGTCCTATGCCAAAATATCTCTTGTCCTGTGCCAGTGTATCCCACCCTGGCCACCCTGCATTGGAGGTGCCCACATGCCCCTTGCCGCTGCCGACTGGCCCGTTGCCCAGTCCATTGAACAGATCGCCGCCAACCTGGTCACGGTGCGCCAACGCATCGCCGATGCCTGCGCGCGAGTCGGCCGGGACCCGGCCAGCGTGCGCCTGCTGCCGGTCAGCAAGACCGTCGATGACGCCCGCATCCGCATGGCGGTGGCCGCAGGCTGTCACGAACTGGGCGAGAACAAGGTGCAGGAGGCGCAGCGCAAGGCCGAAACAATGGCCGACCTGGGCGTGCACTGGTCGGTGATCGGCCATCTGCAGACCAACAAGGCGCGCTACGTGGCGCGCTTTGCCAGCGAGTTCCAGGCGCTGGACAGCCTGCGCGTGGCCGAGGCCCTGCAGCAGCGCCTGCAGCTGGAAGACCGCACGCTGGATGTATTCGTGCAGGTCAACACCTCGGCCGAACCGAGCAAGTACGGCCTGGAACCCGACGCGGTCGAGGCCTTCGTGCAGCAGCTTCCTGCATTCGATCGCCTGCGCGTGCGCGGCCTGATGACCTTGGCCGTTTTCACCCCCGAGGTCGAGCGCGTGCGCGCCTGCTTCGTGCGCCTGCGTGAACTGCGCGACCAGCTGCAACGCACCGCTCCGCCCGGCCTGGACCTGTCGCAGTTGTCGATGGGCATGTCCGGTGATTTCGAAGTGGCTATCGAGGAAGGTGCAACCGTGGTCCGCGTCGGCCAGGCCATTTTCGGCGCCCGCGCCACCCCGGACAGCTTCTACTGGCCGAGCAGCGGAGCCCCGGCATGAAGCACGCGGTCGTTCTGCAACACGTTGGCTTTGAAGACCTCGGCACCCTGCAGCCGCTGCTGCTGGCGCAGGGTTGGCAGTTGCAGGTGCTGCAGGCCGGTATCGACGCGCTGGACTCCGCCGAAACAGCCGACCTGCTGGTGGTGCTGGGCGGCCCGATCAGTGTCAATGACACAGCGACCTATCCCTTCGTCACCGACAGCATCGCCCTGCTGCAGCGCCGGCTGCAACAACAGCGGCCGACCCTGGGCATCTGCCTGGGTGCACAGCTGATGGCCCGTGCACTCGGTGCCAGTGTCGCTCCCAGTGGCGGCAAGGAGATCGGCTTTGCGCCACTACTGCTGACCGATGAAGGCCAGCGCTCGCCGCTGCAGGCCTTGCAGGGCATCCCGGTACTGCACTGGCATGGTGAAGCCTTCGAGCTTCCGGCCGGCGCACGCCGCCTGGCCAGTACGCCGGCCTGCCGTCACCAGGCGTTCGCCATCGGCAGCCACGCACTGGCCCTGCAATGCCATCCGGAACTGGACGCCCGCCAGTTCGAGCGCTGGCTGATCGGCCACACGCTGGAGCTGGCCCAGGCCGGCATCGATCCCAACGACCTGCGCGCGCAGGCGCGTCGCTATGGCGCGCCACTGGCCGCAGCCGCCACCGCGATGTTCGACCATTGGCTGCAGGACCTGCCGGAGACACCGCAATGAACTACCGACTGCAGATCCACCGTGATGGCGCCCACTGGGGCCACTTCGACTGCAGCGGCCCCGATGCCCTGCAGCGCATGGACGCCATTGCCGCACAGCTGCCTGCCGATCAGGGCTTCCAGTTGAAACGGCAGAAAGGCGTCGGCGAAGAGCGCATCCTGTCCAGCAATGCCGATGGCCTGCGCGTACTGGCTTCGAAGATCCAGTACCGCGACATCTGACGATCGTCACGGTAGTGCCGGCCGCTGGCCGGTACCCGACGGGAGAACAGGTTTGCCGGCCAGCGGCCGGCACTACCCCGGCTGTTCGGCCGCGTGCGAAGCTTCACCGATGTTGACCCTGCAACGCGGCAGCCACCACGGACTGCTCATCGCCCCGCGCTGGCCCTCCACCCGCATCCAACTGGAAGAAGAGGCACTGCAATGCCTGCTCGACGCGCAGGCTCTGCTGCCTACCGGGCTGCGCCTGCTGCTCACCCGTGGCTTCGAACCCAGCCACAGCCGTCTCGGTGGCTTCCGCCGCGTGGTGCGACGGATCGGCATTGCGGTGTTCCGCACCTGCTACCCGCAGCGCCGCGATGAAATCGACGCCATCTTCGGCGCCAACGGCCACGACATCGATGGCCGTCATGTCGATGTCTCACTGGTACTCCACGGCAAGCGGCTGCGCTTGCTGCCCCTGGGCGTATTCACCCCACCGCGCTGGCAGCACCGCCGCGTCGCCCGGTATGCCGAGCTGGTCGCACGAGCGAAGCGCAGCCTGCAGGACTGCGGCTTCGAGCTGCATCACAACCCCACCGAAGCGCTGCAGATCCACTGCGATTACCCACCACGGTGACCCCCGCGACTGGTTGTGCAGCGTTCGCCGCTCGCCCCGTTGATGCAAATGATTCTCTTTTGCTGTAAGGTGCAGCCGCTGCCCTTGCCGCCGCGGGCTGTTCCCTTTCCCAGTTGTCGCCCGCCCCGTGTCCACGCCTGTCGAACCGACGGATGTCGCGCAGCTGTGTGCGGCCCATTACCGGCCGCTGCACGCCCATGTCCGCCGCAAACTCCCGCAACGCAGCGACGCCGATGACGTCGTCCAGGAAACCTGGCTGCGTGTCGTCAAAGTCGCCACCAGCGGCCTGCTGAGCAATGGCCGCGCGTATCTGTACCGCGTTGCCCACAACCTGATCGCCGATCACTTCCGGCAACGTCAGCGCCGTCGTGAGGAAGCGCTGGACGAGGCGCAGCTGCACGCTTTCGTCGATCCTGCACCGCTGCCGGAGCAGCGCCTGCTCGACGCCGAACAGCTGCGCCATCTCGATGCGATCATCGCCGCGCTGCCACCGCGCTCGCGCCAAGTGTTCCTGCTGGCACGTGTGGAACAGATGGCCTTGGCCGAGATCGGCCGCCAGCTGGGCATCAGCCGACAGACCGCGCACGGCCATCTGCTGCGCGCCCTCGTCGCCCTGCAGCAGGTGCCGGGTGCATGAGCCAGGACGCGATCGCACGCGAAGCCGCCCGCTGGTGGCTGGATGGACACGATGGCACCCGCGACGAGAACGCGTTCGACCAGTGGTGCCAGGCCGATCCGCGCCATGTTGCGCAATACCAGCATCTGCAGCAGCTGTGGCAGGCCGGTGCAACCTTGCCCAGCCTGCAACGGCAACAGCAACGGCGGCAGCGACGGCGCCTGGGCGAGGCCGGCATTGCGGTACTGCTGCTGTGCGCGCTCGGCCTGTACAGCCGCACCGCTTCGCCACCCGCCGCGCAGGTACTGCGCACTGCCGCCGGTGAGATCCGTGACGAAGCCCTGCCCGATGGTTCGCATGTCCTGCTGTCACCAGGCAGCGAAGTACATGTGCGCGTCGATGCACAGCGCCGCCAGTTGCAGCTGCAGCGGGGGCAAGCCTGGTTCAAGGTCGCCGCGGATGCCGGCCGGCCATTCCAGGTACACACCCCACAGGGCACGGTCACTGCGCTGGGAACCGCGTTTGATCTGGCCGTACAGGGCGACAACAGCGTGGTCACGGTCACCGAGCACAGCGTCCGCGTAGAGAGCGGTACCGCCAGCGTGCAGGCCAGCGAGGGGCAGCAGATACGCTTCAACGGACAAGCGACTGCTGCAGCACATCCCGCAGACGGCGGCACCCTGGCGTGGCGCGAACGGCGCCTGCACTGGGTTTCGGCCCCGCTGGCCGACGTCACCCAGGGGCTGGACCGTTGGCATGGCGGACATACCTGGATCGTCGGTGCACGGCTTCGCCAATGGCCGGTCACCCTGCTGGGCAATGCAGATGGTGCCGCCAGCAACCGCGACCAGCTCGCCGCGCAGCTGCATGTGCGTGTGCTGCGTATCGGCGCGGGCATGCAGGTGTGGTTGCCGCCGCGCGAGGAGCAGCGCGATGCACCCTGACATTGGACGCACCACTGCGTCTACCCAGGATGACGACGCTTTGCGTCAGCCCCTGGAGCCCCCGATGCTGTGCCCCCGCCCCCTTGTCCTCGCACTGTCGCTGGCCTGCGCCAGCACCGTTCCACTGCTGCCAAACAGCGCCCACGCGCAGGCCGCCACTCGAAGCTACGATCTGCACGCCCAGCCACTGGCCGCCGCCCTGGACGCCTACAGCCGGCTGACCGGTGTCGATCTGGTGATCGGCGCGGCGCTGCCTGCCGGTCATTCGGCGCCTGCTCTGCGCGGTGACTTCGACGATGCGCAGGCCCTGACGCGCCTGCTGGCGGGCAGCGGCCTGCGCCCGCGCTTCGTGGATGCGCGTCGTGCCGCCCTGGAACCGGCGCCGGCCGAACGCGCCGATGGCAGCCGCCGCACCGGCCCGCTGCGGGTGCAGGGCACTACCGCGCACGGCCAGGCACCGGGTGCCGGTGCCAGCCAATACGTACCGGCCACCCGCGATGGCTTTGCGCCCTCGGTCGGCAGCGAGCGCGTGGCGATGGCCGAACGCCAGGAAGGCAACAGCCTGCTGCGCTCGATGCCCGGCACCCACAGCTTCCATTCGCGCAGCCAGCCGGGCCTGCAGGTCAACATCCGCGGCATGACCGGTGCCGGCCGGGTCAACACCATGATCGATGGTGTCACCCAGACCTTCCGCAACAATGCCGGGCATGGCTCGGGCGGTCCGTTCGCCTATGTCGATCCCTTCCTGCTGGCCGGCGTGGACGTGCAGCGCGGCGCGGTCGCCGGCGGAGATGGCGCCGGTACGCTGGCTGGCAGTGCCAACTTCCGTACGCTGGATATCGACGACCTGCTCGGTGAGGGGCGCGACTGGGGCCTGCGAGCGGGCTATCGCCATGGCAACAACGGCTATGGCAGCGGCCGCACCTTCGCCGGTGCGTGGCGTCACAGCGAGGACGGCGGTGACCGCCAGTTCGGCCTGCTGGCCGCCGCCAGCAGCAGCCGCAGCAACGAGTACGCCACCGCCCGCGGGCAGAAGAACAGTGCCGACCCCGGCAGCCAGCAGCCCAGCAGCTGGCTGTTGAAAGCGCGCCTGCAGCCCAGTGACCAGCATCGACTGGACCTGAGCCACATGCGTTACGAAAACGACTTCTACCACAACTACCCGTGGCAGATTTCCGCGCGCAACCAGCGCGTCAGTTACCACTACACGCCCTACTCGCCGTGGATCGATCTGCGCGCGACCTTCGCCGGCAACAAGACCCGGCTGTTCTATCCGCCGGTAGAGGATTCGAGCTACATCGGCCGCCGCACCCACAGCAGCCTGAGCAGCTGGACCGTGGACAACACCAGCCACTTCGATATCGGTGCGCTGCAGGCGCGCTGGAACACCGGCATCAAGCACCAGTCGGACATCTACGTGGCCGACACCCCGACCCTGCGCGGCGCCAACCCGCAGGGTCGCAGCCAGCTGGACAGTGTGTTCAGCACGCTGGAACTGCAGTACGACGTCTACGCGCTGACCGCAGGCCTGCGCCAGGATCGCTATGGCATCCGTGGCCACGTCCCGGTGTGCTCGGATGTCCCCGGCCAGTGCGCGGAGATCAACGGCGGCGGCATCGACGTGCGCCGCACCCAGCACGCGCTCAGCCCCAGCCTGGCGGTTTCGTGGCAGGCCACCGACTGGCTGCAGCTGTTCGCCGAAGCCTCGCGCACATCGCGGCCGCCGCGCGTGCAGGAGATGTTCTTCGAGAAAATCCCGCTGGAAGGCATGAGCGATGCCGACGGCGTGGGCGCCAACCCGTTCCTGCGCCGTGAGCGCTCGCGCAACCTGCAGTTCGGCGCCAACCTCAGCACCGACTCGCTGCTGGTTGACGGCGACCTGGCCCAGCTGCGCGTCACCCGCTTCGACAACCGCATCCGCGACTACATCAAGCCGCAATACCTGCTGATCGTGCATCCGCCTGAAGTGGAGCCGTTCGTGGTACCGATCGACAGCGATCCCCAGCTCACTGCCTGGACCGATGCGCTGGACGTGGACGATTTCAGCACCACCACGCGCTGGATGAACCACCCGGGCGTGGTGCGCATGCGCGGTATCGAACTGGAAGCGCACTACGCCAGCGAGCACTACCACGCCACACTGAGCTGGACCCGCTCGCGCACCAGTGCGCCGGCCATCGAGTTCGTCAACCTGGAAGACATCACCGCCCTGCCCGATCGCTACTGGACACTGGACGTGGGCGGCCGCTGGTGGCAGCAGCGCGTGCAGGCCGGCCTGCGTGCCGAGTACTCCGGCCCGACCGAGGAAGGCTACGACTTCTTCCAGACCCGCAAGACCGGCGGTACCGGTGTACTGCTCGACTTCTACGCCAGCTTCAAGCCCCAGCCCAACACCACGCTGTGGCTGAACATCGAAAACCTGCAGAACAAGGCCTATGACAACAATGCCTCGATCGACAGCATCTTCAGCCCGATCCTGGACCGCGGCAACGGCCGTGGCCGTACCGTCTCGATGGGCGTCAATGTGGCGTTCTAGCCGCCGCTGGCTGCCGCTGTGCCTGCTGGCCCTGGCGGGCGCGGCCAGCGCGCAGCCGATGCCTGGCACGGTGATCGACCTGGACACCGGCCAGCGCCTGGACGAAGCCGCATTCGTGACGCGTGCGGCGGATGCCCAGCGGCTGCTGCTGGGTGAACGCCATGACCTCGCCGGAGACCACGCCGCCCAGCGCTGGCTGCTGCAGGCCCTGCAGCGGCAGCGCCCGCAGGGTTCACTGGTGCTGGAAATGATCGCCAGTGAGCGCCAGCCACGCCTGCAGCGGGTGCAGCGCTGGCTGGCCAAGGGCAACCAGGCCGAAGGTGCACGCCTGCAGGAACTGCTGGACTGGGACACGCGCTGGCCGTGGGCCGCGTATGGCGGGCTGGTACGGGATGCTGCCGATGCAGGCACGCCGCTGTTCGGCGGCAACCTATCGCGTGCCGAGGTCAACGCGCTGCTCGCCTCCAGCGAGGCGGTGCGTTTCCCGGTGGCCGCTGCCCGCCAGCGCCTGTCGGCGGTGGTGCTGGCCCAGCACACAGACGCGGCACCGATGCTGGAAGGGATGCTGGCCGTGCAGCAGGCCCGCGACACGCGCATGGCGCAGGTGCTGTTTGATGCGCCCGCGCCGGCGCTGCTGGTCGCGGGTCGCTGGCATGTACTGCGCGGCACCGGGGTACCGGGCTACCTTTCACCGGGTACGCCTGCGCTGGTGATCGCGTTGGCCTCGCCGGGTGAAACCGTCGATGCGATTGATGCCGATCTGCTGTGGGTGCTGGGCGATGAGTGAACGCGGCCAACACTGGCAGGCGATTGCCATCACCATCGGCCTTCATCTGCTGCCCTTGCTGCTGCTGTTGCATTGGGTCGCGACGCCGCCCATGCTCCCGCCACCGGAGCAGGACGTGCGCATCAGCCTGCGCCTGCTGGCACCGGCCACGCCGCCGCAGCCGGTCGAGGAGCGCCAGGCCGATACCCCCAGCCAGGCGCAGCAGGCGCGTGCGTCGCAGCCGACAAAGTCGCCCCCGCCACCGAAACCCACCGCCGCGCGCGAGGGCGAGTTGGCCGCCAGCGAAACGAGCGGGACGGGTCGAAAGCCGCTGCCGGTCGCCCCGCCTGCGGCCGCGACCGATGCAAGTCCCGCACCGGCATCGATCACGGCCGCGCCGCCCGCTCCGGACGCGCCACCGGCGGACTTCCAGGCCGGCGCCGCCAGCGACCAGTGGGAAGCCCGCCTGATGGCGCGGCTGGAGCGCTATCGCTACTACCCTGCCGCCGCGCGCTCGCGCCGGCAGCAGGGCACCGCCTGGGTCAGGGCCAGCATCGACCGCGAGGGCCGCCTGCTGGCCCTGCGGCTGGAGCAGTCCAGTGGCCAGCCGACGCTGAATGACGCAGCGCTGCAGACCTTCCGTCGTGCACAGCCGCTGCCGCCCATTCCCGTGGAAATGAAGGCACCGCAGGAGCTGGTGGTACCGGTGGAGTACTACCTGCGCTAGGCGGCATAGGCCTCCGCCTCGATCTCGAACAGCATGCCGTCCAGCGCCAGCCGCGGCACCGGGATCAGCGTGCAGGTGGGCGCCGCACGGTTCGGCCAGCGCCGCCGCACCTGATGAGCGATGATGCCCAGCCGGTCCTCGTCGTGGTCGACCACCAGGATACGCAACCGTGCGACATCGGCCAGGCTGGCCTGCGCCGAACGCAATGCAATCTGCAGGTTGTCCAGTGCCTGCCCGACCTGTTCCTCGAAACCGGGGGAGAGATGGCCATCGGCATCCTCCCCGCCCTGCCCGGCGATATGGATCACCCGCGCCGGCAACCGCACCACGGCCACGTGTGAGTACCCGTTGCCGGAAGGGTCGTAGAGACCGGGAGGATTGAAAAGCTCCAGCAGGCCATGGCTGAGGTCCGGGGTGGTCAGCAGGTTCATGCCGCATGCCTCGTGGGGGATACGAGGCACTCTGCGACCTCAACTCCGGTTGAGGTCAAATGGAACTGGCGCAACAGAGTGGTCCGCCATGCGCAACGATCGCGCCCGCTTGTAGAGCCGAGCCCATGCTCGGCTACCGTTCGCGTGGAGCAGCCGAGCATGGGCTCTACAGATTCAAGGTCACGTCCACGCCGGGTCTGCGGTGAAATCGATGGTCAACCAGAATGTGCTGCCGCGCGCGTCCAGCCGCACCGCGATCTCATCGCGCATCGCATCGACTTCGCCCACCGACCCCATCGGCGTGGTCGGGTCAGCCAACACGTGGATCTCGATGAAGCGCATCCGCCCCATCTTCGCCACGTGGCTGGTGAAACCGGCATAGCCGCGCTCGGTCACGAACGCCTGCATCACCTGCTGCACGCGCCGGTCCAGATCATCCGGTGCCACCTGCAGCACTTCCCGCATGGCCTTCCACGCGCTGCGCGCCGGCACCGGCAAGACCGCCAGGCTGATCAACGCCAGCACGATTGAATCCAGGTACGGCACCCAGTGGTGCCACTCACCGCCGTGCAGGATCAGCGCCAGCACGAAGGCCAGCACCACCGCCAGGCTCATCAATCCGCCCAGCAGCCAGCCGCGCACGTCCAGCCACAACAGGGCGGAGCGCAGGTGCCGCGCACGCTGTGCGACAAATGCCGCCATCGCCAGATTGCTGGCACTCAGCAGTGCCGCCCACCACAGCGCGGGCCCGAACTTCACCTCGTGCCCGCCCGTGGTCAATCCGATCACGGCGTTGGCCAGCGCATACACGCAGGCCAGCGACAGGATCACACCGCCCAGCGCCTCGACCATCGGCTCCAGGTGCCAGTAGCCGTACTGGAAGCGCGGGCTCTGCTCCCGCGCCACCAGCCGCAGCACCGACAACGACACCAGGGTCAGGGCGACGTCGACCAGGCTGTACACGCCGTCGAACAGGATGGCCTGCGATCCCACCAGCAGGCCACCGATGAAGCCGACCGCGCTCACCGCAAGGGTGACCCCGATCGAGAATTTCAGGATGCGTTGCTCGCGCGCGGTATCCATCGTTCGCCGAAGGGCCGACCGTTGCGGGTCAGGCCTTCAGCACCTCCACCTTGTACGACACCGCATCCCCCTCCTGCTCGATGATGAGCCCATGCACGTCCGATTCGAAGCCCGGGAAACGGGCGTTCTGCTCGCGGGCGATGCGCAGCGACTGGATGATCGGCTCGTCGCTGTCGCCGAAACGCTCGCCCGGCATGATGGTCGGGATGCCGGGCGGGTACGGCACCAGCATGGTCGCCGCAATGCGGCCGCTGATCTGCTCGATGTCGACCCGTTCGATCTCGCCCTTGACCAGGTGGTTGTAGGCATCGGCCGGGGTCATCACCGGCGTCGGCAGATCCACGTACATTTCGCGCATCACCTTGGCCACGGCAAATTCCTGGTTGAACGCGTGCAGCGCGTCGCACAGGTCGCGCAGGCCCCAACCGGCGTAGGCATTCGGATAGTCGGCGGCCAGCGTCGGCAGTGCCTGGCTCAGCGGCGCATTGCGGTCGTACAGCTCCTTGAACGCCATCAGCTCGGTGACCAGGGTGCTCCACTTGCCCTTGGTGATGCCCATCGAGAACAGGAACAGCACCGAGTACAGGTTGGTCTTCTCCACGGTGATGCCGCGGCCCCACAGGAACTTGCTCAGCACTGCCGCCGGGATGCCCAGCTTGCCCATGCTGCCGTCCATCGCCAGGCCCGGGGTCAGCAGGGTCACCTTGATCGGATCGATCAGCACGTAGTCGTCGACCAGGTTCTCGAAGCCGTGCCAATGCGCATCCGGCTGCAGGTACCACTCCTCGCGCTTGGCCACCAGCGGTGCCGGCGTATCGCCCTTGTCCAGGCTGCGCTCGACCTTGGTGGGCTGCCACACGCTGAACCACCAGTCATCGCGGCCCAGGTCATCGCGGACGTGCAGCATTGCGCGGCGGAAGGCGATGGCCTCGTCGTGCATTTCCTGAACCAGCGAACGGCCGGCATCGCCCTCCATCATCTTCGAGGCCACGTCACAGGCTGCGATCACCCCGTAGTGCGGGCTGGTCGAGGTGTGCATCATGAACGACTCGTTGAAGCGTTCGGCATCCAGGTTGCGCTGCGCCGAGTTGCGCACGTGGATCATCGACGCCTGCGAGAACGCGGCCAGCAGCTTGTGCGTGGAATGCGTGGTGAAGATGATCGCATCCTGCTCGCGCGGCTTGCCCTTGGCCATGCCGTAGTGGTTCTCGTAGAACGGATGGAACGCGGCGTAGGCGTACCAGGCTTCGTCGAAGTGCAGGAAGTCGACCGCGCTGCCGATCTCGTCGGCGATCTTCTCGGCGTTGTAGCACAGGCCATCGTAGGTCGAGTTGGTGACCACCGCGATGCGCGGCTTGGAGCCGGCCTTGTAGGCCTGGCTGGCCAGCGGGTTGGCAGCGATGCGCTGCTGCAGTGACTCCGGCGTGAACTGGTCCAGGCTGATCGGGCCGATGATGCCGTGCGCGTTGCGGCTGGGGGTGAAGTACACCGGCACCGCGCCGGTCATGATCAGCGCGTGCAGCAGCGACTTGTGGCAGTTGCGATCGACGAACACCACGTCGCCGCGGGCTACCGTGCCATGCCAGACGATCTTGTTGGCGGTGGAGGTGCCATTGGTGACGAAGAACGTATGGTCGGCACCGAAGTTGCGCGCGGCTTCGTTCTCGGCGTCCTTGATCGGGCCGGTGTGATCGAGCAGCGAGCCCAGCTCCGGCACCGAGATCGACAGATCGCTGCGCAGGGTGTTCTCGCCGTAGAACTGATGGAATGCGCGGCCGACCGGCGACTTGGTGAACGCCACGCCGCCGGCATGGCCCGGCGTGTGCCAGGAGTAGTTCGACTCGGCCGCATGATGGATCAGCGCCTTGAAGAACGGCGGCAGCAGGTTCTTCATGTAGTCTTCGGCCGCGCGCATCACCTGCCGCGAGATGAAGCTCTTGGTGTCTTCAAACAGGAAGATGAAGCCGTGGATGTACTTGAGCAGCTTGCTCGGCACCTTCTCGATGGTGCGGCGCTCGCCGTACAGGAACACCGGCAGATTGGCGCGGCGCGCACTCTGTTCGCGCAGGAAGGCAGTCAGGCGCTGGAACTCGCCATCCACCTCTTCACTGCCATCAATCGAGATCAGCACTGCCGAGGCCGCCACGTAGGTGCGGGTACCGGCGCGGGCATCATCCAGGTTCAGACCGCACAGCACGCGCTGGTCGTTGCTGCGCAATTCTTCCACCAGGGCGCGGATCAGGATGCCGCCGATGCGCGGCGACTCGTAGTCGTTGTCGATGACAATGACCGGATAGTCCAGGGACTTGAAGTACACGTTGATTCTCCTTGTCGAACTCAGGAACGCTGGGCGCCGGCGCTGATCGCCGAGGCCTCGCGGGCGCGCTGCCGCTGCTGGCGGCGCTCCTCGCTGAAGAAGGGATAGAACACGGTGATGAACAGCACGAACAGGAAGGCGTACTGCACGATGGTTCCCGACGAGCCGTAGATCGCCCACAGGCAGTACACGACGGTCAGGCTGGTGAGCGTCCAGAACGCACCGGTGTGAACCAGGGTGTGCGAACGCTCGACCACGAAGTAGCAGGCCACGCACGAATAGATGTAGGGCAGCAGGGTCAGCACCACCGCCGCCGACGTGATGACGTCGAACTGTGCCGACGCGGTTTCCGAGGTGGAGGTGACCAGCACCGCCAGGGTCATCAGCACTGCTACGATCAGCACGCCCTTGACCGGCACGTCATCCTTGTTGGTCTTGCTGAAGATGCTCGGGAACAGACCGTCATCGGAGGCCGCCTTGGCACTCTGCGCGGTCAGCAGGATCCAGCCGCCCAGCGAACCGGCTGCGCCGATGAAGGCGCACAGGCTGACCAGCGCACCGCCCCAACCGCCCACCGCCTTGGCCGCGGCCAGCGCGAACGGCGCATCGGACGTCTGCAGCTCGCCATTGGGCACCATGCCCATGATCACCGAGGAGCTGGCGATGTAAGCGATGGCGGCCAGGAACACACCGGCCAGGGTGGCGCGGGCCACGTTCTTTTCCGGATTCTCCACCACGCCGGCAGTGACCGAAGCGGATTCGACGCCGATGAAGGCCCACAGGGTCAGTGCCGCAGCGCTGGAGATTGCGCCGAAGTTGGACTCACCGGACACGTTGTAGGCGCCCTTGAAGATGTCGGCATCGAAGAAGAACCAGCCGAAGATGGCGATGCCCAGGATCGGAACCAGCGCGAAGCTGGTGGTGACCGTCTGCACCCGGCTGACGAAGGCCGGCCCGATCATGTTGGCGAAGCTCAGCGCCCACACCAGCACCAGCACCGCGATGCAGCGCACCAGCGGCTCGGACAGGATCGGGAAGAAGTAGCTGAAGTAGCCCACCGCCGCGATCGGGATGGCGACGTTGCCGATCCAGTTGGCGAACCAGTAGATGGTATTGGTCTGGAAGCCCATGTAGGGCCCGAACCAGTCACGCGCATAGGCATAGGGGCCACCCGCCTTGGGGGCCAGCTTGCCCAGCTTGGCGAACACGAAGGCCAGCAGCAGCGCGCCCGCGGTGGTGATCAGCCAGCCCCAGATCGAGGCGGTACCGATCTTGGCCAGGCTGGATGGCAGCAGGAACACGCCTGAGCCCATCATGTTGCCGGCGACGAGGAAGGTGGCTCCGACCACCCCGATTTTCTTTGCTTCTGCCATGACAATCTCCTGTACTGGCATGAGCCCGGTGCAGCCGGGCATGGGGACGGGTTACGCTGGCGTACGACCGCTGGCGCCTATTTGATGAAGTTGTATTGCAGGCTGCCCTGCACCCGGACCGTGTCGCCGCGCGCACCGCCCTGCTGTTCCAGGCGGCCGTACAGCAGCTCCATGCCCATCGTCCACGAGGGCGCCGGGCTCCAGATCAGGTTGAACACGCCGTAGCGGCTCTGCCGGAAGGCCTCGGCCGCCAGTGCGGCGTTCCGCTCCAGGGTCAGCTGGCCGAAGATCAGGTTCGAACGCCACAGCCCGGACCAGTAATGGGTGTAGCCGACGAAGCCGCCGTGCAGATCCAGTGCATCAAGGCGGCCATCGGCACCGACCACCGCGTCCAGTCCGGAGCCGGTCAGGTCGGCGGTGTAGCGGCTGAGACCGCGACCACCCAGCGCACCGAACAGCAGCAGGTCACGCTCGCCCACCGATGCCGAGCCACTCAGCTGCAGGCCGCCGGCCATGCGCCGGTCGCGCTCTCCATCGCCGTCATAGGCCAGACTGCGTGCCACTGCGCCAAGCTGCATGTGGCCCCAGTCGCGCTCCATGCGCGCCGTCACCGTCACATCAGGCAGCCGATTCACCGCAGCCCGCTCATCGCTGGCACCAGCCAGTTCGGTCTTTGGATCTTCGGCGGCGATGGTCAGGGTGTTGCCCTTGCCCATCGCGAAGCTGTGGTGAATGCCCGCCACCAACAGGTAGCCGGCACCACCGGGCCCTGCGAAGTCCAATGTGTCAGGCAGGCTGTCCGGATCCATGAAGCTGGAGTAGCCGTAACCGGCGTAGGTATTGCCCAGCTGGCCATAGGCATGGCGCAGGCGGAATTCGTAGCCGTCACTGCTGCCGAAGAAGTCATTCTCCAGGTAGAAGCGCAGGTTGCCGTGCGTGGTCGGACGACGCGCCTCGAAGCTGAAGCGGGTCTGCTTGGCATGGATGTTGAAGTTGGAAACATCGCGATGACGACCACCCACCGGCATCGACGAAGGAATGAACTGATCCTCATCCCCCGCTGCACGCGAATCTGCGATGGCATCCAGCTTGGCGTAACCGCCGATGCGGATCACTGTATCGGTACCGGGAATGGCGAAGAAGCCCTTCAGGTCAGGATCGGTCGGACCAGCTGCACTGTCGGGACGCGATGCAGCAGTAGATGGATCGGCCACCGACTCGCGCTGCGGCAGTACGGGTTGTGCCACGCCCGGCACCTGGGTGGGATGCAGCAGATGGGCAGAGCTGGCGGGCGCGACCACGGACGCGGGCGCCTGCGCGGTGGCAGGCCCAACGGCTCCATCGCGCTGTTCGAGACGGTCCAGCCGCAGCTGCATGCCCTCCAGCGCCTGCCGCATCGCTGCGATCTCACGACGCAGTGCCTGCGCGTCCTCCTTGTCGTCCGTCTGTGCATACGCCGGCGTGATCGCCAGTGCGGTCAAGCAGGCCAGACTCAGTACCGCCACGCGCATTGCATCCTCCCTGGACGAACACTTGATTCGCGCTGACGGGACGCACGCATGTGCCACCCCGGCCTCGCGCTGCCGTTGCTGGAAATGCGGATACTGCGTCGACGACACCGGACAGCCTGCGCATGACAGGCAACAGGACCGTGACACTGCCCTGCCTGTACCGATGTCGACGCCATCAAGGCCGCACTGCCAGAGAGGTGGCGACCGCAGCGGTCTGGGTAACAAGCACAGGGTGAGAGTGTCGTGAATGGCTGAGCCGACCGGCCCCGATCAGAGCCTGGCGAGCGCGGCATCCATCGCGCATTGACGCTGTATTCCATGCGTCACAGGCTAGCTCAGCTGTCGTTTTTGGCCTTGATTGGAATCAAGGCGCGAGGCTTGATGTCAGTCACTATTCAGACGTGACGACGAACAGATGATGCGCAGGCCGCACATCGATCCTGATCACGGAAAGCAACAGGCCCGCATGCTGCCATGCGGGCCCGTGGGTCATTCACGATGAGAGGCGCGACTCAGCGCGGGCCCAGCACCGTCTGCAGGTCAGCGCCCTGCGGCAGGCCGGCGCGACGCTGCACCTGGCCCTGCGCGTCCTGGAACAGGATACCCGGCGTGCCCTGGAAGCCCATCTCGATCATCAACACCTGGTTGGCGTCGAGCTTGCCAGCGATCTCGCGGCTGATGTTCGGCAGCGCCTTGATGCCACCGCGATCAAAATCGTGTTCGTTCTGCAGCAGCGCCGCGCTCGGGTCACGTGCAGCGAGGATGGCCGCCGCCTTGGCCGGGCTGTCCTCGCGGATGACGCCGACCATGATGTGACGCAGCTGCACCTTGCCGGCATCGACCCACGGCCGTGCTGCTTCCCAGAACTTGTGACAGTAGGGGCAGTTGGCATCGCTGAAGGTATAGACCACGCGCGGTGCATCGGCCTTGCCGTCACGCACCCAGGCACTGGCTTCCAGCTTGGTCCACATCTTGGCCGACATCGGCGCGGCGACCAGTTTCTCCACGGCTTCGGCTGCGACGTCATTGCCCTCGGCGTCAAACAGGCTGCCCACCAGTACGTGCTTGCCATCGGCGGTGACGTAGGCCGCGGCCGGTTGCTGGCCACCCACCACGCCGGCAAAGCCACGCAGGCCGCCCGGCGCATCGAACTCGGCAACGACCTCGAAACCGTGCTTTTCGATGCCCTTCAGCACGGCAGGACGGTCGCCCTTGGTCGCAGCAACCGGAGCAGTTGCTGCCGGGGCCGTCTTGCCCGGTGGGGTCTGGGCCTGGCTGCAGGCGGCCAATGCCAGCATGACCGGCAGCAACAGCACCGCCGGAGCGATGCGCATGGAAGTCGACAACATGGGAACTCCGTAGTGAGATGCCTGGGCAGGCTACCGCAGCCGGCGCAGTTTGTGTTCAAGACCGGCCGCAGTCAGTTCGCCCAGGTGCAGTTCACGCAGGCGCCCGTCGGCATCGAAGAAGAGCGTGGAAGGATAGGCCTGCACGCCCAGCACAGTTGAAGCGGCAGCGTCATCGTCCAGCAACACGTTGCCCAGCACCAGTCGTTCGCTGGCGAGGAAACCCTGGACCTCATCCAGGGTTTCACCCTGATTGAGGAACACGAACTGCACATCGACATGTGCCTGCTGTGCCGCCGCCAACACGGGCATTTCGCGACGGCAGGGTCCGCACCATGTGGCCCATAGATTCAGCACCAGCGGCCTGCCCCGGAACTGCTGCAGATCGACCTCGCCGCCTTGAAGGTCCGTTACCTGTAGCACCGGCAATGGCATCTGGCGCTCCTGCCACGCCGACAGCAACTGGCCGCCACCTGCCCAGAGCAGCACGCCGATCAGAGCGCTGATCAGCACCGGCATACGCAGCGTGGGCCACGGCCGCAAGCGCCACAAACCCCATGCCAGTCCTGCCACCAGCACCACCACCAGGTGATAACCACCGTCGGCGATCTGCAGAATGCTCCAGGGAGCCTCGCGATAGAGCGCGAAGTTCAGGGCGACAAAACTGAGGCGGCCACACAACAGGCCGATCAGCAGCATGTCCAACACCATGCCTGCTGCCGATGGCAGCGGTCTTTCGTCTTTCCTGTGTGGCCACAGACGGGCGACAGCCGCCGCCAGCAACATGCAAACGAGGATCAACACCACCGGCATGGGTACCGGTCCAACACTCGACATCAGCCCACCTGTTCAATCGTCCACTGCCTGCATGGTCGAAGCGTCGCGCCCAGGTTGCAAGCGACGCCCGATATCAGGCATCAGGCGGCACTTCGCCCCAACTGCACAGCAGAAGGTGCCTGCAACCCGCGCAGACTGCCTGCGACCGAGGGCATCAGAGGCCTCTCGCGCCGCTTGCTGCTGACGTGGCGACGATAGTTGGCCGGCGTCATGCCCACGATACGAAGGAACAGGCGCCGGAAAGCGCTCTGATCGGCATAGCCCACGCCCCAGGCAACTTCGTCGATACCTGCCCCCTGCTGCAGCAGGGTCTGGGCCTTGGCAATGCGCAGCCGCTGGCAGTACTCGATCGGGCGCAGGCCGGTGGCCCGGAGGAAACGTCGCTGCAGCGTGCGCGGCTCCAACCCGGAAACCTCACAGATCGCCGCCAGGGTGGCGCCTCGCGCCGCAGTGGTATGCAGCCACCGCTGTGCCTTCAGCACGTCGCGATCACCATGGGCGAAATTGGCACTGAAACGCTCCAGATCCTGCTGGATCCCCGCTGGCACAGTGATGCCCAGCTGTTGCGCGACCGCGCTCGCCACCCCCTGCCCGTGCAGCCGGTACAGCAGCCGCAGGCCCAGGAAACGCCAGGCCTGCGAACCACCGACCGTCAGCAGATCGCCATCGTCGACCAGCGCACGCTCACTGGGTACCCAGCTCATCGCCTGCGCCTGCAATCCGGGATGTCGCCCCAGATCGGGTCCACTGACCGTTCGCCCGGCCAGCAGGCCGGCACGCGCCAGCACACCAACCCCATCACTGGCAGCGGCCAGCAGGCTGCCACCGTCGTAGTGGGCACGCAGCCAGTCCAGCAGGACTTCTTCGGCACGCAGGCAGGTTCCGGGACTGATCTGGCCGGGAACCGCGATCACCGCAGGAATGGCGGCTTCGAGCATTTCCGCACCGGCAATGCGATGCACGCCGGTCTGGCTGGCCGGTACGATCCAGCGCGTGACCAGTACGCGCTTGAACGGTCGGCGCTGCTGCTGGGCGAGGCGATTGGCGACGTGGGCCATTTCCGCCAGCACCGACGCCGCGGACGGGTCGCCTCCGGGATACTCGACCACCGCGACCTCGACGAATCCTTCGTTCCTGATTCCATCCACTGACCACCTCCTCGGTTCGTTGCAGGCCATCGAATGGCCGGTTCAGGCGAAGGGTAGAAACTGGTCCAGCGGCAGGGCTATGAAGAAAGTTGCAAAGTGCGCTGAATGCGCACATCGGCGTAAAGCCTTGACCCTCGACCAGACTCAAGGCTTCACAATGGCCGCAGCATCCGCAGGAATCCGCGATGAACATTGGACAACTGGCCCGCCAGGCGGGCGTGCCGATCGATACGGTGCGCTACTACGAGCGGCAGCAGCTGCTGCCGACGGCGGCCCGCTCGGCCGGGGGCTACCGCATCTTCGGTGAGCCGGACCTGCGCCGGCTGCGCTTCATCCGCCGCGCCAAGGCGCTGGGCTTCAGCCTGGAGGAAATCGGCGAACTGCTCGCACTCAGCGATCGCCATCAGCAGGACATGGGCAGCGTGCGCGAAACCGCGCAGGCCCGCCTGCAGGACATCGCGCAACGGATGGCCGAACTGCAGCGCATGCACACCGCGCTGTCGCAGCTGGTCGACGCCTGTCCCGGCCACGGCTCGCTGGATCAGTGCCCGATTCTGGCGGCACTGACCGACGACAACGCATAGGCATGGGCGACTGATATCGGCGTTGCGGCGCACGTGAAGAAAAGTGCAACAAATGCTTGCCAACCCCCTGGGGCAAGGCTATTATTTCGCTCCTCAGCGACGTGGGGCCATAGCTCAGCTGGGAGAGCGCCTGCATGGCATGCAGGAGGTCAGCGGTTCGATCCCGCTTGGCTCCACCAATCTTTCGGCATTAGGCCGTCGAAAGGTCGCTAAAGAACATTGATGAGAATTGCGTCCCCATCGTCTAGAGGCCTAGGACATCACCCTTTCACGGTGGCGACCGGGGTTCGAATCCCCGTGGGGACGCCACTCATCACGAACAACGAGGACCCGGCCGATAACCGGGTCTTTTTTGTTCACCGCCTACCGGCATTCAGCTTGTGGCGTTGCGGTTCCCCTGCCCCCGTGGCTGCGGTTGAACCGAAACGAAAAAAGTTCAAAAAAGACTTCCACAAACGTGAACACGCAGGTATGATAGGCGGCTCGGTAACACGGGGCCATAGCTCAGCTGGGAGAGCGCCTGCATGGCATGCAGGAGGTCAGCGGTTCGATCCCGCTTGGCTCCACCACTTTCGACATTAGGCCGTCGAAGGTTCTACAACTTGAAGTTTTTCGTGCGTCCCCATCGTCTAGAGGCCTAGGACATCACCCTTTCACGGTGGCGACCGGGGTTCGAATCCCCGTGGGGACGCCAGTTTCAAAACGGACTCTGCTCCCGGCAGATCATCCGGAGTTTCATGGGGCCATAGCTCAGCTGGGAGAGCGCCTGCATGGCATGCAGGAGGTCAGCGGTTCGATCCCGCTTGGCTCCACCACTTCGACATTAGGCCGTCGAAGGATCTACAACTTGAAGTTTTCGTGCGTCCCCATCGTCTAGAGGCCTAGGACATCACCCTTTCACGGTGGCGACCGGGGTTCGAATCCCCGTGGGGACGCCAATTCTTTAAAACCCCGGCTTCGGCCGGGGTTTTTCTTTGCCTGCGATTCCTAGGAAGGCCCTATCCACGCATGGCGTGGATCTACTGCAGGGCCGGGATGGATCCGGCGGCCGGTTGGCCCAGTAGATCCACGCCATGCGTGGATGGCCTCACCTCGACCACACCTCAGAACCGGCGATACATCCCGATCGATGCCGGCGCGGTGGGCGCGAAACCAAACTGCGCGTACAACCGATGCGCTTCACCATCGGCAAGCAGGCTGACGTACGCCGACGGCGGCAGGTTCGCCTGCATCCAGCCATCCAGGCGGCGCATCACCTCCTTGCCCAGCCCCTGTCCCTGCAGCCGTGGCAGCACGGCGATATCGCAGACCTGCAGGTGGCAACCACCATCACCCACGATGCGCCCCATCGCCACCAGCTCGCTGCCCTGGTACGCACAGACACCAAACAGCGTGTTGGGCAGTGCGCGCGTTGCCGCCTCCTGGCTCTTGGCGCTGAGGCCCGCCAGTACACGCAGCTGGCAGTAGTCCTCGACCGTGGGCACGCCCTCGCGGAATTGGCAGGCGACGGAATTGTTCATGCGGTATCTCCCTGTAAGTCGGGCTATCCTGCCGCATCCACGTCGCAGCCGCTGCGACCCATGCCGGCAGAACATCCATGTGCTATTCCGCCCTGATCCGCGCCGACTACGCCAAGCTGGTCCGCGAGTTCGGCGCCATCCTGTCGCTGGAAGATTTCGCGGAGCTGTACGCACACGATCCCGGCAAGAAGCGCCCGAAGACGCCCAAGGCCATGGACGACGGCTTTGCCGCTGCGCGCACCGAGCAGGGCCGTGACATCGTTGCAAAGATCCAGCAATGGCATGCGCAGGAACGCCAGGACCTGGAAGCGGAGCTGGCGCGCCAGCGCGAACGACGCGATATCGCCAACGCCACCCTGGCGACCCGCCCCACCCAGAAGGCACGCAACGACCTGCGCGTGGCCGGCAACCGCATCGAGCGCGCGCAGTCCCGCCTGGAAGACCTGCACCGGGTACAGTTGCTGCCGCGCGACAACCGTATTTTCCCCGGCACCTACGCACCGGTGATGGTCAGCGAGAGCGGCAAGCGCGTGATCAAGCCGATGCGCTACCAGTGCCGACTGCCGGACAAGCCCGCGCGCAACGACGTGCTTTATCCGGGCACCTACAACGCGCGGCGAGACAGCCTGGAAGGCTATTGGCGCGGCGCGTTCGGCCTGCGCCACGGCGTGGTGGTGGTACAGGCGTTCTACGAACACGTACCCCGACATGCCATCGCCGGGCGCACGCTCGACACCGGCGAGAAGGAGGATGACGTGGTACTGGAGTTCCGCCCCGATCCACAGCGTGACCTGCTGCTGGCCTGCCTGTGGGCGGAATGGGAAGGGCCGGAAGGTCGCCTGCTGTCATTCGCCACGATCACCGATACCCCTCCGCACGACGTCGCCGCTGCGGGCCACGACCGCGGCGTGGTGCCGATCCGCAGGGAGCAACTGGACGCCTGGCTCAATCCCGATCCGGATGATCTGGCCAAGCAGTACCGGATCCTCGACGACCGTGAGGACATCCGCTACGTGTATGAGGAAGCTGGCTGAAACGCAGGTCTCAGGCCTTGACCCGGGAGCGACCCACGGCACGCACCAGCGCCTGGCACAGATCCGCCGACAGGTACGGCTTGACCAGCAGCACGCCGGTCAGCATCGACGCCGGCAACTGCTCGGCCAGCATCCCGGTCGCCAGTACGAACGGCACGCCGCGTGCCGACAACGCTGCAGCCACCGGCTCACTGGTCTCGTTCCGGGCCAGGCGGTAGTCGAGCAGAGCCACGTCTGGAGAGCTTTCCTTCAACAGGCGCAGTGCCTCATCCACGCTCGCCGCCAACCCGACCACGGTCGCGCCGGCATGCACCAGCTGCATCTGCAGCAGTGCGGCACTCATCTCGTCGTTCTCGACCACCAGCACCCTCAGGTCCTGCAACACTGTCATCGGCTACCGCTCCTGGAGGCATTCAAGCCGCCGCAGTATAGCCATCACAGAGCCGATGCCGACAGGAAGCGCCCCGATTGGCCTTGCCTCTATGAAAGCCGTGCCGACCTCGGTTACACTCGCATACTGCCTGCCGGTGTGGCGGAATGGTATACGCAGCTGACTCAAAATCAGCCGGGGGTGACCCCATGAAGGTTCGAGTCCTTTCACCGGCACCACTGCATCAAAGGCCAGGTCCTCGACCTGGCCTTTTGCTTTTCCAGGCTCAGGATGCCCACACTGCCCGGCATGCCTGCGTCACTTCTGCCGTCACTTCCAGACACCCTGCCCGCACGCCTGCGCGCCCTGCGGATGGATGATGCGGCCGCATGGTCCCGCTACCTGTCTCTGCCGGGCGTGATCGAACACACCAGCTGGAACGAGGTCTCGGAAGCCGCATTGCGCCAGCTGATCGCCGGTTACCTGCCCACGTCCCCCGACCAGCGCTGGGCACTGGTGGATGCCGGCGACCGCCTGATCGGCACCTTCGGCCTGAACGGCATCGACCTCCTGCATGGCCGCGGCGAGCTCGCCTATGACCTCGACCCGCACTGGCAGGGACAGGGGCTGGCCACGCAGGCGGCACGCGCGGTGCTCGACTGGGGTCATGCGGTACGGTCCCTGACGCGCATCCAGGCGACCGTTCTGGACAGCAACGCCCGCTCGATCGCCGTGCTGGAACGCCTCGACATGCAGCGCGAAGGACTGCTGCACGCCTATCGCAAGGTGCGGGGCCGCCCGCGGAATTTCTGGATGTACGCCCACCTTGAGGGCACCGTCGCGTCACCCCTGTGAAATACAACTGCGACTTCTGACAAGGTTGTCACTAGACGCAGCGCACACTTTTCTTGCCAGCCTCACGTACATCTGCCTATCGTGATCCTGCCGGATCCGGGGGCGGGGGAATGCATGACGTTGCGTGCTGCACTGTTTTTTCTGGTCACGCACGCGCTCGTCATTGCCTTGATCGGCCCCCAGGACCCGGTCGGTTCCTACCTGATGCTGATCACCGCCCCACTGCTGGCTGCACTGGCCTGCGTGCGGCGCGCACGTGACAGCCAGGCCGCCTGCAAATGGCGGACGCTGGGCGCTGCCGTGGGCCTGTTGTCGCTTGCATTGCTGGCCCTGCTGTACCGCAACGTGGCCGGCCTCGACCCTGCGCAGATGACCGCGTCATCCTTGATCCTGTACGTGTTCTACCGGATTCCACTGACCTACGTGGCCGCCAGCCCGGGCGGCGGGAACCGCTGCATCCGTGCGGTGGACCTGGCGATCATCGCGTTGCTGTGGCTGTTGTACTACGGGCATACGCGGGCGATGGCACCGCTGAACACGGCCTTGTGGACGCAATGCCTGAACACCATGAGCAGCGTGCAGAACAGCCTGGTGTTCTGCTTCGCACTGATCCGCTTCCTGGCCGAGGACAACCCGGACCGCCGCGATTTTTTCCGGACGCTGACGATCTACGCGCTGGGCTACTTCCTGCTGGCCTTCTACATCAACACCTACCAGCCGCAGGTGCCCGACGGCAACTGGGGCGACCTGCTGATCAGCGGACTGTTCGTACTGCTGGCCATCATGGCCGGCAGCAACCGTCGCCGCCCTGCAGCACAGGTATCGCCCAACCTGCGCCGCATCGTCGATGCCGGTGTGCCACTGATGCTGCCGTTGCTGCTGATGATGGTGGCGCTGCTGGTCGCACGCCTGCAGCCGACCCTGGCCACGGTCGGCTTCATCGGCGCCCTGCTCGGCTATGCGCTGCGCAGCGTGCTGAACCAGGCCGAGATCCAGCGCCAGCGCGATGAGCTGGAAACACTGGCCCGGCGCGATCCGCTGACCGGGCTGGGCAACCGGCGCAGCTTCGATGAATCGCTTGGCGCGGCCCACCGCCGCGCTCGCCGCCAAGGCCTGGGCCTGGCCGTGCTGATGATCGACATCGATCACTTCAAGCGGCTCAATGACACCTACGGTCACCCTGAAGGTGACCGCCGCCTGCGCGCCGTTGCCGCGATCCTCGACGGCTGCCTGCAGCGCGGTGATGACCTGCTGGCCCGCTACGGTGGCGAGGAGTTCATCGCCGCCCTGCCCTCATCCGACACCTCGCATGCGCTGGATCTGGGCGAGCGATTGCGTGCTGCTGTCGAATACGCGGCGTTGCCCGCCCCGGACGGCCATGTGACCATCAGCGTCGGCGTCGCCTGGCAGTCCGCCAGCGACCAGCGCGAGCCGGATGATCTGGTCGACCGCGCCGACCAGGCCCTGTACCGGGCCAAGCACGCCGGCCGCAACTGCGTGCAGCTCGCCCCGGCCGAGGTGTCCGGGGAAGCGACTGCCGGACGCCGCGCCTAGACCGCGTGCAGCGCGGCCACCCCATGCGGATGGCCGCCCCCGCCCTGCACACGGAAGCTCGCCACGGTCTGCAGCAGTTGCGCCGACTGTTCCTCCATGCTGCGTGCCGCCGCCGAGGCCTCCTCGACCAGCGCCGCGTTCTGCTGGGTGCCCTGGTCGATCAGATCGACGGCATGGTTCATCTGCTGGATGTCGTCACTCTGCTGCTGCGAGGCAGTGCTGATCTCGGTCATCAGGTCGCTCACCCGGCGGACGTTGGTCACGATTTCATCCATGGTGCGGCCCGCGCTCTCGACCTGGGCGGTGCCGGCCCCCACATTGGCAACCGACTCGTCGATCAGATGCTTGATCTCCTTGGCTGCGCTGGCCGAACGCTGCGACAGCTCACGGATCTCGGTGGCGACCACGGCGAAGCCACGGCCATGTTCACCGGCACGTGCGGCCTCCACCGCTGCATTCAGCGCCAGGATATTGGTCTGGAAGGCGATGCCATCGATCACGCCGATGATGTCGACGATGCGCCGCGACGACGCATTGATCACCGCCATTGTCTCGACCACCTCATGCACCACGCTGCCGCCACGCGCAGCGACATCGGCCGCGCCACCGGCCAGCTGGCTGGCCTGGCGGGCATTGGTGGCGGTGCGCTGCACGGTCTCGGCCAGGCCCTTCATCGAAACAGCGGTCTCCTCCAGCGAGGCGGCCTGCTGTTCGGTGCGCTGCGACAGATCGCTGTTGCCCTGCGCGATTTCGGTGGCACCGACCGCAATGGTGTCGGCAGCGAACTTGATCTGGCCAATGATGGCGGCCATCGCCTCGACCAGCGCGTTCACGCCCTCGCACAGCTCCGCGATCGAGCCCTGCTTGTCGGCCATGGCGACGCGCCGGGTCAGATCGCCCTGTTTGGCAGCCGCCACCACTTCCCGGGTCTGCGCCACCGCGCGCTGCATGGCCTGGTTCTCATGCACCTGCGCGGTGATGTCGGTCGCGTACTTGACGACCTTGAACGGCTTCCCGTTGAGGTCGAGGATGGGGTTGTAGGAGGCCTGGATCCATACCTCGCGCCCGCCCTTGCCCAAGCGACGATACTGGCCGGCATCGTATTCGCCGCGTCCGAGTTTCTCCCAGAAGCGGCGGTACTCCTCACTGCTGCGATGGCCCGGCTCGACGAACAGTGAGTGGTGCTGTCCACGCACCTCATCCAGGCTGTAGCCGGTGACGGCGAGGAAGTTCTCGTTGGCCGAGAGAATGCGCCCATCCATGCTGAACTCGATCACCGCCTGCGATTTGGCGATCGCGGCCAGCTGCCCGGCCGAATCGGCCGCCTGCAGTTTCTGCGCGGTGATGTCGGTGGCGAACTTGACCACCTTGTACGGCCGCCCCTGGCGGTCCAGCACCGGGTTGTACGATGCCTGGATCCAGATCTCGCGCTGCCCCTTGCCGAAGCGGCGGTACTGTCCGGCGTCATATTCGCCGCGCCCCAACCGCGCCCAGAAGTCGCGGTATTCGGCGCTACGCGCCTGTTCGGGGTCGACGAACAGGGAATGATGCTTGCCCTGGATCTCGTCCAGCCGGTAGCCCATCGCCTGCAGGAAATTGTCATTGGCCTGCAGGATGGTGCCGTCGAGCGCGAACTCGATGACCGCCTGCACGCGATGCAGCGCCGCGACCTGGGCTTCAAGTTCGGCGCGGTCGGTTGCCGCCGGCTCGGTGCGGGTGCGCTGCTGCGGAGCAAGTGCGCCCAGCAGCGCGCGCCACGGCGACCAACGGGTATGCAGCTCGGCCGGCGCCTGCGCGCCCGCCGTGAAGCCTGGAATGAGCATTGTCTGATCCTCGGTGTCCGGTAAGCGGTTGCGACCCGACGGGCGGGATGCCCGGCGGCAACTTCAGTTGCTTGGGACTACAGGTACCGGCAGGCACCCCTCGAGCGGCTGGCAAGAACGTCTGGTGCGGGTGCGATCGGCATAGGGAACGGCGGAACACACAGCGCGGACCGCCCATCGGGGGCAGCCTGGGGTCCTGCAGCGGGTGACTGGAGCGGGATCCAGAGGGGATATCGGCGATGGGGATCGGGGCTTTAGCCGGATTCCGCGACGTCCGTCGCAACTCCAGGCATACGCGCAGGAATGCGATAGACGATCGCCGTGTACTTCACTTCCTGCTCACGCGCAACGGGCACGCCCCCCAGGGATTCGGCCAGACGCCGACTCGGCGCGTTCTGCTCGGCGACCGGATAGCGGAATGCCGCGCATCGCAGGCGCCCCGAAGCCCACGACCACACCGCCGCCACGGCTTCCCGGCCGTAGCCCTGCCCATGCATCGCTTCGTCGATCCAGATGCCGAGTTCGGGCTCGTCGTCCATGGTTCGATGCAGGCCGGCCAGACCAAGGAAGGTGCCATCGTCACGTCGGCGGATGACAAAGGTGATGTCCGTCCCCTCGGCGATGGTGGGCAACCACGCCTGCCAGACCGCAGTGAAGGCCTCCTCCGACGGCGGCGGTTCGAAGGCCATGTAGCGCGTCAGCCCCGGCGTGATCGCTGCGAATGCCTCATCGGCATCCGCCGCCGTGAAAGGCCGCAGGCACAACCTCGCACTTTCGATCGCCCGGTTGCCTGGGGTCATGTCCTGCACCACGATTCCATTGAATCCAGCCTCGCTCATGAGACGCGTGCAACGCACGATGAAGTACTGCGCTGATGCAACATGACATGGCGGATGCGGTGACCGTCCAGTGCATCACTCCACCGCATTCCTGCCCGCCCGCCACAGCACGATGCTGGTGGCACCGATGCAGGACAGCGTGAACACCAGCAGGGCGACCGCGCCACCTTGCAGTACCGGCAGCAGGGCCTGCGCGTGCAGATCGCCGCGCAGCTGTTCCGCACGCAGGCAGGCGGCCAGCGCGAGGCACCAGCCAACCATCGCCGGGGCGTAGGCCCGCATCGCAACCGGGTTCCAGACCTTCATGGGATCACCTGCATGAGTGGATGTGCGCGCAGTATTCGCGCACGTCCTCTCACAGGCTGAGATCAGCTCTCGGTCGGGTCGATGTCGTCACCCGGCAGCTCACTGGCCTCGCCCTGCACCTGTACGTTGTTGCGACCCATCGCCTTGGCCCGGTAGCACTGGGCATCAGCCGCTGCCACGGCCTGGTCCACGCTCATCCCACCCGCCAATGGCGCGATACCGATGCTGGCGCCCACATGCAGGCGGTCCCGGTCCCACGGAATCGACAGCGATGCCAAGGTGTGCAGTAGTTCAGCACCGATGCGGGCCGCGCGGCGCGGCGTACACCCGGACAGGATCACCGCGAACTCGTCGCCGCCCAGCCGCGCCACCACGTCCGAATCGCGCACGCCGTGGCGCAGCACGCTGGCCACCGCCCACAGCACGGCATCGCCGGCCAGATGGCCCCAGGTGTCATTGACCGGCTTGAAGCGGTCCAGGTCGATGTACATCAACGAGGCGGCCTGGCCGGTGCGCTCGACGCGGGTGATGGCCTGCTGCAGGTGAACCTCGAAACCACGGCGGTTGCTCAGCTCGGTCAGCGGATCGATCTCGGCCAGGTGGCGGGCTTCGCGCTGGCGCGCACGCTGCTGGGTGTCGTCGCGCAGTACCCAGACCGCGCCACGCACATGGCCTTCGTCATCGCGCAGCCACGCGCGGGTCAGGTCCACCGGTACCGTGGCGGTGCCGAGACGAAGCAACAGATCGGCATGCAGGTCCACGGCATTGCTTTCCGGGTCCAGCAGTACCGAGACATCCAGCACCGAGCCCGGCGCGTACTCGGTGGTCAGCGCCAGCACGTCCTGCACCTTGTGCCCGGCCAGCGACAGTGCACCGTCGCCCGCCAGCGTGCGCACCGCGGCGGCATTGGCGTAGTCGATACGGCCATCCAGGCTGACACTGAGCACCAGATCGGCCACCGCATCAAGCGTGATACGACTGCGCTGCTCGCTCTCGAACAGGCGCTGCTCGCTGCTGCGCTGGGCGCTGATGTCCTGGATCTGCGACACGAAATGCAGCGGTTCGCCGTGCTCGTTGCGCACCAGTGACACCGACAGCCGCGCCCAGATGATGCGTCCGTCGCGGTCGAGATAGCGCTTTTCCAGGTGGTAGTGGCTGCGTCGCCCGGCCAGCAGGTCCTGCACCAGGGCCAGATCGGTCTGCAGGTCGTCGGGATGGGTCAGCCGCTGGAAATCGACCTGCAGCAGCTCTTCGCGCGGGTAGCCCAGGATCCGGCACAGCGCGTCGTTGACGTCCAGCCAGCGCCCTTCCAGCGACACCAGTGCCATGCCCAGCGCGGCGGAGGTGAACGCCCCGGCGAACTTCTCCGCCGACAGCCGCGCTTCGGCGCGCGCCTGCAGGATCTCGGTGATGTCGATGGCCATGCCGACGTAGCCGATGCGCGCTCCATCGGCACTCTCCATGCGGCTGATCGACAGGCGCACCTGGCGAGACTGGCCATCCTTGCGCAGCAGCGTCCACTGCCGCGAGTAGGTCTGCCCGTCCGCACGCGCGCTCAGCGCCTCGAAGACGCCGGGCAGATTGCCATCGGCATCGGCCAGCGGCTGCAACCAGGCCTGCAGTTCGGCCGGATCATGGAAGGCATCCAGGCGGCGCTGGCCGACTACCTCCGACGCGGTATAACCGAGCAGGCGCTGTGCGCCGGTGTTGAACAGGGTGATGGTGCCATCGGTATCGGTGGCGATCACCGCCACCTCGTCGGAGGCATCGACCACCGCCTGCAGGCGCTGGCGGGTCTCGGCCGCATCCTGGCGGGCCTGCTGCAGCTCGGTCACATCGGCATGGGCACCGGCCATCCACAGCGGTTTGCCCTGCCCATCCCACTCAAAAACCCGGCCACGGTCCTGGATCCAGATCCAGTGGCCATTCTTGTGGCGCATGCGCAGCAGGCAGGCGTAGTTGTCGGCGCGCCCTTCAAAATGCTCATCCAGCGCTGCATCGGACAACGCGATGTCATCCGGGTGCACCAGCTTCAGGAAGGTCTTCTGGCAGATCGGTTCCAGTTCTTCCAGGCGGTAGCCGACGATCTCGGCCCAGCGCGCATTGACCCGCATCTCGCCGGTCTGCACGTTCCATTCCCAGGTGCCCGCAGCGGTGCCATCGATGATCATCGCCAGCCGGCGGCGTTCTTCGGCCAGCTCCTGCAGGCGCCGCTCCAGCAGCCCGTTACCGTTGTTTCCCTGGCCCGCCATCACTCCGGTCCCCTGCCGGCACGGGCAGGCGCCGACCGCAGCGAAGCGCTGCAGCCTGCGACGAAGACGGCGGCTCCTGCTGGCGTCATGGCCCTCCCCAGCGACAGCGGGGAGGCCGAAGGCCCCCCTCAGGCGCAAGTGTGCGCAATCACGGGGAAAACCGACAAGTCCCCCGCCCCGGATCAACCGTGACGGGGGGCACGATCCTCAGCTGCGCTTCGCCCGGGCAAAGGCCTCGGCCAGGGCATTGTTGGCCGGCGGCGCAGACTGGGCGGGACGGCCGCCAGCGCCCTGGCCGCGGTTCGGTCCACGGTTCTGGCCGCCCGCGTCACGGCGCGGCCCCTGGCCCTGGCCGCGCTCATCGCGCTGGCCCGGGCGGCTGGTGGCCTGGCCCGGGGTATCGTCCAGGCGCCGGGTCAGGGCGATGCGCTTGCGCGCCACGTCCACCTCCAGCACCTTCACCTTGACGATGTCACCGGCCTTGACCACGTCGCGCGGGTCCTTCACGAAGGTATCGGAGAGCGCCGAAATGTGGATCAGGCCGTCCTGGTGCACGCCGATATCGACAAAGGCCCCGAAGGCGGCCACGTTGCTGACCACGCCTTCCAGCACCATGCCTTCGCGCAGGTCCTTGATGTCCTCCACGCCCTCGGCAAAACGCGCCGCCTTGAACTCCGGACGCGGATCGCGGCCCGGCTTTTCCAGTTCCTTGAGGATGTCGCGCACGGTCGGCACACCGAAGGTGGCATCGGTGAACTGTTCGGCCTTCAGGCCACGCAGGAAGCTGCCGTCACCGATCAGCGCCTTGATCGGACGTGCGGTGCTGGCCACGATGCGCTCGACCACCGGATAGGCTTCCGGGTGCACCGCCGAGGCATCCAGCGGCTGATCGCCGTCGGCGATGCGCAGGAAGCCGGCGCACTGTTCGAAGGTCTTCTCGCCCAGGCGCGCGACCTTCAGCAGATCCTTGCGACGTTTGAACGGGCCGTTGTCGTCACGATGGCGCACGATGTTCTCGGCCACCGTGGCCGACAGGCCGGACACCCGTGACAGCAGCGCAGCCGACGCGGTGTTCACGTACACGCCGACCGCGTTCACGCAGTCCTCCACGCGCGCATCCAGCGCCCGTGCCAGGCGGTACTGATCCACGTCGTGCTGGTACTGGCCGACGCCGATCGCCTTGGGCTCGATCTTGACCAGCTCGGCCAGCGGGTCCTGCAGGCGGCGCGCGATCGACACCGCACCGCGCAGCGACACATCCAGCCCCGGGAACTCCTTGGCCGCGAACTCGGAGGCCGAGTACACCGAGGCGCCGGCCTCACTGACCACCACCTTCTGCAGCTTCGGGTTGGCGACAGCCTTGATCGCTTCGCCGGCCAGCTTGTCGGTTTCGCGGCTGGCGGTGCCGTTGCCGATCGCGATCAGTTCCACGTTGTGCCTGGCGCACAGCTGCTTGATCGTCTGCAGCGACTGCTCCCACTGGCGACGCGGCTCATGCGGGTAGATAGTGTCGGTGGCGACCAGCTTGCCAGTGGCATCGACCACGGCAATCTTGCAGCCGGTACGGATGCCCGGGTCCAGGCCGAGTACGGTCTTCGGGCCGGCCGGTGCGGCCAGCAGCAGGTCCTTCAGGTTGTCGCCGAACACCGCGATGGCTTCGGCTTCGGCCTTTTCGCGGGCCTGGTTGAACAGGTCCAGCAGCAGATGGGTGTGCAGCTTGGCGCGCCAGGTCAGGCGGCAGGCATCCAGCAGCCAGCGGTCGGCGGCACGGCCCTGGTCGGCGATGCCTGCCTTGCGCGCCACGCGTCCCTCGGCGTACTGATGGCCGGCCTCGGCATCGCTGCCCGGGTCCAGCTCCAGGAACAGGATTTCCTCGCGGCGCGCGCGGAACAGCGCCAGCAAGCGGTGCGACGGGATCTTCGCCAGTGCCTCAGCATGCTCGAAATAGTCGCGGTACTTGGCACCTTCGGTTTCCTTGCCCTCTGCCACCCGGGCACGGATCACGCCGGCCTCGCCGAGCCAGGAGCGCAGTTCACCGACCAGTGCGGCATCTTCGCCCCAGCGCTCCATCAGGATCGCGCGTGCGCCCTCCAGCGCGGCCTTGGTATCGGCCACGCCCTTGTCGGTGTCGACGAAGCTGGCAGCAAACACCTGCGGGTCCTGCGTCGGATCGTCCAGCAGGCCATCGGCCAGCGGCTCCAGCCCGGCCTCGCGGGCGATCTGCGCGCGGGTACGGCGCTTGGGCTTGTACGGCAGGTACAGGTCTTCCAGACGGCTCTTGGTATCGGCCGTCAGGATGTCGTTGCGCAGTTCGTCGCTGAGCTTGCCCTGCTCGCCGATGCTGGCCAGCACCGCCGCGCGCCGGTCTTCCAGTTCGCGCAGGTAGGTCAGGCGCACTTCCAAGTTGCGCAGCTGGGTGTCGTCCAGGCCCCCGGTCACTTCCTTTCGGTAGCGCGCGATGAACGGAACGCTGGCGCCCTCGTCGAGCAGGCCGACGGCGGCGCGTACCTGGGCGGACTGGGCACCGATCTCGTCGGCGATGGTCTGGGCGATCTGCTGGGCGAGCGCGCTCTGGGCGTTCTTGGCGTCGTGCATTGCTTCAGGTCTGTGCCGCGTTACGGGAAGACCCCATTCTGGCAATCCACGACGGAGCCGGACAAGGCATTGACAGGGGGCGAGGTTCAGCGGCGGGGCCGGAGTGGACGCCGGCATCCTGGCGAAGAGAGGGCTCGGACTGGCCCTGGGCTGGGATGCCGGCGCGGGCGCGCGATGGTGGGCGCGCCCTGCCGCGTGTTGCGAAGGTCAGCGGTAGTGGCGGGCGGCGCGCTGCATGACGATCTCGTCACGCATGCCTTCCAGGGCCATCAGGCGGACCTTGCCGACACCCTGCAGTTCCATGAACCGCTCCGTGTAGAACTCCGGCCCCAGCGCGGTGTCGGCGCGGGATTTGCTGAAGCCGTAGGGCACCACGCCCTTCTCGCCATCCTTGCTACCACCGACATAAAGAACGATTGCCATGTGATGTATTCCTCCAAATTGCTACTGCGTACTGCACTCGATGAGCGATGCTGCGAGCTCATCGAGGGAGAGCTTACCGCGTCGAACCTGACTGGAACGTCACGAAGGCTAATGACGATCGGTTGCATGCAGATGACTGCGGGATCGCAGCAGAATGCTTACGGATCCTTAACTTCCGGCTAACGAATCGGGGATTTCCAGCGAACGGCGCAGCCCCTCGTGGGTGGTTTGGGATGATCGCGGAAGCCGGTTTCCTGTGGGCTGGCCGGGTGGGTGGGGCTGGCGGGGACGCCGTGAACCCGTCCCTGGGGGCTTAGCCGCGGCATCCATGCCGCGGATACCCCGCCAGCCCCACCCACCCGGCCGCTGACAGATTTCTGCTGCGTCTGCCACCCACGGAAAAGAAAAAAGAAGATCAAAAGCAAAAGCAGCCTGGCTGGCCGCTTTTTGTAGAGCCGAGCCCACGCTCGGCTGCTTTCAGGTCAGTCCGCGAAACCGACCGCAGGCTCGGCTCGCGAGCAAGCGCAGCGCGCGACCCGCTTCTGCTGTTCTTTTTCTTCTCCGTGGCTGGACGCGCACGGAAACTGTCAGGGGTCGGGCGGGGTGGGTTCGCGGGACCGTTGGCGCCATGGGCCCGAGGCATTCCTCGGGCGGGTTGGGCAGGACGCCCAACCCCGGTCTTGCCGTGTGCGCAGGACAGCGCACGCGAGCAAGGCGCCATCGAGCCCCCAGGGACGGGTTTACGGCGTGTCCCGCGAACCCACCCCGCCCGGCCCAATCACATGAAACATATTCCGCGACCAAGCCACGAGGGGCTGCGCCGTTGGCTGGAAACTACGGCCACCAGCCACGCCCGAACCGGGCGAAATGATCGGCCGCGCGCTCGAATGGATTGCGCACACTCACTCCGCCGCACAGCAGGTACACCGGCAGGTACAGCGGCCCCAGCACCATGTATTGGTAAACGTGCGCGCGTTCGTGGTCATCCAACCGGATCAGCGGCTCCACGCCCCACCCCGCCTGATGGGCATAGGTGCGACAGGAAATGCCCAGATCGTGGCCGGTGTGCAGGATCACGTTGCCCAGCGTGATCGCCCCGCCCGGTCCCCAGGGCCAGCGGTCGAACACCAGCGCGCAGTCACGCCCGCTCCAGCGCAATGTCGCGCCGCCGAGCACGCCGGCCAGGCCGCCGATCACGCCGAGCAGGGAATTGGGTGACGTCCACACCGCGCCCAACACCTGCAGCGCGCGCAGCCAGATCGGCCAGGGCTCCGGGGCAGTCTTCAATCGGCCTCGTTCGGCATCAGCAGCCACAGGATCAGGTAGACCAGGATGCCGGGGAAGGCCGCCGAACCGATCGAGACCAGCACGAACACGATCCGCACCAGCGTGGGGTTCCAGCCGAAGCGGTGGGCGATGCCGCCCATCACGCCGGCAATCATGCGGTCGTTCAATGAACGCGACAGCGTGCGCGGCGTGGTGTTCATGGCGGTTCTCCTGGGCTACGGGAAAAGGCAGTCGAGCATGGCTCGACTCTACACCGCCCCCATGTCTACGGCGTGCGGTGGCGCAGGGCCTGCAGGCGTGCGCCGAACCAGGCGGCCGCGGTCTGTTCAGGCTGCCCCGGGCACTGGATGCGATAGGGCTTGCCGCTCATGCTGCTCTGGCTGGCGGCGCGCTCGATGAACTGCTCGGCGCTGTCCACCATGTCTTTCTTCAACAGGTAGTCGTACTTGCGCTGCAGATGCGCTCGCGCATCGCTGCCGTCGTACCAGCTGCCATTGCGCTGGAACCGGCACTGGGAGCCGTCCAGGCTGGAGATCAGCTGGGCGATCTCCCGCCGTGCATCCGCACTGGGTGCGGCGTGGGCAAGCGGCGCTGCCAGCAGTGCCGCAAGAATCAACAGAATCCGGTACATCATCATCCCCCCAGGTCAGTCGAGCATGGCTCGACTCTACAGGTCGCGCGCCTTCAGCCAGCCATCGATCGTGGCCGGCACTTCGCGCTGCGCGCGACCAGACACGTAGATACCGATATGGCCGCCACGGAAACTGGACTCGGTGTAATCCTCGGTGCCCAGGCGTCCACGCATCGCGCGCGAGGCGTCCGGCGGCACCAGATGGTCCTGCTCGGCATAGATGTTCAGCACCGGCAGGGTCACCTGCGACAGATCCACCGCTTCCTCGCCAATCCGCACCGTGCCGTTCACCAGCCCGTTGCCCTGGTAGAACTGCTTGATGAAGTCGCGGAACGCCTCGCCCGCCAGGTCCGGTGAATCGAAGATCCACTTCTCCATGCGCAGGAAATCCTCCAGCGCGGCCCTGTCATCGAGGATGTCGAGCAGGCCCACGTACTTCTGCACGTTCAGGCGGAACGGCTTGAGCATCAGGTAACTGGCATTCATCAGATCAGCCGGGATGTTGCCCAGCGTGTCGACCAGCAGGTCTACATCCACCTGCTGCGCCCAATGCGAAAGCATGTTGTCGGCCGTCTGGAAATCGACCGGGGTGACCATGGTGATCAGTTTGCCCAGCTTCTGCCGGCGCAGCGCGGCGTAGCACAGCGCGAACACGCCGCCCTGGCAGATGCCCAGCATGTCCACCGGACCACCGCTGCGCGCGCGCAGCGCATCCACCGCGCCATCGA
Organism: Stenotrophomonas maltophilia; assembly: GCF_002138415.1. Taxonomy (NCBI): domain Bacteria; kingdom Pseudomonadati; phylum Pseudomonadota; class Gammaproteobacteria; order Lysobacterales; family Lysobacteraceae; genus Stenotrophomonas; species Stenotrophomonas maltophilia. The sequence continues at coordinate 2,766,795 of NZ_CP015612.1, forward strand.
TGTAGCGCAGCAGGTAGTCCTCCAGGGTCTGGAAGCGTTCGGAGCGGTCCGGGTAGCCCCAGTCCAGCACGTAAACATCCTGGCCCAGCGCCAGCAGCTTCTGCACCAGCGATCGGTCGGCCTGCAGATCGACCATGTACGGCCGGTTGACCAGCGCGTAGACGATCAGCAGCGGCGTGCGTCGGGTCGGTGCCTGTTCGCCGACGAAACGGTACAGCACCACCTTGCCGTCGCGCCACACTTCCTCGCGCGCGGTCACGCCATAGTTCACGTCTTCCACCTGCGGCAGCAGCTTCAGCCCTTCCATCAGCTTGCGCTGCATGGCCAGGGTTTCCTGCATCAGGTCATCGGCGTTGAAGCCCAGCGGTCCTTTCATCGGTCACGCGTCCGCGTGGAAGTACGGGGCGCTGCCTTTGGTGCAGCCTTTTTCGCAGGCGCCTTTTTCGCAGCCGCCTTCTTTGCCGGCGCGGCCTTCTTCGCGGCCTTGCGCGCGACCGGCTTCACCTTCGCCGGCGCCGGCTGTGCCACCGGATCGACCTCGCCCGCACCGGCCATGGCCACCACCTGAGCCTGCAGGCGGCGCAGGCTGCGCTCCAGCTCGGCGATGCGGCGGTGTGCGGCGTCCATCTCACTGCGGGTCGGCAAGCCGATCCGTTCACTCATCTGTTCCACCTCCCGCTGCAGGCCAGCGCGCAGGCGCATCTGTGCGTTGCCCAGCGACGCATATACCTGCTGGAACGGCTCGGACATGGCGACCTTGGCGTAGGCCTCCTCGGCCACTTCGATCCACAGGTCGAACATCGCGCGGGCGCTGGTCAGCTGGCTGCCGGGCTGCTCGTGCTCGGCCAGGCGCTGCTCGAACAGCGCGAAGGCCTCGTCCAGCGCCTGCTTGATCTGATCGACGTAGGCGCGCGAATGCTGCTGGTACTCCTCCTGCGCCCGCAGCAGTGCCTGCCAGCGGGCCTGATGCTCACGGCCGGGGCCGAACGCCGGGCTCTGCAGCCACGGGCCAGCCTGCAGCTGAAACTGCTGCAGCCATGCAGCGAATTCGGGCACGGCGGCGCCGGCCTGGGTGCTGCCACGAGCGCCTTGCAGCATCCACTGCAGCATGCCGTCGCCCTGCCCCTGCACCGCCTCGCGCCAGGCTTGGGCCACATCAGCGCTGCTGGCGTCGCGGCCGGCGAAGCGCGCAGCGACCTCCTGCATGGTGCCGTACCAGCTGCCGGCCTGTTCGCGGAACCGGCGCACGGCATCTTCCGGCGCGCCCTGCCCCTGTTCGGGCAGCAGCTGGCCCCACCAGTCGAACAGCCGCTTCCAGCTGCCGGGGTCGTCGCCAGCCGGCGCACCGGGCGTGGTCGCATGGCGCAGGGCATCGCCCCAGGCGCCGAAATACTGCCGGGCCAGCGTCTCGAAATCGCTGCTGCCGGCGTCATGGGCCGAGCTGGTCATCGCAGGCCTCCGCAGGGCTGGCTCATGGCTTGGGGATGCGCAGGGTCTTGCTGATCATCAGCGACCCGGAGAGGGCGAACAGCAGCACCATCGGATGCAGCTGCCACGGACCGATCTGCCACTGGCCGAACCAGATGTCCCGACCGATGGCGCCGGTGCCGGCAGCGATCGCCAGCACGATCACCAGCACCAGGCTGGTCGGGATCGGGGTGCCTTCGAAATACGTGACCTTGCCCTCGTCGCCGGCCAGTGCCTCGGCAGTGACGTTGTAGCGCGCCAGGCGGCTGACGCCACAGCAGACGAAGTAGCTCAGCACCAGCCAGTCCCAGCCGCCCTGCATGCCACAGGCATAGGCCAAGGCCGCCGGGGCCACACCGAAGGAGATCACGTCTGACAGCGAATCCAGCTCGCGGCCCAGGGTCGAACTGGACTTGCGCCAGCGCGCGATGCGCCCGTCGAGGGCGTCGAAGATGAAGGCCAGCGGGATCAGCGCCATGCCGAACAGCAGGTACCCGCGCTCGCCGTCCTGCAGGAAGCGCATCGCGGCGAACACCGCACCGGTGCCGCAGAAAGCATTGGCCAGGGTGAACCAGTCGGCCAGCTGGAATTCGCGCAGCATCGAGAAGTGACGTTTCATGGGGTCTCACGGAGCATCAAGGCCCACAGGTTACCGCGAGCGCCGCCGCCGGCGACAGCGCCGACAGAGCTGATTCTTCACCGCTCCCTCACCCACCCTCACCAGCGGTGAATTTTTCGCCACCCATCTTGACACCCTAGGGGGGTGGCGCCTGTCACGGCTTATCCACAAAGTTGCCCACGCGTAATCCACACCCCCTGTGGACAACCAGATCTCACCGACTGCGACGGTGGACATTTCCTCATCACCCTGCTGCGGGGTTTCCCTACTTCCCAAGCCACAAGGTCGGCGCTATGGTCACCGGCGGACCCGCCGCCGCCACGTCCGAAACTCTGCAACGGACGATGATGATGCTGGATGCTCCCACCCTGGCCGCGCAGCTGCGGCAGCCCCATGGCGACGCCGCGCTGGCGGTCGCCGACTCGATGAACCGCAGCAACGGCGCACTCAACCTGGCCGCGATCGGGCTGCTGGCCGTTGGCGCTGGCGAACGGATCCTGGAGGTCGGCCCGGGCAATGCGGCCTTCGCACCGCTGATGCTGCAGGCCGCCGGCAGCCACTATCTGGGTATCGAGCTGTCCACGGCCATGGTCGAGGCCGGCAACCGGCGGCTGGCCAGCGCCGGGTTGGCCGAGCGTGCGGCGATGCGTCATGGCGACGCCCATGCGCTGCCGGTCGCCGATGCCACGATGGATGCCGCGCTGGCGGTCAACACCCTGTACTTCTGGCCGAACCTGGCCCCGGTGCTGGACGAGCTGGCGCGGGTGCTGCGCCGGGGCGGCCGCCTGTGCCTGGCCTTTGGCGATGCGGCCTTCATGCGCAGCCTGCCGTTCGCCGCCGACTTCCAGCTGCACGAACTGGACGCAGTGGAGCTGGCCCTGCGGGTAGCCGGCTTCCGCGTCTCGGCCTGGCGCAGCCACCGCGAAACCGCAAGCGGCAATGACGGCCAGACCCGCGAAAAGCACTTCCATCTGCTGCTGGCGCAACGGCACTGAAGTGGTAGAGCCGGCCGCTGGCCGGCTGCCCCGGCCATTCCGGGTTGCCGGCCAGCGGCCGGCACTACCCACCCTGCACCCGCCGCCAGCGAGCAAAACAGAGCACCTGCATCACCAGCATGGCCACCAGTCCCAACGGCCACGCCCACCACAGCCCCGGCAGACCGTGCCGCGCCTGCAGCCACATCGCCAGCGGCAGCTCCAGCAGCAGTACCGCCGCCATGCCCAGCAACGCGGGCAGCAAAACCGTGCCACTGCCACGCATCACCCCGACCAGCACGGTGCTGCCTCCCATCGCCAGCACGCCCCACGCCACCGTACGCAACTGCAGCGTGGCCAGTTCGCGCGCTTCGGTCGCCACCAGGATCAGCCCAGTCAGCCAGGGCGCCAGCGCCATCACCAGCAGCACCACCGCGCTCAGCATCGCCAGTCCAAGCAGCACGCCGGTGCGGGCGATGGCGGGCAGCCGTGCCGTACGCCCCGCGCCCATCGCATGCGCCGCGAGGATGGTGGCGGTGATCCCCAGTGACATCGCCGGCAGCTGCACCCAGCTCATCAACTGGTTGACCGCACCGTAGGCGGCCGTGGCCGTGTAACCGTAGCGGTTGATCCAGCCCAGCAGCACGATCTCGGCAATGGCCAGGCTGAGCATCTGCAACGAAGACGGCACGCCGATGCGCAGCATCGCGCGGATGATCGCGCCATCGAAACGGATGGCGCGCAGCAGCTCACGTCCCAGTGCCAGAGGATGTCCTACCCGATGCCAGCGCCACAGCAACCAGGCCAGGGCCAACAGCGAGGCAAACGCCGCCGATACAGCCGCACTGGCCGAACCCAGCCGCGGCAGGCCGGCCCCGCCCAGGATCAGCAGCGGCGTGCACAGCAGGCCGACCGCCGTGGCCAGCAGCAGCGCATGCAGCGGCGACGTTGCGTCACCCACTGCACGGCTCACGGCGGTGGCCAGCCACAGCAGGAAGAACGCCGGTGTCGCCAGCAACAGCACGCGTGCATAGACGGTGGACTCAGTGAGGACCGCTGCCGGCGTACCCAGCGCCACCAGCAACTGTGGCGCGAAACCGCCGCCCAGGACCATCACCAGCACCGACAACAGCAGGATCAGCGCCACCGCGCTGCCAGCCACCGCGCGTGCCTGCTGGGGGCGGCCCGCGCCCCAGGCCTGGCCGATCAACACCATTGCGCCCGTGGCCAGGCCCATCACCAGGGCCAGCAACAGGAAGAAGACCGGGAAGAACGCGGCGGCCGCAGCCACCGCCTGTGTGCCAAGCAGGTGGCCGAGGTAGATGTTGTCCAGCGTGCCTGCGGCCAGTTGCAGCGCATTGGTCAGCAGCATCGGCAGCAGCAGTGTCAGGTAGGTGCGCCACAGCGGTGGTGCGGTCGGAGGTGTCGGATGTACAGGGGTGCTCATGGGATTCTCTGGGCGAGGCACCGCCCTGCCCGGCGTTTCCGCCAGCAAAGCAAGCACAGGGGAAGCGGGCCGCGGCCCGCAATCAGATGACGCCGTCGCTCAGCAACGGCGCGATGGCTCAGCCGTCAGCGTCTTCGAAGGCCAAGCGCAGGGTGTGGTCACGCACGTCCTCGGGCCAGGAATGCAGCGCCGCTTCCAGGCCCGCGCGGTCGTGCGCGAACAGCACACGGATGGCCTCCTCGAAACCCGGCAGGTCACCGGCGATGGTCTGCAGGAAGTGATAGGCACGCTCGCTGTGGCGGCGCTGCCGGTCCTTGTCGGCACCGGCACGGCTGGCCGCTTCCACCAGCCTGCGCAGCACCACGGAGGCCCCACCCGGCTGTTCGGCCAGCCACGCCCAATGGCGCGGCAACAGAGTCACTTCGCGGGCGACCACGCCCAGCTTTGGGCGGCCACGGCCACGCGGGGTTGCGGGTACATCTTCGGCAGTGGCGTCGGCCTCCGCCTCCATGGCGGCGGGAAACGCTTCGGTCACCCGCGCCAGCAGTTCTGCGTCGCTGCCGCGCGTGTCGAAATCGCGGGTTCGGCCGCTGGCGTTGTCGAACACCAGCAGCGGACCGGCGGCGTTGTCGGCACGTAGTTGTTTCAACGCCAGGGCCGCAACGTCCGGGGTACCGGAAGCGACTAGGCGATGGCCGTCGAAACAGCTGAAGGGAGGAAGTCGGGACACAGGCATGGCAATGGCATCAGAGGCGATGCGCGAATATTGCCCGGGTAATTTGCGAGAGTCAATATTGCCCGGGTATTAATTAACCAGGAGAGCGTGCCAACCAAGGGTGGCAGCTATCCGAAAGGTTGGCTCCCACCCGATTCGTCGGGTCACAGTCGACTGTAGGACCAGCTCACCATGCGGCCATCCTTGTACGGCATCACGCCGTGGAACGGGCGCGGATCGGCGTCGAACACCAGCGGCAGGAAGTTGCGGTCGCCCTCCCACATCGGCAGCGTGTCCAGCTTGTCCAGGTCCGCCCACTCCAGCGTGCCTTCGTGGTTGCCACCATGTGGAGTGCCCTCGAATCCATCGATGACGAACACGAAGCCCAGCCAGTCTTCGCCGTGCTTGCCGAAACCCGGCCAGCTGATGGTGCCGCGCAGGCGCATGCCGGTGCATTCGATGCCGGCTTCCTCGGCGATTTCGCGGCGCATGCCTGCCGCGACGTCTTCGGTCGGTTCGATCTTGCCGCCCAGCCCGTTGTACTTGCCCAGGTGGTGGTCACCGGGCCGGGTGTTGCGGTGGATCATCAGCACCTGGCGACGATCGGGCGACAGCACGTAGCCCAGGGTGGCGACGATCGGGGTATACGGCATGGGGCAGCATCCAGCGGCAGGTCAGCCGTGGATTATGGCCGATCAGCGCACCAGCGAAAGGCGGCGCTCGGCAGCCGCACCGGCGCCATCGGGATCGCGGCGCAGGGTGGCCACACCGTGGCCGCGCTCGGCCAGATATTCCAGCCACTTGCCGAGGAAGGTATTCATCCGCATGCGGTGGCTGATCAGCTCCGCCGGCGGCGGGTACAGGCCCATGGTGTCCTGCCAGCGACGGCCCACGTAGCAGTGGGTGGTCTCGGCCTGGCGCGCGTCACGGTACAGGCGCACATAGGCCGAGGGATCCGGCTCACCGGTAACCGGGTCGGCCAGATCGTAGGTCAGGCGCAGTTCCACCGTGTAGCGATGGCACTCGATCACGTCCAGGCGAACATCCAGGCCGTCGCCGATCGAGGAGATGTAGCTGCCCGCCACCAGCCCGGCCGGTTCGAACAGGCGCACCAGGTGGCGGTAGTTTTCCGCGTACAGGCCCATGAGCCAGCTCAGCCGGCTCAGGCGGGGAATGCGTTCGGTGCGGGGCAAGGCTTGGGCCATGGGTCGATCCTACACGTTGGTGCTTCAACGTGGGGGCGGGATCGTCCCGACCAAAGGGGCTCGGTATCGACCAACGGTCGATACCCACCGCGGAGGAGGGGCAACGCCCGCCCCCCCAGGTAGGCCACGACCGTTGGTCGTGGCGCACGGATCAATACAGCTCGCGCTGCAGCCCCAGCGTGGCCAGCACCTTGCTGGAAATCTCCTCGATCGAGGTATGGGTGGTGCTCAGGGTCGGGATCCGCTCCATCTGAAACATCACCTCGGCCGCAGCCACCTCGCGCTTGCAGGTGTCCAGGTTTGCGTAGCGCGAGTTCGGGCGGCGCTCCTGGCGGATCTGCTGCAGCCGGTCCGGGTCGATGGTCAGGCCGAACAGCTTGCGCCGGTAGTTGCGCAGGCGCGGCGGCAGGCGGTCGCTTTCCAGGTCTTCGTCGGTCAGCGGGTAGTTGGCCGCGCGTACCCCGTAATGCAGGGCCAGGTAGATGCAGGTGGGCGTCTTGCCGGCGCGCGACACCGCCACCAGGATCACGTCGGCATCGTCGTAGTTCACCGCGATGCCGTCGTCATGGGTCAGCGCGAAGTTCATCGCGTTGATGCGGCGGTGGTAGGTGTCGAAATCGACCATGCCGTGGGCCTGGCCGACCCGGGCCAGGCGCGGGCTGGCCAGTTCACGCTCCAGCGGCTCGATGAACGGCGCGAACACATCCAGCATCAGCGCCCCGCTGTCGGCAAGGATCAGGCTCAGGCTCTGGTCCACGCAGGAGTTCACCACGATTGGCCGGACCTGGTACCGCTCCCCCGCCGCCTGGATCCGGGCACAGGCTTCACGCGCTTTTTCGGGGTCGTCGACAAACGACATGCGGTCGGTAATGAAGCTGAACCCGGAGAACTGGGTAAGCAGGCTATGCCCAATGGTTTCAGCGGTGATACCGGTTCCATCGGAAACGTAGAACACCGGACGGATGGTCGACATGCGCGCTTTTACCCCCTACGAAGCTTAAAAAGGCCGCCAGCACAAGCTTGTGCCGACGGTGCTCTGCCCGGCATCATATCGGCTTCTTCCTACGGACGCGGCCACTCAGCCCGCCTCGGGCGATGGCCAAACGGAGCATCGCGCTTGAACGAGAACATCCTGTGGTTGCACGAACTGCGTCTGGCCGACCTGGCCCGCGTAGGCGGCAAGAATTCGTCGCTGGGCGAGATGATCGGCAACCTCGCCGGTCTGGGCGTTTCGGTGCCGGGCGGTTATGCCACCACCGCTGAAGCCTTCAAGGACTTCATCGCGCACAACGATCTGTCCAAGCGCATCTTCGACAAGCTGGCCACGCTGGACGTCGAAGACGTCAACGCGCTGACCGCTGCGGGCAAGGAAATCCGCTCCTGGGTGATCGACGCTCCGCTGCAGCCGCAGTTGGACCAGGACATCCGCACCGCCTACGCCCAGCTGAGCGCCGACAATGGCGGCGGCGACGTGGCCGTGGCCGTGCGCTCGTCGGCCACCGCCGAGGATCTGCCGGATGCCTCCTTCGCCGGCCAGCAGGAAACCTTCCTCAACGTCACCGGTGCCGACGATGTCGTGCACAAGGTCAAGGAAGTGTTTGCCTCGCTGTACAACGACCGCGCCATCGCCTACCGCGTGCACCACGGCTTCAAGCATGAAGACGTGTTCCTGTCCGCGGGCGTGCAGCTGATGGTGCGTTCGGGCGTCGGTTCGTCCGGCGTGCTGTTCACCCTGGACACCGAGTCCGGCTTCCGCGACGTGGTGTTCGTCACCTCGTCCTTCGGCCTGGGCGAAATGGTCGTGCAGGGCGCGGTCAACCCGGACGAGTACTACGTCTACAAGCCCACCCTGCAGGCCGGCAAGCCGGCGATCCTGCGCCGCTCGCTCGGCAGCAAGGCGATCCGCATGGTGTATTCGGATGTTCCGGGTGAGCGCGTCAGGATCGAGGACACCCCTGTCGAACTGCGCAACACCTTCTCGATCAGCGACGAGGACGTGCAGGAGCTGTCCAAGCAGGCGCTGGTCATCGAGAAGCACTACGGCCGCCCGATGGACATCGAGTGGGCCAAGGACGGTGTCAGCGGCAAGCTGTTCATCGTGCAGGCGCGCCCGGAAACGGTGAAGTCGCGCAGCCATGCCACCCAGATCGAGCGCTTCGCGCTGACCGAAAAGGGCGGCAACGTGCTGGCCGAAGGCCGTGCCGTTGGTGCCAAGATCGGCTCGGGCGTGGCCCGCGTGGTCAAGACGCTGGACGACATGAACCGCGTGCAGCCGGGCGACGTGCTGATCGCCGACATGACCGATCCCGATTGGGAGCCGGTGATGAAGCGCGCTTCGGCCATCGTCACCAACCGTGGCGGCCGTACCTGCCACGCCGCGATCATCGCGCGCGAGCTGGGCGTACCGGCCGTGGTCGGCTCGGGCAACGCCACCAAGGTGATCGAAGATGGCCAGCTGGTCACCGTCAGCTGCGCTGAAGGCGATACCGGCTTCATCTACGAAGGCAAGCTCGGCTTCGAGCGCACCACCACCGATCTGGGCAACATGCCGCCGGCACCGCTGAAGATCATGATGAACGTGGCCAACCCGGAACGTGCCTTCGACTTCGGCCAGCTGCCGAACGCCGGCATCGGCCTGGCCCGCCTGGAAATGATCATCGCCAGCCACATCGGCATCCACCCGAACGCGCTGCTGGAATACGACCGCCAGGACGCAGCGACGAAGAAGAAGATCGACGAGAAGATCGCCGGCTATTCCGATCCGGTCGGCTTCTACGTGGATCGCCTGGCCGAAGGCATCGCCACCCTCACCGCCTCGGTCGCACCGAATGCCGTGATCGTGCGCCTGTCGGACTTCAAGTCCAACGAATACGCCAACCTGATCGGCGGCAGCAACTACGAGCCGCACGAAGAGAACCCGATGATCGGCTTCCGCGGCGCCAGCCGCTACGTCGACCCAAGCTTCTCGGCCGCCTTCGCGCTGGAATGCAAGGCCGTGCTGCGCGTGCGCAACGAAATGGGCCTGGACAACCTGTGGGTCATGATTCCGTTCGTGCGCACCCTGGAAGAAGGCCGCAAGGTCATCGAGGTGCTGGAACAGAATGGCCTGAAGCAGGGCGAGAACGGCCTGAAGATCATCATGATGTGCGAAGTGCCGTCCAACGCACTGCTCGCCGATGAGTTCCTGGAGATCTTCGACGGCTTCTCGATCGGCTCCAACGACCTGACCCAGCTGAGCCTGGGCCTGGACCGCGACTCGTCGATCGTCGCGCACCTGTTCGACGAACGTAACCCGGCGGTGAAGAAGCTGCTGTCGATGGCGATCAAGGCCGCACGTGCCAAGGGCAAGTACGTTGGCATCTGCGGCCAGGGCCCGTCCGATCACCCGGATCTGGCCGAGTGGCTGATGCAGGAAGGCATCGAGTCGGTGTCGCTGAACCCGGACACCGTGGTCGATACCTGGCTGCGCCTGGCCAAGCTGAAGGCCAACGGCTGATGCCGTGAAGGCCGTAGGCTGACGTCGTGTTCATCGGCGTCAGCCGATACTGCTGCTGCACGCAAGCCCCGCCTCTGCGGGGCTTGCTGTTTCTGGCGTCCTTGCACGCCACACCTACCTCGCACCTGCCCCGCAGCAGCAAAGGAATTCCCGCATGATCGCCGCCGCACCGCCCTCGCCCGCCGCAACGCCCTGGTTCCACTCGCTCGACTGGGAACGCCTGCTGGAAACCTATGGTGTGCCCTTGCTGGCCGCCATCGTGGTGCTGCTGGTCGGCATGTGGGTGGCACGACGCCTGTCCAATGCGATGCCGCGCGCCACTGCGCGCATGGGCGTGGATCCGATGCTCGGCAGCTTTCTGCGCAACGTGGTGTATGCCGCATCGCTTGTGATCGTAGTGGTGCTGGCGATCGGCACGCTGGGCGTGCAGATCACCCCGCTGCTGGCCGTGCTCGGCACCGCTGGCCTGGCGGTCGGTCTGGCATTGAAGGATTCGCTGTCCAACATCGCCTCGGGCGTGATGCTGGTGACGCTGCGACCGTTCCGCGTGGGCGATGTGGTCACCGTGGCCGGCCAGACCGGCACCGTGCGCGAAGTGCGCATCTTCCAGACCGTGCTTACCGGCGCCGACAACCAGCACACCACCATTCCGAACACACTGATCACCGCCGCGCCGATCATCAACCTCACCGCCGAACCGACCCGTCGCGTCGAACTGGTGATCGGCATCGGCTACGAAGACAACATCCAGCTGGCACGCGACACCGCGCTGGCGCTGATGAAGGCCGACCCGCGCGTGCTGCAGACGCCAGCACCGGACGTGGTGGTATACGAACTCGGCGCGCACGCGATCAACCTCGGCATCCGCTGCTACGTGAAGTCGGCCGACTGGTTCGGTACCAAAGTCACGTTGCTGGAACAGCTGAAGCTGGGCTATGACAAGGCCGGCATCAACATCCCGTACCCGCAGCAGGACATGCACCTGTACCTGCATGGCAAGGATGGCGGCGTGGTCGAAGCGGACGCGCTGGTGCGCGACAAGCCCTGATCCAACCCGGGAGTGCCGACCAACGGTCGGCACCCACCGATGGGAATCAGGCCTCGGCGGCCTCTTCCAGCGCCGGGTAATCGGTGAAACCCTTCGCACCACCACCGAAAAATGTGGCGCGATCCGGCGGATTCAGTTCTGCACCCGTACGCAGGCGCTCAGGCAGGTCCGGGTTGGCAATGAACGGCCGGCCGAAACCGATCAGATCGGCCCAGCCTTCGGCCAGCGCCTGCCTGGCGCGCTCGGCGGTGTACTTGCCGGCGTAGATCAGCGTGCCCGGGTAGACCATGCGTAGCGCCTGCTTGAACGCCACCGGCATCAGCGGCGCATCATCCCAATCCGCTTCGGCAATGTGCAGGTAGCCCACCCCCATCTCACCGAGCAGGTGTGCGGCAGCCAGATAGGTCGCCTGCGGCGTATCGTCCACCGCCCCCTGCAGCGTGGTCAGCGGCGCCAGGCGCACGCCCACACGCTCGCCACCGGCAACCTCGACCACCGCCTGCACGACCTCGCGCAGGAAGCGCAGCCGGTTCTGCAGCGAACCGCCATAGCCATCGGTACGCTGGTTGGCCTGCGAGTCGATGAACTGGTTGATCAGGTAGCCATTGGCGCCATGCAGTTCGACGCCGTCGAAGCCCGCCTCCAGCGCATTGCGGGCGGCCTGCGCGTAATCGGCGACGATGCCCGGAATCTCGTCTTCGCGCAGCGCACGCGGCATCGAATGCTGGATCATCTCGCCGACGCCGGCTTCGGGACCTGCCCCTGTCGGGTCGACGAACACTTTCACGCCATCGGCCAGCAATGCCGAGGAAGACACCGGCGCAGCGCCATCGGGCTGCAGGGCCACATGCGAGACGCGGCCGACGTGCCACAACTGCGCGTAGATGCGGCCACCGGCGGCGTGCACCGCATCGGTCACCTGCCGCCAGCCCTTTACCTGTTCGGGGCTATGGATGCCCGGCGTCCAGGCATAGCCCTGGCCCTGCGGGCTGATCTGGGTGCCTTCGCTGACAATCAGGCCGGCACCGGCACGCTGCGCGTAGTAGGTCGCCATCTCGGCGGTAGCAACGTTGCCGGCAGCCGCACGCGAGCGGGTCATCGGCGGTATCACGATGCGGTTGGGCAGGGTCAGCAGGCCCAGACGGTGGGAGGTGAACAACATGGCGGACATCTCTTGCGGGGGGAGTGCCAGCAAGAATGGGGACCGCCTGCGAAAGGCAACAGGCGTGTTGTGGCAAAACAGTTGTGCCCGGCAGGCAAGGATGGCCCGGCATGAAGGCTCATCCACGCATGGCGTGGATCTACTCCAGGCGGGGTTCGATCTTTACCACGCCATGCGCCACGCGGTCATAGCAGGTGCGCACCACGTCTTCCCCGTACTTCAGCTCCAGCCGGCGCACGATGAAGTGACCGCGCGCCATATCCTGGTAGTAGTCGGTGAACATGGTATTGAGCGTTGCACCTGCAGCGGCACCGACAATCGGCACCGCCTGCGCGGCGAATTTCTCGGTGACCACCACGCCGAAACGCGCCGCCACTTTCTCCACCATCTTCGCCAGCAGCTTGCCGGCTTCCTTCGGTGCCACGCCCAGGGTCAGGTCACGGCCGGTCACCACACGCCCGGCCAGTTCAGCCGACAGATGCCGCATCACGTCAGTGGTGAAGCCACGGGCCAGGTAATAGCCGGTCTCACTGGCGTCATCGCGCGGCGAGTTGCCACCCAGCGCGAACACCTCCAGGCAGGCCTGGCGGGTGCTGAACTCGGACAGGTCAAAGCCCTCGCTGCGGGCCACGTCGGCCACCGCGCGCATCATGATGGTGGTCGACACCGGCAGCTCGATGAACAAGGCCGCAAAGCCGAATGCCCCGCCGACCGCGCCGGAGGTGGCCGCCGCCAATTTGTGCCAGCGGGTGGAGGCCCCCTTGCCCGGGGTGTTGTCCATGCTCCACAGCGCGGCCTGCGCCGATTTGCTCAGCGCCGCCTGCACCGCACCGTGGATGCGGTTGGAGACCGAACTGGGCAGTGCTTTCACCGCGAACTCCAGCGGCGTGCCAACCAGGTTGGCCATGCGCGCGGTCAGGGTCGGCGCTTCCAGCAGCGCCACCGCCCGCTGCAGGTCGGACCAGTCGCGGGCGTCGTGGGCGATGTCGCGGGGGAGCAGGATGGGCTCGTTCATGGCGCCGATCTTAGCGCCAGGGAGTTGAACGGAGGGTGGTAGCGCCCTCGGCACCGGTCTATGATCCCAGTAGCGGCCCCGCTTGCATGGGGTCATGGAACAACCCAGGCAAGGACGCCCCATGCTCGCCCGACTACTGCTGATCTGCCCTCTTTTCCTGGCTGCTCTCGGCCTGCCTCACATCGTCAAGGCCGAAGGTCGATGCCCACCGGGTTCCTACCCCATTGGCGGGCAAGGCGTGTTGGGTTGTGCGCCGATTCCCGGAGGCGGTGGTGGCGACGCCGGACTTTCTCCGTCCGCACCAACCACCCGAGTAAAGATGGGCTCCGAATGGGTTGCATTTGCCCGTTCGCCGAATGGCACACTCCTCGGCTGGAGCGTTCGCCAACACAAACAGAAGGCTGCCGAGAAACAGGCATTGAAGACCTGTAACAAGCGCAGCGGAACACAGTGCGAGATCATTGCCTCGTTCACTGAAAGATGCGCCTACGCATTGCAGCACTACGACACCGGCCGGTTTGAAGTGGTCTTCCGCAGCGACAATGAATTGGCGCTCGGCACCGAAGTCGCACGCCAGACCTGCCCCAACGGTTGCCGATCGGTTCATTTCACTTGCGCCCGGGCAGTCAACCTGTATGGCAGGGGTCCCGACCCGGGACCCAACTGGTCTCCTTGAGAGTGGAAACCGGGGGAGCGGTTCTACCCCCGTTTCTCAGCACCGGTGGTGTCCATTTGATTGGTAGTGCCTGCCGCTGATTGGCACCACCAATCAGGCTGTCGGCAACCCCGACAGCGCCCCCATGAACTGGCGGTAGTGGCGCAGCTCGGCGATCGAGTCGTGCACGTCGCTCAGCGCGGTGTGGTTGCTGTTCTTGCCGACGCCGGCGGCCACGGTCGGCGCCCATCGCTTGGCCAGTTCCTTCATCGTGGACACGTCCAGGTTGCGGTAGTGGAAATACTTCTCCAGGCGGGGCATCTGGCGGTGCAGGAAGCGGCGGTCCTGGCAGATCGAGTTGCCGCACATCGGCGACAGGCCGGCCGGAATCCATTGTGCCAGGAAGTTCACGGTCTGCGCCTCGGCCTGGGCCAGTGTGGTGGTGCTGTCCACCACGCGCTGCCACAGGCCCGAACGACGATGCTGGTTGCGGTTCCACTCGTCCATCGCTTCCAGCGTTTCCAGCGGATGATGGATGGCGAATTCAGGGCCCTCGGCCAGCACGTTGAGCTGGGCATCGGTGACCACGGTGGCGATCTCGATGATCGAATCGTTGTCGGTGTCCAACCCGGTCATTTCCAGGTCGATCCAGATCAGTCGTTCGTTGGCCGCGCCGGTGTCCGCCATTGTGTCGCCTCGTTGCTGGGCAGGCGCGCGGCCTACCGGTAATGAAAAGAGGCGCCCATCATACCCGTTCGCCCCTCAGCCCTCGCCGGCGTGGTCTTCCAGCAGCAGCGGCGGCTTGCCACGCTTTGCGCGGAAATAATTGGTCAGGCGTGTACTGGCTTCCTTGGCCAGCACCCCGCCGTGAATCTCGACGCGATGGTTGTGGCGGGCGTCGCCAATGAGGTCGAACACGCTGCCGCAGGCGCCCGTCTTGGGGTCACTGGCGCCGTAGACCAGACGGGCGACGCGTGCATGCACGATCGCCATCGCGCACATCGCGCACGGCTCCAGGGTCACATACAGCGTGCTGCCGAGCAGGCGGTGGTTCGCCAGCAGCTTTCCGCCGGCCCGCATCGCCACGATCTCGGCGTGCGCGCTGGGGTCGTGCGAGGCGATGTTGAGGTTCCAGCCCTCCCCCAGCAGCTGGCCATCGGCACCCACCAGCACAGCTCCGACCGGAATTTCGTCGAACTCGCGCTGCGCGCGCTCGGCCAGCGCCAGCGCGTGGCGCATCCAGTGTTCATCGGTGTCGTGCACCGGCACGCCCAGGGCGTCGGTCATGGCGGTTCTCGCGTGTGTGCAGGGCCAGGATGGCCGCCGGGGCCGCATTGTACGCTCCGGGCCGTGCAGGCGCCGCTAGCGCGCGTCGAAGCGCTCGCGGGCCGCATCCAGCGTCGGGAAATTGTGCTCCGCCCAGCGGTCCAGGGCGGACAACGTCTCGACCAGACCGTGCGCGACCTCGGTCAGGCGGTACTCGACATGCAGCGGTTTGCTGCCCCGGTCACACCGCTCGACCAGCCCATTGCGCTCCAGCTGTCGCAGAGTCTGGGTCAGCACCTTCTGCGAGATGCCTTCGATCTTCCGCAGCAACGCGCCGTTGCGAAGCGGGCCCTGCGCCAATGCCGGCAGCAGCAGCATCACCCACTTGCCGGAGATCAGCGCCAGCGCATCGCGCGCCGAGCAATCGGCGGCATAGACATCGCCCGGATAGGCCATGGTTACCTCAAGGTGCGTAATTGCCGGGGCATGCCGGCACCGCGAGGATGGTCGCACACTCCTCGAACACCTCGCCCATGCGCGCCCTGATCCTGCTGGCCCACCCCGAACCCCGCTCCTTCAATGCCCACCTCGCCGCGCAGGCGGCCGAGCAGCTGAGGCACGACCACTCGCAGGTGGATGTGGTCGACCTGTATGCGGAAGGCTTCGATCCGCTGGAAGCGGCCTGGCACCATCCACGGCGCCTGCAGCCCGAGCGCTTCGATGCCCAGCCCGAACAACGCCACAGCGCCGAACTGGAGCATTTACCCGCCGTTGTGCAACGTCACCTGCACCTGCTGCGGGTCGCAGACCTGGTGATCCTGCAGTTCCCGCTGTGGTGGTTCGCGGCGCCAGCCATCCTCAAGGGCTGGCTGGACCGCGTGCTGGTGTATGGACCGATGTACAACAGCCGTCAGCGCCACGAACTTGGCGTGATGCAGGGCAAGCGTGCATTGCTGAGCGTCACCACCGGTTCATCGGCACGGGCATGCGCGGTGGACGGCCGCGAAGGCGACACCCGATTGCTGCTGTGGCCGTTGATGTACAGCCTGCGCTACGTCGGCTTCGAGGTGATGGAGCCATGCGTGGTGCATGGCGTGCGTTCCGGGCTTGCAGCGGAACGCGTGCAGGCCCACGACGAAGCACTGGTTGCAGCCACCCTTTCCTACCGCGAGCGACTGACGCACTGGCGGCAGTGGCCAATCGTGCCCTTCAACGACAGCGATGACTTCGAGGATGGGGTGGTACTGCGCGCGGACGCGACTGCGCACAGCCCCTTCATCCGCCACCGCGACGCGGGATGAATCTTCGCCTGCAGGCGCTACCGGAAAGCCTCATACTTCGCACTCTTCCGAAGCACCTTGGTGAACCCATGACCACCCTGCGCCCCTCTCGCGCCGACGACGGCGCCGCCCTTGTCGACCTCTGGCGTCGCGCCGTCGACGCCACCCACGACTTCCTCAGCGCCGACGACCGCCAGGCGATCGATGCCGAAGTCGCCGGTTTCCTGCCGCAGGCGCCGATGACCGTTGCTGTCGATGCACAGGATCGGCCGCTGGGCTTCATGCTGATCGACGGCACGCACATGGAAGCGCTGTTCATCGATCCGGACGTACGTGGCACCGGCATCGGCCGGCAACTGCTGCAGCACGCTCTGACCCAGCATCCGCAGCTGAGCACTGACGTCAACGAACAGAACGCACAGGCCGTCGGCTTCTACCTGCGCATGGGCTTCGTCGAAAGCGGCCGCTCACCGCTCGATTCGCAAGGCCGTCCGTATCCGCTCATCCATCTTCGGCATAACGGCTGACATCCGTCGGCAGCGGCCACGTGCTAGCGTGGCTGCTTTCGACCAAAGAACGCCGTGCATGGATGGTGCAAAAGCCCTGCTGACCCTGTTTGCGCTGGGCATCAGCCTGGTCTGGATCCTGGTGCCGTTCGCCATCTTCGCCGTGCGCAACCTGCTGCGTGAGGTACTGGTCGAGCAGCGCCGTACCAACGAACTGCTTGAACACATCGGCGGCTACCGCATTCCGAAGCCGCAACCCGAACCGACTGTCTGGCGGGCGCCCTGAGCCGGAACGTGCCAGGCCCGGATCAGGCCGTCGCCTCGAAGGCCGGAGAGTACTGCACCTCGCCCTGTGCCAGCGGAGGCTGCAGGCAAAGTGCCTGGAAGTACTCTGCAGGCACACCCGGCAGGACCAGGCCCGGCTCGGCACGGAAGCCGAAGCGACCGTAATAGGCCGGCTCGCCCAGCAATACACAGCCATGTCCACCCTGCTGACGCAGCGCTTCAAGTGCGGCGTGCATCAGGGCCGCACCGATGCCCTGCCCCTGCCACGCGGGCACTACCGAGATCGGGCCCAGACCAAACCAGCCCGTGCTGCCATCGCTGATCGTCACCGGCGACACCGCCACATGGCCGATCACCTTGCCGTCCATCTCGGCCACCAGCGAAACGTTCAGCTCCCCGCGTGCGCGCAGGGCGTCGACGATGAACTGCTCGGTATGGCTGCTGTGCGCAGCGTCCCGGAATGCGGCCTCGGTGAGCGCATGGAGAGGGGCCTGATCATCAATGGCTTCGGCACGGATGGTGTAGTTCATGGCGTAATGTTGGCTTGCGTGAGAGTTGCGTGAATTAGCGACCGATGTCACAAATTTTCGGCGAAATGTCGAACGCGAAGCGCAACCGCCCCGCGAACCTCGAATCGCCTGTGCCGCAATCGATTCGGCGATGCCGCCGAACGCTGAATGCGTCAAAATTCCGTCGCCGACGCCTTGCCGTAGCTGGCGCCAGGTTTCCAGAACACTCCATAATCGATAAACCTGTCACCAGGGAAGGATATATGGACACGGACGCACGATGCAGGATGCCGCCATGGATGTAGCCATGCCGACACGCAAGGGACGCCATCTGGTACCGATGGGCCTGTTGCTGGCGCTGACGGCCTGCTCGCCTTACGCGGATGCAGAGCGTGACGTCGCCGCTGGTGGGCGCGGCCTGGCCAAACTCAACCCGTCACCGCAGCAGGGCTACGAGCTGGTACTGACACTGAAGGATGCCCCCGGCCCCTTCGCGGTGGTCGAGGGCGTTGCCCAGTACGACGCACGCAACTACGCAGCATGCGGGCAGATCGTGCCTGTAACGGGCACTGCGGGCCGCATCACCAGCCAAGAGCCCGTCACCCTGCACAAGGTCGGCGAGAACGAATACCGCGGCACGTTCTATCTCGACCGCATGCAGGACGAGGACTATTACGGGCGTGGCGTCTGCCATTGGTCGCTGACAGGTGTCGGTGCGATGTTGCGCGCCACGAATGGCAAGGCGGACACGCGATTCCTGACGTTCATCGACAAGAAGCGCATGGACGCGGGGAGCCAATTGACACGGTACTACCCACGCGCCGACTACCCGCGGATCGAAGAGATCACCGGATACGGAGCGAGCGGCAAGGAAGATCCTTCCAGCTATCGCGCCGATCTGCGCGACGCGCTGTTCTCAACCACCACCACTGTGCAGAAGCTTGTGCCATGAACTGCCAGTGTCACATTTACCTCTACCCCCAAGGAGGCCGACATTGCGCCACAAGATGATTCCGTGCCTTGCTCTGCTTCTGTTGACCGCCTGCCATCCGGAGACCGCCATGAACCAGGAACGTGCCGCTGCTGAAGCCGATGTCGCCCAGGGTGGGCGTGGCCTCGCCAAGCTCAACCCCAGCCCGCGCAAGGCCTATGAACTGGTGCTGCGCCTGAAGGATGCCCCCGGTGATTTCGCGGTGGTCGAGGGAGTCGCGCAGTACGACGTGACCAACGAAGACCAGTGCGGCCACATCGAGCCGGCCACCGGTACCGCCGCGCGCATCACCAGCCAGGAGCCGGTGGAGCTGCGCAAGGTCGCTGATGGTGAGTACCGGGGCACTGTATACATCGACCGCATGCTGGACGAGGATTACTACGGTCGTGGCGTCTGCAAGTGGGAATTCAGCGGCGCCGGTGCGATGCTGAAAGCCACTGGCGCCGAGGGTGAAACGCGCTTCCTGTCGTTCATTGAGGCAGCGCCGTTCGTCAAAGGCGAGACCGAAACTCGCCACTATCCTCGTGCAGACTATCCGCGCGTGAACGAGATTCCTGACTACGGCGCAAGCGGGCAGGAAGATCCCACCAAATTCCGCCCTGAACTTCAGAATGCGCTGTTCTCGGCTTCACTTGAAGCCAGTGAGGTGCGCCAATGAGCCTCAACAGCCAGGACTATGCTGCACTATCCGAAGATGCATACAAGGATTATGCGGTCGGTCGTCGTGCACCTGGTCAAGAAGAGATCGTCCCGATCAACGGCCACAAGTACAAGATTCTTGAGCATGTTGATAATCGACTGAACGGCTATCAGGGAACGATCTACCAGCGAGTCGACACCAATGAAATTGTCGTCGCACATCGCGGCACCGAACAGATCGCACGCGATGCAATTCTGACCGACGGTGGCATGGTCGTTGCCCGCACCAACGTGCAGGCTCCGGACGCCATCGCGCTGACTCAACGCGCCCTCGCCTACGCCAAGAAGGAAGGGCAGGATCTCGGACAACGTCCGCCCGAAGTTACCGTCACCGGCCACTCCCTCGGCGGCGCTCTGGCCCAGATCACCTCGCACCACTTCAACGTCAAGGGCGAGACCTTCAATGCCTACGGCGCGGTCAGCCTCAGCTATCGCATTCCGGAAGGCGGCAACACCATGATCAACCACGTCATGGCCTCCGACCCGGTCAGCGCCGCGTCACCGCATTTCGGCCAGGTCCGCATCTACGCCAAGCCCGATGAGATCAAGACGCTGGCCGCAAACGGCTTCAGCAATCACGCCCTGCGTGATCTGATTCCGGACCGCCCGATCATCGCGGCCACCAGCTCGTTCGGTGCGCACAAGCTGGGCAACTTCCTCAACGAAGGCTCGGTGCTGAAGCACCCGGAAACGCAGAAGCTGGCGAAAGACAACGCCAAGATGATCGAGGAGTATCGCGACGACGTCGAGTCACTGCGTCGCGGTGTCACCCGCGCCGCACGCGGCATCCCGGGCGGCGCCATCGATCTGTACGATCACATCCGCGGCCCACTGCAGCCCGGTGAACCGGCACGCCGCGAAGCGGAGAAGAACGGCCATCACACCAGCATGCTGCGCATGGACGATGCCAACCACCTGGGCAACCCACTGTTCAACGACGCGATCCGCGGCGTGCACGCACAGGACGTGCGGGTCGGTCGCGTGCCGGATGTGATGAGCACGCAGCTGGCGGGCAGCCTGGCGGCCGAAATGCACGCGGCTGGCGGCAAGCGCATCGACGAGGTAATGATGAATGCCGATGCCTCGCGCAGCTTCGCCGTCCAGGGCCAGGGCGGTGACCCCGCTCACCTTCGCGTGTCGGTGGATACGGCAGTGGCGATGAACACACCGCTGGAACAGAGCAGCCAGCGCATCGACCAGCAGGCCACAGGTCAGCGCCTTGCACTGGAGCGCGACCAACATCTGGAACAGCAGCAGAATCAGACCCGCAGCATGCAGGCCTGATGGCGAGCGCGGGAGCCGATCATTCCGGCTCCCGCTTTACTTCAGCATCGCGCCTCAGGGGCTGGTGGCCGCGACCGGTGCAGATGCACTGGCGGTCACGAACAGATCCGGCCCGGAATCCGGGAAGCCCCCACAGGCCCGATCCCCCGGCGCGACCGGATCACACGGCCACTGGCTGCGCGGGACCTTGTCGCGCAATTCGAAGCGATCTCCGGTCCAGACCACGAATGCCAGGTGCTCACGGTTCCAGTCACTGAACGCACGCGGGCCACCCTTCTGCGCCGCCTGCGGGTACTGCACGAACCAACGCATGGCAGGCCCGTACTGCAGCTTGCTGTGATCCAGCGTGATCCTGCCCTCACGCGCCAGCTGGCGAGCGCGATCCGCATCGGTCTCCTGCGGCATGGCCGGCATCGCCTCGGCGGTGACATCCCTCGGCGCCGCATCGCCACGTACCTGGTAGACACGCTGGCTGACATAGGCCTCGCGGCAGTCACCGGCCGGCACGCGCACCGGCTCCTGTGCCTCCACAGTTATTCCGGTCGCCTGGTCGCTGCAGAGAAACGGTGCCGACACCAGGTAGAACGTGCTGTCGGCGTCCCGTCCTTCCAGCGAGCGCACCCATATGTCGCCCATCCGCACGATGAAGTCCGGGCGCTGGCCGTAGCCGGGCACCGCCTTGAACCAGGCCTTCTGCCGCACCTCACGCTCGCGCCAGCTGCGCGGCAGGTGGATGTCCTGCTCAGGCACTGCCACCAGCAGAGCCGCCAGATGCGCCGGCATCAGCCCCTCGCAGGCACCGATCAACAGATCGCCCTGGGTCGCCAGGCGCCCGGCCAGATCCACCGGACAACGGGCACCGAGCGCACGCTCGGTGGCCTGCTCCGGCGGCAATGGGACGACAGCCAGGGCGACTGGTGCCGGAGGCGCGCTTTCGACGGGCGGCACGGGTACGGGTGCCAGAGCTGGGGCTGGCATCGTCGCGGGTGTGGCAGCTGGCCCGGCCTCCTGAGCCTGTGCCACCGCAGCAACGAGGTTGAATGACAGCAGCCAGAGCGGCAGCAGTCGGCGTGTGGACGAAGTACAGCGGGCAACGACATACCGGGAATTCGGGAGAGCGATTCGCATGTGGTGTCCTTACGTTGGGTTTCCATGTCGGCGCCAGAAGGCGCCACGCGTCTTGCGTCCAGCACCTGCGAGCCTCCACCCCGCAAGCACCCCCGTGGGTCAGATCGAACGTGAACGCTGCTCCTGCTCGCGGGCAACGGCAGCAGACTGATCCTGCTGAGAAACACTGGCCGCCAACTGCTGGCTGCTCTGCGCCAGTGGCTGCTGGGCGGCCTGCTCCCGGTCAACGGACGCACGCAGCATCGCCGGATCACCCAGCGCGCCCTGCACTGCAAACAGCGTGCGGCCGTCGTTGCCCGCCAGCAGATGATCGATGCGCGACAGGCCGGCCTTCTGCGCCCCCAGCGCCAATGCGCCAGCGGTATTGTCGAGCTCCTGTGCATTGCGCAGTCCACTTTGTGGTCCCATCTGCTGCAGGTGCCGGCGCGCATCCTCGAACAACGCGTTGCCGGGCTCACCGGCATGTGACATATCGCGTGTAACGGTCTGCGCCGGCGCACCGACTTCGCCTCGATTCAGTCGCGCCATCACGTCCGGCGTCAATTTCTGCTGCCAGCCCTCGAAGCGCTGCTGGCGTGCCTCGATGCCGTTGAGCGCGCCATTGATCGCCCGCGTCGCTTCGCGCACATCCTCGCGCGCGGCTTCCGGCACACGTGTCTGCCACTGCCACACCGCAATACGGCCCGCATGCTCGGGCAGCGCCGCCAGTTCCGGCTGATTCACCAGATCCAGATCCAGCGCCTTGCCGGCACGCTCGTAATTCTCCTTGCCGACCAATGGCAGATAGCCGCGGCCGTGATACTTCAGTGCGTCGCCAGGCGCGTCGTTGCCCATGCGCCCGCCGTACATCAGCTCGGCCAGATTCTCCGGCCGCCCACGAAGCGCCTCCTGGCGGGCGCTCTCCAGCGCACCATTACCATTACGCCACGCGGCTTCCACCGGGATCTGCGAGATGCCCCGGGTGAAGTTGAAGCTCTCGTTGAGTCGACTCAAGCCACGGGATTCGTGCCCGGCCTGGGCCATGAAATTGGCCAGTTCCCGGGACGAGGTGATGCCAGCCTCCGTGGCCTGTCGCAACAACTGCGACTCTCTATCCTGCGACACGGTGGAACTCCTGCTCGATCATCGTGGGGTACTCCTGCCTCCTCACAGGCGCGGCACTCAAGGCAGGCTCACGTCGGCAACTGCGGACGGATCGAAATCCTCGAATCGCACCCTGCCCAGCTCGGCTGCCGAGAACTCACGCGTATGGGTCGCCTCGGTCTCGGTATCAACCACCCTGCGCTGTACGCCCTGCACCCAGCAGGCCCGCTCCAGTGGTGCGTAACGGAACGTGTAAATGCTGCTCCAGCGTTCCCTGCTGCCGCCATTGGTGATCACGCTGAAAGCACCATCCTCGATCGTCACGTAGGCGAAGGGATCGCCGGCGATCCCGCCGCGGGTGGAGCACGGCACCAGCTTGTCGTTGCGCGCGGCCAGCTGCCAGCGTCCCGCCGCATCACCCAGCAGCAGCAACAGCACCCGGTTGGGACCGTGCTCGCCGGGCACCAGGCCATCGGGCGCCGGTTGATCGATCACCAGCAACTGGTCGTCGATGCCATTGCCGGTGAGATCGCCGCGTACGGCTTCCAGCAGGTTCGCGCCGGACGGAACGAACGCCAGGGCATTGTCCATGTGCGTGCCACTCCCCTTTTCCATCCCCTGCAACTCCTTCCAAGCCGTCTTGCCAGTATCCATGCAACGGCCGGGATACCGCGCAATACGCAACATGTCCCGATGTCCGCCAAAGCGGATGATAGCCCTGGCCCTGCGAGGACTTCGGTGGTCACGAGCGTCGCCCGTACGGTGGGTCGTCAGAGTCCTCATGGACGGAAAAGCTCCTGCGCTCGATTGCACCGATGCGTCGGAATTTTGACGCGCACGCAGCTTACTTCGAGGAAGCACCGTTCGTCGAAGGGGGCCCCAAAAGAAAAGCGCAACTGATCACACAAAAAGCGGGGCTATCGTGAACAGTCACCAACCCGCTGGAACCACATCACCTGAATTCGATGGACGCATCATCGTTGCCCCGGCCTCATTCAAGGACAGCGCCCCTCAGGGCAGTTCTGCCGCGCCACGCTGACCTGGAATCTCTGAACCCAGGCCTCCGCACAGCATGCCCAACGCAATCGATACTGTCGCCACCAGAACCGCAACGGGAACATCGTGCCTGTGCCGTAGAACAACTACCTTTGAACAGCTGCTTGGCCTAGGCAAACAGCAGACAGAAAATGAACAGCGACCGCAAGTCGATGAACGAGGACAAAGGGACCTCGTACAGCAGGCGCTCTGAATGTTGGCTTGGTCAACATTCCCTGACAACCCGTAATGCGACCTCTAGCAACTCATGCCTGCAGGCCCCGCCCCCCCCTTCGCTCAATAAGACTTGAAGAGCGGCTCAGTGCAATCGGTATAGAGCACCTTGCATTGCCCGATGCTCTCCTTACTGCACGCTGCCAGCACATTCTGGGTTGCACTTTCGCGCGATGCTCCCGTGTTCGTCCTTACCTTCCGTCCTTCCTGCGCGGTCGCGTAGGCAACGCACTGGTTCTTGTAAGTTGTCAGGACTTTGCAGTCGGTCGCCCCATGCTGCGCACATCGCTCTTGGGCTTCTGCCTCGGCTGCCGACTTATCCTTATGATCCTTGGATGCCCCCATGTCACCGGACGCCGGTGACAGAGAGATGGCACCCCACGTCTTGATCCAACGGCCGTCGGGCCTGGGCGCAGATGTGCCACTCTCCCCCCCGGTTGGAATCGGGGCGCACCCACCGACACCCGGGCCACCGATTGGATACTGACCTGGCGGGCAGCGCCCTTCTGCAAATGCTTGGCCGGCAGCTACCAACGTAATCATCAGAAGAATCACGCGCGAAGCCAAAGACATATTTACCTCTTCATCAGAAGAACATGGCCGCCATTGGGGGCGCAGTCAGAATCAAGGTCGTCAGGATCAGGCCCATGCCGCCCTGCTACATTGCCTGACTGGTCATGCCGTCGCTGGAGGCGCCGGCCAGCAGATACTTGTTCACCAATGCCGTGGTTCAGAAGGTGGCCACTACACGTTCCACCATGTCAAGCGCGATGGAGACCATCGCTGCAAGTACGGCCATCGAGAACATCGTGCCGATGCCTTAAACAGCCAGCGCTGGAACAACTGCTTGGTCTGCTCGAACAGCAGGCACGGAGTAGACAGTGGCAAAACCCACCAGAGAACATCAATGCCAGCTCGAACCGGAGCGGTATCGAGCCCGCGAGAAATCACGGCAAATTGCAACGAGCGGCAGAGCTCTATTGCCGCTAGACCTCACATCAGCGGAATGACTTGAACTCAGACATGCTGCAGGCGGAATAGGCAATCTCGCAAGTCGCCCCCGTATTGAGGGTGGAACACTGAGTCAAAGCCAAGCTCTTAGCCTTCTCCAAAGTCTCTGCACTTACTGCAGTTGACTTTCCGGCAGCCATACTCCCACTAAGAACAACGTCCGCTATTGCAGCACATTGATTGTAGTAGGCCATTCGAACGTAGCACTTTTTCCCACCACTTCGTTCACATCGCTCAAGCGCTATCGCCTCTGCGGCCCGCTTCGACTTCTGGCCTATTACAGCCCCAGTAGACATCGGACTACCCGGCTCAGCCTCCCGATCTTCAGCAACCGCACCCCAACGAGTTTCCCACTTCCCAGTTGGCACAGGGGCAGATGTTTCACCCGTCCCCGCAGCCCCTCCAGGGATTGGAGCACAACCCAGCACTCCTTGCTCACTACCCACAGGGTATTGCCCTGGCGGGCACCGCCCTTCCGCCAGAGCTGTAAGCGGGGCCAAGAAGAATGCAACCGCCAGAAGAAGAACTCGACTCATGCAAAAAACTCCCAAGAAACTACCGGGCAATGCCCTTGGAGGGAAGTTGCTAGCCTGAGAACTTTCCATATGTCCCCGGGCCAACTCCGCTGCTCGATCCGCCGTCATCTATTTTCCGACCACCAGCCGCCTGAGCAACGGGAGCGTGCTGATGCGTTGCCGTATTTATTGTCTGCGCAGGTGTATAGCTGCCCGGCGGCTGTCCATTCGGACCAGGCGCCGCCGCAGGGCTGCCACCTATCTGCGAATATGCCATGAAGCCGCCCAGCGTGCCCTGGAAGAACATCGCGGCCATTGGGGGCGCAGTCAGGATCAGCGTCGTCAGAATCAATCCCATGCCGCCCTGCTGCATCGCCTGGCTGGTCATGCCGTCGCTGGAGGCGCCATTAAGCAAGTAACGATTTACCAGCGCAGTCGTCCAGAACGATGCCGATACACGGATCACCATATCCAACGCAATCGACACCATGGCCGCAAGCACCCCCATCGAGAACATGGTGCCTATACCGTAGAAGAGCCACTTCTGGAACAGCTGCTTGGTCTGTTCAAACAGCAGGCACAGTATGAACAAGGGCCCCAGCCCGATGAACAGCGCCATCGCAACTTCGTACAGCAGCAGCATCGAGCCTGCCGTGACTGCGGGACCGCCGGCGCCCAATCCGATGAACCACTGTGCGCGGGTCTTGTCAGCCTGCAACCCCGGATCATCCAACACCTTGATGGCATCAATGCTCGACAACGCCACCTGCATCCAAGCCAAGCTCTTGTCGATCTGATCCTCAGGCTTTTCATCCTTGCCAGTCACGACATGGGTGATGACACCTTTGACGTCACTGGTCAGGAACTTCTGCAGATTGGTACCAAACATCGCCATGCTGGTAGCGACACTGACAATCAGCGCAGCGCGAGCCATGTTGGTAACAAGCACCATCATCGAGTCACGGCTTCGGCCGGTGACAATTCGATAGCCCTGAATCAGCACCCACAGGGTCATGAGAATGAGGGCCATGGCGCCAACCCACTTCATCATGTTGCCCATCAGTTCGATGCCAAACTTCCCGATACGGTCGTGCAGGAAGTCCAGGATCAGGCGGAAGAACACGAAATCGCCGATCGACTGGATACGCACCGCGTAACCCAGAAGATCCTGCAACCCGCCTGAAAAATTGAAATTGAAAATCGAGCTGATCGACATTTCCACAATCCCTTGGTAGTTCCGCTACCGCTCTAGTCGCCGCAATGCGATGCAGCGTCCATGTGCCCGGTTGACGCGGTTATTTGATGCTCAACGCGGCCTTGAGCGAAACAGTCTTTACTAGATCACTTGCCAGGCGAATCGCCGTTGGATCACCCTTCAATGCCGCCTGGGCAACGATCTTCTGGTTGGCTTCCATGACCTCGATGTACGCGTCGTAAGCCTTCATTCGCGCCTGCCAGGACTGCGACTGCACCGCCAGCTCGTTGGCCGTCCGCAACGAATCACTGTCAACGCCGGTCACAGTACCCGCGCGGTTGTCGCGCTTGCGGTTCGCGTTGATCTTCGTGATCAGATCGTCCATCTGCGGGATTGTCTGCTGAATGAAGTCAACTGAATCGTTGTACTTGCGATTCTGCATCATCCGGATATTGACGCAGATCTGACGCTGCTGCTGCTTGACGTCACCCTTTGGGTTGAAGACAAAGTACGAGAAAAGCATGTCCACGGGATCGCCACTTCCGCCATTGCCACAGGCCTCGGTCACCATGTAATCATCCGGCACACGCGTCAGGATGGCGCCTGGCGGAAGACCGAACGACTTGAAGATGCTCTGGACATCGATGATTGCTTCGCGCACCTGGTTGAGCATTTCACTCCAGCGCTTGGCGTTCTCACCGAATTCGATGCCGTTGGAAATGCGATCCAGCATGGCCTGGAGCCAATTGGCACCGTCATACACGGGGATTGCATTTACAGAGGACACACCGCCCAGCGACAGCGCCACCCCAAGCGTCAACGCCGCAAGGCGCGATCGCAGGAGGCCACGCTTTCCAGTGCTGGCATTCATCGACGCGTTCTTCATGATCATCTCCATTGTCTTCTCCTTCACTCCGCGAAGGCGCCTTGTTCAGGCGACCTCATCGCGGCTGACTGCGGTTTTCCCCGAGCCTTTCCGATTCCTATAGAACTCTTCCAGCCACTGCTCCGGGCTGAGCTCGTCCACTGTCACGCGCGCACGTACTGCGGCCGTCTGCAACACCCGATGCATGATGTCGATATTGTCGGTCGAGGCCGAAATCACTGAAAGAATGTCGTCCATGCCACGCAGGTTGAGCTGGCAGACACTGGAAGCATGGCCCTGCTTCACCAGGAAGCAGCGCGAGCGCTCGTCCAGTGCGGTCACCACCCTGAACTCGGCCTCGGTCAGCTTCAGGCCATCCATGTAGTCGCTCTTGCTGGCATTCGGGTTCGGCAGCAGGATCAGCGTAGCGGTCTGCTCGATCAGGGCGGCAGAGATATCGCTCTTCAGCGCATCCTCCGGACTCTGCGTAGCGAAGATGCCCAGACCATTCTGCTTACGGATGGTCTTCTGCTTGTTCTTCGCGAACTCCTTCAGGCCACCCTCGCCGTCCAGGATCTTCCAGAACTCGTCCATCACATAGATCAGCGGACGACCATCGATCAGCGACTCGAGGCGATGCAGCAGGTAATTGATGACCGGCACGCGCACTTCGGGGTTGTCAATGATGTCGGTGTAGTCGAAGCCGATGATGTTGGCCTTGCTCAGGTCAACGGTATCCACCGGATTGTCAAACACCCAACCCAGCGAATTACCGGAGGTCCAACGACGCATGCGCGCATAGAGGCCGTCGTCGCCCATGTTGGGCAGGCTCTTCTGGAAGTTGGTCATGCTGCGCAGGTGCATCGGCGTATCCAGCATGCTCTCCACCGCGCGGTAGATATCCTCTTCCTCGCGCGCGCTGTACTCGCGCTTGCCAGCCAGCACCTTGATCAGATCGGCCAGGAACTGCACGTTGGCTTCGTTGTTTTCGCACTGGAACGGGTTGAAACCGGTGGGCGCGCCGTTCTCCAGGGCCAGATAATTGCCGCCGCAGGCACGCACGAAGATCTCCGCACCGCGATCCTTGTCGAAAAAGAAGATCGTCGGCGACGGCTCGTACTTCTGCACCTGACTGAGCAGGAAGTTGATCAGCGCGGTCTTACCGGTACCGGACTTGCCGATCACCATGGTGTTGGCGATCGCCTTCTCACCGAGTGAATTCTCGGATGGATGGGTAGCGTGGAAATTGAAATAGTACGGCTGACCGTTGGTGGTCTGCAGCGTGGTCACGCAATCGCCCCACGGGTTGTTGTGCTGCTTGCCGGTGGCGAAGTTGTGCAGCGGCGAAAGGCCCAGGAAATTCAGCGAGCTGACATTGGCCAAACGCGTACGGTAGCGCCAGTTGCCCGGCAGCTGCGAGTAGAAGGACGAGGTGACCGCGAGGTCTTCCTTGGTCGACACGAATCCAGCATTGGACAGTTCGGCGCGGGTCGAGGCCACGTTCTGCGAAAGCTTTGCCTGGCTATCGCCGTAGACCGCCATGATGAAGTGGTACTCACCCAGCACGAAATTGCCGGATGACAGCTGATCCATCGCCTGATCGAGCTCCACGATCTGGCTGACGGCCTTGTCGCCAGACGAGATCATCATGCCCTTGGTCCGGTCGAGCACCTTCAGCGCGTCCTGGCGCCCCATCGGGCTGAAGGAATGGGTGATGACGTACTCATAGTCCAGGTACTTCAGACCGTTCAGAATGCCCGGGTAGGTACCCTCGGCATACTCCTTGATGTTCAAGATGGCGCCGAAGTGGTTGGCGCCATTTGGGGTATTGATGACGAAGTCCCCGGTCTTGGCCGAGAACATGTGCCGGCTGACCGGCAGGTAGTCCTTGATCGGCGCGGGCAACACCGGCACCGGCTCGTCGATGCGGTTGATCAGATAGCCGAACAACTCCAGCGTCTCGGAGAACACGACCCCATTCTTCGCTTCGTACATGCCCAAACGGTACGGCGCATAATCACGGATGACGGCCTCGACGTTGCCCGCAAGCTCCATCAGCTTCTCAACCGCCTGCTCCTGCTCGGCGCGCAGCTTATCGACGTTCGCCGACTTCTCGACAAAGCGCTTACCCGCCACCACCGGGCGGTAGATCATGGTCAGGTACAACTCGTTCTGCATGATGCGCTGCGAGGACAGCATGCCCATGTACTGGTCGGACACGTCCTGGTTGAAGCGCTGCTTGAAGCTGCTCTTCCCTTTCAGCGTGCGACGACGACGGATGTCGTGCACCCAGAAAGCAACGTTGACGAAGTCGGGCGCACGCAGCGTCTGCAGCAGGCGGTTGAAGGTGTTGTGACGATGCTCGAGCTCCCACTCCTCGCGGCCGACGAACGGCAGCCCTTCCAGGTGCCAGGTCAGCAGATAGTCGCCGCCCGTGGTCTTGACCACGTTCGGAGCAACATGTGACGACAACGGGATGAACTCACTGATGGAGGTGTCAGGGCTGAACATACGACTGCTTCCAAAGAGGTATTGCCAAGGAGTTTCAAAGGACCCGGCGGGCGCAAAGGCCCGCCAGGTCGGTTCCGGACCTCAATCCATTCGGGCCGGCTTGTCACGGTAATGATTCGGGTTGAACACCCACATGCCATCGTGCTCGCGCACATTGCGTACCCGCAGCTTGAACATCAGGCGCAGGCCCATCAGCCGGAAGATCATTTCGTCACGCTTGGCCATCTGCCGCATGATGAAAACCGCCACGGGAATGGTGAGCAGGAACCAGAAGTTCGTATACATGCTCAGCAGCAACAACCCACCCGCCACCAGGAAGAATGGCAGGTAGGGCACGCCCAGAAACATCGCCGGGCGCGTGCAGCCACGGAACAGGACGTTCTTATGCACTGTAGTACTGGATGGCGTTGTTGATCAGGTAGTAGGTGGTGCCGCTGCCGCCGCACTTGCCGTCGCTGCCGTCACCCAGCAGCATGCGGGCGATCTGGCCGGCGGCGCCGATCAGCACACCACCAATCAGGATCGGCGCGACGTCGGCGATACGCTTGTGCGCGAACGCAATCTGGTAGCCGGCGAAGATCACCGCGATGGTGACAACTGCAATCGAGGCGATATTCAGCAGCCCCTTGATGTTGTTGAAGAAGCCGCAGACCTTGTCGTCGGTGCCGCCAAAGTCGGTCGAGCCTGTGGCGAATGCCTGCGGAGCAAACACTGCACCAACGAAGAGAGTGGCCATCAGCAGGGTCTTCAGCGTGCGCTGGGCCTGGACGAGGTCGAGATTGGATCGCTTCATGGATTGATTTCCTTGTTGATGGACTAACACAACTGAATGGCCTGGCGGTTGCCGGGCCGAACCACGACTTCGTCAGAACACGAAGGCCGCATCCCCTGCGGGAATCCGCTGCGCCGGTGGAGCCTGTACCGGCACGTTGTACGCATTGTCGCTACCGGCCACCGGCTGGTTGCGTTCATTCCAGGGCCGCAGCATCACTGGGCCCTCGCTGTTGGCGCCCGCAGCACCCGGCAACTGCTGCGGCATGGCCATCCCCTGCGGGTTGCCCTGCCGCGGCAGCTGCTGCGGCATGCCTGCGGGCTGCTGCTGCGGATATGCGGCGCCTTGGGCCGGCTGCGCCTGCGGCTGCATCACCCGGTCCACCGAACCCAGCACTACCTTGGAAAGGGCCTGGTCAGCGATGTTCAGCAAGCTGCCACGTGCCATCGCGCCGGTGGAGGGATACACGACGTAGGCACGCGCCGGATCTTCAGACGGCACGTACACCGGATTGCTGGCCTGGGCAACGATCCGCGCCTGCGCCGGGGAGGCCAGCTGAGGATGGTGCTCGACTTTCACGCTGCGGCGCTCGCCGCGGCTGATCACATCGATCGGCGCAACGCCGTTGCTCGCGACCTGCTGGCCGCGACGGATCGAGTCGTAGACCTTCTGCACATAGCCATGGCGGAAGCCGGTCTCGAAGTTGCCGGAGTAGTAGCAACTGAACGACTTGCCCCAGTCACCGCCAGAACGCTTGTAGCACTCGGCCAGGATGCGCGAGCCAGCCTGCAGGTTTGGACACTGCTGGAACGCCTTCTCATACGAGTCAAGCCCGTACTTACCCAGGTTGTAGCGGTTGACTTGAGCCAACCCGATGGAGAAGTTGTAGCCCTTCTCCTCCAGCATGCGCACCGTAGCCAACGCCTCGTCCAGCGCCTTGGGTTGTCGCGCCAGCGCGCCACCAACCACGCCGATGGCATAAGGGTTGCGCGACGATTCAACGTTGATGACGTGCTGCATCACGTCCATCGACACCGCCATCTCCGGGCATGCCATCATTTCAAGTCCTGGCAGCATCCTTCAGCCCTCCTGCCCCTGGGCGCGCCCGGGATTGAAATCGATACCGGTGATGTAGCGCGAACCAGCGTGCGCCTTGATATGCACAACGATGTCGATGGTCATCATCAACAGTCGCTTGATCACGTTGAACTCCAGGCCCGAACCTTCGGCGGAGGCCTTCACCATCAATGCCAGCTGGTCCCAGGTCTGCTCCGGGCTACCGGCATGGCAACTCGTGATCGAGCCTGGATGGCCCGATGCGCAGTTGCGGATGAAGTAGAACGCCTCATCACCACGCAGCTCGGCGAGGATGATGCGCTCGGGCTTCATGCGCAGGCAGGCTTCCATGCAGCTCTTTGCGCTGACATTGCTGGTGCTCTGCCCACCCTTGGAGTACAGCAGGTGCACCACATTGGGTTGGGTCAGAAACAGCTCGCGCGCGTCCTCGATCGTGACCAGACGCTCGTTGTCCGGAATATGATTGACCAGCGCCTTCATGAAGGTGGTCTTGCCGCTACCGGTCGCGCCGGACACCACGATGTTCTTGCGGTACATCACAGCACGCCGGAAGAACTCGGCGTACTCGCGCGAATGGCGCAACTCCAGCAGCTCGCGATCCTGCTCGCTGATGCTGCCATCGCTTTCCAGGATCTGGTTGAAGAAGCCATCTTCGTGATACTGGCTGAGTGACTTGGTGTGCTTGGACGGCAGGCGGATGGTGATCGAAACCTTGCCGGCATCGCAGGCAGGCGGAATCACGAACTGCGCACGCTGCCCGGTCGGGAAGGTCAGCGAGACGACCGGATCAGCATCGGTGATGCGCTGGCCGGTATTACTCTCATTGACTACGGCCGTGCAGAACTGCCGGGCCCGCTCGAAGGTCAGGCCCGGCACATCCACTCGCTGCCACCCGGCCCGGGTTTCCAGGTACAGCTCGCCAGGACGGTTGATGCAGATTTCCGTCACCTCCGGCGAGGTCATGTACTCGGCAATACCCAGCACTTCGTACTGATAGCGCAGGAAATCGCTGGAGACGAGGGCGAGGGGTGACACTTCGGCGTCCATGATCGTTCGTTGTTTACCGGCGGGGGTGCAGCACGTTGGTGAAATCGACGTCCTTGGCGACGTAGACGTTCACGATCGTGCCCTGGTTGATGGTGACGGTCGGCGGCCTGCGTTCGCTCATTGCCTCATTGGCCAGGCGCTCCATGGTGCGGGCGGTCGCGCTTTCATAGGGCGAGCGCACGGCGAAACCGTTGCTGGAGACGGTGGTCGATTCCGGACCGTGTTCGGCGGCGGCGTACTTGAACGCGTCAGCAATCAGGCTGATCATCAGCGCCGATGCGATACGACTGCCCCAGTGCGCACTGTACTGACCCGGGTGGCCCGCGCCACCGAGACCATCGGTACCTGGGCTGGACATGGCAACGTCGATGCCATTCGGCGTGGTGATGCGGTCCCAGATCACTTCCACGCGCTTTCCGGTCGGGCCGCCACCGTAAGCACCGTAGATCTTGGAACCCTTCGGCAACAGCAGATTGCGGCCATTGATCGAGTACACCGGCTCGGTCACCAGGCACGAGGTATAGCCCGCGATGTCAGTGATGATGCGCGTTTCCAGCACGCAGCGCAGATACGTGCCGCGTACCAGCAGTGCATCTGGACTGCGGATGAAACTGGCACTGGATACATCATCGACATCGGGGCCGCGGCGCGTACGCGTCGGCTCAGGCGCTTTCTCACCGTTGGCCATCTGGGCCAACATGGCCTTGGTGTAGTCATCCAGTGGCGGCTGTCCAGGCGTGCCGGACTGGCCATCTCCATTGCCGACCATGCCCGCGTTGCCGCCCATGCGACGTTCGGCCAACGTTGGCCCGCGCGGACCCGCGTCATGGTCCATCGACAGCGACGACCGTGCGGGCATCGGCTCCGGTGGTGGCAGCATTGGAATCGGCGCAGGTTGGGCGACCGGCGGTGCCGGCTCGGGCGTGGAAACGTTGGGAAGCTCGGGAGTGCTGGATCGCGCCACTTCCGGCGCAGTGGAAGCAGCCTCCTTGTCATCCTGGCCCTTTCGGAACAGCAGGAAGCCCATGGCCACCAGCAGCACCACGATGCCGCCGAGGAACAGAAGCGCCTTGCGATTCAACCGCTGCTCTTCTGCCGAGCGCAGCTGTGGCGCGGCCGCATCGAGGTCCGGCGCAGGCTCGGCCTGGGACGTGCCGAAGTATGGATTCGACTGCGCGTCCGAGGCGCCCTGTGCACCGTACGGGCTCTGGCTCTCGTCGCGTCCGCTGTTCGGGTCGTTTCCGGGAGTGTTCTGCTGGCTCATTTCTTCACGTTCCTTCGCAGGCCGACGACGAAGTCGCCGTGGCGGATGACCAGGTACGGGTAGGTCCCGTGCACGATCAGCGTATTGCCTTCAACCGTGGTGTTGACTACGAAGTCTTCACCGTATTCCGTTTCCCGGCCGAACACGGCCGGGAAGATGCCGGTCTTGTATTCCGGCGAGTTCGGCAGTTTCAGATAGGTGAAGCGGCCATCGTCGTAGGCGTTGACCGGGATCAACCACCCCATCTTTTTCGCCTTGCTGGTCGAATAGGAGTAGTTGAAGTTGTATTGGCGGTCCTTGGCCAACTCCGAGCTCAACAGCGGCTGCGCCTCTTCTTCCACCGCTTCCTGGGCGACACCGAACACGGTGTCGTTCGGGTAGGTGAAGGCGATCTTGTATTGCACGCCTGCACGACGCGCCTGTTCCAGCTGGCGCCAGTCAGTGGCCACTACCTTCAGCTCAAAGATGTAGGAATGGGTCTCGGTACGCACCATCATGTTGGTGTCGACGTCGACGTTCTTCGGCTTGAGATAGAACACATTCTCGCGACGGGTCAGTTCCCAGCCGCTGCTGAAACCGGTGCTGTAGTCGAGGATCTTCTCGTTCGGGCTCAACTCGATCTGGGTGGTCAGACCCAGTCCGGTGCGAACCGGATAGATGCGGTCCTTCTCGTACTCGTAGTGGTCCACCGCCTGCGCCATCGCTGCTGCTGAAAACAACAGCGACAACATCGACAGCAGCGCCAGCGCGCTTCCCCTGATATTTCGACTACTCATCGGTTGCTTGCTCCATCAGCAGTTCCGGTGGAATTATTCTGCGCCGGCCTCATTGCCGGCTGTCCGGGCATGGTTTGCCCCGGTACTACCTGCCCCTGCACCGGCTGACCCGGCATTGGTTGGCCCGGCATCTGGCCATTGGCCGGAGCCGCAATCGGCTGGCCCGTGGCCGGATCGATCATCGTGGCTGCGGCGGGGTTGTTCGGATCGTAGACACCCTGCGCCTGCTGCGCGGCCTGTGCAGCCTGCTGCGCCTGCGCCTGCATGGCGCCGTCATCCGGCACCGGGACGCCACGGGAATAGTCGTTGTCGACGCGGTACTCGGTGACCTGGAAGGCCAGTGGATTAAGGATGCGATCCTGCTCGGACAGCGCGAGGTTCTGCTTGTACTCGAAGCGCATCGTCACCAGCTGGTTGTCCAGATAACTGGACGCACCCGAGCGCTTGTCCAGCAAACTGCGCTGGATGCGCACCGATGCGCCGCGGAAACTGCCATTCGACTCGGCGCCTAGTGGGGTGATACTGAGGATCTTGACCCGGATGGCACGCTCGCGGCCGTACATCACGAACGGATTCTGCGGGTTGTTGCCGGCGTAGCGCTGCCGCATCGATTGCGCTACCGGACTGCTGGACATCACAAATACCAGTTCCCAATCGCGCAGGCCCATCACCGCCGAGTCATAGGATTCGCGCGCCAGTACGTACTGGGCCACGTTGCTGCGGTTGATGGCTTCACTGGAGGTGATCGTCTCGCCCTGGAAGGTCCCGCGCAGGCGCGCCACCGTAGCGGTACCCGTATACGCATCGGCCATCACCAGGAACGGCACCTTCTCCTTCAGCGGCAACATGTAGTAATAGCCACCCGCCAGTGCGAGCGACATCAGCAATGAGCCGGTGGCCACCCACCACGCACGTCGCTCGCTGCGACGCGCCATGTCGGCCACGGTGATCTCGTAGCTGACCGCCTTGGCGACCGACTGCTCGACCTTGGGACTATTGCCGGGATCCTTCTTGCGGAACATGGATTCTTCCGTACTGCTGAAACATCAATGGGCATGGAGCCCCTGCGACAGGCGCGGGGAGCGGCACGTTCGATGATTTCGAGGTGGACTCAGGTGCCGCTGTTGGAATCAGCGCTCTGCGCCGACGCGGTGGGCGTCGAGCCAGCGCTCTGCACAACGATCTGGTTGCCTACGATGGAGACGGAGATGCCCTGTGCCGCATAGGCCGCCGTGAGATCGATCACGGCCTGCTGTGCGTTGGTGGTGTCGATACTCGAGACCGCGCCGTACAGGGTGAAGTCCGAGCTCAGGCGGTAATCCAGCGTGCGTCCGGAATCCTTGGCCCAGCGCTCGAGCATGGCTTTGAGCGTGCCATCCATCGGCGAGGCCTGGTAGACGTAGCTGGAGTACAGCGGGATTTCGGTCGTTGCCGCCGCAAAGCGGTTGACCGGCTTCCAGCGGCCGCCGAAATCGGGAGCGGACTTGGTGGCACAACCTGCCACCATCAGCGCCGCAGCTGCGGCGATGGAGATTTTCGCGATAAACGCCTGATTCATACGGGCTTCACTTTGACGTACGAAAAAGCAGTCCCGAGCGTTGGCTCCCTGGTCGTCCGGCGCTGCATGGCGCACGCCGGAATCGGGGAGACGCGCTGGCATGCAGCACACCTGCCCCGGCTCCCCTGCAGCCCGAGAGCTGCCAACCAGGTCGCGGGGCCGCCAGACACTTCCGACGACACACCCGCACACCCTCACCAACGTCGAAACCATCCTTGTTTCCATGGCACAAACTCCTGGCCACCCTGCGTTACAACTTTTGCCATCCAGCACACACTTCTGGATGACGAACACAGAGTTACACAACCACGCGTCAATTCCATGTCAGACAAGTCTGAAAATCTATGAACGGATGCCGAATTTTTGACTCAGCTCACGGTTTCACGTCAATGAATATGAATCTACGTCACAAATTTAGCGACGTGAATTAGACGTTAAGCATAGGAACGTCGACTTTCGGCAGCAGCCTCGACGTGAAGTAGCGATCCTTGTAGTAGCGGATCTTGTCGCACTTCACCGGATGCGGTATGCCCTCGTACAGGAACACTTCCTTGTCCGGCCCCATTGCTTTCAGCTCCTGCGGCAGCATCAGCGCGCGCCGCTCATCAGTGAAGCTGTGGGTCTTCTCGCGGGCGTGGGTGACGTTCTTCTTGCGGATGGTGGTGTAGCCCAGCATGTCCGAGTAGTCGTTGGCATCCTGCTGCTCGCGCGGCGCATACAGAATCTGCAGCGCGTGGTTGGTGATGATCGTGCGCGACACCTCGCGCCCGTAGGTGGCATCGAGCTGCGACATGCTCTGGATGATCGGCAGCAGGCGGATGTTGTAGCCCGCCATGTAGGACACCGCCGAGGCGATGATCTCGACCTTGCCGATCGAGGTGAATTCGTCCATCAACAGCAGGCACTGGTACTTCAGGTCCGGGTTGGACTTGGGCAGTTCCTTCGTATTGAGGTTGATCAGCTGGCTGAAGAACAGATTGATGATCAGCCGGCTCTCGGCCAGCTTGTTCGGCTGGATGCCGATGTAGATGGTCATCTTCTTCTTGCGCACGTCGGTCAGCAGGAAGTCGTTGCTGCTGGTGGCCTTGTCCAGCACCGGATTGATCCAGGGATTGAGCGGTTCCTTGAAGGTGCCCAGGATCGAGGCGAAGGTCTCGTCGGCCTGGGACAGCATGTTGGCGAACGCTGAACGCGCGTTGGCGCTGAGGAACGACCGCTCTGACAAGGCCTTGAGGTACTTCTTCAGATCGGTGCCGTCGCCCGATGACAACCGGTAGACAGCGCCCAGCGTCGGTGTGCCCGAGCCGCCCGGGAAACCGCTGCTGCGCTCGTCGTCCCAGTTTTCGAACAGATACAGGGTGAAGGCCATGAACGCGTTGCGCGCCTGGCTGACCCAGAATTTCTGGTCCTCGGCCCCATCCGGATACAGCATCGCTGCAATGCTCATCAGGTCCGAAACCCGGAACGCCGGGTCATCGGACACGTAACTGAGCGGGTTCCAGCGGTGCGTGCGCCGATCTTCGGCGAAAGGATTGAACAGGTAGATTTCCTGTCCCTGGCTCGCACGCCAGCCACTGGTCAGGTCGAAGTTCTCCTGCTTGATATCCAGTACCACCAACGATTCACCGTACTCCAGCAGGTTCGGGATGACGACGCCCACGCCCTTGCCTGAACGGGTGGGTGCCGCAAGAATCACGAACTGCTGGCCGTCCAGCCGCACCAGCTTGCCGCCATGGCTGCCGACCACGATGCTCTGGCCGGTCTTCTTGAACATGCCGTGCTTGGACAGGTCGGCGCCGGTGGCAAAGCGCGCGTCGCCATGCAGCGAGCGCTTGTCCTTCTTCAGCAGCAGCACCAGACCGGTCACCACCAGTACCAGCAACGGCAGGCCGAAGCCAACGTAGCCGGCCCACTTGATCTTGCCCACGAAGGGCGCGACCTGCGGCTGGTCCAGTGCATTGAAGTACTGGTAATAGGTGTTCCAGGTGAACAGCTTGGTATCCAGGCCCAGGAACAACAACGTCAGGTAGCCGGAAAACACGAAACCAAGCAGCAGGGTCGCCAGCGTGATGATGGCGATGAGCAGATACTTCTTACTGGGCAACACCCGAATCCTCCATGATGCGCACGAGGGCGCGACGGCCTAGCGGCGGCGCCAGCGCGACGCCTTCTTCCGCAGGTGGTTTTCGTTCTCCAGCCCGGGCTCTTCGCCCTCTTCACGCACCCGTTGCAACAGCAGTTGACGCGCTTCGGCCAGTGACACCAGGTCGGTCAGACGATCCCCATCGTCGGCGACGACCGCATGGCCGACCACATTGCCCGGAGCGTACACCGGCGCGTAGGACACCGCTACCAGCTGATAGCGGCCGCGCGTCTCCAGCACATGCCTGAACTCCTGCATCGACATCCTCCTTGTTCCAGCATTCCACAGCCCCTGCACGTCCATCATGCCGACCACCGTGTCGTGATCACATGCAGGACGCCGGCAACCGTGGGCCGCACGCGCTGCAGCACCGAGTCCACGCCCGGCATACCGCAATCCCATTGATCAAACACTGATTTACCCCCGGCGTGGCTGCTGCTGTTGCGGTGCAGCAGTACAATGCCCGGCTCCCCGCCCCCATCGCGCCCCCGCATGAGCCCCAACTCTTCCCTGGCTGCGCGGCTGACGCCCCGTCAGCGCACCCTGATCATTCTTGCCCTGTCCCTGGGCGGCTTCGCCATCGGCACCAGTGAATTCGCCAGCATGGGCCTGATGCTGGAGATCAGCCGCGGCCTGTCGATTTCCGAAACCCAGGTCGGCCACCTGATCAGCGCTTACGCCATCGGCGTGGTGGTCGGTGCGCCGATCCTCGCCTTCGTCGGCGCCAGCTTCCCACGCCGCAAGCTGCTGCTGGCGCTGATGGGTTTCTACGCCATTGGCAATCTGGCCAGTGCGCTGGCCCCGAACTACGGCACGATGCTGGTGGCACGTTTCGTCGCCGGCCTGCCGCATGGCGCCTACTTCGGGGTGGCGATGCTGGTGGCGGCGGCGATCAGCCCGGCCGGCCAGCGTGGCCAGGCGATGTCGCGGGTGCTGCTGGGCCTGTCGATCGCGATCCTGGTCGGCAATCCGCTTACCACCTGGCTGGGCCAGCAGTTGAGTTGGCGCACCGCCTTTGCCCTGGTCAGCGTGCTGGCCATCGCCACCGTGGCGATGATCGCACGCTTCCTGCTGCCGGACCCGGACGAAGTGCGCACCTCGCCGATGCGCGAACTGCGCGCCTTCAACACCACACAGGTGTGGCTGGCACTGGCGATCGGCGCCGTTGGCTTCGCCGGCATGTTCTGCGTGTTCACCTACCTGGCACCGACCCTGGTGCAGGTCACCGGCGTGGCCGAATCGTGGATGCCGCTGGCGGTGGGCGTGTTCGGCATCGGCGCGATCATCGGCAACATCGCCGGTGGCTGGCTGGTCGACAGGTTCCACTTCAAGGCTGCCGCCGTGGTGCTGCTGTGGTCGATCGTGATGTTGCTGCTGTATCCGCTGGCCGCGCAGTCGGTGTGGACCATCGGCCCGATGATCATCACCGTCGGCACCATGGGCGCGCTGGCGGCGGTGCTGCAGACGCGCCTGATGGACGTGGCCGGTGAAGCGCAAACGCTGGCAGCGGCCTCCAACCATGCCGCCTTCAATACCGCCAATGCCCTGGGCCCGTGGTTGGGCGGCATGGCGATCAGTGCCGGCTTCAGCCCGGCCAGCACCGGCTACGTCGGTGCGGCCACTGCAATCGGCGGCCTGCTGCTGTGGTGCGTGGCGGTGATGCTGGACAAGAAGCGCAAGACCGCCGCCGCCGGTAGCCACTGAACATCGCGCCGGATCGTCAGTCGCTGCCCGTGCGGCGGCGGCGATCCGGACGCAACAACGCGGTATCGCCGGCCGCCAGCGTCGGTCGCGCCAGCTCACCGCGCTGCACGCGGTCCAGCACCCGCCGCGAGTTGGCCGCGCAGTCGATGCCCTCCGGCCGTGCCTGGATGTCCTCGATCAGGGCCAGCAGATGCGCCCGGCTCTGTGCCAGCCGCAACTGCAACGCCTCGATGTCGGCCACCTTCTGTTGCAGCATCATGATCAACGCGTCGTGCTGCCACTGGCCCATGTCCGGTGGCAGCAAGGCGCGTATCTCCTCCAGGCTGAAGCCGGCGCGCTGCGCACCGGTAATCAGCTCCAGCAGCAGCACCGCCTGCTCGGGATAGTCGCGGTAGCCGTTGGCCCGCCGCTGGACGACCAGCAACCCGGCCTCCTCGTAGAAGCGGATGCGCGACGCTGCCAGGCCCGTGCGGCGGGCCAGCTCACCGATCCTCATCTACCTGAATCCTCGACATCGAAGCCTGTTGACCTTCAATCAAACTTGAAGGTTAGCGTAGCGCCATTCCCCTGTCCTGGAGCTGTCCGATGTCGCTGTTCTCGCCCCTGGCACTACCCTCCGGTGCCGTCATCCGCAATCGCATCGCCAAGGCGGCGATGGAAGAAAACATGGCCGACGCCGATCACGCCCCCTCCGAAGCGCTGCTGCAGTTGTACCAGCGCTGGGCCGACGGTGGCACCGGACTGATCATCACCGGCAACGTGATGGTCGATGGGCGCGCCATGACCGGGCCGGGCGGCGTGGTACTGGAGGACGACCGCCACCTCGACCGCTTCACCGCCTGGGCGGACACTGCCCGCTCGCGGGGCGCGCAGATGTGGATGCAGATCAATCACCCCGGGCGGCAGATGCCGGCCGCACTCGGCCAACCCGCGCTCGCGCCGTCAGCCGTTGCATTGCAGATGGGCGCGCTGTCCAAGCAGTTCGCACCGCCGAAGGCGATGACCGAGAACGACATCGACGCGGTGATCGCGCGCTTCATCCGCAGTGCCGAGCTGGCCGAGCGCGCCGGTTTCAGCGGGGTGGAGATCCATGCCGCGCACGGCTACCTGCTCAGCCAGTTCCTGTCGCCGCTGTCGAACCAGCGCAATGACCGCTGGGGTGGCAGCCTGCAGAACCGTGCGCGCCTGCTGCTGGAGATCGTGCAGGGTGTACGCGCGGCCGTGGCGCCCACATTCGTGGTGGCGGTGAAGCTCAACTCCGCCGACTTCCAGCGGGGTGGATTCTCGCCCGAGGACGCGCGCGAAGTGGTGGAGATGCTGGCCCCTCTCGGCGTGGATCTGGTCGAACTGTCCGGCGGCAGCTATGAAGCACCGGCCATGACCGGCGCCGCACGCGACGAACGCAGCGTGGCCCGCGAAGCGTACTTCCTCGAATTCGCACGCGAGATCGCCACGGTGGCAACGATGCCGTTGATGGTCACCGGTGGCATCCGCCGCCGCGAGGTGGCAGAACAGGTGCTGGCCAGCGGCGTGGCCATGGTCGGCATCGCCACCGCGCTGGCCATCGAGCCGGATCTGCCACAGCACTGGCAGCAGGGCCGCGACCCGGTGCCGACGCTGCGCAACATCGACTGGCGCAGCAAGCCGCTGGCGGCCAGTGCGCACATGGCCGCAGTGAAGTATCAGCTGGGCCGGTTGAGCCGGCGCCGCCCCACAGCGCCCACTGTTTCACCGGTATGGGCACTGCTGCTTGCACAGGCGGCCGCAAAGTGCCGGACCCGCCGCTACCGGCGCTGGATCGGTGCGCGCACCATCACACGCTGAGCCGCGCGGTCTTCTCATCGCTGCGGCGATGCTCCACCATCTGCAGGATCTGCGGCAGTTCCGCCGCCGGTCGCAGCACGGAGATGGAACCCACGTGGCAGCAGGATCGACCAAGAACCGCGAGAAGCTGCTCGACGACCTGCTCTCGCTGGGCCGCAACTGGGCACTTGCCATCGCCATCGCCGGTGCCGGCGCGGCCGTCCACTACAACGAATCGGTCTACGAGGCCGGGCTCTGGCGTGGCCTGCTGCCCACGCTCTGCTTCCTGGTCGCGATCATCTGGATCGTGCTCAGCATCATCCGCTTCGACCTGACCATCCAGCAGCACTTCGAGCGCAAACTGTCACGCTGGCTCAGCCGCCTGCTCTATGTGGTGCTGCTCGGTACCGGCATCACCGCCGTGTTCTTCGTGACCGAACTGGCCTCCAACAACCACATCGCAAGAATGTGCGACGCCGTGGCCAACGAACCGGCCAGCCGGATCCACAGGTCCGCCGAGTGCCAACGCCTGTACCAGCATCGGGCGGCGTACCGGCAGCGGCTGGAATCGGCCGAGGGCGAGTTCGACTGAAGCCTGCGCCGGCTGCGCATCGCGTGCGCGAAAAACACATGGCGTGGATACGCGGTCGGGCACAGTGGCTGCGCCTCCCCTGCAGCGAATGAACGCCGCCACCATGCACCCCCCGCCCGCCCCTGCCCGTCACGATGCCATCGCCCTGCAGGCAGGCGTGCTCGGCAGTGTGCTGGGCGTGACGCTGTTCAAGGCGATCGCACTGTCCGCACTGGCGAGTGGATCCTTGATGGTGATCGGGCTGTGGCTGCTGGCCTGCGCGCTGCTGGGCGCCTGGTCGCTGGCCGCCTGCCTGGCCTGCCTTGCACTGAGCCGACGCGTGTTCGTGCTGATGCTGGTGCTGTGCACGGTGCTGATGATCTGTGCCGCCTGATCCCAACAGGCGCCGGACTATCGCGCATCTGTTACAGAATAACAAGTGCGGTTGGTCCGATTGTGCGTGCCCGGTGTCACGGATTTGAATTCCATGGCCAGCCCGGCACCACCCGAGACCTCCCCATGAACCTGCAGCCCCTGCTTCGCGCCTCCCTCACCGCTGTTGCCCTGGCCTCGCTCAGCGCTTGTGC
Source organism: Stenotrophomonas maltophilia (assembly GCF_002138415.1). Taxonomy (NCBI): domain Bacteria; kingdom Pseudomonadati; phylum Pseudomonadota; class Gammaproteobacteria; order Lysobacterales; family Lysobacteraceae; genus Stenotrophomonas; species Stenotrophomonas maltophilia. Next base: position 2,810,297 of record NZ_CP015612.1, read on the forward strand.
CACCTATGACGACAGCAACATGCATCAGGCCTGCCAGGAGTCGCCGCATCTGAAGGACCTGCCGCGCGAAGTGGCTGCCCGCGAGAGCCGCTGCAACAAGAGCATGGAAGTGTGGTCGAGCGAGCGCAAAGGCAGTGACAGGCCGATCGACCTGAGCGGCAAGAAGAAGGATCTGTAACCGCACCAGGCGCAGCCCACGTCGGCTGCGCCTTCGCCCTGTGCGTCAGCCTGCTTCCGGCAGTCCGAACCCGCGCTGCAACGCCTGGTGCAACCCTGCCACTTCGCCTCCCGCATCGCAGGCCCACGCGACAATTCCATCGGGTCTCACCAATACCGCTCCCAGCCCAAGCGCATCGTCTACCGTCGAGACAACTCGGGTGAACGGCTGCCGCCAACGGTCGGCAAGGTCGCGCGAAGCGCAGTTCTCATCGAGCACAAGCAACACCCATTGCCCGGTCCTCAGCACCTCCCCCATGCGGCGACCATCGGCCAGCAGGAAGTCCGGCACGCTGCGACCAACCAGTGGATGGCCATCGCCCAGATCGAGCTGGTGCGACACGCCCCATACCCGTTCGGCCAGATAGGTGGCACCATCGCGGGTATCGGCCAGATCCGCCATGACCGCCGCCAGCGCGCGCGAACCGGCTCCAGGACGCATCAATGCAACCTGCGCGCGCGACCAGTCCAGTACTTTGGCGCCCATCGGATGTCGTTCCGCGTGATAGCTGTCCAGCAGCGCCACGCCAGCGTCACCGCGTATCACGCTGGCCAGTTTCCAGCCCAGGTTCATCGCATCACCGATGCCCAGATTCAGGCCCTGCCCTCCCAACGGGGAATGCACGTGCGCAGCGTCGCCGGCCAGCAGCACGCGGCCGTTGCGATAGGCGCTGGCCTGTCGCGCGCCATCGGTCCAGGTGCTGTGCAGATGCAGCGCAGTGAGGGTCACGTCGCGGGCAGACACACGCCGCAGCAGCGACTGCGCTTGGTCCAGCGCGAGAGGCTTTCGATGCCCGGCACCGCCATCGAAATCGGCAAGCGCAAGCACACCGGGTGGATTGAAATTGCACATGCCCTGCGCGGTGTACTGACGGCCAGGGGTCAGCGCTCCGGGATCTTCCAGATCGACCAGCAGCGAATGACCGGTGAATTCGGGATCCGTGCCGATGAAACTGAAACCGCATTGCTTGCGCACCGTGCTGCGGCCTCCGTCACAACCTACCAGCCAGCGACCACGTACCGCTCCGTCAACGGTGTCGATCTCCACTTCGGTCGCACCGGCGCGCACCGCCTGTACCGCACGCCCGCGTTCGATGTGCACGCCCAGCGCAATCGCACGTTCGGCCAACACCGTTTCCAGGGCCTGCAGCTCCACCGCCATCTGGGTGCCCACCGGCGTCGGCAGGCGCCAGTTCCAGCGCGTGCGGTCCACGTCGTCCAGCGCAAACGGAATGCCGGCGAAGTGGCCGCCCAGCGCCCGCGGTTGCGCGAGCCAATGGGCGGTGCCGGGCGGCGGCGCCCCCTTGTCGGGCTTGAGCACCTGTGTCGCGGCGACCGCGTCCAACAGGCCGCGCCGATCCAGTGCCTCCAGCGTGGGGGCGTTCAGGCCGCGCAGCCCGAATGGCAGGCGCTTCAACGGCGAATCAGCGGCCCCGGACTGTTCCAGCACCAGCACCGAACAGCCGGCCAGGGCCAGCTCGCAGGACAGGGACAGGCCGACCGGGCCAGCCCCGGCAATGACGACGTCGTACAGCATCGGAATTCCTTGTGAGCGCCGGGTCGGCGCTCTGGCGAAGCGAATGTTACACTCGGTGTACGTTTTCAGAAGTGAACCACCCATGACCCCGCCTCCTGGCCGTCGTGAACAACGCAAGGTCGAAACTCGACAAGCGATTTCGGATGTCGCCACCGAGCTGATCATCCGGCGTGGCTTCGAGGCCGTCTCCATGTCCGAGATCGCCGAAGCCGCGGGCGTCTCACGCAAGACGGTCTTCAACTACTTCGCCAGCAAGGAAGACCTGGTGTTCGACCGGGATGAGGAGGCGCGCATGCTGCTGCGGGAGGGCATGATGGTGCGCAGCGGCCTGACCCCGCTGGCGGCCTTCCAGTCACTCGTGCGCGAGTTGCTGGAGGCTGGCCATCCGCTGCTGCGCATCAATGCCGGCGCTGCCGCCTTCTGGGGCACCGTGGCGGAGAGCCCGGTACTGGTCGCGCACGCGCGACGGCTGCAGGCGCAGTTGACTGACGACCTGGCGGGATTGATGGCCGACGCTGCCGGCCGGCCCGAACATGACGCCGAAGCGCGATTGGGCGCGGCCATGCTGCTGGCGTCGATGGTGGCGGCCTATGAGAAAGGATTGGCAAGCCGACTGCAGGGCGAGGACCCGCGTGAGGCCATGCTGCAGCTGATCGTGCGTGGAGCCACCGGGGTTCTGGTGGCCTTGGCGGGCACCCCGTATACGGACCCCGGCGCGCGTCCATAGCGCATTCGGGGGATAGGTTGCGAAGTGTTGCAAATGCTAATCTTTCTCATTTGCAGCCACATCCTCTCCCCCAATGCCCCTTCACACACGCCTGCAATGCACCCTCTGCCTGGCACTGGCCCTGCCCCTGGCAACCCTTGCCCATGCTGCCGAATCCTCGACTGCCGCGCCCAAGGATCTGGACAAGGTGGAGGTTCGCGGACGTGCACAGACCCTGTATCGGGTGGACGATGCCGCGGTCGGCACCCGCACGGATACACCGCTGGAGCTGGTCCCACAGTCGATCCAGGTCATCCCGCGCGAACTGATCGACGACCAGGCCGCGCGTCAGGTGACCGACCTCTATCGCAGCATCAGCGGCATCAGCTACTTCAGCTATGCCGGGGTGACCCTGCGCGGCTTCCGCCAGGAGAACGTGCTGTATGACGGTCTGCGTGGCGACCTGTATGCAGGATTTTCGGTGCCGCAGCTGTTCAACATCGAGCGCGTGGAAGTGCTGAAGGGGCCGGCAGGTGCGCTGTATGGCGGTGGTGATGCGGGTGGTGTCATCAACTACGTGACGCGCAAGCCGAAAGCCAGCGCCGAACGCCGCATCGAGGTCCAGCTGGGCGACAAGGACTTCCGTGCCGGATCGATCGAGGGTACCGGGCCGTTGAATGCCGCCGGCAGCCTACGCTATCGCGCCGGGCTCTATGCCGACAGTGAAAAGGGCGTGCGCTGGAACACCGACAGCGAGAGCGTGATCGGCGACGCCTCGCTGGCCTTCGACGTCGGCCAGACCGGCGAACTGGTGCTGCAGTTCACCGACATCACCCAGAACCTTGGCGGCAACCGTCTGCGCGGCGTGCCGGTCAACGATGCAGGCACGTTCCTGACCGACCGCCGCTGGAACCACAACGAGGCCAGCGACTTCCTCGACATGCGCGCCAAAGTGGCGCTGGCGCAGTACCGCTTCGCACCACGCGACAATCTGGATGTGGACTTCGCCGCTCGCTGGTTCAGCAACAACGAGCATCAGATGTACCACGAGCCGATGGGCCTGATCGATCGTGACCGCGATGGCGTGGCCGAGTGGATGACCCGCCAGCTGCGCAACCAGATCCGCGACAACGAAGCATTCACTGCCAATGGCAATGCAGTCTGGCGGGCGACCACCGGCGCGGTTGAGCACAAGGTGTTGTTCGGTGCCGATGTGTACCAGCTGGATGCGGATTTCACTGCACAGACCGCCAACAGCGCTGACCTTGCGCGTGGCGCCGGGCCGGTGCGCGGCATCGACCTGTTCAATCCCGTGTACGGCGCCAGTACCTGGCACGACTACAACCTGGCGGCCCTGCCCTGGCGCAGCACGTCCACCCGCAGCAAGCGCTATGGCGGCTACCTGCAGGACGAACTGGCACTGGGCACGCGCTGGCATGTACTGGCCGGGCTGCGCTGGGATGGCTTCAAGGATGAGGATCGCATTACTGGCAGCAGTGTGGACGGAAACGATCTCAGCTGGCGGCTGGGCAGCACGTTCACCGTGCGCGAGGGCCTGAATGTCTACGCCAACGTCGCCAGTGGTTTCGTGCCGCAGAGTGCCGCCAACCAGAATCCGGCCGCTGGCGGACCGTTCGATGCCGAACGCAGCAAACAGTGGGAAGTGGGCATGAAGTCCCTGCTGGCCGACCGTGTGACCTTGAACATGGCGGCCTACCGGATCGATCGCAGCAACATCGTGCAGGCCACCGGCGAGGCGATTGGTGGCGTGAACCAGTTGGCCGCGCTGGGCCTGGTGCGCAGTACCGGCATGGAGCTGGACCTTCTGGCCGATCTCACCGAGCGCTGGGTGCTGAACCTGACCTACGCCTACAACGATGCGCGGGTGAAGGACGCCGGCCCGAATGGCATCACCAACGCCTCCGGCGACCGATTCGCCAATGCGCCGCGCAACAAGCTGGGATTGTGGACGCGTTATGATCTGCCGGCGATCAACTCCGCCATCGGCTTTGGCGCGGATCACGTTGGCGAGCGCGTCAGCCTGGATGGGCAGACGGTCAAGGCCTACACCGTGTTCGACATGAGCTGGAAGACCACGTGGAAGCAATGGCAGTTCCAGGCCAACGTCAAGAACCTGTTCGACAAGGTGTACGCGGCCAGTGGCTTCATCGAACGCAACGGGCATTTCCCGGGTGAGCCGCGGCGGGTGTATGTGCAGGCAGCGTACAGTTTCTGAGCCGTCGTTCCGCAGTGCCAAGCCCGCGCTCGCAAGCCCGCCCTTGGCTGCACCTGGCGTGATCTAATGACCCGTCCCATGGATGAGGCCTGATGCAATGACACGGATCCGCACCTTACTGCAGCGCGCCTTGCCATTGGCGCTGCTGCCCCTGCTTGCCGCCTGCCAGAACGAACAGGTCAGCGAGTTCTTCAATCCTCCGCAGGACGTGCAGGCCAGCAGCGAGTTCCGCATGAGCACCCCACCGGGGCTGGTGCACAACAACCTGCTGTCTTCGGCATCGGTGAAGGATGGCCAGGCTCGAGTGGACGCGGGCGGGCCGGGTTACCTCGATATCCGCTTCTTCCCGATCACCCATGCCGATGCGCTGAACTCGGCGGGCCCGGATTGGCCCTCTTCGCGGCAATCGCGTGACAGCGCCCCCGATCTCTCGGGTGTCGACTTCAGCAGCCACTTCGTCTTCCTGGTCGCGCATCCGGAACTGACCGGCTACGCCGCGATGAGCAGCGGCCAGTACGCTACGTTCTTCAGTTCGGTGAAGGTTGCGTACCTGGATGACCGCGTGGTGATGCATCTGGATGCCTCGCGGTTAGGTGACATCAGCCCGATGGTGCTGCTTGGCAGCCCGTGGGCCGGCAAGCTGTACACACTTGAACGGCGCGGCCGGAAGCAGTTGGAAGTAAAGCTGTACGAGAACCGCTACCAGTTCACGCTGGTGCCGGAGGTCGTCCCGGAGGTAGCACCTGAAATCCCACCACCCATGGTGCGTTGACCACTGCAGCAAGATGCCGTTGGGCCGCGGTCAGCGCCAGGCAGCAACCCGCAGCCGTCCGCTCTCGCAGGCATAAGCCCGATTGCCCTGGTAACGCGCACCCGCCTGGAAGCCGGTTTGAGCGATGGGGATGCCAGATAGCAGGCCGCCCCGATTCAGGTATCCTTGCGCGCAGTCAGCCACGCCTTCATGCGACCGCTGAAGCGCAGCATCGACGTTGCGGACGAAAACACGATTCACCATGGATGTTTCAACGTAATCACAGGGGAAAATGGATGAAGAAGTTCCTGTTCGCAGCGATCCTCGCTGCGTCGCTGGCGGGTTGCACCACCAATCCTCCGCTCAATTTTTCGGTTCCCAACGTCGGGGTCAGCAGCAAGAAGATCGACGGTGAGCTGAAGTCGCTGACGGTTACCCTGGCGCGCCCGGACGAGGCCAAGGGCAAGATTCCGGCGCAGGCCCAGCACGAAGTGCCGCAGATGTGGCAGAACGCGCTGACCGAAGCGCTGAACAAGATGGCGGTCTTCCGCGACGACGCGCCGGTGAAGCTGAGCCTTTCGGTGAAGATCCTGGCTATCGACATTCCGAATTTCGGCGCATCGATGACCACCAAGACGATCGCCCGCTATGAGCTGATCGATCGCGCCACCGGCAGCATCGTATACACCCAGGATGTCAGCGCCTCCGGCGAAGTACCGTTCAACTATGCCTTTGCCGGTGTCATTCGCGCTCGCGAGTCGATCAGCCGCTCGGCGCAGAACAACATCGCCCAGTTCCTGCAAGCGCTGGAGACCGTGGACATCACCAAGCCGATGTTCCCGAACAAGCAGGAAGCGCCGTGAAGCGCCTGCTGCTGGGCGCATCTGTTGCCGCGATGCTGACGGCCTGCGCGCCCAACGTGCGAACCGACAGTTACTCCATCGGTTCGGTGGGACAGGTCAATCGGACTGTCGGCGGCACGGTCATCAGTGTTCGCCCGGTAAGTATCGACGGCAGCCAAGGCGGCGGTGCCGTTGCAGGCGCAGCTGCTGGCGGCGTCGCCGGCTCGACCATTGGCGGCAGCGATCAGGCGGCCGCCATTGGCGCCATCGGTGGCCTGGTTGTGGGCGCGATTGCCGGTGCCGCTTCCGAACGCGCACTTTCCAGAACCCAAGGTCTGGAGTACGTGGTGCAGACGGAGAACGGTAACCTGATGACGGTTGTGCAGGGTCCCGATCCGGTGTTCAGCACCGGCATGCGGGTCCTGGTGCTGTATGGATCGCCCTCGCGCATCATTGCCGATCCGCGCCAGGCGAAGACAACGCCGTAAGCCCCAACGATGCCCCTTCCGAGGGGCATCGTTGTATTGGACACCGAGGGGAGATGGCAACTCAGCCCTTGCCGGCGTCAGTGCAAGCGGGACAGCAGCATCGAGCGGGGGCCATCTGGGTGGAGGTGAAGCCGTTCCTGTTGCCCACCGCGATGGCGCTCCCTTCATCGCCATCCTTGCTGAAGACAACATGGCTACCGGGGCACATCTGCCCAGCCTTTTCGTAGCAGCCACTCCAGGAACTGGAGCCACACCGGCAGGCTCTGAAGGCACGCCATGTTCACGCAATGTTCCTGTAATACGGTGCCGGCGCGTGCCGAACCGCCCCGCCACGCCCCCTTCCTGCGCAAGCCCTGCCGATGCACATCCTGCTGATCGAAGACGAAGCCGAACTGGCCGCTACCCTGAAGTCCGCTCTGCAGCGCGAGCGCTACGTGGTGGACCTTGCCAATACCCTGGCCCTGGCGCGCGAAGCCGCCCTCTCCGGGTCGCACGATCTTGTGCTGCTGGATCGCACTCTGCCCGATGGTGACGGGCTGGGCCTGATTCCCGTGCTGCGAGGGCGCAACCCGGGCGTCCCGATCATTGTGCTCAGCGCGCTGGGACAGTTGCCGGACCGCATCACCGGCCTGGATGAGGGCGCCGACGACTACCTGGCCAAGCCCTTCGCACTGGAAGAGCTGTTCGCGCGGATCCGGGCGGCCGCGCGCCGGCCCAGTGGCATGCAGGTGGAGCCAATGAGCATCGGCCGGCTGCTGTTCGACCCCGCCTCGGGCGAAGCCAGCGTGGGTGGACAGCGACTGGAGCTTCCGCGCCGCGAGATCCGGGTGCTGGCCGCCCTCGCCCGCCGGCTGGGCCGTACCGTGCTGCGCGAGTCCATCGAAATGGCGGTGTATGGCTTCGATGACGGCATCCACTCCAACACGCTCGACTCGCATGTCTCACGCCTGAGACGCAAGCTGGCTGACGCCGATGCCGGGGTGGAAATCCATGCCATCCGCGGTGTCGGCTATCTGATGCGGGAAACGAAGTAATGGCGCTTCGTCCCTCACTGAAGCGCCCGCTGATCGTCAAAACGCTGATCTACCAGCTGCTCGCGCTGCTGGTGGCGTTCTTTGCCTTGCTGATGGTGCTGGTGCGTGTCGACAGCGGCGGCTACTTCACCATCCAGACCTTTGCGCCGGTGGCGGCAGAGGCCGTTCACCGCGACAGCAAGGGCGAACTGTATGTGGAACGCACGCCGGAGCTGGCAGAGCTGCTGAAGATCGTCCCCGGCGCGTGGTTCATTGCCGAGGATGACCAGGGTCACCATGTGACCTTCGGCAATGTCCCGCCCGCCTACGCATCACTGATCGGTGCCCTCGACGGCATTCCCTATGGCGACCTGCGCGGGCGCGGCCGTAGCGACGGCCTGGCCGTGGTGATACGCCAGCACAGCGGCCCAGCCGGCAAGCTGACCATCATGGCCCATGGCGAAACCGATTCGCTGACCTGGCAGATGGCGCTGGCCGCACACATCATCACCCTGCCGATCTTCCTTCTGCTGGGCCTGGCCACTCTCATCCTCACTCCGATCATCGTGCGTCGCGCCCTGGCCGGTGTGGAGCGCATCGCGCAGGAAGCCCGCAACATCTCCGCCAGCCGCCGCGGTATCCGCCTGACCGAGACCGCGGTACCGGTAGAGATCGCCCCCCTGGTGTCCGCGGTGAACGAAGCGCTTGACCGCCTGGACGAAGGGCACGAACGGCAGCGCCGCTTCATCGCCGCTGCCGCCCACGAGCTGCGTACGCCGATTGCGATCCTGCGGGTGAAGATCGATGCGGCCGGCGACGCCACATCGCGCAGCCTGGGCGTGGAGGTCGCGCGATTGGCAACGCTGGCCGAGCAGCTTCTGGACCTGCATCGCATGGAAGCAGAGGGGCCGAAGGACTCTCTCAACCTTGCCCGCCTGGCCAAGCGGGTCGTCGCTGATCTGGCGCCCCTGTTGATCCAGTCCGACAAGACGGTTGCCGTGACGGTGGAACCAAACTTCCCGGTGCTGGGCGAGTCCGGCGCCATCGAACGGGTGCTTTCCAACCTGGTACTGAATGCCGCCGAGCACGGTGGACGCCACATCATCGTGCGCGTGCAGGGCAGTTGCCTTGAGGTGGAGGACGATGGCCCCGGCATTCCGGTCGACCAGCGCGAACGCGTGTTCGAACCCTTCCAGCGCCTGCGTCCCCGGCAGACCGGCGCCGGATTGGGTCTGAACCTGGTGCGGCAGGTGATGGACCGCCACGGCGGCCACGTCACGATACTGGATGCTCCCGGTGGCGGTGCTTTGATCCGCGTCGAGTTCCCCTTGCATCCAGGCGTCACCGGCGCGTCGACGCAGGAGCACTGAGCGCATCTCCTCCACGTCGATGACTGTCGGCTGTCCACGCGCCGCGACCGCGGTTGATGCGCAAGGTTGCGGCAATGTTTGCTGCCCAGCATCCAGATGAGTGGCACCCCTGCAGGTGCTGCGTCCGGATCTGACAGGAAGCCTGCATGTGACACAGGGAGCTTCTCCACCGCCCTCTTCCACGCCTACCCCGCCTCCTCGGAATGCGCCCAGCCTGACCGCCGCAGCGTGGAACTGCCGCGCGCACACGGGCCGCGGGCGTGGGCTGGCACACTGGCCGCAGTGGCTGCGAATGATTCCCGAACGAGAACGAGCGGACGTCCTGATCCACCTGTTCTCTGCGCTGTTCCTGCTGGTCCCAGGCATTGCACTGGTGGCTTCCGCGTATCGGCACGCGCACGCAACGGTCACCGCGGTGGTGGTGTTCGTCGTCGTGCATGCCGCACTGCACATGCTGGCAGTTTGGCGGGGGGCTGCCTTGCACCCCGTTCCCCAGTTCCTGCGGACCCTGCATGCATATGCGGCCGCCGTGATGTTTGCTACTACACTGCTGATCATCGCGATCAGTGCAGCTGCCGCGACACTTTCCGCTTCTGCATGTGCCGTGCTGCTGGCCGGCGCGATGTGCCAGCTTTCGAGCCTGCACACGGCGGCACGACGCCTGCGCCACATGCTGCTGGCGCTCGGCAGCCTGCTCCAGTTCATCGCGATGGCACTGCTTACACTCGGCGTTGCCTACTGAAACACCCGCACCACCGCAAGGTTCACGCAATCCAGCGCACAGAGACTCGAAGGCCATCCACGCCTGCCCTGCCGGCGTGCAATCCCATCTGTCGCGAGGACTCCCGATGCCCTGCCTTTTCTGGATGCTGTGCCGATGAGCACCGCACCGCGCCACCGCCGCCGCGTGCTGATCATTACTTCCGCAGTCCTCTGCACAATGATGGCGCTCCTCGCGTGGCTCTGGCCCACACCACCACCGCAACTGCAGGTAGCACCGGTCACCCGCGGCAACATTGAGCGGGTCGTGGAAGCCACCGGAACGCTGAAGCCCTCACGGCTGGTAAGCGTGGGCGCGCAGGTCTCCGGCCGCATCGAGACCCTGTATGTGAAGTTGGGCGACAAGGTGAAAGCTGGCGATCCGATTGCCGATATCGATTCGCGCACCCAGCGCAACGCGTTGCTGAGTGCACAGGCGGCACAGCGTACTGCGCGCGCCCACCGGGACGCGCTGGCCACCGACCTGCGCCAGTACCAACTGACCCTTCAGCGCCAACAGGCGCTGGTTTCGAGGCAACTGGTCGCGCTCGCGGACTACGATGCGGCCAAGGCCAAGGTCGATGCCACCCGTGAACAGATCGCCGCACTCGATGGCGAGGTGGTGCAGCGGCAGACCGATGTGGATGTGGCACAGACCAACCTGGGTTACACCCGCATCACTGCGCCCACCGATGGCACCGTGCTGGCCGTGGTCGCGCGGCAGGGTCAGACCGTCAATGCTGTGCAGAGCGCACCGACCATCGTGATGCTCGGCAACCAGGACGTGATGACCGTCTACGCCGAGATCTCCGAGGCTGACGTGGTCCACACCGCACTGGGACAGGAGGCGTTCTTCACCATCCTGGGCGACAGCGACCGACGCTACAGCAGCACGCTGCGCGACATCGCACCGGCACCCGACTCGATCACCAACGAAGATGCCTCCAGCTTCGCACCCGCAGGCACTTCGGCGGGCGCCAACCGCACCGCCATGTACTACAACGGCCAGTTCGACGTGGACAACGCCGATGGCCGCCTGCGCAGCTACATGACCGCGCAGGTGCGCATCGTTCTGGGGCGTGCCAAGGGCGTGCTGACCATTCCCTCGGCTGCGCTGGGTGCGCGCGCCACCGACGGCAGCTACAGCGTGCAGGTACGCGGCGCGGATGGCCAGCCTGCCCCGCGACGCATCACCACCGGGCTGGACGACCAGATCAACGTGGAAGTGCGCAGCGGCCTGCAGCAGGGCGAGCAGGTGGTACTGGTCCAGACCGGCGATGCCGCCGCTGCAGCCGCACAACCATGACGGGCGCAGAGAAGGATGCACCGCTGCTGCGTGTGCGCGGCATCCGCCGCGAATTTGCAGCCGGCGAACAGACCCTGGTCGTGCTCGATGGCATCGACCTGGATATCCGTGCCGGTGAACTGGTGGCCATCGTCGGCCAGTCCGGTTCGGGCAAATCCACCCTGATGAACATTCTGGGCTGCCTGGATCGGCCCTCGTCCGGCGCGTATCAGATCGCCGGTCGCGAGACCGCGCAGATGGCACCGGACGAACTGGCCGAGCTGCGCCGCGAGCACTTCGGCTTCATCTTCCAGCGCTACCACCTGCTGACCGATCTGACCGCACTGGGCAATGTGGAAGTGCCGGCAATCTATGCGGGAATGCCTGCCACCATGCGCCATGCCCGGGCGGGTGAGCTGTTGGCGCGACTGGGCCTGGGCGAACGCATGCTGCATCTGCCCGGTGAGCTGTCCGGTGGGCAGCAGCAGCGCGTGTCGATCGCGCGCGCGCTGATGAACGGCGGCGCAGTGATCTTCGCCGATGAGCCCACCGGCGCATTGGACACCCAGTCCGGCAAGGAGGTGATGAAGATCCTGGGCGAACTGCACGCCGAAGGCCATACGGTGGTGCTGGTCACTCATGACATGGCCGTGGCCGAGCATGCACAGCGCATCATCGAAATCCGCGATGGGCGCATCGTCGATGATCGCCCTACCGCTGCCGCGACAGCGGCCGCTGGCCTCACCGCAGCCACCCTGCAGGCGCGCAGCGAAGGCACCGGCTGGCAAGCCCTGCGCGACCGTTTCAGCGAAGCCTTCCGCATGGCCCTGCGCGCAATGAACGCGCACCGCATGCGCACCTTCCTGACCATGCTCGGCATCATCATCGGCATTGCCTCGGTGGTGTCGGTGGTCGCCCTGGGCACGGGCGCACGTCAGGCCATCCTGTCCAACATCGCTTCGCTGGGCACCACCACCATCGAAGTCTATCCGGGCTCCGGCTTCGGCGATGTGCACGCCGCACAGGTCGAGACCCTGACGCCCGGCGACAGCACAGCGCTGGCCGGGCAACCGTTCGTGGACAGCGCCACACCCGGCGTCGCCAGCAGCGGCACCGCGCAGCGTGGCAACCGCTCGGCCAACGTGCAGATGCAGGGTGTGAGTGAGCAGTACTTCCGCGTGCACGGCCTGAAGCTGGGGCAAGGCCGCTTCTTCGACCAGCCCGCCGTCGCCAGCTACCAGCAGGTGGTGGTGATCGACGCCAACACGCGCGCACGGTTCTTCGCCGCACAGGAAAATCCGATCGGCCAGACCCTGCTTGGCAATGTCCCGGTGCGGGTGGTGGGCGTGGTGAAGAAGGAAGCCGGCGCCGTCGGCGATGCCTCGTTGCTGCAGGTCTGGGTGCCCTACACCACCGCCATGGCGCGCATGTTGGGGCAGAGCCATGTATCCAGCATCACCGTGCGCGTGTCCGACACCGTGGGCATGCAGGCCGCGGAGGCCTCCATCCGCCGGCTGCTGGAGCGCCGCCACGGGCGGCAGGACTTCTACATGAGCAACAACGCGCAGATCCGCACTTCAATCGAGCAGACCACCCGCATCCTCACGCTGATGATCAGCTCCATTGCCGCCATCGCGTTGGTGGTGGGCGGCATCGGGGTGATGAACATCATGCTGGTGTCGGTAACCGAGCGTACGCGTGAGATCGGCGTGCGCATGGCGGTGGGCGCGCGCCGCAGCGACATCCTGCAGCAGTTCCTGATCGAATCGGTACTGGTCTGCCTGCTTGGTGGCGTGCTGGGTATCTGCATGGCGCTTGCGCTGGGGACAGTGCTGGCACTGGCCAACATCGGCTTTTCGCTTGTGTTCTCGACGACCTCGATTCTGGCAGCGTTTGCCTGCAGCAGCCTGATCGGTATTGGCTTCGGCTACCTGCCGGCACGCCGTGCGGCACAGCTGGACCCGGTGGAGGCGCTGGTGCGCTGAACGACGGCGTCCAGCGCAGACGACTACAGGTTCGCGCAATGTCCGCGCGCTGTACTGGCACGACCGACACAGCCGCACAGGAGCGGAACGATGTTTCAGAAGACAGGACGTACAGCAGTGCTGCTGGGTGCCGCACTGCAACTGCTGGTACTGCTGCCCTATGCGGGCCAGGCGCACGCGCAGTACCGGGATGGCTACCGCTCCGGCTGGGACCGGGGCTACCAGGACCGCCAGCGCGATGACTGGGAGCACCGCGAACGCGAACGTGAGCGCGACCGGCGCGACGATGCCAAGGCCAAGCGCGTAGTTGTGGGCGTGGTGGGCGCGGCGGTGGTAGCCGGCGTGATCGCCGCCGCGGCCAAGCGCGAGCGTGAGATCCGCGAGCGCGCCGACTACTGCATGAACCGCTACGGCAACTACGACCGCCGCAGCGACACCTACCGAGGTTCGGATGGCTACAGCTATCCCTGCCGCTGACCTGCTCTGCATTCCGAAGGAACCGACCGCATGAACAAGACGCTACTGATCATCGCCCTGTGTGCCGCACCGCTGATCGGCCACGCCGCCAGCAGCGACCCGAAGCTGGCCTATATCGACTCCAGCTTCGCCGTTATGGACAGCAACGGCGATGGTCGCATCGACAAGTCCGAGTACGCGAAGTACCAGCAGGCACGCTTCAGCAGGCAGGCCGACTCCATCGACGCCGCGTTCAAGGAAATGGATGCCGACAAAGACGGAAAGATCAGCAGGAAGGAAGCCGCGGTGGTGCCGGAAATCGCGAAGTATTTCGCGGGGCTGGATACTGATGGCGATGGCTATCTGTCGCTGAAGGAAATGCAGCAGGCCATGGTGGCCGCGCAGACGGCAGACACCCCGGCGAAGTAGCATCCCGGTACGGGATGCCACGTCACATCGCGTTGGCAGGTGCCCACCCTGGTGGGCACAGCTCCATCACCACGCGCGGGCGCCAGAACGCCCACCAAGGTGGGCATCTACCAGCCAGCGCGCGGCGCTCAGCGCACCTTGTACAGCACCGCCGCACCCGGGCGCGGCTCAAACGAGGGCACCGTCTGCTGGGTAAGCGCCGTGCCCTTCGCGTCCCACACCAGCGTCTCCACCGGGTACTCATCCTTACGGGTCATCTGGTCGATCTTCGCCACGACCACCGTCGCAGCGGCCGGCACCTCCGGATTCCAGCCAAACACACCCACCCGGCCGTAGAACACAGCCGGCGCAGAAGCATCGAGGCGACGGTCCGGGCACATCACCAGGCCGCGGTCGAGCATGACGCGCAGCGCGCCCACCGGCACCTTCTTTACCGTAGGCGTAGTGCGCTCGGTGCTGTGGCCAGGGCAGACATTGGCTGCGCGGGTGACCATGTCCTCGGCCACCTGCCGGTCGGATTGGGCGAAGGCCAGGACCGAGGCCAGGCAGAGGCCAAGCAGGACAAGTGGGGACGTCCGGGTCATTGCAGGTTCCTGTGATGGATGCCAAGCGAACTTAGCAATGCCGGCGCACAGAGTTGCAAAGACCGCGTGAGGCAGGGGCTACGGCAGGCCGGGCCCCTAGCCCATGCGCATGGCCGGGGTGTCGCGTGCCTGCACATCGATTTCCTGCTGATGGCGCTGCGCATGTGCCTGTTCACGATCCGCACCGACGGCCTGCAGGGCCTGCAGTGACTGCTCGACCGGTGTCTGCACCGCCCTGTCCGTGGGCATGGAGGCCCGCAGATGCGCCGGATCATTCAACTCGCCCTGCACCACAAACACATTGCGGCCGGCCGGGTGATCGGCGGTCTGGGTGCTCAGCAGCACATGGTCGGCACGTTCGAGCTGGTTGTGGCGCGCCAATGCCATGACGCTCGCCACAACGCGCTCGCTGTTCTCATCATGGGTACGCCCAGCACTCGCATTGATCGCGGCCACGCCTTCGCGCACCTGCTGCATCAATGCGTACTCACGGTGGCCAGGTCCAATGTCGGCCAGACGGGTCGGTGCCTGTGCGGGATCCGGCATGGCGTCCACCGCTGCGGTAAGCGGGCTGCGGGTAATGCTCCGGTACGGGTCGTCCGGGTTGAACTGGGTGCGCTTCTCCTGCCGCTCCAGACGAACCTCGCGGGCGTCGTTGAGTTCGGCGATACGGGCGGGATCGGTGATCTCGCGCAGCGACATGTGGCCGCCGCCCGCACTGACGCTGGCCCACTTCCTGTCCGCTTCGAAATACATCGCGTAATAGCTGTTGCCACCGATGACGTTCGGATCGACCGCTGAGCGCCCTTCCAGTGCCTGGGTGGCTTCCAGCACGCTCAACCGGGTCAGGTACTGGCCGCACCTCGCCCATCCCATCTGGCTGATGGCATCGACGCTGGTGTTGCCTACCCGCGGGCCACCGGCGTAGTCATTGTTGAGCATGTTGGTCCAGATCTGTTCCAGCTTCTCGGGGCCGCTCTTCTGCTCGGCCGCCTCCAGCAGCACGCGCGGCGTCCAGCAGTTGGGATCAAGCTCATGCCGTTCAAATGCCGGTCATGGGCCAGCATCACATCCTTGCCGGGAAGATTCAGTGCCAGGTTGGGACGCCCCTGCTCCATCCAGTACAAGCGTCGTTCCAGGTCTTGCCGCAGAAGCGTCTGCCCAAACATCTCCCATTGGCGCTCGCTCAGCTGCGCGTCGGGAAAGCCGGAGCCCTTGCCCTCCTGGTGCCGGGCATAGTCCTGTGCGTAGCTGTTTGCAACGCGGCCTGGCAGGCTGTCATTGCGAACAACACCCAGCGCAAGCGTCCCGTAGCCATCCGCATCCGGCAGCTGCGACAGATAGTTCCAGTACAACTCGCGGTTTCCGGCCTTGGCATAGCTGGCCAGAATCTTGAGATTTTCTTGCGTCAATCCACCCATCGCCTGCTCCTGAATGCACTCACTTCCGGACTCGGGAGCGCGCGAGGACATCCCGCACCGCATCTTCCATCCGCTTCCAGTCCGCCAGGAAGGCGCGCTTGTAGTTCAGCGAGATGGAAAGCATGTTCTCCACATCCGAGAAGTAGTGGAAGCAACCTGCCGCAGCTTGCCCTTGCTCACTGATGACCTGATCGCCCCGCAGGCGAACACCATCCCCCCGGAACGCCGTGCTTTCGCATTTGATGAATGTGGTCAGGCTGCCGTTGGGAGCGCGCGCGACGTACCAGTCATCTTCATACGCAGGATTTCGGATGGGCGGTTTTCCATAGCGCGATTCGTACTCCTTCGAGAAAACCTCCATCCTCGTTTCATCGATGGCGTAAGGCGTCAGGCCCATGACGTCGGGCCGCGCAATCCGCAGATCGAGCCGATCCCGAGGATCCCCTCGCTCCACCGATCCTTCCTCGGTGGATGCCTGGTTGGAGGACAATCGCTCCAATGATGTTTCGATTGGCGCGCGATCGATATAATCGATCGCCACAGCAATCTCCTTCCGGAAATCATTCGTACGCGGATTGGCCCGGGCACCTGGCAGTGTCGGCTTCATGTCCGGCCACTCGATGACCAGCGTCACGCCCTCGCCAGGCCACGGTGCGATCTGGCTGTCCAGGTAGTTGGCCGGAATGCGGAAGGTGTTCGGCCCAAGCTTCACGTCCACGGGGGCATCGGTATAGGTGTGGCCGTTGATCGTGCGGCCGGTCTGGGTTGCGCCGGACATGGCGGGATTCCTTTCGTGTTCGGTGGACGGCGGACGTGCACACGCGCCGGCACTCACTACGACGGCAAGCGCGAGCGTCAGGCAACGGCCGGGAGACATCACGTGCATGGGCATTCCATTGCAGGGTTCCGGCGCCACTATAGGCAACCGGGCGTCAATGGAACAGGAACCGCATCGCAGCCCTTCATGGAACCAGGCGGCGCTCCACATGCGCCGCCTGCAGTGCTGCGGTATTGCTTCGGCGCTCCGCTTCAGGTCTCAGCCGTCGCTGTCCGTGCTTCTATGGCCGCGATAGGTTTCACCCCACTCGCGCATGGCCAGCAGCACCGGAACCAGCGTGCGCCCGAACTCGGAAAGCTCGTACTCCACCTTCGGCGGTACTTCCGGGTACACGTGGCGGATCACCACCCCATCGGCTTCCAGTTCACGCAGCTGGCTGGTGAGCATGGACTGGGTGGCATTGGGCACCCGCCGCGTCAGTTCCATGAAACGCCGCTTGCCCGTCATCAGGTGAAAGAGGATGACAGGCTTCCACACGCCACCCATCACCGACAGCGTGACCTCCACAGCGCACCCGCTCTTGCCGTCCCAACGCTTGCTACGCATGAATACTCCGGAAAACCATAGTACCTACGGAAAATCATCGTTCTTGTTGCGATAACGGTGCGAGCCTAGCATGGGCTCATCCACTGAACTTGAGCCCCCACCATGAGTTTCAAGGCACTGCTGACCCGCAAAACGAACGACGGCGTATCCACGGGACTGGTCGATTTCGATGACGCCAACCTGATGGACGGCGACGTGCTGGTGCAGGTTGAATATTCAACGCTGAACTACAAGGACGCACTGGCCCTCACCAATACGCGCCCGGTCATCCGCACCTTCCCGTTGATTCCCGGCATCGACCTTTCCGGCGTGGTGCTGGAGTCGAGCAATGCCGATTTCCAGCCCGGTGACCGTGTCGTGTTGAATGGCTGGGACCTGAGCATGGGCCACCATGGCGGTCTGGCGCAGCGCGCCCGCGTGCGTGGCGAATGGCTCAACAGGATTCCCGACAACCTGAGCACCCGCGACGCCATGGCCATCGGCACCGCTGGCTATACCGCCATGCTGTGCGTACTGGCCCTGGAACAAGCCGGCGTGACGCCCGACAAGGGCGATGTGCTGGTGACCGGCGCCAACGGTGGCGTCGGCTCGATCGCGGTGGCGATCCTTTCAAAGCTGGGCTATCGCGTTGTGGCCGCCACCGGGCGCCCGGAACACGCCGAGTACCTGCACAGCCTGGGTGCCGCCGAGATCATCGATCGCGCGCAGCTTTCAGAACCGCGCGACCGTCCGGTGAGCGCCGAACGATGGGCCGGCGTGGTCGATGTGGCTGGCGGCCCTACCCTCGTCAACGCGATTGCCGAGACGAAATACCGCGGTGCCGTCACCGCCTGTGGACTGGCGCAGAGCGATGCACTGCACGGCTCGGTGCTGCCTTTCATCCTTCGCAACGTGACCCTTGCGGGCGTGGATTCGGTGAATGCGCCGCAGGACGTTCGCCAGCGTGCGTGGGACCGGCTTGCCGCCGACCTGGATCCGCAGAAGCTTGAAAGCACGGTGCAGCTGATTGGGCTTGCCGACGTACTTGAGGTTTACGAGCAGATCATCCCGGGCAAGGTGCGTGGGCGGATTGTCGTGGATGTGAATGCCTGAGCAAGTCTCCCCAGCGGATTCCATCCGTCAGCGAATGGTGAACACGCCGTGAAACCATGCGAGCGGCAGTGGCCGCTTGCCGCTGCTGCTCGCATACGCTCAGGTTCCCGCCGACTGTGGACACCGCCATGTCAATGACTGCACTCGCACTTGCGACCGCTCTTTCCGGCCTGCCCGACATTGCCTGGGAGCGCGAGCGCGGTGAAGACGCGCACCAGCTGATGCTCTGCCAGATCCATCGCGATGCGTTGATGCAGGATGACGCGAAGAAGGATGCCTACCAGCGCGCCAAGGCGGTCTGCAATCTTCTGGGGCGTGAGTACAGGAATAAATGGGATTTCGATGCGCAGGAAGCATTGGCGGCATCGGCAGTGGATCTGGATGAGCTGATCCGGCGTGGCGACGCGGTTGAAGTCCCCCCTGCAAAGCGGGACCGTGCCTACGAGTGATCAAGCAACTGCCACGGACGTTGCAGGTTTCCGAACGCTTAGGGAATCCGGCCCGGCGCGCGTGCCAAACGCAGGATCCCATCTGGCGGGATGACGGTGCCATCGTCCATCACGATCAGCATGTCGGAGACTTCGCCCTCATGCCCTTGCGTCGCAGTGGTCACCAGAATCCTCAATGGATCCGTCCGGATATCGTAGCCGCCGCCGGTGTGCTTCAACGTTCCCATGCAGTTCCAGTCGATTTCCATGGCCTGCTCCTGGATCCAGACGCGTCATGATGCCATGCGCCATACAATTGCGCGGGCCGCAATGGACGGCTCCCGGGCGCACCCTGCCCGCGTGTGAAAGGCCACATGCAACGTCAAGGCCCCTTATCATGCGGGCTTAGGGGCTCTACATGCCCGGTTGACGCTTGCAAGGCAGTACCTGGATGTCTATGGAATGGCGCCCCTCGATCTGGGGCCAACGTGTGACTCGTTCTCCACACTGGTGGCTGCGGCTGGATGGCGAAAGCATCGAGCTGAACGTCGCCGGCCAGCAGTACCGGCAGCGAGTGGATGACGATCACAGCGTGCAGGTCATTCCAGGGCTTTTCTGGTCGCGGGTCGAGCTGCAGACAGGAAGCGCCGCGCGGCTGTCGGTGGACGGGCTTGCCAACGCGCAGGCGTCCCGGCTTGCGGCGGCGCTGCAGCAGATGCGCTTTGCGCGTACCACGCGAGGGCGCAAGGCCCTGTTTGACACGATCCTGGAGCAGATCCAGGCGTGGCTGAGCGCCGCGGACGCCCTCATCGACCGCGGCAGTGCCGGCCGCCGCTGGATCACCCACGAGCAGCAACAGGCATTGCTGGCCGAACGCTCCTCCCTGCCGCTGCAACCGGCGGAGCTGGAGCAACTGTTCCTTGATGAAAATGTGCATGGCGATCTGCATTCGCACAGCCATCGTGCTGCGCTGGATGCCCTGCACGACTGGCAGCTGGACTGGCCCGCCGCCTGGGCCGAGGCCAACGCCACAATGGCAACGCGTGAGCGGATGCTGGCCAAGGACTTCCTGGACAGGGTCGAGAGCAAACCACTGACCGAAGAACAGGCCCGCGCGGTCATCTGCTTCGACAACCGCGTGCAGGTCGTGGCCGCGGCCGGCTCTGGCAAAACTTCCACGATGGTCGCCAAGGCCGCTTATGCCATCGATCGCGGCTTTGTCGATGCCGAACGGATCGTGATGCTCGCCTTCAACAAGGACGCCGCCAAGGAGCTGGAGGAGCGCGCGCGGCGATGCTTCGACCGGCTCGGCATGGGCGACACCGTGGTCGAAGCGCGGACCTTCCACGCCCTCGGCCTGGCCATCATCGCCAAGGCGACAGGGCGCAAACCCGATATCCCGGAATGGGCGGTCGACGCGACGCTGGGCTTCAACAAGCTGGCCGAACTGGTGGACGACCTGAAGGACCGCTCGACCCATTTCCGAACCCAGTGGGACATGTTCCGTCTGGTGTTCGGGCGCGATCTGCCGCCATTCGGCGCGGAAATGGAGGCCGAGGGCTACGACCGCGATGGCACGCCCTACATTCGCACCCTCCAAGGTGAGCGGGTGAAGAGCCTGGAAGAGTGCGTGATCGCCGACTGGCTCTTCTACAACGGCGTGGCGTACGACTACGAACGGCGCTATGAATTCGATACCGCGACAGACACCCACCGCCAGTATCGTCCGGACTTCTACTATCCGGACGCTCAGCTGTATCACGAGCACTTTGCGCTGGATGCCGATGGCCAGCCGCCGAAGCACTTTGCCAACTACAGCGAGGGCATGCACTGGAAGCGCCAGCAGCATGTGGCGCGCGGCACCGCTCTGGTCGAGACGACGTCGTTTGGCCTGCGCAGCGGGCATGCCCTGCTGGACCTCGCAGAGAAGCTTGGCGCGTCTGACGTCGAACTGGACCCGAACCCGGACCGCGAACTGCCCGATCAGGGCGCCAAACCGATGCCCGATGCGGACCTGATCGGCTTGATGCGCACCTTCATTGCCCATGCCAAGAGCAACTGCCTGACGCTGGATGACATGGCCGCGCGCCTGCGGCAGATGCCCGAAGACCAGTTCAAGGAGCGTCACCGTCGCTTCCTGGAAATCGCCGGGCCGGTCTTCCAGGCCTGGGACAACGCGCTGGCTGACGAGCGTGGCATCGACTTCGAAGACATGCTCAACATGGCCGCTGGACTGCTGGAACAGGGCCGCTACGAATCGCCTTACGATCTGGTGATGGCCGATGAATTCCAGGACGCTTCGCGCGCCCGCGCACGCCTCTGCCGTGCATTGGTCAGCCGCCCCGGCCGCTATCTGTTTGCGGTGGGCGATGACTGGCAGTCGATCAATCGCTTCGCCGGTGCCGACGTTTCGGTGATGACCGGATTCCGCGAGTGGATGGGCCATGGCCAGGTGCTGAAACTGGAGCAGACGTTCCGCTGCCCGCAGGCACTGTGCGATGTGTCCAGCCGCTTCATCAGCCGCAACCCCGCGCAGATCGCCAAAGCAGTTCGCTCTGCCGCACCGGCCATGGGCCCGGTGCTGCAGGCCTTCCAGATGAACCAGCGGGAGGAGGTGCAGGATGGCGTTCGCCAGTACCTCGCCAAGCTGCATCAGCAGCTGCTGTCCGGAGCCGTTCCACAGGGCCGCAACGGGCGTGTGACGGTCTTTGTTCTGGGGCGGTATCGCGCGGATCGTGGCGCAGTGCCTTCGGATTGGAAGACGGCCTTCGGCAGCACGATGGACGTCGAGTTCCTAACCGCACATCGGTCGAAGGGACGCGAGGCGGACTACGTGATCCTGCCTGGCATGATCAACCGCAGCTTCCCGAGCCTGCGCGCGGATGACCCGGTGCTTTCGCTGGCCATGCCGGATGGGGATACCTATCCACTGAGCGAAGAACGGCGGTTGTTCTATGTGGCGCTTACTCGGGCGCGACGATCGGTTGCGATGTTCACCCAGCAGGGAAAACGCTCGCCGTTCCTGGATGAGCTGGTGAGGGACGGCGCAGTGGAAGTGACCGCGATTTCAGGTGCAGCCATCAACGAGGAGCGCTGCCCGGTGTGCAAGGTGGGCGTGTTTGTGGAGAGGAATGGGCCGCATGGCGCTTTCAGATCATGCTCCAGCTATCCGTTGTGCCATAACAAGCCGAACGGTGGGCGTCGGGGATGACTGCATCTGTCTACATGCATAGGCGCTCGGCCCCATACCAAGCCGTGCAAGTCGGCCTGATGATTCGATGACTGGACAGCAGTTGCGAAGGCAGCAAGAAGGCCCCTGTTCTCCGAGGCCACTTCATGATTCTGCCGGAGAGAACGCCAGCCATGTAGCCGACGACGCTGGCGCTAGCGACGTCGTCAGCTGCACAGTGGAAGATCATTGCAGCATCGCTGTCGCCAACACCGCAGCGAGCGAGCTTCCGTCTACCTTGAATCAAACCTCATCGCACCTGCAGCACGGCTCCGCGGATCGCATAATGGAATTCCTTTAAGGAACATCCGACGTTTTGAAGCGGAGGTTCACGCCATAGGCGCGATCGAGCTTGGATAGGATTCCCATATATTTCTGGACGTCCTGTTCATCCCCGCGGATTCTGACCTCAGCCTCGTTGTCTCCGGCATATCCGGTCAATCCAACAAAACCCGGGATAGCTGACTGTGCTGCCAGCCGAATTTCCTTCAGACGCCTGGTGAACTCCTCCTCAGTGAAGGGGTGTCCAGGGTAGAACTCGACACGTGCTTTACCGGCCGCCGTCGCCCATTGCCGCTCTGCAACAGCACCATCTCCCTTGAGCTTCACTGAAACATGAAAATCAGGCGAGTGCTCAATGCTGATGTCCGTCAAGCGTCCGGCATACTCTCGACGAATGTCCTGGATGCTGGCCGCCACTGCCGCCTCCAGCTGAATCCGCCTGATTGCCTCATCAACCGATAGAGACTTCACTCTGGAAAGGAGGGAACTGACTGCAACCGCAGTCTCCTCATCCAGCTGCTCCAGCTTCTCACTCTCGGAAACATCCTTCTGAGCAAGTGCAGTGGTGGGCACAATACTCCCGAAGAGCAGTCCGAGCATACGGACGTAAGTAACGCCTGTTCTCACCTAGCCTCTTCCAATGATTGCTGTAGGAATCTTGCGCAGCCTGTTGCGGGCCGAGGATGAGTGTACGATGTGATCATGATCACTGTTGAGTAGAGTGTTCTATTTTCAACCGTCGGTGTGTTGTCAGGGAGCCGGTAGCCCGAGATAGGCTCGACGGAACCTACGCAGGATCGTGGCTCCGAATTTCACGCCCTGCGCTCTCTCACTGCCGCCTGTCAGTCAGCACGCCTTGCCGCATGCGGGCTCTGCGCGACTGCAGCCCTTCTGCCCCTGGAACCAAGTAGCTGAATTGATGAACTGACGGGCAGCAAGGCGAGAAAAACAAAAAGCCCCTGCTTCCAGGGGCTCTTTGAAACAACTGGCGGAGAGAGTGTCTGAATTTAGGGCGTTCCCTAGCTTCCGTGCGCTTTCGTGAAACCAGTCTCAGGCCTTGCGCCAGCTACGTTTCACCATCCGGTCTGGTTCATACGCCTTCGCGGCAAGCCGCGCTTGCTGGGCGGGTACATGGATGGGTAGGAAATGGGATTGAAGATCAATCGCCTGACGGCGAGACGGGTTGCGACGATCGCCGAGCCAGGCTACCACCCGGACGGTGGCGGCCTGTACCTGCAGGTGACCGCGTCCGGCGCCAAGAGCTGGGTGTTCAGGTATCGATTTGAGGGGAAGCGCCCGGAAATGGGCTTGGGTCCTCTGTACGTGATCGGCTTGGCGGAGGCGCGGGAGGCGGCAGGAGCCGCGAGGAAGATGGTGCAGGCCGGTCAGGATCCTCTTGCGGGTAGGCGAGCAGCAGCGGTCGCCACGGCCAGCATCCCGACATTCTGGGAAGCCGCCACCGCATACATCGCGGAGCGCGAAGCAGGATGGACCAATCCGAAGCACGCCGGCCAGTGGACCAGCACGCTAGAGACGTATGCCAAGCCGGTGTTGGGACACCTGCGGGTGGATCGCATCGAGACCGAGCATGTTCTGGCCGTACTGCGGCCAATCTGGGCCACCAAGACAGAGACTGCCAGCCGCGTACGACAACGCATGGAGGCCGTGCTTGACGCCGTGACCGTGCAGAAGAAGCGCAGCGGGGAGAACCCGGCGCGATGGCGCGGGCACCTGGCCGTGATCTTGCCGAAACCCACCGCAGTGACCAAAGTGCAGAACTTCGCCGCACTGCCCTATGCCGAGCTTCCAGCTTTCATTGCTGCCCTGCGGTCCAGACACGGCGAGGCAGCGCGTGCCCTCGAGTTCACTATCCTCACCGCGGCCCGGACAGGAATGACACTGGGAGCTGTGCCAGGGGAGGTAGATCTCGCCGCCGGCACCTGGACTTTGCCCAGCGACCGGATGAAAGCCAAGGTGGAGCATACGGTCCCGCTGTCCAAGCCAGCGCTGGCGCTTCTGGAGCCACGCATGAAGCGAGCCTTGCTTTTCCCCAACGACCTCAGCAATGAGCCGATGAGTGAGAACGCAATGCTGGCCCTATTGAAGCGCATGGGCTTTGGACATGTCACGGTCCACGGCTTCAGGTCAACATTCAAGGACTGGGCTAGCGAAACCACGGACTATCCGGACGACTTATCTGAGGCTGCCTTGGCTCACAGGATCCGCGATAAAGCCAAAGCAGCCTACAAGCGCGGAACTATGCTGGAGAAGCGGAGGGCGCTGATGTCTGCATGGGCAGAGTTCTGCGGAAATGCTCCGTTTCCGCCCTGAACGTCCTAGACTGGAAGTTGCCCAGAAGTAGGGCTAAGATCTCGCCATCCACAGCACACGCGCCAGGATGGCCATGCCGTCGGTGAATCCAGAAATTTTGAGATGGGCACGCGAAACGGCGGGAATGACGCCGGACGTTGCCGCGTCGAAACTGTCCCTGAGCGACACTAAGCGTGCAACCAAGCTTGATCGCCTGACCGCTCTTGAGAGCGGCGAGGACGAGCCTTCCGATGCAATGCTGCTTAGGATGGCCAAAGCTTACCGTAGGCCGCTGCTGTCGTTTTATCTCCCAGCTCCCCCCGAACCCGACAGATCTTCCCTAGATTTCCGAACTCTTCCTGAGAGAAGTTCTGCCGATGAGCCTATTGTTGCGTCTCTGCTGCGTGATGTAAAAGCGCGACAGGCACTTGTCCGCGCATTGCTTGAAGAAGAAGATCAGTCGCCCTTGGGATTCGTGGGATCCTCGCGGGGCGCAACGTCTGTTGAGTCTGTTCTAGCGAGCGTGATTGAGTGGAGCGGCATTAGTCGCGATGAATTCCGCCGCGCCAGGAACACCGATGAGGCGTTTTCATACCTGCGTGAAAAGTTTGAGTCGATTGGCATTTACGTCGTGTTGCTGAGCAATCTTGGCACTCACCACACGGATATCGATGTCAGGGCATTCAGGGGGATCGCACTGTCTGATCCTTTCGCTCCGTTCGTCGTAATCAACAGCCAAGATGCGAAGAGCGCGTGGAGCTTCACGCTGCTGCACGAGATTTGCCACCTTTGGCTTGGCGAGTCCGGCATTAGCACTTTAAGTACAGAGCTTGCTTCTGAGCGATTTTGCAATGAGGTAGCTAGTACTTTCCTGCTTTCCGTAGAGGAAATAAGGGCTTTACCCCTGCCAGCAAGCAATGCTCCTGGCGATTTAGCGGACGCGATGTCTGCATTCGCGGCGGCGCGTAACATCAGCACTACACTCGTCGCGTTCCGCGCCTTTCAGGCTGGCAGCATCTCCGAAGAATCTTGGACCAGCATTGCTGAATACATGCGCGCCGAATGGCGCCGCCAAAAGCAGACTGAAAAGGACGCCCGCAAAGATCGAGCAAAAGATGGCGGACCGAACTTCTATGTTGTCCGACGCCATCGGCTTGGCAAGGCGCTGGTAGAAACCGCCTACCGGGGGGTAATGGAGGGAAGCCTCAGCCCATCGAAAGCAGCAAAGATATTGGGCGTTGCGCCGCGTAGTGTGTACCCGCTCTTGAACACGGCAAATGGAAGGGCCGCCTGATGATCTATCTGGTCGATGCAAACGTCGTGATGCAAGCGGCGAACACCTACTTCCGACATTCTTGGGTGCCCGAATTTTGGTCTTGGCTCCACCACCACGGAAGCCTTGGAAACATCAAGATGCCACTGGAGATTTTCCAAGAAATCAAGGATGGCTCCAACAATTCCGAGAAGGACGAACTTTTCGCTTGGGCGAGTGAAAAAAAGAACAAAGATGCGATCCTCCTTGCGGACTCGGTTACTTCCCCGCTCATTAAAACGGTGATGGAGAAGGGGTACTCACTGACCTTGAACGAGGTCCAGCTCCAGATGATTGGACAAGACCCCTTTTTAGTGGCTCATGCTCTAAAGGATCCGGCCAACCGCTGCGTCGTAACGCATGAGGTCAGCCGACCCAAAGCAGCGGCTCACAATAGAAAGCTGCCTGACGCATGCGCCTCAGTTGGAGTGGCTTGCTGCACTCCATTCCAGATGATGCAGAGCTTGGGCTTCAAGACAGCGTGGAATACGCCGCCAGTCGCTCCGAAGGCTCTCCCGCTGCCATCAAAACCGTTTACTACTGCCCCCAACCCGCTGCCGCCTCTGCCGCCCCTTCCTGGTAAAAGCCCCTAACTAGCTTTGCAGTCAAGCTTGCCCCAACCGTCCACCTCGGGCGTGACTTAGCCGAAGTGCGTATGCCCTGCCCTGACCCACGCCTTCATGGGATCCCTCGCCTTGGGCTTGGTCTCCTTCGGCAGTCGGCGCGGTTCCAGCGCCTCCTTGATTCGCGCCAGTTCCACCGCCCCGGCCTCGGCCAAGCGGCGGGCCTGTTGTTGCTGCTCGCGGGTCGGCGGCAGACCAGGCAGCGGCGGCGGCGGCTGGATCGGGGTGCTGTCGGTCAGCCGGGCAACGGCCTCACGCAGAGGCAGCTCGGGATACAGCCTGGCGGCGCACCAGCGCTCGGCGTAGCGCTTCGCCTGCCGGACGTTGGCCGCGCGCACTTGCTTCTCCTGCCAGAACTTCTGGCCCTCCATCCATAGACGGACGCCAGGGCCACCGTCAGGAGTGATGGTGGCCGTCTCGCGGCCGTTGTACCAGAGCGCCCAGCGCTCACCGGTCTGGAACCAGCCAGAGGGAATCGGGGCGGTGCGGAAGCCGTGGGAGGAATGCATGGCCTGAAGGATACGACCGGCCGTCGCAGATCCTGCGAAGGACACCACCGATCAGCCCGCTGTGATGAAGCGTTCACGTTAGGGCGAGCACAGTGGGGTCTCGCGGCTCTTCTCCGGTGCAGAATCCTTTGCTCCCGTGTCCAGCCCTCAAGCGGCACGGCTATGCACCCTCCCAACGCTTTCAGGATCCATTCGATCCTGCCCCTGCTTGCGCCCAATGGCGCAATCATCCGACTGGAGCAGGTGCGATCAACCTGTAAAAACTGTGGACTCAGGTCGTCGATGACTGAGGGTACAGGCTTTCAAAAGGATCGAACGGGAACCACGCTTACGTGCCCTGCTTGCGGAACGACAGGATTGATGGACGAAATGGAGATCTGGCATCACTGGCTAGAGCAGTGCCGTCGCGAACGACTTCTGGCACTCTTCGACCCCAAGCCCGACGACCCACTCGATATCTAGGGCCCGAAATGAACGACGGCATCTCCGGTACGCCGTTCGGTGCAGGCACGGCGCTGCTCAGGCAGCCTCGGCGAATGGTTCGACCAGTGCTACCAGCATCTCCATGGCGGTGGCCGGGGCGACTTGATCGCCTCCCCGCTGCAGGAAGGAAGTCCAGTCGGCCCGCACCAGACGCACCAGCTCCGGCGGCGACAGGGGGATGCAACGCATCGGCCAGTAGGGAAGCCTGCGCTGCCCGACCCGCCCTCGCGCAATCTCGATCAGGCTTGAATGGCTGGTGGCGCCCGCTGCTCTGGAGAAGGCCACATTCAGGCCGTCTGGCGGCCCCTCCATGTAAGCCAGGAACCTCTGTCCATCAAACAGCGTGACCCCGGTTACTCCAGCAGTGCGATTAAATCGCTCTGCGTCCGCCATGATCTTGGACAGGTGGGCCGAGGTCAGGTCGCCGACCGCTTCGCTGACAAATACAACAGCCCTGTTGGGCATGGCACTCTCCGGGCTCCTCGGAGAGACCGAGCGTAGATCCGACACCGTAAGTACCGTGTAGAGGCCGCCTGACCAGCGTCACAGTTCGGCGAGGCCCTACACGCCCCCGGGCACGGCCGCCCGGGCTGCGCTCCGGCCATGTGCGGCCGATTCGTCCAGCTCCCCAGCCCAGACCATCAGATCGGCCCCAGATCCTTCACCACCGCCTGCCCTTGCTGGAGGATCCCGGCCAGCAGACGGCCGCCGGCGACCTGCCGACCCATATGCTCGTTGAGGTAGATCGCCTGAAGCCTTCCCGCAGCCAAGACGTCCTCCGACGCAAAACTGTCAGGGCGGCCTCTCAGTGGTTCACCTGGCGAGGCCAGGCCCCCATCGAGCTGCTGCACGACCGCGGGAGTCGCGCTGTCGTTCTTGGCGTAAGCCGTCGCCACCATCCGCTCATTCTTCGGCGACCAGCCGCCAAGCACTAGCTCCGTACCTAAGCTCTGCTTCGGAAGGCCTGCATCAATGGCAGCGCGCTCATAGCTCGGCCACAGCTTGTCGATCACAAGCCCCAGCTCCTTTGTCAGCTGCTCAATTGTGAAATCGGCGCGATAGCTGGCCTGCAAGGCGAGCTCGTAGATCCGCAGAAAGAATTGCGACGAGCCCCGCGTAGCCAGGACCAGGTTGTGCTGAGGAATCAAGAGCAGCTTTGCGCCCGACGACGGATTCCCTGTGAACGCGTCTTCCGCCAATGTATCTACAGCAACCAAAAGCTGGTCAGGACGCAGCAGAACGTTGAGGATGCTCATAGCGGGCTCGTTTGGGCGTCCGCGAACTATCGCCTCCCCCGCCCTGCCTGTCGAGACCACAATGAGCGCCGAGATCAATGAAATCCTAGACCGCCTACAAGCCTGCGAGGCCGGCCTCGAGATGCACCGCGGCTATCTCAAGGCAATGGAGTACGCACTTCGAATGTGCGTACTCACTCACCCTGAGCCCCAAAAACTCTCCCATGCGTGGAGTCAGGTTTTACCCAGTATTGCGGCCAAGCACAGAGATAGTGGCGGCGATCTCTTCGCCGCTGCCTTCCAGCAATCTCTAACAGTTCTGACCGAGCAAATCGGCGAAGTCCAAGGAAGCTAGACCACTGTGTAAAACCGGCGCGGCGCTGCTCACGCGCCCCCGGGTTGAGCTGCCTGCGGCCCCGGATCCGGCAAGGTCAGGATGCCCGCCCTGCCCGGCTGGCACCATCGGGCAACCTCGCCTTGTCGGGTCGGACTGTCCCTACACGCCCCGGGAAGGGTGCATCACGTCGCAGATAGGGCATGATCGAGTTCACCCACGACCTATTCACGTAGTCATGCCCGACACCGGTCTTTTCCAGATTAACGAGGTGATTGGGGTCCGAGAGGCAGACGGGACCCTGATCCAGGTAACGCGAATCGATGCGGCATGCATGCGATGCCAGCGATGGTTCGCCGCTACCGCTGATCACAACCTCCAGGACGTAAACGGAGCCGCAGTGATCAACTGCCCGAACTGCGATAACCGGCAAGCGATCAGCCGCAACCGGCTGCAGGATTTCAGGTAGTCATCACACCGCACCGGAGCTGCTCGCCCGCCTAATCGGAGGACTCCACACCTCTGCGGAGCCTGGAACGGCGCCAGCCGCCATGCGACTTGAAGTAGCCGGTATCTCCAGTCAGTGAGTACCTGAGTCCAACCCACGCCGAAATCAGTACTGGAGCGTGCCAGCCACGCGCCTTCCGATAGGCGTATCGGTACGCCTTCATCATTGCGATTCCCGTCGTCGCATTGAGCGCCGCCTAGCGAGCGCACTCCAGCAGAGGGCAATTACATGGATTGCCCCCAGTAGGGCGCTTGCTGCCAGCACCGCGCCGGCCAGATCGATGAGCAGATTCAAGGCAAAATCCTACATGCTCGTGGGGAACAAGCACAACCGAACGCCCGAGCATTGAGCGCCCAGCAGTCCCCCCTGCCGCCTTGCTTCAACAATCGACACCAAGCCGTGAGTGTGGCGTGAATACATCGGGAGTGATGGTCGCCAGCCCGGACGATGCCATGGCCATGCTGCTGCTGGCCAGCGAGCCTCCGTCCATGGAGGCGTACCGGGTCAGCCGGGCGGTGAACACCCCCCGGAACAACCGCGAGGAACTGCTGGAACCAGTGGCCTGACGGCTCAGCTGCCGGTGGTTTCTGCCGCCTCTTCGGTCGCGGTCAGCCGATAGTAGCGCCCGGTTCGCATCGCAACGGCGTCCTCATACGGCACGGTCACCACGATCTGCGGGCCGGACACCGTGTTCGGCTCGTCGAAGGTGAGCTGCAGCTTGTCCGGCAGGGCGCTGCTCTCCAGCTTGGTGGCCAGGCGCATTTTCAGGTTCAGCATGGGTGTTTCCTCAGTTGGTGGAGGGAGGTCCCTCCAGAATGACGGCCGCGGCAAAGCACCGCGGCCGGTGGATGAGCTACTGCTCGATAGACACGATCGACAAACTCTGGGTGATCGTCTGGCTGGTGAATGACCCGGACTGGTGACTGACACTCTGCTCGGAGTAACTCACGATCTCAGCGCGGTAGCTGCGGCGCGTGGCTCCGTCGCTGCTGTCGTTGAGCGTGACCGATGCCGACCAGTACGAGACGGCTCGATCGCTGGTGTCAGGCTCGTTGAAGATGTCCACTCGCCCGCTGATTGGGATCTGCTGCCACAACGTCTCGTTCTGGCCGTTCAACTGGCGATACAGGTTGATCACGCCGCTGTTGCTACCTGCACCTGCAACGAAACCGTCAGGGCCAATCGCGTTGCTGATGCGCGTGTGGCGTCGGTTGTAGCCGACCACCACCTGCTTGTTGCGCCCGTTGGTATCGAACGGTCCCACCAACACGCTGTTACCGATGGTTTGCGTGGTCGTGGACTGCGCCGCGTTGCGCAGGATACCGGCGGCAATAGCACCGCCCCAGTACGCATTGCCATCCCGATCCATCCACATTGTGGCGTTGGTCTTGTTGGCGTTGGCAGCACCTACGTTGGGGCCGAAATAATCCACCAGGCCGTCGGCACCGAAGTTGTTCCCGATGATTCGCTGGGAATTGCCCGACCACACGCGCAGGTAGCCCTTGGTCAGCTCAAACCCGTCAGCACCACCGGGCGTGAGAATGTTCACGGCGCTGGCCAGGAAGTTGAGCTCCGAAGTCGAGCCGTTGTTCTTGTTCTGGATGCCGCTGATGTGACCGTCGACATTGGTGAACATCGAGATACCAGCAAATGACTCTTGGCCACCTGCGGACCAGGGAGAGGGCTCGTTCTGGTCTGGCGACACTTCTTCAAACATGGGGCGAACGAAGCGTGCAAACTGCTGGCCATCTGCAGCTTTCGGATGCATCGCCAAGCGGAACCCCACAGATCGGACGTTATCGGGCGCCGTGAACTTTACGAACACACGATCATAGTCACTGAGCTTGTTGCCACCGCCCTTGTTGGCATAGACCGATGCCGCCTCCATGCCGCCACCGGTGACCCATACAAAAGCCACGCCGCTGGTTCCGCTGGCATAGACGGATGCAATGTAGGTCTTGCCAGGATCAACCGGGATGTCACCTGTGTTGCGCCAGATAAGCGCGCCCGTACCGCTTGACGTACCTCCCTTGGTGATGATCAGGGCGCGCATCCCGGTAGGCACGCCAGCATCGGAGTCACCCTGGATATAGCCGCTCTTTTGCTGTGCGCCAGAAGTGTCGGCTTCGAGGAACCAGCCAGTCGTAGTTCCGCTCACAGCATCGGCAAAGGTGGACGCTGACAGCTTGTTGCCAGCCCCGCTTTGATTGGCGACCCTGGTTGCGAGTTCAATCATAGCCGATGCGTCTGCCTTACCTTCAATCAAGGATTGAACGCTATCGAGCTTGCTGGCCTGCGCGGTGATGTCCTGCCCTTGCTGGGTGACAGTGGCCTGCATGGCGCTCACGCCATTGGCCGCAGCATTGGCAGTTTGCGTAGCGTTATATGCCTCCGTCACATCCTGCAGCACGATGTCATCAAACTGGATCGACGTACCGTTGTTGGCACTGCTCACCACAGCCACCTGCAACACCGCCTGATTCTTGTCGGCAGGGATGGTCAGGTAACCGCTGATCTTGACGTAAGAGTCAGACGGAATGTTGGCGACGCTCGATGTAGAAAAATTGGGATAGCTCAGGTTGGTGTTGTTCAAGCTTTGAGCCATTCGCAGCTGCACACTACCGGCCGTGTTGGTGCCTACGCGCCTGACCCACGTTTCAGCGTAATAGACACGCCCAGGCGTTACATCGAACGTCTGCAGAGGTGCCGAGCGAGTTCCACCCCCATCGAGCGTCATGCTCAACGAACGTGAACCCGTTCGACCGTCACCGACAACCTTGGCGTAGCTACCAAAGGTCTTGCCCACTGCTGCAGCTTCAAAGCTGCCATCAATGAACATGTTGCTGCCAGCGCGATTGGCCTGCTCAAGGTTGGCATTGACCGTGGTAACCGACTGACCGAGCGCAGTGACGGTGCCCTGCAGATTGGTGACAGTGCCGGTCAGCGTGTTGGTGGCTGCCGCGTTGGCAGCCATCTGCAGCTGCACCTCCTCCATGGACGCCCTATACCCGCTGGCAATGTCACCGACTTCCAGCTGCACGTTGTCCCACTCAACGTACTGGCCCATGGTGTTGTTGCCGTAGATGCGCAGATACGCATTGGCACGCACAGCGTTGGAAGGTGCCACTGCCGAACTGGTGAAGCTCTTGCGCTCCCAAGTCTCACTGCTCAGTGTCTGAATACCACCCAGGCCGGTGTAGGAGATGGTGCCGCCACTGGCGTCAACCCATGAAATCTGCAGGAAGTACCGCGCACCTGGCGTGCCACGCACGTAGGTGGACAACGTGTGCTTCTGACCCGGCACAACCTTGGCGGTTTTCAGCGCACCGTTGCTGACGGCTTCCAGATAGGACGTGGTGGGTACATTGTCCAGCTCCCATCGCCACGCGCGGGTGGAACCCGGCAGTGTGGATGCTGCCCAAAGGCGACGGCTGACCTGGCCCGTCATACCTCCGCTGTTGTTCGACCAGCCTGGCACAGCAGCAGGGCTTGCCGTTTCGACCTCAAAGCTGCTGTTGGCCAGCTGGTTGTCAGATCCCACGTTGCCCAACGATGCGGTGACATTGGTCATCGCAGTACCAAGGCTGGTGATGTCGCTGCCTTGCAGCGTGACCTGAGACTGCAACGCCTGCAGCGTAGCGTTGCTGGCCTTGCCGTCCACATCGGTACGCAGCGCGTTGATGAGCCCAGACTGGGCCGCAATCTGGCCGCCCTGCGTGCTGACGGTATTGCTCAGCGACTGCAGCCCTTCGGCGTTGGCCAGAACATCGGTGACTTCCTCAACCGTCACGTCATCCACCCGCAGATTTCCTGCGGTGTGGTCGCACACGATGTTCACGCGCAATGCGCTGACAGTGGTTGCCGTGACAACCAGCTCCAACCGCGTCCAGTTCGTCATGTTGGCGACAAAGGGCAGGCCCGCAACCAGACCGCCATCTTGATTGCCTATACGCACCTTGCCGTTGCCTGCGCTGCCGTTGTAATCCGCGTCAGTCTGGTAGTACGCGCTGACACGATATTTCTTGCCGCTGACGACCGGCATGTTGACGCCGCCATTGGCGTTGATCGTGCGGGTGCCAGCAGCGCCGGTCACCTTGATGCAACGACCGCTGCGACCTTCGGCAACAATGCTGACACTGGACGTGTTGGGGTAGGTCCAGCCCACGTTGTCGCCCAGCTCAAAGCTGCCGTTAAGCACCATGTTGTTGCCCTGCGCGATCATCGCGGGCAGCGTGGCGTTGATCGTGGTAATCGACTGCGCCAGAGCGGTGGTCTTCGTGGTAGTGGCCTGTTCCAACGCGGTGACGGACGCAGCAGAAGCCAGCTGGCCGCTTCCGGTCGGCATACGCGCTTCCATAGTGCCAATGCGCTGCACTTGTGCCTGGTCAGCCGTAACGCGAGCCTGCATCTCCTGATACATCAGGCCGCTGGTCAGCTGCGCCGGATCGGTGCCGGTGTACTGCCCTCGCATCTGCACGCCCAGCGTGGTGACGCTGCTGGCGATGACCTGATCAGCCTGCTGCAGCGCGGTCTGCACTTCCTGCACCAGCGCCACCGACGCGCCCGGCGACGGCCGGCCAATCGCTACGTAGTCGAACAGCAGGCAACTTGCAGCCGTCTGCACAATGACCAAGGCCATGCGAACAGCGCGGATTGGCGAGGCACCATTCCAGGGGATGTCGGAAATATCGACAGTGGCGATGCCGCTGGCATCGAAGCTGGGCTCGGCGATGAGCAGAGATTTGGTGTCATCCCAGGTCTGATCAGCATCGGTGATCCAGCGCACCAGACCACGCCACGGCGGCGTGCCAACTCGCTTGATGCGCGTCTTGATGAATCGATAGGCGTTGCTGTCGATGGCAAGGCCAGCGGGTGACTGTGCGTAGGCAGTAGTGCTGTTGGCCGGGCGTAGCATTCCGTCGACGACCGTTGGCGTACCGTTGCTGGTCCAGCCTTCCACTGTCGTGTTGAACAGCCAGATTTTTGCGCTGTCGAACTGAGTGCCGCTACCGGCTGCCACACTGCCGATCTGCTGCGCCACCGACTCAAACTGAGATTGCGTCGTCGTCGCCAGGTTATCGACCGCAGCAACGCGTTCGGTCTTTTCGTTCAGGATCGCGTTCGCACGATCCAGCTTCTCCTGCGCGATGGCTTCGTTGGCATCGATCAGCCCGTCGGCAACCTGCTGCACGGCCGCCACACGGAACGCGGTTTCCTGGGCAATGGCGGCGGCACGCGCCTGCGCCTCGGCCGCGTCCGCGTTGATCCGGTCGAGCTTCTCCTGGTCGATCTGCCGCTGCTGCTCCACCTGCCGCCGGGTCTGCTCTTCCAGGCTCTCGCCAATTTCGCCGATCACCTCACCGAGGTTGGTGCCGAGCGAGCGCATCACAATCCGAGCGTCAACGGACAGCTCGCCCGAGGTGTTCACGCTGCGGCAGGCGAAGGTCCAGTCGCCGGACTGCGGGATGACCGCCTCGAAGGGCGCGGTGTGATACCCCGTCTCCCCCACCGGCGTCATCGCGTTCCAGTCGGGGTCGGCCACCTTCCCGGGCATGTAACGGATCTCGACGCCGGCGAAGTCGGCCGACCGCGTCGTATCGCCCAGCCAGCCCCAGGTATAGAGCCGGATACCGCCGCTGCGCTCCTCCACGTCGAACATGTCCACCAGCACCGGCGGCACGTCGGCGCCCTGCGTGGCATACGTCACGGTCGCCGCCACGCCGGCCTGGCCCTCCGGGCTGTAGGGGCGCACGGTGATCGGGTACACGCCGGCACGGGGAATGCGCCAGCTCGCCGAGCGTGCAGTGGTGGACGCCACCTGCTCCAGCTCAGCGTTCTGGTCTAGGTCCGACAGCACGCGGATCTCGCCCACCGGCCCGGTGATATCGAACGAGGCCTGCAGCTCGGAGAACACCGTATCGCCCTGCACCACCTGGCGCTCGGTGATACGCAGATTGCTGGCCACCGGCCGGGTGGCCAGCTGTGAGCCGTTCTCCGGCGGAATGTACTGGCCGGTCTTGACGTAGTGCCAGAACTCCGGGCCCTCGGCTACCACGTCGACCGCGGCGCCCTTGAGGTCATTCTCCGGCTGCACGGACACCACGCGGACGCGGTAGCCCGGCGTCTGCTTGAAGTCGTAGATCCAGATGGTGTCCCACGCGGGATTGCCGTCGCTGTCCCCCGGCAGCGCGGCGTCGGCCGGCCACGGATCGGCCAGCTGCAGCTGATCGCTTTCGCCGGTGAACGGCACCACCTTCAGCACGCGGTACACCCGTTCACCGGGGATGCGCAGGCCGATGTAGGCGCTGGCCTGCGCACGG
This sequence comes from Stenotrophomonas maltophilia, assembly GCF_002138415.1. Classification (NCBI taxonomy): domain Bacteria; kingdom Pseudomonadati; phylum Pseudomonadota; class Gammaproteobacteria; order Lysobacterales; family Lysobacteraceae; genus Stenotrophomonas; species Stenotrophomonas maltophilia. The sequence continues at coordinate 2,846,424 of NZ_CP015612.1, forward strand.
CCTGGCACTGGCACGTCGAGTTGCAGCGTCACGGCGCGCCCCGGCCCCATGGTGGCCGACAGCACCTGGCCACCAAAGCCCCACTGCGTCAGATCGTGCTGCAGCGCCAGCACCGACATGCGCCCATAGGCCAGGTGCTCGATATCGGTGCTGTAGCTGATCGACTTGTACTGGTACAGGCTCTGCGCCAGGTGCCAGCGGGCAAGCGTGGCCGCATGCGCCTCGCTGGTCACGCCCTCGCCGGTCACCTGCGCCGGGTTGAGCATGGTGGTCACGCCCGGCGCCGGAACGCGCAGGGTCCTGGCCTCCCACGTGGCGCGGTCCAGGTAGCTGTACTCGATGCCGTCGGCACCGTTGGCCAGCGTGTACTCGACCTGGAACTGCCCCTTCTTGATGGTGGCCATGTTGACCACGCCCGACAGCGGCTGCTCGTCGGCGGCCCACGTCACGGCCAGCCGGCCCTTCGGCCATGCGATCTGGCCGAACCCGGCCAGCGCGATCGCATCCATCACCGCCTGGTGATTGCGCTTGTCGGTAACCAGGTAATCGTAGGTGAAGCCATTGGCCGCACAGTGCAACGTGAAGGCTTTCAGAGCCTCCACGTCGATCTGACTGTCGGGCAGCCCCATGCCGGCGATGCGGACGCCCGCCGGCGACTTGATGCCGCGGGCGTAGGCCAGGATCTGTGCACCGGGGTTGCTGCTCTCTTCGGTGACCCAGCCGATGGCGTTACCCTTCCACACCGGGATCGGCTGCGCATGGGCTACGGTGCGCACCTCGTCCGGGCTGCCGTTGAGCTGTCCGGACGCCTTCATGCGGATGCCGATGCGCGGGATGCCGTCGTAACTGGCAGTATCCGGCAGCACGCTGACCAGGTTGGTCCAGGTGAAGCTGGCCTGCGCATTGTTGCCGTCGGTGTTCTGGCCGGTGGTGCGCACCTGCACTTCGTACTGGCCCGGGGCCACGTCCAGCCCGTAGGTGGCCCGACGCGACTTCTGCGTCCGGCCGGACACGGCATAGGTGCCAAACGGGCGCCAAGCGCTCTGGCCCACGGCACGGTACTGGATCTGGATCTGCTCGCGATTCTCATACTCGCGGCCCTTCGAGTCGGCGTCGAATATCCGGAAGTCGATGTTCACCTGCAGCCGGATTGCGCCCGGCGAGCTGGTGCGCTGCACCCACTTGCTCGGGGTGTGCTTCGGGTCGCTGCTGGTGTCATAGATCACGCCGCCGTCGACACTGCCGGCGTTGCTGTAGAGCGGGATGGCCTGGTTGGGCATGCCCGGGAAGCCGTTGTGCCAGACCTCCACGCCCTCGTAGCTGCTCAGCAGCGCATCGCCGTTGTAGATCGCTTCGACGCGGCCCACGTTGAGTCCAGGGGTCAGCAGCAGCGACAGGTACTGCTCATCGCCCTCATAGTTCATGTAGGGCTTGCTGGCCACGTCAGGCGCAATACGCACGCTGCCGAAGAGCAGCGGCAGGGGTTCGTAGGCACGCGACCGGTTGCGCGGGGCCGACAGGGAAAAGACGGTATCGGCGGGCGTGATCTCTGCAGCCTTGGGCAGTTTCGGCCCCAGCACCTTGTTGATCAGGATGCTGCCGGCCACGTAGACCGCCACGCGCGCGATGGCCGTGCCGAGCACGGTGGACGTGCCGATGCTGAAACCGGCGATGGCCGCACCACCCAGCGTGAAGTAGGTCAGCGCGATCATGGCCACAAGGCGGATCGCACTCCTGCCGACCACACCCCGGATCTCGATCACCTGGCCGTGCTTCGGATAGACGTGGCACCACAGGTGCCGCTCCACGGGTCGGCCGCCGATGGTGACCAGCCACGCCTGCCCGTCCAGCCCATGCACGTGGCGCGCAAGGAAGCCATACAGACTCTCACCCGGGCGCAGGTCCGCTTCCAGGTTCTGCTGGCCATCGAGCATCACCGGATGCGGGGTGATGATCAGACGGCCGGGATCGGTAGACGGGAGCATCAGGCCCATGCGTAGTAACCCTCAATTCGCAGCCCGAAGTCGGGCAGATCGCGCACGCGGTGCAGCACGCTGCAGCCGTTGCGCTCGTTGCTGTGAAGTACCCAGCCCTCATGGGCCAGGAAAAAGAAAACCCCGGCATGGCCGGGGTTTCGGTGTCCCTGATCAATCATCAGGACGAGGTCGCCGTCTTCGGGTGGCCCGTCTCGGCGGTGTGCGTAGGGCCGCGATAGCGCTCCCAGCTCGGCAGCGCCCTGTAGCCCGCGAGGGCGGCGCCCCGGAAGCGTGATTGCCCGCCCGAACAGCTGCAGCTGCACCAGCACCACCAGGTCGGCACAATCGAAGCAGTCCGCGTCGTACGGGACGCCCACGAACTTCTCCACGTCGGCCAAGCGCATCAGAAGATCCCCGGCAGGGTGAAGGGATTGGCGCGCAGCGTGACCGCCTGCTGGCGCATCAGGAAGTCCACACCCAGCTGAGCCGAGGCCGTGCGGGTGTTCACGACCACCTGCGTCATTGGCAGGTCGTAGCTGGCCTCGATCACGTTCGGGTCAGCCCGATCGGTGATCATCAGCCGCGCGGTAACCAGCTCGCCGGGCTGCAGCCGCTCCAGATCCTCGGTAATCGAGCGGCCGACGTTGTCCAGCACCAGCTGGGCGCGCGGCGCTTGCCCGCCCACGTCGTCGGGCAGTTTGAAGCCGAACGGGAAGCCCGTGTAGACCTTGCCCTGGCTTACCCAATCGGTCGTGTCGTTGACGATGCGCAGGACCTCCACGAACGACGGGGCACTCAGCTCCAGCAGCAACAGGATGCCGGCGGTGTCGTCGGTACGCTGCCGTCGCTCCGTGAATGTGCTCATCGCATGTACTCCAGCACCAGGTCGCGCTTGGCGAATCGAAACAGCGTGTTGAGGGGCTGCAGCTTGCCGATCTTGCCTCCTTGGAAACGGGCACGAATGACTTGGCCCGTGCGGGGATGCTCAATGTTGAACCAGCCGATCCGCTTGAGGTTGTCGAAGTACCAGGCTTCGAAGTCTGCCACCGCCTGTGCCGACCGGAACTGGACCGATGCCTCGATGGTCTGCAGGACATGGGTGTTCAGTAACCGCTGTCGAGGCACGCCGCGTTCCATCTCGGTGCGCTCGACCGCCGGGTCGAACTCTTCGCCATAGTCCGCAAAGCGGATCTCGGCATAGCTGGGGAAGGTCTCCATGTGCTCCTCGCGTCGAACAATCAATCTCATAAAGGCCGACGCGGAACTCCCACGCCGGCCCACTCAGCCCAATACGTCCTGCCACCCATAACGGGCTTGGCCGACCCTGCCCCACGAGCCACCGTCAAGTTCCTCGTTGCCAATCTGGACGATCAGCTTCCTGATCTCCGATCCATCCGGCAGCGTCTGCGATTCCTCGCGCTGTTGGACCTTGCTGCCGCTGTAGTTGTGGATCTCAACGAACGGCCCACCTTGGCCAGCCTGCCGGCCGCTGAGCGCGACGCGTGCGGGAACCTGCCCACCGATACCGCCGGCGTCGTAACCTCGCCTCAGCGCCGCGCGTAGGGCGTGGAATGCCGATGGGCCACCCAGTGCCCGCTTGTCGTCCTGGTTGAGCACGCCCTCGCCCTTGTGGACGAGTCCGGCCGGCTCCAGCCGCCCGCCGTAACCGGTGAAGCCACCACCGTCGAACCCGGGAATCTGGATCCGCTCACGCTCCACCGCCCCCACCGGCCCGGCAAACGCGTTGAATCCGGCGCTGAACAGCGCTGACATGGCCTGTTTGGCCGCAATACGAGCCAGGTCCGCAATGATCGAGTTGGCCAGCTGGCTGAAACTCAGCTTGCCGGTCATGGCGAAGTTGACCAGCGCATCCTCCATTCCCTGGAATGCGTTGGTGAACGCCTGATTACTCAGCTCTGCCGCATTGGCCGCCTGGGAACGATAGTCCTCAAACGCACGGTAGGCACCCAACGACCAGTTGGTGATCGAAGTCTGGCGATCCGCCTGGTACTGCGCCTCCCGCTGCAATGCCTCCTTGTGGTACTTGTCCAGCTCGTCCAGCTGCTGCGCGTACTGCTTGCTGGTATAGCCGTTGCCATTGTTGGCGCTGGCATTGCGGTCGTTCAGCGCTGACAGCCGGCGGTCGTACTCTTCCTTGAGCTGCAGTTGGCGGCGCATGCGCTCCATCTGCTCACTGCCCGTGCCGATGCCGGCCAGGTCGATCGCATTGGCCTGCTGCTGGGTAACGGCAGCCTCATTCAGCTCCTTCTGGAGCCGCAGCATGTCCTGTGCGGCCTTCTTCGCCGATTCCTGCGCCGCCAGAGCCTTACCCTGAGCAACCGCCTCTTCAAGCAGCGCCTTTACGCGCGTCTGCTCCGCCTCGCTCAGCTTGCTCTTGGCCGAGGCCATCTCGTTCGTAACGACCACCTGCAGCTTCTGCGCCGCCGTCATATCGTCGGTCAGGCCCATCTGCTCCTTATCCAGAGCGATCTGCCGCTTGATCCGATCCATGATCGAGGTGTACTGGTTCTCCTCGACCTTGTCGGCGGCAATGCCAGCGCGGGTGGCCGCAGCGCTAGCCTTCTTCTCTTCCTTCGCCTCCTTGTCCGCCGCAGCTTTATCCCTGGTGAGGCGAATGTACTCCCCACCCGTGCGGATCATCTCCTGTACCTTTGGATCAGCCTGATTGCTGAAATCTACACCGCTCTTGGCCTCGGCTCGGAACCAATCACGCACGTCCAAAGTGGCCACCTGGCGCGCGCTCTTGCCAATGCGCTCGATCTGCCCGGGCAAGGTGGAGATCGCTTCGCGGATCTTTTGGCTTGCGGTGCTCGCGGCATTGCCCATGCCAGTAAGGGCATTGGCGTGGTCGCGGGCAGCGGCCGCACCGGTCACCTGCTTGCCGGTGAACTGGTCCAGCAACCCGCCCTGGCGCTGGTACTCCGTCGCGGCAGTCGCGGCAGCAGACGTTTGCTCCACGAAACTGGACGCGATGCGCTTGCCGGCCGGCGCCCCCTCCAGCAGCTTGGCATTGGCTGCAGCAACGGAACTGGCGAAATCGTCAGCGGTGATCTTGCCCGCCTGCAGCTGCTCCCGGAGGCCACGAACCTCGGTTGCATAGTTTCGGAACGGAATGCCGCCCACCTCCGAGCTGGCGGTGCCCACCATGCGATCAATCGCTGCGGCCAGATCGCCGTAGGTCTCCTTCATGTCACCCTGCAGGCGCAGGATTTGACCCGCCTGCATCTGTGGGTTCAGCTCGCGGAACTTCTTGATCGTCTCATCGGCAGTGCCATTGAAGTCGATCAGCGCGCGCTCGGCGTGGTTCGTGTTGTCCCTGAAAGCCAGCCAGCTGGCCGCCGTGGTGCCAACCATGAAGGCCAGGCCGAGCGGTCCCCCGAAGAAGCTGAGCGCGCTCTTGGCAGCCAGCCCCATGCTACTGGCCGTCGCTGCGACGCCTTGTTGAGCCACCGTGAGCCCATCCAGCGCTACCTTGAGCTGCCTGGCTGCGATGGCGCGGTTTGCATCGGCGGCGATGCTCCCGCCGTAGGCCGCTGCCCTTCGAACCTCCATCTCGGCAGAAACAAGGTCGGCACGAGCCTTTCTCACCTGGGCAGCGGCTGCGGTTTCGGCCGCCATCGCTTGCTCCAGCATCGCCTGCCGGGTTGCTTTGAGGCCTCGGACCCATTCGGCAGCTTGGCCGCCCAGCTTCACCGCCGCAAACGATCCCAGTAGGCCAGTGGCCACCGGGAGAATGGTGTTCATGTTCTCGAGCACCGCCGTGGTTCCGCGCAGGCCCGCCGCTACTGTCTCTGAGAATGCCCCCTCGCCCAGCTCGTTCTTCATGTCCCGCCAGGCGTTCCCGACACGGTTCGCCTCGGCCTGGATCGACTTCGAAGCGTCCTGCCAGCCGGTGGACATTTCGTTGAGTGCCTGGATCATGGCCGGGGTGAACTTTTTGGCGTCCAGCAGGCCCCCCTGCAGCAGCTGGTCAAACGATTTGCCGGCCAGGTCGGTGCCCTCGGTCATCTTGAGCACTGCCTGCTGGAAGCGAGGCACCACACCAGGGAGCGCTTCGCCCAACTGCTGCCGCAGTTCCTCTGCTTGAAACTTGCCCTTGCCGAACGACTGCGAAAGCGCAGTGATCGCGCGTGACACCTGGTCGGTAGACAGGTGCATGGCCGTGGCGGAGCGCGACAGGCCGATGAAAAGCTCCCGCTGTGTCGACATGGCGACGCCGTTGGGCGTGGCCGATGCGGTCAGCTGGGTAAACCCATCGGCCGCGGTCTTGAGGTCGAGGCCGAGATCCTTGGCCGTCGCCGCGACGAAAGCGTAGGCATCCTGAGCCACCGCCGTGGAACCGGTCGCACCACGCAAAGCGTTTTGCATCGCCTCGAATTCTTTCCGCGCGTCCACCAGCGCCGAAACGCCGCTGCGGATCGACTGGAAGCCAACGAACGCCACCGCTGCCCGGTTGAGGTTGGCGATGGAGGTGGCCGTCTGGGCCGCTTCTTTGCGGATCTGCCCGAGGTTCTGATTTGTCACCCTGGCGGCGTCGACCATGCCTGCACGATAGGCGGCGGTGCTGGCGCGCAGCTGCACATCAATTGTTGCGGCTGTAGAGGTCAAGGCACTCTCCAAAAGAAAAGGCCGCCCAATGGCGGCCTTAGACATTTCGACTACGTAGGCGGGCTAGTTCTCTGCCTTAATGCACTCGAGGTATACATCGTTAGAAAAATCACGCGACATGTTCGCCCTATTCTCCTCTACGCTCATACGGGGCTGCTCAAACGCTGATATTACAAGCCGCTTCGCGAGATCCGTCGTAGCTGTCTCCATCATCTTGGACATCTCAACGCCAGACTGTCTGGCATCCATGATCGATGCAGCAAGACGGGACGACGCTTTGCACAACGCCATCCATTCTTCGTGCGTTCTCTTCCTCTCCCCGCTCTCATCCTGAACTGTGGCCCTCACGTCATCCTGCGTCTGGCCATGCTGAGTCGGATTCGCTGCATTTCGCGGGTTTGAACTCTCACGTGAATCGCTTCCGTTGCACCCGGCCAAGATGAGAACCGCGCAAAGCCCTATCCACTTCCCCATGATCTATCTCCCTGGATTCAGCGGAGATAGTAGCTCAGTGCACCGAGTTCCTTGCCGACGCTGCCTGGAACAGCTCGGCGATCTGCTGGGCGCGGGCAACACCCTCGTCCACCGGCTGTGGAGGCTCCCGAACCAAGAGGAAGTCCTTCGGGCTGGTCTCGTTGCCATGGACCCTGGCCAGCACGTCGGTCAGCTGGGCAAGCATGTCCTGCAAGGGCTGGTCCAGCGGCTCCATGCGGGCGAACGCGTACATCTCCGTCAGCTGGCGGGAATCCATTCCCGCCAGCATCTGGTCAGGATGCGGGTAGCCGAGGCGCCACGCGATCCGAAATTGAAGCCGGCGCTCAGGCCGGCTCGTCAGTTTTTTTCGGCGGCCTCGATTGCGGCATCGCCCAGAGCGTTGAGCTTCTGTGCGGCGCGGAACACCCGGTCCAGTGCCGCGGCCGATTTGGCACCGAGCTGTGCCACGTCCTTGTCGGTGAACAGGCGGTCGCCCTTCTCATCCACCAGGCACAGGGCCACGAAGCGGGCGCGGAAGTCCTCGGTCTTGGTCTTCTCACCGCCGTAGGTGTCCTGCTCCCACTTGTCGCGGTCACTGGCCGACATGGTGGAAATGCGGACGGTTCCGCCCCATTCCTTGACCTCCAGGTCTTCGGTCTTGCGGTCGGAGGCGGCGAGGATCTGGCTCTTGTTCAGCAGGGTCATGGCTTACGGTCCGGTCGGAAGGGTGACGATGGTGAAGTCGCGCGGCAGCAGGTCCGCAGTGAAGGTCATCACGGCGTTGGTGCCCGGGGGGATGTTGAATCCGGCAACCTTGGCGACGAAGGTGGCGGCATCGCCGGTCGGCAGCACCATCAGGAAGTACAGATCCTCATCCGGATCTGCATCACGCAGGATCTCCTGACCGGCCGACTTCCCCACCGGCCAGCGGTGGCCTGCAACCTGCACGGTCTGGCCACCAGCCAGGCCGGCAATGTTCTCGACCTGCTTGGACTTCAGATTGGTGGCGTCCAGGGTGTTGGCCTGGCCACGGCCAAACGGGAAGCCCGTCAGGCCATCGACCTCGGTATAGCCGGCCGGATCGTTCGGGGTCGTGGGCGCAGTGCCCTTCTTCACGTAGAGCGCAGAGTCCTGCGCGGAAATCGCTTCGTTCTTCGCCATGGTTGGCTCCTTGGGGAAAAGAAAAACCGCCCGGAGGCGGCTTGGTGGTTGCAGGGGTGGCAGGCCGTCAGGCCCAAACGGTTACATCGAAGCTGGCGCGGTGCAGCGAGGTGTCCGACTCGTAGTCGTCGGGGTTGTCGGTGATCTCTCCGACCTTGAGCAGGTCCGGCAAACCGTCCTTGAGCTGATCCGCAAGCTCCCGGACAGCTCCCTTCTTCGGCCCCCACACATCGATCTGGAACGTGCCCCGCTCCGCACCTGCGCCGGAGTTGAGAGTGGCGTGCCGCCTGCCGCCAGCGCGCTGGTACGTCACGTACAGAGGTGGGCGATCCTTCGGAGCGGGGAACGGGTAGAACGCCGCAGTGATCGTGCCAGCGGCCGCAGTGAGGCGAAGATCGAGGTTCATCGGCGGGTCCTCCGCATTTCCTCGTGGATTGCATCGCCGAGGGCGTCACGCATGGTTCCAACGGCTTCCTCGGTCTTGGACTCCGCCGCCGGGCGCATGAACGGCCATGCGGCCATCTTCGATGTGCCGTACTCGCCAAACTTCCCGTAGAAGGCCGATCGAGGCACCTCCACAGCGAATCGCATCCAACCCTCAGCGTCGCTGCGCTCCCGCACCCGGATGGACCGCCGCAGCTTGCCGCGCGCGATCCTGACACGGTTGCGGGCATCGTTTCGGACCACGATGGCCCCCCGACGCATGCCCTTTCGAAGCGCCCGGCGGGCGGCCTTGTCCGAGAGCTCCAGAAGCGCCGTCTCAAGCTCGCTTAGGCCGGTGATGTGGATATCGAAGTCAGACACGTCTGTACCTCGCGATAAGGTTCATCTCGTCAGGCCGCTCACCATCTCGAACCGCGATGACCGTCATCGGTATCCCGGCCCGATCGCCCGTCTGGCGCACAACTTGCCATTCCTCGGCGATATCGCCCCTGTGCCTAATCGTTAACCATCGCAGCACCGGGGCGTTGATCGATCCGGATTCAACCCCGAGGACGGCTGCCGTACCCCGAAGGGAAAGCGCCTCATCGCCGCACAGAACCTCCGCGACGTTGACGAATGTCAAGGATTCCTCGCCGTAGTCGTCCCGCGTCTTCTCGGGGCGCTGCAGCAGAAGCCTCCAGCGCAGTTTGCCAGCACGCATCAGAATGCCTTCCTGTACCAAAGGAGGCGCTCGACGCCGAACTGAATCTCGGTTGAGACCTCTCCGACGATGACCGCCTCACGATTGGAAGCCCAGTGCCCGATCAGCAGAAGTGCAGCTTGCACCACGTCCGGCGACAGCTTCATCTCATCCGGGCCGGCAGGCTCACCCTCGACCAGCTTCCGGTCGCAGTGCTGCTCGATGTGCGCCAACGCGGCTGCCACGTACTGCTGCAGCAAGGCGTCGTCCACGTCGGCAACGATGTTGCACTGCTTGCGCACCAGCTCCAGGTCGAGGGTGACGGCCATTACGCGAGATCCTTCTTCTGGGCTTCAGCCAGCGCCGCCGCCAGGCGAGCAGCACCCCAACGACGGTCGAACTCGACACCGGCAGCTTCAAGCTGCTGAATCAGCAGAGCCCGCTCATCGGCGCCGCCCTGGTCGGAAGTGGCCGGACTGCCTGCCGCGGCATCGGTGACGGCGTCGGCGGCGACCGGAGCACCACCACCGGACGCCTGACCATTGGTCGTCTGGGCGCCTGCCGCGTCTGTCGCTCCATCACTACTGGTGGTTTCGACCACGCCGCCACCCTCGCCGGCCTTCAGTTCGCTGGGCTTGGCCGGCTTCGTCTCCTGGGGCGCGGCGCCTTCGTGGATCTGCACCACCAGACCCTTGCCGACAAGCGCGTGCCCGTATTCGGGGTCCACGTCCGGGAACACATCGCCCGCCTTTACATCGGCGGACGAGGATTTGAGCTTCGGGGCATCGCCACGGAAGCCCCACAGTGCTTTGATTTGCATCTTCGTCACTCGGTATGGGGAGAGAGACCGGCGCATGGCCGGCCCCTCTCGGGGTTGGCGGCGATTAGGCCTGCGGCTTGAAGCGGCCCTTCACGAACGCTTCGACGCGGCGCTTGGCCAAGCCCAGGCGCTCTTCGACCAGCAGTACGCGCTGGTTCTTCACGAAGTCGTCGTTGATCAGCCCGACCTTGAACAGGAAGCTCATGCGGTCGTAGATCGTGGCGCCGCGCTGGAAGTTGGCGACCAGGAACTCGCCACCGGTGGTGGTGCCGTCGCCCTCGTCCATGCTGTCCGAGGCAACCACCGGGCGGCCCCACAGGATCGGGGTCACGAACCCCTGCAGGTTGGCGAACAGGTAGCGGTTCTGGCTGTCCTTCTCCAACTCGATGTTCATCCAGTCCAGCTCGGTCATCACCGTGGCATCGGCCGACAGCTTCGACTGCTTGCGCACCTGGTAGATCGCGCGGCGGACCGTGTCGATCGAGGTATCGCTGGCCTTAGACAGGTCGTCATCGAACAGCGTGGCGTCAGTCATCAGGCCCGGCAGATTGTTGCCCAGGCCGTCGCCCTTCAGGATCTGGACTTCTTCTTCCAGCTTCAGGTCGTAGCGCAGCAACTGCTGCAGATAGCCGTACATCTGCGGCACGTCGTCCAGGGCTTCGTCAGTGACCGGGATCCATACCGCCAGCTTCTTCACCAGGTCGGTCTTCTGCTCGAAGGTGACGTTGCTCTGCGGCTTGGTCCCGCCTTCGCCGACCGGGCCAGCGCCGCGGGTGTGCAGCTTCTCACGGAAGTAGGTGTAGCTCTGGCCGGTGACGGAGATCGACGGGATCAGGTCGCGGATGCGCAATTCCTGGCGGATACCGGGCTGGATGGTCGGGTCGTAGTTCGGCACGACGACGCCGGCGCTGGTGACCGCCTTGGTTTCCTGCATGGACGCCAGTTCGTCCTTCTTGATCTCGATCTCGGCCGCCGACTTCTCACGGCCCTGCAGCGCCTTGTACTCGTCGTTGCCCTTGATGAAGTCGATGAAGCCCTTCTTCGTGCCGGGCTGGTTGCCCAGGCCGATGCCCTTCTCTTCCAGCTTCAGGACCTTGTCGACCACCTTCTGAATGTCGTCGGTGGCGGTCTGGATCTGCTTCTTCAGGTCGGTGGTGACCTGGTTGCCCTTCTGGATCTCTTCGGAGGCGGCGTCGTACTTCTTCTGCAAGCCGGCGAAGCCGTCCTTCAGCTGCTTTTCCAAGCCCTCACGGATATCGCTGATGTTCTCGCTCATTGGTGCATTCCTTTAAAAATGGATTCGATGGATGTGCCGAGTTGCTGCAGCTGCTTCACGGTCTCCGTGTCCCCAATGCCACCGTCTCGGTGGATCGCAGGAAAGCCGAGCGAGGCGACGGCCGCCGCCTCTTTCTGGGACAGCCCCATGCGCTCGCGCAGGGCCGATTCGAAGGCGCGAACGTCGGACTTGACGCTCATCACCTGTGCTTCCGGGTTCATGCCGAAGGGGACGACCGAGGCCTCCCACAATTCAGCCTTCTTGATGACGCGCACCCGCCGTCCCTCGCGGGTTTCAATCGCATCCTCCAACGTGTTGAAGCCGACTGACATTTCGTCCAAGGTGCCGGCCTTCATCAGCTCGTAGGCGTCCTTGGCGTAGCTGACGTTGAGGTTGACCTTCCCCTTCAGGTGCAGGCCGTTGTCGTCCTGCTTGAACTCGGCATCGCCGATCAACCGCGTCAGGTTGTGGTACAGCGCCAGGCGCAGTCGGCCAGTGCGGGTCGTCTTCACCTTGACGAAGGCGCCGGCAAGGATCAGGTCCTCGCCGAGATCCACGTTGTTGAACACCGAGGCATAGCCTTCGAAGTTGCCGGAATCGTCTGCCGCCTTGACCTCGAACGGGCAGGAGTACTTGCTAAGCATTGGCGGGATCTCCCGTTGGATCGTCGTTGCTGGAATCGGGCTTGTTGCTGGTCCACCGGGTGACCTGGTTGTATTGCTCGCCATCGAGCACAGGCAGGTTCTCTTTCACCCGAACCTCGTTGATCGTCATCCAGCCCGAGCCGCCAGAGCCGCCCAGGGCGGTCTTGTAGTAGGTCGACCGGGCACCGCTGTCTGCGCGCAACAGGCCCTCTACGACGGCCTCAACGAACATGTCGCCATCGGCGAACAGCTTGTCGTTGATCTCGCTCTCGATGGCATCGAGGTAGGGCTTCAGGCCGAAGGTGACGAAGCCGCTGGTCTGCTGCTCCAGATTCGAGCCCAGCACCGACGTGGAGCGTGCGCGGTTGGTCAGGTACAGCGGAACACCCCAGATGCCGGCAAGCGCCTCCTCCTGAAACTGCTGCGATTCGATGAACTGGCTGTCTTTCTGGGTCAGGCCGGCCGGCGTGATCGTCGGCCCGCCCTGCAGGATTGCCATCTTGCCGAGGTCGTCCACGTCGCCCTGACGGATATCCGGCAGCTTCGCCTTGATTTGCGCCTGCTGCTCCTTGGTCAGGAAGCCCGGATAGATGATGTATCCGCCGGTGAAGCCACCCTTTCGCATGAACCGAGCTGACCAATCTTGGGCAGCGCGCGCCAGGCCGATGGTTTCAGCCTGGTACTCCACCGGTGACAAGCCAACGATTCCGTCCGGACTGAACAGCTTGAAATGCAGCATGTTCTGCGGCGATACCGGAGTCTCGCTGCCGTTGATCGTTGCCCAGTAGATCAGTCCGTCGTCGGTGTCGATGCGGACGCTGTCCACCGACAGCGGAATAAGCCCGATCCAGTCTCCTTCGTCGTCGCGTTGGATGATGGCGAAGGCATTGCCGCGCAGCGCCATGTTCACCACAACCGCTTTGATCAGGTCCAGCCACTTGATGAAGGGGTTGGGCTTGCTCAGCAGACGCAAGAGCCGTCGGCGCTGCGGGCTGCTTCCCTTGACCAGCGCTCTCAGGCCGTTCTTGTCCTCGTAGAGCTTCCAGGGCAGCCCCGCGGCCGACTCGGACAGGACTTTGACGCAGGACCACACGATGCTGACGGTCAACGCCTTCTTGGGCGTCACCCGGACGCCGGCCTTCGTGCCTCGGCCACCGGTGGATAGGTCCACCTCCACGTAGTTGCCCGTGGCAGGGTCGTCGTAACCGAAGAACCGCCAGCTCAGCGGGTTGTACCAGCGAAAGGTAGTCATCCGATCAGTCCAAAGAAGCCGTTTTCCAGGTAGTCGTCGATGCCGCCGGCGTCCGGCGGCATGGCGTGTGCCGCACCGATGGCCATGCAAAGGGCCACGGCGGCGTCGATCTTGTTTGCCGACCTGGCCTTCGACAGCCAGCTGTTGCCCCAGCGGTCCGATTCGATGACGGCGGACATGATTGCGGACACCAGAACGGGGTTCCGGCGCAGGCGCAGGCGGCCTTCCAGCAGCGCCTCCTCCAGCAGGCGTAGCGATCCGGGCATCCACATGCCTTCGGGCGCCGGCTGTCCCGACTGTTCTGCGGCCTCGACCGCGGCCTCCAGAGGCTTGCCCTTCTTGCAGCCGCCCTGCGGGTGCTCTGCGAAGGTCACCGACAAGCCAATGTCGTTGACCTCTTCCTCGAACCTGCGGAACGCGTAGCGGTCGTACGCGACCAGCTGCACGTCATACCGGTTGTCGTACTCGGCCATGACCTGGGCCACATGCCGGAAGTTGATGGCCTGCCCTTGAGGAGCATGCAGGTATCCACCGTTGACCCACGTGCGATAGGGCAGCTTGTCCTGCAGCTGCCGAGCGTCCAGCGTGTCGCCGGGCGTCCAAGCCTCAATCCATGCGTCGAATGTCGGCTTCTCGATGACGAGCGTCTCGCCCTCGACTTCAACCTCCACCGGCACCGTGCCGGTCTCCACTACCGCAGCCATCGCGGTGATATCGCGAACTTGCGACAAATCGAGGCCGAGGTAGACCTTGCGGCCCTCATGCATGCGCGGGTCGAAGTCGGCCAGCGCCGGTTCCAGCGTTGGGCGCGTCATCCAGGCGGTCTCCGCATCGGTCCACACGCAGAAGTGCAGACGAAGAATGCCGTTCAGTGATCCCGGGATGGCCTTGGCTTGCGCCACCACGTCCGCCAGGTACTGCTCGGTGATAGTTACCCCCAACAGGGGATTGGCCTTTGCCCAGCAGCTAGGGTCCTCAAGCGGGTCGTCCCCGTCGTCCAAGCTGCACACGTAGCTGAAGGTGCGGTCATCGATCACGTCGCCGACGAAGGTCGGATCGTTCACCGCCTCGGTATGACCTGCGGCGACCTTGACCGCATGCTCGTGCTCCTCCCAGCACACCGAGGTCCGGTCGCTGCCGGAGTTGGTGATCATGAAGAGCAGCGGCTCGCGGCGGAACTTGAAGCCGCGCTCCAGCATTTCGATGATTCGCCGGTCAGGAAGCTCGTGCACCTCGTCGACCAGTACGAAGAACGGTCGAGGACCGGAGCCGGTGCGCCCCGTATCGCGCGACACCGGTCGGAAGAAGCTCGCGCTGGCGTGGTGCGCCATGCTGAACTCGCGCCCCTCACCGCCGGCGAACTCGATCCGCTTGGCCAACAGCGGCGACTTCTTCACCATCTTCACCGCGTCGGCGAACAGGATGCCCGCCTGGTCCTTCTTGGCCGCCGCCGAGTAGATCTGCGCCCCGGCCTCGCGTGCCGCGGTCATGCCCAGCAGGCCCAGCCCACCGGCCAGAGGGCTCTTCCCATTGCCCTTGCCCTGCTCGACGTAAGCGCGGCGGAATCGGCGAAGACCGTCCGCCCCCTTCCACCCGAACAGCGAGCCGATGATGAACGCTTGCGAGGGGTGCAGCTCGAACTTCCGCCCCTCGAACTGACCCTCGGAGAGCATCAGCACGTTCTCGAAGTACCGGAAGGCGTAATCCGCAGCCTCAAGGTCAAAGCAAAGGCCCCTTTCGGGGCCTTGGATCAGATCCTGCAGGTGGCGCCGGCAGGCGTTGCGTACATGTGGCCCGGCAACGATCCGGCCGGCCACCACGTCCAGGGCATACGCCTTAGTGCGGTCGACCGGAGCTGGGGCCACCGAAGAATTCTTCGCCCTGGTCGTCTTCATCACCGCCATGCGAGACCTTCGATTCATCCACAGGTGTGGCGCCCAACTTCGAAAGAATCGAGCTGAGCGCCTGGGTTGCTGACACGCCGAATTCGGCTTTGGGGTCTTCCATCCGGGCCGTCCAGAGGCACGCCAGGCGAAGAAGCACCCGGTGGCTGGAGTTGAGCCATGACATTTCTGCTGCGAATTCCTTCCACGCCCGTTTCTCGGCCGCGGTCATGGTTTTGAACGGCTCACCCAAGGGGCGCGTACCGGTTGGCTTCTTCCTTCCGGCATGCCGGCCCGGATTCTTGATGGCGGCGCCGCTTGTCGCAGCCTTTGCGACGGGAAGTCGAGGCCTTGCCATGTTTTCCTCTGAAAAATGCGGGTTTTCTGCGCTGGAACTACCGCCGAGGGGGTCGTCCCGTGAATTGTGGATACGCGAATTTAGGGGGACGGTCGGTCTAGGTCCGATTCGACCCAAACAATTCGCCCCCCCTACCCTGCGCGTCGTGGAACGCGATGCCGTGGAACCGTTCAGCCGACCGGCCATCCGTCCTCATCGCACCCACGAATCTGCACCGCACCACGCTCCAGTCGCGCCTGGTCGACGTTGTGGCAGTCGGCGCACTGACTGTCGAAGGGTCCAGACCAGAACATCTCTTCCGTCTCGCCGGTCGGATGACCATTGGTGTGATTGCACACCGTGGCAACCGTGACGTGCCCGCGCGCCTTGCACTTGCTGCACAGCGGCTCGCGGTCCAGCTGCGCCCGCCGAGTGCGCTGCCATCGCGCGGTGCTGTACAGGTGGGCGAATGCGCTGCCGCCGGTCTGCCGGGTCCTACGGCCACGAGCCACGCTCACTGGTCATTCTCTGCAGCCCGGATCACCAGGCCACGGCGTATCCACCACTCCACTCGATTCCAGTTCGGGTCCATGCACGTTGCCCGGGCGAACCACACCACGGCAGCCAGATACCACCGCAACCACCAGCGCAAGCGCACAGATGCAGTAACTGTCGCGTGCATCAGAACTCCTCCACTGCCCACCCGCCGCCGTCGCGCTTGCGCTTGACCCTGACCGCAATGAAGCGGAACGGGTACATGGCGGCGGCGATCTTGATCTTGGCCCTGGCATCGTCCTGCCAGTGCCCCTTTACCTCGTGGCACTCCATAACACCGTCGGCAGCCATGACTGCAAAGTCCGGCGTGTAAAACGTGTTGTCGGCCAGACGCAGCTTCATGCCCTCGAACCGGTGCCACTGGACCTCGCCCGCCGACTGCAGCGCGCGCAGCCGATCGGCATACGCTGCCTCGGTCTTGTTCATCTCGCCTGTCTTGAGCCGGCCGAGCACAAACGCTCGATTGACGCCATCTCGTTTGGCCATCAGGGTCCACCTAGTCCGTAGATAGCTAATCTCGTTTCACAACAACCAGGCGCAGCAATTAGCTGCGCCCAGTCGTTCGGCTACCGTCCTTGGCAGCCGCGCTTCTTAGTTGGCGTTGAACACCAAGTTGAAGCGGGCGTCCACACTCCAGCTGCCGCCGGAGTTGGTGGCTCCCAGCGAGAACGAGAAGCCGCTGCCACCACCCCAGTTGCTGCCACCGAAGCTGACGGTGAGGCCACCGTTCATCGAACCGCTGATGCCGGCAGTGATGCCGCCTCCGAAGTTGTAGGTGGCACCGATGCTGTTCTGGTTGAAATCAACCGTGGTGCTGCCGAACTTCAGCTTGCCGCCAATGGCCAGACCGCTGTTGGTGTCATAGACGGTGGTGACGTTGGCGTTCTCATTGCCGACGGTATAACCGACCGAGGCCGAGACATGCTCGTTGTTGTAGCTCAGACCAACGTTGGTCATGCCCTCCTTGACCTGCAGGGTCGCAGACCCGGTGCTGACCTTGCCGCCGACCTGCAGGCCGTCGACGTTGCCCTTGTAGTTCACGCCGATGATGTCGGCGCCGCGGAACAACGGATTGGTCTCGATGTACCAGCTGTCATCGGGCACCGGTTCGGTATCAGTCGGGTCCTTTGGGCCCATCGGGCGGATATCCGGCAGGTCACGGATCTTCAGTTCTTCTTCTTTGCTCATGGTCTTCTCCTTGGTTGGCCCTTTCGGGCGGTCGATTCAAGCCCCGGGCTCCATGCCCGCTCCCGCGCGCGAACAAGCGCGGGGCCCCTGACCTGAAATGCAAAAGGCCGCTTTCGCGGCCCGTAATCTCTGAACTAGCTACGTCTCTCAACAGTTGCCACTAACGCACGTTGATCACCGCTTGGCAGGCGCGGACGTGGTCGTCGGCGTCGCGGCCGATTTGAACAAGAGCGCCCGCGACCTCTGCTCGTAGTTCGGCGTGCGCATCACGTTCGACGGCGCCGGCGACGGCTTGGGACAGGAGGCTGGTACTGCAGGTGGCGAGGTCGTCGCGCAGCTGGAGGCTGCCATCACGTACGCCAGCTGCAACAGCAGCAGGGACGGCCTCGGCCGCAGTGCGGTCTTCTTCATGCTTGGCTCCGATGGTGGCCAGGCTGTCTGCCTGGCGGTGTTCGACGGCGCGTGTCTGGTTAACCTGGTCCGCCACTGCCTCGGCGCCGGCGGCACGCTGGGTGGCTTCCGTGCCCTCTGCACGATCACCACGCCAGGTCCAGCCCACGCCGACCATGGCCCCGGACCACAGGGCGAAGGCTGCAACTGCGACTACACCGCGGTTCACTCCGAACCCCCTGTCCTGATCGTGTCGTTGTCCGGGTCGAACGGCGGTGGCTCCAACCCGGCCGCACGCATTAGCCCTTCGAGCCGATAGATGTGGCGGATGAGCCGCAACTCCCTGGCTTCCATGCGGCCAACCCGTTCGCCCAGCCGGGTCACCTCCTCGCGCATCAGCTGTATCACGTTGACCTCGGCTCCTTCCCTGGCGGTCTCTACGAACTGCTTGCGCCACCACAGCGCTACGCCACCAGCGCCTACCATGAGGCCACCGACGGCCGTGCCGATGGCCTGCCAGTCCACGTCGACCCCGATCATGGCGCTACTGTCCCGCCGGCCTTGCGGTACACGGCCAACAGGTCGGCAAGCTTCTGCTCGTGCTGGCCGTAGCCGGCTCCGGGCAGGCTCGCCCAGATGTTTCTGACCGCCTTGATGGCCTCGGGGATCTTCCCCTCCTGGACCAGCGGCAGCGCGCGGCGCTCCCGGATCTGCTGCAGCGCGATCAGGTCCTGGCTCAGCGGGGTGAAGTCCTTCAGGCCCAGCGTCTTCTTGTAGGCGTCGTAGTAGCGGCGCAGCAGCTGGTAGCGACCGGCTGCCGTGGACTGGATCTTGAGCTTCGGCAGATCCACCAGCACGCGCGGGTGATCCGCGTAGCTCTTGAACAACTGTCCGCCGACGATAACGTCGTAACCGCGGTCCGTGGTGGCCTGCTTACCGTTGTCCGTACCTTCGGACCAAGCCAGCATGTCGAGAAAAGCCACGACGTTCACGCCGCCAGCCTGTTGGGGAGTGATTTGCGCCATAGCGTCTCCGGGCAAAGAAAAAGCCCCGGCTGGGCCGGGGCTTGCGATTGGATGGTGACAAGATTGCCGCCTTTTTCGATGACCTAGGAAGTCATCGCTATGCGGTCTGCATCAGTGCCTTTCTGAACTGCCTTGCAGCGCGCGTCTCAGCTGCGCGGAAGTTGAAAAGCATCCACTCGTAGACCGGTCGCCAGAACCGGCTGTAGGCGGACCAATCGGCACCGATAGCGGCCGCGCGCTTTCGGCCACTGAGCGGATCGAAGCCACTGCCTCCGCAGTTCTCGCAGCTCACAACACCTGCGATCGACGGGTCCAGAAGAACCTTCTTTCCCCAACAGCGAGAGCACTCGCATGCCCCGGCCATCTCAGCGATCACCGCCCCAGCCAACACGCCCAACTGCTCCATCGTGTTATTCGGCCAGGCGGCAGCGCGCGCATCGTCCAATGCCCTCTCTGTACGGATCAGCTCCCGTCGCTGCACCTCCGTAACCGCTCTGCCACACCAGCCAATGCTGGCTTTGGCGATGCCGTAATCAGTCCGGGCATCGGCAAGGGCGTGCATCTGGCGGGTGAACTCGGGTGCAACCAAGGAGACCACAGCTTGGCGCAGCTGCTCGCGCCTCCTCTGACCGCTGTCCGGCCACCAAAGCGCTTCCAGCAGCTCTCGACCTAGGCCAGCCGGGACGTACGCCAAAGCCCCCACAATCTCCTCCGTGCTCGGTCCACCCATGCATCCGTCGAAGCTCAGTGCCCTTGGGCCCGTCCGGCTCGACAGTAACTCGCGTGCCTCGTTCATTCCCATGCGTCTTCCCCTCGGTGGTGTGCTCGTGCAGCGCGCGACCTCGCGATTTGGCTCTGGAGTCCAGCAATACTCATGTCGCGTATTCCCAGCTGGCCGGAAACCGTTGAATCTTGCCGCCGCGCGCTTCGAACTGTTCGACGGTCTCGGCTGCTCCAAGGGTGATGGTGCCCTGCTTCAGTCGCTTAGGCCGCGACACCGTGTTGTGGTCCATCCGCCGCTCGCGTGGCGCACGCTGGGGGTTGATCCTCGGCGCAATGGCCTTCGTCTTCTTCATGCTGCCGCCCTCAGTTCGTTGATGTAGGTCTGGTTTGCAATCAGCTCGTCGTCAGAGCCGTACGTCTCGTGGAAGGTCCGCGAGCCATCCATCAGGCTCGGGCCGTAGATCTGGCGCATCGTCGCGAAGGTGTTCCCTTCCATCGGATGCCGCATGTGGTGCCACTTGCAGAGGGCGTAGCCGAACAAGTGGCCGCGCCGAAGGTTCCCGCTCTTGGCGTGGTTGTAGTCGCAGCCGTAGACCACCAGCTCCGGCTCCAGCAGCTGCTGCTCCAGCAACGCCAGGCAGGCCATGCACGGACCCGTCTTGGCCAACTCGATGCGCGCGCCCTCTTCCCTGGTCGGTGGCGGTGCCTTCGACCACATCAGCGCAACTCCGGGATTGGGCCGGCATAGCGGGTGATCGGGATCTGGCGCATGCCATCGCGCCAAACCCGGGTGCCACGCGTGGCGTACAGCACCAACGGCTTGATTCCGTAGCCATAGGCCAGATACCAGCCGGCCACCGCCACCGGCTCGGACACCGGGCGCACCTCCAGTTCGACGTGGTCCTGCCTCATGCCGCCGCGTCCTGAGCGGAACCGAGCAGCTCGGCGATCTCGGCCAGCCGCTTCCGGGCGCGCTCGTTCGCTTGCGGACTGGCCTCCACTCGGCCTGCCAGCAGCGCCAGCGGATTGAACACGGGCGTGGCCGGCGGCAGTGACAAGTAATCAGCAACCTGCTCGTGCGCCAGGCGGCCGGCGGCTACCGCCTGCTGCAGCGCTGCGTCCCGTGCGGCGGAGTCATGGCCCAGCGACGGCTGGTATACGGCACAGCCGCCTGCAGCTCGCGCCTCCTTCACCAATCGGGCGTACACCTCCAAGAACGCTGCCCGGCCAGCAATCTTGTCTCCGGCCTCCACCAGCGGCAGCGCCGCGGTCCATGCGTCCCGGGTCTGCTCAGTCCATACCAGCGTCACCGCCTCGTCGGCAGCGCGGATCGCCACGGCCCATGCTTCGTTTGGTGCCGGGTGCCCGTCGTCGATCCGTTCCATGATCGCGGCGAGGCTGAGCTTGCCCTTCACCTCGCGTCGGCAGGCGGTCAGCGCGTTGGCCAACACCTGCAGCGTATAAGCCGCCAGGTCAGTGACCATGTAGGCCGCAGCGGCCGGGCGGATCTGCTCGCCCATCACCTCAGCCGTGGCCACCAGCATTTCGACCAGCCTGTCCTGATCGGCATCACTGAGCATTGGCGTTCCCCTTCATGCGGCGCAGCAGCGCCTTGGCATCGTCGGCCGCATTGGCATTGGCCTGCGTCTGGTCCTGCTGGTTGGCGCTGGTCGCGGTCACCTGCCGTCCGGTCGCCCACTGCGTGCGGTATGCCTCGCACTTCGCCAGCAGCGATCCCAGGTCGTGCATGTTCTGCACCACGTAGCGCTCGTTGACGGTCAGGAACCACGCTGCCACCAGCGGTGCCTCGCTGTGGCCCAGCCGCTGAACGATCTGCCGCACGTTGGCGTTGACCTTCGCGTTGCGGACCGGCGCCACGCCGTGCCGCTCGCGGTAAGCGCCGGCGTAGGCCGTCCAAGTTGCGCGGCACGCTGACTGCAACTCGGTTTCCGAATCGACCACCGGCGGCGCGGCCGGCAGGCCCGCCGGGAATGATGGTTCTTCTGACGGTTCATTGAGGGTTATATGACGGTTAGGCGGCACGGGGCGCACCTCCAGACCTGCGCCCGGTGCATCCCCTCCTGCAGCGGGCACATCCCCTCCTGCGCCGGGCGCACCCCCTGCATGGGGCGCAGCACCTGCGCCCGGTGCAGTACCGTTCTTTCCAGTCTTGCGAGTGCCCTTGGACGGCGCAGCGGCAGCGTTGAACTTGGCCGGCGTAACCGAGTAGACAGTGCTGCTGTTGAATCGGCGATCACGCGCCAGCAGGCCAACGGCCTCCAGGTGATCCATGGCGCTACGCACAGCGCGCGCCGACATGCAGCAGCGCGCGGCGATGGTGCCCACTGCCGGCCAGCACACGCCATCGTCGTTGGCCTGATCCGCCAGCGAGATCAGCACGGCCTTCTGCGTGACGCTCAGGCCCTGCAGCGGCCAGCACTGCGACATGATGATGGTCGACATGTCAGAGCCCCAACGGCATGTTTTGGCCCGGGGCCACCGGCCACCAGGTGCACGCAGGTTTCCCGGTGGTGGCGCACGGGGCGGTCGGGCCGCGCCAGATGCGTCCCTCTCGGGCCAACTCAGGCAGACGACGCCCCAGCATGTGGCGGTCAAGGCCGGTCAACATCGAGAGGTGCAGGCTGCTGTGGCCGGGATGGCGGATCACCGCAGCCTCGGTCTTGGCGTGCTGGACACGAAGTGCGCCGCTGGCGGCCAGGTCGGCTGCGGCGATGTGGCTGGACTGCGGATCAGAGGAGCGGGCCAGACGGTTCATCGACGCGCCCTCCCCTTCGCTGCAGCGCGCGACACGTTGCGGATCAGCCGGTGCGCCATCGTGATCAGCGAGTTGGCCTCTTCCACCATCAGCCTAGCTTCGTCGCTGTCGATGTGGCGATCAGCCATGGCCTCCACCGCAGTGCCCGACAGGCGCCCCACCCGCGTGGTGATCTCCAGCAGCTTCGTTTGGATGGCGCCGATCTCGTCCGACCAGCCACCCTCCGGCGGCGGCGGAACGGTGGCCACGGCCATTCCAAACTGCCCGGCCAGTGCCTGCATCCAGTCCAGGGCGTAGTCGCTACCCCCGGCCTTCTCCTGCATCCACTCGGTCAGCAGTTCGGCGATTTCCATCGTCACCGATTCACCCTCCAACCCGCGCAGCTTCGCGCGCAGCGTCTCCGGGTGCATTGACTTCCCGCGGCGGTCGGCCAGGAAAGCGGCTGCGTCCACTACACCGCCGGGCGTCTTGCGCACTGAGTTGTAGAGAACGTCGAGCCAGTTGAGTGCAGATGTGCGGCAGGTCATGGGTCACCTTGGGAAAGGCTGTGTTTCAAGGTTTCGGGCTGGGCCCGGGTGGCGCACGATGGGCGCCATGGAGATCAACGAGTCAGGGACGACGGCCAGGGATGGCCTTTCAGGCGGTGTCGACAGGGCCGATGCGATTGGCGTCGGGGTCTGCTTCGACGCGGGACGAAGGAGCGACGACTGCGGTGCCGAGGACGGCGAGAACGCTTGGGAAGGCAGGCACGGCGGCATCCAGCTCCCAGGCGGCGACGCGATCCACGGGCAGCGCCAAAACAACAGCCAGATGCGCGTCGCTGGACAGACCGAGCTTGGCGAGAAGATCCCGTTTCGTAACTGGGGCGAGCCCGGCGAAGGGCCCGAAAATTTCCGGGCAGAGGTCGTGGCGCGAAACGCCCGTGACCGACTCGATGGGGATCGCCATGGCTGCGGGCACGCGTCCCCGCGAGCGCCAATTGCTGACAGCGCTCTGGCGAACACCAAGATGGGAGGCAAGGGATGTGACCCCGCCGGCGGCTTTCACGGCTCTATCGAGTGCGTCCATTTGGACAGAATCACATATCGTGATCTTCATCGCAACACAAATCGTGTTAGCGCCTTATCACGTACCGTGAAGAATTCCGGTATGGCATTCTCTGACAACCTCCGCGCCGCCCGGCTTAAGGCTGGCATGACCCAAGAAGCCTTGGCACTCGCGTGCGGCTGGTCGGGCCAGAGTCGTATTGCCAACTACGAGTCGTCGGCGTCCAGCGCGCGCGAGCCCAAGGTTTCGGAAGTACCCCTCCTAGCTGCGGCTCTAGGTGTCAGCATCGCGTCCCTTTTTGGAGAGGCCCCGGCGTCTCAGTCCCCGCGACCCGATCCTGCAATCCTTGCCGAAACCCACCGGTTCTTGGACAAGGCGTTCGGTACGCTTGGCAAGGCCTTTGACATTGAGTCCGAGGCAGATCTGTTCGCTGACGTGTACGAGTGGATTCTGTCGGATGAACGACCCGCAGATCAGCGCAACCTGGTGGATTTTGCTGCATGGCGCGAAAAGCGCGATTCACAAAGGGGAGCTGCAAGAAATGAGCAAAACGGACGCGCTGCTGCACAAGCTGGTCGAACGGATAAGCGCCGCGCCTGATAGAAAGCCCGCGCTTCACGCGGTTGTCGGTAAGCGATCAACGCACTTCGATGCAGTCGCGCGCGAGAGTCACCTGCGGATGATTCGCAGCCTCGCCAAGACATACCGACCTTTTGGGGTGCAACTGATCATCGACCAGGCCACCCTAGGGCACGCTTCCATTGATGACCTCGGCGACGAGGACCTGATCGAGCTGCACCGCGCCCTCGACCGCGCCCGCGAATGCATCAGGGACGACGTTTCCTTTGAAGATGCTGGATTGATCCGGCATACGTTTGACTAGGCTGCCCTTCAGATTCTGAACGGAATCCGAGGCGTTCAGAATTTCCGCCTTCACACATCACGTTTCGTGTTTACTCATCGATCACATTATGTGATCTTACTTGCGCCGCTCTACAGCGCCCCATCCCGGGGCCGGGCGAAGGAGATCACGCATGGCCACCCTTTCCTTGGGCTGCCGATCGGCAGAGATGAAAGTCACCGCTGACCCCGTCAGCGAGCGCGTCATCGCAGACATGGGCGCAGCCCGCCTACACCTCACCGCCGACGAGGCAGAACTGCACGCACAACAGCTGCAGGCTGCAGCAAAGCTGCTGCGCGCCGCGCAGCAGGGTGTGGCCGCATGAGCGCCGTCATCGCCCACCACTCCAACGCTCAGCGCGCGGCAGCCGCCGCCGGCATCGTCGCCCGCGCCGGACGCCGCTGGGGTCTCCTCCCCTTCCAGGTCGTCGTCGCGGCCAGCATCGCCGCCAATGCCGTCCTGCGGCAGGGCCAGAGCGCTGCAGGCGCCGTCGCCGCGGTGCGGAGCGCAGCGCGCGCACAGGCAGGTGCTGCATGAGCGCCCCAAGCTTCTCCATCATCGAAGTGCCTGGCTGCGGCATGCGCCTGCGCGCCATGAAGGATGAAGGCGGTTGGAGTGTCTCCGGCTGGCGCCGCACACACGGCACCAAGGCCATGGTCATGTTCGCAGCTGCGGATGCCGCGCCGACCTTCAGCGAGACGGCAGGCCAGCACCACGTTATTGCCGGCCGCACCTACATCGCAGTCCCGCCTGCAAGCCGGAAGAAGCTGCAGGCGTTCATTGCCTCCACCGAGGGCGCAAGCGCCCAAGGCGGTACTGCATGACCGGTCGGACGCAAGGGCCCTGGGCATACCAGGAACAGAGCGATGCCTACACGCACATCGTACGCGGACCCAACAACCGCTTCATCTGCCAGCTTTCCCAGGACAGTTCGGGCGAGAGCGAGAGAACCGCGCGCCTGATCGCCGCCGCGCCGGAGTTGCTGGATGCGCTCGTAAAGGCCGAACGGATGTTCCGCGAAATCGGGTTCATAGCCGCGGCAGATAAGGAACGCCCTGAGAGCCTCTGGAACGAGATCAGCGCCGTGATCGCGAAGGCAAACGGCGGTCGCCCATGACCAACCACGACTTCTTCGCCACCATGGCCGGCGGCATCCCGCCCATCACCCAGCCCGTCGACCCGGCCCCCGCGCCGACCGAGCCCACCAGCGAACTCGGATCAATGTTCTGCCTAGCCCCGCTCGCCAATTCCTTCGAGTGCCGCGTTGGATTCAAGCCACAGGCTGTTCGCCAATTCGCGCGCGGCAAGCAAGAGCCGCAAACGATTCGAGATGGAGGTTCGAAGGTACTCCTCCCATTCTTCTTGGCCATCTTCCCTTTCATGCGGACTTACCTCATCTGCGTGAATAGCGAAAGACGTTGTCAAGGATTTGCATGCGCCCAAAAGCCTAGCGAGTCGCATCCCAGTGGCCGGCGGAATTGCGTGGAGACGAGGAAGCACCTTCTCCAGTACCTCCCAAGACAGCTCCCGCGCTCTGTCGTTGACTTGCCTTCTGAAGTCACGGCTCCTCACAAAGAGGTCTTCGACATCGTCCCCTCTAAGCATCCCAGCCAGCCCAGCCAGCGCGGGACCCATGACTTTCAGTTCGGCGCTGCAATACGCAAGAACAACCTTCCCTTCGCGGTCACGGTCATCGGCTGCCTCTTTCCGGCCTTCGCGGATATAGCGTTCTTGCGCTTCCTTAGCAGTGCCTGCCAACAGGTTTGCCTGACGTCCAAGCCAGAAGACCGCTCCAGCCGACACAGCCGTAACCAGTACGGACAACCACGACAGGACAGCGGCAAATACTGCGATAACAACTGTCCAGGCATCCCAGTCAATTGCACATGTCGCCCCCAGCGACCAGCACTGATTGAAGCCAAGCCACCAATCCATTTCCTGCCCCCCCTGTGGACTCGCCGGAATTCTGCCATGGCCCTCGCCCCGACGGTATGTCGTGCATAACCAGCTCGACATACGCGCACAGCGCACGCTCATCTATCGGCGATGGGGGGCACTTGTGAATATCGATATCGAGAGCTTTCAAATGCACAGTTGGGCTACGCGCCTACTTGATGAATCTCCCCTCATCAGTCAAACCGTCCACGAAGCCGAGTGCGTCCTCTGCAGTGGCGAGAGCCTCATCCGCGCTACGCAATTCCGCTCCGTAGATTGGCACAAACATGCGATCCGTGACGTCGCCCATTCCACTGACAACTTCCACAACCGAGTCAAAGGCACCTTGACGTCCGGCCTGCTGAATCGCCCTAGCCCGAAGTACAAATCGAACGTCCTCGGTGCTTTGACCACGCAAGTGACCAATTGCTTGGATCGCTGCCACAGTCCCCACCTTATGAGCTTCGTCAGTAGTCTCGCGGGAGCCAACGATTCGACCCATGTGGATTTCATCACCGGCCACGGGATCATGAAGCGCTCTCAGCAGGATCCCCCAACCTGCTATGCCGTGATCCAAGCGCACAGCGGCGCTGACGCCATCGTGCAGCACGACGAACTCAACCGTCACTCGCGGGTCTTCAACGACCATAGCCAGCCCCCTGTAATCCGTTGCCTGAAATCTATCATCAGAACGCCAGAGGGGGATGTCCGCCATGGCTAGCCAGCTGCTCAGCTCAACACCAGTCTTTTCCCATCAGATCGCAAAGCAGAATCTCCGTCTTCTCCTTCGCATCCTGCTGCGATACCACCGGAATCGCCAGACCAGTGAGACTCGGTCCGTACACCACGTGAACCGCCACGATCTCACCACGGCCTGGACTCTCCACCGATACCCTGGCCGTCACCGTCCTGCTCCTGATTGCGAAGACCCAGTCCTCGTGCCAACTCCCACTCGCTGGCATCCAGTGCTCCCCTTTTCATCTCTCCTTGATTCCAGCATACAAAAGCAGACAGCCGTGAGGTACTCCACCAATGGCTGACCAGCTGCTCACCGCTGCAATGGAGGACGGCGAGATCGGCCGCCAGCTGGCCAGCATGTCCGGGGTCGAGCTCGACTCGATCGCTCCCCAGGATGCCCGCCTTTGGGAGGCCCGCGGCCAGGCGCTTCAGGCGCTCGCTACGGGCGATATGCAGGCCGCGCTGCGCACCATGGGCATGGTGTCCTCGCGGATCATGGACCGAGACGAGGCATGGGAAATCGCATCGGACGCAGCAGCCGTCCGCATTGCCGCCGGCTGGACGCGCGACATGCTGGACAGCAGCACCGAGGGCGGCCGCGCGCCGTGTGGTCGCGGCTACTACCTGTTCTGCTCCGGGGCCATCGCGGTCTGCTACTTCCCGATGGTCTGCATCACCGACATGAACGGCCGCGGCTACCACTTCCATATCGCCCAGGACCTGCTCAACGAGCGAGATCCAAGTCCCTACGCAATCCGTCGTCCGATGGTCCCCCAACAGCTGGAGATGTTCCGATGATCGCCATGGACGCGGCACACGTGCCTGACGCCGATGAGGATGAGTACGACCGCCGGCGCCTGCCCGGTGCCTACAACCAAACCATCCATCACATCCGGGAACTGCGCAAAGAGAGGGACGCCTTGCTACTGCGCGGACACGCCGGGGACAGATTCAGGGCCGCCCAGCTGTCATGGTTCATCAGGAACAACGAGAACTATGCCGGCCGCCTCCTGCAGCGAATGGAACAACTCGGATCCACCGCTGCACACGCATTGCTCGCCCCGCCGCCGGCACTGCCGACCCAACTGGACCTGTTCGCATGACCGCCCTATCTCTTCCGACGGGCTTCCAGCTCCTGCAGCACAGCGGCCAAACCGCCGTTGCTGGCCAGCGACCGCTCGTGTGGCGTTTGCCCCGCCTCTCCACCATGGAGCCAAGCCGACGAGCCTTTACGCAGGACCACGTTGGCCGCCTCCAGCACCACCAGGTGCCGCGCATTGCGCTGATGCTCGGCCAGCTTCGGGCCAAACACCGACAGAAGGCTGGTGGCCGGATCCTGCAGAAGCTGCTCGGCATCGCCGGGGATGTGTCGGCCATGGTGTATCTGGCTGGCCAGTGCATCCAGAAGGTCGGCCAACGACCGGTCAGCGCCAGGAGCCATGGCGGCCCGGATCTGCTGCCGCTGCCGATGAGTCGTCGGCCGCTTGGCCAAAACCAAGTCCTGCACGTCAGCGCTCTGTCGCAGAGCGCCCGCCTCAGCCTTGGCGCGGAGCCACAACTCCGCATGCGTCGAATTCGCATATTGACTCATGCACCCCAGTGTATGCCCGCCATCACCCACGTTTCCAATGGAGCTGACACATGACCCAGGAACATATCAGCCACCCGGAAGGGTTGCCGAACTGCGCCGTCGGACACCGCGCGCGCCACATCCACGACAAGCGCTGCGCCTCCGCCGGCGGTGGCCACCTGGTCGAGTGCGCCTGCAGGTCGACCAGCAAGCATGCCGATCCCGACAAGGCCATCGAGGCGTGGCGCCGACTGAATCGCCCGACCCGCAGCGCGCGTCCCGCACCGGTCGATATGCCGATTGACAACGTTTTGCAGTTCCAGCTGGGGCTGACCGACCGTCCTACTAACGCTTGCCGCATCGGAGGCCATCATGGGCGCGGCTGAAAGACTGGAAGAGCTGCTATCGCTCGATCGCGTGCGCCAGATGACCGGCATGGGCACCACCTTCATCTACGGAGAGATCAAGGCCGGCCGCTTCCCGCGCTCTATCCGCATCGGCCGCCGCGCACTCTGGATACAATCCGAGGTGCAAGGCTGGGTTCGGCAGCAGATCGCGCAGAATCGACCTTTGCAGGTGGATGGGTAAGCGGGCGGGTAGCGAAGGCTGTGGAAACGAAAAAGCCCCTATTTCTAGGAGCTTTTTGCAAAGACTGGCGGAGAGAGTGGGATTCGAACCCACGGAAGGTTTAACCCTTCGCCGGTTTTCAAGACCGGTGCCTTAAACCGCTCGGCCATCTCTCCAATCGGGTCCCGGTCGCCCGGGCAGCGTCGTATTCTCGCACGTGAAGGGCATTTGCCCAAGACCACCTTGCCCCTGCCCTCCGCATCCGGCACGGTGGGGGCCTTCACCGCACTCGGAGCCGCCATGGCCCATCTCGATCTGGCCAACCTGCGCACCACCCTGCTGGATGACACCCAGTTGGCCGCAGTGGCCCTGCACCGCACCTTCGCCGGGCACCTGCCGGTCAGCAGCGGGCAGCTGGTGGTCTGCGATCCGCTGGTCCAGGCCGAGGCGCCTGCGCTGGCCGACTACACCGCCCCGCTGGGCCGGCACCCGGTCGAGATCATCGTGCACAGCGGCCGCCCGGCGCTGGCCGTGGTCTGGTTCAAGCCGCGCAAGTCGCTCACCGCGTCCGCCCTGCATTGGCAGATGGCGCGCTGGACCACGCAGGACCTGACCGGACTGGATGAGGACAGCTTCATCGGTTACCCGGTCGACGCCGGCATCGGCTGCTTCATGGATATCGACACCCAACAGGCACTGCTGGCCCTGATCGAACGGGCCGATGGCGACGAAGAGAGTGAATGGTCGGATGCACTGATCGACCACGATGGCCTGGACGAAGGTGCCGAGTACCGCCCCTGGGGTGAGGACTCGCCCCACGGTCTGGTGGTATTCACCAGCGGCTGGGGCGACGGTGTCTATCCCAGCTACTGGGCGCTGGACACGTCCGGCATTCCGGTCGCCCTGGTCACCGATTTCCTGTGCATCCAGGGCGGTGATGGGCGCGACGAGCGCGAGATCGCCGAGCAGGCCTATCGCGACAATCTTCCACCCGAAGAAGCGGATGCCCTGGCGCGGCTGGTGGCTGCCGTGGAGCGAGACGACGTAGACGCACTGAGAGCCCTGCTGAAGGATGCGCCGCAGCGCGCCAACCAGATCGAACCGGGCTGTGGCGGCACCGCGCTGTTCGAGGCGATCCGCCTGGATCGTCCGCAGGCACTGCGGGTGCTGCTGCAGGGCGGCGCGTTGCCGGCAATGCCGGAGCGCCTGCACATGAGCAAGGTCACCAGCTATCTGGACTACGCGCGCTTCCTGAAGAAGCCGCGAAGCGCGGAACTGATGGCGGTGCTGGAAGCGCCCGTCGTTGCAGCCGAACCACCACCGGCCGCGACGCGACGCCGGAGCTTCTGGGACCGGCTGTTCGGCCGGAGCTGACCGGGTCCGGAAAGCAGCAACGCCGGGCATGGCCCGGCGCTACCGTTTCACAGAGCGGCGGTGCAGTCGCGGGTAAGTACCTCAGCCCGCGTCCACCGCCAACGCGCCCAGCGCGCTGGCCTTGATCCGCTCCTTGGCCTTTTCACAGGCGCCACCGCAATCCAGGCGCGAGGCCTCCAGCTGCGGCGGCAGGTGCTCGGCCAGGAAGTCGATGAACACGCGCACCGCCGGCAGCAGGCCGCGGCGCGAGGCGAACACGGCATGGCACACGCCCTGCGGCAGCGACCAGTCCGGCAGCACCACTTCCAGCTCGCCGTTGCGCACGGCGTCGGCGCACACGGTTTCCGGCAGCATGGTGATGCCGAAACCGTCCTTCACCATGCTCTGCAGCAGCGGGAAGTCGAAACCGGCCACGCGCGGCTGCAGGTCAACCCGGCGAACCTCACCTTCGGGGCCGTGCAGCTCCCAGCGCTGGCGGGCTTCGTCTTCGCTGATGCTTAGCGTCACGTGCTGGGTCAGCTCTTCCGGATCCTTGGGACGCCCGGCGCGGTCCAGGTACTTCGGGCTGGCCACCAGCAGTTCCTGCACCTGGCCGAAGCTGCGCATCACCAGACTGCCGTCGTCGTCCAGGCGCGAACGCACGCGCAGGGCCACGTCGTAGCCTTCGTTGATGATGTCCACGCGGCGGTTGCTGATGTTCAGCTGCAGGCGCACCTTCGGGTACTGCTCAAGGAACTTGGGCAGCAGCTTGGGCAGCTGCATCTGCGCCAGCGACACCGGCACGCTGGCGCGCACCACGCCGCGCGGTTCGGCGCTGAGGCGGTCCACCACTTCGCGGGCGGCCTGTGCTTCGGCCAGCATCGTCTGCGCATGGCGGTGCACGCTGGTGCCGACGTCGGTGACCGCGAAACGGCGCGTGGAGCGCTGCAGCAGGCGCACGCCCAGGTCGGTTTCCAGCTGGCTGATGCGGCGGCTCAGGCGCGACTTGGGGATGCCCAAGGCGCGCTCTGCGGCGGCGAATCCGCCGTGGTCGACCACCATCGCGAAGTAGTACAGATCATTCAGGTCATGCATGCCCGAGTTCCATATCTAGAACAATACGTGGCATTCAACCACCTTTATCCCGCCTTTGCAACAACCTATCGTTCTCTCCGTCGGGCTCCCCGCCCCTTCCTCCCAGAACATAGGTGACTGCCATGAAGCTTCTGCATCTCGACGCCAGCGTGCTTGGCGACAACTCCGTGTCCCGCCAGCTGTCGGCCGCCGTGGTCGCCCGCTTCACCGGCCAGATCGACGGCCTGCAGGTCGATTATCGCGATCTTGACGCCAATCCGGTACCGCATCTGCGCAGCAGCTCGCTGGCCAAGACCGACGCCGCCGAGGCGACCGACGCTGAACAGGTGATGCAGCAGTTCCTGGAGGCCGACATCGTGGTGATCGGCGCACCGATGTACAACTTCAGCATCCCGTCCACGCTGAAGGCCTGGATCGACCGCGTAGCCGTGGCCGGCCGCACCTTCAAGTACACCGAGAACGGCCCGGTGGGCCTGGCCGGTGGCAAGCGGGTGATCATCGCCAGCAGCCGCGGCGGCATCTACACCGACTCGCCGGCCGACTTCCAGGAGCCGTTCCTGCGCCAGGTGTTCGCCTTCATGGGCATCAACGAGGTCGAGTTCGTGCGCGCCGAGGGCATCGCCTACTCGCCGCAGCACCGTGAAGACGCCATTGCCGGTGCACTGGCAGCTCTGCCGTCGCACGCAGCGGATGAAGCCGTCGCGGCATAACGCGTTCCAACGTTCGGCGCCCCTCTCTCCTCGTCTGGGCGCTGAACGCGGGCCGGGATCCCCTCCCCCATCCCGGTCCACCCTGGCGGCCCCGCTTTGCGGGGCCGTTTTTTTGTGGGCCGCTTGCCGCCCGCCGGGCATGGCCCGGCGCTACCGGATCGGGATGGTAGCGCCGGGCCATGCCCGGCGGAAACGGTACAGTGGGCCATGAACTACATCGTGACGACTGCGCACCGCAGCGAATTTCCGCACCCGATCACCCTGCGCCGAGGCCAGGCGCTGGTGGTGGGCGAACGCTATGAAGGCCCGGAGGGCTGGGACGACTGGTTCCTGTGCGAAGCCGAAGGGCAGCAGCCCGGATTCGTGCCGGCACCAGTGATCGGTCGCGACGCGCAGGGTGGCGCGTTTGCCACGGAGGACTACTGCGCGCGGGAACTGGATGTGGATCCCGGGCAGCTGCTGCGTGGGCAGCGCACGCTCAATGGCTGGGCGTGGTGCGTGCCGGAGGCCGGCGACCCGGGATGGGTGCCGTTGGAGAAGTTGCGCGCTGTGGAGTGATCACGGCGGTTCATCCACGCACAGCGTGGATCTGCTGGGGCATCGGTGAAATCATGCCGAGCGCCTGCAACATCCTCCAGTAGATCCACGCCATGCGTGGATTCGGTGCCATGCAAGCATGGCACCCACCGGAGCCGCAGCACCGCCCGATCAGGGAATCAGGCGATGGTTTCCAGTCCGCCCATGTACGGGCGCAGGGCTTCCGGCACGGTGATGCTGCCGTCGGCGTTCTGGTAGTTCTCCATCACCGCGATCATCGCGCGGCCGACCGCCACGCCCGAGCCGTTCAGGGTGTGCGCCAGTTCCGGCTTGCCGGTGGCCGGGTTGCGCCAGCGCGCCTGCATGCGGCGGGCCTGGAAGTCACCACAGTTCGAGCACGAGGAGATCTCGCGGTAGGTCTCCTGCGACGGCAGCCAGACTTCCAGGTCGTAGGTCTTGATGGCCGAGAAGCCCATGTCGCCGGTGCACAGCAGCACCTTGCGGTACGGCAGGCCCAGCTTTTCCAGCACCACTTCGGCACAACGGGTCATGCGCTGATGTTCAGCGTCGCTGTCTTCCGGGCGGCTGATCGAGACCAGCTCGACCTTCTCGAACTGGTGCTGGCGGATCATGCCGCGCACGTCGCGACCACCGCTGCCGGCCTCGGCACGGAAGCACATCGAGTGGGCGGTCATGCGCAGCGGCAGGCGTTCGGCATCGACGATCTCGTCGCGCACGATGTTGGTCAGCGGCACTTCCGAGGTCGGGATCAGGTAACGCGTGGAGTCGCCCACGGCGGTCTTGAACAGGTCGTCCTCGAACTTCGGCAGCTGGCTGGTGCCGCGCAGCGAATCGGCGTTGACCAGCAGCGGCACGTTGGTTTCCTCATAGCCGTGCTCGCCGGTGTGCAGGTCGACCATGAACTGGGCCAGCGCACGGTGCAGGCGCGCGATCGGGCCGCGCAGCACGGTGAAGCGCGAGCCGGACAGCTTGGCCGCGGTCTCGCCGTCCAGCCAGCCGTTGCGGGCGCCCAGTTCGACGTGGTCGAGCACCTTGAAATCGAACTGGCGCGGGGTTCCCCAGCGCGACTGCTCGACGTTGTCGTTCTCGTCGGCACCGGCCGGCACGTCATCGGCCGGCAGGTTCGGGATGCCCATCGAGATCGCTTCGATCTTCTCGCGCAGCTCGTCCAGCGCCACTTCCGAGGCCTTCAGCTCGTCGGCGAAGGCTGCGACCTCGGCCATGATGGCCGAGACGTCCTCGCCCTTGGCCTTGGCCTGGCCGATGGCCTTGGAACGGCTGTTGCGCAGGCTCTGCAGCTCCTGGGTCCGCACCTGGATGCGCTTGCGATCAGCCTCCAGGGACTCCAGGGCAGACACGTCGAGCTCGAAGCCGCGGCTGGTGCGCAGGCGTTCGGCGAGGTCGGCGGGCTGGTGGCGGAGCAGGGCTGGATCAAGCATGGCAGGTGTCGTGGTGGGTATCAGGGATGGGATTATCGCTTGTTATACGGATTTCTGCCGCCCGGTTCATTCCCGGCGTGGCAGAATCGGGCTATTCCGTACTGGTCCGGTCCATGTCTGCACCCCGCTCGTCGTCCGCCAAGTCGTTCACTGTGCATATCCCGCGTAACGCCCTGAAGATCGCCGGCATCGCCTTCGG
The DNA here is from genome assembly GCF_002138415.1 of Stenotrophomonas maltophilia. NCBI lineage: Bacteria > Pseudomonadati > Pseudomonadota > Gammaproteobacteria > Lysobacterales > Lysobacteraceae > Stenotrophomonas > Stenotrophomonas maltophilia. The sequence goes on from NZ_CP015612.1 coordinate 2,880,768, forward strand.
CGTGGGCGTGCTGCTGTTCGTGCTGGTCTGGCTGACCGGCCGTGACAAGGAGTTCTTCCGCGCCGACCCGGCCGCGCAGACCCCGCAGGAAACCGCCCAGGTCGAGCCCCTGCCGGAACCGTTGGCCGCTGCGGCCGGTTCCAGCGACATGCCTGATGCCAAGCCGGCACCGGTGGAGGAGGAAGAGCCGAAGCTGGTCGAAACCGCCCCGCCACCGCCCGCCCCGATCGCCGAGCCGGCCCCGGCCACCCCGGGCGCAGCGCCGGCCACGACCGGCAACAGCCAGCCGATGCCGATTGCTGGCCAGTCGCCGCCGCCGTCATACCCCGCCGCCGCCCTGCGCGCCGGCGAGACCGGTACCGTGGTGGTACGCGTGGATGTGGATGCCACCGGCTACCCGAACAACACCACGCTGATCCAGCGCAGCGGCTCACGCGAGCTCGACCGTGCCGCCACCGACGCCGTACGCCGCTGGCGTTTCACCCCGGCGCAGAGCAACGGCCAGGCCGTGCCCGGCAGCATTGAAGTGCCGTTCGACTTCAAGACGCAGTAACTGAACACTTCCCGGCAGGCAAACTGAACCCTGCCGGTAGCGTTGACGCAACGCTGACACTTCCCGTCCGTGGCTCGGGCAACACTGCCCACGTCGTCCATTGACGGAAGGAGTTTGCGATGACTGCCACCATCCACGAAGACCTTCATTCGCCGCAGCTGCAGCAGGATTCAAGCGTGCAGCACAAGCCCACGTCGCCCTGGATGTGGATCGCGCTGATCGTGGCGATGTTTGCGGCCGCCCTGCTGTGGCTGCGTCATTCCAACCAGGAAGATGTGGCGCCGGCACCGGTCGGTGAGCGCATGTTGCCAGCCCCTGAGCAGGCCGCGGTAACCGATGCAGGGGCGCCCGCAGCGCGCCAGGCTGCGCCGGCCTCCAGCCAGCACAAGGCTGCGCCGGTGGTGCGTAATCGCGAAGCGCGCCCGCTGGCCAACAACCGCATGCCCACCTACCCCGCCGCCGCACTGCGCAGTGGCGTACAGGGCAGCGTGATTGCCAGCCTGAATGTCGATACCCGCGGCAATGTCGCCAACGCTGCGATCGTTTCGCGCAGCGGCGAGCGCAGCCGCGACCTGGATCGTGCGGTGCTCAGCACCGTGCAGAACTGGAAGTTCCAGCCGGCGATGCACGAGGGCCGTGCCGTCGCCAGCGTGGTGCGGGTCCCGGTGGATTTCCGCACCGAGCAGCGTTGATCGCGGACGAGGGGTTCGTGATGTTTAGACGGAGGCTTCGGCCTCCGTCCTTTTATGCGGGAAAGCGTGCCAACCAAGGTTGGCACCTACCGGGAGATGTGTGCGTGCCAACCAAGGTCGGCACCTACCGGGCATTGCGATCCGCCTGGCAGGGCCCGGCGGACGCGGTGACGATCAGGCCAGGTTGAATCCGGCGCTGCGGGCCAGGCCGTCGAAGTCCGGGAAGGACGTGGCGACATTGGCGATATCGTTGATGCGCACTTCGCCGTCACTGATCTGGCCGGCAATGGCGAACGCCATGGCGATGCGGTGGTCGCCGTGGCTTTCGATGGTGCCGCTACCCAGGCGTACACCACCGTGCAGGGTGGCGCCATCTTCGGTCTCTTCCACCTGCATGCCCAGCGCGCGCAGGCCGGTGGCCATCGCCGCAAGGCGATCGGATTCCTTCACCCGCAGCTCGGCGGCACCGCTCACCACAGTCTGGCCTTCGGCGGCGGCGGCGGCCACGAACAGCGCGGGGAACTCGTCGATCATGTCCGGCACCAGTGCTTCCGGAATGCGTGCACCCTTCAGCGGGGCGTAGCGCACCACCAGGTCCGCCACCGGTTCACCGCCCTGCTCGGCCGGATTCTCTTCGGTGATGTCCGCACCCATCAGGCGCAGCGCGTGCAGCAGGCCGGTGCGGCGCGGATTCAGGCCAACCTGCTTCAGGCGCAGCTCGGAGCCCGGGATGATGCTGGCAGCCACCAGATAGAACGCCGCAGACGAGAAGTCGGCCGGCACCACGATATCCGTGGCACGAAGGCGTTGGCCGCCGCGCAGGCGCGCCTTGCCCGGCGAGAATTCGATGTCCACGCCAAACGCGGACAGCATGCGCTCGGTGTAGTCGCGGGTCGGGTGCGGTTCGGTCACCTGGGTTTCGCCCTGCGCATACAGGCCGGCCAGCAGTATGGCCGACTTGATCTGTGCGCTGGCCACCGGCGAGGCGAAGTCGATGCCGTGCAGCGTCTGGCCGCCATGCACGTGCAGCGGCGGCGTGCCATCGCTCTCGGTATCGATCTTCGCGCCCATCTGCGACAACGGGCCGGTGACACGGCGCATCGGGCGGCCGGACAGTGACTCATCGCCGATCAGCGTGCAGTCGAACGCCTGGCCTGCCAGCAGGCCGGCCAGCAGGCGCATGCCGGTGCCGGCGTTGCCGCAGTCCAGCGGCGCATCCGGAGCCTGCAGGCCGTCGATACCGACGCCATGCACGATGCGCTGCGACGGGCTGGGGGTCTCGATGCGCACGCCCAGCTGGCTGAAGATGCGCGCGGTGGCGCGGGTGTCTTCGCCTTCCAGGAAGCCTTCGATATGCGAGGTGCCATCGGCCAGCGCAGCGAACATCACCGAGCGGTGCGAGACCGACTTGTCGCCGGGAATGGTCAGGCTGCCCTGCAGCGGCTGGCCCTTGCGGGCGATCCAGTGTTGCGCGTTGCTCATCGTTCGATCATTCCGTAAACGCCGGCAGCGCCGGCGATGCATCAGGGGTCGGCGACCGAGGCCGCCGCAGCAGCTCTCAGGGCACGGCCACCGGATAGGAACCCAGCACCTTGATCTGCGCCGAGTGCGCTTCCAGTTCGGCCAGCGCAGCCTGCATCGGCGCATCGTCGATGTGGCCGGCCAGGTCGATGAAGAAGCCGTATTCCCATTTGCCATGGTGCGACGGCCGCGACTCGATGCGGTTCATGCTGATGCCGTGGCGGGCGAACGGGCTGAGCACGTCGAACAGCGCACCAGGCTTGTCATGGATGAACACCAGCACCGAGGTGCGGTCGTGGCCGGAGGTCGGGAAGATGTTGCGGCCCACCACCAGGAAGCGGGTGGTGTTGTCGGCATCGTTCTGGATCGGCTTGGTGACCACCTTCTTCAGGCCGTACACGTGGCCGGCGCTCTCGCCGCCGATGGCCGCTGCGTCGTCGGCGTTGCGCGCACGGCGCGCACCTTCGGCGTTGCTGGATACCGGAATCTTCTCGGCCTTCGGCAGGTTGGCGCGCAGCCACGCCGAGGTCTGCATGAACGACTGCGGGTGTGCGTAGATGCGCTCGATGTCCTCGATGCGGCCGCTGCGCGACATCAGGTACTGCTGCACGCGCAGTTCCACTTCGCCGCAGATCTTCAGGTTGGAGGTCAGGAACATGTCCAGGGTGATCTGGATGGTGCCCTGCCCGGAATTCTCCACCGGCACCACGCCGAAATCGGCGTTGCCTGCTTCCACTTCCTGGAACACTTCCTCGATGCTGGCCATCGGCAGGCCCAGCGCGGAGCGGCCGAAGTGCTTGAGCACGGCCTGCTGGCTGAAGGTGCCTTCCGGGCCGAGATAGCCGATCTTCAGCGGCTCCTGCTGGGCCAGGCAGGCCGACATGATCTCGCGGTAGACGTGCACCAGCAGCTCATCGCTGAGCGGGCCTTCGTTGCGGTCCACCACCATGCGCAGCACCTGCGCTTCGCGCTCGGGACGGTAGTAGTCGACGGCGGCGGCGAGCTTGCCCTTGGCCTTGCCGACCTGGTGCGCGAAGCGTGCGCGCTCGGCGATCAGGTTCTGGATGTCGCGGTCGATCTGGTCGATCTTCGAGCGCACATCGGCCAGCGCCAGGGGCGCCAGGGTGGGCGCCGGATTCGAGGCGGCCTTGGTCTTGCCCTTCGCCTTGGTGGGCGCGCTGTCCTTGGCCGGTTCGGCCTTCTTTGGCGCCTTCTTGCTGGATTTGCTGCTTGCCATCGGAGTTCCTTGTTACGGGGCCCGCACCCGACGGTGCGCGCCGTTCATTGCTCAGCCGTGACGCTGCTGGAAATCGGCCATGAAGGCGACCAGCGCCTCGGCCCCGGCCAGCGGCATGGCGTTGTACAGCGAGGCGCGGATGCCCCCGACCACCTTGTGCCCCTTCAGCGCCAGCAGGCCAGCGGCCTTGGCTTCGGCGACGAAGCGGGCATCAAGCTCGGCATCGGGCAGGAAGAACGGGATGTTCATCCGCGAACGGGCGGCGTGTGCGACCTCGTTGCGGTAGAAGCCGCCGGAGCCGTCGATGGCGCCGTACACCAGCGCTGCCTTGGCGGCATTGCGCTTGGCGAACTCGGCCACGCCGCCCTCGGCCAGCATCCACTTGAACACCAGGCCGGCCAGATACCAGTTCCAGGTCGGCGGGGTGTTGAGCATCGAATCGCGGGCGACGTGCGAGCGGTAATCGAAAATGTCCGCACGCGGTTGGCCGCTGCGTTCAAGCAGGTCGCGGCGGATGATCATCACCGCGATGCCGACCGGGCCGAGGTTCTTCTGCGCGCCGGCGTAGATCACGCCATAACGGCGCACGTCCAGCGGCTCGCTGGCGATGGACGAGCTGAAATCAGCGATCAGCGGGACGTTGCCGGTATCGGGCACATCACGGAATTCGACACCGTGGATGGTCTCGTTGGCGGTGACGTGCACGTAGGCGGCATCGGGCGAGAGCTGCCAGTCGGCACGCGCCGGCAACTCGCGGTAGCCGTTGGCCTCGCTGCTGGCGGCAATGTTGACGTCGACGTAGACACCGGCCTGCTTGACCGCCGTCTTGCCCCAGTGGCCACTGACCACGTAGTCGGCGCGCTGGCTCGGGGCGGCGAAGTTGAGCGGGATCAGCGCCTGCTGGGTGGTGGCACCACCGGACAGGAACAGCACCGCATAGTCTTCGGGGATATCGAGCAGGCGACGCAGGTCGGCCTCGGCCTCGGCGGCAACGGACATGAACTCCGCACCGCGATGGCTCATTTCCACGATCGAGGCACCGGTACCGTGCCAGTCCAGCATTTCCGCCTGCGCCTGGCGCAGGACCGATTCCGGCAAGGTCGCAGGGCCGGCACTGAAGTTGAACGCGCGCGTCATGTCACACCTGTGGGGCAAGACCCCTAGTATGCCGCAGTGCACCAGCCTTGCGGCCTTGTGGCGCAAGGGAAATTTGGTTTCATTGGAATCCATTCGCCGCCGGCGTGGCGCCGGTAGTCGCCGACCTTGGTCGGCGTACGCCGTCAGGCGTCAAGCCCGCCGAAGAAGCGTGCCGACCAAGGTCGGCACCCACCAAGAGCGGGGAAATGAACGCCGTCCCGGTAGCGCGCGGGCCATGCCCGGCCGGTTCAGATCAGCGCGCGCCGAACCAGAGCAGCAGGCTGAGCAGTGCGGCCAGCAGCAGTGCACTGACCAGCAGCCACGGCCAGCGCCGGACCTTGCGCGGCACGGCCGGCAGCACCGGCGCCTGCTCGGCGTCCTGGCTGGACTCGTCTTCCGCCGGCAACGGGCGTCGGCGCGGGTCATGCGGCACTTCCAGCACGAACCGGTGCTGGCCATCGAACACCACCTGGTCGCCCGCCTGCAGCCAGCAGTGGCGCACGGCCACGCCGTTGACCCGGGTGCCATCGGCACTGCCCAGGTCGCGCAGCAGCACGCGCTCGCCGTGCACTTCCACACGGGCGTGCTGTTCGGCGAAGGCCGGTTCATTGATCTCGATGTCCGCGTCGCCGCCGCGACCGACCAAGCGGGTTCGCGACAGGGTGAAGCTGCGGCCATGGTGCAGTCCGCCGACGCCGCGCAGCAGGCGCTGCTGCTCATCGGAGCCATCGTCGTTCTTCGGCGCGGGCGCCTGCAGCAGGCTCTCGACCTCACCCTGCAGGACCATCTCCACGCCATCCACGTACACCGCATCGCCTGCACGCAGCAGCGCCATGCGCCGTACCGGGCGACCATTCACGTGGATGCCGCGGATGCCGTTGCCGACCTGCAGCCAGAGACCGCGATCATCCATGCAGAACTGCGCCAGCAGCAGGGCGCCGTTGCCGGCATCGCCGAGCCGCACACTGCCGTTGGCCTGGCGCACGATGCGTTGCACCCCGGGCCTCAGCGGCTGGTCGGGCTGTTGTTGTTGACTGAAGTGAACAAGCAGGTTCTGCACGCGGCGCAGCCTAGCAGGTTGGCCGCCAACGAAGAAGAACCTGCGATGAGTGCTTGGCGTGACGGCCCTCGATGCGCACAATGCTCGCCCTCATTGATCATCCCCGCCCTGCGCCAGGAGCCTGCATGTCCACCATCGATGTCCGCCACGCCCACGCCCTGCCCGACGCACAGGCACGCGCCGCGATCGAACAGGTCGCCGCCAAGCTGTCCGAGCGCTTCGGCCTGAAGTCGTCCTGGACTGCCGACGTACTGAATTTCTCCGGCAGCGGCGTGGACGGTGCGATCGAACTGCAGCCGGGCGCCGTGCGCGTGACGGCCAAGCTGGGCTTCCTGCTGTCGGCGATGAAGGGCATGGTCGAAGGCGAGATCCAGCGCGTTCTGAAGGAAAAGCTGGGCTGAACCCCGGCGGCGGCCGTCACGGCCGTGCAACGCCAACGCGCGCTACTCTCGGGGCAGGCCCAACTCCCACGGGAAGTGCGATGAACCACTACGAAAACGACGACCGCCGCAACGACGACGCCTCTTTCGGTGACCAGGCCGAGCGCTTCTCGCGCAAGCTCAGCGATTCGGCCCAGCAGGTCTGGCTGGCCGGCCTGGGTGCGCTGGGCCGCGCACAGGCTGAAGGCAGCCGCTTCTTTGACGGCCTGGTGAAGGAAGGCGAAGCCTGGGAGGCCCGCCGCCGTGAGCGAAATGGCGAACAGGGCCCGGGCTGGCGCGACAATGTCGAAACCTCGCTGGACGAGGCCCGCGAGAAGGCCTCCGGCACCTGGACCAAGGTTGAAAAGGCCTTTGATGACCAGGTGCAGGGCGTGCTCAAGCGCCTGCACGTACCTACCGCCGACGAGGTGACTGCGCTGGAGGCCCGCATCGATGCCCTGCAGGCGCGCCTGGCCAAGTTGGAGAATCGCGACACCTCGGGCACGGATGCACCTGCACCGGGCAGTCATCAGTCGCCCGGCAGCGTGCCCTGATCGGCCATTGTTGCAATGCAATAAATTTTGATTGACAATCGCGAGCAACCCGCCAATCGCTTCGGCTGCCGTTTGTTCCCTCCCCTCACGGCTTCAGGATTGGCGGGTTTTTCGTGCCCGCGGTATTCCGAACTGCGTGCTCCATCACGCTTCCTGTCAGGAACCTCCTGACTCAGCGGCACGGCGCGACCTTTACACTGTCGCCTTCGCATTCGCCCCTTCCGCGCACCTCCTGCATGCTCCCTTGGATCCTGGCCCTGCTGTCGGCCCTGCTTACCTGTTCCCTGGCCGTTGTCTATCTGTGGTGGATCAAACGGCGGCAGAAGGAGATGCAACTCGGCCTGCAGGCCTTGGCTGGCATGCACTGGCGCGAATTCTCGGTACTGGTCAAGCGCATGCTGCGCGAGCAGCGCGGCCTGCGCGAACTGGATGACCCGGGCGAGGAATCCCGTGAGCCAAGCAGCGATTTCCTGCTCAGTGACGGCCCCAACAGCTGGCTGGTGTCGTGCAAGCACGGCCTGGCCTATCGCATCGGCACCGCCGCAGTGAACGAACTGGGTGCGGCCGCGCGCCTGGCCGGCGCCAAGGGCGGCGTACTGCTGACCGAAGGCCGGATGGAACGCGACGGCCGCAGCGCTGCCGAGAAGCAGGCGGTCGAGGTGCTGGACGGCCCGCGCCTGTGGCCGCTGCTGCAACCCTATCTACCGGCGGAAATCGAAACCCGTGTGCGCGCCAGCGCCCGCCATGAAGCCCTGCGCCGGATCGCCATCGCCGCGCTCGGCGCGGTCACCCTGGGCCTGCTGGTGGGATTGAGCCTGCAAGGGCTGCATGTGCAGGACGCCCCGCCCGTTGCCGAGTTGGCGGCCGCACCCGCGCCGTTTGCGCCTGCGGTTGAAGCCGCGCCCGAACCGGCGCTGGCCCCCGCCACCGTGCCGCCGGCCGCTGCGCCTGCACCGGCCACGTCCTCAACCGATGCGCGCAGCAACCCCAACCCGGATGCCGCCACGCTGGAGCGCTTCCAGGCCGATCTGTCCCGCGCCTTGGCCGGCAAACCCGGTATCGCCAGTGGGGTCTGGCTGACCCGGCAGACGCTGGCGATCAACCGCACGGGCGAGCTGGACGCGGTCTGGCCGCAGGTCTGCGAGGAAGTGCTGCACTACCCCGCCCTGCGCAACGTGCGCATCCAGCTCAACGCCCGCCCCGGCGTGGATGAGCCGGTGCGCTGGCGGCAGTGCGCCACGTACTGATGGGGCCGCATCCACGCGTGGCGTGGATTTACTGAACCCCGATGCGCGACCCCTTGGTAGATCCACGCCACGCGTGGATGCCTTTGCAGAGTTGAGCCACACGCGAACAGCAGCCGAGCATCGGCTCGGCTGCACATGGCGCTTGCTCAGCCCAATGCCGCGAGATGGGCGATGTAACTGGAGCGCGATTCACCCGCCGCCCTGGCCTGCGCATCCAGCCTCGCCAGGATGCGACGCGGCAGGCTGATGTTGACCCGCTCGATGGTGTCGTCCAGCAGGGCCGGATCAATGCAGATGTAGGCAAGAATCCATTTCGTATCGCCAGAGGCCTCGGCGGCGATTTTCTGGGGTGCGGAAGGCGTCGGAATCGAGCGTCCGTCATCCAGAGCCGCGTCGATCCAGGCGAGCGCCGCCTCTTCCGCAGCACTGAGCGCATCATCAAGCGTGTCGGCCGCCGAGAAGCACCCCGGCAGATCCGGAACGACGACGCCCCACGCGGTGCGTTCATCGCCTGCCTCGATCAAGACTGGATATCGCATGGGCCCTCCTACGTCAGTCCCGCAAGCTTCCGCGACGCCTGCACCAGCCCCTTCCCCAGATCCTTCCTTGGGTGAGGAACGGTGATGATGTGAGGGTGCTGCGGGTGCACGAATACATGATGGGATCCGCGGATCCGGCGACAGATCCAACCTGCCGCTTCCAGTTCCCGGATGAGGTCCCTGCTCTTCATGCAGGGACGATACACATCGTACACACGCCTCGACAGAGTTCAAGGCGACAGCCGTTCCGGCCCAGTAGATCCACGCCATGCGTGGATGGAATCCCTATCGCGCGCCCGGCGCGAAGCGCGCAACCAGGTCCCAGGCATCGCCGAGGAACACCTGCCGCACGCGGGTGATCGGCTGTTCACCGCGCCAGGTCAGGCGCTCAATCACCAGACAGGCGGTGCCGGGCTTCACATCGAGCAGCTTGGCGGTGGCGGTATCCGCGCCCCAGGCACTGATGCGGTGCTGGGCACGGGTCCACGAGACGTTCTGCAGCAGCCAGCTGCCCGGCGCGGTGGTGCTGAAATCGACCTCCAGCACCTCGGGCACGCCCACCGGGCTGATCAGGCGGTGCTCCAGCGCCAACGGACGGCCATCGGCCAGGTGCAGGCAACGCATCGCCAGCAGCGTCTCCTGGCCCGCCAGCTCCACTTCACCGGCATTGCCGGCGTCGGCCAGGCGCAGGTCGCGCTGCAGCAGGCGATACGCGTACTGATGACCGCGTGAGCCGACTTCCATCGCGATGTCGGGAATCTCCAGCGCCACCTGCTCCAGGTGCGGGGGCTGCCGCGCCACGAACGAGCCGGCGCGGCGGCGGCGCTCGATCATGCCGCTCTCGGCCAGTGCGGTCAGCACCTTGTTCACGGTCATCCGCGAGCAGCCGTACTGCTCCATCAGCTCGTGCTCGTACGGAATACGGAAGCCCGGCGCCCACTCTCCGCTGAGGATGCGGCTTTCCAGATCACTGCGGATACGCTGGTTGAGCGTGGCGGACTTGCTGGCCTTCACGTAATGGGGTCTCGGTGGCGGGAGGCGATCAGCCCAGCACGCCGCGCAGGGCGGCAGCGAAGGCGGCAGTGATCGCCTCGCGCTGCAGGTGGCGGCCCTCGGCCACGCATTGGCGGCCATGGCGCCAGACCGATCGCAGCGCGCCATTACGTGCGGCGAACACCCAGCTGTCAAGCCATGCGTCATCCTGTCGCGCCTGCAGCACGGGGTGCTCTGCATCCAGTTCGACCAGATCGGCACTGGCGCCCACCTGCAGGCCGGCAGCCACGCCCAGGGCCTGGGCGCCACCGTGCAGTGCGCCTTCAAACAGGAAGCGGCCGCTGCTGCGGGTGGCATCCGGGGCCAGCACATTGCGCCCGCGCAGAGTCAGCCGCTGACCGTACTCAAGCAAGCGCAGTTCTTCGGCCGCATCGATCAGCACATTGGAATCGGAACCGACACCGAAGCGACCGCCCTCGCGCGCGAACGCCTGCATCGGGAACAGGCCGTCGCCCAGGTTGGCCTCGGTGATCGGGCACAGGCCGGCCACGGCCCGGCTGGCCACAAGGGCCGCGCGCTCGTCATCGGTGATGTGGGTGGCATGCACCAGGCACCAGCGCGCATCCACCGGCGCATGGTCGTACAGCCACTGCACCGGGCGCTGGCCGCTCCAGGCCAGGCAGGCCTCGACTTCACGCACCTGCTCGGCGATATGGATGTGCACCGGGCCGTCGGTCAGCGGCAGCAAGGCACTCAGTTCCTCGCCCGTAACCGCACGCAGGCTGTGCGGCGCGATGCCGAGCACCGCATCGGGCAGCGTGGCCAATGACGGCTTTGCGGCGTCCAGCAGCTGCGCGAAGCCGTCCACGTCATGGATCAGCCGCCGCTGCGCAGGGTTCGGTGCCGCCCCGCCGAAATCGGCGTGCGCATAGAACACCGGCAGCAGGGTCAGGCCAATGCCGGTCTGGTCGGCCGCCGCCGCAACCCGCGCACTCATCTCGGCGCGGTTGGCATAGGCGCGGCCGTCGGCGTCGTGGTGCAGGTAATGGAACTCGCCGACGCGGGTGAAGCCGCTTTCCAGCATTTCCATGTAGGCCTGGGCGGCAATGGCCTGCACCGCGTCCGGGCGCAGGTGGGCCAGGAAGCGGTACATCAGCTCGCGCCAGCTCCAGAAGCTGTCACCGTCGCCGCCGCCGATCTCGGTCAGCCCGGCCATGCCGCGCTGGAAGGCATGGCTGTGCAGGTTGGGCAGGCCCGGCACCAGGATGCCAACGCGAGTGTCGCCCGCCTGCGCGCCCTGCCCCGTGCTGATCGCCGCGATGCGACCGTCCTGCACCTGCAGGCGGACGTCGCGGGCCCAACCTTGGGCCAGCAGGGCGTGGGCGGCATGGAAACTGTGCGGGGAACGCGAATCGGACATGGCTGGACAACCCGAAATGGACGCCTATATTGTATAGACATATAAGCACAGCCGCGTTGTGGATGCCATGCACGTCGATACCCTCTGGTCCAACGTCCACCTGATCACCCTCGATGGCGAGGGGCTGGGTGTCATCCGCGATGGCGTACTCGCCTGCGCCGACGGCCGCATCGTCCATGTCGGCGCGGCCGGCAGCGATGCCCAGCTGCAGCCGACCACCCGCATCGACGGCGAAGGCCGCTGGATTTCGCCCGGCCTGATCGACTGCCATACCCACCTGGTCTACGCCGGCAACCGCGCCAACGAGTTCGAGCAGCGCCTGCAGGGCGTCAGCTATGCCGAGATCGCCCGTGCCGGCGGCGGCATCGTCTCCACTGTGCGCGCCACTCGCGCCGCCACGCCGGAACAGCTGGCCAGCGAAAGCCGGCCGCGCCTGCTGGCAATGCGCGCCGAGGGCGTGACCACCCTCGAGATCAAGTCCGGCTACGGCCTGACCCTGCCCGACGAGCGCAAGCAGCTGCAGGTCGCACGCGCGCTGGGCGAGGAATGCCGGGTCAATGTGGTGACCACCTTCCTCGGCGCACACGCGATTCCGCCGGGCCGCGAAGCACAGGAATACACCGACGAGGTGTGCAACGTGATGATTCCGGCCATCGCCGCCGAAGGCCTGGCCGAAGCGGTGGATGTGTTCTGCGAGAACATCGCGTTCTCGCCGGCACAGGCGCGGCAGGTCTTCGAAGCGGCACGCGCCAACGGGCTGGCGGTGAAGATCCACGCCGAGCAACTGAGCAACCAGCATGGCGCCGAACTGGCCGCCAGCTTCGGTGCACTGTCGGCCGACCATATCGAACATCTGGACGATGCCGGCATTGCCGCGATGGCGGCGGCCGGCACCGTCGCCGTGCTGCTGCCCGGTGCCTTCTATTTCACCCGCGATACCACTCTGCCGCCGATTGCGGCGCTGCGCGCGGCCGGCGTGCCGCTGGCGCTGGCCACCGACAGCAACCCGGGCACCTCGCCGCTGACCAGCCCGCTGCTGGCGATGAACATGGGCGCCACCCTGTTCCGCCTGACCGTGGACGAGTGCATCGCCGGCTTCACCCGTGAAGCGGCGCGCGCGCTGGGCCATGGCGAACGCATCGGCCGCCTGGCCGTGGGCCTGGACTGCGACCTGGCGATCTGGGACATCGACGCCCCCGCCGACCTGGTCTATCGCATTGGATTCAACCCGCTGCACGCGCGCGTGGTGCGCGGACAGCCCGACCTGCCTGCCTCCTGGAGCAACACATGAGCAACACCCTGGTTCTTCGCCCCGGCCATGTCACTCTCGCCCAGTGGCGGCAGGTCTATCGCGGTGCACCGCTTGCACTGGACCCGGCCGCACTGCCGGTGGTGCGCGCCAGTGCGGCAGCCGTCGCCGCCATCGTCGCCAAGGGCGCGCCCGTATATGGCATCAACACCGGCTTCGGCAAGTTGGCCAGCGTGCGCATCGAGCGCGAAGACCTGGCCACCCTGCAGCGGAACATCGTGCTCTCGCATGCCGCCGGTGTGGGCGAGCCGATGCCGGCCAGCGTAGTGCGCCTGATGATGGCGCTGAAGCTGGTCAGCCTGGCGCAGGGTGCTTCGGGCATCCGCGAGGAAACCCTGCTGCTGCTGGAAGCGATGCTGGTCAGGGGCGTGCTGCCGGTGGTGCCCGCACAGGGCTCGGTGGGTGCCTCGGGTGACCTGGCGCCGCTCTCGCACCTGGCCAGCGTGATGCTCGGCGTCGGCGAAGCCTTCATCGGTGACGAACGCCTGCCGGCGGTCGATGCACTGGCACGTGCCGGCCTGCAGCCGATCGAGCTGGGCGCGAAGGAAGGCCTGGCGCTGCTCAACGGCACCCAGTTCTCCACCGCCTATGCGCTGGCGGGCCTGTTCGAGATCGAGACCGTGTTCCAGGCCGCGCTGGTCACCGGTGCGCTGTCGGTGGAAGCGGCCAAGGGTTCTGACACGCCGTTCGACCCGCGCATCCACGCCATCCGCGGCCAGCGCGGGCAGATCGCCACTGCGGCCACGCTGCGCACGTTGATGCAGGGCTCGGACATCCGCGAATCGCACCGCGACAACGACGTGCGCGTGCAGGACCCGTACTGCCTGCGCTGCCAGCCGCAGGTGATGGGCGCAGCGCTGGACATCCTGCGCCAGGCTGCGACCACGCTGGAAATCGAAGCCAACGGCGTGTCCGACAATCCGCTGGTGTTCACCGACACCGGCGAGGCACTGTCAGGCGGCAACTTCCACGCCGAACCGGTGGCCTTCGCCGCCGACATGCTGGCGATGGCGGTGTGCGAGATCGGCTCGATCAGCGAGCGCCGCCTGGCGATGCTGGTGGACCCGGCGCTGTCGGGCCTGCCGGCGTTCCTGACCCCGCGCCCGGGCCTGAACTCCGGCTTCATGATCCCGCAGGTGACGGCGGCCGCGCTGGTTTCGGAAAACAAGCAGCGCGCCTACCCGGCCAGTGTCGATTCGATTCCGACCTCGGCCAACCAGGAAGACCATGTGTCGATGGCCGCGCACGGTGCACGCCGCCTGATGCAGATGGCCGAGAACGCCGCCAACGTGATCGGCATCGAGCTGCTGGCCGCTGCGCAGGGCTGCGACTTCCACGCCCCGCTGCGCTCCAGCACCGCGCTGGAAGCCGTGCGCGCCACCCTGCGTGCGCAGGTGCCGACGCTGGAAGAAGACCGCTACTTCCATCCGGACATGGTGACCGCCACCCACCTGGTGCGCAGCGGTGCGCTGGCGCAGGGCCTTGCCGATCTGTTGCCAACCGTGGAACCACAGGCATGAAGACCCATCCCGAATGGCTGACGGTGCACGAAGGCGATGCCCCGTTGATCGTCAGCTTCCCGCATACCGGCAGCGAGCTGCCGCATGACCTGATCGGCGACTACCACTCGCCATGGCTGGCCCGTCGCGACGCCGACTGGTGGGTGCACGAACTGTACGATTTCGTGCGCGGCATGGGCGCGACCACGGTGCGCTCGGCGATCTCGCGCTCGGTGATCGACCTCAACCGCGATCCCAGCGGCGTGTCGCTGTACCCGGGCCAGAACACCACCGGCCTGTGCCCGCTGACCACCTTCGACAACCAGCCGCTGTACCACGCCGGACGCGAACCGGATGACGCGGAAATCACCCGTCGCCGCGACACGTATTTTCTGCCCTACCACGATGCGCTGGCCGCACAGATCACGCGCCTGCGTGCGAAGTTCGGCACTGTCGTGGTGTATGACGCGCATTCGATCCGCTCGCACATCCCGCACCTGTTCGAAGGCGAGCTGCCGCAGTTCAACCTGGGCACCGCCGGTCCCTCCGGTGCGCCGGACACGTCCTGCGACAACGCCTTGAGCGATGTGGTGGAGAACCTGCTGAAGATCAGTGGCATGAGCCAGGTGCGCAACGGCCGCTTCAAGGGCGGTTGGATCACCCGCCACTACAGCAACGTCGCCGGCGGCGTGCACAGCCTGCAGATGGAACTGGCCTGCCGCGGCTACATGCACGAACCCCTGCCGGACCAGGTGGACGAGCACAGCTGGCCCACCGCGCTCGACCCCGACCACGCCGCACCGCTGCGCCATACCCTGGCGCAGGTGCTCAATGCCTGCCTTGAATTCGCAACGAACCGGAGCGCCGCATGACCCGCAACGACCCGTCCCGCACCATTGCCGCGCCGACCGGCACCACGCTCAACGCCAAGAGCTGGCTGACCGAAGCGCCGCTGCGCATGCTGATGAACAACCTGCACCCGGACGTGGCCGAGCGCCCGCAGGAACTGGTGGTGTACGGCGGCATCGGCCGCGCCGCGCGCGACTGGGAAAGCTTCGACGCCATCGTCGAGACGCTCAAGCGCCTGGACGACGACCAGACCCTGCTGGTGCAGTCGGGCAAGCCGGTGGGCGTGTTCCGCACCCACGCCGATGCACCGCGCGTGCTGATCGCCAATTCCAACCTGGTGCCACGCTGGGCGAACTGGGACCACTTCAACGAGCTGGATAAGAAGGGCCTGGCCATGTATGGCCAGATGACCGCCGGCAGCTGGATCTACATCGGTGCACAGGGCATCGTGCAGGGCACCTACGAGACCTTCGTGGAGATGGGACGCCAGCACTTCGGTGGCGACCTGACCGGGAAGTGGCTGTTCACCGGCGGCCTCGGCGGCATGGGCGGCGCGCAGCCGCTGGCCGCGGTGATGGCCGGCGCCTCGTGCCTGGCCGTCGAGTGCCGCAAGAGCAGCATCGACATGCGCCTGCGCACCGGCTACCTGGATACCTGGACCGACAACCTGGACGAAGCGCTGCGCCTGATCGACGAGTCGTGCAAGGCGGGCACGCCGAAGTCGGTGGGCCTGCTCGGCAATGTGGCCGACGTGCTGGCCGAACTGCTCAAGCGCGGCGTGAAGCCGGACCTGCTGACCGACCAGACGTCCGCACACGACCCGGTGAACGGCTACCTGCCGCAGGGCTGGACAGTCGAGCAGTGGGATGAGAAGCGTGTCTCTGCACCAAAGGAAGTGGAGAAGGCTGCGCGTGCATCGATGGCCAACCACATCCGCGCCATGCTCGGCTTCCACGCGCTGGGCGTGCCGACCGTGGACTACGGCAACAACCTGCGGCAGATGGCACTGGAAGAAGGCGTGGAGAACGCGTTCGACTTCCCCGGTTTCGTACCGGCCTACATCCGCCCGCTGTTCTGCCGCGGCATCGGCCCGTTCCGCTGGGCCGCACTGAGCGGCGACCCGGAAGACATCGCCAAGACCGATGCCAAGGTGAAGGAACTGATTCCGGACAACCCGCACCTGCACCGCTGGCTGGACATGGCTGCCGAGAAGATCAAGTTCCAGGGCCTGCCGGCACGCATCTGCTGGGTCGGCCTGGGTGACCGTGATCGCCTCGGCCTGGCCTTCAACGAAATGGTCGCCAACGGCGAACTGAAGGCGCCGGTGGTGATTGGCCGTGACCACCTGGACAGCGGCAGCGTGGCGTCGCCGAACCGCGAAACCGAGGCGATGGCCGATGGTTCCGATGCAGTGTCCGACTGGCCGCTGTTGAACGCCCTGCTCAACACCGCCAGCGGCGCGACCTGGGTATCGCTGCACCACGGTGGCGGCGTCGGCATGGGCTTCTCGCAGCACGCCGGCATGGTGATCGTCTGCGACGGCACCGAGGCGGCGGCGAAGCGCATCGGCCGCGTGCTGTGGAACGACCCGGCCACAGGCGTGATGCGCCATGCCGATGCGGGCTATGAGATCGCAATCGACTGCGCGAAGGAAAAGGGGCTGGATCTGCCGGGCATCTTTGGCTGATCGCAGGGGTGCCGGCCAGCGGCCGGCACTACCGTAAGGCACCTGTAGAGCCGAGCCATGCTCGGCTCAATGCTTCCAGGCGCACGACGCCTGACCCAAAGGCAGCCGAGCATGGGCTCGGCTCTACATGCTTGACCCCGTCTCCCGCCGTGACCAACATGCGCCATCACCGCTGATGGATCACCGCGATGTACCGCACCATTGCTGCTGCATTGCTCTGTGCCCTGGCCATCGCCCTGCCCGCCTCGGCACGTGACGTCCCTACCGGCATCTCTTCCCGGCTCGACGCCCAACTGCAGGCCAACCGAGAACGCTACGGCATCGCCGGCCAGGCAGTACTGGTCGCACACAACGGCCAAGTGCTTTATCAGGGCGCCAGCGGCGAGCGCGACCCGGCCACGCATGCACCGGCCACCGTCGATACCATCTTCGCCGCGCAGTCGATGGCCAAGCTGCTGACCAGCACGCTGGTGATGCAACTGGTGGATCAGGGCAAGGTGGATCTGGACGCGCCGGCCAGCCGTTATGTTCCGGACCTACCGACGGCTTGGCAGGCGATCCACGTACGCGATTTCATCAACCACAGCTCGGGTATCGGCGAGTACTACGACCGGGTGGACAACCGCTGGGTGAGCAAGGGCTACACCGGTGTGGCGCCCGACCTTGCCGCTGCGCTGAAGGTGGCTGCGGCGGCGCCGATGCAGTTCGCCACCGGCAGCCGCGTGCAGTACACGCAGGCCAACTACCTGGTGCTGACGGCTCTGCTGGAAGCGCACTACCGCAAGCCCTACCCGGCCATCGCACGCGAACGCATCCTGCAGCCGCTGAAGATGACCCGCACGTCATGGGGAGCAGCCAGTGTGCCGGTGCAGCGCGCAGCGGTGCCGTACATCGGCAAGGACGGCCAGCTGCAGCCAGCGAACGAAGACCCCTGGCCGGACTACGGTTGGGGCCACGCCGACCTGCAGACCACCGTGGGCGACATGAACCGGTTCCTGCAGGCGCTGGCGACCGGCAAGCTGCTGCGCACGTCCACGCTGGAAACGCTCTGGCAGCCGCAGAAGCTGAGCGGCGGCGGCAGCAACTTCTTCTCCACGGGCTGGGACACCACCCGCAGCGACGGCTACACCCAGGTTGGTCACGATGGCGGTACCCGCGTGCGTGCGCGACTGGCCTACAAGGGCACGCTGGCCAGCGGCTACTGGGTGTTCGTGTACCTGACCAACGGCAGCGCCCGCAATGTCTGGTCGAGCACGCTGGTGGAGAGCACGATGGCGGTTGCCGCGCCGGAGGAGTTCCCACACACGGTGTTGTCCGAGCGACTGATCGCGTATGCGCTGGATGACAGCGCTGGCGCGGCCGAAGCTGTGCATCGCTGGCTGCGCGACAGCAACAAGGTTCCTGCCAGTGACCTGGAACGCGCGATCAATGCCGATGGTTACGCGATCCGCGAAAGCCTCGGTGCACGCAAGGCAGTAAAGGTATTTGCTCTCAACACCGAGCTGTATCCGGATTCGGCAAATGCGTGGGACAGCCTGGCGGAATGCCATGCGGCGCTGGGTGAGAAGGAAACGGCCGATCGGCTGTACGCAAAGGCCAAGGCGCTGGCGAAGCCGGCTCTGTAGAGTCGAGCCGTGCTCGACTCCGGCACACAGAGGCAGTCGAGCAAGGCTCGACTCTACAGAAAGCGAAAGACAGTCGAGCAAGCTCGACCCTACAAGGAGCGCGGGCGGCCATACGCCGCCGATGGGTGACGTGACGCCGCCGACCTGTTAACTTGCGCGCCACTTTTGTGGTTTACAGCATTCCCGCATGTCGCTCTCGCCGTACCGCCCCACCCCCTCGCTGCTGTTCCTGGCCGTTTCCCTCGGCCTTTCCTCCACCGCCACAGCCGCCCCGCAGGCCACCACGCTGGATGCCGTGCGGGTCACCGCCGCTGCCGATGCCAGCGCGCAGGCGCGCGCGGCGCTGAAGCGCGTGCCCGGCGCCAGCAATGTCATCGACGTGGCCAAGGCCGACAGTCGCCTGTCCAACAGTGCCGATGTGCTGGCCTACCAGCCGGGCATCAGTGCGCAGTCGCCGGGTAATGAGGGCACCAAGATCTCGATCCGTGGCTCGGGCATCAACCGGGGCCCGGGCGCGCATGCCTCGGGTATTGCGGTGTCGATCGACGGCCTGCCACTGACCGGCCCGGGCGGCACACCCTACGAGCTGCTGGAACCGCTGTGGCTGTCGCGCGTGGAAGTCCTGCGCGGCGCCAACGGCTTCGAGCGCGGCGCGTTGGCGCTGGGCGGTGCCATCGACTACGTCAGCCGCAGCGGCCGTGATTCGGCGGGCGTGCAGCTGCACTACGAAGCCGGCAGCCGTGGCTACCAGAAGCGCGGCATCAGCTGGGGCGGCGTCAGTGGCGATGTCGATTACTTCCTGGCCTACACCGATACCGAATTCGACGGTTACCAGCGCCATGCGCGCGGCGATGGCAAGGGCGCGATGGCCAACATCGGCTGGCAGATCACGCCCGACCTGCAGACGCGCTTCTTCGTGCGCTACCGCGAAACCAATCACGAAACACCCGGTCGCCTGACCCGCGACCAGATCCGCAACGACCCGCATGCCGCGAACGCGGCCAACCTGGCCATCGATGCCCGTCGCCCGCAGCCCGGCAGCACGTGGGTGGGCAACGTCACCACGCTGCAGATCGATGAGGATTCCTCGTTGCAGGCCCGGCTGGTCTACCACAAGTACCCGATGGACTTGAACGAGAGCCTGTACCGGCAGCAGCTGGACTACGCCAACCTCAACGCCACGCTGGACTACCGCCGCCGCCACCGGCTGTTCGGCCTGGACAGCGAAACCACGGTCGGCCTGCGCGTCACCCACGATCTGGACGCCGATGTGCGCGAGTCGCTGCGTTTTGCCAGCAACGGCTATGCCGCCGGCACGCGCACGCGTGACTTCCGCCACCACGGCACCGACAGCACGCTGCACTTCAGCAATACCCTCACCTTCAATGACCGCCTGCGCATGCAGACCGGACTGGCACTGATCAACACCCGCCGCGATGTGCAGGTGACCTGGCCGAGCAGCGGCGGCCGCCTGCGCGACCACGACTGGGACTACGCGCCGCGACTGGGCTTCACCTGGCAGCACAGCGCCCAGACCCAGTGGTTCGGCAACCTCAGCCGCTCGGTGGAAGCGCCGCATCCGTGGTCGATGATCTGGGGCTCGAACCAGTACTTCGGGCTGGGCAATGGCCCGTCCAGCGGCCGTCAGCGCGCGCCGGTGCCGATGCAGAACCAGACGGCCACCACGCTGGAACTGGGCGCGCGCGGTGACGCGGCGCTGGGTCGCTGGGAACTGACCGGCTACTACGCGCACGTAAACCACGAACTGCTGAGCGTCGAACTGCAACCGGTGCCGAACCTGTTCATCGCCGAGAACAACGCCAGCCCCACCGTGCATCGCGGCATCGAAGCCGGATTGGACAGCACGCTGTGGCAGGCTGCACCGGGCCGCCTGTCGCTGCGTCAGGCGTATACCTTCAGCGATTTCCGCTACCGCCACGATGCACGTTTCGGCAGCAACCGCCTGCCGGGCCTGCCGCGCCACGCCTACCAGGCCGAGCTGCGCTTCGATCACGCGTCCGGCCTGTACGCTGCGCTCAATACCGAATACGCCTCGCGCATCGCCGTGGACTACGCCAACAGCTACTGGGCCGACAGTCATGTGATCTTCGGCAGCCGCATCGGCTACGACGCACCCGGTGGCCGCTGGCAGGCCTGGGCGGAGATGCGCAACATCGGCAACCGCCACTACGCGGCCACGGTCACACCAGGCTACGACGACGCCGGCAAGGATGTCGCGCGCTCGACCCCGGGCGATGGGCGTGGCGTCTATGCGGGCGTGCGCTGGCGCTTTGACTGATTGCCGCAGGCGGCGCCGGGTGTGACCCGGCGCCGTCGTTCCAGGGTCAGCCGATACGCCAGGCCGGCAGGCGCTCGCTGCGCTTCCAGATGGAAGGCGCGAAGCCGATCAGCACCAGTGCCGCCAGCCACTTCGGTGAGGTATTGAGCAGTGTCGAGGTGAGCGAGCCATCGACGGGGGCGGCCATTTCCTGCCACGGGTTGTAGCCCAGGTAGACGACGCTGCCAGCCCACCACAGCAACGCCACACCGACACCCATCAGCAACAGAGCCAGCGTGCGGCAGGTCCAGCGCTGCGACGTGGTGCCCCATTCCCGCGACGCCGCGATCAGCAGGCCCACCACCAGCAGCGACACCAGTGCCACCAGGCCGATATCGACCTTGGGTCCAATGCGCTCGTAGGTACAGGCGCGGCACTGCGCCTCTTCCGCGGCGGTGGCGGCTTCGGCACCCTCGGCCTGCCCCGCTGCGGGCTGCGCCAGTGCTGCAAACGGCAACAACACCGCCAGCAGGGTCACCATGATCCAACGAAACAACATCCTGTTCCTGCGTGCAGCGACATCCATGCGCTCTTCCTCGTCAGTGGTTGTACGTCCATGGCCGCAGTATGCGGCCGTCCCATACGCCGCCCAGACCTCGTTCCGGGGGGGCGGCCATCCAGCGTTCTTGTTCGCGATGCAGTACAACAAGCTCCCGGTAGACGAAATCGCCGGAACACGAATCCCAGGCGACCGCGATCATAGCCCACTGCCCATCGACGCTGAAAACGGGCCGGGTCAGATAGGCGAAGTGGTCGTACTTCCGAGTCGGCCCATGCACCGTTGCCCTGCACCCCTGCTCCCGCAGCGCTCGAAGCTCCGCGCTGTCCGTCCACTGCGCACCGGCCAATGCGGCTGCAGGCACTGGCGTGGACCGGCGATTGGCAGGAACCAGGTCTGCCTGCAGCTGCAACCGCAGCGCATGGATGTCCGGCGGCCACCGGTCGTCCAGCGGCAGGACCAGATCGTCCACCTCCTGGCAGGTGGAGGCACTGCTGCCCGGCCAGCAATAGGGCAAGGTCTGCTCCATCACGTAGATGTCCTCCCCCACCGGGTCGGTCAACTGCGGCTGCTCCTGCGGGCCCCATCGATCGACGCGCGTGGACGGCGTCTGCGGTGTGGTGGGCACCTCGCTCAGCGACGATGGCAGAACCGTCGGCTGCGGCACCGGCGGGGGTGGAGGGAGGAAGGGCGGCCTCTGCCGGATCGCCAGCGCCATCGCCTCAGCCTGCATCTGCGCGGTTCCCAGGTTGACCGGCGGCGGACCGATTTCCTGCTGCCACCTCGGGCGCAGGCTGCAGATTCCGGCCATGAGAGCCAAAGCCGACAGCGCCGCCGCCAACGATGCAATGCGTCGCCAGGCGATCCGCTGTTGGCAATCACGGTCTGGCTTGAACGAGGTTTCTGTCATCACGACTCCGGCAACGCGGGCCACAGGCCGTGTCCAAAGCTCATATGGCGGACAGGCTCCACTCGAACACGGTCCCATCCGTCCTTCCCGCGGTGCAGAAGGTAGAGGTCGCGCATACCCGTTCCTCCACTGCATAGATCCGAGGCGACCGATGCCATTGCCCAGTTC
This sequence comes from Stenotrophomonas maltophilia, assembly GCF_002138415.1. NCBI lineage: Bacteria > Pseudomonadati > Pseudomonadota > Gammaproteobacteria > Lysobacterales > Lysobacteraceae > Stenotrophomonas > Stenotrophomonas maltophilia. Next base: position 2,903,024 of record NZ_CP015612.1, read on the forward strand.
CCGTCCAGGCTGAACACAGGACGCTGCAGATAGACGACGCCCAGATCCGGATTGCCCGGGCCACCCGTGCATCCCTCGACGCCGCGTGCGCGCCGTTGCTGAAGCTCGTCCCACGTCATCCGTTGCGCTCGCACATGCGCAAGCTCAAACGCGAGGTCGGGTACGCGTACAGCCCGGCGGTTCGCAACCTGCAGCATCGCCTCCAGATGCTGCTGAAGTTGAATGGACGCCGCACTGTCATCATCGCGCCACTCGACGACGCTGTGACGAACCTGGCAGACCGGGACGGGGTCTCCTTCACCGCAGGAAGGCGCAGTCCATTCCATCACTGCAAATGGCACGTCGGGTTCCCAGCCGGGCGGCTCGAAGTGTGCTGGCGCGACATCTGCCAGCGGCACCTCCGCGATCGCGAACCCACTGTTGCCGGTCAGCATCGGGGAGGAGACTGCCTTCATTGGAATCGGTAGTCCCGGCGGCTTTCCTGGCGGTGTCGGTCGCAGGTCGATGAGCTCTGCCATCACCTCGGCCTGCATCCGTGCCGTTCCCAGGTTGATCGGAGGCGGGCTGACATCCTGCCGCCACTGCGGGCGCACGCTGGCCATCAGCGCTGCGCCAGCAGCCACGAACAGGACGACCGCTGTCGTCAGGATGCGCTTCCGTGCAATGCGTTGTCGCATCAAGCTCCTCGAAGAAATGAAGCAGGTTGGGATATCGGCCGGGACCGTGGCGCTATAGCGCTTGAATGACCTGCAGCAGGTGGGTCGCTTCTGGCGCCAGCGCCTGCGCAAGCCAACCCAGCACAGCAAAGAACAGCAGCAGGCCGAGCAGCGGCCAGATCGTGTGCGTCACGCATCCCTGCTCCTGCATCCCCTGCATGCGCCGGTACAGGCCACCGGCGATGGCGGCGTCCACCAGCAGTTCGGCCATCAGCACTGGCGCCGACCACACCACCCACATGCTCGCCAGCAGAACGGTGGATCGTGGAGCATGGAAGCTCAAGAACCTGATGCAGCATGCGGACATCCTTGCCGGGCACGCGTGGGCGGTGTTGCGCGGATTCTACCGCGGCCGGAGCCGCTGTCCAGACGACGGGCCGAGGCCATCGATCATCGGCTGCGGTCGATGATCCGCACGATGCGGCCGTCCTCAAAAGCAAACTCGCTGCGTCCCTTCAGAGACAGTTCCGAGCCCGCGCTGGGACCACCGGGAATGTCCTGCGCGAACACGCCACGCCAGCCGATGCTGGCCAGCGCCATGCCATCCTCGAAGGTCAACTCGAGCAACCGCTGTTCGCGCTCACGGAACAACGGCGCCGATTGCCGTGCCAGTTCGCCGAAGGCATCGATGCCTTCGGTGACCATCGTCAGCTGGCCACCGCTATGGTTTTCGAAGCGCACGTTGTGCGCCAGCACCGCCAGCATGGCGTCGATGTCGAAGCGGTTGTAGGCCTGCAGGTAGTGCTCGATCAGGTGGCGGCAGTGCGATTCGTCCATGGCGGCGTCCAGTCAGGGCCTGCGCCGAGTCTCCCGCGACCGTGCCGCCGGATCAAGGCGGCGCGGCGGCCTTCAGCAACTGCGCGGCCACCTGGTCGAACGGGCCGATGTCCTGCAGTGCGCGGCACATCGCCACCGCACCTTCCACGCTGGCAATCACCAGGCTGGCCAGGCCGGCCGCCGCTGCCGGGTTGTGACCTTCGGCGACGAACGCCGCCGCCAGATGGCCCTGCCAGCGCGCGAACACTTCGGCCGCAGCGGCACGCGGCTGGCTGGGCATGGCCTCCACCGGCTCCTCAACCGCAGCGGCCAACACCGGGCAGCCAGCGCGGAAATCGGTACGCAGCAGGCGCTCGCGCCACATCGCCAGGAACTGCTGCAGGCCCTGCACTGCGCCGCCCTTCAGCAGCTCCACCAGCAGCGCTTCGACCTTGTCGCCGGCCATATGGGTGGCACGCGCCAGCAGCTCCTGCTTGCCGCCGGGAAAGTGGTGGTAGGTGGAACCCAGCGGCGCTTCGGCCAGCTTGGTCACCTCACGGATGCTGGTGGCATTGAGGCCCACGCGCGCCAGCATCTGTGCCGCAGCATCAATCACACGTTGAGGCGCATCAGAGGGGCGCGGGCTCACGGCAGGCTCCTTGCCAGGACAGTCGTCATAGATTAGCGTACCGGCCGTTCTATAACAGTCGTCATAACCATGAATCTCTGGTTCCGCCTGCTCCATCTGCTGCTGTGCAGCGTGTTCCGGCCCAAGCTGGAGGCGCCGTTCGGGGTCTCGCGGCTGCAGTTCCGGGTACTGCCCAATGATCTGGACAGCAACCTGCACATGACCAACGGCCGCTACTGGAACATCTTCGACCTGGGCCGGCTGGATCTTATCCTGCGCATGGGCCTGGGCCGGGTAGCGCTGCGCGAGAAGTGGGCACCGATCGTCGGTGCCGGCACCATCCAGTTCCGCCGCGAACTCAAGCCGTTCCAGCGCTTCACCCTGGAAACGCGCCTGGTGGGCTGGGTCGGTTCGCGCGGCATCATGGAGCAACGCGTACTGATCGGCGCCGAACAGAAGATCGCCACACGCGCGCTGCTGGTCACCGGCATCTACGACCGTCGCGCACGTCAGTTCCTGAGCATGCCGAAGATGATGGAAGCGATCGGCGTGGTCGCCCCGCCGTCGCCGCCGCTCAGTGCAGCCGCCGAGGCGCTGCTGGCTGCCGATGCCGCATTGAAGCAGGACGACGCCTGAAGCACCTCAAGCTACCTTCGGCATGTTCTTGGTCACGCAATGGATGCCGCCACCGCCGCCGGCGATGGCGTCGATGTCCACCTGTTCGATAACGCGGCCGGGATACATGTCTTCCAGTAGTTCACGGCAGTAGCCATCGGCTGCGTCGTCACCGAACTGCGGCGCGACCACGGCGCCGTTGATCGGCAGGTAGTTGATGTAGCCCATCGCCAGATCATCGTTGTCGCGGGTATGCACGTTGTCGCGCCCGTCCAGTGGCGGCGACAGCGTGTGCACCTGCAGGCGACGGCCATCGGCATCGGTGGCCCCGCGCAGGATCCGCAGATGCTCGCGGGTCAGGTCGTAATCGTAGGACTCCGGATCGTTGTCCAGATTGGCGATCACCACGCCGGGGCGCACGAAGCGCGCATAGAAATCCACGTGCGCATCGGTGATGTCCTTGCCGGCGATACCGGGCAGCCAGATCACCTTGCGCAGGCCGAGGTGGTGCTTCAGCTCGGCCTCGATATCGGCACGCGACCAGTCAGGATTGCGATTGCGGTTGACCCAGCAGCTTTCGGTAAGGATGGCCGTGCCGTGGCCATCGACTTCGATACCGCCGCCCTCGCCCACCAGATCGCTTTCCAGCAGCGTGACACCGGTCACCTGTGCCAGCCACGGCGCCACCGCGCCATCGTTGCGCGCGCTCTGCTTGCCGCCCCAGCCGTTGAAATTGAAGTCGACCAGGCCGAGGTCGCCCTTGTCGTTGGTGACGAAGCAACCACCGTAATCGCGCACCCAGATGTCATCCAAGGGCACGTCCAGGAACTCGATGTTTTCGCGGCCGCAGCGGTCCCGTGCCTGCTTGAGTTGCGCTGGGCGGCACAGCACGCTGACCGGCTGGTGGCGGGCGATGGTGCGGGCCAGGCGTGCCACGGCCGTGTTCACTGCATCGGCCTGCGCGCCCCACACTCGCGGCTGCGCGGCAAAGGCCAGAAAGACGCGTTCCTGCGGCCCGTGTTCGTCCGGCATGCGCCAAGCCCGTGCGCCTGGCCCCGCCGCGGATACGCGACCCGGCAGCCCGGCCAGGCCGAGCGCGGCCAGGCCACCAAGGCCGGCGGCGCCCGCCAGCTGGGTGAGGAAGTGACGACGGTTGGTCATGACAGGCTCCATGGCCGGTGTGGGATGGGCGCTATGCTGCGCTTGCCCATCCATAAGAACAAACGATAGATTCAGCCATCAGTTGAACAGTTTTACTTACCTGAAATGCTCAAGCACTGGCCACCGCTGAACGCCCTGCGGGGTTTCGAGGCTGCCGCCCGGCTCGGCAGTTTCCACCGTGCGGCGGAGGAACTGCACCTGACCCAGTCGGCCATCAGCCAGCAGATCCGGGGCCTGGAAGCATCGCTGCAACAACCACTGTTCTTCCGGCAAGGCCGCAGCGTCACCCTCACCGACGCCGGCATCGACCTGCTGGAAACAACGCAGGCGCTGCTGCGGCAGCTGGCCAGCGGCATCCGCCGGCTCGACCAGTACCGCAAGCCGAATCAACTGATCGTCAACACCAGCCCGGCCTTCGCCCGACACTGGCTGGTGCCACGCCTGGCCAGCTTCCACCGGCTGCATCCCAACGCCGATCTGTGGCTGCTGACCAGCGAGGAAGCGCCGGACATGACCACGCAGACGCTGGACGTAGCGGTACGCGATGACCTCGACTCACAGGCGCAGTGCCAGCACCGCGTCCTGCTGCAGGACCGTCTCTATCCAGCCTGCCATCCGGCCCTGCTCGCCACACCGGTGCACGAACGACTGACCCTGCATGGCGAGCGCGAAATGGACTGGAGCCAATGGCAGGTGCAGGGCGGCGCCGATGTCGGCCAGCGCCGCGAGGGCATGAATTTCTCCGAGCCCGGGCAGCTGCTGGACGCTGCGTGCCAAGGGCTGGGCATCGCGCTGGTCAGCGAGCTGCTGAGCGCGCGTGCGTGCGAACAAGGCCTGCTGCAACCGCTGGATGAGGCACGCGTGCGTGGCCCGCGCTGGAGCTGGCTGGTGCATGAGGACAGCGCGGCCGATCCGCTGGTGATCAGCTTCTGTGAGTGGCTGCTGGCGAGTCTGCCCGCGGGAGCTACTTCTGCTGCAGCGCGCGCGTGACCGCCGCTTCGGCCAGCGGCGCCATCACCGCATAGCCCTTCGCCGTGGGATGCACGCCGTCGTCGGCCAACTGCGGATCCAGCCCACCGGCGGCATTGGCCATCGGCGTGTAGTAGTCCAGATAGACCATCTGCCGCGCATCGGCATAGCGCTTCAACGCCGTGTTCAATGCACGCACCTTGGGCGCAGGTGCCGTGCCCGGCAACCACGGGTAATCGCTGACCGGCAGCACCGATGCCAGCACCACGGCGATGCCATGTGCACGGGCGAGGTCCACCATCGCGTGCAGGTTGTCTTCGATCATCGCCTGCGTGGACGGGCCGGTGTTGCCTGCAATGTCGTTGGTGCCGGCCAGGATCACCACCACCTGTGGCTTCAGTGCCAGCACGTCCTGCGCGAAACGCACCAGCATCTGCGCCGTGGTCTGGCCACTGATGCCGCGGTTGAGCCAGCCCTTGCCGGGGAAGAAACCGGCACTGCCTTCCCTGCCCCAGCCTTCGGTGATGGAGTCACCGAAGAACACCACGCGCGGCTGGCCGGGCACCGCATCAGGTAGGCGCGCATTGGCATCACGATAGCGTTGCAGCTCCGGCCAATCGGCCAGGCGCTGCTGCATGAAGCGCACTTCGTCGGGGCGTAGCTGATCGATGGGCGTCTGCAGCAGCGGGTTGACTGCGCTCGTTTCAGCGGCCAGGGCCGGAGCCGTCAAGGCGATGCCAAGGACCATGGCTGCAACGCTGGCAAGCACAACAGGAATACGCATGAAGGCTCTCCCGATTCATGGGATCAGTCTAACGCCCCACCCTGTGCTCAGCGTGCAGCCGTACGCGCCGCCACACCCGTGACTTTCGCCGGCATCCACATACCCGGCGTCCAGCCGCTGGCGGCCAGGATCGTTTTCGGGTTGTCCTGCTGGATCAGCGCACGCACCGCATCACGCTTGTCCTTGGCCTGCAGGTAATAGGCCTTGGCGATGCGGTAACCCACCCAGTACCCCAGGTCGTAGGGTTCCTGCGAGCCAGGCTTGTAGTTGTACAGCCACGGCGACAGATCGGTGCTGTCCAGATCCAGCGCGAACGCGCTTTCGATATGCACTTCCCGGCCACGGGTCCAGGCCGCGTGACGCCCATTGCCGACGTTGCCGGAAATCAGCTCGGCGATGAACTCGGCGATGCCCTCGCCCAACGAAACACGCAGCACCGTCGCATGCGGGTCGCCCGGCTCGAAGTCGGTCAGGCCGGTCTGCTGGATGTGCACGTACTCGTGCGCGATCACATGCACGAAGCGGTCCTGCACATTGGGATTCATGAAATCGGCTACGCACAGCGCTTCCAGGCCGATGATCACGCCGCTTTTCGAGGTCAACCCTACCGGACGACCACGGCCGACGGCGATGGTCACCGGCGGAAACGCAGCCTGCGGATAGATGGCCTGCAGGTTGGAAAACACCTGCGTCAGACGTTGTTTCACCGCCGGCAGTTCGGCCAGGCAGCTTCGCCCCTGCACATACAGCTCCGGCTGGCTGGCGATGGACTCGGCAATGCGCTCGGGGGTGACCCGGCGCGCCTTGGCCAGCTCGGCCAGGCCCGCCGAACCCTCGGCCATGTAGCCACGCAACTGCGCAACGCTGGGTTTGCCACCTGCGTTGTCGTACAGCGCGTAGAAACGGCTGACATCGTCAGTGACAATCTGCGGCCCGGCCGGTGCCGCCGCCGTGGCCATGCCAACCACCCCGGCACAAGCCAGGGCCAACAGGCCGCGCAGGATCATGGACATCGCTCCGTCCTTGGTGGAGTGCATGCGAAGCGCGCAATCTATCACTCCGGCCCGGCCGTCGCAGCAAGCAGATGCGGGCACCCCGGCGCTGTGCCAGACTCGCTTCGGCACCTGCCATGGAAGATGGAGCACCCCGCGATGATGATCGTTCCCGCCTACTGGGCCGAAGCCCGCCTGAAGGCCCGTTTCCGCGGCCGGCCGGTGGTCGTGCGTCGCTTCGGCTGGTCTGACGAAAGCCCTGCCGAGGCGCAGGGACACGCCGACCGCCGTGCCAACGAAGCGCTCAACGCCATTCTTGCCGGGCAGGCGTTGCCGCGCCGCGAAGTGCGCAGCAACTACGGCGTGGAGGGTGTGCCGATCCGCGAGCAGATCGTGCAGCGCGACGGCGACGTCATCATCACCCGCAACAGCTATGGCGCACTGTGCCTCAACAGCCCGGACGTGCTGTTCGCCGACATCGACCATGCGCAGCCGCCTGCAGGCTGCGTGATGCCGGCCATCATTGCTGCGGCCGTGCTGCTTGCCGGCGCCGTCACCGGCACGCTGCTGTGGCACTGGCTGGTAGGGCTGGTGCTGGGCGTGGCGGCGGTGGTTCTGGTCAATGCCGCATTGCTGATACGGCGGAAGCAGCGCCTGGCCGCTGCCGGCGGTGCTGAAGGGCTCGCGCTACGGCGCGTGGACGCCTTCAGCGAACAGCATCCCGATTGGCATCTGCGCGCCTACCGCACGCCAGCCGGATTGCGCGTGCTGGCGATGCATGCCACGTTCTCGCCCGAGGACGAGCAGCTGCAGGCGTTCTTCAAGGCGCTGGGTACCGACACCTTGTACGCGCGCATGTGCCGGCTGCAGCATTGCTTCCGTGCGCGACTGACACCCAAACCGTGGCGCGTCGGCCTGAAGTACCGCATCCGCCCGCCGGTGGCCGCGTGGTCAGCCGAACAGGCCAACAATCCGGATCGACTGGCCTGGATTGCCGAGTACGAAAAGAAGAGCGCCGGGTCCGCGGCATGCGCTTATCTACGCAGTTTCGGCGATACCGCTCGGGTGCATGCCAAGGCCGAGCACGTGCGCGATCTGCATGACCGGCTGTCGCACGCGCAGGATCGTCTACCGCTGGCGTGAGCGTGGCAGGCCCTCAGTCAGCGCTCTGCACGAACGGCTGCCCTGCCAGGGTAGTGCCCAGCCGCACCGCGACCTGCTGATCATCCTTCTCAAAGATCGTTGCGCATTGCTTTCCGCCCTTCTGGCATCCGACTTCCGGAAAGCCCTCCAGCGATTCCGGCGCGCCCTGCGCCGGCTTCACCTGCCATCCCGCAGCATCCAGCAGGCGCTTGGCCTTGGCGTAGGGCATGCCGGCGATGATCCCCAACTGCGTCAGCTCGGTGGGCAGTGGCTGCGCACCTGCCGTTGAGACCAGGACCAAGGACAACATTGCAGCAAGAAGGATGGCTTTCATTGCACCGACCCGGGACGAACTCACAGGGTCAGCCTAGCCCATCTGCATGGCATGCGAATGTGCCGGTAACACGTCGTTACCTGGTCTCCACAGTTGATTGCAGAGCACTTGCCTCTGTTTACATGTGAACAGCAGCCGAGCATGGCTCGGCTCTACAGCAGGATGCAGCAAGGCCGCCCGAAGGCGGCCTTCTGCAAAGCAGTCGAGCTGGCTCGACGCTACTTGGCGTTCTTCACGTAGGTATCGAACCAGTTCAGCATTTCCGACACCAGCTGTTCGTTCGATTCCAGCGCGGTGTACCAGTGCGGCTCGTTCGGCAGCATCACCAGACGCGTGGTACCACCGTTGCCGCGGATCGCCTGGTACAGCTTGCGCGACTGGAACGGCTCGGTGCCCGGGTTGGCGTCGTCCTCGCCGTGGACCAGCAGCAGCGGCAGCTTGATCTTGTCGGCGTAGAAGAACGGCGAGGCCTTCAGGTACACGTCCTGCGCCTGCCACACCGAGCGACGCTCGTTCTGGAAGCCAAACGGGGTAAAGGTCTTGTTGTACGAACCGCTGGTCGCAACGCCGGCCTTGAACAGCTTCGTGTGCGCGATCAGGTTGGCGGTCATCAGGCCGCCGTGGCTGTGGCCGGTCACGCCGATGCGGTTGCGGTCGACCACGCCCATGTCCACGGCCTTGTCCACCGCCGCCTTGGCGTCGGCTTCCAGCTGCTCCAGGTAGGTGTCATAGGCGTTCTTCGGATCACCCACGATCGGGAACGACGCGTTGTCGATGATCGCGTAGCCGGCCAACAGCATCAGGCGGTACGGCTGCAGACGGGTGAAGGTCTGCTGCGAACCGGACACCTGGCCGGCCTGCGCGGCGTTGGCGAAGTCGGCCGGGTACGCATACAGGATGGCCGGCACACGCTGGCCTTCCTTGTAGCCCGGCGGCGTGTACAGGGTGAACGACAGGTCCACGCCGTCGGCACGCTTGTAGGTCACCAGCTGCTTCTTGATCTGGCGCACTTCCGGGGTCGGGTCGATCAGCTTGGTCAGCGCGGTCGCGGTGGACACGAACTGCGCCTCGCCTGCCTTCGCATCGGCCACCGCCTCACCCTGCTGGCGGATGAAGGCATTCGGCGGATCGATCACTGACTGGTGCCAGGTCAGGTAGCGGCCCGGCGTGTTGCTGAAACCGAGGAACTGTTCGTAGGCGTCGGCACTGCTGCGGAACAGTCGCTCGCTCTTCAGCGTGCCCAGGTCCAGGCGGTCCAGGAACGGACGGTCGCCCTGCGGCGAAGCGCCACGGCCACTTAGGAACACATGGTTGCCCTCACGGCGCACCACCTGCGCGCCATTCGGCAGGCGGGTAAAGACCAGGTTGCCGGGGTTGCCGTACAGCTCATCGCTGGACATGTCCCACAGCAGGCGGCCTTCCTTCTTCGGCTGGTTCACGTCAACGATGCGGGTCTGCATCCAGTGACGGTTCTCGTCGTTCTCGTACTGGAAGGCTACGGCCGGATCGGCGGTCCACGCGAAGCCTTCGAAGCGCTGTGCGGTGCGGGTGATTTCGGTCGGCTTGCCGTTGAACGGTGCCTTCAGCATCAGCACGCGATCACGATGCGGCACGCTGACCTTCCAGTCACCCTTGTCCAGCGCTTCGGCATAGACCAGGGTGGCCGGATCGGTGGCTCGCCAGTCGAAACCGCGCGGGCCTTCCGGTACGCCGTGCACCGGCACGCGGTCGGCCAGCGGCAGGCTGGCGATCGGCGTGCTGCGGCCATTGCTCACGTCCAGCACGGCCACGTCGTTGGCGAAGCGCTGGTAGGTCACCGCATGTGAGTACGGCGCCTTGATCGATTCGGTCAGCACATGCACGCCATCGGGCGCGGCGCTGACCTCGTTGAACAGCGCCGGCTGCCCAACCGGCCGCACGCTGCCCGCGGCAGTATCGACCACGGCCAGCTGCGAGGCACCGTAGTAAGCGAACAGCTTTTCGTCATGCACGCTGGTCAGCGTGTCGCGGGCCTCATAGGTGCTGCTTTCGCCACTGCTGCCCAGCGACTCCTGCGCGTCCGGACCGGTCGGCACGCCGCCATTGGACGGCGCCGGGCCCTGATTGGCCGGTACCAGCTTCACCAGCAGGTTCTGGCTGCCGCCCAGCCACTGCACGGTGTAGCCGAAGATCGGGTTCAGCTGCACGTTCGGCACCTGCTTCACCTGGCCGGTGGCGGCATCGCCTACCCAGAGCTGCACGCTGGTATCGACGGCATTCTGGAAGGCGAAATGGCTGCCGTCGGCCGACCACAGCGCGCCGGTGGCGCAGCCCTGCGGCAGGTTGACCTTGGTTTCCTTGCCACTGCCGATATCAACCAGGGTGAAGTCGGCCACGCAGGCCGGAATGCCGTAGCCGCCGGGCGTGTCATGGCGGCTGCGGTTCTTCGGCTCCAGGCGCACGCCGGCCAGCTTCAGGTAAGGCTGGGCCACGCGGCTGATCGACGGGTAGGTCTGCGCGGTGGTCAGCAGCAGGCGCTGGCCACCCGGGGCCACGTTCGGCGTCGGCGGCGGCGGCGCCTTCAGCACCTTGAGCAGGTGTTCCGGCGGCTTCACGTAATCGGCAAGCGCCGGGCCAGCGGCCATCAGGCCGACGGTGGCAACGGCAACGGCCGCCGCCAGAGAGGTTCGACGGATCAGCATCCTTATCCCCTGGGGTGTGAATGGGTACCCGGAATCGGGCATGGCCCGAATCTAGCACCGCAGGGGTTGGCGTGAATGGGCCGGAAGGGCTAGTGGCCGGATGGGGCAAAGTGCGGCCCCGGGAGGTGCCGGGGAACTGCCGGCACCTGCCTCGCATGGACTGGCACTACTGCTGCGCGTGCAGATCCCAGGTGGCCAGGTAGTCGGGGTCGACCACGATCATGCCACTGGTGCGCATGCGGTACTCCCCGGGCTCGGCTGGTTGGTACTGGTCCAGCATCGGCGGCAGATAACGCTCGTGGCCATCATTCTCGTCGGCCAGTACCACGCCCTCGTCGGCGCTGATGCGCAGCACCGTACCAGCGTACTGCTCCAGCCCCTTTACCTGTCCGTCGCCGCCATAGCGGGTCACACCGACCAGCACCAGCTTGCCGATCATTTCCTCAACCTTGGCATCGTCCAGGGGCGGCAGCGTTCCGTCGTATTCGTCGCTCATTGGTACACCTCCAAAGCCTGCAGGAACATCATGGAGATGGCGCTCTCCCGCACCTGGAATGCCAGCGGCAAGGCAGGGGGAATCTGGAGGCGCACATGCCTGGATCGCAGCACCGGCAGGACAGCGCCGGATCTGCGATGCGTGAAGGGTGGCAGGTATTGCGGGTGGCGGCCATCCGTGCCGGCAAGGTGGCCGTATCAGACCGGATTCAACACCACGCGGTGCAGAGCATGCAGGATGAAACGTGACAGCTGCGCAGTAGCGGCATGACAGCCTCCTGTTGAAGGTCACACCCAGGGTGGATGCTGCTTGGGAACCGATGCTGCCACCGAAACGGGAAGGGCGGAGTGAAGACCACGCTTCAAGTACGCTTAACCTCTGCTTCATCCGGCTGGCCCTAGGGTCAGCCTTCAATCTGCAAGGAACGCACATGCCCCGGTACGCATTCATACGACCGTGGACCATCGCATTGTCTGTGGCCACGCTCTGCGCCAGCGCACATGCCGCCGACCGCACGCCAACTTCTCAAGGAACCGACACCATGGCCCCCGCCGTATCCGAGACCACTTCGCCCTCCCCGCTCAATGCCGAGCAACTGTTGTCGCGCCTGCTGGACCTGATCAAGGCAACGACGTCCACGCGCGAGCTGACCGTCGAACGCCTGTCTTCGGCAATGCAGGCACCGGCGCAGACCTTCGGCCCGGGCCACTTCGGCTATGGCGGCACGCTGACGCCGGAATGGAGCTATGGCCTGGAAGTGAAGCAGGGTGGTGCGACCGGTGCGCGATTGGACCTGAACTTCATCGATACCAGCAGCGACCGCAAGGCCTCGGCCGCGGCGATCTGCCAGGTGGACTTCAACCACTTCGCCTCGGCACTGGATGCCGCCGGCTTCAAGCGCGAGACGGTGCGCGGCGAACACGGCCGGGTGATCTACGACCGCTTCGATCGACCGCAGCTGAGCATCAAGGTCGACACGATGCCCGAAAATCCCAGCGCTCTCGGCGATGCCACGCATGCCTGCGTGCGTCTTGTCACCGTGCAGTAAGGGGAGCCATCAATGACGACCCTTTCCGCAGAAACGGAACGCCTGCTGGGCGAGTTCGCCGGCAAGACCGACGTCACCAGCGACCAGGTCGACAACCTGCGCAGCGTCATCGCGGGCTCGCCCGTGCTGGCCAAGCAGGTGGACGCAGCGATCGCGGCAGGCTATCTGGAACGCTTCGAACTGTTGCCCGCCACAAGCAATGCGGGTGGCACCTACGAGACCGACACGAAATCCATCAACCTGCCCGCCAGCAGCTTGTCGACCCCGGCAGCGCCGGACAGGTTCGACGCGGCCGAGGTCACCTTTGTGCTCGGTCACGAGATCCAGCACGGCTTCAACGATGCTGATGTCGAGCGTGCCTACGTGCAGTTCGATGCCGACGTGGAGCAGATCGCAGGCCGTACCACCAGCCATGATTACACCGAGGCGATCGGCACCCTGCTCGCGGCCAACCGCCGCGATGAGGCCTCTTCGAACATCGCAGGCTGGAATGCGCTGGTCAGCCAGGTACGTGCCAACAACCCGGACGCTACCCTGCGCGACCTGTATGAAGCCAGCACCCGCTCGACAGACGTCATCCAGTCGCTACCCGGCCCGCCGATCACCTATGCACCGCACCCGGAGCTGACCCTCAATGCCGACCTGACCATCTCCCCCACCGCAGCCAACATCGAAGGAATGGCCAGGCACTATTACGATAAGGGCGTCAGCACCGGCCTGGGCCATCATGGGAATTCGGACTACCAGAATTTCTACGGCGTCCAGGCGATCGAACTGGCCAGTGGATACGAGGCCGCGAATCCAGCGCCCGACGGCGTCAGCCGGATGGAAGTGAACTTGAAGAAGCTGGGCCTGGACGAGCGCCTGCTGGAGCAGAACGGGCTCAACCTCGGCGAGGGCTCGTCCCTGCGCCAGCCCTACTTCGATACCAGCACCTCGCCGTCGACGCTGCATTACTTCGACCACACCGAAGGCACGCATGCACATGTCCCCATCATCGCACGGCAGGCCTCCGCAGGTGATGCAATGGCGTTGCCGCTTGCAGAAGGCCGTGACCGTTCGCTGCACGAGCAGATCCGCGGCAAGGTAGCGGAGCTGGATGCTGCCAACGGACGCAGTTTCGATGCGTCCAGCGAACGCCTGAGCGCCAGCCTGCTGGTGCTGGCCCGCGAAAACGGGCTGGACCGGGTCGACCATGTGGTACTGAGCCGGCAGACCGGAGATGCCGCCGCCGCGCAGAACATCTTCGTGGTGAAGGGAGCGCTGGATGATCCAGCCTCGCTGCGCGCCTCCTCGCCCACTGCCGAGGCCGCACAACGCCCCGTGCAGGAAAGCCTTGACACGCTGGCCGTGGTCAACCGGCAGGCCGATCAGGTATCGCAGGAGCAGGCCCGCGTGCAGGAGCAGCAGCGCGGCGCGCTGACGCACTGACGGGGAAGGGCATGGAGCCGCCGGGACGCGCCCGGCGCTCCCTTGGCGGCACCCACGCTAGAATGCGCGCATGCGCACCGTACATGCCCTCCGCTACATCACCCCCTTACGGGAAGGTGGCTCCCTGCCGGCCGTGGTCGAGACCGACGACGACGGCATGGCCGTGCTGAAGTTCCGTGGCGCCGGCCAGGGCCCGAAGGCACTGATCGCCGAGCTGATCGCTGGTGAAATGGCGCGCACGCTGGGCTTGCCGATTCCGGAAATCCTGTTCGTGGAGCTGGACCGCGAGTTCGCCCGCACCGAGCCGGATCCGGAGATCCAGGAACTGATCCGCGCCAGCGAAGGTTTGAACCTGGGCCTGGACTACCTGCCCGGTGCGATCAACTACGACCCGGCGGCGATGCCGGTGGATGCCGACCTGGCCTCGCGCATCGTCTGGTTCGATGCATTCACCAGTAATGTCGATCGCACCACGCGCAATCCCAACCTGATGGTGTGGCACCGCAGGCTGTACCTGATCGATCACGGCGCGGCGATGTACTTCCATCACGACTGGGCCAACGCCGGCGATGCCTGCGAGAAGCCCTTCGTACTGATCCGTGACCATGTGCTGCTGTCGTTCGCCAGCCGCATCGCCGAGGTGGATGCCGAACTGGCGGCACGCCTGACCGACGCCGAGATCGAGCGCATCGTCGGCCTGGTGCCGGACAGCTGGCTGGTGAATGAGCCCGCGTTCGACAGCCCACAGGCCTATCGCCAAGGCTATATCGACTATCTCAAGCATCGCCTGAAAGTGCGTGCGGTGTTCGTGCAGGAGGCCATCCGTGCCCACGCTGCACACGTATGACTACGCGGTCATCCGCGTGGTACCGCGGGTGGAACGCGAGGAATTCATCAACGTCGGGGTGATCGTCTCCTGTCCCGGCGCGCGTCATCTGGAAGCGGCCATCGAGATCGATCCGGCACGCCTGCACGCCTTCGCGCCAGCGCTGGACCAGGAGGCGCTGCAGCCATGGCTGGATGCGATCGTGGCGATCTGCCGTGGCGACGCCAGCGCCGGGCCGATCGCGCAGCTGCCGGCGCGTGCGCGCTTCCATTTCCTCACCGCCAAGCGCAGTTCGGTCGTGCAGATGTCGAGCACGCATGTCGGCCGCACGGCCGACCCGGCGGGTGTGGTGGAACACTTGATGACGAAGATGGTGCGGGTGCCGGAATGACCGGCACCTGCCGCGGTCACAGCGGCACTCTACGCGCGATGTAGTTGACCACGTTACCGATCGCATCCGGATCGACATTGGCCAGCCCAACGATCACATAGCCCTGTGCGGGCATCACCACAATGGCACTGTTCGATCCGGGCGCACCGCCTTCGTGGCCATACTGGTGTTCCCTGCCCTCGCCCTGCACCACGAAGCCGAATCCGTACCAGCCCTTGTGGTTCTGCGCCGCGGTGGCCTGCTGCAGCAATGCAGGTGAGACCAGTCTTCCGCTGCGCAATGCCTCGGCGAATTTCACCATGTCGGCCACCGTGCTGTAGCCACCACCGGCTGACATGCCGCGCCAGGGCAGCGACTTCGTTTCACGGACCCATTGCCCATCCTTCTTCGTGTAGGCGACGGCACGCTGCGGGACGTTCACTGTTTCCGGCTCGAAGCCGGTGTCGGTCATGCCTGCCGGTCGCAGGATGTGTTGCTCCACATAGGCGTAGTACGACTGCCCGGAGACGGCCTCAATGATCCGCCCAAGCACGATGAAGCCATAGTTGGAGTAGCCGTCCTGGCTGCCAGGCGTGAACTGCGGCGCATCTTTGGCGAAGCGCTGCACATAGTCATCCAGCGTCTTCAGCGACGCGGAATACTGCTCAAAATCGTCGCCGAAGAAATCACCCAGGCCGCTGGTATGTGACAGCAGATGACGTACGGTCACGCCGTTGGCGACCGTCCTGTTCGGATAGTCCGGCAGATGCTTGCTTATCGTGTCATCAAGGCTGAGCTCGCCCTCCTGCACCAGCTGCAGGATGGCCACTGCAGTGAACATCTTGTTGGAGGACGCAAGGCGAAACTGCGTATTCACGCCCACTGGAATGCCAGCGGTGCGATCGGCCCCGCCACCGCACCAGTCCAGCAGCACCTTGCCGTTCTGCGCCACCTGCAACGCTCCCGACAGCGCGTCCTGCGCCCGCAGCGCCTCCAGCTTTGCTGTGGCGTCGGCCATCAGCGCAGGCAATGCAACCCGTGTCGGCTTGTACTTGTCCGGCGTTTCAGTGCCCTCGATCTGGAACTGCTTCACGTGCGACGGGTTGGCCGGGTCCATGACCGCCGTCACCCGCATCGCACGTTCGCTCAGCTGGCCCATCACCAGCAGCTTCGCCTGGCTGGGCGCGCGCTCGAGTGTTTCCAGCACGCTCAGCGGGCCGGTGCTCTCTCGGAACTCGAGATAGTCCTTGGGAGTGCTGCCCTCCTGCTTCGCATATCTGTCGGCGAATGCCTGCAACCCCTCGAGGCTGCCCGCATTGAACGCCGCGAGCCAGTCATCGATGGCATCCTGCGCACGTGGATGTTCGCGCTCGGAAGATGCTGCGCCAACTGCCGGAAACGCCGATGTGGCCACAAGGGCCAAACCGGCCAGTGCATTGCAGAGAAACAGGCGTCCAACAGCCCTCATGGCAGTTCCTTTGCGGGTATCCCTGGGCGCATCCTAGACGATGGATCGGCCCACCGCATCCACGCCAGGGACTCCGCCGCAACACCTCGACGGTGACGTTGAATGCCTCGATGCGATGCCATTCACTCCGCGCGTGCGGTGAAATGCGCACAGCCCTGAAAGCAACGTGAGTGCGTGATCCTTCGCAGTTGATGGAAACCCTGCTACCCGATGCCACGCTATCGCCTTGCCATCGACTGCTCGGTGAAACGCGCCACACAGAAGTCCAGGAAACTGCGCAGCTTGGGGGTCAGCTGGCGGTCACGTGGGTACACCAGGTTGATCCACGTCGATACCGGCACATGGTCCGGCAGCACTTCCAGCAGCTCACCACGCTCCAGCGCAGCGGCAAGCATTTCGTAGGGCTGCAGGATCAACCCCAGACCACCCACGGCCGCTGTCAGCAGCGGCTCGGCCTGGTTGACCATGAAGCGGCTGGACACCGGCACGGTCAGCACGCTGCCATCGGCATCGCAGAAGCTCCAGCGCGTGCGGATGATCGAATGCGCGAAGCCCAGGCACTCGTGCCGGCTCAGGTCATTGGGATGAGTAATGGCCGGGCGCGAAGCCAAGTAGTCCGGCGAGGCACACAGGACCAGTGGATACGGCCCCAGCCGCCGCGCCACCAGCCCGCTGTCGGCCAGGTCTCCGGTACGGAAGACCAGGTCGTAGCCGTCCTCGACGATGTCTACCAGGCTGTTGGACAGGTTCAGATCAACCTGCACATCCGGGTACTGCTGCATGTAGGCCACCACCGCCGGGCCAAGCGCGTGCACGCCGAAGGTGACCGGCGCACTGATGCGCAGGCGACCCATCGGCCGTCCACGTGCCACTTCGGCCAGCTGCTCGGCGCCCTCCACTTCCTCCAGGATCACCCGCGCCCGCGCCAGGTAGGCCTGGCCGAAGTCGGTCAGGCTCTGCTTGCGCGTGGTGCGGTTGAGCAGTCGCACGCCCAGGTGCTGCTCCAGCGCCTGGATGTGCTTGCCGACCACCTGCGGCGATAGATCCAGTACCAAGGCGGCAGCCGCGAACGAACCAACCTCGGCCACTTTTGCGAAGGAACGCAGGGGAGCGATCAGGTCCATTGCAAACAATCCGTTTTCAATGAAACGAAAGATTACCCCTTATTCTGGGTGCAGACTACGCGCACAGTAGCCCTCACCCTTTCGCCGGCGCCCTCGTCGGCCCTTCCTCGGAGTCCCCCCATGAGCCAGGTTGTCCGCATCCACGAATATGGTGCCGGTGCCGCCCATGTCATCGCCACCCAGGAACAGGATCTGGCGGCCGAAGTGGTGCGCATCACCGGCGGCGCCGGCGCCCGTGTGGTGTTCGACCCGATCGGTGGCCCGCAGTTCGTGCCGCTGACCGAAGCCATGGCGCGTGGCGGCATCCTGCTCGAGTACGGCGCGCTGAGCAGCGAACCCACGCCGTTCCCGCTGTTCAACGTGCTGGGCAAGTCGCTGACGTTGAAGGGCTATCTGTACTCGGAAATCGTCTCCGACGATGCCGCGTTGGCCCGTGCCAAGGCCTTCATCGTCAACGGCCTGGACCAGGGCACGCTGGCGCCGAAGATCGCCAAGGTATTCCCGTTCGCGCAGATCCAGGACGCGCACCGTTACCTGGAATCGAACGAGCAGATCGGCAAGGTCGTGGTGACGGTGTGATCCAGCGTCATGCAACGGGGGCGGCCCACCGCCCCCGTTGCGGTTACCTCGGCAACGCAAACGCCATCACGTAATCGCCGTTCGGGGTTTCCATGAAATGGTGGCCGCCAGCCATGATCACCACGTACTGGCGCCCACCCTGCTCGTACACCATCGGGTTGGCCTGGCCGCCGGCAGGCAGCTTGGCGTGCCACAGTTCCTTGCCGGTCTTCAGGTCGATGGCACGCAGCAGGTCATCGGTGGCGGCGGCGATGAAGATCAGGCCGCTGGCGGTGACTACCGAACCACCATTGTTCGGCGTGCCGATCTCGATCGGCAGGCCGGAACGGATGCCGAACGGTCCGTTGCCGCGCGCACTGCCGAACGGACGGTCCCACAGCAGCTTGCCGGTGCGCAGGTCGATGGCACGGATACCGCCATAGGGCGGCTGCTTGCACAGCAAGCCGGTGAACGGCAGCCGCCAGCCGGCGTTGACCTGGATGGCGTAGGGCGTACCCACCTGCGGGTCGCCCGCGCCTTCGGCACCGCCCTTGTCGAACCGGATCTTCTCGCGTGGCAGCCAGCCCAACCGGTCGGCCTCGGCACGTGGCACCAGCCGGTTGTAGTTGGGCATGTCGTTGTAGTTGGCCACGATCACGCCGCGGCGCGTATCGATGGACACGCTGCCCCAGTCCGAGCCGCCGTTGTAGCCGGGGTACTCGATGGAATGGCGCTCGCTGCTCGGCGGCGTATAGAAACCTTCGTAGTACGCCTTGCGGAACTGGATGCGGCAGACCAGCTGGTCAATCGGGGTGATGCCCCACATGTCACGCTCGGTCAGGTCATGTTCGCGGCGCAGCGTGTGGTACAGCGAAAACAGCTGGGTGGGAGAACGCTGCTCGGGTTCGACGCCGCCGACCGGCACCTTGCGTTCTTCGGCCGCGGTCAGCAGCTGGCCGTTGCGGCGATCGAGGATGTACATGTCACCCTGCTTGGTCGGCAGCAGGATTGCCGGCACCTTGCCCGCCGCCGTCGGGTAGTCGATCAGGCTGGCCTGCGACCCCAGGTCGTAGTCCCACACATCCTTGCGCACCGCCTGGAAATGCCAGGCCGGCTTGCCGGTGGCCACGTCGATCGCCACCAGCGAGGTTGCATAGCGGTTCTGGTTCTCCGTGCGCGAGCCGCTCCAGTAGTCGCCCGCGGCATTGCCCAGCGGCAGGTAGACCAGGCCCAGCGCTTCATCACCGGTGGCGGTGGTCCACATGTTGGGCGTGCCGCGCGTGTAGGTCTGCTCGCGCGGCGGCAGGCCGCTGCGCTCGGGCTGGTCCATGTCCCATGCCCAGCGCAGCTTGCCGGTGATGGCGTCGTACGCCTGGATCACGCCCGAGGGCGCATCGCGGCGCTGCCCGTCCAGCACCTGATGACCGGTCACGATCACGCCGCGCACGATGGCCGGCGGCGAGTTGATTGACACGTAGCCGGGCGGCACCTCGCCCATGCCCAGGGTGATGTCGACCTGGCCGTTGTTGCCGAAATTCGCGCAGGGACGGCCGCTGTCCGCGTCCACCGCGATGATGCGACCGTCCAGCGTCCCTTCGATGATGCGCGCCCAGCACGTCGGACGACTGCCCGGTGCAGCGCTGCCGGTGACGCTGGGCGGCGGTTCGGGCAACGCCAGATCGGCCGCGGCATCGGCCAGCGTGGCATCGGCAAGAACCGGCGTGCTGGGCTGCTCGTAATAGCTCACACCACGACAGGCAGCGGTATAGGGAATCGAAGCGTCCTTCACCTTTGGATCGAACCGCCACAGCTCCTTGCCGCTGGCAGCATCAAGCGCGATCAGGCGGTTGCGTGCGGTGCACAGGTACAGGCGGTCACCGATCTTCAGCGGCGTCGTTTCGGCACCCCAGCGCTTCTTTGGCATATCGCCGGTCCGGAACTGCCAGGCCGGTTGCAACGTGGCGACATTGGCCGGGGTGATCTGCTGCAGCGGCGAATAGCGGGTGCCCGCATTGCTGCGGCCCCACGCCGGCCAATCGCCCTCGGCGGGCTGGTCAGCCGGCTGCAGGCCCGTGGTATCGCGCGTAGGTTCCAGTCCGGCGCTGACTGCGCCTTCCGGGAACGGCAGATGCCCGTCCACTTCACCATGCGGGGCGAAAGCCAGACCGAAGGCGGCCACGAACACCAGCATCAGCACGCCCGCCACGCTGCGCGACAGGCGTTTTGAAACCGGCTCGCGCAGCGTCGGCGCCAGCAGCGCCAGCACGATGCCGAGCACCGTCACCAGCCCGAGCCGCGGCACCCAGCGCCAGTAGTCGCTGCCCGACTCCCACCAGGTCCACAGCAGCGTGCCGATGAACACCAGCGCGTACAGCAGCGCGCCGCTGCGGCGATTGCCGAACAACAGGAGGCCGCTGACCAGCAGGCCGAGGCCGGCAATCGCATAGTAGGCCGAGCCACCGAGACTGAGCAGCCACGCACCCAGGCCGCCGATGACCAGGCCGAGCACGACCAGCAGCAGCGACAGCACGGTGACAAGAGGATGCCGGGAGGCGCGGACGGGAGCAGGAGCGGACTGCGGCGTGGCGGACATCGTTGATCTCCGGGGGCAGCATGCGCCGTTATCCCACCCCCTGCGTGAAGCGCGCGCGTATGTGCGGCATCCGGATACGACGACGCCGGCACTGGGCCGGCGTCGTCGGATACCTCAGGCTCGCGGCAGGATCACTCCTGCGCGGCGTCCTCGCTGC
This sequence comes from Stenotrophomonas maltophilia, assembly GCF_002138415.1. Lineage (NCBI taxonomy): Bacteria > Pseudomonadati > Pseudomonadota > Gammaproteobacteria > Lysobacterales > Lysobacteraceae > Stenotrophomonas > Stenotrophomonas maltophilia. Next base: position 2,923,874 of record NZ_CP015612.1, read on the forward strand.
TGGCAGCAGCCGGTGCGCCGTCGGTCGTGGCCGGGGCAGCGGCAGCCACCTCGTCCTCGTCCTCATCGATCGAGGCATCCATGCGCTCCACCGCCTGCAGCTTCTCGTCCTTGGACAGGCGGATCAGGGTCACGCCCTGGGTGTTGCGGCCGACGCGGCTGATTTCCGAGCCACGCGTACGCACCAGGGTGCCGCCATCGGAGATCAGCAGGACTTCGTCGCTGGAGCCCATCAGCACCGCGGCGACCAGCTTGCCGTTGCGCTCGGTGGTCTGGATGCCGATCACGCCCTGCGTGCCACGGCCCTTGCGCGGGTAGTCCGGCAGCGGGGTGCGCTTGCCGTAGCCGTTCTCGGTGGCGGTGAGGATGTACTGCACGCTGGCGTCATCGGCGCCGTCGATCACCGCATCGCCATTGGCGGCGGCTTCCTCGACACCGTTGTCGTCCTCGTTGTCGTCCTCGATGCCACCGGCACTTTCGGCCACGATCAGGCTGACCACTTCCTCGCCGGCCGGCATCTTGATGCCGCGCACGCCGGTGGCGGTACGGCCCATCGAGCGGACCTTGTCTTCACCGAAGCGCACGGTCTTGCCGTTGGAGGCGAACAGCAGGATGTCACGCTCGCCGTCGGTCAGGCCGACGCCGACCAGGGCATCGCCCTCGTCCAGGTTGATCGCGATCTTGCCGCGCGCCAGACGGAAGGCGAATTCGCCCAGCGGGGTCTTCTTGACCGTACCGTTCTTGGTGGCGAAGAACACGAACTGGCCATCGGCGTACTCGCGCACCGGCAGCACGGCCTGCACGCGTTCGCCCGGTTCCAGCGGGATCCAGTTGATGATCGGACGGCCGCGGGCGTTGGAACCGGCTTCGGGCAGCTGGTAGACCGGCAGCCAGAACACCTTGCCCGAACTGGTGAAGGTCAGCAGCGTGTCGTGCGTGTTGACCAGCCACAGCTGTTCGATGAAATCCTCTTCCTTGGTCGCCGCCGCACTGCGGCCACGGCCACCACGGCGCTGTGCGCGGTACACGCTCACCGGCTGCCGCTTCACGTAACCGGCATGCGACACGGTGACCACCACGTCTTCCGGCGCGATCAGGTCGAGGATGTCCAGATCTTCTTCGCTGTGGCGGATTTCGGTACGACGCTCGTCGCCGAACTCGGCCTTGACGTTGACCAGCTCCTCGCGGATCACCTGCAGCAGGCGGTCGGGATCTTCCAGGATGTGGATCAGCCCGGCGATCACTTCCAGCAGCTGCTTGTACTCGTCGGTCAGGCGGTCCTGTTCCAGCCCGGTCAGGCGGTGCAGGCGCATTTCCAGGATCTGGGTGGCCTGGATCTCGGTCAGCTGGTAGCCGCCCTCGATCAGGCCCACACCCTTGGGCAGGTCTTCCGGACGCGAGGCTTCGGCACCGGCGGCACCCAGCATCGCACCGACCAGGCCCGGCTCCCACACGCGCGCCAGCATGCGCTCGCGGGCTTCGTTCGGGTTCGGCGAGGTCTTGATCAGTTCGATCATCTCGTCGATGTTGGCCAGCGCAACGGTCAGGCCTTCCAGCACGTGGGCACGGGCGCGCGCCTTGCGCAGCTCGAACACGGTGCGGCGGGTGACCACTTCGCGACGGTGGCGGACGAACGCCTCGAGCATCTGCTTGAGGTTCATCAACTGCGGGCGGCCGTCGACCAGCGCCACCATGTTGATGCCGAACACCGATTCCATCTGGGTCTGCTGGTACAGGTTGTTCAGCACAACCTCGGCAGATTCACCGCGCTTGATCTCGATGTAGATACGCATGCCGTCCTTGTCGGACTCATCGCGCAGCTCGCTGATGCCTTCGATCTTCTTTTCCTTGACCAGCTCGGCGATCTTTTCGATCAGACGCGCCTTGTTCACCTGGTAAGGAATTTCAGTGACGATGATCGATTCGCGGCCGTTGTCGGCCACTTCGATATCGGCCTTGGCACGGATGCGCACGCGGCCACGGCCGGTGCGGTAGCCAGCGACGATGCCGGCGGTGCCATTGATGATGCCGGCGGTCGGGAAATCCGGGCCCGGGATGTATTCCATCAGGCCGTCGACATCGATTTCCGGGTTGTCGATCAGCGCGATGCAGGCGTTGATCGATTCGCTCAGGTTGTGCGGCGGGATGTTGGTGGCCATGCCCACCGCGATACCAGCCGAACCGTTGACCAGCAGGTTCGGGAACCGGGTCGGCATGACCGTCGGCTCCAGTTCCTTTTCGTCGTAGTTGGGCTGGAAATCGACGGTTTCCTTGTCGATGTCGGCCATCAGCTCATGCGCGAGGCGCGACATGCGCGCTTCGGTGTATCGCATCGCCGCGGCGGAGTCGCCATCGATCGAGCCGAAGTTACCCTGGCCATCGACCAGCATGTAGCGCAGCGAGAACGGCTGTGCCAGACGCACCAGCGTGTCGTACACCGACTGATCGCCATGCGGGTGGTACTTACCGATGACGTCACCGACGATACGCGCCGACTTGAAGTAGGGCTTGTTGCTGTGCGCGTTCAACTCGTTCATCGCGAACAGCACGCGGCGATGCACCGGCTTGAGGCCGTCGCGCGCATCCGGGAGCGCGCGGCCCACGATCACGCTCATGGCGTAATCGAGGTAGCTCTTGCGCATCTCGTCTTCCAGGTTGACCTGGATGATTTCCTTGGCGTTTTCTGCCATTCGGGTTCCGTTGTCTGGTAGCGGTCCAGTCCGGCGCTGCCCTCTGCGGGAGGGGGTCGCGCCGGAACCTCGATTCAACCTGTGGATACTACCACAACAGGCCGTTTCCCGCCTCCCTTTACGGAGATTTTACCGGCACAAATCAGGAACTTAGGACCCCAAACCGCCCCTGTAGGGCCGAGCCCATGCTCGGCTGCACCCAACCCGTAGATCCACGCCATGCGTGGATGCGGGCAAACAAGGGGTCAGAGCCCTTCCCTGCGGAAAGGGATCCGACCCCGGGTTCTCCCTTGCCCGCCTCAACCGCCGAAGGCGGCGCGCATGTTCTCGGTGGTCGGGTTCAGGATCACCCCACGCTCGGTCACGATGGCGTCGATCAGCTCACCCGGGGTGACGTCGAACACCGGGTTCCAGGCGGCAATGCCCTCGGCCACGGTGCGGGTACCGCCCACGCCGTAGAGTTCGCCCGGATCACGCTGCTCGATCTCGATCTGGCTGCCATCCACGGTCTCCATGTCCACGGTCGAGGACGGCGCCACCACCATGAATTTGACACCGTGGTGGCGGGCGGCGATGGCCAGCTGGTAGGTGCCGATCTTGTTGGCGGTATCGCCGTTGGCGCAGATGCGGTCTGCACCGACGATCACCCACTGCACCGCACCGGTCTTCATCAGGTGCGAGGCGGCCGAATCGGCAATCAGGGTGGCGTCGATGCCATCCTGCTGCAGTTCCCATACGGTCAGACGTGCACCCTGCAGCCATGGACGGGTCTCGCCGGCGAACACGCGGGCGATGCGGTGCTGGGCCATGCCGGCACGGATCACGCCCAGTGCGGTGCCGAAGCCGGCGGTGGCCAGCGAGCCGGTGTTGCAGTGGGTCAGCACACCGCTGCCGGCCTCGATCAGGCCCGCGCCCAGCGCACCCATGTGGCGGTTGGCGGCCAGGTCTTCCTCGGCGATGGCCTGCGCTTCCGCTTCCAGCAACGCCTTCCAGTCCGCGCCGGCGGCGTTCAGGCAGCGACGCATGCGTGCCAGCGCCCAGGCCAGGTTGACGGCGGTCGGGCGCGACGCGTTCAGGCGCTGCAGCGCCGGTTCCAGCTGCTGCAGCGCGTGCGCACCGTCTGCGGCCTGTACGTCACGTGCGGCCAGCACCACGCCCCAGGCTGCGGCAATGCCAATCGCCGGTGCACCACGCACGGTCAACGCGTGGATGGCGGCGGCAACCTCGTCACTGTCATGGCAGACCACATGCTCGACCACGAACGGCAGCTTGCGCTGGTCCAGCAGTTGCAGGGCATCGCCGGTCCAGAGGATCGGGCGGATGTGGTCGTAACGGGCGTAGTCGATGTCGGAGGCAGTGTTCATGGGCCCATTGTAGGGCCACGCCCCCCGGGGTTGGAGCCTGCCCGGGCTCAATTCACCGAGAATTCGGCGCGGCAGCCACCGTCCACCCAGATGCCGTTGCGGCTCCAGCCCCAGGTACTGCCTTCCTCGCACGGTGTGCTGGACAGCTGCTCGGAGACGGCGGCACCAACCGAGATGCTGGCGCCGCAGAAGCGGCGCTTCTTCGACTTCGATTCACAGGTCAGCCGGCGTGGTACGTCAACGAATCGGCCGTCCTCGTCAGCCACTTCGAAATCCCCCTGGCAACCGCGGCTGGTCCAGACTTCATTGCGCTTGTAGCCCCAGCCCTGCCCTTCCCGGCACGGCAGTGCCGACAGCTGCCGCAACAAACGTACCGGCGCGCCGTCCAGGCGCACCGGACAGCTCTGCGGGCGACCATTGGATTCACAACGCACCACGCGACGGACCAGGCGCTTGCCCTCGCTGGCTACCGGCGCGGCACCCGCAGCGCGGCGTGCGCGGAACTCGGCGCGGCAGCCCAGCGTGACCCACACGCCACTGCGGTCGGTGCCCCATTCGCTGCCACGGATGCAGCTGCTGTTGGAAAGCTGGCGCACCAGGTCGACGCCGTTGCTGACATCGATATCGCAATGCACCCAGCCCATGTCGCGTGATTCGCAGGTCACCACTTCACCGTCGTAGCCGGCCTGCTGGGCAGATGCCGATGACGGCAGCCAGGCACCCCAGAGCGCGATGGAGTAAACCGGTGCAGCGACAACCGCAAACCACTTGACCAAAGCCTTCCCCAGCAGGAATGGATGAACTGCGTGCCAGTGTCCGGCATCTGCCGTGATAAGAGCATCATCCTGCTTACCGAAGCAAGCGCGGAATCGCGGAATTCCGTTCAGTCTTTGACGTTCAGGAACGCACGTCGCTCATGCGTGGGCAAAGTCGTAGGCCAGCACGTCGGCGATGCGCGGCGTGCGGTTCATCGCCATCAGGAGGCGATCGACCCCCACCGCCACGCCCGCGCACGCCGGCATCGATGGCAGCGCGGCGAGCAGGGCCTCGTCCAGCGCGGGCTGCACCTGGCCACGTTCATGTCGTCGCTGCAGGTCACGCTGGAAGCGCGCGCGCTGCTCGCGGGCGTCGTTCAGTTCGTGATAGCCGTTGGCCAGCTCCACCGCGCCCAGATACAACTCGAAACGCTCGGCCAGGGGTGGTGTACCGGCACGGATGCGCGCAAGCGCCGCCTGGCTGGCCGGCCAATCGTGGACCACGGTCATCACTGTGTTATCAAACTGCGGCTGGATGCGATGGGTCATCAACAGGTCCAGCCAGTCGTCGCGGGTCAAACCGACCGGATCGATGTGCACATCACCCAGCGCGGCCCGCAATGCAGCCTCATCGGCCTTGAACGGGTCAACGCCCACATGCTGCTGGAACAGCTCGCGGTAGCTCAGCACGCGCAGGGTCGCACTGCGCCCGACCAGCGCCAGCGCCTGGCCGACCAGCTCTGCGGTCTCCTGCACCAGGCGATGATGATCCCAGCCAACCCGGTACCACTCCAGCATGGTGAATTCCGGGTTGTGGCGGCCGCCCGCCTCGCCATTGCGGAACACCCGGCCCAGTTCGTAACAGTCACCCACGCCCGCCGCCAACAGGCGCTTGAGCGGATACTCCGGCGAGGTGCGCAGCCAGCGGCGGCGTCCGCCGGCATCGACATGGCCGGTGAAATCGGTATGGAAGCTGTCGATGTTCGGCTCGGTGTTGCCTGCCACCGACAGGATCGGCGTTTCCACCTCCAGCACGTCGCGCTCGGCGAAGAAGCGGCGTACCAGCGCATTGAGCGCGGCACGCTGCTGCAGCGCGCGCAGCAGGGCCTCGCTCACAGGATGCCCTCCGGTCGCGGGTGGTCCAGCGGCAGGGTCAGCAGATCGCGGGTGTCATCGATGTAGCCACTGGCCAGGTACAGGCGCCGGGCCAGTTCGTTGTGGTGGTTCACTTCCAGCCGCAGGCGGTTGACGCCACGCCCGCGAGCGCGCTGTTCGCAGATGGCCAGCGCCTGCTTGCCGCGGCCGCGGCCGCGCGCGCGGTGGCTCACGTACAGCTCGTCCAGCAGCATGAAGTGGCCGCCCTGCTCCAGGCTGAAACCCATCGCGATCACTGCGTAGCCCACCACCTCGGCGGCCTCGTCCAGCCACAGCAGCACATCGCCATTGCGCGGATCGGCCAGCAGCGCGTCCACGCCGCGACGCACGCGCGCGTCGTCGAAGTCGATCCTGTCTTCGGCATAGAACTCGCGCATCAACGCGATCAACAGTTCTTCGTCGGCACGGGTGGCCAGGCGGAAATCCAGCGGAGCGGTCTGCATCGGTGTTCCTTTGTGTTTCATGCCGGGCGCCAGGCACCCGGCGGGGTCATCATTCGTGTTCGGCGAGGTAGGCCAGCAGGCGGTCTTCGTCCCATACCGGCACGCCCAGCGACTGCGCCTTGTCCAGCTTGGAGCCGGCCTCGGTACCGGCCACCACGAAGCTGGTCTTCTTCGACACGCTGCCGGAGACCTTGGCACCCAGCGCTTCCAGGCGTTCCTTGGCGGCATCGCGGGTGAGCTGGGCCAGGGTGCCGGTCAGCACCACGGTCTGCCCATCCAGCGGGCCGGCCACGATCTCGGCCAGCGCCGGCGCCTTGGCCAGGATCTGCTGCATCGCCTTCTCGGCCGCCAGCAGCATCGCGCCATGGCCATCTGCATCGAGCCACGCAGCCAGGCCGCGTGCAGTGTCATCGGGCAGGCCGGCGTTGACGAACTGGCCATGCTCGGCGTCGAGCACTGCTTGCGCGCCGGAAAGCGCAGCGACCAGTTTTTCGGCGCGCAGGCGGGTGATGCCAGGGATCTCCGATTCGACCAGCAGCTGCGCCAGATCCAGCCCTTCGCGCAGCTTGGCACTGGGCGCATGCACATCGCTGATGCGCACCTGACCGACCTGCAGCAGGTCATCGATGGCCTGCTGGTTGCCCTGCTGCTCGAAGAAATGGCCGAGCGAACGCGCCACTTCGCCACCGATGTCCGGCACACGCTTGAACAACGGCCACGGCAGATGGCGGATCAGCTCCAGGTCACCGAACCACTGCGCCAGCGCCTTGGCTGTGCTCTCGCCCACATGCTCGATGCCGAGCGCGAACAGCAAACGCTCCAGCGTGGCCGCACGGCTGGCGTCGATCGCCGCGATCAGGTTGTCGGCCCACTTGGTGGCGATCTTCTTCGTGTTCCATTCGAAGCTGGCCGGCTGCGCCAGCGCCTGTGCGCGCCAGCCCGGATCGTTGCCATCCAGCTTGAGCACCGCATTGAGCACCGCACCACTGCCTTCAGCGGGCAGATGCAGCTTCAGCGCAGCCGCCAGTGCCGACGGATCCTCGGCATCCAGCACCAGCTTCAGGTGCAGCAGCTGGTCGCGGTTGAGCCGGTACAGGTCGGCCACGCTCTTGACGATGCCGGCATCGACCAGGGTTTCGATGTACTTGTCGCCGAGGCCGTCGATATCCATTGCACGACGCGAAGCGAAATGGGCAATGGCCTCCTTGCGCTGCGCCGGGCAGGACAGCTCGCCCGAGCAGCGCCATGCGGCTGCACCTTCCTCGCGCACGATTTCCGAGCCGCACACCGGGCAGCGCGTCGGCATCTGCCACGGCGTGGTGCCCTGCGGGCGGCGGTCGAGGATGACGCTGACCACTTCCGGAATCACGTCACCGGCGCGGCGCACGATCACGCTGTCGCCCACGCGTACATCCAGGCGCGCGATCTGGTCGGCGTTGTGCAGCGTGGCGTTGGACACGATCACACCTGCCACCGCCACCGGCGCCAGTCGCGCGACCGGGGTGGCGGCACCGGTGCGGCCGATCTGGATCTCGATCGCCTCCACCGTGGTGCTCTGTTCCTGCGCCGGGAACTTGTGCGCAATGGCCCAGCGCGGCGCGCGCGAAACGAAGCCCATCGCCTGCTGACCCGCACGGTCATCCAGCTTGTAGACCACGCCATCGATATCGAACGGCAGGCCATCGCGGCGCTCACCGATGTCGCGGTAGTAGCCCAGCAGGCCGTCGGTGCCTTCCACCACCTTGCACAACTCACTGACCGGGAAGCCCCAGGCACCGAGCTGGGCCAGGGTGCCCGAATGGGTGTCCGGCAGCTCGCCGCCCTGCACTTCGCCAGTGCCGTAAGCGAAGAAACTCAGCCTGCGCTGCGCACTGATCTTCGGGTCGAGCTGGCGCAGCGAACCGGCCGCAGCGTTGCGCGGGTTGGCCAGCACCTTGCCGCCCTGCAGCCGCGCACGTTCGTTGTAGGCCTCGAAGTCGGCGCGGGCCATGTAGACCTCGCCGCGCACCTCCAGCACATCCGGCCAGTCCTTGCCGTGCAGGCGCTTGGGAATGTCACCGATCTCGCGCAGGTTCGCGGTCACGTCCTCGCCGGTACTGCCATCGCCACGGGTCGCGCCGAGCACGAAATGACCATCCTCGTAGCGCAGGCTGATCGCCAGGCCGTCCATCTTCGGCTCGGCCGAGAACTGCAGGCTGCGACGGCCCAGGCGCTCATCGATGCGGCGCACGAAATCGGCCACTTCTTCATCGCTGAAGGCATTGGACAGCGACAGCATCGGCACCGCATGGCGCACTTCCGGAAAGCGGCCGGAGGGGCGCGCACCGACCTGCTGGGTCGGGCTGTCGGCACGGGCCAGTTCCGGGTGCTCGCGCTCCAGCGCTTCCAGCTCGCGCACCATCCGGTCGTAGTCGACGTCAGGGATCTCCGGCGCGTCCAGCTCGTGATAGGCGCGGTTGGCCTGGGCGATCTGCCGGCGAAGGTCTTCGGCGCGTTCGGCGGGGCTGGGGCTCATCGGGATCCGGTGGTTCTGGGATGGCCGGGGATTCTACCGCGCCCGGCTGTCAGCCCCTGTAACGCCACCGCCTTTTGTAGAGTCGAGCCAAGCTCGACGGGTCCTCCCTCGCTCTGGCAGGCGCCAACCACTCCCCCGCCCTGGTAGGTGCCAACCACTCACCCGCTCTGGTGGGTGCCAACCACTCCCCCCCGCCCTGGTAGGTGCCAACCACTTCCCCCCGCCCTGGTAGGTGCCAACCACTCCCCCGCTCTGGTAGGTGCCAACCTTGGTTGGCACATCTACAGTCGAGCACGGTTCGACTCTACAAAAGCAGCTTGCCGCCCACCTCCACCAGCGCTAGCGTGCGACGGTTACCCTTCGGAACCCCACCCGTGACCCTGCCCGCCTCCCGTCGACGCTTCCTGCAACTGGCCGGTGCCGGCCTCGCCGTCGCCAGCAGCGGCCTGCCGCAGCTCGGCCAGGCCCAACCCGCGGCCGCCGTCGCCGCGCCCCCTGCCGAAGGCGCCGTACTACTGAACTTCAACGAATGCCCGTACGGCCCCTCGCCCGCTGCCCAGCAGGCCGCGCGCGACAGCATCGCCAGCTGCGGCCGCTACCGTTTCGCACTGGCCGGACAGGTGCGCGACGCCTTCATCGAACAGGCACGCATTCCGGCCGATCACGTACGGCTCTATCCGGGTTCCAGCGAACCGCTGAACCGTGCCGCTGTGCTATGGACCGGCCCGCAGGCGGGACTGGTGGTGGCCGACCCGACCTTCGAGACGCTGGGAGAGGTCGCCACTGCACACGGTGCGCACGTGCAGAAAGTGCCACTGCGCGACGACGGCGCACATGACCTGCGCGCGATGGTCGCCGCCGCACACGCACGCCCGACCGGACTGCTGTACGTGTGCAACCCGAACAACCCGACCGGATCAATCAGCCCACCGGATGAGCTCGCCTGGCTGCTGGCCCACAAGCCCACGTCCACCCGCGTGCTGTTGGACGAGGCCTACCTGCAGTACAGCGAACAGCCGAGCCTGATCGCGCAGGTGGCGCAGCGCGATGACCTGATCGTGCTGCGCACATTCTCCAAGCTTTATGGCATGGCCGGCCTGCGCCTGGGCGTAGCGGCCGCACATCCCGAGCGTCTGCGCGAACTGGCCAGCCTGGGCGACAACCCGCTGCCGGTTCCGGCGCTGGCGGCGGCACTGGCCAGCCTGCGCGATCCGCAGTTGATTCCGCAGCGCCGCCTGCAGAATGCCAAGGTCCGGCAGGCGACCATCGCATGGCTCGGCAAGCGTGGTTTCAGCTGCCTGCCGTCGGAAGCGAACTGCTTCGTGGTCGACGTGCAACGCGACGGCAGCGCGTTTGCCAAGGCAATGGCCGACAACGGCGTGGTGATTGGGCGAAGCTGGCCGATCTGGCCGCAGCGCGTGCGCGTGACCGTCGGCACCGAAGAGGAGATGGCCGCGTTCCGCAATGCGTTCGCGAAGGTGGCCGGCGTACCGGCCTGACCCTGTTGGTGGGGGCGAACCTTGGTTCGCCCTATCCACGCATGGCGTGGATCTACTGTTGTGGGTGCCGACCGTTGGTCGGGGTGGGTGCCGACCGTTGGTCGGCACGCCATAGCGCTTACCAGCGCGGGGTCTTGGTCAGCGGCGGGGCCTGGTGCTGGCGATCATAGGCGCGCAGCTCGTCACGGATGTGTGCGATGCGCTGGCGGCCCAGGGCATTGCGGCTGTCATCCAGCACCACGCCATCCAGCAGTTCGGCCATGCGCTGCACGGTCGGCAGCATCTTCTCCCAGGCGTCCAGCGCGGTCAGCGGCGCCGGCAAGGTCAGGAAGAAAGCGATGGCCGGGGTCTCCATGGCACGGATGTTGGCCATGTCGAAGCTGCCCGGCTTCATGATGCTGGCCATCGAGAAGATTGGGCCGCGCTCGGGATGGCCTTCCACCAGCCGGTGGAACACGTTCATATGGCCGAACACCAGGCCGGTCTTCTCCGCCGCCACCACGATGTCTTCGCCACGCAGCTGTTCGCCAGCCCGGGCGGCCACGAACAGCGAGACGATCTTGTCGAAATCCTGGGTGGCACGCTTGCCGAGGTCGCTCGCGCCCGGGTCGGTTTCGCCCAGGCCGAGTTCGGCCTGCTCGCCTTCCGTGCCCATACCCGGTTCGACGCGGCCATCGGCCACGGTGACGCCGTCTTCGCCCAGCACCGGCTCGCGGCGCTCGCCGCTGGTCGGTTCCGCGCCTTCCACGCGGCGCCCCTGGGGCTTCTTCTTCGGACGGCCAAACAGGAAGATCGCGGCGATCAACAGCAGGCCGGCGGCCAGGATGCCGATGCGCAACAGTGCCGTGTCGGACATTCGATAGGTTCTCCGGCTAGTTCATTCAGGTAACTAGGATGGCACGTCAGGCCGCGCCCGCCAATCGCGCGGCTTCTTCCAGGTCCACGCTGACCAGGCGGCTGACGCCCGGTTCGCGCATGGTCACGCCCGACAGCTGGTGCGCGGCCTCCATCGTCGCCTTGTTGTGGCTGACGAACAGGAACTGCACCTTCTCGCTCATTTCCTTGACCATGTTGGCCAGCCGGCCGACGTTGGCTTCATCCAGCGGCGCGTCCACCTCATCCAGCAGGCAGAACGGTGCGGGATTCAGCTGGAAGATGGCGAACACCAGCGCCACTGCGGTCATCGCCTTCTCGCCGCCGGACAGCAGCGAGATGCTGGACACGCGCTTGCCCGGCGGGCGCGCCATGATGGTCACACCGGTGTCGAGCAGGTCTTCACCGGTCAGTTCCAGGTAGGCGTGGCCGCCACCGAACAGGCGCGGGTACAGCGCCTGCACGCCGGCATTGACGCGGTCGAAGGTGTCCTTGAAGCGGCCGCGGGTCTCGCGGTCGATCTTGCGGATCGCATCCTCAAGGGTTTCCAGCGCCGTGGTCAGGTCGGTGTGCTGCGAATCCAGGTAGTCCGAGCGCTGCGAGGCCTCGCCGTATTCGTGGATGGCGGCCAGGTTGACCGGCTCCAGCCGGCGCATGCGGCCATCGATCTGGTGCACGGCCTGCTCCCAGTCGCCCAGGCGGGCGTCCTCGGGCAGTGCATTGAGTACGTCCTGCAGCACGAATCCCGCCTTCTCCACCGCGCCTTGCAGGGTCTCCGCGCTGAGCACCAGCGCCTGCTGGTCCAGCTTGCGCTGCGAAATGCGTTCGCGCTGGGCCAGTGCCTGTTCGTCGCGCTGGTGGCGGGTCTGTTCGTAATTGCGCAGCTCGGCGTCGATGCCGTCCAGCAGCGTGCGCGCCTCGGTCAGCACGCGATCAGCGCGCACGCGCTCTTCCAGCGCGTTCTGGTGCTCGGCCTGCAGCGATTCGACCGGCGAATCGCCCTCATCCAGCTGCGAATGCAGTTCGCCCAGGCGCGAATCCAACTGCCCGCGCTGGGTGCCCATGCGTTCCAACGCCTGGCTCAGTGAAGCCAGCTGTGCCCGCTGCGATTCCAGGGTCAGGGCCAGCGAATGCGAGCGCTCACGCACCGCACGTGCGGCGTCGCGGGCCAGGTCGCGCGCCTCGGTCAGCTGGCGGCGCTCGCCCTCCAGCCGCTGCCGGGTCGATTCCAGGTCGCCCATGCTACTGACCGCGTTCTCCAACCGCGAACGCGCTTCACGCGCCTGCTCGTTGTTGGCCTCCAGCGTTTCCTGCAACTGCTTCAGCTCACCTTCGATGCGGTCGATGCGCGTGCGCGCCGCTTCCACCTTGCCCTGCTGGCCCTGCAACTGGCCAGCCAGTTCAGAGACCGCACGATGGGCCTGGTACAGCGCACGCTGCGCGTCTTCGCGCTGCTGCTCGGCGGCGTGCAGCTGCTCACGGAAACCACTCAGCTGTTCTTCCAGCTCGGCCTCGCGGTCCTGCAGCTGCTCGATCTGCTCACGCAGTTCGTTGATCTCACGTTCGCGCAGCAGCGCGCCCTGCTGGGCCGCGCCGGAGCGCGATACGCGCAGCCAACCCTGGCCCAGGCGCTCGCCGCTCTGGGTGATGATCGAATCGCCTTCCGGAAGCCTGCCCTGCAACCCCTTCGCTTCGGAAAGGTCCTTGGCTGCGTGCAGGTGTACCAGCAGGCGACGGATCGCTGCCGGGCCACGCACGCGGGCGGCCAGCGAGGTCGGCGCGACCTTCAGGTCCGCACCATCGTTGGCGACCAGCGCAATGTGACCCTCGCCAAGTTCGCCAAGCGCGTCGACCAGGCTGGCAGGATCATCAACCAGCACGCCTTCGATCAACTGGCCGAGCGCGCTTTCCACCGCGTTTTCCCAGCCGGCATCAACGTCCAGGCGTTCGCCTACACGCGCTGCCGAATCCAGTCCACGCGCCTTCAGCCAGGCCACGGCAGCGCCCTGCTCCTGGCCCAGCGCGGCCTGCTGCAGGGTTTCCAGCGAGGCCAAGCGACCGCGCAGGCCGTTGGCCTGCTTGCGCAGTTCGGCCAGTTCGTTCTGGCCATTGCGCTGCTGTTCCTGCACTTCCGCCACGCCCTGCTTGCGCAGCTCGACGTCTTCGCTCAATTCATCCAGCGCAGTCTTCTGCGTGTCGTGCTGCAGGTGCAGCTGCTCGAAGGCTTCTTCCAGCGCGTCCACGTCCAGGCCGGCGCGTTCGGCGGCCAGCGCTTCACGACGCCGATCCGCGTCGAGGATCTGCTTGTCCAGGTAGTCCACGCGCGTGCGCTCGACATCGCCGGCGCGCGAGGCCTCCGAACTCTGCGAGGTGTGCTGCTCCCAGCGCTGCTGCCAGCTAGCCAGCCGGTCTTCGGCCTCGCGCAGGCTTTCCTGCTTGATCTCGTTCTCTTCCTGCAGCTCTTCCAGCTGCGGGGTGGCGGCCTCCACCGCTTCGCGCAGCACCCTCAGCTTGGCCTCGTCGCCGCTGATGTGCTGGCCCAGTTCGGCCAACGCCTGGCGCGTCTCGTCGCGCGCCTTGTGCAGGCGCTGCGACAGCTCGCGCTGGTGCTGGATCTGCTGCTCCAGACGCGCCAGCGTGCTGCCGACCTGGTAGACCGCAGCCTGCGCGGTGTTCAGCGCGTCGGCGGCCTCTTCGCGGCGCACGCGCGAGGTCTCGATGCGGGCCTCGGCGTCACGCTGGTCAGCGATCAGCTGCTGCAGTTTGGTCTCTTCCTGCGACAGCCCTTCGCGCAGCTTGGACAGGCGACCGTCCAACCCGCGGAACTCCAGGGCCTTCCACTCGGCATCCTTGACCCGGCGCTCTTCCTGCAGGGCCTGGTACTGCTCGGCCTGCTTGGCCTGGCGCTTGAGGTGTTCGAGCTGCTTGCTGATCTCGTCACGCAGGTCGCCCAGCCGGTCCAGGTTCTCGCGGGTGTGGCGGATGCGGGTCTCGGTTTCCTTGCGGCGCTCCTTGTACTTGGAGATGCCGGCCGCCTCTTCCAGGTACACACGCAGGTCTTCCGGGCGCGCCTCGATGATCTGGCTGATCATGCCCTGCTCGATGATCGAGTAGCTGCGCGGGCCCAGGCCGGTGCCGAGGAACAGGTCGGTGATGTCGCGGCGGCGGCACTTGGTGCCGTTGAGGTAATAGTTGCTGGTGCCGTCGCGGCTGACCGTGCGCTTGACCGAGATCTCGTTGAACGAGGCGTACTCGCCCGAGATCGTGTGGTCCGAATTGTCGAAGATCAGCTCGACGGTGGCCTGCGAGACCGGCTTGCGGGCATTGGAGCCGGAGAAGATCACGTCGGTCAGCGAGTCGCCACGCAGACGGCTGGCCGAACTCTCGCCCATGACCCAGCGCACGGCGTCGATGATGTTCGACTTGCCGCAGCCATTGGGGCCCACCACGCCGGTCATGTTGGTCGGCAGGTGCAGGGTGGTCGGATCGACGAACGACTTGAAGCCGGACAGCTTGATCGTGGAAAGACGCATGGCGTGATTGGGTTCCAACAGGCGCCTTGGGGGCGTCCGTATTGTGGATGTCAGGTCAGCCAGCACCTCAAGCCATTGATTTCAAAAGAATTCAATGAAGCCAAGGGTGACACAATGGAATGAGTATAACGGTGCGAATGTTCCACGGGCGGGATGACCGGCGCGCAAGGCGCTTGAAATGGGGCCAGATGTCGCCTCGCACCCGGCGCAACGGATTTCCAAGCCAACAATCCAACCGCAAGCTATTGATATTTATTGATTAATCAGCCGGGGCGCAGTTCAACTCAACAGAACCTGTGCAAGATGGAGCGATGTACCGACCGCTTACATTTACCCCCGCCGACGATGTGGAGACCGCTCCCGTGCTCGGGGGAACCGCTTGGCTGGAGGCCCAAGCTCCTTGGCCAACCAGCATCAATGGACACGCGCTGCTTCACCTGGCCAGTTTTCCTGCCACATTCATTCGAAGCCAGGTCCCCGGACTGGCTATCGCGCCCGGACTGATCATTTCGATCTTCACGCCTTACGTCAGCTCGGGTGAGCAGAGATTCGAAGAAGCCATGAACCAGGGCGGTCGCGTGATTGCTCACTGGCCTGGGCATGAACCAAGAGACTCTCCCTGCGCGCCAATTGGGCCGCTCCGCATTTGCGCCGGGACGGCGATGGCTGAGGTCCAAGCACCTCATGGAAGCTCAAAGATTGGTGGGCGACCGTACTGGCTGCAGGATGACGAAACGGAGGATCTGGCGTTCGTCCTTCAGTTCGACGCATTCGATCTTGATACGGCAGCACCAACGCATCGAGGCATTCTGATCGGCGGGATGGGCTACTTGTTGCTAGGTCGCAACATTCCTTCACCTTCGATGGACTGCGGTCGATTCGTCATCCAGACGACTTGAGAGACGGGCCAAGTCAGTTACCCGACCTCGGCCGGCCATGACTCATCAGACCGGACAAGAACAGGTCATCGCTGGCTCGGCCTTCAACGCCATCGGACTCATCCATGTACAGAGAACTTGCATTCGAAAATTATGGCCAAGCTCCGGGCTGCGCTTTTTTGGGAGGCGCACCATACCTGCCTCCCAATACTCTTTGGCCTTGCGACGCAAAGGGGAAGCCGATGCTTCATCTTGCGAGCCTTCCTGCGCCCTTCATTCAAACGCACATCCCGAAGATCGCAATCAGAGCTCACCTCTGCGTGTCGATCTTCACGCCTTATGACGTTATTGATGATGCCTACATCGAAACCGCTCTACTGACTGGCGGCCGTGTCATCGCTTACGCGCCCGACGAACCCGGCGCAGACAGCTCAGCGCCCTCTTTTGAACCGCGTCTGATCACCACCGCCGCAGCCTCCATCCCGGACGACGCCGACAACGGAATCGCCAAGATCGGCGGAACTCCAGCTTGGCTTCAGGACGATTGCGCTGAAGGGCGGGAGTTCATCCTCCAGATCAACGGTTTCCGATTGAACCGGGCAGCACCCACACATCGAGGAATCCTCGCCGGTGGAATGGGCTATCTATTGCTTGAACGCAACATTCCCGCACCTTCAATGGACTGCGGTCGATTCGTCATCCAGACGACCTGAGCAATCAGTCGAGCATGGCTCGACTCTACATGTCCAAATTCGCCCAAAACAAAACGGGCACCCTTGCGGGCGCCCGTTCTGCGGTGATGCCAGGCCTTGCGGCGTGGGATCAGGCTTCGGCGACGACGACGACCTTGACGGTGGTCTCGACGTCGGCGTGCAGGTGGACCAGCACGTCGTATTCGCCGATGTTGCGGAAGGCGCCTTCGCCCAGGATGACTTCGCTCTTTTCCAGCGGCAGGCCGGCGGCGGTGAAGGCCTCGGCGATGTCGCGCGGGCCAACCGAGCCGTACAGCTTGCCTTCGGTCGAAGCGTTGGCGGCGATGGTCACGCTCGCGCCTTCCAGCTTGGCCTTGCGGCCTTCGGCGTCAGCGTGGATGGCCTGGGCCTTGGCTTCGTATTCGGCGCGCTTGGCTTCGAACTCGGCCTTGTTGCTCTCGGTGGCCGGCACGGCCTTGCCCTGCGGCACGAGGAAGTTACGGCCGTAGCCCGGCTTCACGTCGACCAGGTCGCCCAGGTTGCCGAGGTTGGTGACTTTCTGCAGGAGGATCAGCTGCATGGTATTGCTCCAGATAAGTTATTCGTTAGCGAGGCGATGCCCCGCAACAAAGGCTGTCCGAATAGCTGGCACAGCGGGGGCGGCGCCGGGCCGCCCCCGCTGGCATCAGACGTCGTGGTTGTCGGTGTACGGGATCAGGGCCAGGAAGCGAGCGCGCTTGACGGCGGTCGCCAGCTGGCGCTGGTACTTCGACTTGGTACCGGTGACGCGGCTCGGCACGATCTTGCCGTTCTCGGTCAGGTACTGGCGCAGGGTGTTGAGATCCTTGTAGTCGATCTCCTTCACACCTTCAGCCGTGAACTTGCAGAACTTGCGGCGACGGAAGAACTTGGACATGGGAAGGCTCCTTAGGCGGCGGAAGCGGCGTCGTCGCCGGCTTCGTTGTCAGCGGTGGTGGTGGACTCGCCTTCTTCGTCGTCACGACGACGGCGCTCACCGCGCTCCGGCTTGTCACCCTTCTCGTCCTTGCTCTTCATGATCAGCGACTGCTCGGTGTCAGCCTCGTCACGCTTGATGACCAGGTTGCGCAGCACGGCGTCGTTGAAGCGGAAGCTTTCGGTCAGCTCGTTCAGCACGGCCTGGTCGGCTTCGATGTTCAGCAGCACGTAGTGGGCCTTCACCAGGTTCTGGATCGGGTACGCCAGCTGGCGGCGGCCCCAGTCTTCCAGACGGTGGATGGTGCCGTTGCCGTTCTCGACCAGCGACTTGTAGCGCTCGATCATGGCCGGGACCTGCTCGCTCTGGTCCGGGTGGACCATGAACACGATTTCGTAATGACGACTCATGTTTTTCTACCTTTCGGATGTGGCCTTGCGGCCGGACAGCCCCCCGCCGTTGATACCGCGGTGGGGCAAGGATTCCCGCCAGGAAGGCAGGAAGCCGCGCATTATGGCGCAGATGGGGTGGCCGGGCAACCGGCGGTCCACAGGGCAACCTGAACCGGGGAGCAGCCCTCATGCCAACCAAAGCTGGCTGCTACCGAAGCCCCGCACGCTCCACGAATCCGCCTGGATTCACCCCAGGTCGACGTGAAGGCGATGCTGGCCGCATTCCAGGCACTGGAACAGGCAGCCGACCATCATCCCGTCCCGGCTCAGGTGCGCCAGTACCCAGTCGGCGTCGCGTGGATTGACCGCCGCCACATCGGGCCGGACCTGATCGAGGATCGGCAGCAGATCGCCGCTGCCGGCGAAACCGAGGAAGGCGCAGGGTCGTTCGCAATGGCTCAGCCAGACCGATTGCTGCCAGGACGAGTAGCCCGGGGTGCGCTCGCAGATCTCCAGCAGCAGCTCACGAGCGATGGTCGGCGGCGGATCGGCCGGATCCGGGGATACCCCCTCGATATCGCTCCAGCCGGTGAATTCGCCCTCGTAACTGGCCGCCGCCCTGCCATCGGCGATACACCAGGGGCACAGGTAATCGGGACGCAGGCACGTGTAGAACGGCCCTCGGTAACGAAGCGTCCGCCGTTGCCCGCAGCAGTCACAGACCCCGTCGACTTCTTCGAAGGAGAGGGCGTAGGCATTGGGGTGATATATGAAAAGCGGTCGTTCCATCCATGGATCCTCGCCCTGGTAGCGCCGGGCCACGCCCGGCGGGCACCAGAACCGGCCCTCAGGCCTTGTCGGCGTCGGTGGTGAAGCTCTCGCCGCAGCCACACTCGGCGGTGGCGTTGGGGTTGCTGAACGTGAAGGTCTCGCTCAGGCCGTGCTTGCCGAAGTCGATCACGGTGCCGTCCACCAGCGCCAGGCTCTTGGCGTCGACGTAGATCTTCACGCCGTCCTGGTCGAACACGGTATCGCCCTCGCGCTCGTCGCGGGCCAGGTCGGTGATGTGACCCCAGCCCGAGCAGCCGGTCTTGGTCACGCCGAAACGCAGGCCCAGCGCGCCGGGGGTCTGGGCGACAAAGCGCTGCACGCGCTCGAAGGCAATGGGGGTCAGGCTGACGGCCATGGGGCTACTCCAGAGGTACGGGGACATTATAAGGAGCCGTTGCCGCGAAAAATGCCTCGCAAGCAGAACGCTGCAACCGGTAAACTCCCGTGTTCACAGATCGAGTCGATCAGCAGAGGATTCAAGTCATGACGGTGGTCAGCGTTGAACATGCGCTTGCCGGGAAGATCCCGGAAGGCGGCGAAGTCACGGTACGCGGATGGGTGCGCACGGTGCGCGGTTCAGCGAATCTGGCTTTCGTGAATGTGAGCGACGGCTCCTGCTTCGCCCCGATCCAGGTCGTGGCCGGCGACAGCCTGGCCAACTTCGACGAGATCAAGCGCCTGACCAGCGGCTGCTCGGTCATCGCCACCGGCACCCTGGTGAAGTCGCAGGGCAAGGGCCAGTCGTTCGAGATCCAGGCCAGCGCACTGGAAGTGGTCGGCTGGGTCGAAGACCCGCTCACCTACCCGATCCAGCCCAAGCCGATGTCGCCGGAATTCCTGCGCGAAGTGGCGCACCTGCGCCCGCGCACCAACCTGTTCGGCGCGGTCACCCGCATCCGCAACTGCCTGGCCCAGGCCGTGCACCGCTTCTTCCACGAGAACGGCTTCAACTGGATCAGCACCCCGATCATCACCACCTCCGACGCCGAAGGCGCCGGCCAGATGTTCCGCGTGTCCACCCTGGACATGGTGAACCTGCCGCGTGACGAGAAGGGCGCGATCGATTTCAGCCGCGACTTCTTCGGCAAGGAAACGTTCCTGACCGTGTCCGGCCAGCTGAACGTCGAGGCCTACTGCCTGGCGCTGAGCAAGGTCTACACCTTCGGCCCGACCTTCCGCGCCGAGAACAGCCACACCACCCGCCACCTGGCGGAGTTCTGGATGATCGAGCCGGAAATCGCCTTCGCCGACCTGGCCGAAGACGCGCGCCTGGCCGAAGAGTTCCTGAAGTACCTGTTCCGCGCGGTGCTGAACGAGCGCAGCGACGACCTGGCCTTCATCGCCGAGCGCGTGGACAAGAACGCGATCACCAAGCTGGAAGACTTCATCAACGCACCGTTCGAGCGCATCGACTACACCGATGCGGTCAGCCTGCTGCAGAAGTCCGGCAAGAAGTTCGACTTCCCGGTCGAATGGGGCCTGGACCTGCAGACCGAGCACGAGCGCTGGCTGACCGAGGAACACGTCGGCCGCCCGGTGGTGGTGACCAACTACCCGGAGCACATCAAGGCCTTCTACATGCGCCTGAACGACGACGGCAAGACCGTTGCCGCGATGGACGTACTGGCCCCGGGCATCGGCGAGATCATCGGCGGCAGCCAGCGCGAAGAGCGCCTGGACGTGCTGGATGCGCGCATGGCCCAGTTCGGCCTGGACCGTGAGCACTACAGCTGGTACCGCGATTTCCGCCGCTATGGTTCGGTGCCGCACGCCGGCTTCGGCCTGGGCTTCGAACGCCTGGTGGTCTACGTCTGCGGGCTGTCCAACATCCGCGATGCGATCCCCTACCCGCGCGCCCCGGGCAGCGCGGACTTCTAAGCCCCACACGACCACGGAGGTACCGCTCCCATGACCCTGTTCTTCGCCCTCTGTTTCGTCGGCGTTGCAGTGGCCGGGTTCAGTGCCTTCGTGATCTTCTGGCCGCTGACCCTGGTGCATGTGCGCGACCGCCATCCGGCGCTCGCCGCGCGCTTTGGCAGCGGCGCCTTCCTCAAGCCCGATGCCCTGGCCTGGCTGCTGCGCCGTGACTATCGCCAGCAGCCGGACCGCTCGCTGTCCGGGCTGGCGACGCCGGCCTGGGTATCGCTGCTGACCCTGCTGGCCGGACTGGGCATGGCCGCCCTGCTCTGGCTGGCCTCGCTCTGGTAACACATCCATGAATGACATCACCGCCTCGCGCGACAGCTGGTGGCTGGCCAGCCTCGGCAACACCCTGATCTGGGCGCGCCTGCGCGTGCGCCCGGCCGGCACCGCCGAAGTGCTCGACAGCGACGGCAACACGCTGAGCTATGACAGCGAAGACACCGCGCGCTCGCAGCTGTTCGACGCCGAATTCGTCGAGTACGACGGCCTGGACGAGGAAGATGCATTGGTGCGCGGCTTCAGCCTGCACGAAGTGCAGCCGCCGCAGGCCGACAGCGACGAGGGCCTGCGTGGCCGCATGATCCAGTCGCTGGGCGGGCGCGCCTGACCCCGGCATGTTCACCCCGCGCGCCTTCGCCGAGACCGACCTGCTCTGGCTGGACCGCCTGCTGGCGCGCGACCCGTTCGTTACCGTGCTCACGCCCGGTAACGATGGCCTGCCGGAGCTGACCCGGATGCCGGTACTGTACCGGCGTGACGGCGAACAGATCGAACTGCGCGGCCACTGGGCCCGCGCCAACCCGCAGTCGCGCCACAGCGGCGCGGCCAAGGTGCTGGTCGACGGCCCGCACGGCTATGTCTCGGCCAGCTGGTATCCGGACAAGGAACCTGCGGCGCGGGTGCCGACCTGGAACTACGCCGCCGCCGAACTGCGTGGCCAGCTGCAGACCTTTGACGACACTGATGCGCTGGCCGAACTGGTGGGTACGATCAGCGACCATTTCGAAGCCAGTGTCGGCCAGGCCTGGCAGTTCGATGCCACGCGTGCCGAACACGGCCCGGAACTGCGCGCCATCGTTGGCTTCCGTTTCCAGGTCGAACACGTGCAGCTGAAGCTCAAGCTGAGCCAGAACCATCCCGATGCCAACCAGCGCGCAGTGATCACCGAACTGGAACAGCTGGGCACCCCCGCTTCCACCGAGTTGGCGCAGTGGATGCGCTGGCACCGCGAACAGGCCGCCCGCAGCGACTGAACGCCCCAGATTCCCGCGACGACGCAGCCGGATGGCTGCGGCGCGCCCCCACCCGACGCCAGGGACCCGTACATGAAAGACATCCACAAGCTGCTGCAGAACAACCGCGACTGGGCCGACCGCATCGAGAAGGAAGACCCTGAGTTCTTCCACCAGCTGGCCAAGCAGCAGCACCCGGAATACCTGTGGATCGGCTGTTCCGATTCGCGCGTGCCGGCCAACCAGATCATCGGCATGGCCCCGGGCGAAGTGTTCGTGCACCGCAACGTGGCCAACGTGGTCGCCCACACCGATCTGAACTGCCTGAGCGTGGTGCAGTACGCGGTGGACCAGTTGAAGGTGAAGCACATCCTGATCGTCGGCCACTACGGCTGCGGCGGTGTGCATGCCTGCCTGCACAACACCCGCGTCGGCCTGGCCGACAACTGGCTGCGCCACGTGGGCGATGTGATGCAGAAGCACACCGGCATCCTCGATGCGATCGAGACCGATGAGCTCAAGCACGCGCGCCTGTGCGAACTGAACGTAATCGAGCAGGTTGCCAACCTGTGCCGCTCGACCATCGTGCAGGACGCCTGGGCCCGCGGCCAGAAGCTGATGGTGCATGGCTGGGTCTACAGCCTGAAGGACGGACGCGTGCGCGAGATGGGCATCGACGTCGGTTCACAGGAAGAGCTGCAGCCAGCCTATGAAAAGGCCCTGTCCTACGTCCCGCGCAAGGGCAAGCGCGACTGATTCCCTACGGAAGACCACCATGCTCGCTTCGCCGATCAACCTGCACGCCTGGATCGAAGAAAACCGCCACCTGCTGAAGCCGCCGGTGGGCAACAAGATGATCGACAACGGCGATTTCATCGTAATGGCGGTGGGCGGGCCGAATTCGCGCACCGACTACCACTACGACGAAGGTCCGGAGTGGTTCTACCAGCTCGAAGGCGAGATGGTGCTGAAGGTGCAGGAAGACGGCGCGGTGCGTGATATTCCGATCCGTGCCGGCGAGATCTTCCTGCTGCCGGCGAAGGTGCCGCACTCGCCGCGGCGCCCGCCCGGTGGTATCGGCCTGGTGGTCGAGCGCAAGCGCCTGCCGCATGAGATGGACGGCGTGATCTGGCACTGCGAACGCTGCAACCACAAGCTGCACGAAGAGTATTTCCCGCTGCAGAACATCGAAACCGACCTGCCGAAGGTATTCGCGCGCTACCACGCCAGCCTGGAACTGCGCACCTGCAGCGAATGCGGGCACGTGGATCCGCTGCCGACGCCAGCCGCGGGCTGAACCATCGAACGGTAGTCGCCCACCTCGGTGGGCGCTTGCTCGCCCCCGCTCTGGTAGATGCCCACCTTGGTGGGCGCTCGCTTGTACATGCGCCAACCAAGGTTGGCGACTACCGGGTCATGCGGCGCTGGTGCCGGGTCGGCTGCTACCGGGCCCTGGCCCAGGCGCTACACTGGCGGTCCCGTTGCAGCCTGTTGCCCGATCATGTCCGACCTGCTCAGCCGCACCCACGCCATTGCCCTGGACGCCGCCGATCCGCTGCGCCCGCTGCGCAATGAATTCCTGATTCCGCGCCACGGTGGCGGCGAGCAGACCTACTTCGTCGGCAACTCGCTGGGCCTGCAGCCGCGTGGCGCACAGGCGGCCGTGCAGGAAGTGATGAAGCAGTGGGGCGAGCTGGCGGTGGAAGGCCACTTCACCGGCCCGACGCAATGGCTGTCCTACCACCGCCTGGTGAGCGCGCAGCTGGCCCGTGTGGTCGGTGCGCTGCCCAGCGAAGTGGTGGCGATGAACACGCTGAGCGTGAACCTGCACCTGATGATGGTCAGCTTCTACCGGCCCACGGCCGAGCGCCCGGTGATCCTGATGGAAGCCGGTGCATTCCCGACCGACCGTCATGCGGTGGAAGCACAGATCCGCTTCCATGGTTTCGACCCGGCCGAGTGCCTGGTGGAAGTGCAGCCGGACGAAGCCAACGGCACGATTTCGCTGGCCGCGATCGAGCACGCCATCGCCGAACACGGCCCGCGCCTGGCGCTGGTGCTGTGGCCGGGCGTGCAGTACCGCACCGGTCAGGCCTTCGACCTCGATGCGATCACCCGCGCCGCGCGCCTGCAGGACGCGCGCATCGGCTTCGACCTGGCGCACTCGGTCGGCAACCTGCCGCTGCGCCTGCATGACGTCGCACCCGATTTCGCCGTGTGGTGCCATTACAAGTACCTCAACAGCGGCCCGGGCGCGGTTGCCGGCGCCTTCGTGCACGAGCGCCACCATCGCGACACCAGCCTGCCGCGCTTTGCCGGCTGGTGGGGCCATGAAGAGTCCACCCGTTTCCAGATGGCACCGCAGTTCACACCCGCCATCGGCGCCGAAGGTTGGCAGTTGAGCAATCCGCCGATCCTCGGTCTGGCACCGCTGCGCGCCTCGCTGGACCTGTTCGAGCGCGCCGGCATGGAGGCGCTGCGCAGCAAATCGCTGGCGCTGACCGGCATGCTCGAAGCGCTGGTGCGCGCGCGCCTGTCCAGCGTGCTGGACATCATCACGCCGGCTGACCCGCAGCGCCGCGGCTGCCAGCTGTCGCTGCGCGTGATCGGTGGCCGCGAACGTGGCCGCGCACTATTCGAACACCTGCGCGGCATCGGCGTGCTCGGCGACTGGCGCGAGCCCGACGTGATCCGTATTTCGCCCACCCCGCTCTACAACCGCTACCTGGACGTGCACCACTTCGTCGAGGAAGTGGAAGCCTGGGCCGGCCTCTAAGCCGGCCCCTCCCCTACTGCTGGACAGTTCGTTGATCGCACACGCTTCCCGCTCGTTGAGCATTATCGGTGCCGGCCTCGCCGGGTCCCTGCTGGCCATCCTGCTGTCACGCCAAGGCTGGCGCATCACCCTGTACGAACGCCGCGGTGATCCGCGCGTGGCCGATTACGAGAGCGGCCGCTCGATCAATCTGGCGTTGGCCGAGCGCGGGCGCAATGCGCTGCGCCAGGCGGGCGTGGAGGACGAAGTGATGGCGCGCGCGGTGATGATGCGCGGACGCATGGTGCACCCACGCGAGGGCGAACCGCAGCTGCAGCGCTATGGCCGTGATGACAGCGAAGTGATCTGGTCGATCCACCGCAGTGATCTGAATACCACGCTGCTGGAGCTGGCCGAACAGGCCGGCGCCACCGTGCACTTCCATCGCCGCCTGCACACCGTTGATTTCGACGCCGGCTACGCGCGTTTCATCGATGACCGCGACGACAGCCCGCACGACATCCGCTTCGACACCCTGATCGGTGCCGACGGCGCCGGTTCGGCACTGCGCGCGGCGATGAACCGCCGTGCGCCGCTGGGCGAGGATATCGCCTTCCTCGACCACTCCTACAAGGAGCTGGAGATCCCGCCGGCCGCCGACGGCAGCTTCCGCATCGAGCGCAATGCGCTGCACATCTGGCCACGCGGCCATTACATGTGCATCGCCCTGCCCAACCACGAAGGCACCTTCACCGTCACCCTGTTCCTGCCCAACCAGGGCGATCCCAGCTTCGCGACGGTCAACACCGGCGCGCAGGCCGAAGCGCTGTTCGCACGCGAGTTCGCCGACACCCTGCCGTTGATTCCGAACCTGCGTGCGGACTGGGAACAGCACCCGCCAGGCCTGCTCGGCACACTCACCCTGGAACGCTGGCACCAACAGGGCCGCGCCGTGCTGATCGGCGACGCCGCGCATGCGATGGTGCCGTTCCACGGCCAGGGCATGAACTGCGCGTTCGAGGACTGCGTTGCGCTGGCCCGTCACCTGATGGAGGCCGATGATCTGGAAGGTGCGTTCGCCGCGTTCGAAGCCGAGCGCAAGCCAAACGCGCGCGCGATCCAGCAGATGGCGCTGGAAAACTATCTGGAGATGCGCGACCGGGTGGCCGACCCGACCTTCCTGCTGCAGCGCGAGCTGGAGCAGGAGCTGCAGCGTCGCTGGCCGACCCGCTTCGTGCCGCACTACACCATGGTCACCTTCCTGCACACGCCGTACGCCGAGGCGCTGCACCGCACCGAAGTGCAGCGCGGGATGCTGGTCGCGGCCACCGCAGGTCACGATTCACTGGACAACATCGACTGGGCGGCACTGGAAGCGCAGATCCACGCGCAGCTGCCGGTCCTGGAGGGCGCGCACTGATGGCTGACAGCTTCCTGTTCTACGACCTGGAAACCTTCGGTCAGGACCCGCGGCGTACGCGCATCTCGCAGTACGCCGCGATCCGGACCGACGCCGACCTCAACGAGATCGATACCCCGGTCAGCTTCTTCGTGCGCCCGGCCGATGACCTGCTGCCCTCACCGATGGCCACGCTGGTGACCGGCATTACTCCGCAGCAGGCATTGGCCGAAGGCATCAGCGAGGCCGAAGCCTTCGACCGTATCAACGAGCAGCTGTCGCGCCCCGGCACCTGCGCGCTGGGCTACAACACGCTGCGCTTCGACGATGAGTTCGTCCGCTACGGCCTGTTCCGCAACTTCCACGACCCGTACGAACGCGAGTGGCGCAATGGCAATTCGCGCTGGGACCTGCTGGACATGCTGCGGTTGATGCGCGCGATGCGCCCGGATGGCATCCAATGGCCGCTGCGCGAAGACGGCGCCACCTCGTTCAAGCTCGAGCATCTGGCAGAGGCCAACAACGTGCGCGAAGGCGATGCGCACGAAGCACTCTCAGACGTGCGCGCCACCATCGGCATGGCCCGCCTGTTCAAGCAGTCGCAGCCGCGCCTGTGGGACTACGCCCTGAAGCTGCGTGACAAGCGCTTCGTCGGCGGCCTGCTGGACGTGGCCGCGATGAAGCCGGTG
Organism: Stenotrophomonas maltophilia; assembly: GCF_002138415.1. NCBI lineage: Bacteria > Pseudomonadati > Pseudomonadota > Gammaproteobacteria > Lysobacterales > Lysobacteraceae > Stenotrophomonas > Stenotrophomonas maltophilia. The sequence continues at coordinate 2,950,446 of NZ_CP015612.1, forward strand.
CTGCACATTTCCATGCGCTACCCGGCCAGCCGCCTGTGCGCGGCACCGGTGCTGCCGCTGGCCATGCACCCGACCATCAACAACCGGGTGATCGTGTTCGACCTGGAAGGCGAGATCGACGATCTGCTGGAACTGCCGGCCGAGGTGATCGCACAGCGCCTGTACATGCGCGCCAGCGAGCTGCCCGAAGGCGTTGCGCGGGTACCGCTGAAGGAAGTGCATCTGAACAAGGTGCCGGCACTGATCGCCTGGAACCACCTGCGTGTCGACGACCACGAGCGCCTGGGCCTGGACGTTGCGGCCATCGAAGCCAAGGTCGAGCGCCTGCGCGAATTCGCCCCGGCGCTGGCCGAGAAGGCGCGCCAGGTCTACAACCAACCGCGCGCGGCAACCGTGGCCGACGTCGATGCCTCGCTGTACGACGGCTTCCTCGGCAACGGTGACAAGCCGCTGCTTGCGCTGGCACGCACCACCGCACCGGAGCAGCTGGCCGCGCTGGAAGGCCGCTTCCGCGACCCGCGCCTGCCAGAGCTGTTGTTCCGCTACCGCGCGCGCAACCATCCCGACAGCCTCGCGCCGGCTGAACATCAGCGCTGGCAGGATTACCGCCGCCAGCGCCTGCTGGGAGACGGCGGCCTGGGCGAACTCAATCTGCCCCAGTACCAGCAGCAGCTCGATGCACTGGCCGCCGAAGCACCCGACGATGCGCGGCGCCAGGCCCTGCTGCAATCGCTGCGCGACTGGGGCCAGCAGCTGCAGGAGACCTTGTGAGTACCTATTTCTCGGACGCCAGCTTCAAGTTCCTGCGCAGCCTGGCGCGGCATAACGAAAAAGCGTGGTTCAACGACCATCGCCAGCAGTATGAAGACCACGTCCGGCAGCCGTTCCTGCGCCTGCTGGGCGACCTGCAGCCGGCGCTGGCCGAGGTCAGCGACCATTTCCGTGCCGATACCCGCGGCGTCGGCGGCTCACTGTTCCGCATCCATCGCGACGCGCGCTTCTCCAGCGACAAATCCCCGTACAAGACCTGGCAGGGTGCACGTCTGTTCCATGAGCGCCGCCGCGAGGTGGCCGCGCCCTCGTTCTACGTACACCTGCAGCCGGGCGAAAGCTTCGTCGGCGCCGGTCTGTGGCATCCGGAACCGGAAACCCAGCGCCGCGTGCGCCACTTCATCCTCGACAACCCCGGCAGCTGGAAGGCCGCCGCGCATGCACCAGCGCTGCGCAAGCGCTTCGATTTCGAGGAGAGCGAGAAGCTGGTACGGCCGCCGCGTGGCTTCCCGGCCGACTTCGAGTTCATCGACGACCTCAAGCACCGCAACTGGGTGATGTGGCGCTCGCTGGACGACGCCACCATGACTGGCCCGCGCCTGCTGTCCACGCTGGGCAAGGACCTGGCTGGGCTCGGCCCGTTCGTCGACTACCTGTGTGCGGCGCTGGACCTGGAGTTCTAGACTGCATCACCTGCCGTTCACCACCGGCTGCCGCAGTTGCGGCAGTCTGGGCGGCATGAAGAAGCTCATTGCACTGCTGGTGCTGGTGGTTCTTGCGCTGGCCGCCTGGTGGTTCGGCGGCCCGTACGTGACCGTGCATGGCCTGTCCAAGGCCATCGAGCAACGCGACACCGCGCGGCTGGAACGCTACGTCGATTTCCCGCGCGTGCGCAGCAGCCTGCGCGCCCAGCTCAACGACTATCTTGTGCGCCAGGCCGGGCCTGACGTGGCGGCCAGCCCGTTCGGCGCCCTGCTCTACGGGCTGGGCGACCAGCTCGGTGGTGCGGCGGTGGAGACGATGGTGACCCCGACCGGGATTGGCGCGATGCTGCAGGGCCACGTGCTGTGGAAGCGCGGCCGCAATGAACTGCAGGGCGGCGATGCCTTCGGCCCGACCGAACCGGCACGGCCACTGAAGCATGCCGAGCACCATTTCGAGGCATTGGACCGCTTCGTCATCGATGTCGATCGCGGTCCCGGCCAGCCGCCGCTGAAGGTGGTGCTGGAGCCGCAGGGGCTGCGCTGGAAGGTGGTGGATCTGCAGCTGGGGATGTCAGGCAGCCCGTGACGGGAGCGGCGCTCTGGTAGATGCCCACCTTGGTGGGCACGGATGCACGCCAACCAAGGTTGGCGACTACCAGACCCTACCCCTCGTTTGCGACGCCGTGTGGTACGTGGCCGGCGGCCACGTGCTCGCGGGCGCTGTCGATGTTGTGCTGCGAATCATCGAAGAAGATGTCGGCGCCGAACGCCTGCAGGAACGGTCCCTTGTGGCGCCCTCCGAGGAACAGGGCCTCGTCCAGGCGCACGCCCCACTCGCGCAGGGTGCGGATCACCCGCTCATGCGCCGGCGCCGAACGCGCGGTCACCAGCGCGGTACGGATCGGTGCGCTGTCACCGGCCGGAAACACTTCCTGCAGCGTATGCAGCGCCGACAGGAAGCCGCGGAACGGGCCGCCACTGAGCGGTTCGCGGGCCCGTTCACGCTCGTGGCGGCCAAAGGCTTCCACGCCCTGCTCGCGCGAAATGCGCTCACTCTCGTCACCGAAGATCACCGCGTCACCGTCGAAGGCGATGCGCAGCTGGCCGGCCGGGCGACCGGTATCGATCTGGTCGGCCGCCGCCGCAGCAGTCTCGCCGGGCGGCTTGGGCAGGATGGTGGCCGCGGCGATGCCATGGCGCAGCGCGCTGCGCACCGATTCGGGGTTGGCCGACAGGAACAGGTCGGTGCCGAACGGCTTCACGTACGGCCAGGTCGGCTCGCCGGCCGTGAACGTCGCACGGATGATGCCCAGGCCGTAGTGCTGGATCGAGTTGAAGATGCGCAGGCCGGTATCGGCAGAGTTGCGCGACAGCAGGATGACCTCGACCCGCGGGTTCTCCGGGCTGGCGCCCTGGTTCAGCGCCAGCAGCTTGCGCACCACCGGGAAGGCCACGCCGGGCCCGAGGATATCGTCCTCGTGCTGGCGCTGGAACTCGGCATAGGCCGCCACGCCATCGCTCTCGAACAGCGCGTGGCTTTCCTCGAGGTCGAACAGGGCGCGCGAGGTCACCGCAACGGTCAGCAAACGGGGGGAGTTGTCGCCCATCGGTGGGGGTCCTTCAAGCGGTCGGCACGGCCGGCCGCCTATTGTCCTCAAAAAACGAACTGTTCGCTCAGGATCCGGTCTTCCAGGTTGTGCTCCGGGTCGAACAGCAGGGTCACGCGGCGGTCCTTCGACTCGCGGATGGTCACTTCGACCACGTCGCGGGTCTCGTGCGAATCAGCGGTCACGCTGATCGGGCGCTTGTAGGGATCAAGCACACGGAAACGTACTTCGGTGTCGGCCTTGAGGATCGCCCCGCGCCAGCGTCGCGGCCGATACGGGGCCAGCGGCGTCAGCGCGATGGTATGCGAGCCCAGCGGCAGCACCGGGCCGTGCGCGGAATAGTTGTACGCGGTACTGCCAGCCGGGGTGGCGACCAGCACGCCGTCACCGATCAGTTCGGCCACGCGCTCCTGGCCGTTGAGATCGATGCCGATATGCGCGGCCTGACGGGTCTGGCGCAACAGCGAGACGTCGTTGTAGGCCAGCGAGCCGGTACTGGTGCCCGATTCGGTCAGTGCGACCATTTCCAGCGGACGCAGGTTGGCCGGTTCGGCACGGGCGATGCGCGCCTGCACGTCATCGTCGCCGCGGTACTGGTTCATCAGGAAGCCCACCGTGCCCAGTTTCATGCCGAACACCGGCTTGCCCAGGTGCCCATGCCGGTGCAGGGTCTGCAGCATGAAGCCATCGCCGCCCAGTGGGCACAGTACATCGGCCTGCTCGGGCGTGTAGTCGCCATAGCGCGACACCATGGCCGCGCGGGCCATCTGCGCCGGCTCGGTGGTGCTGGCCAGGAAAGCGATGCGGGGGGAGTCGCTCATCGGTGGATCCGGGGGGTAACTGATGAAGAGCATAACCGAGCGCCGGGGGTTGGACCGCGCGGAGCGGATGACCGGCATATCCGCCGGGACCCGCCGTAAACCCGTCCCTGGGGGCTCGATCGCGCCATCCATGGCGCTCACGGTCCCGGCGGATATGCCGGTCATCCACCTGGCAGGTTCACAGCCGGCGTCGGGACAGGTGGTCGCAAAAGGCCAAAGGCAGAAACAGAACGGCCCCGCTTTCGCGGGGCCGTTCCTCCAACTGCTGCAGATCAGGAGCCCCCCTGAGTCAGGGGGGCGCGCCAACGGCGCGGGAGTCTGGGAGCATGGTTGGCATGGGGCCCACGGTTTGCAGAGCAAACCGTGGGGCGTCAGCGCGAATGCGCTTACGCACCATGCGCTGCGAGCTGGCCCAGGCGCTGGACCGCGACCGAGACGGTCGGGTAGTCCAGGGTCTTCTGCTCGGCCAGTTCGGCCAGCATCGCCAGGGTAAAGCGCAGGCTGTTGTCGTCGCGCCCCATCCATGCCGCCACCTTGGCTTCGGCACTGCCACCCTTGGTGCCCAGCACCTGGCCGGCCAGGTTGCGGTGGTTGGCGGCCAGTTCGTCACGCAGCACGCCACGTGCCACCGCGTGCCAACGGCCGTTGACCTCCAGCGCATCGACCTGCTCGAACAGCCACGGCAGCTGCAGGGCATCGCCCAGGCGGAAGTGGACCTTGGACACGTCCACCGGCTTCAGCTTGCGGGTACGGGCCAGTTCGATGATGTCGAACGCCGGCTCCAGGAAGTGCAGTTCGGCCAGCTGCTGTGCCAGTGCGGACGGCAGGCCCTTTTCCTTCCACTCGGCCACCAGGGCTTCGTAGGTCGGACGCTGCGAATCCGGCAGCACACCCGAGGCAACACGGATGTCGTTGAACGGACCCTGGTAGCGGTTGACCGCTTCGGTGATGCCCGGCATCGCGCCCGGGCGCGACAGCAGCCAGCGCACGAACGAGCGCTGCAGCTTCCAGATCACTTCCAGCGCGTCGATCTGCACCGACTCCGGCACCTTGCCGTCGAGCGCATCGATCTGCGCCCACAGCGCGCGTGCATCCAGCGTTTCGCGGCTGATGGTGTAGGCCTTGGCGACCTCGGCGATGGAACGGCCGGTGTCTTCCTGCATGCGCATCAGGAAGGTGGCGCCCATGCGGTTGATGGTCTGGTTGGTCACCGCCGTGGCGATGATTTCGCGCTTCAGGCGGTGACGCTCCATCGCGTCGGCGTACTTCTTCTGCAGCGGGGTCGGGAAGTAGCGCTGCAGCTCCTTGGACAGGTACGGATCTTCCGGGATGTCCGAATCCAGCAGCTGGGCGAACGCCACCAGCTTGGAGTAGGACAGCAGCACCGACAGTTCCGGACGGGTCAGGCCCTGGCCGCGAGCCTTGCGCTGGGACAGCTCGGCGTCGGACGGCAGGAACTCGATCTGACGATCGAGCAGGCCCTGCTGTTCCAGGGTACGGATGAAGTGCTGCTTGGAACCCAGGCGCTTGACCGCCATCCGCTCCATCAGGCTCAGGGCCTGGTTCTGGCGGTAGTTGTCGTTGAGCACCAGCTCGGCGACTTCATCGGTCATCGAGGCCAGCAGCTTGTTGCGCTGCTCGACGGTCAGTTTCTTGGCCCGCACCACATCGTTGAGCAGGATCTTGATGTTGACTTCGTGGTCGGAGGTATCCACACCGGCCGAGTTGTCGATGAAGTCGGTGTTGAGCAGCACGCCGGCCTGGGCGGCTTCGATGCGGCCCAGCTGGGTCATGCCCAGGTTGCCGCCCTCGCCCACCACCTTGCAGCGCAGCTCGCCACCATTCACGCGCAGCGCGTTGTTGGCGCGGTCGCCGACATCGCTGTGCTGCTCGCTGGCGGCCTTGACGTAGGTACCGATACCGCCGTTCCACAGCAGGTCGACCGGTGCCTTCAGGATCGCGCTCATCAGATCGTTCGGCGACAGCGCCTTGACGTTCTCGTCCAGGCCCAGCACTTCACGCACCTGCGGGGTGATCTCGATCGACTTCAGGCTGCGCGGGTACACGCCGCCGCCCTTGCTGATCAGCTTGGCATCGTAGTCCGCCCAGCTCGAACGCGGCACGGTGAACAGGCGCTCACGTTCGACGAACGTGGTGGCTGCGTCCGGGTTCGGGTCCAGGAAGATGTGGCGGTGATCGAATGCAGCGACCAGGCGGATGTGGCGCGACAGCAGCATGCCGTTGCCGAACACGTCGCCGGACATGTCGCCGACGCCGACCGCGGTGAAGTCCTGGCTCTGGCTGTCACGGCCCAGCGCACGGAAGTGACGCTTGACCGACTCCCACGCACCGCGTGCGGTGATGCCCATGCCCTTGTGGTCGTAACCGACCGAACCACCGGAGGCGAAGGCATCGCCCATCCAGAAGCCGTGCGCGATGGCCAGGCCGTTGGCGATGTCGGAGAAGGTCGCAGTGCCCTTGTCGGCGGCCACCACCAGGTACGGATCGTCCATGTCATGGCGCACGACATCCACCGGCGGCACGATCTTGTTGTTGACGATGTTGTCGGTGATGTCCAGCAGGCCCTGGATGAACAGCTTGTAGCAGGCCACACCGTTGGCGAAGATCGCATCGCGGTCGCCGTTCACCGGCGGGGTCTTGGCGAAGAAGCCGCCCTTCGCGCCGACCGGCACGATGACGGTGTTCTTGACCATCTGCGCCTTCACCAGGCCCAGCACTTCGGTACGGAAGTCTTCACGACGGTCCGACCAGCGCAGGCCGCCACGGGCGACCGCGCCGAAGCGCAGGTGGGTACCTTCCACGCGCGGGCCGTAGACGAAGATTTCGCGGTACGGGCGCGGCTTCGGCAGGTCCGGCACCAGCGCCGAATCGAACTTGAAGCTGATGACATGACCGTGCTGGCCGTTGGCATCGGTCTGGTAGTAGCTGGTACGCAGGGTCGCGTCGATCACGCCCATGAACGAGCGCAGGATGCGGTCCTCGTCCAGGCTGGACACGCGGTCCATCAGCTTCAGCAGCGCATCGCGCGCGGCCTGCATCTGCGCGTCGCGGTCACCCTTGCGGGCGTCGACCACGGTCTTGAGCACCTTCAGGGTGGCGTCGTCGCCGGCAGCCAGCACATCGAAATGGGCCTTCAGCTGGGCCTGGCCGGCAGCGATGTCGTCCTTGCTCTCGTGGCCGGTAGCCGGATCGAAGCGTGCTTCGAACAGCTCGACCAGCAGGCGGGCCAGCAGCGGGTAGCGCGCGAAGGTGCCTTCCACGTAGGCCTGCGAGAACGGCACGCCGGTCTGCAGCAGGTACTTGCAGTAGCCGCGCAGCATGGCGACCTGGCGCCAGTGCAGGCCGGCAGCCAGCACCAGGCGGTTGAAGCCGTCGTTCTCGGCATCGCCGTGCCAGACGCGGGCGAAGGTCTCGCCGAAGGCTTCATCGACACTGGCGGCATCGATCGCGCCGGCGGTCGACTCGACCTCGAAGTCCTGCACATACACCGGGGCGTTGTCGACCGACAGGCGGTACGGACGCTCGGCGATCACGCGCAGGCCCATGTTTTCCATCATCGGCAGCGCGTCCGACAGCGGAATGTCGTCCAGCTGGCGATACAGCTTCAGGCGCAGGCCATCGCCGCTTTCGCGCGGCACGGCCTGCAGGCTCAGGCGCAGGTCGTCCGGGCCGGTCAGGGCGTCGAGCTGGCTGACATCGTTGGCGGCAACCGCGGTGCTGTTGTCTTCGATGTAGCCGGCCGGCAGCGCCTTGCCGATACGGGCGGCGATGCGCAGCCCTTCGGTCTCGCCGTGGCGGGTCACCAGCGCTTCGCGCAGGTCGTCCTGCCAGTTGCGCAGCACCTGGGCCAGCTTCTGCTCCAGTTCGGCGGTATCGACGTCGAGCATTTCGCCCGGCTTCGGGCGCACGATCAGGTGCACCTGGGCCAGCGGCGATTCGCCCAGCACCACCGAGCTGTCCACGTACTCACCGTGCAGCGCATCCTTCAGCATCGCTTCGATGCGCAGGCGCACGTCGGTGTTGAAGCGCTCACGCGGCAGGTAGACCAGCGCGGAGATGAAACGGCTGTACTTGTCGCGGCGCAGGAACAGGCGGCTGCGCACGCGCTCCTGCAGGCCCAGCACGCCCATCGCGGTGCGGAACAGTTCGTCCTCGCTGGACTGGAACAGTTCTTCGCGCGGCAGGGTTTCCAGGATGTGGCGCAGGGCCTTGCCGCTGTGGCTGGCCGGGGCCAGGCCCGACTGCTTCATCACGTGCTCGTGGCGCTGGCGCACCAGCGGGATTTCCCACGGACGACGGTTGTAGGCACTGGAGGTGAACAGGCCAAGGAAGCGCTGCTCGCCGATGATCCTGCCCTTGGCGTCGAATTCCAGCACGCCGATGTAGTCCATGTAGCCGGCGCGGTGCACGCGCGAACGGGCATTGGTCTTGGTCAGGATCAGCGCGTCCTTCAGGCCGGACGTGGTGTTCAGACCCTGCGCGGCCAGCGTCTTGACCGGACGTGCGGCGGACTTGTCCTTGCCGCGCATCAGGCCCAGGCCGGTGTCGTTCAGCGGCGCCAGCACGTCTTCCTTGCCCTGCTTCTCAACGCGGTATTCGCGGTAGCCGAAGAAGGTGAAGTGGTTGTCGGCGGCCCAGCGCAGGAATTCCTGTGCTTCCTTGCGCGAGGCTGCGTCGACCGGAAGCTGGCGGCTGCCCAGGTCGTCGGCCAGTGCCAGCGCCTTGTCCTTCATCGGCTGCCAGTCGCGCACGATCGCACGCACTTCGTCCAGCGCCTTGTTGATGGCCTGCTCGATGGCCGCCATGGCTTCGGCCGGCTGGCGGTCGATTTCCAACAGCATCACCGACTCGGCATCACCCTCGCCGACCTTGACCAGCTTGCCGGCCTTGTCGCGGGTGAAGCGCAGCACCGGATGGCCCAGCACGTGCACGCCCACGCCCTGTTCGGCCAGCGACATGGTGACGGTGTCGACCAGGAACGGCATGTCGTCGTTGACGATCTGCAGCACGGTGTGCGGCGATTCCCAACCGTTGGCCTTCGCGGTCGGATTGAACACGCGGACGTTGGCCTTGCCGGCCTTGCGGGCACGGGCGAATTCCAGCGTCTCAGCCGCGAGCGCGGCCCACTCTTCAGCGCTGTGGTGCGGGAACTCGTCCGACTCCATGCGCTTGTAGAAGTCAGTGGCGAAGGCCACCGCTTCGGCCTGTGCGGCCGCGGGGTAACGCTTGCGCAATGCCGTGTACACCGGCTCCAGGGAGAAACCAGCGGTCACTGCGACCTCCGACTCTGCTGGTTTGGTCTTGTTTTTCACGGTCTTGGCTGCGGTTTTTTGCGGTTTCATGGCAGAGCGATGCGCTTGCTCAGTTGGGAAAATGAAATTGTAGCCCTACCGCACGAAAAGGCCTTGCTGCAGGACGGAATAAGTAGATTCGGGTTTGCTGCGGTTTAGACGCCTATTCAGTTCGCACCGGTATGGTGCTGGCGCCCGCTTCAGCACTGCCGACAGGATCGGCAAAGCGTGTTACCGGAAGACACACGCAGCGACTCCGATTCGATTCCACAATCCTGAACTGGACGGTATAGTCCATCGCGTGAACCCGGCCTACCTCCCCGTTGCCCTCGATGCACGCGATGAGCGCGTGTTCGATGCCGTGCGCGAGCTGCTGGCCCAGCAGGGCATGCAGATGAGCATGGACGCGGTGGCCCAGCACGCCGGCTGCTCCAAGCAGACCCTGTACTCGCGCTATGGCAGCAAGCAGGAACTGCTGCGGCGGGTGATGCAGCGCCATGTCGGCCACGCCACCGGCGCCATGGTTCGTGCACTCCGCAGTGACGACCTGCGTGCCAGCCTGCTCCAGTTCGCCACCGACTTCCTGGAGCATTTCAACCAACCGCACGTAGGACAGGCCTGTCGGTTGATCGCCGCCGATGCGTCCCAGTTTCCCGAAGAGGCGCGTACGCTGTACCGGCATGGCGCCGGCGCACTGACGCTTCATCTTGCTGAATGGATTGAAACCGTTTGCATGCAAGGCCAGCTCCGGCATGACGACCCGCACTTCATGGCCGAACTGCTGCTGAGCATGATCGCCGGTCAGGATTTCGACAAACAGCGCTTCCATACCCCCCATCGCGATGACGCGCTGCTGCGTCGGCGCTGGGCAGAATTCTCCGTCGACAGCTTCCTGCGCGCGTTCGCGCCACAGCCGTCGGCGGCCCCGTCTACAAACCAACCCCGGAGTTCCTCCTGATGATCGCCCCACTCCGCACCCTTGCCTTGACGTGCGCCGTTGCTGTCGCGCTGGCTGCCTGCAAGAAGCCGGAACAGCAGACGCCCCCGCCGCCGGAGGTGGGCGTGATCGACGCCAAGCCGCAGACCCTGCCGCTGCAGCGTGAGCTGGTCGGCCGCCTGTCGCCGTTCCGCAGCGCCGACGTGCGCGCGCGCGTGCCGGGCGTGCTGCTCAAGCGCGTCTACCAGGAGGGCTCACAGGTCAAGCAGGGCCAGACCCTGTTCCTGATTGACCCGGCGCCGCTGCGCGCCTCGCTCAACGCCTCCGAAGCACAGCTGGCCTCGGCCCGCGCGACCTACGCCAATGCCAAGGTCGCCGCAGACCGCGCACGTTCGCTCGCACCGCAGCAGTTCGTCTCCAAGTCCGACCTGGACAACGCCGAATCGGCCGAGCGCACCGCGCTGGCCGCGGTCAAGCAGGCCGAAGCAGCGGTGACCTCCTCGCGCATCAGCCTGGGCTACACCGAAGTGACCGCGCCGATCAGCGGCGTGGCCAACAAGCAGCAGGTCACCGAGGGTGCGCTGGTCGGTCAGGGCGATGTGACCCTGCTGACCACCGTCGACCAGCTCGACCCGCTGTACGTGAACTTCTCGCTGAGCGTGGATGAGCTGACCCAGCTGCGTGCGCAGCAGGCCAAGGGCGCGCTGGCGCTGTCGGGTGACGGCAAGGCCACGGTCAACGTCAAGCTGGCCGACGGCACCACTTACAGCGAGCCGGGCACGCTGGACTTCTCTTCGACCACGGTCGACCCGGCCACCGGCGCGGTATCGCTTCGTGCGCTGCTGCCGAACCCGCAGCAGATCCTGCTGCCGGGTGCCTTCGTCAGCTTCCAGGCCAACCTGGGCGAGCGCAACAACGCTTACCTGGTGCCGCAGCAGGCGCTGCTGCGCGATACCACCGGCGGTTACGTGATGGTGGTCGGTGCCGACGGCAAGGTCGTACGCAAGAACGTGAAGACCGATGGCGCGCAGAACGGCAACTGGCTGGTCAGCGACGGCCTGGCCGCCGGCGACAAGGTGATCGTGGCCGGCGTGCAGAAGGTCAAGGAAGGTGCACCGGCGGTGGCCAAGCCGTGGACCCCGGGGCAGGACGCCAACGGCAAGCCGGCCGCAGGCGGCGCCGCTCCGGCGGGCACCGCACCGGCTGCTGGCAAGGCACCGGCCGACGCGGCCAAGCCCGAGCAGGCCGATGCGGCCAAGCCGGCCGCCACCGATTCGAACAAGCAGTAACGGGACCCTTCCGTCATGCCTAAATTTTTCATCGAACATCCAGTCTTCGCCTGGGTGGTTGCGATCCTGATCTCGCTCAGCGGCGTGATCGCGATCCTCAACCTGGGCGTGGAGTCCTATCCCAACATCGCCCCGCCGCAGGTCACCGTCTCGGCGACCTACCCGGGCGCCAGTGCGGACACCACCGAGAAATCGGTCACCCAGGTGATCGAGCAGCAGCTGACCGGTATCGATCACCTGCTGTACTTCAGCTCCTCATCGGCCTCCAACGGCCGCGCGCAGATCACGCTGACCTTCGAGACCGGTACCGATCCGGACATCGCCCAGGTGCAGGTGCAGAACAAGGTGTCGCTGGCCACGCCACGACTGCCTTCGGAAGTCACCCAGCAGGGCGTGGTGGTGGCCAAGGCCAACGCCGGCTTCCTGATGGTGGTGGCCCTGCAGTCCGATACCCCGGCCATCAACCGTGACGCCCTGAACGACATCGTCGGTTCGCGCGTGCTCGACCAGGTCTCGCGTATCCCCGGCGTCGGCAGCACCCAGCAGTTCGGTTCCGAGTACGCCATGAACATCTGGCTGAACCCGGAAAAGATGCAGGGTTATGGCCTGTCGGCCAGCCAGGTGCTGGCCGCAGTGCGTGCGCAGAACGTGCAGTTCGCTGCCGGTGCGCTGGGTTCGGACCCGTCGCCGGAAGGCCAGCACTTCACCGCCACGGTCTCGGCCGAGGGCCGCTTCAGCTCGCCGCAGGAGTTCGAGAACATCATCCTGCGCGCCAACGCTGACGGCTCGCGCGTGTTGTTGAAGGACATCGCCCGCGTTGCCTTCGGTGCCAACAACTACGGCTTCGATACCCAGTACAACGGCAAGCCGACCGGCGCCTTCGCCATCCAGCTGCTGCCGGGCGCCAACGCCCTGAACGTGGCCGATGCGGTGCGCGGCAAGATGGACGAGCTGCAGCCCAGCTTCCCGTCCGGCGTCACCTGGTTCTCGCCGTACGACAGCACCACCTTCGTCAAGATCTCGATCCAGGAAGTGGTCAAGACACTGTTTGAAGCAGTGTTCCTGGTGTTCCTGGTGATGCTGATCTTCCTGCAGAACTTCCGCGCCACGCTGATCCCGACCCTGGTCATCCCGGTGGCCCTGCTCGGCACCTTCCTGGGCATGTGGATGATCGGCTTCACGATCAACCAGCTGACCCTGTTCGCGATGGTGCTGGCGATCGGCATCGTGGTCGATGACGCGATCGTGGTGATCGAGAACGTCGAACGCATCATGACCGAGGAAGGCCTGGCGCCGAAGCCGGCCACGCAGAAGGCGATGACCCAGATCACCGGCGCGGTGGTGGCGATCACCGTCGTGCTGGCCGCGGTGTTCATCCCGTCCGCCCTGCAGGGCGGTGCCGCCGGTGAGATCTACAAGCAGTTCGCGCTGACCATCGCCATCTCGATGGCATTCTCGGCGTTCCTGGCCCTGGGCTTCACCCCGGCGCTGTGCGCGACCTTCCTCAAGCCGACGCACAACGACAACCCGAACATCATCTACCGTACCTTCAACAAGTACTACGACAAGATCAGCCACACCTATGTGGGCCACATCACCTCGGCGGTGCGCCATGCGCCGCGCTGGATGATCCTGTTCGTGGTGCTGACCGCGCTGTGCGGCTTCCTGTTCACCCGCATGCCGGGCAGCTTCCTGCCGGAAGAAGACCAGGGCTATGCGCTGGCGATCGTGCAGCTGCCACCAGGCTCGACCAAGGGCCAGACCAACGAAGTGTTCGCGCAGATGCGTGGCATCCTGGAAAAGCAGGATGGCTATGAAGGCATGCTGCAGGTGGCCGGTTTCAGCTTCGTCGGTTCCGGCGAGAACGTCGGCATGGGCTTCATCCGCCTGAAGCCGTGGGAGGAACGCAAGTTCACCGCGCCCGAGTTCATCCAGAACATGAACGGCGCGTTCTACGGCATCAAGGAAGCGCAGATCTTCGTGGTCAACCTGCCCACCGTGCAGGGCCTCGGCCAGTTCGGTGGCTTCGACATGTGGCTGCAGGACCGCAGTGGTGCCGGCTACGAACAGCTGACCCAGGCGCGCAACATCCTGCTGGGCAAGGCCGCGCAGAAGCCCGAAGCACTGGTCGGCGTGCGTCCGAACGGACTGGAAAACGCCCCGCAGCTGCAGCTGCACGTGGACCGCGTGCAGGCGCAGTCGATGGGCATGTCGGTGTCGGACGTGTACAGCACCATCCAGCTGATGCTGGCCCCGGTGTACGTCAACGACTTCTTCTACGAAGGCCGCATCAAGCGCGTGACCATGCAGGCCGATGGCCCGTACCGCACCGGCCAGGAATCGCTGAAGAGCTTCTACAGCCCGTCCAGCCTGACCACCAATGCCGACGGCACCAACGCGATGATCCCGCTCAACACGGTGGTCAAGTCCGAATGGGTGTCGGCACCGCCGTCGCTGAGCCGCTACAACGGCTACTCGGCGATCAACATCGTCGGCTCGCAGGCCCCGGGCACCAGCTCGGGTGAAGCGATGCAGACCATGGAGAGCATCGTCAACGACGACCTGCCGGCCGGCTTCGGCTACGACTGGTCCGGCATGTCCTACCAGGAAATCCTGGCCGGCAATGCCGCGACGCTGCTGCTGGTGCTGTCCATCGTGGTGGTGTTCCTGTGCCTTGCGGCCCTGTACGAAAGCTGGTCGATCCCGGTGGCGGTGCTGCTGGTCGTGCCGCTGGGCGTGCTGGGCGCACTGGGCCTGTCGATGCTGCGCGGCCTGCCCAACGATCTGTTCTTCAAGATCGGCCTGATCACCGTGATCGGCCTGGCGGCGAAGAACGCGATCCTGATCGTGGAGTTCGCGGTGGAGCAGCGTGCAGCAGGCAAGAACCTGCGCGATGCCACCATCGAGGCGGCCCGCCTGCGCTTCCGCCCGATCCTGATGACCTCGTTCGCGTTCATCATGGGCGTGATCCCGATGGCGATCTCCACCGGCGCCGGCGCCAACTCCCGCCACGCCATCGGTACCGGCGTGATCGGCGGCATGCTGTTCGCCACCCTGCTCGGCCTGCTGATGATCCCGGTGTTCTTCGTGGTCGTGCGCCGCATGCTGGGTGACAAGCTGGATGAACCGTCCAAGGAGTTCATGGAACGCCAGCGCGACGCGGAATCCGCCCACCGCCCGGATCGTTGATCCGGTGGTGAGCTGAAACGAGAAAGGCCCCGGGGCGATCCGGGGCCTTTTTTCTTGCCACTTTTGAATCCATGCCAACCAAGGTTGGCATCTACCAGGACGACGGCATGCCCGAAGGTTGGCATCCACCAGAGCAACTGCACGCCCGGTAGCCGCCAACCTTGGTTGGCACTGTTCGGGCAACGTCTCAACGCAACAGAGCTACCACCACGCACACGATCACGAGAGCCAGCGCCGCCCACTGCATGGGTACGAAGAAGAAATGATGGGATGCGGCTTGGCCCTTCTGCCGGGGCGCACGGTTGAGCCACAGGCCCAGCAGTACGTTCACCGCTGCCCCAATGCCTGCACCCAACAGAACCTGCGCCAGCGGCGTGTTGCCCCTGGAGCCTTCATGCGGGAAGAAGTACGCCAGCAGCAGAATGGCTGCAATCGGCGTCACCAGCGTCATGAATCCCCAACCACGATAGATCATCTTTGCAGACCGCGTAAAAACGGCCTGCATTGGAACAGATCGGGTATCGCTCGGCCAAGAGGACCGTGTATCCACGCATCGCGTGGATCTACTGGCCGCGCCGCCGTTGAAGCGGCGCGGCCCTTGCAACTCAGCGCAGCCCGGTCTCGTTGCGGGCGATCACCAGGCGCTGGATTTCCGAGGTGCCTTCGTAGATCTCGGTGATCTTGGCATCACGGAAGTAACGCTCCAGCGGCATTTCCTTCGAATAGCCCATGCCGCCGTGGATCTGCACCGCCTGGTGGGTGATCCACATCGCCGCTTCCGAGGCCGTCAGCTTGGCCACTGCCGCTTCGGTGCTGAAGCGCTTGCCCTGGCCCTTCACCCACGCAGCGCGCAGGGTCAGCAGCAGCGCTGCGTCCAGCTTGCACTTCATGTCGGCAATCTTGGCCTGGGTCATCTGGAAGGTGCCGATGGCCGCGCCGAATGCCTTGCGCTCCTTCACGTATTCCAAGGTCGCTTCATAGGCGGCACGGGCGATGCCGATGGCCTGCGAGGCGATACCGATGCGGCCGGCATCGAGCACGCTCATCGCGATCTTGAAGCCTTCGCCTTCCTGGCCCAGCACATCCTCAGCCTGCGCCACGTAATCGTTGAACTCGATCTCGCAGGTGGCCGAGGCACGGATGCCCAGCTTCGGCTCGGTCTTGCCACGGCCGAAGCCCGCCTTGTCGGTATCGATCAGGAATGCGGTGATGCCGCGCGAGCCCTTGTCCGGCTCGCTCATTGCGAACAGCACGATGTACTTGGCCACCGGGCCAGAGGTGATCCAGCTCTTCTTGCCGTTGATGACGAAGGTGCCATCGGCCTGCTTCACTGCACGGCAGCGCATGGCGGTGGCGTCCGAACCGGACTGCGGCTCGGTCAGCGCGAACGCACCAATGGCCTCACCTTCGGCGATGGCGCGCACGTACTTCTGCTTCTGCGCTTCATTGCCGTGGGTCAGGATGCCGTTGCAGAACAGCGAGTTGTTCACCGACATGATGGTCGAATGGGCTGCGTCGGCGGCGGCGACCTCCACCATCGCCAGCACGTACGCGATCGGGTCCATGCCCGCGCCGCCGTATTCGGTCGGCACTTCGATGCCCATCAGGCCGTTCTCGCCGAGCAGGCGGATGTTGTCCAGCGGGAACTCGCCGGTACGGTCATGGTGCTCCGCGCTCGGAGCGATCTTCTCCTGCGCGATCCGCCGCGCCACGTCCTGCAACATCAACTGCTCTTCAGTAAAGCTGAAATCCACAACACCCTCCCGGGTACATGATGTTATGGGCCGCGCACGGCGTGCCCAGGTGCCCCGATTGTACCGGGGCCCGGCTGCTTCCGTACGCCAGCGGCTTGACCGCGGCAGGCCTTCTCAGCGAATATATCTCTATATCGCGATAGGTAGATATTTATGGATCTTGAAGACTGGTCGACCCGCCTGAAGGTGTTCGCCGATGCGACCCGCGTGCGCCTGCTGGCGCTGCTGGAGCAGGAAGAGCTGACCGTGGCCGAACTGTCGGCGATCACCCGGCTGGCGCAGCCACGCGTGTCCACCCACCTGGCGCGCCTGAAGGAAGCCGGCCTGGTCCGCGACCGCCGTGCCGGCGTGTCGGCCTATTACCGCTTCGACGAGGCCCAGCTGGACCCGGCGCAGCGTGCATTGTGGCATGCCTTGAGCAACGGAAGTGACGACCCGCTGCTGCGGCAGGACGCTGAACGTGTCGCCGCCGTGCTGGCCCACCGTGCCTCCGACCAGAACTGGGCCGACAGCGTGGCCGGCGACATGGAACGCCACTACTCCCCTGGCCGCACCTGGGAGGCGCTGGCGCGTACCGCGCTACCCCTGCTGGAGACCGGCGACGTGCTCGATATCGCCTCCGGTGACGGCGTGCTGGCCGAACTGGTCGCCCCGCATGCCAAGCGCTACATCTGCATCGATACCAGCGCGCGCGTGGTTGCCGCCGCCAGCGAGCGCCTGCGCCGCCTGCCCAATGTGGAAGTGCGCGAGGGCGACATGCATGCGCTGCCGTTCAAGGACGGCAGCTTCGACCTGGTGGTGCTGATGCATGCGCTGACCTACGCCAGCAAGCCGGCGCAGGCGGTCACCGAAGCCGCGCGTGTGCTGCGCCCCGGTGGCCGCCTGTTGCTGTGCAGCCTGGCCCGGCACGAGCACAAGGCGGCCGTGGAGGCCTACGGCCACGTCAACCTCGGCTTCAGCGACAAGGAGCTGCGCAAGTTCGTCGACAAGGCCGGCCTGCAGGTATCGAGCCTGGAGACGGTTACCCGCGAGAAGCGCCCGCCGCACTTTGAAGTAATTTCGCTGATCGCCAACAAGCCCTGAGCCCGAGAACGCCATGTCCGCCCTGCCCTGGTTGCATCCTGATCGTGTCAATGCCCTGCTCGACGCCCTGCGCCAGCGGATCCTGATCATCGACGGCGCGATGGGGACGATGATCCAGCGTCATGGGCTGCAGGAAGACGATTACCGAGGCGAGCGCTTCGCCGGAGGTTACGACCATGCCCATGGCCCCGGCTGCGACCACGGCACACCGGAAGGTCACGATCTCAAAGGCAACAACGATCTGCTGCTGTTGACCCAGCCGCAGGTCATCGCCGACATCCACACCGCCTATCTCGAAGCCGGTGCGGATCTGGTCGAGACCAACACCTTCAACGCCACCTCGGTCAGTCAGGCCGACTACCACCTCGAACACCTGGTGTACGAACTCAACAAGGCCGGCGCCGCCGTCGCCCGCGCCTGCTGCGATTCGGTCGAAGCGACCACCCCGGACAAACCGCGCTTCGTCATCGGCGTGCTTGGCCCGACCAGCCGCACGGCCTCGATCAGCCCCGACGTCAATGACCCCGGCTTCCGCAACACCAGCTTCGACGAACTGCGCGACACCTACCGCGAAGCCATCGACGGCCTGATCGACGGCGGTGCCGACACGATCATGGTCGAGACCATCTTCGACACACTCAACGCCAAGGCCGCGCTGTATGCGCTGGAAGAGGCCTTCGATGCGCGCGGCGCACGCCTGCCGGTCATGATTTCCGGCACCATCACCGATGCCTCCGGTCGCACCCTGTCCGGCCAGACCGCCGAGGCCTTCCATGCGTCACTGGCACATGCGCGCCCGTTGTCGATCGGCTTGAACTGCGCGTTGGGCGCCGATGCCATGCGTCCACACGTGGAAACCCTGTCGCAGGTGTCGAGCTGTTATGTCAGTGCGCATCCGAACGCGGGCCTGCCCAATGCCTTCGGCGAGTACGACGAAACGCCCGAGGACATGGCCACTACCCTGCGAGGTTTCGCTGAGGACGGGCTGTTGAACCTGGTCGGCGGCTGCTGCGGCTCCACCCCCGACCACATCCGTGCGATCGCCCAGGCCGTGGCCGGGCTGCCGCCGCGTGCCCTGCCCGGCGCACAGGAGCAGCAGGCCGCATGAGCACCTCACCCTACACCCGCCTGTCCGGCCTGGAACCGCTGGTCATTACCCCGGACCTGCTGTTCATCAACGTCGGCGAACGCACCAACGTCACCGGCAGCGCGCAGTTCCGCAAGCTGATCAAGGAAGGCCGCTACGAAGAAGCGGTGGACGTGGCCCGCCAGCAGGTGGCCAGTGGCGCACAGATCCTCGACGTCAACATGGACGAGGGCCTGATCGATTCGGAAGCGGCGATGACCCGCTACCTCAACCTGATCATGTCCGAGCCGGACATCGCCCGTATTCCGGTGATGGTCGACTCCTCCAAGTGGAGCGTGATCGAGGCCGGCCTGAAGTGCCTGCAGGGCAAGAGCGTGGTCAATTCGATCTCGCTGAAGGAAGGCGAGGCGCTGTTCCGCGAACACGCGCGCAAGGTGCTGCGCTACGGTGCTGCCGCGGTGGTGATGGCATTCGACGAAAGCGGCCAGGCTGACACCTGCGCACGCAAGGTCGAGATCTGCACCCGCGCCTACCGCATCCTGGTCGACGAGATCGGCTTCCCACCGCAGGACATCATCTTCGACCCGAACATCTTCGCCGTCGCCACCGGTATCGAAGAGCATGACAACTATGCAGTGGACTTCATCGAAGCGACCCGCATCATCAAGCAGACCCTGCCGCACTGCCATGTCTCCGGTGGTGTCTCCAACGTCTCGTTCTCGTTCCGTGGCAACGAAACGGTGCGCCAGGCCATCCACTCGGTGTTCCTGTACCACGCCATCGCCGCCGGCATGGACATGGGCATCGTCAATGCCGGCGCAATGCCGATCTATGACGAGCTGGAGCCGGAACTGCGCGAGCGCGTGGAGGATGTGATCCTCAACCGCCGCAGTGATGCCACCGAGCGCCTGCTGGAAATCGCCGAGCGCTACAAGGGCAGGAAGGGCGCGGCGAAGACCGAAGACCTGGCCTGGCGCGAGAAGCCAGTGGCGCAGCGCCTGGCGCACGCCCTGGTGCACGGCCTGGATGCGTTCGTGGAAGAAGACACCGAACTGGCCCGGCAGGCCTCCAGCCGCCCGCTGGACGTGATCGAAGGCCCGTTGATGGATGGCATGAACGTGGTCGGCGACCTGTTCGGCGCCGGCAAGATGTTCCTGCCACAGGTGGTCAAGTCCGCGCGGGTGATGAAGAAAGCCGTGGCCTACCTCCTGCCGTACATCGAGGCGGAGAAGGCGCGCAGCGGTGACACCGCCAAGAGCAACGGCAAGATCATCATGGCCACGGTGAAGGGCGATGTGCATGACATCGGCAAGAACATCGTCGGCGTGGTCCTGGCCTGCAACAACTTCGAGGTGGTCGACCTTGGCGTGATGGTGCCGGCGCAGAAAATCCTCGATGCCGCACGCGAGCACAACGCCGACCTGATCGGCCTGTCCGGGCTGATCACTCCGTCGCTGGAGGAGATGAGCCACGTCGCCCGCGAGATGCAGCGCCAGGGCTTCGAGCTGCCGCTGCTGATTGGTGGTGCCACTACGTCGCGCGCGCATACCGCGCTGAAGATCGACCCGCATTACAAGGCGCCCACGGTGTGGGTGAAGGATGCCTCGCGCGCGGTCGGCGTGGCCCAGTCGCTGATCTCGCGTGACCTGCGCGAGGCCTTCGTTGCCGCCAACGAAGCCGACTATGCCGAGATCCGCGCCCGCCACCGGAACCGTGGCGACGCCAAGCGCCTGGTCACGCTGGAACATGCACGCGGGCAGAAATTCCAGGGAGGATGGGACAGCTACACGCCGCCGGCACCGAACCAACCCGGCCTGCACGTATTCGACGACTACCCGCTGGCCGAACTGGTCGACTACATCGACTGGACGCCGTTCTTCCAGGCCTGGGAACTGGCCGGCAAGTTCCCGGCCATCCTCACCGACGAGATCGTCGGCACCCAGGCCAGCGATCTGTACAAGGATGCCCGCGCGATGCTCGAGCGCATCGTCGGCGAAAAATGGCTGACCGCCAAGGCCGTGTTCGGCCTGTGGCCGGCCAGCAGCATCGGCGACGACGTGCGCGTGCAGCACCCCCAGGGCGAGACCACCCTGCACTTCCTGCGCCAGCAGGTGGACAAGCCGGCCGAGCGCCCGGACTTCTGCCTGGCCGATTTCATTGCGCCGGCCGACAGTGGCAAGCAGGACTGGATCGGCGCCTTCGCCGTCACTGCCGGCATTGGCATCGACGCGCACGTGGCGCGCTTCGAAGCCGACCACGACGACTACAACGCGATCCTGCTGAAAGCACTGGCCGACCGCTTCGCCGAAGCGCTGGCCGAACGTCTGCACCAGCGCGTGCGTACCGACTTCTGGGGCCATGAGCGCGCCGAGACGCTGGACAACGAAGCCCTGATCGACGAGCAGTACCGTGGCATCCGTCCGGCCCCTGGTTACCCGGCCTGCCCGGAGCACAGCGAGAAGCGCCGGCTGTTCGACCTGCTGCAGGCCGAAGCCAACGCCGGCATGGAGCTGACCGAGAGCTTCGCGATGCTGCCCACGGCCGCGGTGTCGGGCTACTACTTCAGCCATCCGCAGAGCCAATACTTCGTGGTCGGCCGCCTCAGCCGCGAACAGGTGAGCGACTACGCCCGGCGCAAAGGCGTGGATCGCGCCCAGGCCGAGCGCTGGCTGGCTTCCAACCTCGACTACGATCCCGAATGACCCCAAAAGGGGACGGAGGGGATTAAGTCGTTTGAGGCACAAACGACTTAATCCCCTCCGTCCCCTTTTTGCCTCATCATTCCGCGATGACCGTTCCCGTTGCCCGTCTTTCCAGCTTCTACCTGTTCTATTACGCGGCGCTGGGCGCGTTCACCCCGTACTGGAGCCTGTTTTTGACTGCGCGCGGCATGAGCGTGACCGCCATCAGCGTGATGATGGGCCTGTGGTATGCCACCCGCGTGATCGCGCCCAGCACCTGGACCTCACTGGCTGCGGCCTCGCCACGGCCGATCCGCCTGCTGCGCATCGGCTGTGTGCTGACCCTGCTCAGCTTCGCAGCGTTCCTGCTGCCCTTGCCGCAGCCGTGGATGTATCCGGCAATGGTGGTGTTCTGCTTCTTCTACAACGCGGTGATGCCGCAGTTCGAGTCGATCACCCTCACCCACCTGGGCAGCGACAGCCATCGCTACGGATTGATCCGGGTCTGGGGCTCGCTCGGGTTCATCGCCGTCGTGACCCTGTTCGGGTGGCTGATCGAGGGCGACGGCATCACCAGCCACGCCGGGCTGCTGCCGTGGATGATGCTTCCTTTGTTCGCCCTGATGGTGGTGTCCGCCTTCAGCAACCACTACGCACGCGGCATCGGCAAGGCCGAAGGCGATGCCAGCGGTTTCTGGCAGATCGTGCGGCGGCCACCGGTGCTGGCGTTCTTCCTGGCCGCCTTCATGGAACAGCTCTCGTTCGGGCCGTACTACACGTTCTTCTCGGTCTACATGGACCACCACGGCTACCGCACGTCCACGCTCGGCCTGCTGTGGACCATCGGCGTAGTGTTCGAGGTCGGCGTGTTCTTCACCATCGGCCGCTTCTTCCGCCGCTACGACGCCAGCTGGATGCTGCTGATCGCACTGGTGAGCTCCTGCCTGCGCTGGGCCGTCACCGCCCTGTTCCCGCAGAACCTGCCAGTGATGCTGGTCGCGCAGAGCGCGCATGCGCTGGGATTCGCCGCCTTCTTCGCAGCGGCAATGCAGATGCTGGCGACCTACTTCCCAGGCCGCCTCAATGGCCATGGCCAAGGCCTGCTGTACGGCTTCTCGTCCGGTGTCGGCGGCGTGCTGGGCGCGCTCATTGCCGGCCAGCTGTGGAAGATCGACGATGGTCGCACCGCCTTCCTGGCCGGCAGCGGCTTCGCCCTGGTCGGCGCCCTGCTGTGCTTCTTCGCGCTGAGCCTGCCGCTGATCCGCGCACGCCGCAGCAGCATGCATGCCCCATAACGAAAACGTCGGGCAGTGCCCGACGTTTCGATCATCCTGCTGGCCTGGTTACCAGACCAGGTCGTCCGGCACCTGGTACTGCGGGTCGGCGTAGGGATCTTCCTCGGCCGGCGCATTCGGATCGACCTTCAGCGCCACCGATGCGGCAAACACCGCCTCGGACTGTGCCAGCACCTCGGCAGTCACCAGCAGGTAACGGCCATTGAGCTGAACCACGCCCAGCTCACCGGCATTGAGCGCGGTCAGCTGTTCGGCAGTCACGTAGATACGCTTGATCTTGCCGCCATACGGGAAGTGGCGGGCAATGTCCGCCGCTTCGGCATTGAGGCTCTTGTCCTTCAGCAGCTCTTCCAGCTTGGCCTTCGCCTCGCGGCGCACGCGCGCCTCCTCCTGCTTCAGGCGCTCGGTCTCGATGCGCTCCTCCTTCTCCCGCTGCGCGCGGATGGCATAGGCCTTGGCCAGGTCCATCTCTTCGGCGCTGCGCGGCTTGCGCGGGCCATGCTGGCCCTGGCCACGCTGGCCACCGGGCTTGCCCGGACCGCCATGGCCCTGCCCACGGCGCTCGCCGGGCTTGTGCTCGCCCTTGCCTGCGCCCTGCGGCTTTCCATTGCCATTGCCATTGCCGCCCTTGCCCTGCGGGCGGCCGTCACGGCGGGGGCCATCATTCTTGCGCTCGGGCTTGGGCGCCGGCTTGAAGCCCAGGCCCATCAGCTGGTCGCGGAGGGTATCGCTCATAGGATTCGGATCAGTAGTGCGGCGGCGGCGGTTCGCTCGCCGGATCGGAAGAATTCAGCGCGTTGCGGACCTTGCCCAGGTCTTCCAGCAGCACGCGCAGCACATCGGCGTTGCGCATGCCCTGCATGCGGGCGTCGGCCAACGCATCGCTCAGCTCAGCCAGCGCCTGTTCCTGGAAGGACACGCGCATTTCCAGCTCGACCAGGCGCGCCTCCAGAGCCTGCTCGCGCTCAGTGGGCATATCAGACATGCAACGAGCGCCCCCGGCCAATGCCGTAGTACGCAAGACCTGCGGCTTCCACTTCGGTCGGCTCGTACAGGTTGCGCCCGTCGAACACCGCCGCATCCTTCAGCTGCTCGCGCAGCTTCTGGAAATCGGGGCTGCGGAACTGCTTCCACTCGGTGACTACGACCAGCGCGTCGGCGCCCTGCAGTGCTTCATCGGCACTGTTGCAGAACACCAGGTCGTCGCGCTCGCCGAAGATGCGCTGCGATTCGTGCATCGCCTCCGGATCGTAGGCACGCACCGTCGCACCACCTTCCCACAGCTGCGCCAGCAGGCGGCGGCTGGAGGCCTCGCGCATGTCGTCGGTGTTCGGCTTGAACGCCAGGCCCCACACGGCAAAGGTCTTGCCGCGCACGCCTTCGTCTTCACCCTTGTCGTAATGGCGCTGGATGAGGGCGAACAGATGGCCCTTCTGCGCGTCATTGACTGCTTCCACCGCGTTCAGCAGCTTCGGCTCGAGACCATACTGCTGGGCAGTGCGGGCCAGCGCCTGCACGTCCTTGGGGAAGCACGAGCCGCCGTAGCCGGCGCCCGGATAGATGAAGTGCCAGCCGATGCGCGGATCCGAACCGATGCCCTGGCGGACCTGCTCGACGTCAGCACCGACGCGTTCGGCGATATTGGCGATTTCATTCATGAACGAAATCTTGGTCGCCAGCATCGCATTGGCCGCGTACTTGGTCAGTTCGGCCGAACGCACGTCCATTTCCACCACACGGTCGTGGTTGCGGTTGAACGGCGCGTACAGGCGACGCATCACCGCCACCGACTCTTCATTGGCCGCACCGATGATGATGCGGTCCGGGCGCATGCAGTCCGCAACCGCATCGCCTTCCTTCAGGAATTCCGGGTTGGACACCACGTCGAAGGCGATGTCCGCGCCACGCGCGGCCAGCTCTTCGGCAATGGCGGCACGCACCTTGTCGGCGGTGCCGACTGGCACCGTCGACTTGTTCACCACCACGGTCGGCACGCTCATGTGCCGACCGATGGTGCGGGCGACGGCCAGCACGTATTGAAGATCGGCACTGCCATCCTCGTCCGGCGGCGTGCCGACGGCGATGAACACCACCTGGCCATGATCGATGGCGGCCGCGGCATCGGTGGTGAATGCCAGCCGCGTTGCGGCGTGGTTGGCCTTCACCATCGGCTCCAGGCCGGGCTCATAGATCGGGATGATGCCCTGGTTGAGGCCATCCACCTTGGCCTGGTCGATATCGACACAGACCACCTGATGACCAACATCGGCCAGGCAGGTACCGGTCACCAGTCCAACGTAACCGGTACCAAAAATCGCAACGCGCATATCCGTATTCGCTCCTGGATGACTTACGGCAGGACGCCCAGCAGCTCGACGTCGAACGTCAGAGTTGCGTTCGGGCCGATCGGGCCACCCGGGGTGCCGTTCTCGCCATAGGCCAGGTTGCCCGGGATCCAGAAGCGGTACTTCGAACCGACCGGCATCAGCGCGACGCCTTCGGTCCAGCCCTTGATCACCTGGTCCAGGCCGAACTCGGCCGGCTGACGACCATAGGAGCTGTCGAACACGGTGCCGTTGAGCAGCTTGCCTTCGTAGTTCACGCGCACCTTGCTGCTGGGCAGCGGACGCTCGCCGCTGCCCGGGCGGATGATCTGGTACTGCAGGCCCGACGCGGTGGTCACCACGCCCGGCTGGGTCTTGTTCTTGGCCATGAACGCATTGCCTTCCTCACGGTTGGTCTGCGCGGCGGCGGCAGCCTTGGCCTGCATTTCAGCCTGCTTGCTGCCCATGAAGGCCTGAATGGTGGCGGTCGCGTCAGCTTCCGTCATCTTCGGCTGGCCCTTGCTCAGGCCGGTGCTGATCGCGTCGAACAGCGAGGCGACGTCGATGTCGTCCTTCAGCTGTGCCAGCGACGGACCCACCGAGTACGAACCGATCATCTGCGACACCTTGACGCGGTCCACCTTCGGCGGCTGCGAGCCCGGCGCCACGCCCGGCACCTGCTGGCCGCTGCGGGCCATCACGACCTGGCGCAGCGCGGCATCGGTGGCCTTGGCCTGTTCCTGGGTGATCTGCGGCTGCAGGCCTTCGAACGAGCGCTCGACGGCGGTGCGCAGGGCGGCAACGTCGATCTCATCGGCGATCGGGGTGAACGACTTGGCCACGTCCAAGCCGATGGCGTAGCCGAGCTTCTGCTTGGGGGAATTCAAGGTTGCGGTCTCCTTGGCGGCTGCGCCGGCAGCCGGTTGTTGCGACAGAGCGACACCCGAAGTGCCCATCGCCAGAATCAGAACCGACGCCGCGGCGCCGCGCATTCCCATCTTCATTCGCTGCATTCCTGGAAGTGTCTGGGCGCCGACGTCGGCGCGAAAAGAAACATTGTCGCACGCATGCCGTCGATGTCGAGGCATGCGTGCCGGATATCAGTGCGTGGCCGCTGCGGCCAGCGCCTTGTCGATGGCAGCTGTCAGCTGCGGATCGTCGGGCGTCACCTTGCTGGCAAACTGGGCGATGACCTTGCCATCGCGGCCGACCAGGTACTTGTGGAAGTTCCAGCCCGGGGCCACGCCGGTGGCCGCGGTCAGGCGCTGGTACAGCGGCGTAGCCTCCGCACCGATCACATGCACCTTCTCGAACATCGGGAACTTGACGCCGTAGGTCAGGGTACAGAAGTCCTGGATCTGCTTCTCATCACCCGGTTCCTGGCCCTTGAAGTCGTTGGACGGGAAGCCCAGTACCGCGAAACCCCGGCCTGCATAGCGCTTCTGCAGCGCCTCCAGCCCCTCGTACTGTGGGGTGTAGCCGCATTTGCTTGCGGTGTTGACCACCAGCAGCACCTGACCGTGGTAGCGCTGCTGCAGGTTGACCTGCTGCTTGCTGGCCAGCGGCCGGTAGTCCAGGTCGAGCAGATCGGCGGCCAGAGCACTGGCGGAACCGGCGATGCCGGCCACCAGCAAGGCCAGCAGGGACAGGCCGCGCAAGCGGCGCGGGGAAACGGTCGACAGGGGCATCAGGGGTGGTCCGCGGTAGCCATTCACAAGGCCCGGCCACTGCCGGCCGGGAATCGGCCGAACTATAGCACCGGGCTCCGGCGCCCCTGATGGCACAGGCCCACCCGGGCTTTGCGCAGCGTGGCGAATGCGCTGCGCGGGCGCAATCGACGGCGCAGTGATGACATAGCATGGACATCACTGAATGGAAGGATGGCTTGGATCGGCATCTGCGACAGTTTTATTTCCCTTCCAAATCAATCACATAAATTGAAGTTTCAGTCATCTGACCACCCCTGCCATCAGTTGGGGCCGGCAAGGGGTTGCACGTAGGCGTGCCGGTGTTATAGTTGCATACAACACCAGTCACCTGAGACAGGGGGAAGCCATGAACGTCCGGATCTGTCGCAACTTCACCGCACCTGCGGCCGCTGCTGTTTCGACCCTGATCGTGCTGGCCTGGTTGGCCGCGCCCAGCCTCTCCGACTCCGCTGACAGTGCGCAGGACGCGACCGCCTCCCCGGCAGGGAACGCCACCCCCTCCTCGCCCCCTCCCCCCCGTCGGCTGCACAGCTCCCTGTCCATGCCGTATTTCTCGTTCGCCCAGCCGCTGACCCCACGGAGCTGAATATGAGCGACATCCAGTGGAGCGACGGCGCTCCCATCTACCGTCAGTTGAAGGAGCGCGTGATCGCCATGATGCTCGACGGAATCCTCAAGCCGGGCGATGCCCTGCCTTCGGTGCGCCAGGTGGCCGCCGACTATCAACTCAACCCCATCACCGTTTCGCGCGCTTACCAGGAACTGGCCGACGAAGGCCTGGTCGAGAAGCGCCGCGGCCTGGGCATGTTCATGACCGAGCAGGCGGCCACGCAGCTGCGCAGCAGCGAGCGCGACCGTTTCCTCAACGAAGAATGGCCGGCAGTCCTGGAGCGCATCCAGCGCCTGGGCCTGAGCCTTGATGAATTGCTGCCCCAGGGGAAAGTCTGATGAATAGCACTGCAAGCGAATCGGTCATCACCGCCCGAGGCCTGCGCAAGGCCTACAAGACCACCGTCGCCCTCGACAACGCCAGCTTCAGCATTCCGAGTGGGCGCATCGTCGGCCTGATCGGCCCCAACGGCGCCGGCAAGACCACCGCGTTGAAGGCCATCCTTGGCCTGACCTCGGTGGAAGGCGACCTGAGCGTGCTCGGCCGCGACCCACGGCTGCACCGCGACGAACTGATGAAGGACATCTGCTTCATCGCCGACGTCGCGGTGCTGCCACGCTGGCTGAAGGTCCGCGAAGCGATCGATTTCGTCGCCGGCGTCCACCCGCGCTTCGACCGCGCCCGTTGCGAGCGCTTCCTGGCCAACACCAAGCTGCAGCCGAAGCAGCGTGTACGCGAACTGTCCAAGGGCATGATCGTGCAGCTGCACCTGGCGCTGGTGATGGCCATCGATGCCCGCATCCTGGTGCTTGACGAGCCTACCCTGGGCCTGGACATCCTCTATCGCAAGGAGTTCTACCAGCGCCTGCTGGAAGACTACTTCGACGAACAGAAGACCATCATCGTCACCACCCACCAGGTGGAAGAGATCGAGCACATCCTCAGCGACGTGATGTTCATCCGTGATGGCCGCATCGTGCTCGATGCGGAAATGGACGAGGTCGGCCAGCGCTATACCGAACTGCTGGTCAATGCCGACCAGCTCGAAACGGCCCGCGCGTTGAAGCCGATCGACGAGCGCAGCCTGGCGTTCGGCAAGACCGTGATGCTGTTCGATGGCGTGCCGCGCACCCAGCTCTCCACCCTCGGCGAGACCCGCAGCCCGGGCCTGGCCGACCTGTTCGTCGCCATCATGAAGGGGACCTACGCATGAATGCCGTCAACCACCCCGTCAGCCCGTTGGGTATCCTGCGCTGGCTGCTCAAGCGCGAGTACTGGGAGAACCGCGGCGGTTTCCTGTATGCCCCGCTGATCGCCGGCCTGATCTCGCTGGTGATGAGCACCGTCGGCATCGCCTTCGGCCTGTTCGCGCTGAACCGTGCAGCGCGCAACGGCGCACTGCATGTCGATGGCGAAAGCGTGAACGTCAACGGCCTGGACCTGGCGCTGCTCACCCGCAACATCAACGGCAAGGATCTGGCCGATCTCGGCAATGGCCTGGACCTGACCCTGGTGCTCAGCTCGGCGTGGCCGTTCCTGGTACTGGCCTTCGTCGTGTTCTTCTACTGCCTGGGCGCCCTGTACGACGATCGCCGCGACCGCAGCATCCTGTTCTGGAAGTCGCTTCCGCTGTCGGACACCCAGACCGTGCTGTCCAAGGTGATCAGCGCACTGATCGTGGCACCGCTGATCGCAGTGATCGCCGGCATCATCACCATGTTCGGCTTCATGTTGATCATCAGTGTCGTCGCGCTGATGCACGGCGGCAGCCCGATGGCGCTGATCTGGGGTCCGGCCAGCCCGTTGACCCTGGCCGCAGGCCACCTGGCCTGGATTCCGGTCTATGCCCTGTGGGCGCTGCCCACCGCCGGCTGGCTGCTGCTGTGCTCGGCCTGGGCCAAGAGCAAGCCATTCCTGTGGGCGGTAATGCTGCCGCTGTTTGCCGGTGTCATCGTCAGCACCACCAAGATCATGCCGCTGTTCGGCCTGAGCACCGGCTGGTTCTGGCAGAACATCGTCGGCCGCCTGCTGCTGGGCGGTGTCCCTGGCATGGACCTGCTGTATCGCCTCAGCGCCGGTGAAGGTTCGCGCCGCGACCTGGACTCGGTGGTCAGCCTGATGTCCCCGGCTTCACAGCTGAAGTCGCTGGCGATGCCGGAACTGTGGATCGGTGCGGCCGTCGGTGCAGTGTTCATCTTCCTCGCCATCCGCCTGCGCAAGCGCGCCGGCGAGATCTGATTCCATCCACCCGGAGGCACCACCCATGCGTTCCCTGCTCGCCTGTTCTGCGTTGTTGCTGTTGCCGCTGTCGGCACTCGCTGCCGATGCTCCGAACTGCAAGTTCACTGCCCCCCGCGCGCTGAAGCTGGACGTGGCCGGTGCCAAAACGGTGGTGTTCGAGGTCAACCAGCATGACCTGAAGGTGGTCGCCAGCGCCGGCGGCGGCCAGCTGGACGGCCGCGCCTGCGCGTCCAGCCAGGAATGGCTGGACCAGCTGGTACTGGACCAGCGCAAGGTGGGCGACAAGCTGGTGGTCAGCCTGCGCCGCGAAGGTCGCTCGCCCAGCATCAGCATCGGCAACAGTTACGCCTGGCTGGACGTCCGCGGCAGCGTGCCGGACAACCTGCCGCTGCAGCTCAAGGTCGGCTCGGGCGATGCCAGCGTGGAGAACGCGCAGTCGCTGAGCGTGGACGTGGGTTCCGGTGATGCCGTGGCCCGCGGCACGCGTGGCAGCATCCACGCCGCGGTGGGTTCGGGCGACCTCAACATCGATGGCGGCGCTTCGTTGAACCTGCTGTCGCTGGGCTCCGGCGACGTCAACGTGCGCAACATCAGCGGTGATGCCAGCACCGGTACCGTGGGCTCCGGTGACCTGAAGATCACCGATGTGCGTGGCAACGCGCGGCTGGACACCGTGGGCTCGGGTGATATCGAGTTCAAGCGGGTGAAGGGCAGCGTCGAGGTGGGCGTGGTCGGCTCCGGCGGCATCGACTTGGCCGACATCGGCGGCAACGTGCACGTCCGCAGCCACGGCTCGGGCGACATCCAGGTCGACGGCGTTGGCGGCAGCCTGACCGTCGACCACAGCGGCAGCGGTGACGTCGATCATCGCAATGTCAGCGGCAAGGTCACCCTGCCGCGCAGCAAATAATCCACTTCCAGACACCTCCAGGGGACCACCATGAACCTGTTGCGCCTGTTGCCCGCTTTGCTGCTGTCCCTGCCGCTGATCGCCTGCGGCGGCACCTCGTCCTCGCCCGACAAGACTGTCGGCAAGAGTGTCGCCGAAGCCACCAGCGGCGTCGGTCAGACCGTCAAGAACGCCATGGACGATGCCCGCAAGGACATCGCCCAGGGCAACATCAAGATCTCGGCCGACAAGCAGCCGCGTGCGGAGATCACGCCGGATGGCCGCCTGCTGATCGCCGGCAAGGAGATCACCGTCAACGACACCCAGCGCCGCCACCTGCAGGAGTACCGTGGCCACGTGGTCGCCATCGCGATGGATGGCATGGACGTTGGCCTGGCCGGCGCCAAGCTGGGGGCCAATGCGGCCGGTGAAGCACTGAAGGGCATCTTCAGCGGCGACAGCGAAGGTGTCGAGAAGCGCATCAACGCCGAAGCCGCGAAGATCGAGACCCAGGCCAAGCGCATCTGCGAACGCCTGCCGGCGATGCTGGCCAGCCAGCAAGCCCTGGCGCGTGAGCTGCCGGCCTTCAAGCCGTACGCAACGATGGACCAGAGCGACGTGGACGATTGCGGCAAGAACAACTCGGTCACGTTCTCCAAGTGAGACAAATCGACGCACCAGACCGGCAGCGGCCTTCCGTTGTCGGTCGTACTGCGTTGGCGGGCTTACAATGGGGACCCCGGATGTCCCCGAACCGAATGCCATGAAGAAACTGTTTCTGCTGCTGACCGCCCTGCTCTGCCTCGGCCTGGTCGGCTGTGACCAGGAGTACCGCAACCATCGCGCCGAGCGCGGCAAGCCCAAGATTTCCGTCAGCGAAGGCATGGTCACCGTGCGTCGCCCGCCCGCACCGAACATCATCATCCTCGCCGATGGCACGATGAAGATGGACGAAATCCAGATTCCGCTGGACGACGCGCAGAAGCAGATGCTGCAGACCATGTTCGGCAAACTGCAGGTACTGCGCCAGAACACTCTGGTGGCGGCCCCGGCCGATCCCAACATGCAGCCGGTGAAGATCCAGCCGCCGGAGGGCATGGACGTGATTCCGGCGGACCTGATCCAGCGCATCCCGGAGTTCAAGGATTACACCGACACCTTCGGCAACATCGTCGCCGACCGTCGCTGAAAAAAAACGCCGCCCAAAGGGCGGCGTTTCTGCTTTCTGTAGAGTCGGGCCATGCTCGACTCCGGAACAACAGTCGAGCATGGCTCGACTCTACAACCGGCCGATCAACCGCCGGCGCCGCCGCCACCGGCCTGGATGCCACCGGCGGTCAGCGCGGTCGGGTCCAGCAGGCGACGCAGCTCGGCCTCCTCCAGTCCACTGTCCTCCAGCGCCACATCCAGCACCGGGCGCTGTTCCTTGTACGCACGCTTGGCAATCGCCGCAGCCTTCTCGTAGCCGATGATCGGGTTGAGGGCGGTAACCAGGATCGGGTTGCGCGCCAGCGCCTCGGCAACGCGGTCCTCGCGCACTTTCAGCCCGGCAATCGCACTGTCGGCCAGCAGGGTGGACACGTTGGCCAGCAGGCCGATGCCATCGAGCAGGTTCACTGCGATCAGCGGCAGGGTGACGTTGAGCTGGAAGTTGCCGGTCTGCCCGGCCACGGTGATCGCAGTGTGGTGACCGATCACCTGTGCACAGGCCATCACCGTCGCTTCCGGAATCACAGGGTTGACCTTGCCCGGCATGATCGAGCTGCCCGGCTGCAGCGCCGGCAGTTCGATCTCGCCCAGCCCGGCCAGCGGACCGGCGTTCATCCAACGCAGGTCGTTGGCGATCTTGATCAGCGCCACCGCCAGCGCATTGAGCTGACCGGAAAGCTCCACCGCGTCGTCCTGTGCGGCCAGGCCTTCGAACTTGTTCTCGGCACTGTCGAACTTGAAACCGGTCTGCTGCTTCAGTGCCTTGGCCACCTGTGCACCGAAGCGCGGATCGGCATTGATGCCGGTGCCGATGGCGGTGCCACCCAGCGGCAGCCGGCGCACGCGCTTGAGGCTGTCTTCGATACGCTCCTGCGCCGACGCCAGCTGCGCCGACCACGCGCCGAATTCCTGCTCGAAGGTCAGCGGCATCGCATCCATCAGGTGGGTGCGGCCGGTCTTGACCACCTTCCGCAGGCTGCGGCCCTTGTTGTCCAGGGTCTTGCGCAGGTGCACCAGCGCCGGCAGCAGCTGCTCATGCGTCGCCAACACCGCCGACACCCGCAACGCGGTCGGAATCACGTCGTTGGAGCTCTGCCCCTGGTTGACGTGGTCATTGGGGTGCACAGTGGTCTTGCCCGCCTTGCCGGCACGGTTGGCCAGGGTGGCGATGACCTCATTGGCATTCATGTTCGACGATGTGCCAGAACCCGTCTGGTAGACATCGATCGGGAACTGCGCGTCCCAGTTGCCGGCGGCCACTTCGGCGGCAGCGGTCTGGATGGCCTTGGCCACGTTCTTCGGCAGGTGGCCCAGTTCTGCGTTGACGCCCGCGGCGGCGCCCTTGACCAGGCCCAGGGCACGGATGAAACCGCGCGGCATGCGCTGGCCCGACACCGGGAAGTTCTGCACGGCACGCTGGGTCTGGGCGCCCCACAGTGCGTCCGCAGGCACCTGCAGCTCGCCCATGCTGTCGTGTTCGATTCTGAAACCCTTGCTTGCAGCTTTGCTCATTGCATCAACTCCGCACTACTTCAGTTGGGGAAAGGGAAGCGGCGGCTGGCAGGGTGTCGCTTCCCGGGCTGGCGGCTGCGCCAACGATACTCCCTTGCCCGCAGCGTGGGATGACGAGGGCGGGCCAGATCGTTTCATCCGCAGGGCCGATCTGCACGCGCAAGGGGTAGTGCCGTCCGCTGGCCAGCAATCCATGGAATCGTGGGCCGGGCGTGGTTGCCGGCCAGCGGCCGGCACTACCTCACCGGCACGTCGTAGAATATGGCCCCCGCCGCTCGCCCCAGCCCTGCCGACATGTCCGATTCCGCCCTGCTCGCCCTGTCCCCGCTCGATGGCCGCTATGCCGGCAAGGTCGACGCCCTGCGCCCGATCTTCTCCGAGTACGGCCTGATCAAGGCCCGCATCACGGTCGAAGTGGAGTGGTTGCTGGCCCTGGCCGCCGAGCCGGGCATCGTCGAACTGGCCCCGTTCTCCGACGCCGCCATCGCGCGCCTGCGTGCCCTGGCCGCCAGCTTCAGCCCGGTCCAGGCCGCGCGCGTGAAGGAGATCGAGCGCACCACCAACCATGACGTCAAGGCGGTGGAGTACTTCATCAAGGAACAGCTGAAGGACGACGCCGAGCTGGCCCCGGCGCTGGAATTCGTGCATTTCGCCTGCACCAGCGAAGACATCAACAACCTCAGCTACGGCCTGATGCTGGAACAGGCGCGCCGCGAGGTGCTGCTGCCGACCCTGGACGGCATCGCCAACAGCCTGCGCAGCCTGGCGCACGCCCAGGCCGGCCAGCCGATGCTGTCGCGCACCCACGGCCAGACCGCCTCGCCCACCACCCTGGGCAAGGAACTGGCCAACGTGGTCGCCCGCCTGGAACGCCAGCGCAGGCAGATTGCCGCGGTCGAACTGACCGGCAAGATCAATGGCGCGGTGGGCAACTACAACGCCCACATCGCCAGCTACCCGGACGTGGACTGGCCGGCCTTCGCCGAGCGCTTCGTGACCGGCCTGGGCCTGGTGTTCAACCCGTACACCACGCAGATCGAGCCGCACGACAACATCGCCGAAATCGGCGATGCCGCACGCCGCGCCAACATCATCCTGATCGACCTGGCGCGCGACATCTGGGGCTATGTTTCGCTGGGCTACTTCAAGCAGCGCCTGAAGGAAGGCGAAGTCGGCTCGTCGACGATGCCGCACAAGGTCAACCCGATCGACTTCGAGAATGCGGAAGGCAACTTCGGCATTGCCAACGCGCTGTTCGAGCACTTCAGCGCGAAGCTGCCGATCAGCCGCTGGCAGCGTGACCTGACCGACTCCACCGTGCTGCGTGCGCTGGGCACCGCGTTCGGTCACAGCCAGGTGGCACTGGATTCGCTGGCCAAGGGCCTGGGCAAGCTGGAAGTGAACCCGCAGCGCCTGGACGCCGATCTGGACGCGGCCTGGGAAGTGCTGGCCGAGGCCGTGCAGACGGTGATGCGCCGCCATGGCCTGCCGAACCCGTACGAGCAGCTGAAGGCGCTGACCCGTGGCCAGGGCATCACGGCGGAGTCGATGCGGGCGTTCGTGCAGGGGCTGGAGCTGCCGGCGGATGCGAAGCAGCGCCTGCTGGAGATGACCCCGGGTAGCTACACCGGCCTGGCCGAGTCGCTGGCGAAGAAGATTTAAGGAGTTTCCTTTGCGGCGGCGGCCGCGGGCGCTGCCTGCGGCAGGCAACAGCAACAGCAACGTCAAGAGCGGCTCTGGATTGCTGCTAGCTGGGCGGGACGGGATGGGCCAGCGGGACACGCCGTAAACCCGTCCATGGGGGCTCGATGGCGCCATCCATGGCGCCAACGGTCCCGCTGGCCCATCCCGTCCCACCTCTGACAGATTCCTGGTGACGGATCGAAGAGCTTTGGGTTGTCGGGACGGAATTTGAAAGAGGGACGCGGCTTCGCCGCGTCCCTCTTTTGTTTTGGCATGAGCAAGCGCAGCGCGCGACCCGCCGTTGCCTTTGATCTTCTTCTTCCATTCCGTGGCGGGCCGCGCAGGAAACTGTCAGGGGTCGGGCGGGTGGGCTGCGCGGGGGTGTCCGCCGCATGGATGCGGCGGCCAAGCTTACAGGGATGTACTTGCAGCGTCCCCCGCGCAGCCCACCCGCCCGGCCAAGCGCGGCTTTTGCTTTCAGCGACCAACCCAGACCCCGCCACGAGGGGCTCCGCCGTTGGCCGGACACCTCGCGACAATCCCGCGCACGTGCGCAATCCCCACGAACGGCGGACAATGGAGATCTCAGGCGGCCCGCCGTGCCGCCCCTCCCGCTTTCCGCTGCAAGGATTCCCCCATGGCCGCCCGCAAGTCCTCCGCCCCCCTCATCGAAGTCACCGCCCGCCCCGGCCAGCCGCTGGGCATGGCGCCGGCCACCTTCCTGCGCGACTTCTGGCAGAAACGCCCGCTGCTGATCCGCAACGCCTTCCCCAACTTCCAGACCCCGGTGCAGCCGGAAGACCTGGCCGGGCTGGCCTGCGAGGAAGGCGTGCTGGCTCGACTGATCGAGCACGACAAGACCCAGGACGGCTGGCGCGTGCGCACCGGCCCGTTCCAGGAAGACGTGTTCCCCGCCCTGCCCGACCACGACTGGACCCTGCTGGTGCAGGACGTGGACAAGTGGGACCCGGACGTGCGCGCCCTGATCGAGCACTTCAGCTTCCTGCCGCGCTGGCGCATGGATGACGTGATGATCAGCTTTGCCGCCACCGGCGGCTCGGTCGGCGCCCACGTCGACCAGTACGACGTGTTCCTGCTGCAGGCCC
This sequence comes from Stenotrophomonas maltophilia, assembly GCF_002138415.1. Classification (NCBI taxonomy): domain Bacteria; kingdom Pseudomonadati; phylum Pseudomonadota; class Gammaproteobacteria; order Lysobacterales; family Lysobacteraceae; genus Stenotrophomonas; species Stenotrophomonas maltophilia. The sequence continues at coordinate 2,986,259 of NZ_CP015612.1, forward strand.
ATGGCCACCGCCGCTGGCAGATCGATGCCAGCGAATCGATCAAGGGCAAGCAGCCGCCGCTGGGCTTCCGCCCGGACGTGGAGCTGAAGCTGCTGAAGGTGTTCAAGCCCACCCACGACTGGGTCCTGGCGCCGGGCGACATGCTGTACCTGCCGCCGAACGTACCGCACCACGGCGTGGCCGAAGATCCGTGCCTGACCTTCTCGTTCGGCATGCGCGCGCCGTCCTCGGCCGAGCTGATCAGCGACTACCTTGACACCCTGATCGCCGATGCCGACGAGAACATCCGCTACCAGGATGCCGACCTGAAGGTGCCGGCCGACCCGAACGAGATCGACACGGTGGCGATGGCGCGGGTGATCACCGCGCTCAACGCCATCCGCATGAACGATCCGGACAAGCTGGGCGACTGGTTCGGCCGCTTCATCACCACCTACCGTGCAGCGGGCGAAGTGATGGCCCACCAGGCCGCGCCGGCACCGGAGGAAGTGGTCGAAGCGCTGGCCTCGGGCCTGCTGCTGCAGCGCCACCCGTGGGCCCGCCTGGCCTGGCGCCGGGCCAAGCGTGGCGCCAGCCTGTATGTCAGTGGCCAGGACTTCGCGCTGCCGGTGAAGGACGCGCAGCGCTTGGCTGGCGCCGAACAGCTCGATGCCGCCGCCTATCGCGGCCTGTCCGACAAGGGCCGCGCGGTGGTCCAGCAGCTGCTGGTCGGTGGCGTGTTCCAGCTGGTCGACCCGAACGAGATCTATGACGCCGAAGACGAGGAACACGGTGAGGATGCCGTGGTGCTCGGCGAGGTCGTCGAAGGCCGTGACCGTGTGGATGCGATCGACGCCGATGCGGTGTCCGACGATGTCCACTCCGTGACCGTGCACGACGACGGCATCGAGGTCATCGTCAACTTCGAGGACGACGAAGAAGACGACAGCGCCGGCCGGGCCTGAGCCATCGCCATGATCCGGGTCCAGCAGGTCAGCCACGCCGATGCCCACGTCGCCATCCACGAGGTGCGCCAACGCGTGTTCGTGCAGGAACAGGGCATCGCCGCCGAGTTGGAGCGCGATGCGCTGGACCCAGTCAGCGCCCATGTGCTGGCACTGGATGCGGAAGACGGGCAGCCGGTCGGCACCGGCCGGCTGACCCCGGACGGCCGTATCGGCCGCATGGCGGTGCTGGCCAGCCATCGCAGCCGCGGGGTTGGCGAGGCCCTGCTGGCGGCACTGGTGGAGGCCGGGCGCCGGCTCGGCCTGGCCGAACTGCATCTGCACGCCCAGCTGCCCGCCCGCGATTTCTATGCCCGCCAAGGTTTCCTGCCCGAAGGCGAGGTGTTCGAGGAGGCCGGCATCGGCCACCAGCAGATGCGCCGACGGCTAGGGGCGGCCAGCGCCATCGACAGCCGCGCCGAGGCGGTGGCCATCACCACGGCCATCATCCACCGCGCCCGTCGCCAGCTGTGGCTGCACAGCCGCCAGCTGGACCCGGGGCTGCTCGACGCGCCCCCGGTACAGGCCGCCCTGCGCCGCTTCGTCACCGCCCGTCACGACAAGCAGCTGCGGGTGATCGTGCACGATGCCGCTGCGATCGCCGCTGCCGGGGCACCGCTGCTGGCGCTGGCCCAGCGCCTGCCCAGTGTGATCCAGTTCCGCGAGGTCACCGACCCGGTCGACCGTGCGCTGGCCTCGGCCTGCCTGCTCAACGATGCGGGCGACTTCTACTTTCGTCTGATCGGCCACCGCCTCGACGGCGAGGCCGGCATCGCGCTGCCAGCACGTTCGCAGCCGTTCGTGCAGCAATTGCAGCGTGTCTGGGACCGTTCGCGCGATTGCAGCGAACTGCGTGCGCTCGGCATCTGAGTCGGCACGGCTGACCCAACCTGTCTGGAACTGGCACCGGCGGACGCGGGATGCCTGTGGTGGTGCCCCTTCGTGTCCGGTTGGGGGTACAATTTGGCTGTTTGAACGCGCCCGCGCAGGGCTATTCATCTTCCTGCCGGGTCCTTCTGAAGCCATACCCCACAAAGCGAATCAACACCCTCCATCGTGGACAATCAACTGAAGCAGTTTGCGCAATCTTCGCAACTCGCCGGCGGCAACGCCTCCTATGTCGAGGACCTGTACGAGCAGTACCTGGTCTCCCCGGATAGTGTCGATCCCAAATGGAAAACCTACTTCGACGGCTTCAAGGGCCGTGAAGCAGGTGACATTCCGCACTCGGCCGTCATCTCCCACATTGCGGACGCGGCCAAGGATGCGCTGAAGGCCGGTACCGGCAACGGTGCAGGCGACGAGCGCGAGCGCAATGTCGGTCGTCTGATCACTGCCTACCGCTCGCGCGGCCACCTGGACGCCCGCCTCGATCCGCTGGGCCTGGCCGCACCGGTCAACACCCCGGACCTGGGCCTGCCGTTCCACAGCCTGTCCGATGGCGACCTCAACAGCGAGTTCAGCACCGGCGGCGTCGGTGGCCAGCCGCGCATGAAGCTGCGTGACCTGCTGGCGCGCCTGAAGGCGACCTACACCGGCTCGATCGGTGCGGAGTTCATGCACATCTCCGAGGTCGAGCAGCGCCAGTGGATCTACAAGAAGCTGGAACTGGCCGGTGGCAACTATCAGCTGGACGCTGATACCCAGCGCCGCACCCTGGAGCGCCTGACCGCGGCTGAGGGCCTGGAGCGCTACCTGCACACCAAGTACGTCGGCCAGAAGCGCTTCTCGCTGGAAGGCGGCGACTCGCTGATCCCGATGATGGACACCATCATCCGCAGCGCCGGCAAGGATGGCGTCAAGGACGTGGTGATCGGCATGGCCCACCGCGGCCGCCTGAACGTGCTGGTCAACACCCTGGGCAAGAACCCGCGCAAGCTGTTCGACGAGTTCGAAGGCAAGTTCGAGCACGACGAGCACGCCTCGGCCGGTGACGTGAAGTATCACATGGGCTTCTCGGCCGACGTCGCCACCGACGGCGGCCCGGTGCACCTGGCGCTGGCGTTCAACCCGTCGCACCTGGAAATCGCCGACCCGGTCGTGGCCGGTTCCGTGCGTTCGCGCCAGGAGCGCCGCAAGGACACCGCGCGCAAGCAGGTCATGCCGATCCTGATCCACGGCGACGCGGCCTTCTCCGGCCAGGGCGTGGTCATGGAGCTGTTCCAGATGTCGCAGGCCCGCGGCTTCGCCGTCGGCGGCACCGTGCACATCGTGGTCAACAACCAGGTCGGCTTCACCACCTCCAATCCGCTGGATACGCGTTCCACGCGCTATGCCACCGACGTGGCGAAGATGATCGCCGCCCCGGTGCTGCACGTGAACGGCGATGATCCGGAAGCGGTTGTGTTCGCCGCGCAGCTCGCCTTCGAATTCCGCCAGAAGTTCGCCAAGGACGTGGTCATCGACCTGATGTGCTACCGCCGTTGGGGCCACAACGAGGCCGACGAGCCGGCGATCACCCAGCCGCTGATGTACCAGGTGATCCGCAAGCACGCCACCACCCGCGAGATGTACGCCGAGCAGCTGGAAAAGGCGGGCGTGATCGCCGCCGGTGCCGGCAAGGCGATGGTCGATGCCTACCGCGAGAAGCTGGACGCCGGTGAAGTGACCACCGAGCTGGCCAAGGTCGAGAAGACCCCGCCGACCAGTCCGCTGTTCGTTGATTGGCCGAAGCTGCTGGAAGGCAAGCTGTCCGACCCGGTCTCGACCAAGGTCGAGAAGAACAAGCTGGTCGAGCTGGCCAAGCTGATCAACACCATCCCGGACGAAGTGCAGCTGCACTCGCGCGTGGCCAAGGTCTACGACGACCGCCGCAAGATGGCCGCCGGCGAGATCCCGGGCGACTGGGGCTTTGCCGAGAACCTGGCGTACGCCACCCTGCTCGACGAAGGCAGTGCCCTGCGTCTGGTCGGCCAGGACGTCGGCCGCGGTACGTTCACCCACCGCCACGCGATCCTGCACGACCAGAAGACCGACAACTACTACATGCCGCTGCGGCAGCTGGTGGATTCGCCGGAGAAGGCCACCGTCATCGATTCGCTGCTGAGCGAAGAAGCGGTGATGGCCTACGAGTACGGTTTCTCCACCACCGATCCGAACACGCTGTGCATCTGGGAAGGCCAGTTCGGCGACTTCGCCAACGGCGCCCAGGTGGTGATCGACCAGTTCATCGCCGCCGGTGAAGCCAAGTGGGGCCGCATCTCCGGCCTGACCCTGCTGCTGCCGCATGGCTATGAAGGCCAAGGCCCGGAACACAGCTCGGCGCGCCTGGAGCGCTTCCTGCAGCTGTGCGCGCTGGAGAACATGCTGGTGGTGGTGCCGTCGACCCCAGCACAGGCCTTCCACATGCTGCGCCGCCAGCTGCACCTGACCACCCGCAAGCCGCTGGTGGTGATGTCGCCGAAGTCGCTGCTGCGCCACAAGCTGGCCGTGTCGACCCTGGACGAACTGGCCAACGGCGAGTTCCAGCACCTGATCGGCGACGCCAACGCGGACGCCAAGAAGGTCAAGCGCGTGGTGCTGTGCTCGGGCAAGGTCTACTACGACCTGCTGGAAGACCAGACCAAGCGTGGCCAGGACGACGTGGCGATCATCCGCGTGGAGCAGCTGTATCCGTTCCCGCGTGCGCTGCTGGCCGCCGAACTGAAGAAGTACGGCAAGGCCACCGACGTGGTGTGGACGCAGGAAGAACCGCAGAACCAGGGTGCGTGGTACCAGATCCGCCACCACCTGCAGTTCTGCCTGGCCGATGGCCAGAACCTGCACTACGCCGGTCGCGCACGTTCGGCTTCGCCGGCTGCCGGTCACATGGCTGACCACGTCCGCGAACAGCAGCAGCTGGTCGCCGATGCACTGGTCAACCCGTTCAACGACACGTTCGCTGAATAATCCTCCCCCTATTTAGAAGACAAACCAGGAAGCTCCCGCAATGGCCACCGAAGTCAAAGCCCCGGTACTGCCCGAATCCGTCGCCGACGGCACCATCGCCACCTGGCACAAGAAGGTGGGCGACGCCGTCAAGCGCGACGAAAACCTGCTTGACCTGGAAACCGACAAGGTCGTCCTGGAAGTGCCGTCGCCGGTCGACGGCGTGCTCAAGGAGATCAAGTTCAAGGAAGGCGATACCGTGACCTCCAGCCAGGTCGTGGCGATCATCGAGGAAGGCGCCGTGGCTGCTGCCCCGGCCCCGGCTGCTGAAGAGAAGAAGGCCGAGGCCGCTCCGGCCGCTGCCGCTCCGGCCGCCGCTGCTGCTCCGGCCCCGGCAGCCAAGTCGGCCGCCGACACCCTGCCGCCGGGCGCCCGCTTCACCGCCATCACCGAAGGCGTGAACCCGGCGGACGTGGACGGCACCGGCCGTCGCGGCGCGGTGACCAAGGAAGACATCGTCAACTTCGCCCGCAACGGCGGCGCCGGCAAGGCCGGTGGCGCACGTCCGGAAGAACGCGTGCCGATGACCCGCATCCGCAAGCGCATCGCCGAACGCCTGATGGAGTCGAAGAACTCCACCGCCATGCTGACCACCTTCAACGAAGTCGACCTGTCCAAGGTCTCGGCTGCGCGCAAGGAACTGCAGGACGAGTTCGTCAAGGCACACGGCATCAAGCTGGGCTTCATGAGCTTCTTCGTGAAGGCCGCGGCCAATGCCCTGCAGCGCTTCCCGCTGGTCAACGCCTCGATCGACGGCGACGACATCATCTACCACGGCTACTCGGACATCTCGATCGCCGTGTCGACCGAGAAGGGCCTGGTCACGCCGGTGCTGCGCAACGTCGAGCGCATGTCGTTCGCCGACATCGAAAAGACCATCGCCGACTACGCCAAGAAGGCCCGTGACGGCAAGCTGAGCCTGGAAGAACTGCAGGGCGGCACCTTCACCGTGACCAACGGCGGCACCTTCGGTTCGCTGCTGTCGACCCCGATCATCAACCCGCCGCAGAGCGCCATCCTGGGCATGCATGCCATCAAGGAGCGTCCGATCGCTCAGAACGGCCAGGTCGTGATCGCGCCGATGATGTACCTGGCGCTGTCTTACGACCACCGCATCATCGACGGCAAGGACTCGGTGCAGTTCCTGGTGGACATCAAGAACCAGCTGGAAAACCCGGGCCGCATGCTGTTCGGCCTGTAAGACACCTCCCGCCCCTCCGCGCCTGCGCGGAGGGGTTCTGGTAATGCATCAAGGAATAATTCAATGGCTGAACAATTCGACGTCGTCGTCATCGGTGCCGGCCCGGCCGGTTACCACGCTGCCATCCGCGCGGCCCAGCTGGGCCTGAAGACCGCCTGCATCGACGCAGCGCTGGGCAAGGACGGCAAGCCCGCCCTCGGCGGCACCTGCCTGCGCGTGGGCTGCATCCCGTCCAAGGCGCTGCTGGATTCCTCGCGCCAGTTCTGGAACATGGGCCACATCTTTGGCGACCACGGCATCAGCTTCAAGGATGCCAAGATCGACGTCGAGGCGATGGTTGGCCGCAAGGACAAGATCGTCAAGCAGTTCACCGGCGGCATCGGCATGCTGTTCAAGGCCAACAAGGTCGCCGCCTACTACGGCTTCGGCGAACTGCAGCCGGGCAACGTGGTCAAGGTCACCCAGCATGACGGTTCCATCGTCGAGCTGAAGGGCACCAACGTCATCATCGCCGCCGGTTCGGATTCGATCGAACTGCCGTTCGCCAAGTTCGACGGCGAGACCATCGTCGACAACGTCGGCGGCCTGGACTTCACCGAAGTGCCGAACCGCCTGGCCGTGATCGGCGCCGGCGTGATCGGCCTGGAACTGGGCAGCGTGTGGAAGCGCCTGGGCGCTGAAGTCACCATCCTGGAAGCACTGCCGGAGTTCCTGGCCGTGGCCGACGCCGAAGTGGCCAAGACCGCTGCCAAGGAATTCAAGAAGCAGGGCCTGGACATCCGCCTCGGCGCCAAGGTCTCCAAGACCGAGATCACCGGCAAGGGCAAGAAGAAGGAAGTCGTTGTCACCTACACCGACAGCGAAGGCGAAAAGACCCTGACCGTGGACAAGCTGCTGGTGGCCGTTGGCCGTCGCGCCGCCACCAAGGGCCTGCTGGCCGAAGGCACCGGCGTCAAGATCAACGAGCGCGGCCAGATCGAAGTCGACGCGCACTGCCACACCGGCGTCAACGGCGTGTGGGCGGTCGGCGACTGCGTGCGCGGCCCGATGCTGGCGCACAAGGGCTTCGAGGAAGGCATCGCGGTGGCCGAGCTGATCGCCGGCCTGCCGGGCCACGTCAACTTCGACACCATCCCGTGGGTCATCTACACCGAACCGGAACTGGCGTGGGTCGGCAAGACCGAAGCCCAGCTGAAGGCCGAAGGCATTCCGTACAAGGCCGGCAGCTTCCCGTTCGCCGCCAACGGCCGTGCCGTGGCGATGATCGAGCCGGCAGGCTTCGTGAAGATCCTGGCCCATGCCGAGACCGATCGCATCCTCGGCATGCACCTGGTCGGCGCCAACGTCTCCGAGCTGGTGCACGAAGGCGTGCTGACCATGGAATTCAGCGGCTCGGCCGATGACCTGGCCCGCATCTGCCACGCCCACCCGTCGCTGTCGGAAGTGATCCACGACGCGGCGATGGCGGTCAGCAAGCGCGCCATCCACAAGGCGAACTGATCGTTCGCCGGTAGTGCCGGCCGCTGGCCGGCACACTCCAGCGATAAAAAAACCCCGCCTCGGCGGGGTTTTCTATTGGCCTTTATCATGTAGAGCCGAGCCCACGCTCGGCTGTCCGGTCAGCAGTCCCGGAGCGTGAAGCCGAGCACAGGCTCGGCGCTACACCTTTCCGGCTGGCTTCTTCGGTGGATCCTCACAGACCCGGTGCTGCACAACCGTATCGCCGACCTTCCATTCCTTCGCGACCCTGCAGCGCTCCTTGGCTTTCTGCACAGAGACCGCTGCAGCATTCGCCTCGTCAGCCGCAGCAGTCTGCTGGCGCTCCAGCCAAGCCGACGGTGGCGCAGGAGGTGTGGCCAGTACCGGCCCCGCAAGCAGGACCAGACCCACCAGCAGCACCGTCCTCATGCAACCACTGCCCGGCCACCGAGCAGGCGCGCCGGCAGCATGAACAGCGCGCGCAGGAAGGCGAACAGCGCCGAGAAGGTGATGCCGACCAGGCGGAACGGCAGGCTCAGCAGCCACACGAACGGCCAGGCGATCAGGGCGAGGATCGCCAGCGGCCAGCACAGCACGAACAGCAGGCACCACACACCGAGCGCGAACAGGGTCTTCATCACGGTCTCCTTGGGGCGGCACCCTGCCGCCTGCGGACACCTTGGCGCCCCGCCCTGGCCGCCCGCAAACGGTTTGCGACGAAACCCGGGCTGGGGGCGATGAAACCGATTGCGGGGAAACCGGAGATTCAGGAGGTTGCCGGCCAGCGGCCGGCACAACCGCAGGGATTTACACCGGGACAGCGCCCGGACGGCCGTGGGTCACCTGGAAACGCGCCGCGGTGCGCACCGCAGCGTCCGCACGCAGCACACTGTCGGCGAAGCACAGTTCCGCATCCACGGTCTGCCGGTTCAGCTGCAGCTTCCACCAGCCACGGCGGTCGCCGTCGAAATAGCGGATATGCGGGTTCTGCGGAATCGACGGACCGTAGTACGGGCCATAGGGCGTGTCGTCGCCGCCACTGCTGATCGCCGGGGCGATGAATTCGGTCGCCACGACCGGCGCACTGGCGGCATCGAAGTCCAGCTTCAGGTCGTTGACGAAGGTGGAATGCCAGTCGCCGCCAAGCACGATGGCATTGCCCTGCCCGCCTGCCCGCCTGCCTGCATCGCCTGCAGCAGCCGGTTACGTGCGGCGGGATAGCCATCCCAGGCGTCGTTCCAGAAGCGCTCGCGCGACGTGCCGCCGTCCAGCCGCAGCTGCGCCATCAGCAACTGCTGCACCACCACGTTCCAGCGCGTGCCCTGCGCGGCCGCCATCGACTGCGCGAACCACGCTTCCTGACCCGTGCCGAGCATGCTCATGCGCGCGTCCAGTGCAGCATCACAGCGCGGCGACTCGCCCACGCCACAGGGATTGGCCGGGCGGAACTGGCGGCAGTCGAGCAGCGTCAGCTGTGCCAGATCGCCGTAGCGCAGGCGACGGTGCACGCGCAGGCCGCCATTGCCCGCAGGCGTGCTGCGCATCGGCAGGTGCTCGTAAAACGCACGGTAGGCCGCCGCACGACGCACGATGAAGTCCTCGATCGACACGCCGGGCTTCTCCGGATGGACACCGGAGTAATCGTTCTGCACTTCATGATCGTCCCAGATCACTGCGAACGCATGTGCGGCGTGCGCAGCCTGCAGATCCGGATCGAGCTTGTACAGCGCGTACTGGTCACGGTAGCGCTCCAGGCTGACCGTCTCGCCGCTGAAGCGCTCGGCATCCAGCGTGCGCCCGCGTGCGTTCTGCAGCGGGCTGTATTCGTACAGGTAGTCACCGGCATGCAGCACCAGGTCGACGTCACTCTGCGCGATGTCGCGCAGCACCGGGTAGTAGCCACTGTTCCAGGCCTGGCAGGTGCACAGCGCCAACCGCAGCTGCTGCAGCTGCATGTCCGCCAACGGCGCGGTGCGGAAATGGCCGACCGCGCTTTCCTCATCGCCATCGCAGGCGAAGCGGTAGTAGTAGTCGCGGCCTGGGCGCAGGCCATTGACTTCCACATGCACCGAGTGGGCCAGCTCGGGCACCGCGGCAGCTACGCCGCGCTGCACCAGCCGGCGCATGCCCGGGTCCTCAGCCACGAACCAGCGTACCGGCACCGCCCGCGATGGCATGCCACCGCCGTTGAGCGGGTCCGGGGCCAGCCGCGTCCACAACACCGCACCCTGCGGATCCGGATCACCGGCGGCGACACCGAGGGTGAACGGATCACGCCCCATCCGCGGCCGTGGGCCGGCCGTGGCCAGCCCGGGCATCGCCGCCAGTGCGATCGCCGCCCCCGTGCCCTGCCACGCCATACGCAGCAGGCGACGACGGCTTTCCGGATCCACAGGCCCGCGCATCAGAAGTGCACGGTAGCGGTGGCCATCACCTGGCGCGGCGCACCGACCTGCATGGTCGCCAGGCTGCGGGTCGGGTCGGCGGCGTAGGTGCCGTTGGTGTTGATCGAGGACAGGTAGCGCTTGTCGGTCAGGTTGGTCAGGTTCAACGCCACGGTCAGGTTCTGCGCCGGGCCGAGCTTGCCGAAGTCATAGGCCACCGAGGCGTTGACCAGCCAGTAGCTCGGCACCGACACATCGTTGGTATAGGTCACGTAACGCTTGCCGACGTGGTTGGCGGCCAGCCGCAGGTCCCACGGGCCCGGGGTCCAGGCCAGGGTGCTGGCGAACATCCATTCCGGGGTGTCGACGGTCTTCTTGCCGCGGGTCGGCACCACGCCGTTGTTCACGTAGTCGTTGTCGTAGGTGCTGTCATTCCAGGACAGCGCGTTGGACCACGACAGGTCCTGCATCGGCTTCAGCTGCAGCGTCGCCTCGGCGCCGCGGCTGGTCACCGAACCGACGTTGGAGAACAGTGCCGGGCAACCGAGGATGCCCACGCACTGCGCGATGGCCAGCAGGCGGTTGTCGAACTTGACGTCGTACACCGCCACCGAGGCTTCATAGCCGCGGCCGTAGCCACGCCAACCCAGCTCGATGGTGCGCGACTGTTCCGGCTTCAGGTTCTTCGCGCTGGCATCGAAGGCGGCCTGCGGCACATTGAACGGGCTGCCCACGCCCAGCGCATAGGCGGCGACGTTTTTGGCGAACGAACCGAAGATCTCGTTGCCTTCGTTGATCTTGAAGTTGAAGCCGGCCTGCGGCAGCAGCCCCTTCTTCGAGGTCAGACTGCTGTTGTTGGCGTAGCTGCCCAGCGGCGTGCGCACGCTGGTACGGGTGTGCGGCGACTTCGCACCGATGTCGATGGTCAGGCGATCATCGAACAGGCGGAAGCGGTCCTGCACGTAGAACTGGCGGGTGATGGTGGTGTAGCGCTGGTGCCACACGCGCTGGTCCGGGTTGCGCAGGAAGAAGTCGTCGGTGATTGGGCCGTCGATGTAGTAGAAGTTGCGCTGCACGCTATGACCGTTGTCCTCGTACCAGAGACCGGCCTCCAATTCATGGCCACCGACGTTCCAGGTAAACGCCGAGGTCACGCCAGTGCGGTCGATCGCGTACTCGGTGGTGCGGATCGAGATCGGGATCTCGCGGCTGGTGCCCGGGTTGGACGGATTGGACGGGCTGAACCAGTGGCCCTGGCCACGGTTGCTGTGGTTGTAGACGTTGACCTTCAAACGCATCGACTCGTTCAGGCCGAAATCGCCGGCGATGCTGGACAGGTCGTCATTGCGCAGGCCGTGACCAGAGTAATACGCGTCCCACGGGCTGTTGACGCCACCGCTGAATTTTCCGCGTGCCGCGGCGACGGCACGATCCCAGTCCGGCGCGTAGTTGTCCCAGTCCCAGCCGAGGCGATCGATCATCTCCAGCGACAGATCCTGATAATCGGCCTCGACGCGGCGCGAGGCGTTGAACAGCGCGGTGATCTTGCTGTCCGTTCCGAAGTTGTAGGTGGCCTTGCCGTTGAACTGCTTCAGCTCCTGCGAGCTCTTGCCCTTCCACTTGTCGCCTTCCGAGTATGCGCCGGACAGGTAGGCCGCAAAGCCCTGGTGATCGCCGGTCTCCAGGCGTGCATAGCTGCGGCGCGCGTTGTCGCTGCCAAAGCCCTGTGCCAGAACCACACCGTATTCGGTGGACGGATCGATCGAATAGAACTGGAACACACCGCCGAGGTTGCTGGTGGACGGCGTACCCAGTGCGCCGATGCCGGTGGACACTTCAGCACCGCCCAGGTTCTCGCTGATCACCGCGCGGCTGATGTGCAGGCCGTTGCTGTTGCCGTAGGCCATGTTGCCCAGCGGGATGCCATCGAGGGTGTAGCCCAGGCGGTTCTGGTTGAAACCACGCAGGCTGATGCTGGTGGACCATTCGTAGGCGCCGGTGGCATCGGCCGATTCGAAGTGCACGCCCGGCTTGCTGACCAGCAGCTTCAGCGGGTTGGCACCCGGCGGCAGGATCTTCATGTCCTCGGCGGTCACACGCTGCACCTGGCGGGCTTCACCGCGGCCGATTACCGAGATCGAATCGAGGGTGGTGGCCGACTGCGCGTCGGTCGCGGGGGCGGTTTCAGCGATAGCCAGCGACGGCAGCCAAGCACAGACCAGCAGGGCCAGCAGATTGCGGCGGAGCGGAGCGTGGGACGACATGGGGGCGGATTCCTTGGGCACGCTGGACGCCGAAGGGCGGCGTCGAAGGGCAGCAGCGGCGGAATCGTAGAAGCGTCGCGTTACATGTCATTTACACGCCACATACGGACGTTTGGTGTTTCGAATGGTTTGCCGGCCAAGAGGAGATTGCCGGCCAGCGGCCGGCACGCCTGTTACTCGAACGAGCCGACCGAATCGTGGGCCAGGTTGTCGAAGCGGGTGTATTCGCCGAAGAACTTCAGCTTGCACGAACCGGTCGGGCCACCACGGTGCTTGCCGATGATGATCTCGGCCAGGCCCTTGTCCGGCGAATTTTCCTTGTTGTAGTAATCGTCGCGGTAGATGAAGACAATCATGTCCGCGTCCTGCTCGATTGCGCCCGATTCGCGAAGGTCGGCCATCACCGGACGCTTGTCGGTACGTGTTTCCAGCGAGCGGTTGAGCTGCGACAGCGCGATCACCGGCACGTGCAGTTCCTTGGCCAGGCCCTTCAGCGAACGCGAGATCTCCGAGATTTCCGTCGCGCGGTTTTCGCTGTTGCCCGGCACGCTCATCAGCTGCAGGTAGTCGATCACCACCAGGCCCAGGTCATGTTCGCGCTTGAGGCGGCGGCACTTGGAACGCAGCACTTCCGGCGACACGCCCGGCGTATCGTCGATGAAGATCTTGGTTTCCTTCAGCATCTTGATCGCACTGGTGACGCGGCTCCAGTCCTCGTCTTCCAGCTGGCCGGTACGCAGGCGCTGCGCGTTGATGCGGCCGTTGGAGGAAATCAGGCGCATTGCCAGCTGCGATGCCGACATTTCCATCGAGAACACCGCCACGCCTTTCTTCGACTTGATCGCCGCGTACTCGGCGATGTTCAGCGCAAAGGTGGTCTTGCCCATGGCCGGGCGCGCAGCCAGGATGATCAGGTCGGTCGGCTGCAGGCCGGAGGTCATCGCATCGAAATCGTTGTAGCCGGTCGGCAGGCCGGTGATGTTGCCGCCGTTCTCGAAGCGGCTGCGCAGCTCTTCGAAGGCATCCTTCAGTGCACCGGGCATCGCCACGAAATCGGTACGGCCGCGTGCGCCCTGTTCGGCGATGGCGAACACGCTCTTTTCCGCCGATGCCAGCAGCTCGCTGCTCTCGCGGCCCTCGGGCTGGAAACCATCGTTGACGATGTCGGTGCCCACCTGGATCAGCTGCCGCAGCACCGCCTTGTCACGCACGATCTCGGCGTAGGCCACAATGTTGGCCGCCGAAGGCGTGGTACTGGCCAGCTCGATCAGGTAAGCGCCATCGCCCACCAGTTCCATCTTGCCCTGCGATTCGAACCATTCGCCCAGGGTCACCGCATCGAACGGCCGCTCGCGCTCGGACAGCTCGCGGATCGCGCGATAGATCATCTGATGGTCGCGGCGGTAGAAATCGCCTTCGGTCAGCTGGTCATTGACCCGGTCATAGGCCTCCGGGGCCAGCATCAGGCCACCCAGCACCGCCTGCTCGGCTTCCACCGAATGGGGCGGCACCCGCAACTGGTCGATGCGCGACTCGTCGCGATCACGATCGCGATCGAAGCCATCACCGCGCTCTCTGCGGTTGGAACGGAAGCCGGGGCGAGCGGACATGCTGCGGTGTTTCCTGCAAAAGTGGGCCAGACGAGTGTAGGCATGCGCCGACCCCGGCGGCCATGGACAAGCCTGTGGATAAGCCGTGGAGAAACGGGGGATATCCGCCGGTGCCTGGCCAGACTGGCGTGGGGGCGTCGCACTGCCTGCGACGGGCGCCATTGCGGCACCCGAGCGGACATTATCGCAGATGGGGCTGGCAACCGCTGGCGTCAATCGCCCTTGACGTGAACCGCGATCAGCGCCAGGAACCGGTCCACGTAGCCCTGCAGGAATTTCTGCGTGCCTTCATTGTGGACCGTACCATCGGCGTCGATCAGGCCGTCCTTGAAATGAATGAACGCCTCGGGCTGGCCGAGCACGTGCATGTCCAGGAAGGCCAGGCTGTTGCGCAGGTGCTGCTGGGCCACGGCGGTGCCGATCTGGCCGATGGAGGCGCCGATCACCGCCGCCGGTTTGCCGGCAAACGCGCTGTCACCGTAGGGGCGCGAGCCGATATCGATGGCGTTCTTCAGCACGCCCGGCACCGACCGGTTGTATTCCGGGGTCACGAACAGCACCGCATCGGCGGCACGGACCTGGTCCTTCAGCCGGGTACCCTGCGCCGGATAGTGGCCATCGAAGTCCTGGTCATATAGCGGCAGGTCACCGATCTGCACGTACTGGAAGCGCGCACGGTCACCGGCAATCTTCTCCAGCGCATGGGCCAGTTTGCGGTTGCAGGAATCCTTGCGCAGGCTGCCGACGAACACGGCGATGGTGGGGACGGACATCGGGACATACTCCTCACGGTGCGGGAGGCCCAGCCTAGACGCCGGGCCCTTGCATGCCGGTGAAGATCAGCCGCCGGTCACGCCCGCGCGCACCTGCCGCCAATGCGCCTGCCAGGCCTGGAACATCAGCACGTTCCACAGGTGCGTATGCCACTTGCGCTGGCCGCCGAGGAACTGCTGCCACAGCGGCTGTACCGCGGCCGCCGACAGCACGCCCTCCTGCTCCAGCCGTGCAGGCTGCAGCAGGTCTTCGGCCCATGGTCGCAGGTCGCCCTTCAGCCAGTCACTGACCGGCGCGCCGAAGCCACGCTTGGGCCGGTGCACCATCGACTGCGGCACATAACGGCCCAGCACGCGCTTGAGCAGCACCTTGCTGGTGGTTTCACTGCGTTTGAAGCCCAACGGCAGCGACCAGGCGAACTCGGCCACGCGTGAATCCAGCAGCGGCGCGCGTGCTTCCAGGCTCACCGCCATCGAGGTGCGGTCGACCTTGCACAGCAGGTCATCCGGCAGGTAGGTCACGTAATCGGCCAGCATCATCGCGTCGGCCGGTGTGCCGGCACCGTGCAACGGGTCGGCCAGGTCATAGAAGCTGCCCGCGGCCTCCGCTCCGGGCACTGCCGCCGTCGGATCACGCCAACGCGAGATGCGGTTGCGGTACACGTCGCCGATGCCACGCGCGCCGGACTCGGCCAACAGCGCGGCCAGGCCGCCGGTACGCGAAGCCTCACCCTGCTGCTGGGAGCGCGCGCCCATCCAGCGCCGCAGCGGCCCCGGCACACGGCCCAGCATCTGCCAGTTGCGCAGCGCGCGCACATAGCGGGTATAGCCGAAGAACAGCTCGTCGCCACCATCGCCTGACAGCGCCACGGTCACGCCCTGCCGCGCGAGGCGGGCGACCAGCGCGGTCGGCACCTGCGAGGCATCGGCGAAGGGTTCGTCGAACATCGCCGGCAACTGCGGCACCACCGCCAATGCATCGGCACCGCTGACGTAGAGTTCGGTGTGGTCACAGCCCAGATGCGCAGCCAGTTCCCTGGCCAGCGGCGCCTCGTCGTGGCCCGAACCGGTGAAGCCGATACTGAAGCTGTGTACCGGCTGACCGCTCTGTGCCTGCATCAGCGCAGCCACCAGCGACGAATCGGTGCCGCCGGACAGGAACACGCCCACCGGCACGTCGGCCACCATGCGCAGCGCCACCGCATCGCGCAGCAGCCCGTCCAGCTGTTCCTCGGCGTCCTCGATACGGCCCAGGAACGGCGCGGCCAGCGCCGCCTGCATGCGTGTACGCGCATCCCAATACGGGCGTTGCGCCTGTTCCGGGCGGTGCGCCGATGCACCCGCCGCTACGGCTTCGGCATCCAGGCGCAGCACGCGGCCCGGCATCAGCTTGTAGCAGCGCTGGTGGATGCTGTGCGGCGCCGGAATGTAATCCAGCCGCAGCAACAGGGTCAGTGCGTCGCGGTCGATGTCGTTGTCGAACGCCGGGTGCTGCCACAGCGCCTTCAGTTCGGAACCGAACACCAAGGTGTCACCGGCCCAGCCGTAGTACAGCGGCTTCTTGCCAACACGATCGCGGGCCAGCCACAGGCACTGCTGCTGGCGGTCCCACAGCGCGATGGCGAACATGCCGTTGCAGCGCTGCAGGGTGTCCTCGATGCCCCACTGCAGGATCGCTGCCAGCAGCACTTCGGTGTCGGAGTGGCCACGGAAGGCATGCCCCAACGGCTCCAGCTCGGCACGCAGGGCGGCGAAGTTGTAGACCTCGCCGTTGTAGGCCATCACGTAGCGACCATCGGACGAGGCCATCGGCTGGTGGCCCAGCGGCGACAGGTCGAGAATGCTCAGCCGACGGTGCGCCAGCGCAATGCCTGCCCCGGCATCGACCCAGCGCCCGCCATCATCCGGCCCGCGGTGGTGCAGCGCCTCGCCCATGGCCAGGACCTGCGCCTGCAGCACCTCGGCCGACGCCACCGGCGCCGGCAACAACATTCCCGCCAATCCACACATGCATCAAGGTTCCTGCGCCAGTTCAAGGGCGGCGCCAATCACCGCATTGTCGCTTGGAAGCCCGAACATTGCTGCCCCCGCCAACGGGGTATAGGTATCGGCACCGCAGACCCGGCGCAGCGGCAGGTGGCCGAAGCCGGCCTCGACCAGTGCGGTGACCACGCCCTCGCCCACCCCGCCACTATGACGGCCCTCGTCCAGCACCAGCACGCGCCGTGCGCTGGCGGCCTGCGCGGCGATGAAACCGGCATCCAGCGGCACCAGCCAACGCAGGTCGACCACCCGCACCTGCCAGCCCAACTGCTGCTCGATGGCCCGTGCCGCACGCAGCGCCATCGGCACGCCGTTGCCATAGGTGTAGACCACCAGGTCGCCGGCCTCCGGCGCATAGACCCGCCCTTCGCCCGGTACCAGGGCCTGGCCCTGGGCCGGGTAGTCGAACAGCCACTGGCCATCGCCCGGCGCATGCAGGTCCTTGCTCATGTACAGCGCGATCGGCTCCAGGAACACTGCCACACGTCCATCCACCCGCGCCAGCGCGGCCAGCGTACGCAGCATCATCACCGCATCGTCGCCGCGCGACGGGCAGCCGACCACCAGGCCGGGGATGTCGCGCAGTGCCGTGATCGAATTGTCGTTGTGGAAGTGACCACCGAAGCCCTTCTGGTAGCCCAGCCCGGCCACCCGCACCAGCATCGGGTTGCGGTACTGGTCGTTGGAGAAGAACTGCAGCGAACACGCTTCGCCGCGCACCTGGTCGATGGCGTTGTGCAGGTAGGCCAGGTACTGGATCTCCGGAATCGGCAGCATGCCCATGTTGGCCAGACCCTGCGCCACGCCAAGGATCATGGTTTCGTCCAGCAGGGTGTTGAACACCCGGCGTGGGCCGAAGCGGCGCAGCAGGTCCTTGGTGACGGTGTAGACACCGCCCTTCTGCGCGACGTCCTCGCCGAACAACAGGCTCTGCGGATACTTGGCCAGCAACTCCTGCAGGCCGTGGTTGATCTGGATGGCGAGGTGCCGTGCTGGCTGCCGCTCGGGCAGGGCCTCCGCAGCGCCATACAGCGCTTCGCGCGCATCGGCGGGCACCTCGCGCCGCGCCTCGGCCTGCACCGCTGCCGGCGTGTACGGCGCCAGCGGCGCCATCACCTCCTGCAGCGACTGCAGCGTCGGGCGGCCTTCGGCATCCGCCGCCGCGGCCATGCAGCGCGCGCGCATCGTCTCGTAGGCCACTTCGATGGCGGCCGCATCCATCCAGCCCGACTCCATCGCGATCTGCGCCGAGCGCAGCAGCGGATCCTGCGCCTCGGCCGCGCACAGCTCCGGCAGCGCGCGCCATTCCACTTCAAAGTCGGTCCCGGCATGGCCCATCAGGCGCGTGGTACGCAGATGCAGGAAGGTCGGCCGCCGCGTGCGCCGGCAATGTTCCACCGCGGCCTGCACCTGCGCATGCCCGGTGGCCAGGTCCAGACCATCGGCGAAGAAATAGTCGAGCCCCGGCTGGCGGCTGAAGCGCTCGGCAATCCAGCCTTCCGGCGTCTTCACCGAAATGCCCAGCCCGTTGTCCTCGCAGACGAACAGGATCGGTGCCGGCAGCTTCTGGTAGGCCGACCACATCGCGGTATTGAACGCGGTCTGCGCGGTGGCATGGTTGGCCGAGGCATCACCGAACGAGCACAGCACGATGCTGTCGGTGGGAATCGGCAGCGCCTGCCCCAGCCGCTTGCCACTCTCGATGGCCAGCGCGGTGCCCAGCGCCTTCGGCAGGTGCGACGCGATGGTCGATGTCTGCGGCAACACCCACAATGGCTTGCTGCCCCACACCTTGTGGCGGCCACCGCTGGCCGGATCATCGGCGCTGGCGGCGAAGGACAGTGCGGCATCGCGCAGCGGATCGATGCCCGGCACCTGGCGCGAACGCTCGGCCATGAAGGCACCAGAGCGATAGTGCAGGAAGGCTGGATCGGTATGCCGGCAGGCCCGCGCCAGCAGCGCGTTGCCTTCATGGCCGGAGGAACCAATGGTGTAGAAGACCTTGTTCTGCACGCGCAGCACGCGTGCCATCAGGTCCAACTGGCGGCTGGCCAGCTGCGAATCGAACAGCTCGCCAAACGCGGCGGCAGTGAGCGTGCTGCCCGGCAGGATCGGCGCATCCGGCGCCGGGCGCGGGCGCGGGGTACCGCGCCAGCCACGTACCGCGTCGAGGAAATTGGCGTCGCACACGTCGGCGCGGTTGAGCACGCGCATGCGTGCGGGAATCGGATCTGGAACCACAGCGAACATCGAACACCCTCCGTGTCGTTGTTGCATTCCGCCCGGCGTTGGCCAGGCGCTACCCTGTGGGGGTCACCCTGGTGAGAGTCAGGCAGCCTCGAATCGCGAGCGCACTTCGGCAGTCACCGCCGGCATCGGCAGGAAGCGCGCTTGTTCACGCACGCGCTGCAGCCAGCCACGCACTTCCGGGAACGGCTCCAGGCTGATGCCGCCCTCGCCCGCCACATCGGTATAGGCAAACAGGGCGATATCGGCGATACCGTATCCGCTGCCGGTGAACCACTGCGCTTCGCGCAGATGTTGCTCCATTACTGCCAGCGCGGTAGCGGCGCGCTCGTGCAGGCGTGGCAGTTCGGCGCGACGCGGTGAATCCGCTGGGGTCCAGCCACGGATGAAGCGCGCCACTGCCACGCAGGGCTCGTGCGTGTACTGCTCGAAGAACATCCAGCTCAACGCCTGCGCGCGCTCCCAGCCGTCGCTAGGCAGGTACGGCGTGCCCTCGGCCAGCCAGAACAGGATCGCGTTGGATTCGGTCAACACGCGGCCATCGTCGCGGACGATCAGCGGCACCTTGGCATTCGGGTTGAGCGCCAGGAATTCGGGGGTGTGGGTCTGGCCGTGGGCACTGTCCACTTCCACCCAGCGGTAGCGGCTGCCGAGCTGCTCCAGCAGCAGGCGGACCTTGTGGCAATTGCCCGAGACCGACATGCCATGCACCGTCAACGGGACGCGCTCTTCCACCATCGCCTGCTCCATCGGATCCGGCCGGCGGCCAGCTGCGTGCAGTCTGGCAAGCGCGCCGATGAATGCCAAGCGCGGGTGCAGCATGCGGACAATCTGTAGAGCCGAGCCCATGCTCGGCTGCATTTGGCGAACGGCAGCCGAGCGTGGGCTCGGCTCTACAACCGTCAACGGCGCTGCCGCCACTGCTCGCGCGACTGGCCCCAGATCTGCATCGGCTTGTCGTTGTACGGCGCTGGCAGCTCCCCCATGCGCAGCATCGTGCTGCCGAGCTTGCGCGCGACCGCCCGCGAGTTGTCGTTGTTCTCGGCGATGGTGTGGATCACCTCATCCCACCCGAGCGTGTCGAACGCCCAGTCGATCGCGGCGACCGCAGCTTCCGGCGCATAGCCCCTGCCCCAGCTGGCATGGCGGATGCCCCAGCCGACCTCGGTACCAGGCCAGTCCTGCGGTTGCCAGGGACCCATGCGCCCGATCCAGTCGCCGCTGGATTTCTCGATCACGCTGAACATCGAGAAGCCGAACAGCTGCCAGGCGCCGGCCAGGCTGCAGAAGCCACGCCAGGCCACCGAAGGCGGCTGCACGCCACCGAGGGTGCGCATCGTTTCCTCGTCGGCGCAGAACGCCAGGTAGGGTTCGTAGTCCTCGCGCAGCAGTGGGCGCAGGATCAGGCGCTCTGTTTCGATGCGCAGGTCGAAAATGCTCATGCCGGCTCCATGTCGAAGGAAGCGTCCATGATGGTGGATTCGCGCCCCGCGCGGATGAATTTCGCGGGATGCAACGAAACGGGCCGGCATAAGCCGGCCCGTCAGGTACTGCATGCTGCGTCTGGATTACTGGCGCGTGCCAGCCGCCGTGGCACCGGCAGCAGCGGTCTGCGTGACCAGCTGGCCGTCGACCACCGGCAGGCGATCGCTGGCCGGCTTGTTGTCCATGCGCACGGTCTTCTCGGCGCCGTCGTAGCGGTAGGTCACGTTGTAACCCTTGACCACATCGGTATTGCCCATGGCGATGCGGTTACCCGGCTTGCTGGCCATGCGCATGGTGCCGGTGGTGCCGTCCTCGTTGCGGTAGGTCACGTTGTAGCCGGTGACGCGGCTCGACTCGGAGGTCGCGGTCTCGGTGTGGCACTGGCGCTCGGTGCGGTTGACCACGCGGCCCCCCACATGGCGCTTGTCGATCTGATTGCCGATGAAGCCACCGGCCACCGCGCCGGCTGCAGTCGCGGCCTTCTTGCCATTGCCGCCGCCGACCTGGTTGCCCAGCAGGCCACCCACCACAGCACCGACCACGGTGCCGCCGACATTGCCGTCACGCTCCGGCAGGCGCTCCTGCACCGTCACGTCCTGGCAGACCTCATGCGGGGTCTGGGTGGTGGAGGTCTCACGCACCGCATCGGTGCCAATCACGGTGGCATATGCCTTCTGCTTCTCGGTGATCGGGTCGACCTTCAGCACGTCGGCATATTCCAAGCCGCGCGGTGCGGACGGATCCAGCGTGTCACCACGTGCGCCATCGTCGGCGGCGTTGCCGTCGACCAGACGCGATTCACCATTGGGGGTTCCGGCGCTGATGGAATCGGGCGATTTGTCGCCACTCTTCATGAAGGCGGCGGTGGCGATGCCACCGACCAGCAGCGCGCCCGCTGCGACCAGGACAGTTGTAGTTGTGCTTTTCATGACCTGCTCCTTGCGGACCATCCGCAACGTTCTCGGGCCAGATTGCAGCATGCGCTGCCTGAACGGAATCTCCACATTTCCTGCTCATTGCTGTAACCCATTCAGCATCGGGAAATGCTGGGCCCGTGGTAGCGTTTGCATATTCCCCACGAGGATTCCCGCCATGGCCAACCCGATGCTGCTGCCGGTACTGCAATGGGCGCGCCGGCTGCGCTACCCCACGCTGTTCAAGCTCACCGCCGGCCTGTTCGCGCTGACCCTGTTCATCCCCGACCCGATCCCGTTCGTCGATGAGCTGGTGCTGGGCTTCGGCACCCTGCTGCTGGCCAACTGGAAGCGCCGTAACGCCGCGACGCCGCCGCCGCCGCTGGAACAGCGTTGAGCGTGCTGGTCGACAGCCATTGCCACCTCGATGCCGGCGAGTTCGACAGTGACCGCGCCGCCGTGATCGCACGCGCGCAGGCCGCTGGCGTGCGCCTGCAGGTGGTGCCGGCGGTGACCGCGGCCAGCTGGCCGAAGCTGCGTGAGGTCTGCCAGCAGGCGCCGGGACTGTACCCGGCCTACGGCCTGCACCCGATGTTCCTGGCCGAGCACCAGCCCGGCCACCTGCCGCTGCTGCGCGAGTGGATCGAGCGCGAACGCCCCTGCGCGATCGGCGAATGCGGCCTGGACTTCTTTGTCGAAGGCCTGGATGCAGAGACACAGCAGGCGTACTTCATCGGTCAGCTGGAACTGGCCCATGAGTTCGAACTGCCGGTGATCGTGCATGCACGGCGTGCGGTGGATGCGGTGATCGCCGCGATCCGTCGCGTCGGCGGCCTGCGCGGCGTGGTGCACAGCTTTTCCGGCAGTCCGGAACAGGCAGCGCAACTGCACAGGCAGGGCTTCCTGCTCGGGCTCGGCGGCCCGTTGACCTACGAACGCGCGCAGCGCCTGCAGCGGCTGGTGCGCGAAATGCCGCTGGAACAACTGCTGCTGGAGACGGACGCGCCCGACCAGCCTGACGCCGGCGTCCGCGGCCAGCGCAACGAACCGGCACGGCTGGCGGTCATCGCCCGCCACGTGGCCGCGCTGCGTGGGATGGAGCTGGATGCCGTGGCCCAGGCTACGACGGAGAATGCGCGGCGGCTGTTCGCGCTGCCGGCAATGTAGCGGTAGGTGCCGGCCGCTGGCCGGTACGGTCCATCACACCTCGCTGACCTCGACCGCTTCGGCCTTCACCTTCTTCGGCTCCAGCAGCATTTCCAACGCCTTGCCCACCGCCGCGAACGCGAACGCGCCAGTGATGTGGGTCGCCGCGCCCAGGCCGGCGCCACAGTCCAGCTTCAACGCCGCATCAGCGCCCAGGTTCGGGCGGATGCCACAGACACTGCCATCGGCCTGCGGGTACTTCACGTTCTCCAGTGAGTACACCGCCGGCACACCGAAATAGCGCTTGGCATTCTTCGGGAAGTTGAACTCGCTGCGCAGCTTCTTGCGGATCAGCGCCAGCATGGCGTCATGCTCGGTGCGCGAGACATCGCGGATGCGCACCAGGGTAGGATCGGTACGGCCACCGGCGGCGCCGACGGTCAGCAGTGGGAGCTTGCGGCGGCGGCACCAGGCAATCGTCTCCACCTTGACCCGGAAGCTGTCACAGGCGTCGATCACCAGATCGAAGCCCCGGTCCAGCAGCTCGGCCATGTTGGACACGGTCAGGAACGCCTGCACGGCATCGACCTCGATATCCGGATTGATCGCACGGCAACGCTCGGCCATCGCCTCGGCCTTGTTGCGGCCGTAGTTGCCTTCCATTGCCGGCAGCTGCCGGTTGGTGTTGGACACGCAGATGTCATCGGCATCGATCAGGGTCAGGTGGCCGACCGCCGAACGCGCCAGCGCCTCCACCACCCACGAGCCGACGCCGCCCATGCCGACCACCGCCACGCGGCTGCCCTGCAGGCGCTCGAGCGCACCCACGCCATACAGCCGTTCGATGCCGGCGAAGCGTTGTTTGACCAGTTCGTTCATCCGGATATTTTAACGTGCAGGCGCCGGCGCCTACAGCGCACCGGCATCGAACCCACCGTTGCACGCCCGGAGAGCCCGCCATGAACGCCAGCCCGCCCCGCCGCCCGTCCACCGCCTACGCTACCTGTTCGTGCTGTGCCTGGGCCTGCTGATCGGCCTGATCGCCACGGTCATGGTGGGCCGCGCCCTGCAGGCGCGCCGTGACCCGTTCCCGGACAGCCTGATGCAGGTGATGCAGCGGCAATCACAGCTGCTGCAGCAGGCCCAGCAGCAGAACCGCTGCAGCCTGGCCGACAGCGTGCCGCGCCTGCAGGCCATACGCCTGCTGTCCAATGACCTTGATCTTGCCTTTCCCGGGCTGAAGGACAACGCGCAGTTCCAGCAGCACGCCAGCCAGCTGCGCGGCAACCTCAACGCCGCCCTGGCGGCTCCGCCCAGCGACTGCACGGCCTTGGCCCGGGTGGTGGAAACGGTGCAGGCCGACTGCCGCGCCTGCCACCAGGACTTCCGCTGAGCCGCATTCATCCTGCAGCCGGGCAAGGCACGCACGGTTGGCGCGTCGTTCACGTTCAAAAGGGGACGATTCGTCCACCCTGCTGCAAGACGCAGTACCACCCCAGACACCCGCCTTCACGGCCAGGAGACGCCCCATGAAGATCCAGCTCATTGCCGCCAGCGCCATCGCTACCCTCGCCCTGGCAGGCTGTGCCACCTCGCCCGGCTACGGCGGTGGTGGTTACAACAACGGCTACAACAATGGCGGCTACGGCAACAATGGTGGCTACAACCAGGGCCGCTGCGCCGACTGCGGCATCGTCACCCGCATCAACACCGTGCAGTCCGGCCGTACCGCCCCCAGCGCTACTGGCGCCATCCTCGGCGGCATCGTCGGCGCCGTAGCCGGCCATGAGATCTCCGACCACACCGGCGGCAGCCGCGGCAACAAGAACATTGCCGCTGCTGCGGGCGCGGTTGGTGGCGCACTGGCCGGCAACCAGAT
Organism: Stenotrophomonas maltophilia; assembly: GCF_002138415.1. Taxonomy (NCBI): domain Bacteria; kingdom Pseudomonadati; phylum Pseudomonadota; class Gammaproteobacteria; order Lysobacterales; family Lysobacteraceae; genus Stenotrophomonas; species Stenotrophomonas maltophilia. The sequence continues at coordinate 3,010,594 of NZ_CP015612.1, forward strand.
CCAGAAGAACGTGACCAGCGATACCTACGACATCAGCGTGCGCATGGACGATGGCCGCACCATCGTGGTCAACCAGCGTGACCTCGGCGGCATCCGCGAGAACACCTACGTGCGCGTGGTCAACGGCAAGGTCATCCTGCGCTGATCCGCACCGGGCCATGCGCAAAGAAAAAGGCCCGCTTGCGCGGGCCTTTTTCATGCCGACAGGCGGCGGGTATTACACCGGCTGCACCTTGTCAGCCTGCAGACCCTTCTGGCCCTGCACGACTTCGAAGCTCACAGTCTGGCCTTCCTTGAGGCTCTTGAAGCCCTGGGTCTCGATGGCGCGGAAGTGCACGAACACGTCCTCGCCATTCTGCCGGCTGATGAAGCCGAAGCCCTTCGCATCATTGAACCACTTTACGGTACCGGTCTCGCGATCAGCCATCTCACTAACTCCCTTTGACTCTCTCTTGTTGTTGGAAACGCCTGGTGGGCGGCTGACAAGCAAGGGGGAAGCGAGGTGCATCGATGCAGCGGATCGGGAAGATCTTGCTTCATCAGGCCACGATCCACGGTGACCTTGCCAAGCTCAGCGACTGCAACTTAACCCGCCCAAAACGAAAAATCAACTGGCAAAATCTTTCACTGTCAACCCCAAAACGGCCACCATACGGGACAGCATGGGACTCTCATTCATCTTATATCTGCTAGCGGTCATTTTTGTCCTGGTCGGCATCGCCGGGATCATCCTGCCGGCCCTCCCCGGCATCCCGCTGGTGTTCATCGGACTGCTGCTGGCGGCGTGGGCCGACGGCTTCGTCCATGTGGGCTGGCCAACCCTGGTCGCACTGGGTGTACTGACCGTGCTCTCGCTGCTGGCGGACGTGCTGGCCACAGTGGTGGGTGCGCAGCGGGTCGGTGCCAGCCGGAAGGCGCTATGGGGTACGTTCGTCGGCAGCATCGTCGGCCTGTTCTTCATGCCGATCGGCCTGTTCGCTGGCCCGTTGATCGGCGCTCTGCTCGGCGAGTACTGGCACACCCGCGAGCTGGGCCGCTCGACCAAGGTCGGCCTGGCCACCTGGCTCGGCATCCTGCTCGGCCTGGCGCTGAAGCTGGCGGTGGTGATCGCGATGCTGGGGCTGTTCGCCTTCGCCTGGTTCCTGTGACCGGCGCAGCCTTCACGCCACACGCACGCAGTGGCCGTGCATAAACCGTGGGGCTGGCCGCGATGCGGTGCAGCCGCCACACTGTGCGATCCCCATATTCACCGAAGGGCCTGCTGGAATGACCCTCCCCTCGCTGCTTCCCCGCCTTGCGCCGCTGGCGCTCGCCCTGGCCAGTGCTCCGCTGGCCGCGCAGGAGTTCGTGCCCGGCACCGACACCTCGCCGGCCGCTTGCGCGGCCATCACCACCGACGCGGCGCGCCTGGCCTGCTATGACCGCCTGTTCGCGCACACCCCGCAGGCCACGGCCGCTGCCGACGCCGCTGCCGAGGCGGCCGCGCAGGCCCTTCGCGAAGAGCGCCAGACCGCACGCGTGAGCCAGGGCGAAGAGAAACTGCGCGAACGGGTCAGCGACCTGTTCCGTCCGGCAACACCGGACAGCGCACTGGCCAACGCCGGCCGTGGTTCGCTGCTGGACAGCCGCTGGGAACTGGCCGAGGACTCCAAGCTGGGCCCGTTCCAGCTGCGTGCCTACAAGCCGGTGTACCTGCTGCCGGCGTTCTGGACCAGCGACCGCAACACCACGCCGCATTCGCCGAACCCGGCCAACACGGTCACCACGCCGCAGGTGCTGGACAGCGCCGAACTGAAGTTCCAGATCAGCTTCAAGACCAAGATCGCCGAGAACCTGTTCGGCGACAACGGCGACATCTGGGCCGGCTACACCCAGAGCTCGCGCTGGCAGGCCTACAACGGCGAGGATTCGCGCCCGTTCCGCGAAACCAATTACGAGCCGGAAGTGATGATGGTGTTCCGCAACGGCTACTCGATCGGTGGCTGGCGCGGGCGCATGACCGGCATCGCGCTGAACCACCAGTCCAACGGCCGCGCCGACCCGCTGTCGCGCAGCTGGAACCGGGTGATGCTCAACATCGGCCTGGACCGTGAGAACTGGGCACTGGTGCTGCGCCCGTGGTACCGCATCCCGGAAACCCGCAGCGACGACAACAATCCGGATATCGAGGACTACATGGGCCGCGGTGACGCGACCCTGACCTGGAACCGCAACGGCCATGAAGTCTCGCTGATGGCGCGTCACTCGCTGCGTACCGGCAGCCGCTCGCACGGCGCCCTGCAGCTGGACTACGGCTTCCCGATCAGCAATCTGCTGCGCGGCCATGTGCAGATTTTCGATGGCTATGGCGAGAGCCTGATCGACTACAACCACAAGGCCACCTACGTGGGCGTGGGCGTGTCCCTGCTGGAGTGGTTCTGATGGACGTGACGATCTGGCACAACCCGGCCTGCAGCAATTCGCGCGGCGCATTGAAGCTGATCCGCGATGCGGGCTTCGAGCCGGAGGTGATCGAGTACCTGGGCAACCCACCCGACGTGGCCACGCTGCGCCAGGTGCTGGCCGAATCCGGATTGAGCGCGCGTGATCTGGTGCGCAGCAAGGAAGCGCAGTTCGCCGAACTGGGCCTGGAAGTTGCGGACGAGGCCACGCTGCTGGCCGCGATGGCCGCACACCCGCGGCTGATCAACCGCCCCGTGGTGCGCACGCCCAAGGGCACACGGCTGTGCCGCCCACCGGAAACGGTGCTGGAGATCCTCTAAGCCCGCCCTACTTTTGGTAGAGCCGAGCCATGCTCGGCTGCGGCTCGCGTGCTACCCATGAATGCAGCCGAGCATGGCTCGGCTCTACAGAACGGGTTACCGCCAGTCAGTGATGCCCTCGCGGCGGTACACCTCGGCGAACGCCGGGCGCGCCTTCATCGACGTGGCATGCGCCTTGAGCACCGGCCAGGTGTCGCTCGGCCTGGGCATGTTGCGTGACCAGCGCATCAGCATCACCAGCATGTAGTCGACCACGCAGGGCGTGGCGCCCAGCAGATACGGTCCGTGTGCCTGCAGGTGGGTGGCCACGTGCTGCCAGGCCACTTCGAGGCGCTGACGGGCCATCTCGCGGCTCGCTTCGATGTTCGCCTCCCCCGCCATTTCGTGCGGATAGAACCAGGCACGATAGGCCGGCTGCAGCGTATTGGCACACCAGAACATCCAGCGGTAGGCGTCGCCGCGCTGGAGTGTACCCACCGCAGGCAGCAGGCCGGCGTCCGGATGACGGTCGGCCAAGTACAGTGCGATCGCCGCCGCTTCGGTCAGTACCAAGCCATCGATCAGCAGCGTCGGCACCACACCGGCCGGATTCAGCGCCAGGTACTCCGCGGACTTGTGCTCGCGCGCGCCGAAATCCAGCAGCACCAGCTTGTATTCGATGCCCAGCTCGATCAACAGCCAGTGCACCACCAGCGCGGCGGTACTGGTTGAACCATACAGCGTGGTGCTCATGCGCGGGTCCTGTGTGGATGGATCGGCCGATTATGCGCCCACACGGGCTGTCGCTGCTCAGCCGCAACTGCTCATGCAGGTATCGCGGCTTTCGCCACAGGACATGATCGGCGCGCGCATCGTGCAGTCATGTGCCTTCAGTTCGCAGGCACGGCGCAGTTCTGGGTTGGCAACGTCCTTGCAGCGCTTGTCCGGCGCGGGTACCACCTGCTGTTCGCAGCTGAAAGCACTGTTGCCGGTCCTGCTCTGCGCCGTGCAGCTGCGATAGCTGGCCTGGCACTGCATGCGGCACTGCGAGGAGGCGGAGAAATCCGCACCTTCGTAGGATGAGGTTGTGCTGCAGCCGGCCAGGACCAGCAGGAACACAGCCGCGACGGATTGATGCAGGCGCATAGGCACATCCAGTACAGGGGTGTGCGGACCCTAGCAGACTACGGTTGCTCGCGCAGGCAGCGACGCGCGCCCGCGATCAGTACACGGGAATACCGGTGTCGGTGCGGACTTCATTCACGGTGCCGCCGCAGGAGAGCAGACACTGGGCGTACGGAGCACTGCATGAAGGAAGCGCCGGGGGGCCGCAGTAGTTGCCTGCACCGTTGCCCCCTTCGCAGTTGTGCCGCTGTTTGTCGTCGGCGATACCACTGCAACGGCTGATGATCCGGCTCTTCTCGCTTTCGCAGCTGCGCTGATCCGATTCGGCACGGGCGCGGTTGTGGAAGTCGCACGTCGCCTTCTGGCTCTCGCAGACTGACGCGCAGATCTTCCCCGCTTCGTGGGTGGGTGGCTCGACGAAATAACGTGGCACGCAGGCGCTGCACGCCAGCGTAGCGAAAAGCAACACGAAAACACGCGACCACTGCAGCACGATGGACTCCCTTCCAGTACGCCGGCCAGTACGTTAGCAGAGCAGGCCGCGTGCGGGCAGGCTGCATACAACAACGGCGCCACACGGGCGCCGTTGTCTGAACCGAAACGTGCGGAATTACTCCACCACCACCGGAATCTTGCCGATGCGGGCCTGCCATTCGCGCGGGCCGGTCTTGTGTACCGATTCGCCAGTGGAATCCACTGCCACGGTCACCGGCATGTCCTGCACGGTGAACTCGTAGATCGCTTCCATGCCCAGATCAGCGAAACCGACCACCTTGGCCGCCTTGATCGCCTTGGACACCAGGTAGGCCGAACCACCGACGGCCATCAGGTAGGCCGACTTGTTGTCACGGATCGCTTCGATCGCCGCCGGGCCGCGCTCGGCCTTGCCGACCATGCCCAGCAGGCCGGTCTGCTCCAGCACCTGGCGGGTGAACTTGTCCATGCGGGTCGCCGTGGTCGGACCGGCCGGGCCCACCACTTCGTCGCGCACCGGATCGACCGGGCCGACGTAGTAGATGAACCGGCCCTTCAGATCGACCGGCAGTTCCTCACCCTTGTTGAGCATGTCGACCATGCGCTTGTGCGCAGCATCGCGCCCGGTCAGCAGCTTGCCGTTGAGCAGCAGGGTCTGGCCCGGCTTCCAGCTGGCCACATCTTCCGGCGTGATCGTATCCAGGTCCACGCGGGTGCCCTTGGACGCGTCGTAGGTCAGCTTCGGCCAGTCTTCCAGCGACGGCGGGTCCAGCATCACCGGGCCGCTGCCATCCAGGGTGAAGTGCGCATGGCGGGTGGCCGCGCAGTTCGGGATCATCGCCACCGGCAGGTTGGCCGCATGGGTCGGGTAGTCGTTGATCTTGATGTCGAGCACGGTGGTCAGGCCACCCAGGCCCTGCGCACCGATGCCCAGCGCGTTGACCTTCTCGTACAGCTCCAAGCGCAGCTCTTCAATGCGGTTGGACGCACCACGGGCCTGCAGCTCGGTGATGTCGATCGGCTCCATCAGCGCTTCCTTGGCCAGCAGCATCGCCTTTTCAGCGGTGCCACCGATGCCGATGCCGAGCATGCCCGGCGGGCACCAGCCGGCGCCCATGGTCGGCACGGTCTTCAGCACCCAGTCGACGATGGAATCGGACGGGTTGAGCATGGCGAACTTGGTCTTGGCTTCCGAACCACCACCCTTGGCGGCGACGATGACGTCGACGGTGTTGCCCGGCACCACCTTGACGTTGACCACGCCCGGGGTGTTGTCCTTGGTATTGATGCGCTTGCCGGCCGGATCAGCCAGCACCGAGGCGCGCAGCTTGTTGTCCGGGTGCATGTAGGCACGGCGCACGCCCTCATTGGCCATGTCTTCCACGCCCATGGTGGCGTCATCCCAACGCACGTCCATGCCGATTTCCAGGAACACGGTGACGATGCCGGTGTCCTGGCAGATCGGACGGTGGCCTTCGGCGCACATGCGCGAATTGATCAGGATCTGCGCCATCGCTTCCTTCGCGGCCGGCGACTCCTCGCGCTCGTAGGCGGCGGCAAGGTTCTTGATGTAGTCGACCGGGTGGTAGTACGAGATGTACTGCAGCGCGTCGGCGATGGACTGGATGAGGTCTTCCTGCTTGATCGATGTCACGTCTTGCTCGCTTGCTCGAGGCTGGCGGGGGTAATCCGCCCATTTTACCCCCTCCCCCGGCCGCAGGATCACAATCTCGGGGTCGGATCCCCTGCAAGGGGCTCTGACCCCACACTCCCTGTCACGTGTGCTCCCTTCCCGGCGTCCTAGTCGACATGAACCCTGAAACCGCTTTCCAGACCCACCGCCCGCGCCTGATGGCCCTGGCCTACCGCCTGCTTGGCAGCCGCACCGACGCCGAAGACGTGGTCCAGGACGCCTGGCTGCGCTGGTCTGGCGCCGACCCGGCCAGCGTCCGCGATGCCGAGGCCTGGCTGGTCACCACCACCACCCGGCTCGGCCTGGACCGGCTGCGCGCGGCCAAGCGCGAGCGCGTGCACTACATTGGCCCGTGGCTGGCCGAGCCGCTGGCGGTCACCCTGGAGCCCGACCCGGCGCCCGGCCCCGCCCAGCTGCATGCGCTGGCCGACGACGTCTCGGTCGCCTTCCTGACCCTGCTCGAACAGCTCGGCCCCGAGGAACGCGCTGCCTTCCTGCTGAAGGAGGCCTTCGACCACGACTACCGCGAAATCGCCGACCTGATCGGTCACAGCGAAGCCAACTGCCGGCAGCTGGTACACCGTGCCCGGCAGCGCCTGCACGCCGGACGGCCGCGCTTCAACGCCGATGCCAGCCAGCACCGGCAGCTGCTGGCGCGCTTCATGGACGCCTCGCAGCGCGGCGACAGCGAGGCGATCCAGGCCCTGCTGCACGCCAACGCCGTACTGGTTTCCGACGGCGGTGGCGTGGTCACTGCGGCGGTGCGGCCCCTGCTCGGCGCCGAACGCATCGGCCGCCTGTTCTGGGCCATCGCCCGCCGCGGCGCGGTGCATCCGGCGCAGCTGGGCTACGTCAACGGCGAACCGGCGATCCTGCGCTTCATCGGTGATCGCCTGCATTCGGTCACCACCATCGAGGTGGTCGATGGGCGCATCGCCAATGTGTACAGCGTGCTGAATCCGGAAAAGCTGCCGGGGTTCAAGATGTCCGTTAGGCCCACCGGGCTGAAATAGGGCAACATCTTTCCACTTTGGAAAATGATGCCGCCGCCCATGACTCAGAAAAAACCAAGAAGAAGAATCAGGATAAATGCCGGAGACGTCTTCGCTGTTCCTTTATCAGTTGATGAATTTATCTTTGGCTATGTGCGAGCCTATCAAGACCCTGATGTCGCGATACTTCCGTTCATCTCGAACGGCAGAATGCTAGGCGAGCACGAGATTCCTACACTTGAATGCCACTTGCACGTTGCATCGCTCCGTGTCGCCATGGAACGAGGCGAATGGCCTCGAATTGGCAGTGTTCCATTCGAAGATGAGATCTCTTCCTGGCCTCCTCCCAGAAAGCAGATCATTGACTTCAGACCTGATGTTCGCCTTGTCATAGTACAAGGGCGACTTATGAACTCAGATCTCTACGGTGAATGGGAAAATCTCCCTGAGATTGTCAGACGTGACGATGACGGCCTGAAGCAACTCATACAAGATTCAAGATCAGGCTTTCTACAGATGGAATAGATGCCCTTCGACACCCGCAGGATTTCGGTGAGCGCTGATGAGACGACAGGCGAGCATATAAAGTCGCATTCAGCCCATTAGCGATGTCGCTTTTGACCTTCAGGTGTCACGAACGGGCGCTGCACGGCGTCCTGGTAGTGAAAGGCGGCCATCGTGGCCGCCGTGGAGCCGAAAATGTCCGACCACGCCTCTCCCCGCGTCCCTTACACCCGCTTGGCCGCCGAAGCCTTCAAGGGCCTGCTGGCCACCAGCCAGGCGGTGCATGACAGCTCGATCGATCCGACCCTGATGGAACTGCTGTTCCTGCGCGTGTCGCAGCTCAACGGCTGCGGCTACTGCATGGACATGCACGGCACGGCGCTGCGCAAGGGCGGCATCGAGCCGCGCAAGCTGGACACCCTGCCCGCCTGGCACGAAAGCCGTTTCTTCGATGCGCGCGAACGCGCGGCGCTGGGCTGGGCCGAGGCGCTGACCCGGCTGACCGACAGTGCGCCGTCGCAGGCGGCGTTCGATGCACTGGCGCCGCATTTCGACGAGAAGGGCATCAGTGACCTGAGCATGGGCATTGCGGTGATCAATGCCTGGAACCGGCTGGGCGCGGGCCTGCTGCCGCCGCTGCCGTAAAGGGGTCTGGCCGGGCGGGTCAGGTTCCTGCAACGGTTGGTAGGTGTCGACCTTGGTTGACACGGTAGATCCACGCCATGCGTGGATGTGGCAGGGTCAGAGCCCTTTGCGCCGCAAAGGGATCTGACTCCGGCGCGGCCACACGGCTGCACTGACCCCATCTGCACGCATCAGGCGCGCACAATACGCGCATGCCTGCTACCCCCACCGCTGGCGCTGCCGCCGCGAAGAAACCCAGCCTGCGCCAGCGCTTCAGGGCGATGCGCAACCTGCCACCGTTCCTGCGCATGGTCTGGCAGACCAGCCCTGCGCTCACCCTGGCCAGCCTCGGCCTGCGCCTGATCCGTGCGCTGCTGCCGGTGGCGATGCTGTACGTCGGCAAGCTGATCATCGACAGCGCCCTGCACCTGAGCCAGCACGATGCGGGCTTCCCGCCGCTGGGCGAGGCGCTGTCCAGCGGCGTGCTCAATCCGCTGCTGGGCCTGCTGGCGCTGGAATTCGGCCTGGCCATCGCCTCGGATCTGCTCGGCCGGCTGGTCAGCTACGCCGATGCCCTGCTCTCGGAACTGTTCGCCAACGTCACCAGCATCCGGTTGATGGAACACGCGGCAACGCTGGATCTGGAGGACTTCGAGGACCCGGACCTGCAGGACAAGCTGGACCGTGCGCGACGCCAGACCATGGGCCGGATGAACCTGATGAGCCAGTTGTTCGGCCAGGTGCAGGACGCGATCACCGTGGCCAGCCTCGCCGTCGGCCTGCTGGTCTACGCGCCGTGGCTGATCCTCCTGCTGGCGCTGGCACTGGTGCCGGCCTTCATCGGCGAATCGCACTTCAACGCGGCCGGCTACAGCCTCAACTTCCAGTGGACGCCCGAGCGCCGCCAGCTCGACTACCTGCGCCAGCTCGGCGCCAGCGTGGAAACGGCCAAGGAAGTGAAGATCTACAACCTGCACCGCTTCCTGGTGGAGCGCTACCGGCGCCTGTCGGTGGCGCTGTTCCAGGCCAACCGCGCCCTGGCCCGGCGCCGCGCGTTCTGGGGCACGCTGCTGGCCGCACTGGGTACGCTGGGTTACTACACCGCCTATGCCTACATCGCCTGGCGCACGGTACGCGGCGACTTCTCGATCGGCGACCTGACCTTCCTCGCCGGCAGCTTCCTGCGCCTGCGCCAGCTGCTGGAGGGCCTGTTGATCGGGTTCTCGCAGGTGGCCAGCCAGGCGCTGTACCTGGATGACCTGTTCTCGTTCTTCCAGATCCAGCCGGAAATCCACTCGCGCGAAGGTGCGGTGCGCGTGCCGCAGCCGATCCGCGAGGGCTTCGTGTTCGAGAACGTCGGCTTCCGCTACCCGGATGCCGAGCAATGGGCCGTGCGCCACCTTGATTTCCAGCTGCAGGCCGGCGAAGTACTGGCCCTGGTCGGCGAGAACGGCGCCGGCAAGACCACCCTGGTGAAGCTGCTGGCGCGGCTGTACGAACCGGACGAGGGCCGCATCCTGCTCGATGGCCGCGACCTCCGCGATTACGACCTGGACGACCTGCGCGCCAACCTCGGGGTGATCTTCCAGGACTTCGTGCGCTACAACCTCAGTGCCGGCGAGAACATCGGCGTCGGCCAGGTCGAGGCGATGGACGACCAGGCACGCATCGCCGACGCCGCGCGGCGCGGCATGGCCGAGGAAGTGATCGAGGAATTGCCCGGCGGCTACGACCAGCTGATCGGCCGCCGCTTCAAGCAGGGCGTGGACCTGTCTGGTGGCCAATGGCAGAAGATCGCCATCGCCCGCGCATGGATGCGCAATGCGCAGGTGATGATCCTGGATGAGCCAACAGCAGCGCTGGATGCGCGCAGTGAGTTCGAGGTGTTCCAGCGGTTCAGGGAACTGGCGGATAATCGCACCGCCGTATTGATTTCCCACCGCTTTTCCTCGGTACGCATGGCCGACCGCATCCTGGTGCTGGCCGATGGCCGGATCGAGGCCAGTGGCACCCATGAGCAACTGGTGGCCGAAGGCGGCCGTTATGCCGAGCTGTTCGAGCTGCAGGCGGCCGGTTACCGCTGAGAACGCCTCTCGTTCCGCCTAATGAGAACCTGTCTCATTTGAGATAGAATCACCCCGACGACTTTCGATAGATACGCCCATGTCCTCCGCTTTTGGCGCCGAAACGGTGCTTGAGGTCCGTCACTGGACCGATGCCTACTTCAGCTTCACCCTCACCCGCGACAGCGGTTTCCGCTTCGAGAACGGCCAGTTCGTGATGATCGGCCTGGAAACCGAGGCGCGGCCGCTGCTCCGTGCGTATTCCATCGCCAGCGCCAACTGGGAAGAGCATCTGGAGTTCTTCAGCATCAAGGTGCAGGACGGCCCGCTGACCTCGCGTCTGCAGCACATCAAGCCAGGCGACAAGGTGCTGGTCGGCAAGAAGCCCACCGGCACCCTGCTGATCAGCGACCTGCACCCGGGCAAGAACCTGTACCTGCTGGGCACCGGCACCGGCATGGCGCCGTGGCTGTCGGTCATCAAGGACCCGGAAACCTACGAGCGCTTCGAGAAGGTGATCCTCTGCCACGGCGTGCGCTACGAAAAGGACCTGGCCTACCGCGATTACTTCGAGAAGGAACTGCGCGAGCATGAGTTCCTCGGCGAGATGATCGGCGACAAGCTGCTGTACTACCCGGCGGTGACCCGCGAGCCGTTCGCCAACCAGGGCCGCCTGACCCAGCTGATGGAAAGCGGCGAGATGCAGCGCACCCTCGGCCTGCCGGAGCTGAGCCCGGAAAACGACCGCGCGATGATCTGCGGCAGCCCGCAGATGCTGGCCGACCTACGCACTGTGCTCGATGCCCGCGGCTTCCAGGTCTCGCCGCGCATCGGCCAGCCAGGCCACTACGTGTTCGAACGCGCGTTCGTCGAGAAATAAGCAAAAAGGGGACGGAGGGGATTAAGTCGTCTGTGCACAAACGACTTAATCCCCTCCGTCCCCTTTTTGGGTTCATCTCACAGCAGCCCTTCGATCTCCCCGCGCAGCTGCTCCGGCTTGGTGGTGGGCGCATGGCGCGATACCACCCTCCCCTGGCGGTCAACCAGGAACTTGCTGAAATTCCACTTGATGCGGGCGCTACCCAGCAGGCCGCACTTCTCGCGTGACAGCCATGCCCACAACGGATCAGCCCCCTCGCCGTTGACCTCGATCTTCTCCGACAACGGAAAGCTGACCGGGTAGTCCAGCGAACAGAACTGGCGGATCTGCGCGGCGTCGCCGGGTTCCTGCGCACCGAACTGGTTGCACGGGAAGCCGATCACCACCAGGCCACGCTCGCGGTAGTCCTGCCACAGCTGCTCCAGCCCGGTGTACTGCGGGGTGAAGCCACAACGGCTGGCGACATTGACCAGCAGCAACGGGTGGCCCTGGTACTGGGCCAGGGTCTGCGGCTGGCCGTCGAGGTCGCGGAAGCTGAAATCGTAGGCAGTGGTCATGGCAACGGGCCGTGGGCGGTGAACGGATGATACCCGCGCCCGGCCCCGGCAACATGCCTTTTGACACAAGTGCGGGCGCCGCCGGCCGGGTTACCCTCGGGCCCTTGTTTGCCTTACCGGAGTTCCTACCTTGACCACTCGCCTTGCCCTTGCCGTGGCCATGTCCCTCGGCCTTGCCCTGCCCGCCTTCTCTGCCGGCGCCGCCACCCCGGCTGCCAGCACCAATGCCCAGCAGGCCAATCCGTTCTTTGCCGAAAGCCCGCTGCCGCTGCACTTCCCGCAGTTCGACAAGATCAAGGACAGTGACTTCGCTCCGGCCTTCGACGCCGGCATGGCGCAGCAGCTGAAGGAAGTGGAGGCGATCGCCAACAACAAGGCCAAGCCGACCTTCGACAACACCATCATCGCCCTGGAAAAGAGCGGTGACATCCTCGACCGTGCGACCACCGTGTTCTTCAGCCTGGTCGGCGCCGACACCAACGACACCCGCAAGAAGCTGCAGGCCGACTACTCGGCCAGGTTCGCCGCGCACAGCGATGCGATCGCGCTGAACGGCAAGCTGTTCGCCCGCATCCAGGCGCTGTACGACACCCGCAGCCAGCTGGGCCTGGACGCCGAAGGCGTGCGTCTGGTCGAGAAGTACTACGACAACTACGTGCGCGCCGGCGCCAAGCTGTCCGAGGCTGACAAGGCCACGCTGAAGGAGATGAACGCCGAGCTGGCCAACCTGGGCACCAAGTTCAGCCAGAACGTGCAGTCGGAAGTGAACGCTTCGGCGATCACCGTCGACGACGTCAAGGAGCTGGACGGCCTTTCCAAGGAGCAGATCGCTGCCGCCGCCGAAGCCGCCAAGGCCCGTGGCCTGGAAGGCAAGTACGTGATCACCCTGCTCAACACCACCGGCCAGCCGCCGCTGACCAACCTGGCCAACCGCGCCCTGCGCCAGAAGATCTACGAAGCCTCGACCACCCGCGGCAGCCGCGGCGGTGAGTTCGACAACACCGCGCTGGTCTCGCGCATCATGCAGCTGCGTGCCGACAAGGCCAAGCTGATGGGCTTCCCGAACTTCGCCGCCTACAACCTGACCAACCAGACCGCCAAGACCCCGGAAGCGGTCAACGCGATGCTGGGCAAGCTGGCCCCGGCCGCGGTGGCCAACGCCAAGCGCGAAGCCGCCGATCTGCAGGCGATGATCGACAAGGAACAGAAGGCCGCGCGCGAGCCGACCTTCCAGCTGGAACCGTGGGACTGGGCCTTCTACAGCGAGAAGGTGCGCCAGGCCAAGTACAACTTCGACGAGTCACAGCTGAAGCCGTACTTCGAGATGAAGAACGTGCTGGAGAACGGCGTGTTCTACGCCGCCGGCCAGGAATTCGGCCTGACCTTCAAGCAGCGCACCGATCTGCCGGTCTACCACGATGACGTCACCGTCTACGACGTGTTCGACGCCGACGGCAGCCAGCTGGCGATCTTCATCTTCGACCCGTATGCACGTGCCTCCAAGCGCGGTGGTGCGTGGATGAACTCCTACGTTTCGCAGTCCAAGCTGACCGGCTTCAAGCCGGTGGTCGCCAACCACCTGAACATCCCGAAGCCGCCGGCCGGCCAGCCGACCCTGCTGACCTGGGATGAGGTGAACACCACCTTCCACGAGTTCGGCCATGCCCTGCACGGCATGTTCTCCAACGTGAAGTACCCGTACTTCTCGGGCACCTCGGTGCCGCGTGACTTCGTCGAGTTCCCCTCGCAGGTCAACGAGATGTGGTCGGACAATCCGGTCATTCTGAAAAACTACGCCAAGCACTACCAGAACGGTTCGGCGATGCCGCAGGCGCTGTTGGACAAGGTGCTGGCGGCGGCCAAGTTCAACCAGGGCTTCGCCACCACCGAGTACCTGGGTGCGGCCATGCTTGACCAGCGCTGGCACCAGATCGGCGCCGACCAGGTGCCGGCCGCCAAGGACGTGATGGCCTTCGAGCGCGCCGCGCTGGAGAAGGACGGCATCTACTACGCGCCGGTTCCGCCGCGCTACAAGACCCCGTACTTCAGCCACATCATGGGCGGCTACTCGGCCGGCTACTACGCCTACATCTGGTCGGAGGTGCTCGACGCCAACACCCAGAAGTGGTTCAAGGACAACGGCGGCCTGAGCCGCAAGAACGGTGACCACTTCCGCGCCACCCTGCTGTCCAAGGGCGGCAGCGTCGACGCGATGCAGCTGTTCCGCGATTTCGCCGGCCACGAGCCGCAGATCGAACCGCTGCTGGAAAAGCGTGGCCTGACCGGCGCCGGCAACTGACCGCCCGCGCGGTAGCGTGAAACGAAAACCGCCCGGGGGACCGGGCGGTTTTTTTTGTTGGGGTTGGGGTCAGAACCCTTTCCAACGGAAAGGGCTCCGACCCGACCATGAACTCACCGCGGCGCTACGTACCCACCCGGCACACCTTCCGGCGACAGCACCAGCTGCCACAATTGCGCGTGCCGGCAGCGGAACGTGGCCATCGAGCCAGCCAGGTAGAAGCGCCACATGCGCCGGAAGTGCTCGTCGTAGCGCGCATCCAGCCGTGGCCATGCCGCTTCCACGTTGCGCCGCCAGGCCTGCAGGGTCAGGTCGTAGTCGGTGCCGAAGTTGTGCCAGTCCTCCAGCACGAAACGCCCTTCGAACGCCTTGCTGATCTGCACTGCCGACGGCAGCATCGAGTTGGGGAAGATGTAGCGCGCGATCCACGGATCGGTGCGATGCCGCGAGATGTTGGTGCCGATGCTGTGCAGCAACAGCAACCCGCGCGGCGACAGGCAGCGCTTGGCCACCTCGAAGAAACTGGCGTAGTTCTTGTCGCCGACGTGCTCGAACATGCCGATCGAGAAGATCGCATCGAACGGTTCGTGCAGTTCGCGGTAGTCCTGCAGACGGATCTCGATCGGCAGACCGGCGCACAGTTCGCGCGCGAACTCGGCCTGCTCCTGCGAAATGGTCACGCCAACGCCACTGACACCGTAGCGCTCGGCGGCGAACTTCAGGGCTTCGCCCCAGCCACAGCCGATATCCAGCACACGCTGCCCCGGGCGCAGGCCCAGCTTGCGGCAGACCAGGTCAAGCTTGGCTTCCTGCGCGGCGTCGAGATCGTCGGCATTGCGCCAGTAGCCGCAGCTGTACACCAGGCGCTGACCGAGCATGGCCTGGTAGAGATCGTTGCCGAGGTCGTAGTGGCGGCGGCCCACCTCGTAGCTGCCCTGCCCCACCTGCAGGTTGAACAGGCGCGCCTTCAGTGCATCGGCCACTTCGCGCCAGCCGTGCACCCGTTCGTCCAGGTGCGCCTGCATCAGGTGGACGAGGAATTCATCCAGGACGTTGGCGTCCCACCAACCGTCCATGTAGCTTTTGCCGAGGCCGAGCGAGCCGTGCGCCATGACCCGCGCGAAGAAGCGCGGGTCATGCACCTGGATATCCTGTGGCTGGGTACCGCCGATGCGGACCCCGGCTTCCTGCAGCAGGCCGGCGACCCGCTCCTGCAACCCTGTATCCACGCCACCTCCTCGACTGCGGTCAACCGCGTGCGAACAGCTCCACGTAGTCCTTGGCCACGTGCGGCAACAGCACCGCCGCCGGTACATCGGCGGTCTGGGTGCCGTCCGAGTATGGACCCACCTGGTACGGCGGGAAAACAAAGCGCAGCGCCGTGATCTGCCCCTTGTCGTCGGTCAGCGGCTGGAACTGGCTGAAATTGTCGGCCTGCGGGCCGGTACCGTCGGCGATCATGCGCGATGCGTTGCGCAGCGATTCCTGCAGCTGGGCCGGGTCCATGTCCTCGCCGCTGAGGCGGGTTGCCACGCGTTCGCGCAGCTGGTCGGCGACGAAATCGCTGATCGCCTTCCAGCCCTTGGCATCGGCCACCAGCTTTTCGGCGCTGAGCATCTGCTGCTGCGCCGGCAGCCACACGAAGCGCGCCACCAGCGGTTCGCCGTGGGCGCCACCGGTATAGCGGCTGCCGTCGGCACTGACCACCACCAGCTGCGGGGTTTCCAACAGCTTCTCGAAGCTCAGCGACAGCTCGTAGGGCATGGTCGGCTTGTCGTTGCCAAGCCCGTCCAGTGCCTGCTGCAGGTCGCTGCGAGCGCTGGTGGCATAGTCCTGCAGCGCGCGCGCCAGGCCCGGGTAGCGGTCGATGCCGGCCGGGTAGCTGATACCCACCACTTCGCGTTCGTTGTTCTCGATCACGTCGCGCAGGTCCAGCGGCGCTTCCGTGGTCGGCGTTTCGCCTGCGGCGGTGGCCTCGGCGGCGGGTGCCGCGTCGGCCGCCGGTGCCGGCTCGCTTTCACGCTGGCAACCGGCCAGCAACAGCACGCCCACCACACCGGCCAGCACGCTGCCGCGCAGTGGCCGGTTGTTTCCAATCTTCATCGGGATCCCCTGTTCATGTTTGTACATCATCGCCTGCCATGGCTGAAGCGTGACCCGCTGGCGTTCAGCCAACGAGCAGGTCGTGGTACTCCTCGTGCCGCTGCAGGAAGGCCTCGGCGTAGGAGCATGCCGGCACCACCTTGTATTTCTGCTCGCGGGCGAAACGCAGTGCCACGCGGGTCAGCTCACCGGCAATGCCACGGCCGGCGATCGGCTCGGGCACTTCGGTGTGGGTGATGACCATGCGCCTGCGCTTGATCTGGTAATCGAGCACCGCCAGCTGTCCACGCACGCGGGCGGTGAAGCGGTGGTTGGCCAGGTCGTGTTCGACCTCGTAGGCCAGACCGGGGGGCGTGACCGAAGCCATGGAACTGTCTCCTGCGGCGACTGCGTGGATGGTGCGCAGCCGGGCGCCATGATCGCGTGAAGCCTGAACAGGGGCAAGTCCAGTCCGTTCACGTCAGTTTTCGTCCCTCAAGCTGGAGGGCCGGCGGCCGCTATCGCCTGTGGAGGGGTCCGGCCAGGCTGGCACGGCCCTTGCGACCGTTGACCATGCGTACCACCGCGGAGGCACCGATGCACCCCAGCGATCCCCATTCCGATACCGACCGTGCCCTGCTGGAGGGCCTGCTGCAACTGGCGGTGGAAGGGCAGACCGAAGACCAGGACTTCCAGCGCATCGGCGAGGAAGTGTTCGCCCGCCTGCTGGACACCTACGGCCAGCAGACCGCGGCCTGAGCCTGCCGGGGCGGATCGCTGCCGATCCGCCCCGCTCCCGCCATCAACCGCCGCCGAGGCGGAAGGTCGGGTTGGAGAGTTCGCGCAGGAAGTGGTTGAAGATGCTCGGCTGCATGGCCAGCATGAAGATCACGCCGAACGCCGCGCCCGCCAGGTGGGCACTGTGGTTGATGCGGTCACCGCCGCGCTTGTCCATCCAGATGCTGTAGCCGACATAGAACGCGGCGTAGACGATGGCTGGCGCCGGGATGAAGAACACCAGGATGATCGACCACGGCTTGATCAGGATGAAGGCGAACAGCACCGCCGACACCGCACCGGACGCACCCAGGCTGAGGTAGTTCGGATTCTTCTGGTTCTTCAGGTAGCTGGGCAGGATCGAGACCAGCAGCGCGCCGATGTAGAACGCCGGATAGGTCAGGTAGCTGCCGGTCAGCTGCACCATCACGCTCTCGATGAATCCCCCGAAGAAGAACAGGGTGATCATGTTGAAGATCAGGTGCGACCAGTCGGCGTGGATGAAGCCATAGGTCACCAGCCGGTCGTACTGGCGGTGGCGGTCGATGGCCGGCGGCCACAGGATCAGGCGGTCGGCCAGCTTGCGGTTGTTGAACGCCATCCACGACAGGATGGCGGTGACGGCGATCAACAGCAGATTGACGGGGGTCATGTCAGGCTCAGGCGCTACGGTAGTTGTCGACCATACGATAGCGTTTTGCGTACCAACCGAAGGCCAACGCCGCGATGAAGGCGAAGCCGGCGAAGAAGAACATCAGGAACGCCGCCTCGCTCAGGCCCGTGCCGGCGATCTGGTGGGTCACCGTGTCGTTGCGCACCGCCGCGTTGGACAGCAGCACCCACAGGTTGCCGATGGTGGTGGTCAGGTTCCAGAAGCTCATCACCACGCCCTTCATCGCCTGCGGCGCCTGGCTATAGGCGAACTCCAGGCCGGTGGCCGAGACCAGCACCTCACCGAAGGTCAGCAGCGCGTACGGCAGGATCTGCCAGAAGATCGACATGGCATTGCCACCGTCCATTACCACCTGGATGCCACCGATGACGATCCAGGCCAGGCCGCTGAAGGCGATACCGGCAGTCATGCGGCGCAGCGCGGTCGGCTCGAAACCGAAGCGGCGCAGGGCCGGGTACAGCACCAGGTTGTTGAACGGAATCAGGATCATCACCAGCAGCGGGTTCAGCGCCTGCATCTGCGAGGCGGTGAACCAGCTCGGCATCTGCATCTGCTGGCCCTGCAGGACCCAGGTCGAGGCCTTCTGGTCGAACAACGAGAAGAACGGCGTGGTCAACGCGAAGATCACCAGCACGCGCAGTACCGAACGCACACCTTCCACGGCTTCGGCCGGATGCTGGCCGCGGGCGCGGTCCAGCTGCAGCCAGGTACCGCCACCGATGCCGGCGAGGATGGCCACCAGCGCCAGGCACAGGCAGATCACGATGCCCAACGAACCGACCAGGCCGAACGAGGCCACTGCCAGCACCCCACCGAGCACGGCGATCACCAGGCCCGGACGGCCCTGGCCCGCCACGCGCGCGGTCAGCGCGGTGCGCACCACGTTGGCGAACGAATGCGGATCCTTCGGCGGCAGCGGCACCAGCACGTAGCGCTTGCGGCCCAGCCAGAACACGAAGGTGGCGATGAACATCAGGATGCCCGGGATGCCGAACGCCCACTGCGGGCCCCAGTTCTTCAGCACCAGCGGAATCAGCAGCGAGGCGAACAGCGAGCCGAAATTGATGATCCAGTAGAAGGCATCGAAGACGATCTTGGCCAGGTGCTTGTTGCTCTGGTCGAACTGGTCACCCATGAACGAGGCCACCAGCGGCTTGATGCCACCGGCGCCGAGCGCGATCAGGCCCAGGCCGAGGAAGAAGCCTTCGCGGCTGTTCTCGAACAGCGCCAGGCACAGGTGGCCGGCGCAGTAGACCAGGCTGAACCAGAGGATGGTGTGGTACTTGCCGAAGAACTTGTCGGCCAGCCAGCCACCGAGCAGCGGGAAGAAATACACGCCGATCATGAAGCTGTGCATGATGTCCTTGGCTTCACCGGCACGGCCTTCCGCCGTGATTTCCTGCAGCAGCAGCGAGGTGATCAGGAACTGCACCAGGATGTTGCGCATCCCGTAGAAACTGAACCGTTCGCAGGCCTCATTGCCGATGATGTACGGAATCTGGCGCGGCATCTTTCCTTGGCCGGCGATGGGGGCGACTGCGTCGTGGCTCATCCTGTAAGGCATTCCTGCAAAGCGAAAGGCGCAAGGTTACCGGAACCAGGGCTTGCGAAGCACGCTGCAGGGCTGCATGACAACGGTGCCAATCCATGGCAGGCAGTGTTGGCCGTGCCGGAAGTCACGGCACCTGCACGACAAAAGCGTAAACTTATCGTTATGCGCCCCCTCGCCCACGCCCGCCTCCTGCTCAGCTGTCTTGCGCTGTTGCTGGCGTTGCAGGCACAGGCGCGGCCGCAGGCGCCGGCGTCCGCCACTGGCGGGGGCGAGCCCCGGCAGCTGACGGTGGCCGCGCTGGAACTGCCCAGCCGCGATGACACGCAATGGAAACAGCGCCGCGAGCAGGTCGCGCAGCTGCTGACCGACCTGCAGCCGGACGTGATTTCGGTGCAGCAGGTGTTGCAGCAACAGGGCCGCAACCCGGCCTGCTGGCTGGCCAGCCGGCTGCGCTACAGCTGCGACTTCGTTACCGCCGATCCGCCCAGCCAGCCGCTGCGGCATGGCAACGCGATGCTGACCCGGCTGCCGGTCAGCGAAGACGGGGTCACCCTGCTGCATCCACCCGGCACCTTCAGCGCCGCCGGCATGATGCGGCTGAAGCTGGGCGAGGCGCTGGTCAACATCTATGTGGCGCGACTGCGCCCGGACCTGGACGAGGCCACCGCCCGCCAGCATCAGACCAGCGATCTGATGACCTGGATCGGCGCTACCTCCGAGGGCATGCCCAGCCTGATCGCCGGTGATTTCTCCGCCAACACGGTGGAACTGGTGCGCAGCACGCCCGGCTTCCAGCCGGCCCGGCGCAATCCCGGCGGCCGCGCCGATCCGCCCGCGGCCAGTGGCGGCGGTGCGAGTGGCCATGGGCTGGACGTGCTGTTCCAGGTCAAGCACTTCGGCGGCATCCGCCAGCAGCCGATCCTGCTGCCGGCCGACGGCGACCTGCCCGGCCTGCGCCTGGGCGTAATGGCGACTCTGCGCCTGCAGGGGGATACGGCGTCTGCCGAATAGCCACGCCTTCGCCCCGATGGGGGCCGACCTTAGTCGGCACATTCCCACCGCGCGCGCACATGCTTCCGTGCCGACCAAGGTCGGCACCTACCAGAATCGGCCCCATTCCCTGGACTGACAGACAAAAAAGGCCGGGGTCTCCCCCGGCCTTCTCATTCCATTCCGTCACGCAATCAGGCGATCGCTTCCTGGTAACGGCGCTCGACTTCATTCCAGTCGATGACGTTGAAGAACGCGCCGATGTATTCCGGACGACGGTTCTGGTACTTCAGGTAGTACGCGTGTTCCCACACGTCCAGGCCGAGGATGGGGGTGTTGCCTTCCATCAGCGGGCTGTCCTGGTTGCCGGTGCTCTCGACCACGACCTTCTTGTCCGGGGTCACGCTCAGCCACGCCCAGCCGCTGCCGAAACGGGTCAGCGCAGCCTTGGTGAAGGCGTCCTTGAACTTGTCAAAGCCGCCCAGGTCCTTGTCGATGGCCTTGGCCACGTCGCCCACCGGGTTACCGCCAGCATTCGGAGCCATCACGGTCCAGAACAGCGAGTGGTTGGCATGGCCGCCACCGTTGTTGCGCACCGGACCCTGCAGGTTCTCCGGCAGCGACTTGAGCTTCTTCACCAGTTCTTCGACCGGCAGGTCAGCGTACTCGGTGCCTTCCAGCGCCGCGTTGACGTTGTTGATGTAGGTCTGGTGATGCTTGGTGTGATGGATTTCCATCGTCGCCGCATCGATATGCGGTTCCAGCGCGTCGTAGGCGTAGGACAGCTTGGGCAGGGTATAGGCCATGATGCATCTCCTGATTGCGAGGGCACCCGACGGTGTCGGGCGTTGCGCGGTGAATGATGGGGACAGACCGCCAGATTACCAAGGGGGATGTAAAGGAAATTGCGTCCTGCCAGTGAGCACGACGGCAATTGTTACGCAGCAGTGACGCGATGCCATCCTCATGCACCGTGCAGCGCACAGGCGCTACAGTGCCTGCACCGCCCTAGCCCGCTCCTTGCCCATGCGCAACCCCCGGCTGCTGATCACCGCCATCGCCCTGCTGCTGCTCGGCCTGGTCGTCAACCATTTCATGCAGCGCCCACCGGCGCCGCAGTTCGCGCCGGACCTGCAGGGTGCGCCTGCCGCGCGCGCGCCGGCCACGGCCAAGCCCGCAACCGGCAACGACAGCGGCCTGCCCGCGTTCCTGCCCGCCGAAGCCCGGCAGACCATCGCCCTGATCCAGCGTGGCGGCCCATTCCCGCACCGCCAGGACGGCAGCACCTTCGGCAACCGCGAGCAGCGGCTGCCGCAGCGCCCGCGCGGCTACTACCGCGAATACACCGTCGACACCCCCGGTGCGCGTACCCGCGGCACGCGCCGCATCGTCACCGGTGGCGATCCGCCGGAGGCGTGGTACTACACCGACGACCACTACGCATCGTTCCGCAGTTTCACCGTGCCAGCCCAGGGAGCGCAGCAATGAGCCACGATGATTTCGGCCTCGGCCTGCATGACATCAACAACGCCGGCGTCTACGCCATCGACAGCGACGACATCGGCGCACTGGCCGCAGCGATGCGCGATGCCGGGCTGAAGGTGATCCGCATCGATCTGGAAGGCGTGGCCGACAAGCGCACCCTGCTCGCCCGGCTGGCCGCGCAACTGGATTTCCCGGCCGGCTTCGGCGGCAACTGGGATGCGCTGTCGGACAACCTGCGCGACCTGCAGTGGCTGCCAGCCAACGGTTACGCGCTGTTCCTGGCCGACGTGGACACGTTGCGTGCCTCCACGCAGAAGGACTTCGACACCCTACTGGATGTGATGGATGAAGCCAGCCGCGACTGGGTTGGCCGCGACGTGCCGTTCTGGGTGTTTCTGTCGCAGAGCGCGTAAGTCACCGCCCAGGTAGAGGCCGACCCTGGTCGGCGCACGTGCTCCGGTAGATGCCGACCTTGGTCGGCGCTTCTGTGCCAACCAAGGTTGGCACCTACCAAAGCGCGAGCCGGCCAGCAGGTCGGCCGTGACGTGCGGTTCTGGGTGTTTCTGTCGCAGAGCGCGTGGGGTAGATGCCCCGGTAGATGCCGACCTTGGTCGGCGCTTCTGTGCCAACCAAGGTTGGCACCTACCAACGCGCGAGCCGGCCAGCGTGTGGGGCCCGCGCGCCCTGCCTAGCGGCTCCCGTTATCTTCCTGCAGCTCTTTCTTGAACGGGATGTCCGGCGGCGGTCGCGCCACCGCCGGCTGGTCCTGCATGTTGGGGTTGGTCAGGCCGCAGCCACCACCTGCCTGCAGGATCGAGATCACGCAGGAGATCTTCGTGCTGGTACCCGGCAACGGAATCTCCATTGCCTTGACCCCCTTGCGCACCCACTCGGCCAGCAGCGATTCCTGCGGGACCCAGTACTTGTCGAACGAAGTGGGCGTGTAGTCGTAAGGCGGTCGCTTCAACCAGGTGCCCGATTGCGCGATGCGTTCCTTGCTCCAGCCGTCGTTTGCCCCACCTGGCGCACCGCGCTCGGCACGACCCTCGCCTTCCTGGCCCGGCACGCGGACGCTGCCATCGGCATTGAACAGGCCACTGCCCTTGCCGCTGGTACTGGCCTGGCGGGCGCCGTTGTCGGCGCCATCATGGTTGCGGCTTGACGCACCCCAGTCATCACCCTTGGCGGGCGTGGCCCAGTTGCCCGGATTGGGGGCCGGGCGCGCTCCAGCCTGGGCCGGGGTCGTGCTGGATGCAGCAGGCCGCGCAGTGTTGCTGCTCGCCTGCGTCGCGCTGCCATTGGCTGCCGGCGCGGGCGTTGCCGCGGGTGCATTGCCACTGGAAGACGAAGGGGCTGCCGCCGGTGCCGAGGCTACTTCGCGCTCGCGCACCTGTACGTCACGACCCGCCGGCGCATGCACCGCCGGTTCACGACCGGCGACGGTCGCCATCCGCACCTGCGCATCGACCACCGCCTGCACTTCACGCTCGCGCACCTGCACGTCACGCTGCGGCACGCGCACCTGCACATCGGCCGTGCGCAGCGGCTGCGACACCGCCGGTGCATCGACCGTACTGACTTCGCGTTCCTGCACCGGGATGTCACGCAGCTGCGGCGTCCGCACCGCGATCTCCGGCGCACGCATCGCGGTTGGGGTTGGCGGCGCCTGCACCGGCTGCACGCTGCGCTCGCGCACCGTGGGTGTGGTGTCACGCGGCACGATACTGACCTCGGTGCGCGGCACGCTGACCGGCGGCACCACGAAATCGGTGCTGGCCTGCGCCACTTCGGTGGCCTGCACCGGCGACGGTGGCGGCGCGGCAACCGGTGCGGGCTCGGCTTCGGCCGGCGGCGACGGCACGCTGGCTGTCGGTGCTGGAGCCGGTGCGGGCGCAGGCGCCGACGCGGCCGCAGGACGCGGCTCAGGTGCGGTCGCTGCCCCCCCGTCCTGGCCGGCGGCAACCTGGCCGGCCGGTGCCGCCGCAGCCGCCTCGGCACCCGGCTGATCGCCCCCACCTTCCTGGGTGGCGCGACCGACGAATTCCACCTGCACACGCTCGCCTTCGGCGCCTTCTGCTTCCGGTGCCGTGGTGCGGATCACCGCCACCCACAGCAGCAGCACGAAGAACAGCAGGTGCAGCAGCGCGCTGGCCAACGCCGAGGTCCAGCGCATCCACCGTTGATCGCGCGGCGCAGCATCCCAGTCCTGCCAGAACAACCGGCGCAGCGACTGCCACGTTGACAGCCGGGGCGATTGGCCCGGCGGTCCAGGCAGTGGGCGCGGCAGCAATACCGCAATCACTTCGCGGGCGTGGAACGGCCGCGGCAGCGGGCCCAGCGAGCGCAGCCACAGCGCCCAGCCATAGGGCAGGCGCGTGGTCTTCTCGAGGACGGCGCGGGGCTGCTGGCGCGCCAGCAGCAGGTCAATGAGTTGCTCGGCCCGGGTCAGAGGCACGCGTCAGCGATCAGGCGGCGTTGCCGCGAGGGATGTACGGCGCGTGGCCGCTGTCGTGGTCGGTCGCGTCACGCACGGCAGTCACGCCCGGCACGCGGCCCATCAGGGTCTTTTCAATGCCCTGCTTGAGGGTCACATCGGCCATGCCACAGCCCTGGCAGCCACCCCCGAAGCGCAGCAGCACCACGCCTTCGGCCGAGACTTCCTGCACGGCCACCTTGCCGCCATGCGAGGCCAGCTGCGGATTGATTTCGTTCTCGACCACCCAGTGCACGCGCTCGACCAGCGAGGCGGCATCGCCGGGCGCTTCGCCCTTGATGCGCGGTGCCTTGATGGTCAGCTGCTGGGCGCCCGCCGTGCCGGCGACGATGTCGATCTCGGCGCCATCGAGCCAGCCGACGCTGCCGGCATCGACGTAAAGGGTGAAGCCATCGCAGTCCACCGCCCACTCGTCACCGAGCAGGTCGCTGGGCTCGGCGAACTCAAGCCGGGCATCGGCGCGCGGGGTGCCGGGGTCGACCGCACTCAAGCGCACGCCCATGCCGGGCACGCCCTCGCGTTCGATCAGCTTGCGGAAATGGGTCTGGGCAGTGTCGGAGATCTGGATCATCAGGCTATTCTAGCCAAGTAAGCGTCAGCCGCTCATTCGGTTTATACACCGTCCGGCGCATTGTTCAGTCAACACGAGGTGGAGATTCCCATGGCCGACCTGATTCCACTGGCCCAGGCCCGTTGCGTGCCGCGCAAAGGCAGCGACCACAAGCTTGGCGAAGCCCGCCTGGCCGAACTGCTGCCGCAGATTCCCGGCTGGGAGCTGAGCGAGGGTGGTCAGGCCCTGTCGCGCACCTTCCGCTTCAAGGATTACTACGCCACCATGGCCTTCGTGAACGCGCTGGCCTGGATTGCCCACCGCGAGGACCACCATCCGGACCTGGGCGTGCACTACGACCGCGCGGTCGTGCGCTTCTCCACCCACGACGTGGGCGGCCTGAGCGAGAACGACTTCATCTGCGCGGCAAAGACTTCGGCCCTGACGGAGCAACTGCCATGAACATACGTTTGCTGAGCCTGTCCCTGATCGCTGCGACCGGCCTGGCCGGCTGTGGCCCGTCCGAACCGCCGGCACCACCACCGCCGCCGCCGACCGAAGTGGCCGCGGTGAAGACGCCGCCGCCGCAGTACCCACTGGAACTGGCCTGCATGGGCGTGGGTGGCACCAGCACCTTCAAGGTGACCATCGGCACCGACGGCAAGCCAAGCGAAGTGGCTCTGCTGACCGGCGCCGGCAACCCGCAGCTGGACGAGCTGGCCAAGACCGCCGTGCAGGGCTGGCAGTTCAATGCCGCCACCCGCAACGGCCAACCGGTGCCGGCCACCATCCAGGTGCCGGTCAGCTTCAACCCGCCGCAGCCGAAGCCGGACCAGTGCTTCGCCATCGAAGAACGCCTGCGTCGCGGCGGCTGATCGCCCGTACCCCGACGAGGCCAGCCGACGCCCGCCTCGCCCTCGCCGCCCCGGCACAGCCCGGGGCGGTTGTCTGTTGACCAGGACCGCGTCGGTACATGCTGCAGATTCCCCCCGAAAATGTCTGGATCGCACTGGCGGTCACCCTTGCGGCCGGCCTCGCCACCGCCATCGGCAGCCTGCTGGTGCTGTTCTCGCGCCGCCCCAACCCACGCCTGCTAGCGTTCGGCCTGGCTTTCGCCGGCGGTGCGATGGTCTATGTGTCGCTGTCGGAGATCCTCAACAAGTCCATTGCCTCGTTCGCACTGGCCTATGGCGAGCGCACCGGCTTCACCTACGGCACCCTGGCCTTCCTGCTGGGCGTGATCGTGATCGTGCTGATCGACCATTTCATTCCCAATCCGCATGACAGTCTGGACAAACAGGACCCGGCGTTCCGCGAGAACAGCCGCGAGTACCTGAAGCGGGTTGCCCTGCTGACCTCGATCGCGATCACCGCGCACAATTTCCCGGAAGGGCTGGCGACCTTCTTCGCGACGCTGGAAAGCCCGTCGGTGGGCATGCCGCTGGCCTTCGCCATCGCCATCCACAACATTCCCGAGGGCATTGCGATTGCGGTGCCGGTGTACTTCGCCACCCAGAACAAGTTCTATGCGTTCAGCGCCAGCCTGCTGTCGGGCCTGGCCGAACCGGTGGGCGCGGCGCTGGGCTACTGGCTGCTGTCCGGGTCGTTGTCGCACGCCACCTTCGGCTGGGTGTTCGGGCTGATCGCCGGCGTGATGGTGTTCCTGGCGCTGGACGAGCTGCTGCCGGCAGCCAAGCGCTATGCCAAGGGCCACGAGACGGTATATGGCCTGGTGGCCGGCATGGGCACCCTGGCGATCAGTCTGGTGCTGTTCAAGTGGTGAGGGGTTCCCGGCCAACGGGCTGAGCCCCCTCGCGGCTGGCACGTTCCGCAGTATCGAAAGGTCACGGGCGGGGCCGGCTTGCAGGGGACGCCGTGAACCCGTCCATGGGGGCTTGTCCGCGGCATCCATGCCGCAGACACCCCTGCAAGCCGGCCCCGCCCGTGCCCCGTCATTCTTCCGTGCACGCCAGCCGCGCGATGAAAAGATTGAAGAGCGAAGCGCGCGCTGCGCGCGTGAGTCGAGTACGACTCGAGTCTACAAAGGCTGCGTGCGGGTATGGGCCTACGCTGCGGATGTCCGGGTCCGCCTTGTAGCGAGCCGAGCACCGCAGGTCCGGCGAGGGCGAAGAGGCGCGGGTGTCTGAGCGCTGCGAATGGCGCCGACCAAGCGCCCGGCGCCGCCGAACTGCCGTCAGCGCAGGCGGTCCAGCGCCTCGACCAGCTCATCGGCCAGCGGCGCGTTCAGCACATACGGGCTCTTGCCGTCGTCCAGCGCGAACTCCAGCGAGGCCGCGTGCAGGAACAGACGCTTCAGCCCGATCTGCTCACGAAGCCGCTTGTTGACCGCCGGATCGCCGTATTTGTCGTCGCCGGCCACCGGATGCCCCAGGTGCTGGGCATGCACGCGGATCTGGTGGGTACGGCCGGTCTCGATGCGCACCTCGCAATAGGAATGGCCGCCGCGGCGCTCCAGCACCCGGAAGTGGCTGATCGATTCCTTGCCGATCGCGTTGACCTGCACATGGCGCTCGCCGCCCTGGCGCAGGCCGACATGCAGCGGCGCATCGACCGTCATCACCCCGTCGGGCATGCGCCCGGCCAGCAGGGTCAGGTAGCGCTTGCGGATGCCGGCGCCGTGGTCTTCACGCAGCAGCGCCTGCAGTTCGCTCAGCGCCGAGCGCTTCTTGGCCACGATCAGCAGGCCCGAGGTGTCGCGATCCAGCCGGTGGACCAGCTCCAGGGTCTGCCCCGGGCGCAGCGCGCGCAGGGTCTCGATGACGCCGAAGCTGATGCCGCTGCCGCCGTGGCTGGCCACGCCGGTGGGCTTGTTCAGGGCCAGCAGGCGCGCGTCCTCGAAGACGATGGCCTGCTCCAGCCGGCGCATGAATGCCTCCGGGGGACCCACCTTGTCTCCCTCTTCGGTGAGACGAACCGGCGGCACGCGCACTTCGTCGCCCGCCTCCAGCTTGCGCTCGGCCTTGGCGCGGCCGCCGTTCACCCGTACCTGGCCACTGCGCACCAGCTTGTAGACCAGGCTGCGCGGGGCACCCTTCAGCTGGCCGAGCAGGAAGTTGTCCAGGCGCTGGCCGGCGCGGTCGGCGGGAACGGTGATCATGCGCACGGAAGGCTTGTCGCCAGCGGGCTTGGTGGGGTCTTGGGCGGTCATCAGGCTGTTTATTCTGTTACACTCGGGGGGCGAGATAAGGGATTGATTTCGTTGGAAGTTACTCAGGGCCAGAAGCCCAGCTTCCGACGAATCCGGCACAGTGCGCGACCACCGCCCGCGGGGCGGCCATGTTAGCGGCTCACCGGCCTTCCCGGCCATCGCCGGATGCCTGACACGCAACCGTGCTGAACATGTCCCGCGTGGCGCTCCAGCCTGGCTGACAGCTGCCTGCGGCCCTGCAACACCCAAAAACCATAAGAGTGAAGCGCTCCCGCGGCCTGCCGTGGTGTCGTAGCGCTGGAAACCCAAGCCGCCCTCCCCGCGCTTGCGCGAATGGGCGGCGAACCGTGTCCAGAGGCGAAACCCCATGGCGTTCCGCGCGGTAGCCGCTTGCGAGGAACGCAACAATGAAGCGAATGCTGATCAACGCCACGCAGGCTGAAGAGCTGCGTGTTGCCATCGTGGATGGCCAGTCGTTGTATGACATCGACATCGAGCAGCCGTCGAAGGAACAGAAGAAGTCCAACATCTACAAGGGCCGGATCTTCCGCATCGAGCCCTCGCTGGAAGCCGCCTTCGTCGAGTACGGCGGTGGCCGCCATGGCTTCCTGCCGCTGAAGGAAATCTCCCGCGACTACTTCCAGGCCGGTGTCGACCACAACAAGGCCGGCATCCGCGAACTGCTGAAGGAAGGCCAGGAGATCGTCGTCCAGGTGGACAAGGAAGAGCGTGGCAACAAGGGCGCCGCCCTGACCACGTTCATCTCGCTGGCCGGCCGCTACATGGTGCTGATGCCGAACTCGCCCAGCGCCGGCGGTGTCTCCCGTCGCATCGAGGGCGAAGACCGGGCCGCCCTGAAGGACGCCCTGGACAAGCTGAACATCCCCGACGACATGGGCGTGATCATCCGCACCGCCGGCGTCGGCCGCGATGCGGAAGAGCTGCAGTGGGACCTGGACTACCTGCTCAACGTCTGGCGCGCCATCGCCGAAGCCGCGCTGAGCAAGCCGGCCCCGTTCCTGATCTACCAGGAATCGCGCCTGATCGTGCGTGCCCTGCGTGACTACCTGCGCGCCGACATCGGCGAGATCCTGGTGGACACCGAGGAGATGTACGAGCACGCCCGCGAGTTCATGCAGCAGGTAATGCCGCAGACCCTGCGCAAGCTCAAGCACTACAAGGACGACATCCCGCTGTTCAACCGCTTCCAGATCGAATCGCAGATCGAAGGCGCTTACGAGCGCAACGTACGCCTGCCGTCGGGCGGCTCGATCGTGGTCGACCAGACCGAAGCGCTGACTGCGGTCGACGTGAACTCCTCGCGCGCCACCAAGGGCAGCGACATCGAGGACACCGCGTTCCAGACCAACCTGGAAGCGGCCGAGGAAGTGGCCCGCCAGCTGCGCCTGCGCGACCTGGGTGGCCTGGTGGTCATCGATTTCATCGACATGGCCTCCAACAAGCACCAGCGCGAGGTCGAGAACCGCCTGGCCAACGCGCTGAAGTACGACCGCGCCCGCGTCCAGGTCGGCCGCATCTCGCGCTTCGGCCTGCTGGAAATGAGCCGCCAGCGCCTGCGCCCGAGCCTGGGCGAGTCCAGCCAGATCGTCTGCCCGCGTTGCGACGGCCACGGCCGCATGCGCAGCGTCGAGTCGCTGTCGCTGTCGATCATCCGCGTCGCCGAAGAGCATGCGATGAAGGAAAACACCGGGCAGGTGCTGGTGCAGGCCCCGGTGGAGATCGCCAACTACCTGTTGAACGAAAAGCGCAGCGCCCTGCGCGAGATCGAGCAGCGCCACGAGGCGCCGATCGTGATCGTCGCCGACGAGCAGCTGCACACCCCGCACTACACCGTCACCCGCCTGCGCGAGAACGAGCTGGGTGAAGAGAGCAACAAGCCCAGCTACCAGCGCGGCACCCCGCGCAAGCTGCCGGTGCACGCGCTGACCAAGGGCCAGCTGAACATCCCGCCGCCGGCGGTGACCCAGGTCAAGCACACCTCCCCCGCCCCGGTGCGCGAGGAAGTGGAGCCGGCCGCAGCGGCCCCGGCCCCGGTCGTGGCAACGCCGGTGGCGCCGGCCGCGAGCGGCGGCGTGATCGGTTGGCTCAAGCGCGTGTTCGGTGGCGAACCGGCCCCCGCGCCGGCGCCGGCAGCCCCTGCTGCACGCCAGCAGCAGGACGGCGGCCGCAAGGACCGCAACAAGGATCGCAACAAGGACCGCAAGGACCGTCGCGACGACAATCGTGGCAATGGCGGCAACGGCAACGCGCAGCAGCAGAAGGACGGCGGCAACCGCAAGGACCGCGGTGAGCAGCGCAGCAAGGACGGCCGCAACGGTAACAACGGCAATGCCCAGCAGCAGCCGCAGCAGGGCAAGCAGAAGGAGCCGCAGCAGAAGGATGGCCAGCAGCAGCCGCAGCAGCAGAACAAGCCGCGCAACGAGCAGCAGGGCCAGAACCAGCAGCAGCCGAAGCTGAAGCAGCCGAAGCAGCCGCGCCCGCAGCAGGACACTGACAAGCCGGCCGAGAAGCCGCAGCGCAACGCCGCCGAAGCACCGGCCGAAGCCGTGACCGCGACTGCAGCCGTGGCCGCCACCGCCGTCGCCGCCAATGTGGTGACCGCGCAGGAAGCCACTGCACCGGTCGCCCCGGTGGCCCCGGTCGCCGCCGCTCCGGTGGACACCGCAGCACCGGTCGAGACCGCTGCCAACACTGCCAGCGAGGCCGAGGTGGTTGTGGTTGCCGGTGAAGAGGCTGCAACCGACGCCAATGGCGAGCAGGCAGGCGAAGGCGCGACCCGCCGTCGTCGTGGCCGTCGTGGTGGCCGTCGTCGTCGTCGCGGTGGCGCCGAGAACGCCGCCGGCAGCGACGCCCTGGGCGATGACCAGGACGATGGTGACGACGGTGATGACGCCGAGCCGAACGTCGACAGCACTGCCGGCACTGCGCCGGTCGCTGCTGCGCAGCCGACCCGTTCGCAGCCGGAGTTCGACTTCGATGACGAAGCCGAGCCGGCCGCTGCCGACGCCGCGAAGCCGGTCCGTGCTGCCGCCGCCGTTGCCGCCGCACCGGTTGCCGTGGTGAGCAGCGCCGTGGTCGAAGCCGCCGCCCCGGTCGTGGCCGAAACGCAGGCCCCGGTCGAAGCTGCTGCGAAGACCGAAGCGGTGTCCTCGCCGGTACAGACCAGCATGCTTGATGCCATCGACGCCGCGACCCCGGTCCAGCCGGTGGCCGCTGCCGCGCCGGTGACCGAAGCCAAGCCGGTCGCGGTTGAAGCAGCCCCGGTGGTTGAAGCCGCTCCGGTGATCGAAGCGAAGCCGGCGGCGGTCGAGGCTGCGCCCGTGGTGGAAGCCAAGCCGGAGATCGTTGAAGCCGCGCCGGTGGTCGAAGCCAAGCCGGTGGCCGTTGAGGCTGCGCCGGTGGTTGAAGCCAAGCCGGTCGTCGAGCCCGTCGTGGCCGCCGAACAGCCGGTCGTTCCGGTGGCGGTGGAAGCCGCGCCGATCGAAGCCGCTGCCCCGGTCGCCGAAGCGGTGGTGACGCCGTCGATCGACCCGGTCGCCGATGGCCATGCCGACGCTGCAGCGCAGGCCGCAGAAGCCAAGGCCGACGAAGAAGACGAAGAGGCCGCCAAGCGCACGCCGCCGGCGAACTGATCGCGCTTTGATCGCGTGAACGCGAAACGGCGGGGATCAATGATCCCCGCCGTTTTTGTTTGTGCGTCAGGCGCGTGCAGCGCTCTGGTAGAGGCCAACCTCGGTTGGTGCCGTTGTTGAAGCGGACGCGGACACGCCCGTGACAACCAAGGTTGGCAGCTACCAGGACATCAGCGCACGGTCACTGCTCTGGTAGAGGCCAACCTCGGTTGGCGCCGTCGTTGGAGCGGACGCGGACACGCCCGTGCCAACCAAGGTTGGCAGCTACCAGGACATCAGCGCACGGTCACTGCTCTGGTAGAGGCCAACCTTGGTTGGCGCCGTTGTTGGAGCAGACGCGGACACGCCCGTGCCAACCAAGGTTGGCAGCTGCCAGGACATCAGCGCGCCGGTGCGAACTGCAACCGGGTCCACACGCCGTAGTGATCGGATGCCCAGCGACCGCTGTCGTCGGGCTGGTCGAACAGCAGCTTCGCCTCGCGCGCGACCATCTCGTCCTGCTGGAAGAAGATGTGGTCGATCCGCGAAGGCGCCTGGTAGTAATGACGATTGAGCGTACTGACCCCGGCCAGGTCGGTGTTGACGTGCACGCTGCCGTAGCTGTCGCCGTAGTGACTGCGCAGCTCGCTCAGGTCGCCGGCGTCCACCAGCGCATTGAAATCGCCGGCGATCACCACCGGTG
The DNA here is from genome assembly GCF_002138415.1 of Stenotrophomonas maltophilia. NCBI lineage: Bacteria > Pseudomonadati > Pseudomonadota > Gammaproteobacteria > Lysobacterales > Lysobacteraceae > Stenotrophomonas > Stenotrophomonas maltophilia. The sequence goes on from NZ_CP015612.1 coordinate 3,042,653, forward strand.
CACCGGCCGACGTTGCAGCGATGAAGCGCAGCAGGTCCTCGACCTGGGTGCGGCGGATGCGCTGACCACTCGCGTCGTTGCGTTCGTTCAGATGCGTGGCATAGACGTTCACCGGCGTGCCGTCGACGTCGATGCGCAGGTGAGCCACCGTGCGGTAGTCGTCCAACGGCTGCAGCAGATGTTCTCCCTGGCCGAGGATCGGCCGCCGGGTCAGCAGCGCATTGCCGTAGCGCTTCGGTGCGCCCACCGGGTCGGTGGACACGAACACGTACCTGTAGCCGAGTTGGCTGGCCAGCCATTGCGCCTGGTTGCGCACGTTGCGGCGCTGGATCACCTCCTGCAGGGCAACCGCATCCGGCTGCAGGCGCTTCAGCTCGGCCAGGATGGTGCGGCGCCGGCTCGGCCAGTCTTCGCGGTCATGATGCAGGTTGAAAGTGACCATGCTCATGCCCGGCGCACTGGCAACGTCGGCCGCCGCAGTCGTGGCAGCCGGTTCGGCCGCCATCATCACGCCCGGCAATGCCAAGGCAATTGCCAGCCCCAGGGCCCGCACCGATGTGCGCACCCTCGCCCCCTGCTGCTTCATCGCTACTGTCCCTTGCGCTCGGCGCGGCGCACCGCGCTCGGCACGTCGATCTCGATCCGCGCCGGCAGCTGGTGCACGTGCAGTTCCTTGTTGATCCACTCGGCGGCTTCGCCGTTGACCGTCGCCTCGCCCGGATCACCTGCGTACGGCCATGGCAGCACCACGCCCCCCACCGGCGGCACCAGGCCCGGCTGCACCTCTAGCACCAGCTGCTTGTCGCTGCGCTGCAGGCGGTAGTTGAGCTGGCCCTGCGGCGTACGCAGGCCCTGCACGGCGATGCCCTCGCCCTGCAGCCATGCGGTCGGTACGCCGGCGGCCAGCACCAGCGCATCGTCCATGTCGCGGTTGTAGGCGAACATGTCCAGCGCCGAGCGCACGAAGTCCGAAGCCACCCAGGCATGCGGCAGGTCACCGACGAAGAACGGTTTGCGCGGCGTGCGCGAAACCACCTCGGCCCACTGGTTCCAGGCCTGCGGTGCGCGATCCTTGAAGAAGAACTCGGTGGCCTGCCAGGCGCGGTCGCGCCAGCCCAGGCGCACGAATGCAGCCACGTTGCGCCACTCGTAGGGCGTGTAGTACTTCCACTCGCGCTTGCCGTCGCGACGCGCCACGAACTCCTTCCAGTAACGCTCGAAGGTCGCATCCAGCGCCTGCTGCGGCAGGCGATCCTGTTCGCCGCCCGGGGCCAGCGCGATGGTGGTCGAGGTCGCGTCGAAGTCGCCCAGCTCGGCCGAGCCCGGCAGGTAGTCGATGTTGTGCTGCTGCATCGCCGACAGCAACGAGGCCTGCAGGTCATCGCGGAACTGGTCGCGCGATTCGGCGATCTGCATCGCCTCGACCTTGCCCAGCTGGGTCGCCAGCAGCGCTGCATCCTTGTAGCCACGCAGTGCCCAGAAGTTGTCCCAGTACGAATGCATCGGCTTGGCCGAATAGCCTTCGTGGCTGATCGAGGCCGGCATCATGCCGTAGAAGGCCGGGTTGCGCGCGCGGTTCTCCTCGGTGCGTTCGCTGGCACGCAACTGCTCCATGTAGCTGTAGGCGCCCTGCACGTGCGGCCACATCAGCTCGACGAAGGTGCTGTCGCCGGTATAGCGCCCATACTCGGCGATGCTGTAGATCAGCTCGCCATGGCTGTCGTTCTCCGGCACCGGGTCGCTACCACGTGCGTCGACACAGCATGGCACCTTGCCGTTCTCGAACTGGTAGGGCGCATACCAGTTGATGTAATCGCGCACGGCATCGCTGCGGCCCATGCGCAGCAGCCCCTCAGAGATCATCGCGCCATCGCGGATCCAGCTGCGCGCATACGAACGCGTACCCGGCTGCAGGCGCGGCCCCACGCGCGAAATCAGCATGTGCGCGACCGCGGTGCGCAGGGTATCGACCAGCGCCTGGCCCGCAGCCGGCACCTGCAGCGAGACCACGCCCAGCTTTTTCCGCCATTGCTCGGCCACCTGCGCCTGCGCCTTGGCCACGTCCAGCGCCTGCGGCGCCCAGCCACCGGTCTGTGGCAGCACCACCGCCACTTCACGGCTCTGCCCGGGCTCCAGCTTGATCGTGTACATCAGCGCACCCGACGCCATGCCGGTGCTGTCCTTCACCGCCGTGGTCGCCGGGTACGTGCCGCTTTCCAGATGCATCGCATCGAGCTTGCCGTCGAACGTACTGGCAAAGCGCGCATCCGGCACCTGCAGCGGGTAGATACGCGGCTCACCGTTGACCCGCACCAGCTGCTCGCCCACGTCCAGTGCATCGATGCGGCTGAAGCCACCGACGGTGTTGAGGAACTGGGTGGGCGGGTTGACCTGCCACGGCCGGATCGCCAGTGCCAGCGTGTACTCGTGTGCGACCTTGTCCGGATTGCTCAGCCGATAGCGGCCGATCAGCTGCGCGCGCTCCGGCGTGCCCTGTACGAAGCTGGTCACCGCCAGGCCGACCTTCTCATGCACCCAGTCGACGTTGGCGATCGGCAGATAGTGATCCTGCAGCGACTGTGTGATGGCCACCTTGGACCAGTCCAGCAGCTTGCCGTCGAGGCGGATGAACGGTTCGATGCTGAAGCTGCCCTTGGCCGGCTCCAGTGCGCCGTCCTCACTGATCAACGCCTGTTCCTGGCCGCCATCAAGGCCGAGCAGGGTCCAGTAGGGCTGCTCGCCCACATAGGCGCGCGGCAGCGAACCGCGCGGCAGGTCGGCGGCCACCGAGGACAGGAACGCGTTCGGCGTGGCCGCGAAGGCCAGCGGCTTGAGCGCGATGTCACGGATGCCGTAGCGCCAGTTCGGGCCATCCTGCAGATCGAAGCGCACGTAGCGCGCATCGGTGTCCGGCAGGGCCAGCCAGTCACGCCCACCGGCACCACTGGTGACTTCACGCACGGTGCGCCAGTCACGACCATCCTCCGAAGTCCGCACGGTGTAGCGGCGCGCCTCCAGGTTCGGCAGCCAGTCGATCACCGCACCGCCGATCTCGCGGCTCTTGTGCAGATCCAGGCTGATGGTCTGCTGCTTGACCCCGCCACTGATCCAGAACGTATCGCTCTTGCCGTCGATCATGCGGTCCTGCAGCGCGGTGGCGGTATCAGCGATCACCGACGGCACCAGCGCCGAATCATCCTGCGGCGGCAATCCCTGCAGGGTCAGCTTGTCGAAGCACACGGTACCGCGGCCGCCGACCTTGCTGTAGATCGTGAACTCGACCGCGGCGCTGCGCGCCATCTCCTTCTCGGGCGAGGGCCCCCACGCCTTGTCGATCTGGCGGCGGCGATATTCGACCGGCGTCCACCCCTTGGGGAAACTGTAGCCGGGACGATTGACCCACCAGACGTTGTCGCCGCTGGCATCGATCAGCTTGAACTGCAGGTCGTTGCCCGGCGAATCACCACGCAGCTGGAACCCGAAGCGGTAATTGACCGGGTATTCGATGTTCAGCGCGCGGCGGATGCCGACGTAGCCGGAAACATCGTGGAAGTCATAGTCCAGGCACAGCGCGCGGCCGCCGCCAGCGCCACTGACCGGTCGCAGAGAACCACTGACCTGGTCGGACAGCACCAGCTTCCAGGCGCCAATGTCGTCGAAATCGTCCAGCACCTTCGGTGCCGGCAGCGCCGGAGGTGCGGCGATCGCCAGGGAGGTCCACAACAGGCCCAGTCCAACGGCGATCGCTCGCTTCATCCTTTGACGCTCCCCAACAACAGACCTTGGATGTAGTACCGCTGCAGCACCAGGAACAGCGCCAGCACCGGAACCACGGTGACCACCGCGCCGGCCATCATCATTTCCACGTCCATGATGTGCTCGCGCGAGAGGGTGGCCAGCGCCACCGGCAAAGTGTAGTGCTCCTGATCGGTCAACACGATCAACGGCCACATGAAATCGTTCCATGCGCCCATGAAGGTGAAGATCGCCAGGGTCACCAGCACCGGCTTGAGCATCGGCAGCACGATCTGGAAGAAGATGCGCAGCTCCCCCGCCCCGTCGATGCGCGCCGCTTCCAGCAGTTCGTCCGGAATCGAACGCGCGTACTGGCGCACCAGGAAGATGCCGAACACGCTGGCCAGCGCCGGCACGATCACGCCGCCGAAGCTGTTGACCAGGCCCAGCTGCTTCATCAGCAGGAACAGCGGCAGCATCGCCACCTGCGCCGGGATCACCAGCGCCGCCATCAGGACCTGGAACAGGCGCTCGCGGCCGACGAAATTCAGCTTGGCGAAGGCGTAGCCGGCCATCGTGTTGAGCAGCAGCGACCCCAGGGTAATGCCGACCGACACCAGCAGGCTGTTGGCGAAGTTGCCGCCCATGCCGGTGCGCGCGAACAGCTCATGGTAGTTGCGCGTGGTGATGCTCGATGGCAGCAGCGGCGGCGGGAAGTGGGTCGCCTCGCCCTGCGGCATGAACGAGACCGAGAGCATCCACAGCAGCGGTGCCAGGCTGACCAGGGCCAGCACCAGCAACGCACCATTGATCAACCACGGATACCAGCGCGACTGGCCGATTTCACGACTCATACCAACTGCCTCTTGCGGCCGAAACGCAGCATCACGGTGGTCACCGCCAGGATGATCAGGAACAACAGGAACGCCACCGCGGAGGCGCGTCCCAGGTTCCACCACTTGAAGCCTTCCTCGAACATGAAATACAGCACGCTGACGGTGCTCTGCAGTGGGTCGCCGCGGGTCATCACGTAGGGTTCGGCGAACAGCTGGAAGTAGCCGGACACGGTGATCACGCCGACCACCAGCAGCACCGGGCCGAGCATCGGCAGGGTGATGTGCAGGAACTGCTTCCAGCGCGAGGCACCGTCGATGCGGGCGGCCTCGTACAGGTCATGCGGGATCGCCTGCAGGCCCGCCAGGAAGATCACCATGTTGTAGCCGAAGTTCTTCCACACCGCGAACAGCATGATGGTCGGCATCGCCCAGTTGGGATCACCCAGCCAGTCGATCGGACTGATGCCCAGGTGGCCCAGACCGTAGTTCACCAGACCGTAGCTGGTATGGAACAGGTAGCGCCAGATCACCGCCACCGCCACCAGCGTGGTCACCACCGGCGCGAAAAGTGCGGTGCGGAACAGCGCCTTGAAGCGGGCGGCCGGTGCATTCAGCAGCATCGCCGCGCCCAGCGACACGCCGATCGACAACGGCACGCCGATCAACACGAAGTACGTGGTGTTCCACAGCGACTTCCAGAACATCGGCGTCTGCAGCAGGTCGATGTAGTTGCCCAGACCGACGAAGCGCAGGTTGCTGCTGTCAGCCAGGGCATACAGGTCGAAGTCGGTCACGCTCAGCGCCAGCGCCGAAGCCACCGGCAGGCCGAAGAACATGCCCAGCACGATCAGCGAGGGGCCGGCAAAGATCCAGCCGGCAAGTGAAGTACGTTTCATTGCACGCTCCCGGCGGCCACGGCACTGCTCGATTGCGGCGACGGCACGCGCTGCTGCAGGCGTTGTTGTTCATGCATCCAGCGGCGCTTGGCCAGCACCTTGTCCACGCGCTGGTCCAGCTCTTCCACGGCCTTGTCCTGCGCCAGGCCACCACGCACTACCTTCTCGGTGACGATGCGCATTTCCTGCACGATGCGCTCCCACTCAAGCACCTTCGGTGTCGGCTTGACCCGCTCCAGCTGGTCACGGAACGCAGCCGCCAGCGGATCGTTGGCCAGCGACGGTGCGTTCCAGGTGCTGCGACGCGGCGGCAGGTCACCGATGATGGAATGGAAGCGCGCCTGGATTTCCGGGCGCGACAGGAACTCGATCAGCTTCCAGGAGGCTTCCTTCTGCTGCGACTTGCGGAAGATCACCAGGCTGGTGCCTCCGGCGATGCCGGCGCCCGGACCGTCCGGACCCGGCAGCGCGGCCGTGCCCCACTGCCCTTCCAGTTCCTTGGGCTGCAGCTTCTTGAACTCGCGGATGTTCCAGGGGCCGGAAATGTAGAACACGTTGAAGCCGCGGAAGAACTCATCCCAGACGTTGGAGATCTGCGTCTCGGACATCTTCGGCGCCCAGCCCTGCTCGAACATGTTGGCGTAGAAGGCCAGGGTGCGACGGAAACCGGGGCTGGAGAAATTACCGCGGGTGTCCTCGTCGCGCAGCAGCGGGTCGGGCTGCTGCAGGGCCAGCGACAGCTGCTGCTCGAACTCGTTGATCGGCATCAGCACCGCGTAGCGGTTCGGGCCCTGCATCTTCTTGATCGCCGCCATCTGCTCGTCCCACTCGGCCCACGTACGCGGCGGATGGTCGAAGCCGGCCTTGGCCAGCAGGTCCTGGCGGTAGAAGATCAGGCGGGTATCGACGTACCAGGGCACGCCCACCAGCTCGCCATGGATCACGTTGGTATCCCAGATACCCTGGAAGTAGTCCTTCGGGTCGACCACCGACGAATGCTGCACGAACGGCTGCAGCGGGGTCAGCGCATCCAGCTCGGCGAACTCCGGCACCCAAGTGTTGCCGAGCTGGCACACGTCTGGCAGACCGTCGGCGGCGAACGCGGTCAGCAGCTTCTCGTGCGCGGCGGTCCATGGGATGTTCTGTACATCCACCTTGATGCCCGGGTTCTCGGCCTCGAATTCGTGGATCAGCTCGCTGACCACCTCTGCTTCGCGGCCCATCGCCCAGAAGCGCACGGTGGTGGTGCCCGGCTCGGTGCGGGCGCAGCCGGCCACGGCCAGTGCGGCCAGGGCAGGCAGCGCCCAGCGGCGCAGGCGGTCGATCCAGTTCGGCATCGGGTTACTTGCCCTGGCCTGTGGTGCGGTTGGCATTGTTCTTCTGTTCCTGCGCGGCAGCCGCGCGTGATTCGGCGATACCCACCGCGCGTGCCGCCGCGGCCTTTTCGTCTTTCTGCAGTTCCAGCGGCTGGAACGAGCCTTCCGGCGCCAGCCAGCCACCACTGAACCCGGCCCGTTCCAGTCCCTTGCGGATGTACGGATTCTTCTTCATCACTTCCCACACGAAATCATTCCGGTAGTTGGCGATCATGGTCAGGATCGGGCCCTGGTCGATGGCGATGTAGTCGCTGGCGACCCAACCGCGATCCGGCACCAGGCGGCCGGTCTTGATCGGGATGTCGTAGTTGAAGCTGGGGTTGAACGAATCCAGGAAGCCGTAGCTGGAATAGATGTAGTCGCCAAAGCGCTTGTGCATCTCCAGCGTGGCCGGGATCACTTGCTCGGGGGCGAACACCACCGACGCGATCGCGGCGGTGGGAGCGATGGTGCCGTCGTCGAAGTTCTCGCGCAGGCCCGCGCCGCGCGAGGAGTAATGGCGGAACTGGCGCTGCTCGCCGCGATAGTCCTGGGTGGTGTTCTGCGGTCCGTCGCTGGCGGTCAAACCCCACACGTTCTCGCCGTACTCCTTCCACTGCATCGGGTTGGCGATGGCGTATTCGCGCTGGGCCAGCGCGGCCGAGCGGCTGTTGAGGAAATAAGTGCTGCCGCGCTCACGCATGTACGCGTCCTGGATGTCGCGGAAGTCGATCCAGACGTGGCTGTACTGGTGGCCGAACAGCGGGCCAAAGGACAGGTATTCCTGACCCTGGTAGACACCCCAGTCGTTGTCGTAGGTACGCGTCCACACGGTCCACGCATCCGGGCTGACCGGGTGCGTCGGCGAGCCCAGGGCGAGGATGTAGACCATCATCGCCTCGTTGTAGCCCATCCAGTCGTGGTCGATGAAGCCGCTCTCCGGGAACCAGCCCATCGAGATCAGCGGCGCACGCTGCTGCAGCCACGGCCAGTCGACCTTCTTGTACAGGGTGTCCGCGATCTGGCGGATCTCCTTCTCGCGCGGATCGTCGCCGTCGTAGTACGACTGCGCGAACAGCACGCCCATCATCAGCAGCGCGGTATCCACCGAGGACAGTTCGACCCAGCTGTCGTAGCGGCGGCCTTCCTGCATGTCCAGGAAGTGGTAGTAGAAGCCCTTGTAGCCGGCCTTGCCTGTGCGCTGCGGGCCCATCGGCACGTCGCGGAAGAACTTCAGCGTGGTCAGGGTGCGGTCGATCGCCTGGTTGCGGCTGACCCAGCCGTTCTCGATGCCGATCGGGTACGCGGTCAGCGCGAAGCCGACCGAGGCGATGCTGGCGAACGGTCGCGACGGATAGCGGTCCGGGGTCAGGCCATTGATCTCGTTGGTGGTGTCCCAGAAGAACTGGAAGGTGCGGCGTTCGATGTCATCGAACAGCGGCGGCAGTTCCGGTTTCATCGGCCGCGGCGGTGCATCGGCCTCGATCAGGATCACCGGCGGCCGCGGCTTGGCAGGCTCCTGCTGGGCCGGCTGGCAGGCAGCAACGGCCAGGCTCAACGCCGCGGCGGACAACAGATGGCGTGCCTGCATGGCGCGATTCCTCCGGTGGTCTGATCGATGGGAAAGCATACCGTCCAATGATCTGAAATCGTTTACAAGGTCTGCTCTGAAAAAACCACGAAAACCGTGGTTTGACACCGCGATCATTGCCCATGCCGCTGCCCCCCCCCTGGCCGGCAGCGGCATGGGCAATGGACCGGCACGGGGCCGGCCATTGCCGTTTTTCACGCGCCCGATGCCGCCGACGGAGCAGCGGCATCGGGGTACTGCATCGGGCGGTTCCGCTTAGAAGCGGAAGCCGACCTCCGCCTTGACCTGGCGCGGCGTACCGATGATGTCGCCGGTCTCGTTGTAGCTGACCAGCAGCTTGCCATCGCTCTTCACGTAGTTCAGGTTCGAGAAGTTGTCGAAGTTGAGTACGTTGATGATGTCGATACGCGCGTACAGCTCGGTATCGCCGGCCAGCTTGAAGGTCTTGGTCGCCTGCAGGTCGAGCGAGCGGTAGCCGAAGATCTTGCCGCCAAGCAGGAAGTGACCATTGCCCGACGGCGTGCCGGCAGCCGGGGTCGGCAGGCAGTTGGAATTGCCGGCCTGGGCGATGCAGGACCAGTCGTTGCCCGGGGTCGGCGTGGCCAGGGTCAGCTTGCCGCCGAAGGTGATGCCCCAGAAGCCATCGTACGAACCGGTGACCACCAAGCGGTGGCGCGGCGCGCCGTTGGACTTGATGGTCGGGTACTCACCGATGGTGCCGCGATCGAACGAATAGTGCTCGTTGATGTTGCGGTTGTGGCGGGCATTGGTCCAGGTATAGGCGATCGAGGTGCCCCAGCCGCTTTCCTTGCTGTACGGCTTCTGCGCCGACAGCAGGATCTGGGTGGCGCGGGTCTTGATGCCCTGCTGGCCGATGATCAGGCTGCCGAAGCCCGGAATGTTGCAGCCCCACGGCTGACCATAGGTCGGTTCTTCAGCACCGCACAGCATCTGGTTGTCGAAGAAATTGCCGTTGTTGAAGCGATTGCCCAGCGTGTAGGCGAAGCCATCGTAGGTCAGCGTGCGCGAAATGGTGGCGTCAGTCAGCCACTCGCCGAACTGATTGCTCATACCGAGGCTGAACTGGTCGGCGTACGGCACCTTCATGTTGTTGTTCAGCAGGTCGACTTCCATGCCTTCATTGCTGGTGGCGCCCAGCAGTGCCTGCACGTTCTCGATGCCGTTCAGCAGGTTCGGGTTCCAGTCAAAGCACGGGGTCTGCCCGTACATGCAGCTGCCGGTGGTCGGGTTGCGGAAGAACACGGTCGGCTGCGGCAGTGCCAGCTTGGTGGTCTCCAGCGCGAGGTTGTCGAACAGGTCGCGATCATAGGACCGGCCGGCGCCACCATGGAACACGTGCTGCTCGTCGGCGTTGACGTCATACGAGAAGCCCAGGCGCGGCTGCCATGCATTCTTGAAATTCTTGCGATTGTGCCCGGTGCTGATGTAGTCGTTGACGTTCAAACCACTGAGCGCCAGCGTCTGCGCATAGGTCTGACCCGGAGGCGCATGCTTGTCCTGCGAGAACAATGCGTTCACAACCTCCGGCGGGGTCACGAAATCGGTATAGACCGGGTTCTTTTCGTAATCCCAGCGCAGGCCGATGTTCAGCTGCAGGTGGTCATTGACCTGCCAGTCGTCCTGGATGAACAGGCCGATCTGCTTGACCTTGGCGCGCACTTCAGACTGCACGCCGGTGACACCGGTGCTGGCCTTGGTGAACTGCGCCTTGTAAGGGGTACCGGACGAGAAGGCAGGGTTGTCGATGGTGTAGAAGAACTGCGGATTGATCTGCGCCGCGTCGGAGGCGTACAGATCGATCTGCTTGTACTTGGCACCCATCTTGACGGTGTGGTCGCCGGCCCACTGCAGGCCATCCAGAGTCAGGTTGTCTTCGATCGCCCAACCCTTCTGGCCCTTTACCTGCGAGGCGAACGCATCGGCTGCACCGATCTGGACGAGGGTCTTTTCCTGCGGGGTGTTCCGGTTCTTGTCACCAAAGTCAGGCGCGGTGTAGATGATGCCGTTGCCGTAGTTCAACGGCAGCGGATTGTTGAACGCCTCTTCATGGGTGACCATCAACTCGTTGTAGAAGCGCTCGCCGCTGTGGTTCCAACGCAGGGCATAGCGACGGTCGGTGTTGTCCACCACCTTGCCGTGCACCTTGGCGGTCTGGCCGCTGAACTGCTGCTGGTTCTCGTCGCGGTCCTGGAAGGTCAGTTCGATGCGATCGTTGTCGGTCGGCTCGAAATCGATCTTGGCGAAGATCAGGTCCTGCTGGAACGGCTGGCTGGCCGGGCCCAGGCCGGCGGCACCGTCAGCGGGCAGATTGGCGGCCGATGCAGTCACCGCACCGTCCGGCGCGATGGTCACCGGCAGATCGAAGCGCTTGGCTTCATAGGTGACGAAGAAGTGGGCCTTGTCCTTGATGATCGGGCCACCCAGCGCGAAGCCGTATTCCTTCTCGGCCGAGTCTTCCTTGCGCTTGCCCGGCTGGCGTTCGGCCGGGGTCATCGCACGCATGCTTTCGTTGGTATAACGGTAGAAGGTCTCACCCTTGAACTCGTTGGTACCCGACTTGGTCGCGGCGGTGATCGCGGCGCTGGAGACCTGGCCGTACTCGGCCTTGTAGTTGCCGCTGATGACCTTGTATTCGCCGATGGCCAGCTGCGGGAACGGGTTGCCGGCGCTGCCGGACTGGCCGGAGATGCCGCCGCCCTTCACGTAGCTCTTCTGGCCCACACCGTCGATGTAGACGTTGGTGCCGTCAGCGTTGGTGGCACCACCGCGCAGCGAAGTGTTGCCCTTGGCATCGCGGGTGAAGATCATGCCCGGCACCGCGTCGGCGAACTCCAGGAAGTTGCGCGAAACCTGCGGCGTGGTCTGGATCTGCTGCAGGCTGACAGTCTTGCCGACTTCCGAAGTACGCACTTCCTGCAGCAGGGTCGGCGCGACGACGTTGACGGTGTCCAGGTTGGTGGCTGCGGTCGTACCCGGCGTGCTGCTGGCGGCGCCGGCAAAGTTCAGCGTAGCGGTCGAGGCCACGGTGACGGTGACCTTCTGGGTCTGGCCGTTGGCGACCACGTCATAGGTGCCCGGGTCCAGGCCCATCAGCGAGTAGCTGCCGTCGGCACGCACGGTACCGCGACGGACGGTGCCGGTGGCGACGTTGGTGGCGGTCACTTCGGCGCCGGCCTGAGCGCCGGATACCTGCCCGCGCAGGCTGGCATTTGCCGACTGCGCCATGACGTTCGGAGCGGCGGCCAGCATCAGGCAGCTGACCAGTGCGGTGCTCAGCAGCCGGCGCGCCGGCGTGCGGAAGGTGGTGTGCATCATCAACTCAATCTCCGGGTGGCGGTGACCGCTTGCGCGGTCCCTGCGATCAATCAAAAAAGAAGGAACGCCTCTGGCTTCAATGGCCCGATGGCGGAGTGGTGGAATCGCGAACTATCAAGCGGGGAACCAGGGTCTGCTTGTCCCCTGTCCCGTCCGTGGAGGTGCCGTCCATCAACTGCAGCAGGCGCGTCATGGCCCGGTCGCCGAGCTCGGCGATGCTGACCTGCATGGTGGTCAGCGACGGGTGGACGAAACGCGCCAGTGGAATGTCATCAAAGCCCGCCAGGGCGACATCGGTCGGAACACGGACACCGGCCTGCGTGAATGCATACAGGCATCCCAGGGCCATCATGTCGTTGGCGGCGAACACGGCATCAGGCAGCGCTCCGGCTGCCAGCAACTCCTGACCGGCGCGATGGCCGGAAGCTTCGTCGAAATCACCGGGCAGCTCGATGCCCTCGGCGCCACCGCCAAAAGCCGCCAGCGCGTCACGGAAGCCGCGCAGGCGCTCGCGCGCGTCGAAGTTGAGATCCGGGCCAGAAATGAAAGCGATGCGACGGTGGCCCGCGTCGAGCAGATGGCGGGTCATCGCCATCGCACCGGCATGGTCGTCGATGCTCAGCACCGGGTGGTCCTGCCCGGGCAGATAGGTGTTGATCAACACCGTCGGCAACGACTGCGGCAGATTGTCGGTCAGGAAACCGGGGCTCTCGGCATAGGGCGAGAGCACCAGCAGGCCGTCGACGCGGCCGCGCATGGCGCGCAGGGCCGCGCCCTGCTGCTCCTGGTCACCGTGGTAGCTGGACACCAGCAGGTGCTGGCGACGGCTACGGGCGACGTTGTCGATGCCACGCATCAGCTCGGAGAAGAATTCGCCGTACAGGTCCGGCAGCACCACGCCCACCGTATTGGTGCGGCGGCTGCTCAGGCTGCGGGCGGCGGCGTGCGGGGTGTAACGCAGCCGTGCGGCCACCTCCAGCACAAGCTGGCGGACCGGTTCGGCGACATTTTCATGCCCGTTGAGCGCGCGGGAAACCGTGGCCACGGAGACCCGGGCTTCGCGAGCGACGTCTTTGATTGTGATAGCTGCCTTGTTCACGAAGCCGCCCTCCACGGCTTGGACCTACCAGCATTGGCGCGGAATGTAAGCGTTTCCATCTGGGCTTGTAAACAGTCCGTTAGGCGAATGTCCCGAAATGGACATGGAAATCTGTCCGCAGCGAGCCCCCGCAGGGACCCGCCAGGACAGCGTGGGACAAGGGCTCAGCCCTGTTCTGACGGGGTCTGCGCGCGGATGGACAACGCGTGGATATCGGTCTCCATCATCTCCCCCAGCGCGGCGTACACCGCGCGATGCCGGGCCAGCGGGCCCAGTCCGGCGAAGCGTTCACTGACCACATGCACGTTGAAATGGCCGCGACCATCGCGCGCACCGGCATGGCCGGCGTGGCGATGGCTGTCGTCTTCGATCTCGAGCACGCTCGGCGCCAGTGCATGCTGCAGCGCATCACGCATTCGTGAGATCCGTTCCGCGTTCACGGCAACACCTTGCGGAACGGTCGCACCTGCACATGGGCGTAGACGCCGGCCGCCACGTACGGGTCGGCGTCGGCCCAGGCCTGGGCCTGCGGCAGCGACTCGAACTGCGCGATCACCACCGAACCACTGAAACCGGCCGGGCCCGGGTCGTCACTGTCCACCGCCGGGCATGGGCCGGCCAGCAGCAGACGTCCCTCGTCGCGCAGCGCGTGCAGCCGCGCCAGGTGTTCAGGCCGCGCCTGCAGCCGCTGCGCCAGCACATCCTGGCCGTCATACCCTTCGATCACATACCACACCGGCATTTCCTCGCTTGCGTTGTCGGGTCCGCAGATTCTAGCCAATGCGGCCCCTGCCCCGGCCTGGCTGGACACTGGCGCGACAAAGGCTTACCCTAGACGCCATTGCACGTGGCTGGATGCAGCAGCCCGTCGGTTTTTGCGGCCAACGCAGCCCCCGACGACCGTCCCGCTGCTTCAAACCGGTCCACCTGGCCGGGCCACGTAGACGACCTCCCCGTAGTTCCGTCGCTGCCGTTTCCTGCGGCGCGTCCTGCTGTTTGATATGTGTGGAATCGCGCCGATCCCGGCGTGTCTGGTGCCCTGGGGCTCCGTGGCGTTGGCCCGGCGAACCCGGTGCCGCGACTGGTCCGTTGCAATCCTGATGTCCATTAGATGACTTCCGAACTCGCGCTCGACGCGAACCCGCCAACCCGGCCGCCCGCCCCACAGCAGCAGGAAATGCCGCTGGCCGTGGTGCATGGGCAACCGGTCCTGCAGATTCCGCAGGACCTGTACATTCCGCCGGACGCGCTGGAAGTCATCCTGGATGCCTTCGAAGGCCCGCTGGACCTGCTGCTGTACCTGATCCGCCGCCAGAACCTGGATGTACTGGACATTCCCGTCGCCGAGATCACCCGGCAGTACGTGGAATACATCACCGTGATGCGCGAGCTGCGCTTCGAACTGGCCGCCGAGTACCTGGTGATGGCGGCGATCCTGGCCGAGGTGAAGTCGCGCATGCTGCTGCCGCGCCCGGTCAGCGAGGAAGGCGATGAGGCCGACCCGCGCGCCGAGCTGGTGCGCCGGCTGCAGGAGTACGAACGCTTCAAGCAGGCCGCCGAGGACATCGACGCCCTGCCCCGCCAGGACCGCGACACCAGCCTGGCCCACGCCTTCATGCCCGAACGCGCTGCGGTGAAGCTGCCGCCGCCGGTGGACCTGAAGGAGATGCTGCTGGCCCTGCACGACGTGCTCAAGCGCGCCGAGCTGTTCAGCGGTCACGCCATCAAGCGTGAGGCACTGAGCGTGCGGCAACGCATGGGCGAAGTGCTGGGACGCCTGGAAGATGGCAAGTTCTATCGTTTTGAAGGGTTGTTCACGGCCGAAGAAGGCAAGCTGGGCGTGCTGGTCACGTTCCTGGCGGTGCTGGAACTGGCCAAGGAACAGCTGCTGGACATCGTCCAGGAAGAACCGCTGGCGCCGATCTACGTCAAATCGCTGGCCGCCGGCAACACCAATGCCCCGCTGCAGTTCAGCAGCGAGTTCGACGACAACGACGCCGCCAATGCAGACGAGTGAGCGCTGACTGCCGATGGATCAATTGCTGATCAACCGCATTGTCGAGGGTGCCCTGCTGGCCTCCAGCCAGCCGCTCACCCTGGCCCAGCTGAAAGACCTGTTCCCGGAAGAGGAACCGGCACCGCCGGGCAGCATCGAACGCGCACTGGAACGGCTGCGCGAAGCCTGCGAAGGGCGCGGCGTGGAACTGGTCGAGGTCGCCTCCGGCTTCCGCTACCAGGTCACCGGCGAAGTGCACGGCTGGATCAGCCGGCTGTGGACCGAGCGCAAGACCCGCTACACCCGTGCCACCCTGGAAACCCTGGCGCTGATCGCCTACCGGCAACCGATCACCCGCGGCGAGATCGAACAGGTGCGCGGCGTGGCGGTCAGCAGCAACATCATCCAAGCGCTGGAAGAACGCGAATGGATCCGCGTGGTCGGCCACCGCGATGTGCCCGGCAAGCCGGCGCTGTTTGGCACCACCAAGGGCTTTCTGGATTATTTCGGCCTGAAGCGGTTGGATGAGCTGCCGCCACTGTCGGAACTGAAGGACCTGGGCGAGCTGGAACCGCAGCTGTCCCTGGACCGCGATGCACCTGCGGCGGCGAGCGCCGATGGCCCTGACATCTCGGCCGGCGACGAAGGCGCTGCCGCGAACGATGACGCCGGCCTGGCCGGCAGTGACACCCCCGATTCCGCCGATGCAGCCCCTGCATCGGCCTCCGATGAGCAAGCACCTTCGCCCCTCGATGATGGGCACCCCGATTCCGCGCCGGGCGAGCGCGCGGTGCCAGTGAACGAACGCGAAGACAACGCCGTCGCGATGACGACCGTGGCTGTTGACCAAGCCGATTCCGAACCAGAGGCCGACCTCGAAACCGTCGGCCGGAGCAAAACTGATGAGTGACACCCCCCGTAACAAGCTCTCGCTGAAGCGCGAAGCCACCTCCGAACAGTTCAAGCTGGAAGAGCGCCTGCACAAGGTACTGGCCCAGGCCGGCCTCGGCTCGCGCCGCGCGCTGGAACAGCGCATCGCCGAAGGCCTGGTCAAGGTCAACGGTGAAGTCGCGCAGACCGGCATGTCGGTCAAGAGCGGCGACAAGATCGAGCTGGACGGCCGCGGCTTCGTCGCCACCGCCCTGGCCGAGCCGTCGCGCGTGCTGGTCTACAACAAGCCGGAAGGCGAAGTGACCACCCGCGATGATCCGGAAGGCCGCCCGACCGTGTTCGAATCGCTGCCGCCGCTGAAGGGCGCGCGCTGGATCGCGATCGGCCGCCTGGACATCAACACCACCGGCCTGCTGCTGGCCACCACCGACGGTGAACTGGCCAACGCCATGATGCACCCGTCGTTCGAGGTCGAGCGCGAATACGTGGTCCGCGTGCGTGCGCCGGAAGGCGAGGAAAAGGTCTCCGACGCCATCGTCGACCGCCTCACCCGTGGCGTGGCACTGGAAGACGGCCCGGCCAAGTTCGACGAGATCGAACGCATCGGCGGCACCGATTCGCACGACTGGTTCCGCGTCGTGGTGAAGGAAGGCCGCAACCGCGAAGTGCGCCGCCTGTGGGAATCGCAGGGCTGCCAGGTCAGCCGCCTGAAGCGCACCCGCTATGGCAAGGTGAGCCTGCCGCGCGAACTGGCCCGTGGCCATTCGGTTGAACTGGGCACCACTCAGGTGGAAGCCCTGCGCGCGCAGCTGAAGCTGGAAGAAGGCGCGCCGTCGGCACTGACCCTGCAGCCGGTGATCGGCCAGCGCCGCGCCGCCAAGACGACCGTGCGCGTGCGCGAAGGTGGCCGTGGCAATGCCTACGTCAACGGCCACAACACCGCTGACGAAGGCCGCGAGCTGCGTCGCTTCGACAACGTGCGCGAAGACCGCGGCCGTGGCCGAGGTGGCAAGGGCGGCGGCTTCAAGGGCGGCCTGACGGTCAGCGGTGAAGCGGCAGCCAAGCAGTCGCAGAAGCCGTTCAAGCAGCGCGCCCAGAAGAACGATCGTTCGCTGCCGGAAGGCAACCCGGCCGCGTTCCGCACCTGGTACGTGCCGGATGGCGTGAGCACCGGCCCGAGCGGACATCGCAATGCCGGTCCGGGCGCACGTGGCCCGGGTGCCCGTGGTCCGGGCGCAGGCGGCCAGGGCCGTCCGTACGGCAAGCCGAAGGGTCCGGGTGCTGGCGCCGGTGGCGGCCAGGGCCGTGGCGGTTTCGGCGGTGAAGGCCGTGGCGGCGCAGGCGGCCAGGGTCGTCCGGCCGGTGCGGGCAACCGCTCGCAGGGCCAGGGCAACAAGCACCCGTACGGCCATCCGGGCAATGCCCCGAGCTTCCCGTCCGACCACGCCACCCCGGGCTTCAACCCGTATGGCAGCCCGAAGCCGGCGCAGGGCGCCCGTCCGGGCGGTCGCGGTCCGGGCGGTGGCAACCGTGGCCCGGGCGGGAACCGCGGCCCGGGTGGTCCGGGTGGCAACCGTGGCCCGGGTGGCCCCGGCGGCAACCGCGGTCCGGGCGGCCCGCGCCGCAGCGGCCCGCGCGGCGGCTGATCACCGGCCCCACTGAAATGAAAACCCCGGCTCCGGCCGGGGTTTTTCTTTGAAAAGGGGACGGAGGGGATTAAGTCTCTTTTGCCTCTTCGATGTACGCGGTGGCAAAAACGACTTAATCCCCTCCGTCCCCTTTTGCGTGGCGCTGGAACGCGGCGGGTGTGGTGCCGGTCATGCCGCGGAAGAAGGCGATGAACGGGCTCTCGGCGGAGAAGCCGGTGTCCTGGGCCACATGCGCGACGCGATGGCCGAGCAGCAGCAGCTCCATGGCCCGCATCAGGCGCCACTGCTGGCGCCAGGCCTGATAGCTCATGCCGGTATCGCGTTGCATCAACCGGCCGACGGTGCGCGTGCTCAGGCCGGTGCGCGCGGCCAGCTCCCCCAGTTCGGGCGGCAGCTGTTCGGCCGGCGGCAGGCAACGTGTGATTCGTGGATCACGTGGTAAAGGCAGGTCCATCGGTGCCACCGGTGCAGCGGCGATTTCCAGCACGCACAACGCCAGTTGATGGTGCGCGCGCGGCGACTGCCAGTCATGGTCGAACGGTGCCTGTGCGATCGGCTCCAGCAAGGCCTGCAGCAGCGGACCTACGCCGATGATCGCCGGCTGCCGGGGCAGCTGGGCCGACAGACTGGCGTCGAAGTACAACGAACGGTAATCGACCGCCTGGCGCATCTGCGCGCGATGGCGCAGCCCACCCGGAATCCACGCGGCGCGCGCGGGCGGCAGCAGGCTGATGCGATCACCATAGGTCAGGCGCGTACAGCCCTGTCGGGTGTACAGCAGCTGCGCGCGTGCGTGCTGGTGCCAACCCGAATCGTGATCCGCCAGTGAGGCCGCGATCCCCAGCACCGGAGCGCTCCAGGCATCGGCGTCGAAGTGCGCGTCCGGCTGCAACCAGGCCATGTCTGATTTCATGCATTCGATGACAGGATAGACAGGGTGCGCCATTGCGGACGCGACCACAATGCGCGACCCTGTTCCTGGAGCGCCCGCATGTCGCGCCGCCTGTTGTTGCTTGCCATTGCACTGCTGATGTTTCCGCAGCTGGCACAGACCCTGTACAGCCCGGCCCTGGCCGATCTGGCCGAACGCTTCGCCCTGCCGCCGAGTGCCGCCAGCCAGGCCATGAGCCTGTACCTGTTCGGCTTCGCTGCAGGCGTGCTGCTGTGGGGGCGCCTGGCCGATCGTATCGGTCGTCGCCCTGCCCTTCTCTGTGGCCTCGGCGTCTTCGCAGTGGCTGCACTGGGCGGCCTGATGGCTGGCAGCTTCGGCCAGGTGCTGCTGGCCCAGGCGTTGGCCGCAGTCGGCGCCGCCACCGCTTCGGTGGTCACCCAGACCGTGCTGCGCGACCATCTGCAGGGGCCGGCATTGGCCCAGGCATTCTCCTGGATCGGCATGGCCCTGGCCCTGAGCCCGGCCATCGGTCTTGCACTGGGCACGCTGCTGGTCGCCGCCAATGGCTATGTCGGCGTACAGTCCGGCCTGCTGCTGATTGCTGCCCTGCTGGCAGTGGCATGCCTGGCAGGCCTGCGCGAAAGCCGTCCTGCCCAGACCCCGCACACGCCCATGCTGCCGCTGCTGCGGGAGCTGCTGCGCGATCGCTGGATCTGGTCACACGCGTTGCTGGTGATGGCCTTCAACGTGGCGATGTACAGCTGGTATGTACTCGGCCCCTTCGTGTTTGCGCGCCTGCACTGGCCAGCCATCTGGTTCGGCGCCAGCGGTGCGGTGCTGGCACTGGGCTCGGCACTGGGCGCGTGGGGCAATGGCCACCTGCTGCGTGCAGGCGTTGCCACAACCACGCGCATCCGCATCGCCGCAGGGCTGGTTCTGATGGGAGGACTGCTGGCTGCGCTGCTGCGTGATCACCCTGCTCTGGTCGCGGCGATGGTGCCGGTGGTGACGGGCTTCGGCCTTGCCATTCCCAATGTGCTCGGCCAGGCCCTGCGCGGCTATCCACATTGTCTTGGCAGCGCAGGCGCGCTGTTCGGCCTGCTCTACTACCTGTTGATCGGCGCGGCAATGGCGCTGGTCGGTGCAGTGCAGCTGCTGGCACCACCCCTCATCGCGTGTGGCCTGCTGGCCTTATGGCTGCAGCGGGACCGGGCCGTTGACGGCGGAAGGCCTGGTTGTGGATCGCAACGGTGAAGGAGCCGGTCCTGCTGCCATGAGGCAGCAGAGGCCCCGGGGTTATACCCCGGGGCCTGGATCAGCGGACAATCGATTACTGCACGTTGATCACTTCGTCCATCGGCGCAAGGAAGTTGCCAGGGCTGTTGCGCGACGCCGAGATCACATAGGTCCCGGGTGTTGCGATGGTCGCCGTGCAATGGCGGATCGGCGTGGTGTTGCCACCGTCGTAATTGTCATTGGTACGGCACAGGAACTGACCATTGGCATAGACCGAGAAATTACTCGTTCCATCCACCTGGCCGCCGCCTGTGATGTAGATCTCCGATGGCGAGCCGGCCACACGCGGCAGGGTCCCGATCTCGAACCTGGCCGTCACCGGATGCGGTAACAGGCTAGGACAGGACACAACGATGCCGCTGTCGGACAGGCAGACTTCGGCGTGGGCGATCGCGGGTGTGGCGATGAGGGCCACGAGCAGCACGGACGTTCTGAACTCCATTCCAGCGTCTCCAATGATCCCAGCAGAATCGCTGGGACGTCCCTGTTAGGCATTGCGGGGTTACTGCAGGGTCAAGGAAACGTAAATGCACTGCGTGCCCACAGCATCGGATGGGTGCAGGATCCCCCTCTGGGCGGTGCGTTGCACGCCTGTACTGCTGCTGACACCCATCCCTTCCTGATGACTTCCTGTCGATGCAGGATGCTCACCGCCGCGCGGCACTTTTCCTGCGCGTCTCGACGTTCACAGCTCATGTTAGGAATTTCTGCAAACACCAGGCATTGTGCGCCACGCCCGGAATTCACATCAGGGCGCTGGCTATCGTGCGCGCTCTCCCACACAAGGCAGATGCCCATGATCACCATCACCGCCGAACAGGCCCGCGCCAACGCCGATGCCGCCAAGCGCCCGATCGAACAGTTCTACCGCGACCTCGACAACTCGATCCAGATCGGCTCGGAAAATGGCCGCCGCTATATCGTGTTCGGCTTCAGCCAGGTGATGGCCAGCGAGCAGCTCGTCGAAGACGTGGTCGCGCAGCTGCTGAAGAATGGTTTCGGTGTCGAACGGTTGTTGAGCGATTCCGAACAGCACTACATCCGCATCAGCTGGGGATCTGCCGAACCGTCGCGCCTCAGCGCCGGCTGAGGGTGAACGCGGTACCGTCCACGCCCAGGTCCCAGCCCTTGCCGGTACCGGACAGGGCCAGTGAGATGTCACCCTTGGTCATCACCTGCGCATTGCTGGATTTCATCGCACCGGCATGTGCACCAACCGACGCGTAAGTGCCCAGCAGCTGGTCGATGCTGATCGCGCCGGTGAAATTGCCGCGCCCGTTGGTGATCTTCGACTTGCCCACGGTCAGGCCGCCCCCCTTCATCTGGATGTGCACCGGCATGCTGGCGCCGTTGCTGCAGGTGACCGTGCCATTGCCGGAGGCCGTCTTGTAGATCAGCGACCAGCCGGACAGGTTGTAGCGCAGCTCGCAATCGAGGTTGCCGGCAGCGTGCGCGGCCGGGGCGAGCGATGCGGCAGACAGGGCCAGCAGCAGGGCGAAGGGCTTGTTCATGGCGGGACTTCCCGTTCGGTCGGACTGGCGGCGAATCTAGCAGCGCGCGCGTGCAGGTTGAATGCAGGCGCGCGCGCTGGTGCGGCAGCGTTCAGGCCGTCGCTCAGGCCTGTTCGTCCAGATGGAAGGCGTCGGCATCAAGCATCGCCGGGAAACGTGCGCGGTGTGCCGCCAGCGCCTCGGCCGAAATGGTGGTGGTGACCACCTGTTCGCGTTCGCGGATCTCCACCTGCGGCTGGCCAAGGAAATCCAGCACCGCGCTGTCGCCGGCGTAGTGCAGCTGGTTGCCATCGACGCCGACACGGTTCACCGCAGCAACGAAGCACAGGTTCTCGATCGCACGTGCACGCAGCAGCGTCTTCCACGCATAGGCGCGTGCCGACGGCCAGTTGGCGACGAAGATCTGAAGGTCGAAATCCAGCTGCTGCGGACGCTCCACGTTGTAGCGGTTGCGGCAGAACACCGGGAAACGCAGGTCGTAGCAGACCTGCGGATTGATCCGCCAACCCTTCCATTCCACGCTCAGGCGGTCGCGACCGGCGGCATAACGCTCGTGCTCGCCGCCGTAGCGGAACAGGTGGCGCTTGTCGTAGTACTGCAGCTCACCATCGGGCGTGGCGAACAGCAGGCGGTTGTAGACGCCATCGCCATCACGCAGCTGCACGCTGCCGATCACCGCCGCGTCCAAGGCCCTGGCCTGCTCGCGCACCCAGGCCACGGTCGGGCCGTCCATGCCTTCGGCCTGGGCAATGGCTTCGTTGGAGAAGCCACTGGTGAAGGTCTCCGGCAGGATCACCAGATCGGTGTTGCCGGCCAGCGGCGCCAGCAGCGCGCCGTAGTAGGCGCGGTTGCCCGCCGGGTCGTGCCAGCGGGTGTCGCCCTGGACGAGGGAAATGCGCAGGTCCTGCATGTTCAGCCCTCCGCTCACAGCAGGCGCAGGCGTTCGATGGCCGCGTCCATGGTCGCTTCGTTCTTGGCGAAGCACAGACGCACCAGGCGCTGGCCGGCCGGCGGGTTCTCGTAGAACGGTGACAGCGGAATGGCAGTGACGCCCTTCTCGATGGTCAGCCACTTCACGAACTCATGGTCTGGCAGGTCGCTGATGGCCGAGTAATCGACCAGCTGGAAGTAGCCACCCGGCACCGGCAGCGCCTTCAGGCGGGTGCCGGCCAGCCGCTCGCGGAAGCGGTCGCGCTTGGCCTGGTAGAACGCGCCCAGCTCCAGGTGGTGCTCGGGCTCGTCACGGATCATCGCGGCGAAGCCGTACTGCGCCGGGCCGAAACTGGTGAAGGTGTTGTACTGGTGCACCTTGCGGAACTCGGCGGTCAGCGCAGGTGGTGCGATCGCATAGCCGATCTTCCAGCCGGTGCAGTGGTAGGTCTTGCCGAAGCTGGAGATCACGAACGCACGCTCACGCAGTTCCGGGTAGCGCAGCGCCGATTCATGGCGGCGGCCGTCGTAGATGATGTGTTCGTACACCTCATCGGAGATCAGGTAGATCTGCGTGCCACGCAGAAGCTCGGCCAGTGCCTGCATGTCCTGCGCCGACAGCATCGCGCCGGACGGGTTGTGCGGAGTGTTGACGATCAACATGCGGGTGCGGGGAGTGATCGCGGCACGCACGCGGTCCCAGTCGACCGCGAACGTCTGCGGATCCAGCGACACATGTACGGCCTTGGCACCGGCCAGGTCGATCGCCGGCTCATAGCAGTCATAGGCCGGGTCGAGCACGATCACTTCCTCGCCCGCACGCACCACGGCGTGGATGGCGTTGAAGATGGCCTCGGTACCGCCACTGGTGACGGTGATCTCGCTGTCCGCATCGACCTGCGCGCCGTAGCAGTCCAGCGCCTTCTGCGCGATGGCCTGGCGCAGCGGCGCCACGCCGGTCATCGGCGGGTACTGGTTCAGCCCGGCGGCCATCGCCTTGGCGGTCTCGTCGATCAGGCGCTGCGGCGCCGAAAAGTCCGGAAAACCCTGGCCCAGGTTGACCGCGCCGTGTTCGGCGGCGAGCTGGGACATCACGGTGAAGATCGTGGTACCGACCTTGGGCAGCTTGGTGTTCGGTTGCATCGGCCTGGGGATATGGGGAGACAGGCCCCTGAGTTTACGCAATCCCTGCTTCGGTGGTGCCGGCCGCTGGCCGGCAACGCTGGGACGATCTGCGACGCTTGGTCGCGCCTGCCGGCCAGCGGCCGGCACTACCGTATGCATTCACCGCTACAATTGCCGCCGCACTCCGGCATGAAGACCTTTGCCCCTTGAACACCCCTGCATTGCTGGCCGCCAGCGGCCTGAGCTTCTCCCGCAATGACGAGCCGGTGTTCGGCCCGCTGGACTTCCATGTGGACGCCGGTGAAGCCCTGCTGGTGCAGGGCGGCAATGGCGCCGGCAAGACCACCCTGCTGCGCGTGCTGGCCGGCCTGGCCCGGCCCGGTGCTGGCCAGGTGCGGATCGACGGCAAGCCGGCCAGCAATGCCGAGCGCGCGCGCTACGTGGCCTACCTCAGCCACCTGCCCGCATTGAAGCCCGATCTGGACACGCTGGAGAACCTGCACTTCCTGTGCGGCCTGCACGGACGGCGTGCGCGGCAGATGCCCGGCAACGCGCTGGCCATTGTCGGCCTGGCCGGTTATGAGGACACCCTCGTTCGGCATCTGTCGGCCGGGCAGAAGCGGCGGCTGGCACTGGCGCGCATCTGGCTGTCGCCGGCGCCGCTGTGGCTGCTCGACGAGCCCTACGCCAACCTCGACCTGGAGGGCATCACCCTGGTCAACCGGATGATTTCGGCGCACCTGCGTGCCGGTGGCGCGGCGCTGGTCACCACCCACGGCGCCTATGCCGCACCGCCGGTGCGTACCCGCCAGCTCGACCTCGGCGGTGCCGCATGATCGCGCCGGGTACGGAGCCGGGCCTGTGGCAGACCGCAGGTGCCCTGCTCAAGCGTGATCTGCGCCTGCTCTGGCGCCGCCGCGGCGATGCGCTGCAGCCGCTGTTGTTCGCGGTGCTGGTGGTGGTGCTGTTCGCGCTGGCCCAAGGGCGCGAGCCGCAACTTCTGGCCGCCACCGCAGGCGCAGTGCTGTGGCTTGCGGTGCTGCTGGCCGGGCAGCTGTCGCTGGATTCACTGTTCCGCTCCGATGCCGAAGACGGCTCGCTGGAACAATGGCTGCTGGCACCGGTGCCGCTGGCCTGGCTGGTGCTGGTGCGCGTGCTGCTGCACTGGGCCACCACCGCCCTGCCGTTGATCGTGGTCAGCCCGCTGCTGGCCGAAATGCTGCATCTGCCGCATGACCAGCTGCCGATGTTGCTGGCATCGTTGCTGCTGGGAACGCCGTTGCTGAGCCTGATCGGTGGCGTGGTCGCCGCGCTGACCGTAGGCATCCGACGCTCTGGTATTCTCGTGGCGTTGCTGTCGCTGCCGCTGTACGTGCCAGTGCTGGTGTTCGGCGCAGGCAGTCTGGCGGCAGCCGGACGCGGACAGGATCCGGTCGGTGCGCTGCTGATGCTGGGCGCCGGCCTGCTGGTCGCGCTGGTGCTGGCGCCGTTGGCCACCGCCGCTGCAATACGTATTTCTCTGAGTTGACCGAGCTGAGAGCCAATCCACCCCTGCTGGATAGCCGCCACGCATGAATCCGATTGTCCGCTGGTTCCACCAACTCGGTTCGCCCCCCACGTTCGACCGATTCGCTGCCCGCTGGTCGCGGGTGTTCTACCTCGCGGCGGTGCCGGTGCTGCTGGTCGGCATGTGGCAGGCGCTGCTGGTGGTGCCGCCGGAAGCCAAGCAGCTGGACAGCTTCCGCATCCTCTACATCCACGTGCCCAGTGCCTGGATGAGCCTGTTCGTGTTCGCGCTGATGGCGCTGTATGCCGCCATCGCCCTGATCTGGCGGATCAAGGTCTGCGAGATCCTGGCCATGGCCTGTGCACCGATGGGTGCCGGCTTCACCCTGATCACCCTGTTGACCGGCAGCATCTGGGGCAAGGGCACCTGGGGCACCTGGTGGGACTGGGACCCGCGCATGACCAGCGAACTGGTGCTGCTGTTCCTGTACCTGGGCGTGATCGGCCTGTACCACGCCATCGAGGACCGCCGCAGCGCTGCACGCGCAGCCGGCCTGCTGGCCATCGTCGGAGTCAGTCTGCTGCCGGTGATCCGCTATTCGGTGGACTGGTGGGGCGGCCTGCACCAGCGCCAGTCGATCAACGTCTTCGGTGAATCGGCGATCAGCAGCGCGATGATCGCGCCACTGTGGTGGATGGTGATCGGCACCAAGTTCTGGTTCGCCGGCTCGGTGCTGGCCAAGGCCCGCGCCGACAATCTCGACCGCGAGGCCGGCAAGGCCTGGGTCGGTGGCCGCGTCGATGCCGAACGCCCGGCCCGGGAGGCCCAGCCATGACCCACCTGCCCTATGTGATCGGCGCCTACGCCGTGTTCGTGCTGGTGCTCAGCGCCGATGCCATCGGTTCGTGGCTGCGGCTGCGTGTGGCACGCCGGCTGGCACTGGCCCGCCAGCAACGGCAGCAGACCCGCGCCGGCAGGCAGGACGCAGCGGCGCCGCTGTCGACGGAGCTGGAACGATGACCCCGGTACAGCGTCGCCGCCTGGTGTGGGTGCTGCTGGCCCTGCTTGCCTCCGGCCTGGCCACCGCGCTGGTGGCGATGGCGCTGGAACGCAACATCGCCTACCTCTACACGCCCTCGGAAGTGCTGCGCGGGGATGTCGATGCACAGTCGCGGTTCCGCTTGGGCGGCATGGTGGTGAAGGGCTCCTTCAACCGCCCGGTCGGTTCGCTGGAAGCACGTTTCGAAGTAACCGACGGCGATGCCCAGCTGTCGGTGATCACGTCGCGGATTCTTCCGGACATGTTTGCCGAAGGCACCGCGGTGGTCGCCAGTGGCCGCCTGCAGGATGGTGTCTTCGTTGCCGACGAAGTGCTGGCCAAGCACGATGAAAAGTACGTGCCGAAGGAAGTGGCCGACAAGATGGGCGATGCCCATCGCAAGCATGACGTGCCGGTGACGGCACCCGAGGTGCGCTGAGTGCTGCCCGAACTGGGTCAGATCCTGCTGTTGTGCGCGTTGCTGGCCTCGCTGCTGCAGGCCGGCCTGCCGCTGGTCGGCGCGCATCGCAGCAACACGGCATGGATGGCGGTGGCACGGCCGGCCGCCTTCGCACAGCTGCTGCTGCTCGCCGGCGCGTTCGCGGTGCTGACCGCCGCGTTCGTGCAGCAGGATTTCTCGGTGCGCTACGTGGCCGAGAACTCCAATTCGCTGCTGCCGATGATCTACCGCTACTCGGCGGTGTGGGGGGCCCACGAGGGCTCGCTGCTGATGTGGGCGCTGGTGCTGGCGCTGTGGACCGGCGCCGTGGCGCTGTTCTCGCGGCACCTGCCGGCACACGTGCAGGCGCGCGTACTGGCGGTGATGGGCGTGGTCAGCGTCGGCTTCCTCGCCTTCCTGATCTTCACCTCCAATCCGTTCCTGCGCCTGAACCCGGCGCCGCTGGAAGGCCGCGACCTCAACCCGCTGCTGCAGGACCCAGGGCTGATCATCCATCCGCCGATGTTGTACATCGGATACGTGGGCTTTGCCGTTCCGTTCGCATTCGCGGTGGCGGCCCTGCTGGAGGGGCGCATCGATGCGCGCTGGCTGCGCTGGACGCGGCCGTGGACCAACGTCGCCTGGGGCTTCCTCACCCTGGGCATCGCGCTGGGCAGCTGGTGGGCCTATTACGAGCTGGGCTGGGGCGGCTGGTGGTTCTGGGACCCGGTGGAAAATGCCAGCTTCATGCCCTGGCTGGTCGGTGCGGCATTGATCCATTCCCAGGCCGTCACCGAAAAGCGCGGCACGTTCGGCAGCTGGACCCTGCTGCTGGCGATCGCCGCCTTCGCGCTGTCGCTGCTCGGCACCTTCCTGGTCCGGTCCGGTGTGCTGACCAGCGTGCATTCGTTCGCTGCAGATCCGTCGCGCGGCCTGTTCATCCTGGTGTTCCTGTCGGTGCTGGTCGGCGGCAGCCTGCTGCTGTACGCGCTGCGTGCCAGCCAGCTGAGCGTGGACGCCGACGATCCGCGCCGTGGCTTTACCGCCACCTCGCGCGAGACCCTGCTGCTGGCCAACAACCTGCTGCTGGCCACTGCCTGCGCGATGGTGCTGCTCGGCACGCTGTACCCGCTGCTGGCCGATGCGTTGTCGCTGGGCAAGATTTCGGTCGGCCCGCCCTACTTCGGCAGCCTGTTCCTGCTGCTGATGGCACCGATGATCCTGCTGCTGCCGTTCGGCCCGCTGGTGAAGTGGCAACGCGACCAGCCCTCGCGTGCGTTCGCGCTGCTGGCACCCTGGCTGGGGCTGGCGGTGCTGCTGGGTGCGCTGGCCTGGTGGCAGGCGCCGCAGAACGGCTGGAAGGCCGGTCTTGGTGTCGCCGCCGCGGCCTGGGTCGGGCTGGGTACCGCACGCTTCGTCTGGCAGCGACTGCGCGGCAATGGCCGCTTCACCGCCGAAATGCTCGGCATGATCGTCGCCCACGCCGGCATCGCCGTGTTCCTGGCCGGCGCGCTGCTGGTGGAAGCCTTGAACGTGCAGCGCGAAGTGGCGCTGGCGCCGGGCCAGCAGCTGGTGATCGGCCGTCACGAAGTGCGCTTCGAGGGCGTGGACCATCGCGAAGGTCCCAATTTCATCGCCGATCGAGGCCATCTGCGGGTGTTCCGCGACGGCCGCGAACTGGCGCTGCTGCACCCGGAGAAGCGCCAGTACGCCAGCGGCGGCCAGGTGATGACCGAGGCCGGCATCGATGCACGCTTCGACGGCGATGTCTACGTGGCATTGGGCGAGCCGCTGGGCAACAATGCATGGGCGGTCCGGGTGCACATCAAGCCGTACGTGCGCTGGATCTGGCTGGGCGCGCTGTTGATGGCCCTGGGCGGATTCATCACCGCCGCCGATCGCCGTTTCCGTCGTCCGTAGGAGTTTCCATGTCCGAGTCCCCCGTCCCGCGCCCCTCCCGCCCGCTGCCGCCGGTAGCCATCGTGATCGGCGTGCTGTTCTTCTTCGGCCTGCTCGGGCTGATGATCTACGGGGTGATGAAATCGGGTGATCCACAGCGCGACGTGCTGCCATCGGCGCTGATCGACAAGCCGGCGCCGGCCTTCGCGCTGCCGGTGCTGCACGATCCGGAAATGATCGTGCACAGCGACGACCTGCGCGGCGCGCCTTACCTGCTGAACGTGTGGGGCAGCTGGTGCGCGGCGTGCCGTGAGGAACACCCGGTGCTGACCCGTTTCGCCGAAAGCAAGCGCGTGCGCGTGATCGGCTACAACTGGAAGGACGACCCGACCGACGCGCTGCACTGGCTGGAACAGCTGGGCAACCCGTTCATGGTGGTGCTCAGCGACGTCGAGGGCCGCACCGCGATCGACTGGGGTGTGACCGCGGCACCGGAGACCTTCCTTGTCGACGGCAGCGGCATCGTGCGCTGGAAGTACAGCGGTGCGATGACCCAGCGCGTGGTCGACGAGAAGCTGATTCCGGCGCTGGAAAAGATCGAGAAGGCCCAGGGCAATGCCGGTAGCACGCTACACACGGCGCCCTGAGCCCATGCGCTGGCTGCTGGCACTGCTGCTTCTGATGCTGCCGCTGGCCGCGGTGGCACAGCAGCCGCTGCACGATCCGCAGCCGCTGCAGTTCCGCGATGGCGCCGAAGAACGCCGCTTTCACGACCTGGCCGCGCAGCTGCGCTGCGTACAGTGCCAGAACCAGTCGCTGGCCGATTCCAACGCGCAGATCGCGCAGGACCTGCGCCGCGAGGTGCTGCAGCTGATGCAGCAGGGCCACGACGACGCACAGATCAAGCAGTTCCTGGTCGCGCGCTATGGTGAGTTCGTGCTCTATCAACCACCGTTGCAGCCGGGCACCTGGCTGCTGTGGGGCGGTCCCCTGCTGATGCTCGGCGCCGGTGCACTGGTGGTGCTGGGCATTGTCCGCCGCCGTGGTCGTACGGTTGGCGCAGCACCGGCCGGCAAGGCCGATGAAGGAGACGGATGGTGAGCCATTGGCTGCCGATGCTGGCCGGTCTGGTTGCTGCGCTGATGGCAGCGCTGGTGCTGTGGCCGCTGCGCCAGCATGGGCGCCGCGGTTTCGTGGTGGGCGTGCTCGCGCTGGGTGTGGCCGGTGCCTGCCTGTATCTGCTGGTCGGTGATCCGCGTGCAGCACAGGTACAACCGACGCCATCGGTAGCCACCCTGCGCGATGGCGTGCAGGCCCTGCAGGATGCACTGAAGCGCGACCCGCAGCGGGCTGATGGCTGGGCGCTGCTGGGCCGATCGCAGGCCGGACTGGGCAATGTCTCGGCCGCGGCAGACGCCTTCGCGAGGGCCGCCGCATTGGCACCGGATGATCCGGGCGTGCTGGTGGAAGCCGCGCAGGCACGTGCGCAGGCCGATGCCGGCAAGCAGTTCGATGACACCGCGATGGCCTGGTTGCAGCAGGCACGTGCACAGGCACCCGATGCCGAGCGCGCCAGCTGGTTGCTGGGCATCGCCCTGCGCCAGCGCGGAAAGAATGCCGAGGCCGCTGACGTGTGGGGCGCCCTGTTGCCACGGCTTGAGCCCGGTGCCGCGCAGGCGCTGCAGGCACAGATCGCCATCGCCCGCGAGGCCGCCGGCCAGGCGCCCGATGCTGCCGCTGCGGCGCCAGCAGCGCTGCTGCAGGTGCGTGTGCAGCTGCCTGCGCTGAAGAACACCGAGTGGCCCGCCAGTACCCAGGTATTCGTGCTGGCCCGCGCCGTGGGTGGACCGCCGATGCCGGTCGCCGCGCGCAAGCTGCCCTTGGCCGGTTTCCCGGCCACGGTCGGGCTGGGCGACGGTGACAGCCCGATGCCGACCGCACCGCTGTCGGCCCATCGTGAGGTGGAAGTGCTGGCACGCATCTCGCGCAGCGGCAGCGCCAACCGCAGCGAGGACGATCTGCAGAGCACGCCAGTGAAGGTCAGCCTGCCGCATGAGGGCGTGGTGGAGCTGCGGTTTCCTTGACACTCCGCAGGTCGTGCCGGCCGCTGGCCGGCAGCCACGCGGGCACATCAAGCTTCATGAGGTTGCTGGCCAGCGGCCGGCACCACCGGGTGCATCGCCGATGGAAACCAGCATGTCGCCAGCTCCACATGCGGCCCCGCTAGAATGACTGCATGACCGAATTCATCCCGCCCGGCAGCCGCTTCCATGCCCTGCCCTCGCCCTTCCCGTTCAAGCGCGGCGGCGCCCTGCACGGTGCGCGCGTGGCCTACGAAACCTGGGGAACGCTGGCCGCTGACGCCAGCAATGCGATCCTGATCGTGACCGGCCTGTCGCCGGATGCACACGCCGCGGCCAATGACGCCAACCCCGCAGCGGGCTGGTGGGAAGGCATGGTCGGTCCCGGCAAGCCGATCGATACCGACCGCTGGTACGTCGTGTGCGTGAACTCGCTGGGCAGCTGCAAGG
Organism: Stenotrophomonas maltophilia; assembly: GCF_002138415.1. Classification (NCBI taxonomy): domain Bacteria; kingdom Pseudomonadati; phylum Pseudomonadota; class Gammaproteobacteria; order Lysobacterales; family Lysobacteraceae; genus Stenotrophomonas; species Stenotrophomonas maltophilia. The sequence goes on from NZ_CP015612.1 coordinate 3,073,206, forward strand.
GTTCGACCGGCCCCGCTTCGCTCAACCCGGCCACGGGCCAACCGTATCGCCTCGACTTCCCCGAGCTGTCGATCGAAGACGGCGCACGCGCCGCGATCGAAGTCGTGCGGGCACTGGGCATCGAGCAGCTGGCCTGTGTGGTCGGCAATTCGATGGGCGGCATGACCGCGCTGGCCGTGCTGATGCTGCAACCGGGCATCGCGCGCAGCCACGTCAACATTTCTGGTAGTGCGCAGGCGCTGCCGTTCTCGATCGCGATCCGTTCACTGCAGCGCGAGGCAATCCGTCTTGATCCGCGCTGGAATGGCGGTCGCTACGACGATGCGGAATACCCCGAGTCCGGTATGCGCATGGCGCGCAAGCTGGGCGTGATTACCTACCGCTCGGCACTGGAATGGGATGGCCGTTTCGGCCGCGTGCGGCTGGATTCGGACCAGACCGACGACGATCCGTTCGGCCTCGAATTCCAGGTGGAAAGCTATCTGGAAGGCCACGCACGGCGCTTCGTGCGTTTCTTCGATCCCAACTGCTACCTGTACCTGAGCCGTTCGATGGACTGGTTCGACCTGGCCGAGTATGCCGACGGCGACGTGCTGGCCGGGCTGGCGAAGATCCGGGTGGAGAAGGCACTGGCGATCGGCGCCAACACCGACATCCTGTTCCCGGTGCAACAGCAGCAACAGGTCGCCGATGGCCTGCGCGCCGGCGGCGCCGACGCGCGCTTCATCGGCCTGGAATCGCCGCAGGGCCATGATGCCTTCCTCGTCGATTTCGAGCGATTCGGCCCGGCCGTGCGCGGCTTCCTCGACACGCTGTAAGTGGCCTGGCGGCGTAACCTCGCACTGGCCGCGTTCGGCGCGCTGACCGCCTTGATGATCAGCGGTGTGCTGCCGCTGTGGCTGGGTGGCTGGTGCCTGCTGGCCAGCGCGGTGTCGTTCGGGCTGTATGGCCACGACAAGCGCGCGGCACAGCGAAAGCAATTGCGGATACCCGAGCGAACCCTGCAGCTGCTGGCCTTCGCCGGCGGTTGGCCCGGCGCGCTGCTGGGCCAGGCGCTGTTCCGCCACAAGCACCGCAAGGCCGCATTCCAGTGGGTGTTCTGGCTGTGCGTGCTGGCCAACGTCACCTCGATCGCGGTGATGCTGCGCGAGTTCTCGCGGTAATCGTTCGAATGGGTAGATCCACGCCGTGCGTGGATGTGCCGACCAAGGCCGGCATCTACCGAAGCACTTCGCGCTCCAACACCCCATCACGCAACCGGTATTGCGCATCCACCACGCCGTCGGGCAGGTCGTCGTGGGTGATCATCAGCAGGCTGCGTCCCTCCAGCAACCCGGAAAGGTCCTGCAGCAACGCACGTGCGGTATCCACGTCGAGGCCTTCGGTGGGTTCGTCCAGCAACAGGATCGGCGCATTGCGCAGCAGTGCACGGGCCAACGCCAACCGCCGCGCCTGGCCGGCCGACATCGTCGCGCCGTTCTCGCCCACCCAGGTCTGCAGGCCACCGTTGCGCTCGGCCCATTCGCCCAGGCGCACGCGACGCAACACCGCCCACAACGCTGCGTCACTGGCGTCGGAATCACCCAATCGCAGGTTCTCGGCCACGCTGCCGGCAAACACCGGCGCGTTCTGCGGCAGCCACGCCAGTTGCCGGTGCCAGTCGGCCTGGGCGAAATCACGCAGGTCGCGGCCACCGTAGGTCAGCCGTCCCTGCTGCGGATCCCATAGCCGCAGCAGCAGGCTCGACAGGGTGGTCTTGCCACTGCCGCTGTCACCGCGAATCGCAATGCGCTCGCCCGGCGCCAGGGTCAGCTGCAGGCCGGACAACACCGGCCGTGCGGCACCCGGCCACTGGAAATGCACGTCATCCCAATGCACGCGCGCCGCCTGCGGCACCGGCTGCGGCGCCTGCGGATCCTCCACCGTCGGCGGTTGCTCGACAATGGCCTGCAGGCGATCGGCGGCGATGCGCCCGGACTGCAGCGACTGCCAGGCCAGGCCCATGCCGGCCCACAGTTCGATCAGTGCCACGGTGAGGAATACCAGGCCCGCCGCCATTTCCGGCGCAATGCGCTGCTGTTCGGCCGCATGCAGGGCCAAGGCCAGCATCGCCACCAGGCCCAGCCCGGCGACCAGGCCATGCAGGGTCGAGGCCGCGATCAGGCGCCAACGCCGACGACGATCACGCGAGGCCAGCTGCTTGGCAGCCACGCGCACCTTCAGCTGCCAGGCCGCATCGGCATGCAGCGCGGCCAGATCACCGGCACCTTCCAGCCCTTCGAATGCAGCGGTACGCAATGCGGCACGATGCGCCGCACGATCGGCCTCTTCGTCGTCATGGCCACGCACGCCCAGCCACGGCACGCCGAAAGCAATCAGCAGCGCCAGCACTGCCAGCAACACCGCTGCCGACGGCAGGATCAGCGCCGCCGAGGCGACCGCCACCAGTGACAGCGCACCCAGCGCCACCAGCGGCCCGATCGCACGCACCAGCAGTCCATCCACTTCGCCGATGTCCCCCAGCAGCCGCGCCAGCAGCTCGCCGGTACGCGTGGCCCCCAATCGTGCCGGCGCCAGTGGCAGCGCGCGGCGGAAGAACCACACGCGCAGGTCGCGGGCGATGCGCAGCGTGGCATCGTGGCCGACCAGCTTTTCGAAGTAGCGCGACACGATGCGCGCCATGGTCAGGCCACGGATGCCGGCCGAGGGTGAGAAGAAGTTGAAGCCCTGGCCGAGGCCGGCCGCACCGGCCAGCGCAGCCGCCGTGAGGAAACCACCGGACAGGCCGAGCAGCGCCGTGCCGGCCAGCATCGTGGTCCACAGCAGCAGCATGGTCAGCAACAGGCGCGGTCGGTGGCGCAGGAACACCGCGCGCAGCGAATCAGGCGAACGACTCATGCGCGCACCGCCTGTGCCGGTTCCACCAGGCGGCCTTCCGGCAACAGCAGGCAACGGTCAGCCCACGCGATCACCGCCGGGCTGTGGGTGGCGACCACCACGCTGCGCCCGCGTGCATACGCGGCCAGGCTGCGCAGCAGGGCCGCTTCGGTATCGGCATCGAGGAATGCGGTGGGCTCGTCCAGCAGCAGCACCTGCGGATCACGCAGCAACAGGCGGGCCAGGCCGATGCGGCGGGCTTCGCCACCGGACAGGCCGAAGCCGCGCTCGCCGATCACCGTGTCCAGCCCCTGCGGCAGGCGCTGAGCAAACTGCAGGACCTGCGAGGCCTCGGCCACCGCGCGCAGCCGCGCATCGCTGGCACCGGGGTCGGCCAGGCGCAGGTTGTCGGCGATGCTGCCGTGGAACAGGTACGGTCGCTGGCTGGCATAGGCCACCTGCACGCCGGGCCGCAGCTGCAGCTTGCCGGCACGCGGCGGCAACCATCCGGCCAGCGCCTCCAGCAACGTGCTTTTGCCGGACCCGCTGGGACCGACCAGGGCCAGGCGCTGGCCCGGCTCCAGCAGCAGGTCCAGATCCTGCAGCACATCCTGCGGCGCACCCAGCGGACGCAGCACCAGCCCTTGTGCCTGCAGCGGCGGCAGGGCGGCCTCGGCCGGCTCCACCGCCAGCGGTGCAACCTCGTTCTCGATCAGGCCCTGCTCGTCCGGCAGCGACTGCAGCAGGCGCTCCACTTCGGCGGCGGCAGCCAGTGCATTGGCACGATCGTGGTAGTGCGCGGCCAGCCGTCGCAGCGGCGCATAGAACTCCGGCGCCAGCAGCAGGCAGAACAGGCCCGCGCCCAGCGTCGGCACCGCTGCATGCAGCGACATCATGCCCAGATAGCTCAGGCCCAGGTACAGCGCCACCATCGCCACGCTCACCGAGGCGAAGAATTCCAGCACCGTGGACGACAGGAACGCGATCCGCAGCACCTTCAGCGTGCGCACGCGCACGCCTTCGGCGGCAGCCTCGATGCCCTCCAGCTCGGCGTCACCGCGGCCATACAGGCGCAGCAGGCCCAGGCCCTTGATCCGGTCGGCGAAATGGCCGCTCATCCGCGCCAGTTCACCGAGCTGCGCGCGCCCGGCGGCTTCGGCGCCCCATCCCACCAGCATCATGAAGAACGGCACCAGCGGCGCGGTGAACAGCAGGATCAGCGCCACCACCCAGTCCACCCAGGCGACAGCGGCCAGGATCAGCAGCGGCACCACCACCACTTCGGTGCGCACCGGCAGGAAGCCGCTGTAATAACTCTCGATCGCATCACCGTGATGCAGCATCAGTTCGCCCAGTTCGCCGGTGCGGCGCTGCCGCAGCCACAGCGGGCCATGGCCCAGCAGGCGCGCGAACACACGCTCACGCAGTGCCAACCGCGCGGCATCGGCCACATCACCGGCAGCCGCCTGGGTGGCGCTGCCCAGCAGCGTACGCAGCACCAGGATCACGGCCAGTCCAGCGAGCACCGGCAGGCCCGACGCCAGCGGCGCGCGTTCGACCAGTACCGTCTGCACCAGCCAGGCAATGGCCGCTGCCTGGCCGATCAGCAGCGCGCCAGACAGGCTGATGCACAGCGCCGCCAGCCGCTGGCGACCTCGAGCGGAGCGCGCAAGATCGGCCAGCCAGGCCGTGCGCACCCGCCGCTGGCGGGCGTTTTCAGCTTCCGGGGACAGGCCGTCAGGGGTCGTTTCGGCAGCGCTCAAGAGGTCTTCACAGGCAACGGGGGAGACACGGCATTGTAGGCGCAGGCAATAGCCGGCCTCTGCGGCCAGCGGTCGCAGTCTTCATCAGGTTGGCATACGATCAACCGGGGCACCTGTTCATACATTGATCTGGATCAAGGCTGTTTGAAGTAGTCGGTCACATCATTCACGTCGTAGACCACCCTTCCCGCCACCTGCAACGGCACTATCCAACGAGGTAGCCAGGCCATGATTGATCAGACAGTCGTAGAACTGTCGCGGCTGCAATTCGCGCTGACCGCGATGTACCACTTCCTATTCGTACCGCTCACCCTCGGCCTGTCCTTCATGGTAGCCATCATGGAGAGCGTGTACGTGATGACCGGCAAGGAGATCTGGCGCAGGATGACCCTGTTCTGGGGCGTCCTGTTCGGCATCAACTTCGCCATGGGCGTCGCCACCGGCATCGTCATGGAATTCCAGTTCGGCATGAACTGGTCCTACTACAGCCACTACGTGGGTGACATCTTCGGTGCACCGCTGGCCATCGAAGGCCTGATGGCGTTCTTCCTGGAAGCCACCTTCGTCGGCCTGTTCTTCTTCGGCTGGAACCGCCTGACCAAGGTCAAGCACCTGATGGTGACCTGGCTGATGGCGCTGGGCACCAACCTGTCGGCGATCTGGATCCTGATCGCCAACGGCTGGATGCAGAACCCGACCGGCGCGGTGTTCAACCCGGAAACCATGCGCATGGAAGTCGTCGACTTCATGGCCGTGGTGTTCAACCCGGTGGCGCAGGCCAAGTTCGTGCACACCGTCAGCGCCGGTTACGTGACTGGTGCAGTGTTCGTGATGGCGATCAGCGCCCTGTTCCTGCTGCGCAACAAGCACAAGGACCTGGCCCGTCGTTCGTTCGCCGTGGCCGCAGCCTTCGGCCTGCTGTCGTCGCTGTCGGTGGTGGTGCTGGGTGACGAGAGCGGTTACGCCGCCAGCGAACACCAGAAGATGAAGCTGGCCGCGATCGAAGCGATGTGGGAGACCGAGCGTGCACCGGCCGACTTCACCGCCTTCGGCATCCCGAACCAGGAAACCCACCAGAACGACTACGCGGTGAAGATCCCGTACCTGATGGGCCTGATCGCCACCCGTTCGTTGAACCAGCCGATTCCGGGCATCCTGGAACTGGTCGAGCGCGCCGAACACCGCGTGCGCGGCGGCCAGCTGGCCTACGGTGCGCTGGAACGCCTGCGCGCGAACAAGAACGACGTTGAAGCGCGCGAGATGTTCGACCGCCATTGGCAGGACCTGGGCCATGGCCTGCTGCTCAAGCGCTACCGCGATGACATCCTCAACGCCACCCCGCAGCAAATCTCGCAGGCGGCGATGGACACCGTGCCGCGCGTGATGCCGCTGTTCTGGACCTTCCGCGTGATGGCCGGACTGGGCTTCTACCTGATCGCCTTCTTCGCGCTGGCCTTCTACTACTCCTGCCGCAACAACTTCCAGGACAAGCGCTGGTTCCTGCGCCTGGCCCTGTGGACGCTGCCGGCACCGTGGATCGCGATCGAATGTGGCTGGTTCGTGGCCGAATACGGTCGCCAGCCGTGGGCGGTCGACGGCGTGCTGCCGACCTTCTATGCAGCATCGGGCCTGGCCCTGCATGAAATCGTGCTGACCCTGGCCGGCTTCACCGCGATCTACACCGCGCTGATCGTGGTCGAGATCAAGCTGATGCTCAAGGCGATCCGCAAGGGTCCGGACGAGGTGCTGCCGTCGCTGCAGTCGCCCCAGCCGCATGCTTCCCACAATGCCTCGGCGCCGGCCGCCGGCCAGGCCTGAGGCAGGAGAACCAAGATGGATTTCATTCTTCTGGACTACACCACGCTGCGCGTGATCTGGTGGTTGCTGCTCGGCATCCTGCTGATCGGTTTCGCCGTGATGGATGGTTTCGACCTGGGCGTGGGCACCCTGCTGCCCTTCGTCGCCCGCAACGATGCCGAGCGCCGGCTGGTGATCAACACCATCGGCCCGGTCTGGGAAGGCAACCAGGTATGGCTGGTGCTCGGCGGCGGTGCGATCTTCGCCGCCTGGCCGCCGCTGTATGCGGTCAGCTTCTCCGGGTTCTACCTGGCGATGTTCGTGATCCTGTTCGCCCTGATCCTGCGTCCGGTAGGCTTCAAGTTCCGCAGCAAGATGCCCAGCGAGCGCTGGCGCAACACCTGGGACTGGGCGCTGTTCATCGGCGGCTTCATCCCGGCGCTGATCATGGGCGTGGCAGTGGGCAACGTGGTGTTGGGCGTGCCGTTCCACTTCGATGACAGCATGCGCATCTTCTACACCGGCTCGTTCTTCGGGCTGCTGATGCCCTTCGCGCTTCTGGCCGGCCTGCTCAGCGTGTCGATGCTGGTCGCCCACGGTGCCGCCATGCTGGTGCTGAAGACCGATGGCCCGGTGGCCGAGCGTGCGGCCCGCTTCGGCAGCATCGCCGCGATCATCGCCTTCGTGCTGTTCGCCGTCGGTGGCGCCTGGGTGGCCTTCGGCCTGCCGGGTTACCAGATCACCTCGCAGGTGGTCACCGATGGCGCCACCAATCCGCTGCTGAAGACCGCCGAACTCGGCGCCGCCGGTGGCTGGATGCGCAACTACAGCACGATGCCGGCCACGATCCTGGCCCCGCTGCTCGGCCTGGCCGGCCTGCTGGCCAGTGCGGTGCTGCTGCGTGCCCGTCGCGGCGGCCTGGCCTTCATCGCCTCCGGTGCGGCGATCGCCGGCATCATCCTGACCGTCGGCTTCGCCATCTTCCCGTTCCTGCTGCCGTCCTCGAGCCAGCCCACCTCCAGCCTGACCGTGTGGGATGCCTCGTCCAGCCACCTGACCCTGTGGATCATGCTGCTGGCCACGGCGGTGTTCCTGCCGATCATCATCGGTTACACCACCTGGGTGTACCGCGTGCTGAAGGGCAAGACCACCACCGAAGAGATGGGCAACAACCCGAACGCGTATTGATCGCTTGCATGTGTGCCGACCAACGGTCGGCACCTACCCGGAATGAAGGAGACTGATCATGTGGTATTTCGCCTGGATTCTCGGCGCCGGCCTCGCCTCGACGGTGGCCATCCTCAACGGCATGTGGTTCGAAGCCCGCGAGCAGAACCGCATCGAGAAAGAAAATCGTCGCTGAGCTGTAAAAAAACCTTGCCGCCTTGGCCTTCACACGGTATCTTAGGCGGCTCCTTCGGGGTGTAGCTCAGTCTGGTAGAGCGCTACGTTCGGGACGTAGAGGTCGCAGGTTCGAATCCTGTCTCCCCGACCACTCAAGTGGTCGCATTGAAGCCTGGTGAAGTCGTCCAGGCTTTTTTGTTCCCTGAAGTGGCACTGCTTCGGCAGTGTGAAGAAAACGGCATTCACCCCTTGCCGCCATCGGGGTGAATCGCTAGAATAGGCGGCTCCCTTCGGGGTGTAGCTCAGTCTGGTAGAGCGCTACGTTCGGGACGTAGAGGTCGCAGGTTCGAATCCTGTCTCCCCGACCACTTCGGTGGTCACCAAGAAGCCTGGAAGACATCACTGTCCTCCGGGTTTTTTTGTACCAAGCGCCAGGCCACCCGCATGACGGGACCTTGCCAGGCAGCGCACGTACAATGGCCGCGCTGCCGGCCCACCTGCAGCCCCCCCCCCCCACCTGCCGCTTCGGCGTAGACCGATGCCGGCGCTGCATGCCGTTGCTGCGGCGTGCGACACCTGCAAGGACCACCGATGAGCTCCTCCACCTCCGATTCGCCGTCGCTGCTGCACGGCCGTGTCCTCGCGTTTGCCGCGATCCTGCTGGCAGCGGTCAACCTGCGCACCGCGGTCACCTCGATCACCCCGCTGCTGGACGTGCTCGGCCAGCAGTTCGGCTTCGGCACCACCATGACCGGCGTGCTGGGCATGCTGCCGACCGCCTCGTTCGCCCTGTTCGGCGTGGCCACGCCGGCACTGGCGCGGCGCCTGGGCCTGGAACGCACCACGCTGCTGGCAATGGTGATGGCGATGGCCGGCCTGCTGCTGCGCTCCAGCGCCGGCAACGTCGGCACGCTGCTGCTCGGCTCGGTGGTGGCACTGGCTGGCATGGGCATCGGCAACGTGGTGGTGCCGCCACTGGTGAAGCGCTACTTCGCCAACAAGGTCGGCACCATGAGCACGCTCTACATCAGCGTGCTGCAGCTGGGCACGATGCTGCCGGCGCTGCTGGCGGTACCGGTGGCCAACGCCGCAGGCTGGCGCGTGTCGCTGGGCATGTGGGCGCTGCTGGCGCTGGCTGCCGCACTGCCGTGGCTGGTGCTGGCTACGCGCGCGCCGAAGCCGCAGACCGACGCGTCCGATCCGACCGCGCAGCCGCACGGCAAGGTCTGGCGCACGTCGCTGGGCTGGAGCATGACGCTGATGTTCGGCATGACCTCGCTGATGACCTATTCGATGTTCACCTGGCTGCCGCGCATCGTGGTCGAGGCCGGTGGCACACCCGCGTTCGGTGGTGTGATGGTGGCCGTGTTCTCGGCGCTGGGCCTGCTGCCGTCGCTGGTCATTCCGTCGATGGCGGTGCGCCTGCAGAACCCGTTCCCGCTGGTGCTGATCGGCTTCTTCTCGTTCGTGATCGCCTTCACCGGCCTGCTGCTGGCACCGATGAAAGCGCCGCTGCTGTGGGCCTGCCTGCTCGGCGTCGGTCCGTCCACCTTCCCGCTGGCGCTGACCCTGATCAACCTGCGCACCCGCACCCCCACCGGCTCGGCGGCGCTGTCCGGGTTCATGCAGGGCGTGGGCTACAGCTTCAGCTGCCTGGGCCCGTTCCTGGTCGGCTGGCTGCACACGGTCAGCGACGGCTGGACCCTCCCATTCAGCTTCCTGTTCGGCTGCGCCACCCTGATGCTGTGCGCCTCGTGGGTGGCCTGCAAGCCACGCAAGCTGGAAGATCTCTGGTGAACATCCGGGGCCGCCTGCCGGCCCCGACCATCGCCCATCAGCCTTCACGCGCATTTTGACGCCGGGCTGACAATTCCGGGCGGATAGTGCCCACGAATGCCCAACTTTGCCGCGTGCCGGCAACGGGCATGGGGGCGGCATCGCCGCCCGGGCCACCACTCGGTGTGCGGGGGACTCTCGTTTCAGACAAGACATTGCAGGTCGCTGTCCCGGTTCCGCCCATCCCTGCTGGATGGGAGTTCGCGAGGGGAGTGACGCAGGCCACGGCCATCCCAACATCTGGCATGTGATGTGCGTCACATTTTTCAGGTTGTCTGGTTCGGAAGCCAAGGGGGTCCCCAATGGTTGTCCACCGCCGGCTGGCGCTCTGCGTCGGCCTTGCCTGCACCGCCCTGGCCTGGGCCGCCAGCGCTGCCCCGCCCGACCGCGAGGCGGCCCTGACCGAGATCGGCCGCTACCGCGACCAGGCCCGCTGGCTGGATGCCCTGGGTGCAATCGAACGCGCGAGCCAGCAGCAACCCAACGACGACCTGCTGTTCAAGCTGCGCGTATTGACGCTGGGCGACATCGGCAACGCCTGGCGCGCCTGGGAGCTGTACCAGCAGCGCCCTCAGCTGTTCGATGCTGCACAGAAGCAGCGCCTGGAAGGCGACTACCTGGCCAAGCTGGTGGTCTGGAGCCTGGCCTACAGCAGCAGCGAGGACAGCCGACTGAAAGAGGCCGAATCGACGCTGGCGCGCATGCAGCGCTACCTTGGCGGTGAAGGTACGCCATCCGCACAGGCTCCCCTGCGGGTCCGCATGGACCGCCTGATCCTGCTCAACCGGCTGGGCCGCCATGCACAGGTCCGCGAGGAAGCGCGGGCACTGCAGGCCGAAGGCCACACGCTGCCCGACTATGTGCTGCCCGCAGTGGGCGATTCGTTGATGGGCACCCTGCACCCGGAGGAAGCCATTCCGGTGCTGCAGGCCGCGGTGGCCGGTGACCCGACACGCGATGCCTCGCATTCGGAACTGGCCTACGCCTACCTGGAAAGCGAACAGCAGGAAAAGGCCATCGACCTGCTGCAGGCATGGCGTGACAAGGAGCCGGCCTGGCGCTGGAGCAACGGCAAGTCGCCCTACGCGAACTGGTCGCGCTACGAGGCCGACCTCAACCTGGCGATGGTGCGCGCCTACAGCGGTGACCTGCACACCGCGCAGCACGACCTGGAGTCGATGGTGGACATCGCACCCGGCAACGGGGGACTGCAGAGTGCACTGGGCAGCGTCTACATGATGCGCGGCTGGCCACGCAGGGCGCTGCAGCGCCAGCAGATGGCGCACGCGCTGGACCCGCGTGACATCGAACCGCGGCTGGGCATGGAAGAAGCCTACGTCGCCCTGCAGCGCGACGACCTGGCGCGACCGCTGCACGACGACCTGGTCGCGCGCTATCCCACCCAGCCGGCGGTCGAACGCATGGACCAGGCCTGGCGTGCGCATCGCGGCTGGCAGCTGCAGGCGTGGACCGACATCGGCCACAGCTCCGGGGGCGGTGGCACCTCGCCACTGGGCAACAACGATCGCCACTACGGCGTGGAAGTGGAGACGCCGATCCTTGATGACCGCTGGCGCTTGTTCGCCCTCGCCGACCGGCGTTCGACCGACTTCCAGGACCAGCGCATCGATCCGCTGTGGCTGGGCGCGGGCGTGCGTTACCGCTTCGGGCGGCTGGATGCAGAAGCAGCCGTACTGCGCGCCAACGACCACATCGGCGATACCGGCCTGCGCGCCGGTGTCGGCTGGCAGTTCAACGATTACTGGCATGCCGGCGTGGTGGCCGCGCGCAATGATCCGGACGCCTCGATGCAGGCGCGCGCGGCCGGCATCACCGCCGACAGCGTGAGCGCGCAGGTGGACTACCGGCGCAGCGAGCTCACCCACTGGATGTTCGGCGCCAGCCGCTTCCGCTACGACGATGGCAACCATCGCGAGCTGTTCAGCACCCGCCTGGAACAGCGCCTGCTGACCCGCCCCCGCTGGCTGATCGATGGCTTGGCTAGCGCCTACACCAGTCGCGGCAGCCGCGACGATGCGCCCTACTTCAATCCGAAACGCGACCGCATGGTCGAGATCGGCCTGCGCATCGACCAGCAGCTGTGGCGGCATTACGAGCGCCACTTCCGGCACCGGCTGACCGTCTCGCTGGGCGACTACTGGCAGGACGGCTTCGGCAGTGCGTTGGTGCCGTCGGTGTCCTACATGCATGAGTGGCAGCTGGGTCCCGGCCGCGTGTTCGAGTACGGCGTGCGCTGGTCACGGCCGGTCTACGACGGCCATCGCGAACGCCATATCGGCTTCGAAGCCGCACTGCGCTGGGGAGACTGACATGGCCCGCATCCTGCGACTGATCGTGCTCCTGCTGCTGGCCTGCGTGCCACCGGCGTTCGCGCAGCAGCCCCTGCATCTTGATGCGATCGACAACGGCCTGCTGATCCTCAGCTACCACGACATCCGCGATCAGGTGGCTGCCAAGGGTGATGCCGATACCTATGCGGTGAGCACGCAGAACTTCGCCGCGCACCTGGACTGGCTGGGCGCGCATGGCTACCACCCGGTCTCGCTGTCGCAGGTGATCGAAGCCTCGCAGGGCCGTGCCACGCTGCCGCCGAAACCGGTGCTGCTGACCTTCGACGATGGCCTGCGCAGCGTCTACGACAAGGCCTTCCCGCTGCTGCAGGCCTACCACTACCCGGCCCTGGTGGCGGTGATCACCGACTACGTGGACATGGCGCCGGGCCGCACCATCGACTACGGCTACCGCCCGTTCGGCCACGATGATTTCGTCACCTGGGCGCAGCTGAGGCAGATGCACGACAGCGGCCTGATCGAAGTGGCCAGCCATACCGACGACCTGCACCACGGCGTGCTCGCCAATCCACAGGGCAATTCCACGCCCGCCGTGGTCACCCGCATCTACACCCCCGCCACGCACAGCTACGAAAGCGAGGCACAGTATGAGCAGCGCCTGCGCACCGACCTCGCACGCAGCGTGCAGCGCATCGAACAGCATCTCGGAGTACGTCCGCGCGCCATCGTCTGGCCGTACGCCGCCTACAACCAGTTGAGCAACGACATCGCCGAGCAGCTGGGCATGCCGGTCTCGTTCGACCTGGAGGGCCGCAGCACCCCGGTGGCCAGCGACCTGCATGGCCTGGCGCGCTTCCTGGTCAGCGACAACCCGACCGTGGAAGGCCTGGCCTATGAACTGCGCCGTGACGTGGCGCTCGACGGCATCCGCGCCCTGCAGATCGACCTGGATGATGTGTACGACCCCGACCCCGCACAGCAGGCGCGCAATCTCGATGCACTGATCGAGCGGGTCAAGCGCATCGCACCGACCCATGTCTACCTGCAGGCCTTCGCCGACCCGGACGGCAACAACACCGCCGATGCGCTGTATTTCCCGAACCGGCACATGCCGATGCGGGCGGACCTGTTCAGCCGCGTCGCCTGGCAGCTGAAATCCCGCGCTGGGGTGAAGGTCTACGCGTGGCTGCCGGTGCTCGGCTTCGAGCTGCCCGACCCCGTGCAGCGCAAGGCGCTGGCGATCCGCAATGGTGATGCCGACGGCATGTACCGGTTGGATTTCACCAACCCGAAAGCCCGGCAGATCATGCTCGACATCTACGAGGACCTGGCGGTCAATTCCTACTTCGAAGGCCTGCTGTTCCATGACGACGGCTACCTGCGCGACACCGAGCTGCCCGCTCTGGCGACCGGCGACGATGGCAGTGCACGTACCCAGGCACTGATCGACTTCACCCTGGCCCTGCGCGACAGTGCGCAGCGCTGGCGGCCGAAACTGGCAACGGTGCGCAACCTGTACGCGGAGCCGGTGCTGCGCCCGCAGAGCGAAGCCTGGTTCGCGCAACGCCTGGACCTGTTCAACAACGCCTACGACCAGACGGCGCTGATGGCGATGCCCTGGATGGAAGGCAGCAGGCACCCCGAGCGCTGGCTCGATCAGTTGCTGGTCGCGGTACGCGCACACGACCCGCAGCTTCAGCACACGCTGTTCGAGCTGCAGACCGTCGATTGGCGCAGCGGGCGACCGATTCCCGCCGAGCGCCTGCGCGCGCAGATCCGCCAGCTGCAGGCGCAGGGCGTGCACCACTTCGCCTGGTACCCGGACGACTTCATCGCCGACCACCCCTCCACCCGCGATGCCCGCGCGGCGATGTCCGCCGGCACCTTCCCGTACCCGGAGAAGTGACATGGACATGCATCCGCTGCTGCAGGTCCTGTTCCAGTTCGCCTTCTACTACCCGATGGTGATGGCGTTCTTCTGGATGTCCGGTGGCCTGTACTACTACTTCCGGCGCGAGCGGCATTCGCGGCCACGCAACGATCCACCGCTGATGATCGATCCACCGTTCGCCAGCCTGCTGATTCCCTGCCACAACGAAGCGGAGAACCTGGGCGACACGCTCGGCGCGGCACTGGCGCAGCGCTATCCGGCCGACTATGAAGTGATCGCCATCGACGATGGCAGCAGCGACGACACCGGTGCCCGCCTGGATGCGCTGGCCGCGAAGTACCCGCGGCTGCGCGTGCTGCACCTGGATCGCAACCTGGGCAAGGCCAACGCCCTGCGCATGGGCGCGCTGGCGGCGCGCTCGGAATATCTTGTGTGCATCGACGGCGATGCAATGCTGGAAGAACACGCGCTGCACTGGATGATCTGGCACCTGGTCAGTGGCAACCGGGTCGGCGCGGTCACCGGCAACCCGCGCATCCGCAACCGCTCCACCCTGCTCGGGCGCCTGCAGGTGGCCGAGTTCTCCTCGATCATCGGCATGATCAAGCGGGCGCAGCGCGTATATGGCCGCATCTTCACCATCTCCGGCGTGATCGCCGGCTTCCGACGCACTGCCCTGCACCAGGTCGGCTGGTGGTCGGATGACATGGTGACCGAGGACATCGACATCAGCTGGCGCCTGCAGCGCGCGCACTGGGACATCCGCTACGAACCCAACGCGCTGTGCTTCATCCTGATGCCGGAGACACTCAAGGGTCTGTGGCGGCAGCGGCTGCGCTGGGCCCAGGGCGGCGTGGAGGTGATGCTGCGCCACGCCCGCTCGCTGCTGCACTGGAAGGAGCGGCGCATGTGGGGCGTACTGCTGGAGTACGTACTGAGCGTGATCTGGGCCTACACCATGTTGTTCATCGTGCTGCTGTGGGCACTGGGCAAGTTCATCGAACTGCCGCCGCAACTGCATATCGCCAGCCTTTTGCCGGAGTGGCATGGCGTGATCCTGGCACTGGTCTGCCTGCTGCAGTTCGCCAGCAGCCTGATCATCGACCGGCGTTACGAGACACAGATTGGACGCAATTACTTCTGGGTCATCTGGTACCCGATGGCGTACTGGCTGATCAGCCTTTCCACCACCCTGGTGGCGCTGCCGAAGACGCTGCTGCGCCGTCGCAGCAAGCGGGCCACCTGGACCAGCCCTGACCGGGGGATCCGATGAACGCGCAACGCCCGTCCAACCGCTTCGACTCGCGGATGATCCGCAAGCCGCACCGCCAGCCACGCTTCCAGCGCACCGCGTGGGGCTTCGTCACCCTGGCGTTCTGGGGCTTCTACTTCTACCTGTGGGCGCCCTTGGTGACCCTGCTCTCGTGGCTGATCGGTGGCCAGCTGGCATGGCGGCAACTGTACGAACGGCAGAACCAGTTCGACCCGTACGTGCTGGTCGCGCTGCCATTGATGCTGCTGTGCGCCAGCGTGCTGCTGATCGGCTGGGCCGAGTACAACCGCGCCCGTTTCCGCGGCCGCGACCGGCGCCTGCCGCGGCCGTTGGCCAGCCTCAATGAAGTGGCCGCCGACCTCGGGGCCAGCACCGGGCTGGCCGAGCGGCTGCTGGGCTGCAAGGCCGCCACGCTGCACATGGACGATCACGCGCGGCCGATCGGCATCCGCCGCGAGGTGGTGTAACTCGATTGCCCTGGGTGCCGACCTTGGTCGGCACTTGCTTTGGTAGATGCCGACCTTGGTCGGCGTTCTCTCTGGTGGGTGCCGACCTTGGTCGGCGTTCTCTCTGGTAGGTGCCGACCTTGGTCGGCGTTCTCTCTGGTGGGTGCCGACCTTGGTCGGCGTTCTCTCTGGTGGGTGCCGACCTTGGTCGGCACCGGGGTCTACCGCGAAGAGCATCCACGCGTGGCGTGGATCTACTTGCGCGTCTGCCCTTCACCGCGCACGACAAATCGTTCGACGGTGAGCGCTTCCAGCCCCATCGGGCCGTAGGCGTGCAGGCGCGTGGTGGAAATGCCGATCTCGCTGCCCAGGCCCAGCTGGCCACCATCGGAGAAGCGCGACGAAGCGTTGACCATCACCACCGCCGAGCGCAGTGCGTTGACGAAGCGCTCGGCGTGGCTGGCGTCTTTGGTGGCGATCACTTCGGTGTGGTCGGAGGTATAGGTGCGGATGTGCGCGATGGCCGCATCAAGATCATCAACCACGCGCACCGCCAGTACCAGATCGAGGAACTCGGCGGCGTAGTCGTCTTCGGTGGCCAACGTGCTGCCCGGCAGCAGCGGCTGCGCCATTGCATCGGCGCGCAGCTGCACGCCGCGCTCACCGAGCGCTTGTGCCACGCGCGGCAGGAATGCTTCGGCCACATCGCGGTGCACCAGCAGGGTCTCCAGCGAATTGCAGGCTGCAGGGCGGCTGCACTTGCCATCCACCAGCAGATCGATGGCTTTGCCGAGGTCGGCGCTGGCATCCACGAACAGGTGGCAGACACCCTTGTAGTGCTTGATCACCGGCACGCGCGCATGCTCGGCGACGAAGCGGATCAGGCCTTCGCCGCCACGCGGAATGGCCAGGTCGATCAGCGCATGCAGCTGCAGCAGTTCCAGCATCGCTTCGCGGCGCAGGTCGGTCAGCACGGTCACCGCCGCCGGCGGTACGCCGTTGGCCTTCAATGCGCCGGAAAGCGCCTGGGCGATGGCGGTGTTGGAGTGGATCGCCTCGGAACCACCGCGCAGGATCACGCCATTGCCGGCCTTCAGGCACAGCGCCGCGGCTTCGGCGGTCACGTTCGGGCGCGCCTCGTAGATCATCGCGATCACGCCCAGTGGCACCCGCACCTTCTGCACACGGATGCCGTTCGGGCGCACGTCGTCGCGGGTCACCTGGCCGACCGGATCGGGCAGCCCCGCCACTTCGCGCACCGCTTCGGCCATCGCGAACAGACGTGCCGGGTCCAGTGCCAGGCGATCGAGCATGGCAGTGCCCACGCCCTTGTCGCGCGCGGCCGCCAGATCGCGCGCGTTGCCGGCCAGGATCAGCCCGGCATTCACTTCCAGCGCCTGCGCCATCGCCAGCAGCAGCGTGCGGCGGGCCGCACTGTCGAGACCTGCAACGATCTGCGCCGCATCGCGGCAGGCGCGCGCCTGCGCTTCGATTTCGCTCATCGGGGTGTCCTTCAAACCGGTCATGGCAGCACCAGGTCGTCGCGATGGACGACGCTGCCGCCGTAGTTGTAGCCGAGCACGGCCTGGATGTCGCGCGAATGGTGGCCGGCGATCCGGCGCACGTCATCGGCGGCGTACTGGCTGACGCCGCGCGCCACACAGACACGCCCCTGCGGCGCGATCCAGCACACCTGCACCATGTCGCCACGGCGGAACATGCCCTCCGCGCCGGTGATGCCGCCGGGCAGCAGCGAGGCGCCCTTCTCGCGCATGGCCTGTGCCGCACCGGCATCGATCACGATCGCGCCTTCGGTCAGCGGTGCATGCCGCAGCCAGTGCTTGCGGGCCGCCTCGCGGCTGCGCGCGGCGTGGATGCGGGTACCGAACAGGCGGTCCTGCGCCAGTGCACGCACCACATCGCTGCTGCGGCCGTTGAAAAGGTAGGTCTCGATGCCGAGACGACCGGCCTTGGCCGCCGCTTCCAGCTTGGTGCGCATGCCGCCGGTACCGGCGCGCGAGCCGGCGCCGCCGGCCATCGCCAGCACCTCGTCACTCAGTTCCGGCACGTCGTGCAGCGGCCGCGCGTCGGCCACGGTGCGCGGGTCGGCGCTGTACAGGCCATCGATGTCGGTGGCGATGAACAGCGCATCGGCATCGACCAGCGCCGCCACCGTCGCCGCCAGGTTGTCGTTGTCGCCAAGCTTGAGCTCGTCCACCGACACGGTGTCGTTCTCGTTGACCACCGGCAATGCTCCCAGCCGCAGCAGTTCGTTGAGCGTGGCGCGGGCGTTGAGGTAGCGGCGGCGGTTGCGCAGGTCGTCATGGGTCAGCAGCACCTGCGCCACCGGGCGCTCGAAGAAGCGTTGCCAGAGCCCGATCAGCTGGGCCTGGCCGAGCGCGGCCAGTGCCTGGCGCGCCGCCATCGCCGCACCGGGTTCATCGGCCCGCGGCAGGATCGCGCGCCCCGCCGCAACCGCACCGGACGACACGATCACCACCTCGCGCCCGGCCAGTACATTGGCCGAGACGAACTGGGCCAGGCCCAGCGCGTGGCGCGGCGACAGGCCACCGCCATCAGCCGCCAGCAGGCTGCTGCCGACCTTCAGCACCGCACGCCGCCAGAGTGGCAGCGCTTGTTCGGGGAACGGCGAGGCGACGTTGGCGGCGTGCAGGGTCATCGGTCAGGGCCTCAGCGGGTATTCCATTCGTGCACGGTCAGGTCGGAGGCCTGCATCGTCACCAGCGGATCGGTGGCGATGATGGCCTGCGCCTGCGCCAGGCTGTCCACGTTGCACAGCACATAGGCACCACCGCTGCCATCGGCGAAACCACCGGTCAACTGCAGCTTGCCCTGCGCCTGCAACGCGTCGAGGAATTCGCGGTGCGGCTGCACCGCTGCATCGTTGAAGTCCGGCCGGCGCATGGCCATCACCAGGTAGACGGTGCCCGCCATCAGGACAGCGCCTGCCAGCGCGCGTGCAGTTCGTCCACGCGCAGGTCGGCTGCCGAACCCGGCGATACGCGTGCGGCCAGGCTGCCTTCCGGGGTACGCCCCTGCCCTGCGCTGTCGGCGCCGGCCGCCGCAGCCTTGTAGGCCTCACGGAACGGCACACCGGCCACGGCCGCTTCCACCGCCACGTCAGTCGCATACATGCCCGAGTCGATCGCTGCGCGCAGCCGGTCGTCACGCCACTCCAGATTGGCCAGCAGCGCCGGCAGCAGTTCCAGCGCGGCCAGGCCACGGCCGAAGCCGTGGAAGATGGCGCCCTTGGACGACTGCAGGTCGCGGTGGTAGCCCGAAGGCAGCGACAGCAACTGCTCGATCTCGGTGCGCGCGGCGGCGACGCTGGCGTGGGTGGCGCGCATCAGTTCGATCACGTCCGGGTTGCGCTTGTTCGGCATGATCGAACTGCCGGTGGTGTACTGCGCCGGCAGCGCGACGAAACCGAACTCGGCGCTGGTGAACAGCGACAGATCCCAGGCGATGCGGCGCAGGTCCAGCGTGGCACCGCCGAGGG
Source organism: Stenotrophomonas maltophilia (assembly GCF_002138415.1). Classification (NCBI taxonomy): domain Bacteria; kingdom Pseudomonadati; phylum Pseudomonadota; class Gammaproteobacteria; order Lysobacterales; family Lysobacteraceae; genus Stenotrophomonas; species Stenotrophomonas maltophilia. The sequence goes on from NZ_CP015612.1 coordinate 3,092,265, forward strand.
CTTCCAGTGCGGCCAGCTCAAACTTGCCGCGCGACAGCTGCGCGTAGATCGGCGAGATCTGCATGCGGGCGAAACCGAGCGCGGCCGTGGTGTGCTCACGGTCCAGCGGCAGGTTCACACCGTAGCCGGCAGCCGTGCCCAGCGGGTTGGCATCGACCAGCGCGTGGGTATCACGCGCACGCACGGCGTTGTCGATGAAGGCCTCGGCCCAGCCGGCCCACCACATGCCCGCCGAGGACACCACGGCGCGCTGGATGTGGGTGTAGCCGGGAATCGGCAGGTCCTTCTCGGCCTGCGCGCGGTCCAGCGCAACCTTGGCCACTTCGGCGCTGAGCTGGGCCACGCGTTTCAGCTTTTCCTTCAGCCACAGGCGGGTGGCAACCAGGATCTGGTCGTTGCGGCTGCGGCCGGTGTGGATCTTGCGGCCGGCATCACCGAGGCGTTCGGTCAGGCGCGCTTCGATCGCCGAGTGGCCATCTTCGTACTGCGTATCAAGCACGAAGCGGCCTTCGCGGAAGTCCTGCGCCAGCACGTCGAGCTCGCGCAGCAGGCCGGCCAGCTCGTCGGCGCTGAGGATGCCGATGTGCTGCAGGCCCTGCGCATGCGCGGCGCTGGCGGCGATGTCATGCAGGAAGAACTCGCGGTCGAGGATCACGTCGTCGCCGGCGAGGAAGGTCTGGATCTGGGCGTCGACGGCGACGCCGGGCTTCTGCCAAAGAAGGTCTGCCATGGGGGCTCCGGAATACGTGTTCAGTGCGGGATCGACGTCAGTTCGTCGATGCCCAGCGCGAGGTTGAGGTTCTGCATGGCCTGGGTGGCTGCACCCTTGAGCAGGTTGTCCAGGGTCGCCACCACCACGACCCGCTTGCCGCCCGGGGCCAGGGTGAAGCCACCGACCTGGGCACCGTGTCGGCCAGCAATGCGGCTGACCCACGGCGCGTCATCCACCACTTCGATCAGCGGTTCGCCGGCATAGGCCTGCTGGAAGCGTTCGACGATCTGTTCGCGGGTCTGCACGCGGTTCAGCCACAGGTTGGCGGTGAGCGTGATGCCGCGGAAATGCGGCGCGACATGCGGCATGAACTCAACCGCCACGCCCAGCTGCACCGACACCTCGCGCTCATGCACGTGGTTGGTCAGCGCATATGGCATCAGGTTGTCTGCCAGCAGTTCGACGTTGTTCTTGTCCGACGGCGTGGTACCGGCACCGGAGTAGCCGGACACACCGAAGCACTGCGGCGGGCCGGCCAGCAGGTCCAGCAGCGGATGCACCGCCAGCTGCATCGCCGTGGCATAGCAGCCCGGGTTGCTGATGTGCTTCTGGCCGTTGTAGCGGCCGCGGGTCAGCTCCGGCAGGCCGTAGTACCAGCTGTTGTCGAAGCGATAGTCGGCCGACAGGTCGACGATGACGGTGTCCGGCTTCGCCGTTTCCAATGCCGCCACGAACGGAGCGGCCAGGCCGTTGGGCAGGGCCAGGATCACCGCGTCCACGCCCTTGGCGGCCACCGCGTCGGCGTCCAGGTTCTCGTACTGCAGCTCACCCTGGAATTCCGGGTGATGGTCGGACAGGCGCTGCCCGGCACGCTCGCGCGAGGAGACGAAGGCCAGTTTCAGGCGCGGATGCGCGGCCACCAGCTTGATCAGCTCGGCGCCGGTATGGCCACGGGCCCCGACGATGCCCAGGGTGAAAGTCGAATCGTTCATGCGTGACTGTCCAGGCGGTACTGCAGGTGGCGCTTCACGCCCTGCCATTCCGCATCGATGATGGAGAAGATGACGGTGTCGCGCGGCGTGCCGTCGGCATGCCGCTTGTGGTTGCGCAGCACGCCATCCTGCTTGGCGCCGAGGCGGGCGATGGCGGTGCGCGAGGTGAAGTTGAACCAGCTGGTTTCCAGCACCACGCTGATGCAGCCCATGGCCTCGAAGGCGTGCTGCAGCAGCAACAGCTTGGCTTCGGTGTTGGCGCCGGTGCGCTGCACGCGCGGCGCATACCAGGTGTAGCCGAGGCTGAGCTTGGGCACGCCGGCATCCATGTCGTAGAAGCGCGTGCTGCCGATGATCTCACCCGCCGCATCGCGGATCACGAAGGGCAGCACCTTGCCTTCGGCCTGCGCCTGCAGCGCGGCCTGCACATAGGCCTCGGCCCGGTCCGGTGACGGCACCTGGGTGTACCAGAGCCGGTCCAGGCCGCTGCCTTCCAGCGCATCGCGCAGACCCGGCACGTGCTCCATCTGCAGCGGCTGCAGGGTTACGTGCTGGCCGCGCAGGGTGGGAACCGTGTTCCAGGCATCGAGGTTGCTCATCGCTCAGCCCTGCAGGCTTGGGGTGCGCTGCGCGCAATGATCGACATAGGTCCTGATGCGGTCGATGCCATCGGCGCCGTACCAGAACACCTTCCAATGGTCCTGCTTGTAACAGCCATCGGATTCGGCGTAGTAGAAGTGATTGATCGGGTTGCCATGGCGCGAACGCCAGAACAGCTGCGGCGTTTCTTCCAGCATCACGTTCCAGACCGCGCGGCCCAGGCCCTCGCCCTGAGCATCGTCGAGCACGGCGAACTTGTCCAGGTACACGCCCTCGGCTTCGTCAGTGAGGATGACTGCGGTGCGGTAGTTCTCGCTGACATAGGCACGCAGCAGCTTCGTCTTTTCGAAGTACTCCGGCACCAGGGTGCGGCCGAAGCTGGATTCGATCAGGCCCTTCAGACGCGGCAGGTCCAGCTCGTTCCAGGCAGTGGCGCGCAGCACCTTTTCGCCCTTGCGCACCAGCGTGCCCGACCCCTTGTGGGTGAACAGTTCCTTGGCCAGGTCGGCCGGACGCGTGATCGACACCGACGATTCCAGCGGCAGGCGGTCGAGCAGATCCTTGATCTGTTCAATCTTCACCTTCATGCCACCGTGGATCCACGGCTGCGCGATCAGGTGGTCGTACTCGGTGGACAGGTTGATCGAATCGATCACGTTGCCCTGCTCGTCCAGCAGGCCGCCGGTGCCGGTCAGGAAGATGATCTTGTACGGTTGCAGCTCCTGCACCAGCTCGTTGGCGGCGAAGTCGGCGTTGACGTTGAGGATCTGGCCGCCAGCGGTTTCGCCCAGGCTGGTGATGACCGGGATCGACCCGGCGCGCAGGCTGGCCTCGATCGGTGCCAGGTTGACCTTTTTCACCTCGCCGACCAGGCCGTAGGTGTCCACGTCCAGGTACTCGGCCTCGAACACACCGCCGGTGATCGAGGTGGCACGCGCGCCGTTCTGCTGCAGCGCCTCGACCAGGCGCAGGTTGGATTGCTGGAACACCCGACGCACGATCGCCAGCGCTTCCGGCGAAGTCACGCGCAGGCCGTTGACGGTCTGCTTCTCGATGCCGGCGGCGGACAGTTCGGCATCCAGCTGCGGGCCGGCGCCGTGCAGCACGATCGGGGTCAGGCCGACTTCCTGCAGGAATGACAGCGAGGAGGTCAGCGCTTCGAGATCGTCGCGCAGCACCGCGCCGCCGACCTTGACCACGGCGAAGCGCTTGGCGTCCAGCTGCGAGAAACGCTTGAGGTACTGGCTGATCTCCTTCGCGCTGGCCATGCTGGAAAGCAGGCGCACGATGGTCTGGCGGGTCTGGCGGTGGGGCTGGAGGGCAGGAGACATTTCGGTTTCGTCACAGGCGGCGGTCGCCGCGTTGCAGTTCCACCCGGCCAGGGCCGGGCGGCGTTGTGGGGTCGATCAGGCGCCGGCGGCGATGATGCGGTGCACGGCGTCGGTGTAGCGCTGCAGCTGGTCCAGCGTCACGAACTCATCGGCGGTATGGGCCTGGGCGATGTCGCCCGGGCCGAACACCAGCGTGGTGTAGCCAGCAGCGGAGAACAGCGAGGCCTCTGTCCAGAAGTCCACCGCGTTGCCGATCGGCAGCTCCAGCGCATCGGCCACGTCGCGCGCCAGCAGGCGGCGGTTCTCGGCCTCGGCGATGTCACCGGCCGGCAGGCTGGGGCCACGGAAAGTTTCGGTGAACAGTGCCGCTTCCGGTTCGGCGAAGCCGGCGAAAGTAGCGAGCAATCCATCGATATCCATCGACGGCAGCGGACGGAACCCGAACCGCACTTCGGCGGCCGGCGCGATCATGTTGGCCTTGATCCCGCCTTCGACGCGACCGATGTTGAAGCGCAGGCCGGTGAGGCCGCCGAAGCGTGCCGAGGCCAGCGATTCCACATGGTCCAATGCGCGGTTGCCCCAACGCATGGCCTGGTGCAGCGCGCTGGCGGCCGCATCCTGCTTGCCCGAAGCGTGCCCGGCGCGGCCGGCGAACTGCATCAGCACCGAACTGATGCCACGGTGCGCCAGCACCGCTTCGCTCATGGTCGGCTCCGCCACCAGCACCGCTTCATACGGCAGGCCACGGGCCAGGAACGCGGCGATGCAGCGCGGATCGTTGGCTTCCTCGTCGCTGGAGAACAGGAACGCGGCGTCGCCATCGCTGGCATTGGCCGCGGCCACCAGCGCAGCGGCCGCGCCCTTGATGTCACACACGCCGAGGCCGACCACGCGGTCGTCCAGGCGGCGCATCACGTGCGGGTCGGCACTCCAGTGCGGCGAGTCCGGCACGGTGTCCAGATGCACGTTGAACAGGTACTTCGGCGTGCCGCGCACGGCATACAGGCTGACCGCACCGGCACCGTGGTCGATCACCTCGACGTTGAACCCGGGCAGGTTCGCGCGCAGGTAATCGAAGATGCCACCGGTGGTGATCGCACGCGGCGGGTTGCGGGTGTCGAAAGACACCAGGGCCTGCAGATGCGAGATCGTCTGTTCAAGCATGAATCCAAGATCCTTCAGTACAACGTGTACCGGCTGGAGGAGAGCCCCCTTGATGTTCAAGGGGGCGCGCCAACGGCGCGGGGATTAGGTGGAATGCGCGGGAGACGCGCGCGCAATTCAATCGCTCAGCGATTGACTTGCGCGTAAAGCGTCGAGCTCATGCCGAACAGCTTGATGAAGCCCTCGGCCTCTTCCACGCCCCAGTCGGCCGACTGCGCGTAGGTGGCGCCCTTGGTGTTGAGCAGGTGCGGCGACTTCACGGCCACCGCGTCGACGCGGCCACCACGGGTTTCCAGCATCACTTCGCCGTTGACCTTGGCCTGCGAGGACTTCAGGAAGGCCTCGATGTCGGTCTTCAGCGGGTCGTGGTAGAAGCCTTCGTACACCAGCTCCACCCACTTGCGTGCCACGTCCGGCTTGAAGCGGTTCTGCTGCTTGGTCAGCACGGCGTCTTCCAGCGCGCGGTGCGCGGCCAGCAGCGAGACCAGGCCCGGGGCCTCGAACACGATGCGACCCTTCAGGCCGATCACGGTGTCACCGGTGTAGACGCCGCGGCCAACGCCGTACGGGGCGAACAGCTTGTTGAGCTGGGCCAGGATCTGGTCACCCGGCAGCGCCTTGCCGTTCAGTTCGACGGCTTCGCCCTCGACGAACTTCAGGGTCACGGTCAGCGCCTGTTCCGGCCACTCGCTGCGCGGTGCGCACCAGCCACGCGCGCCTTCACCCGGGGCTTCCCAACGGTCGATCTCGCCGCCGGACATGGTCAGGCCCAGCAGGTTCTCGTTGATGGTGTAGGCCTGCTGCTTGGCGCGCACGCCGAAGCCGCGCTCTTCCAGGTACTTCTGCTCGTAGGCGCGGGTCTGGGTGTGTTCCTTCTGGATCTCGCGGATCGGCGCGATGATCTGGTAGTCGCCCAGTGCCTTCACGGCCAGGTCGAAGCGGACCTGGTCGTTGCCCATGCCGGTGCAGCCATGGGCAATGATGTTGGTGCCCAGCTCGGCAGCACGCTTCAGCGCGGCATCGACGATCAGGTAGCGGTCCGAGACCAGCAGCGGGTACTGGCCCTGGTAGCCCTCACCGGCCCACACGAACGGCTTGACGAAGCCTTCCCAGATGGCCGGGCCACCGTTGACGGTCTGGTGGCTGGCCACGCCCAGCTCGGCGGCGCGCTTCTCGATGAAATCGCGCTCTTCATCATCCACGCCGCCGGTATCGGCGAACACGGTGTGCACGCTGTAGCCGCGCTCCTGCAGGTACGGCACGCAGAAGCTGGTATCCAGGCCGCCGGAGAAGGCGAGAACGACGTCTTTGTTGCTCATGGGGGGTATGTCCAATCAGGTGGGGTAGCGCCGGGCCATGCCCGGCGGATTGTTTCAATGCTTAGGAATCAGCGCCCGGCAACAGCCGCCATGATCGCCTTCTGCACGTGCAGGCGGTTCTCGGCTTCGTTGATGGCGATGCACTGCGGCGAATCCATCACCGCGTCGGTCGCCTTCACGTTGCGGCGCAGCGGCAGGCAGTGGCTGAACACACCGTTGTTGGTCAGCGCCATCTTCCGTTCGTCCACGATGAAGTGCTTGAACTGGTCGCGGATCGGCTTTTCCGGTTCCCAGTTGCCGAAGAACGGCAGCGCGCCCCAGCTCTTGGCGTAAACCACGTCGGCGCCGGCGTAGGCGCTGTCGATGTCATGGCTGATCTTCAGCGAGCCACCGCTCTCGGCCACGTTCTGCTCGGCCCAGCCCATGTAGCGGTCGTCGAGGATGTAGTCGGCGGTCGGGCACAGCAGGGTCACGTCCATGCCCATGCGGGTGGCGATGGTCAGCGCCGAATTGGCAACGGCGGTGTTCAGCGGCTTGGGGTGGTAAGTCCAGGTCAGCACGTACTTCTTGCCGCGCAGGTCCTGGGTGCCGAAGTGCTCCTGCAGGGCCATGATGTGGGCCAGCTCCTGGCACGGATGGGTGATGGTCTCCATGTTGATGACCGGCACCGGCGAGTACTTGGCGAAACTGTTGAGGACGACGTCCTGGCGGTCGTAGGCCCAGTCGATGAACTTGGGAAACGCGCGCACGGCGATGATGTCGCAGTAACGGCCCAGCACCTTGGCCACTTCAGCGATGTGCTCTTCGGTATCGCCGTCCATCACCGTGCCGAGGTTGAACTCGATCGGCCACGCATCCTTGCCCGGCTGCAGCACCACCGCGTGGGCGCCGAGCTGGAACGCGCCCAGTTCGAAGCTGGTGCGGGTGCGCATGGAGGGGTTGAAGAACACCAGCGCGATCGACTTGCCCTTGAGCTGGTCGCCGAGCTTGTTGCGCTTGAACAGCGCGGCCTGGGTCAGCAGCGCGTCAAGATCGCTGCGGCTCCAGTCCTGGGTGTTCAGGAAGTGCTTGGGGGACATCATCTTTCCTTGCGTGGCGGCGCCGGGTTCGACGCGGTGGAAGGGAAAAGCAGGAAGCAAAGGTGGATCGAAAAGGTTGCAGTTGCAGCTTTCAGCACATGCATTTTTGAAGCGCGGAAACGAAAAAACCCAGCCGGCGGGCTGGGTTTTTTTCGGACGAACAGCAGAAAGCTCCGGTTACCCAGCGAGGATGTGGGGTTCCGGTCGACGCGCACGCGAGGTCATGCCCGACGCCTGTCGGGCTGCGCTGCTGTCGTGCTGGAAGTCGGTGAGCTTCATGGCCGCCAATCTTTGCATGCGGCCGGGGCCGACGCAAGGGGCCGGGGTCGCAGAATCAGGGATTACCGGCGGCGCCCTGCTCGGGGCCGACCCAGGGGGTGATCGAAACCCGGATCTTCAGCCGGTTGCCGGGGTCTTCCGGCAGGCGCGACCGGTACTTGGTGCCCTTGTAGACGTAATCCACGTCATAGGCGATCGGCCGGCGGAATTCACGCCCGACCGGCACGATGCGGCAGTCGCGGGTCAGCATCGGGCCGTTGTTGGCCGGTGCCGGGGCAGGCGTCTCGGCGGCGGTCTCCTCGGAGACCTCTTCATCGCTGCGCTTGAACATCGAGCGCACCGAGTCCCAGAAGCGGCTGATCCGGCCCTTGTCCTCGACCGGCTCTTCACCGGTGACGTTGACCGGGGCCAGGGTGCGGGTCGAGATCGGCTCGCAATGCTCCTCGGTGCGGGTCGCGCGCAGGGTCTGGAACACCGGCTCGACGTTCAGCACCTGCGCATAGTCGAACTTCACGTTCTCGACGATCACCACCCGGTTGCGCGGCTCGGCCTCCTGCGCCTGGGCCACGGCGGCCGTCGCCGACAGGCAGGCCAGGGTCAGCAACGCGGTGGATTTCAGTGGCGACGGGAGCAAGGACACGGCAATAGTGTAGGCAGTGACGAGCGCAAGGGGCTGAACATTACCCGTCCACGCCGCTCCTGCCCACCCCACCTTGGGTGGAGCCGGCGTCCACCGGTGGCAATCGGCGCCCCAAAGCGGGCCGACACGTTCTAAAATCACGGGCTTGTCCCCCAGCCACAGCCCCATGACCCTGCGCCTGCACAACAACCTGACTCGCCAGCTCGAACCGTTCACCCCGCTCGATCCGGCCTGTCCGACCCTGTATGTGTGCGGCCCCACGGTCTACAACTACGTGCACATCGGCAACGCCCGTGGCCCGGTGGTGTTCGGGGTGCTGGCCGATCTGCTGCGGCGGCGTTTCGGTGGCCTGCGCTACGCGCGCAACATCACCGACGTGGACGACAAGATCAACACCGCTGCACGCGAGCAGGGGGTGCCGATCAGCACCATCACCGACAGGTTCGCCGCCGCCTACCGTGAAGACATGGCCGCGCTGGGCGTGGTGCCGCCGGACATCGAGCCGGAAGTGACTGCGCACATGCCGCAGATCATCACCATGATCGAGCAGCTGATCGCCAATGGTCATGCATATGCCGCCGAAGGCCACGTGCTGTTCGCGGTGGCCAGCTTCGACGGCTACGGCAAGCTCTCGCGACGCGATCCGGAAGAGATGCTGGCCGGCGCCCGCGTCGATGTCGCCCCCTACAAGCGTGATCCGGGCGATTTCGTGCTGTGGAAGCCGTCCAGCGACGACCTGCCCGGCTGGGAATCGCCCTGGGGCCGCGGCCGCCCGGGCTGGCACATCGAATGCTCGGCGATGGCCGCCGCCCATCTGGGCGAGACCATCGACATCCACGCCGGCGGCGTCGATCTGCAGTTCCCACACCACGAGAACGAGATCGCGCAGAGCGAATGCGCCCATGGCGGCAAGATCTTCGCCCGCTTCTGGCTGCACAACGGCATGCTCAACTTCGGCGGCGCCAAGATGAGCAAGTCGCTGGGCAACATCGAGCGCGTGCACGATCTGGTGCGCCAGCATCCGCCGGAAGCGCTGCGCCTGGCCCTGCTGTCTGCCCATTACCGGCAGCCGCTGGACTGGTCCGATGGCCTGATCGAGCAGTCGGTGCGCACCCTGGACCGCCTGTACGGCACGCTGCGCGAGCTGGCGTCGATCGAAGCCAGCGCGGTGATCCCGGCCAGCGTCGAGGCGACCCTGGATGACGACCTGAACACCCCGCAGGCGCTGGCCGAAGTGGCCCGCATCGCCGCCGATGCACGCCGCGCCACCGACCCGGCCGAACAGGCACGGCTGAAGGGCGAGCTGCTCGGCGCCGGCCTGGTCCTGGGTCTGCTTCAGGCCGATCCGGCACAGTGGTTCGGCACCGCCGCTGGCGATGATGGCGACGATGCCCGCATCCAGGGCCTGATCGACGAGCGTGCCGCTGCCAAGAAGGCGCGCGACTTCGCCCGTTCCGACGCCATCCGCGACCAGCTGGCCGCCGAAGGCATCGTGCTGGAAGACACCCCGCAGGGCGTGCGCTGGTCGCGCAAGCGCGGCTGACCTGCCCTGCCCCGTGGCCGGTCCGCCGGCCACGCCCCACCGTAGAGACTGTTGTGACCGACTCCCCGTTCCCGCTTGAACCTACCGCCGCCGAGGCCCAGACCGCCATCGCCGAGGAATTCGGCTTCTTCGGCGACTGGTCCGAGCGCTACCAGTACCTGATCGACCTCGGCCGCAAGCTGCCCGCCTTCCCGGACGAATGGAAGACCGAAGAGCACCGCCTGCTCGGCTGCCAGTCGATGGTCTGGATCGTGCCGGAAGGCAACGCGCAGTCGCTGCGCTTCCATGCCATCAGTGATTCGGCCATCGTTTCCGGCCTGATCTTCCTGGCCCTGCGCGTGTACTCCGGGCGCTCGGCACAGGAAATCCTGGATACCGAGCCCAGCTACATCCAGGACATCGGCCTGGCCCGTCACCTCTCCCCCACCCGCAGCAACGGCGTGGCGGCGATGCTGGCCTTCATCCGCGAGACCGCGCAGGCCCAGCTGCAGCGCGACCCGTCGTGAGCGAGCCTGCCACAGCCGAAGACACCGCGCTGGGCCTGCTGTCCCGGCCCGGCTTCGCCAAGCTGCTGGCATACCGCATCTTCGCGATGCTGTCCTACCAGGTGGTGGCGGTCACCGTCGGCTGGCACATCTACGAAGTCACCCGCAATCCGTTCTCGCTGGGCCTGATCGGCCTGGCCGAGGTGCTGCCGTTCTTCTGCGTGGCGCCGTTTGCCGGATACCTGGTCGACCATCTGCCGCGGCGCCGGCTCGGCATGGTTGCCTGCTCCGGCTTGATCGCCACCGCGCTGGTGTTGACCGGCGTGGCCACGGGCTGGCTGCCGTTTGAAGGGGTGTGGCCCATCTATGCGGCCATCGCGTTGACCGGCATGGTCCGTGCGTTTCTCTCGCCCATCTACAACGCGCTGTTCGCCCGCGTGCTGGCCCGTGACCAGTTCGCGCGCGGCGCCGGCCTCGGCGCGGTGGTGTTCCAGGCCGGCATGGTGGCTGGTCCGGCACTGGGTGGCGTGCTGGTCGGCTTCGGCGGCAAGGGCCTGTCCTACGCGGTGGCTACAGCCTTTGCGCTGGTGGCGATGGCCTGCCTGGCTACGTTGAAGGTGGAAGAACCTGTGCACACCGGTCCTGCCGCGCCGATCTTCAAGAGCATCGCTGAAGGCGCACGCTTCGTGGTCGGCAACCGGATCATGGTCGGGGCGATGGCGCTGGACATGTTCTCGGTGCTGCTGGGCGGCGTGGTGGCGATGCTGCCGGCGTTCCTGCACGAGATCCTGCACCACGGCCCGGAAGGCCTGGGCATCCTGCGCGCAATGCCGGCGTTGGGCTCGGTCTGCGTGGGCCTGTGGCTGGCCCGCCACCCGCTGCACCGCAATGCCGGCCGCGTGCTGCTGTTTGCGGTGGCCGGCTTCGGCCTGTGCGTGATCAGCTTCGGGTTGTCGCAGCACTTCTGGCTGTCGGCGCTGATCCTGCTGTTCTATGGCGCCTTCGATGGCGTCTCGGTGGTGATCCGCTCGACCATCCTGCAGCTGGCCACGCCGGAAGAAATGCGCGGACGGGTGTCGTCGATCAACGGCATTTTCATCAGCTCCTCCAACGAGCTGGGCGCGTTCTATGCCGGCACGATGGCGAAGCTGCTCGGCCTGGTGCCGGCAGTGGTGCTGGGTGGATTCGCGGTGCTGAGCGTGGCCGGGATCACCGCGTGGAAGAACCCGACGCTGCGGAAATTGAATCTTCGCGACCTGCAGTGATGCTGCGAACAGCGGATTCGGCGGCGCCGGGCGTTTGGCTGGGGCCGTTGCTCTCCCTCGATGATTGGGCTTGTCACTTTCTTTTCGCGAAAAGAAAGTAACCAAAGAAACGCTCCGCCATCCGCGAGCCGGCGCTGCGCGCCGGTGCCCTGCGCTCCTCGGCGAATCAGGGGACGGCGCGGAACTCGCTTCGCTCAGACACCCGCGCCTCTTCGCCCCTGATTCCCCTGCGGTGCTCGGCTCGCTACAAGGCGGACCCAGGTCAACGGCCACAGCCGCCCGTGCCAACCGCGGCCGTGCACCATGGAACACCCAACAAAAAACCCGGCCGGAGCCGGGTTTTTCGCATGACCAGACAACGATCTGGAATCAGTCGCCCTGCTGCTTCTGCAGGTGCTCCCAACGCTCCTGGGCGTCGATGGTGCGTTCGGCGGTGAGGCGCGCTTCCAGGCGCTCCAGGCCGATTTCTTCGCCGGTGTCGACGCAGTAGCCGTAGTCGCCCGCTTCCAGGCGCTTCAGGGTGCTGTCGATCTTGCCGATCAGCTTGCGGTAGCGGTCGCGGGTACGCAGTTCCAGCGAGTTCTCGGTCTCGCGGGTCGCACGCTCGGCTTCGTCGCCGATGTCACGCACTTCCTCGCGCAGGTTCTCGATGGTCTGCTTGGACTCTTCGACCAGGTCCGCGCGCCAGTTCTGCAGGCGCTGACGGAAATATTCCTGCTGCAGCGGGCTCATGTATTCCTCTTCCGAGGACGGCTTGTAGCCAGCCGGCAGGATCGGGCGGCCAGTGGCCTCGTCGGTCTTGTATTCGACCACCTTGTACTTGCTGCGCGGGGCCGGTGCCGCCGAGCGGGCGGCGACGGCCACGGCAACCTTGCCGACAGGGCGCGACACGGTCTTCGGGGCGGAATCGGATTTCACGGCGGTTTTGGCAGGCGATTTCGAAACGGGCACGGGATTCTTGGATTGCGGGGCCTTCGAGGCGGCAGGAGCGGCGGCCGGGGCCGGCTTGGGGGCCGGTTGGGCTGCTGCCACTGCCACGGTCTTGGCCGGGACAGGCTTGGCCGGAGCCGGCTTGGCAGCAGGCTTCGGTGCGGACTTCACTACTGGGGCCGGGGTCGGCTTGACGGCCGGCGCGGCAACATTCTTGGCAACCTTCTTTACAGCGGCAGGCGTGGCAACCGGTTTAGCTGCAGCGACCTTCTTTGCCGCGGGCTTGGCGACCGGCTTGGCTGCAGCCTTTTTCACCACCGCCTTGGGCGCCGGCTTGGCTGCTGCCTTCTTGGCCACCGGCTTGGCGGCGGCCTTCTTCACCGGCGCCGCCTTGCTGGCGGCTTTCTTCACCACCGGCGCCTTCTTGCTGGCAGCGGCAGGCTTGGCCTTGGCGGGCGCAGCAGCCTTCTTCGTCACCGGCTTGGTTGCCTTGACCGGCGTTTTCTTTGCGGTGGCCTTCCTGGCCGCCGGTTGCGAGGACGCTGCCTTGGTCACCGGCTTGCTGGCCGGTTTCCTGGCAACGGGCTTTGCCGCCAACTTCTTCACAACAGGCTTGGCGGTTTTCTTGGCGGCCGTTGCGGCCTTCTTTGCAGTTTTTTTAGCAGCCACGAAACGCTCTTCCTTGGATTCCCCGGGGCCCGGGAAAGCGGGCCTTTATAGCCTACCCGACCCGCAGCAGCAACCTCGACCCCCTGCTCCATTCAGTCCTGGAGTCAAGGCGCCCTTGGAGGCAGTCCGACGAACACGGACCGCCTTGCGCGGTACGGAACCTGGCCAGCACCCGAAGGTGCTGGTACCGGTCGCAGGCCATCGGCGACATGCGACCAACGGCCCATCCTGCACAAATGCGGCCTTCATGCCAACTGGCATAAGATGACTGGGTGATCTCGCGCCTGCTCATCGCCCTGCTGCGCTTCTACAAGCGCTTCATCAGCCCCTTGCTGGGGCCACGCTGCCGTTTCGTGCCGAGCTGTTCTGAATACGCGATGGACGCCATCTCGCGGCACGGCCCGCTGCGCGGCAGCTGGCTGGGTGCGCGCCGGCTCGGTCGCTGCCACCCGTTCCATCCCGGCGGCTTCGACCCCGTGCCCGAGTCTCCCAACGCCCCCTCTTGCCGTTGCACAGGAAAACACTGACATGTCCTCCACCCTCATCACCAACGCCCGCATGGTCAACGAAGGCCGCACCTTCGACGGCGACCTGCGCATCGAGAACGGCCGCATCGCGCAGATCGGCAACGGGCTGGCGCCGCGCGACGGCGAGCAGGTGGTGGACGCGGCCGGGCGCTGGCTGCTGCCCGGCATGATCGACGACCAGGTGCACTTCCGCGAGCCGGGCCTGACCCACAAGGGCGACATCGCCAGCGAATCGGCCGCGGCCGTGGCCGGTGGCCTGACCAGCTTCATGGACATGCCCAACACCAACCCGCCGACGCTGGATTCAACCATCCTGGAAGCCAAGTACGAGCTCGCGCGCGGCCGCGCCTGGGCCAACTACGGCTTCTACCACGGCGCCAGCAATGACAACCTGGAGGCGATCCGTGCGCTGGACCCGAAGAAGGCGCCCGGCGTGAAGGTGTTCATGGGTGCTTCGACCGGCAACATGCTGGTCGACAACCCGGAAACGCTGGACGCGATCTTCCGCGAATGCCCGACCCCGATCATCACGCACTGCGAAGACACGCCGATGATCGATGCCAACCTGAAGGCCTTCCAGGAGAAGTACGGCGACGCGCTGACCCCGGACATGCACCCGGACATCCGTTCGCGCGAGGCCTGCATCAAGTCCACCCGCCTGGCGATGTCGCTGGCGCGCAAGCACGGCACCCGCCTGCACGTGCTGCACATCTCCACCGCCGACGAGCTGGCGCTGTTCGAGAAGGGTCCGCTGATCCGCGCCGACGGCAGCCGCAAGCAGATCACCGCCGAAACCTGCGTGCACTTCCTGCACTTCGCGCGCCCGGACTATGCGACCAAGGGCAACCTGATCAAGTGCAACCCGGCGATCAAGGAAGTGTCCGACCGCGAGGCGATCACCGCGGCGCTGGCCGATGACGTGCTGGACGTGCTGGCCACCGACCATGCGCCGCACACCTGGGAAGAGAAGCAGAAGCCCTACGCACAGGCGCCGTCGGGCCTGCCGCTGGTGCAGTACGCGCTGGTGGCCGCGCTGGAGCGCGTGCACGAAGGCAAGCTGACCCGCGAGCAGGTGGTGCAGAAGTTCGCGCATGCCCCGGCGCAGCTGTTCGACGTCGAGGAGCGCGGCTTCCTGCGCGAGGGCTACTTCGCCGATCTGGTGCTGGTCGAGGACGTGCCGTTCACGGTCAAGCGCGAGGACGTGCTGTCCAAGTGCGGCTGGTCTCCGTTTGAAGGCACCACCTTCCGTTCGCGCATCGCCTCCACCTGGGTCAACGGCCAGCTGGTGTGGGACGGCAGCACGCTGGTGGGTGAACCCGCCGGCCAGCGCATGACCTACGACCGCTGATGCGTTCGGCACTTCTGATCGGGGCGCTGCTGCTGGCCGCGCCCCTGTTTTCCTCATCCCCAGCGCAGGCGCAGGACGGCATCGGCAGCCTGATCGACAGCCGCGTGGTGTTCCCGGCCAGCGCGTCGCAGGGCGCGCTGGTGATCGGCAAGGTACCCGCAGGCAGCCGCGTGCAGTACGCCGGTCGCCAGCTGCGGGTGAGCGGCTACGGCAGCGTGGTGTTCGGCATCGGCCGTGACGAGAAGGGCCCGCTGCGCGTGCAGGTGCAGCGCCCCGATGGTGACAGCGAGACCGCGACCATTGCGGTGACGCCGCGCGACTGGCCCACCGAGCGGGTCAACGGCGTGCCGCCGAAGACGGTCAATCCGCCGCCGGCGATTGCCGAGCGGATCAAGCGCGAACAGGCGCAGGTGACTGCCGCGCGTGCCCGCGATGACGACCGTACCGATTTCACCCAGACCTTCATCTGGCCGGTGCAGGGCCGCATCAGCGGTCGCTTCGGCAATGCGCGCGTGTACAACGGGCAGCCCGGTGCCGGTCATTCCGGCATGGACATCGCGGTGCCGACCGGCACGCCGGTCAAGGCACCGGCCGCCGGCATTGTCACCTTCGCCGGTCCGGACCTGTACCTGACCGGCGGCACGCTGCTGCTCGACCACGGTTTCGGTGTCAGCTCCAACTTCCTGCACCTGTCGCGCATCGACGTGAAGGTCGGCGACCGTGTGGAACAAGGCCAGGTGATCGCCGCCGTCGGCGCCACCGGGCGCGCCACCGGCCCGCACCTGCACTGGGGCATGAACTGGTTCGACACCCGCATCGACCCGCTGCTGGTGCTGGAACGGAAGTAACGCAAGCAATGCGCTTTGGTGGGTGCCGACCTTGGTCGGCACAGCCCCTCAGAGCGTGCGGACCAAGGTCCGCACCCACCAGAAGCAGTCAGCAGGCCGAGGGTTCAGCCGCGGGCAGCCCACCATACGCGCAGCAGGGTGCGCACCGGCGTGGCTTCGATCGGCTTGCCTGCGGCCTGTGCAGCAACGCGCGCACGCGCCAGGCTGGACCACACGCGGCGCGCGCGCGGGCCCGGCACGCGGGTGGTCCAGCCCTTCAACAGGTGCTGTGCCCAACGCTGCGTGGCGTTGCTGGCGTCCTCATCCAGCAGGCTGCGCGGCACACCAGCCACGCCAGCATCCTGCAGGCGCTGGGCCAGGGTCTGCAGCTGCACCGCGCGACCGGCGCCGGTCCGCGGCTTGTCGGCGAACAAGGCCGCCTCCACCGCGGCCACGGCCTCGGCATAGTTCGCCAGCGCGCGCTCGGCACCGGCCGCATCCAGCGCGACCGTGCGCGCTTCAACCAGATCCGGCAGCGCTTCGGCCAACTGCGCCCACGGCGCACGCACCGGCTCCAGCAGCCGGCCCAGCGGATGGCGCGAACGATGCCCGGCCCAACTGCGCAGCTCCTCGCCCCACCACGCCAGCTTGGCGTCGGCCGGCAACGGGTCGCCGCTTGTGTTGAGCATGTCGTCGAACTCCTGCAGCAGCGCAAACCACGCCACGGCCAGCTCGCGTTGTGATTCGGCCACGAACGGGGCGGCCACCGACCATTCCGGCCAACGGCTGCGCCACTTGTCGAGGAAACTGTCCAGCGCGGTACTGCTCACTACACCATTCCTTACGGCTGGGCCGGGGCTGCCGGCCGGGTCGGCCAGAGGCTGGCCAGTTGCAGAAGTTCGGCGTTCTCGACCAGCACGTCGGCCTGCCAGGCCAGCGGATCGTCGCTGTGCAGGCGATAGCCCCACAACGCCGCCACCGACGGCATGGCCGCGGCACGCGCGGCGATGATGTCGCGCTCGTCGTCACCCACGTACACGCAGTCTTCGGCGGCAATGCCGATGGCCTGCGCGGCGTGCAGCAACGGCAGCGGATGCGGCTTGCGCTCGGCCAGGCTGTCACCACCCACCAGTACCGCGCAGCGCTGCTGCCAGCCGTGCTGCGGCAGGATCAAGCGCGCCAGGCACTCGGGCTTGTTGGTGACGATGCCCCACACCGTACCGGCCTCATCCAGCGCGGCAAGCATGCCGGCCACGCCATCGAACAGTACCGCGTGCTGGCCGATCAACGCTTCGTAGCGCTGCAGGAATTCCGGAATCAGCGCATCGCGTGCGGCAACATCCAGTTCCGGGAAGGCGGCGCTCACCATTGCACGCGAGCCCTTCGACACCACCGGACGCAACATTGCCGGATCGATCGGCGCACGCCCGCGCTCGGCCAGCATCGCATTGCAGGTCGCGACGAAATCCGGCGCACTGTCCAGCAGCGTGCCGTCCAGGTCGAACAGCACTGCCCGCGGGAAGCTGGCCGTGGTCATGCCGGCTTGACCGCGTAGGCCAGGTAGTTGATGTCGGTGCGGCTGCTCAGCCGGGCATGGTTGCGCCACGGCTCATAGGCCATGCCGCTCACATCCACCAGCTGCACATCGGCCTCACGCAGCCAGCGTGCCAGCTCGGCCGGCTTGATGAATTCCTGGTAGTGGTGGGTGCCCTTGGGCAGCAGCCGTGCCACGTATTCGGCGCCGACAATCGCCACCGCGAACGCGGCAGCGGTGCGGTTGATGGTCGACAGGAACAGGTGGCCACCGGGCTTCAGCAGGCGCTTGCAGGCTTCGATGATCGCGCCCGGATCGGGCACGTGCTCGAGCATTTCCATGCAGGTGACCACGTCGAAGCTGCCCGGCTGTTCGGCGGCCAGGTCCTCGGCGGCCTGCACCCGGTAATCGACCTTGGCGCCGCTTTCCAGTGCATGCAGGCGCGCCACCTTGACCAGCTCCGGGGCGAGGTCGATCGCGGTGACGTCGGCGCCGGCCTGGGCCAGTGCTTCGCTCAGCAGGCCACCACCGCAGCCGATGTCGAGCACGCGGGCACCGCGCAACTGCACGCGGTCAGCCACGTATTTCAGGCGTACGGGATTCAGCGCATGCAGCGGCTTCTGCGGGCCGTCAGCGTCCCACCAGCGGTTGGCCAGCGCGGCGAACTTGTCCAGCTCGGCCTGATCGAAATTGGAGGAAGCGTGGGGGGCAGTCATGAGGGAGTCCTTGCGGCGCCGGGGTTCAGGCGCGGATATGACGGATGCGCTCGCGCCACTGGCGCGCGTTGGCGATGATGCCCGGCAGGTCCATGCCGACCAGCTCGCGCTGCACCAGCTTCGGCTTGCCGGCAATCCAGACATCGCTGACCTGCTGGCGGCCGGTGGCGTACACCAGCTGCGACAGCACGTTGTGCAGCGGCTGGGTTTCCAGTGCGGACAGGTCGACGCAGACCAGGTCGGCCTGCTTGCCGACTTCGATCGAACCGATGCGGTCACCGAAGCCCAGCGCGCGGGCGCCGCCCAGCGTGGAGGCACGCAGCGTGGTGGCCGCGTCCAGCGCGGTGGCATCGTCGGCCACGGCCTTGGCCAGGATGGCCGCCGTGCGGTTCTCGCTGAACATGTCCAGGTCGTTGTTGCTGGCGCAGCCGTCGGTACCGATGGCCAGGTTGACGCCTGCGCGCTGCAGGGCGCAGGCCGGGCAGAAACCGGAGGCCAGCTTCAGGTTCGATTCCGGGCAGTGCACCACGCTGACGCCACGTTCGGCGCACAGGTGGATTTCCGCATCGGTCAGCTGGGTCATGTGCACCGCGATCAGGCGGTCGTTGACCAGGCCGAGCCGATCCAGCCGCGCCAGCGGGCGCTGGCCGTGCAGCTTGATCGAATCGTTGATCTCCTGCGCGGTCTCGTGGGTGTGCAGGTGCACCTGCATGTCGAGCTGGTCGGACAGCATCCGCACCCGCTCGAAGTTGGCATCGTTGACGGTGTACGGCGCATGCGGCGCGAACGCGGTGCCGATCAGCGGGTCGGTGCGCCACTGGTCGTGCAGTTCACCGGCCTTGGCAAAGTACTCGTCGTCGGTCTTGGCCCAGGCGGTGGGGAAATCGATGATGACCGCGCCGACCAGCGCGCGGAAACCGTGCTTCTTGTAGACCGCGGCCTGCACGTCGCCGAAGAAGTAGTTCTCGTTGGCGCAGGTGGTGCCGCCGCGCAGCATCTCGGCGATGGCCAGGGTGGTGCCGTCGGCAACGAATTCGGGGCCGATCACCGCCGCTTCCACCGGCCAGATGTGCTGCTGCAGCCAGGTCATCAGCGGCAGGTCGTCGGCGACGCCGCGCAGCAGGGTCATCGGGTTGTGCGTGTGCGCGTTGACCAGGCCCGGCATCAGCGCCGCCTCGGGGCGGCTCACCACCTGGGTGGCGCGGAACCGTGCGCGCGCCTCGGCACGCGGCAGGATGGCCACGATCTCGCTGCCACGCACGGCAACGGCATGGTCTTCCAGCACCACCGCGTGCGGCTCGATCGGAACGACGTAACCGGCTTCGATGAGCAGGTCGCAGGCTTCGGGGAGGTGCGGGCTATCGCTCATGCGGGCTCACTGGCTGGGGGAGAAGGGCCTGGCTGGAGGCGGTAGCGCCGGGCCATGCCCGGCGGCTGTCCGTTGCGGCGCCATCGGCGCCGGCAACGGGTTCCGGGCGGTGCCCGGAAAGCCGAGCATGGCTCGGCTCTACAGGTAATCCGGCTGCGCCGGATTACTTGACGCGTGCGGAGTATTCGCCCGAACGGGTGTCGACGCGGATCACTTCGTCCTGGTTGACGAACAGCGGCACGCGGACCACGGCGCCGGTTTCCAGGGTGGCCGGCTTGCCGCCACCGCCCGAGGTGTCGCCACGGACGCCCGGATCGGTCTCGGTGATCTTCAGTTCGACGAAGTTCGGCGGCTGCACGAAGATCGGCTCACCGTTCCACAGGGTGACCACGCAGGACTCTTCGCCCTTCAGCCACTTCTCGGCGCCGCCCATGCCGGCCTTTGTGGCCTGGACCTGCTCGAAGGATTCCGGGTCCATGAAGTGCCAGTACTCGCCGTCGCTGTACATGAAGTTCATGTCGGTATCGACGACGTCGGCTGCATCCAGCGAGTCGGTCGACTTCATGGTGACTTCCTGGGTACGGCCGTCCTTGATCAGGCGGTACTTCACGCGGGTGAAGGCCTGGCCCTTGCCCGGCTTGACGTATTCGGTGTCGATGATGACGGCCGGTTGGTTGTTGACCAGGATCTTCATCCCGTTCTTGACGTCGTTCATGCCGTAGCTGGCCATGCGTAAACTCCTGAGTGGCAAAAACGCCGCGGGTGCGGCGAGCCGTTAGAATGGAAAGCCCACCGGATGCCGGTGGGCGACTGTTTTTCTGCCCCCATGATAACCGCAGGCCCCCTCTCCATGCAGCTTTCCGCCTTCCCACGGCCCCAGTCGCCAGGTGCGCCCGCGCGCTGGCAGCAGCTCTGGCGCCAGGCGCTGCGCGACCCGCACGCGCTGCTGGCCCGGCTGCAGCTGGACCCGGCCGCGCTGGGCGTCTCGGAGGCGGCCATGGCCCAGTTCGCGCTGCGCGTACCCGAGGGCTTCGTGGCCCGCATGCGCCCGGGCGATGCGGCCGACCCGCTGCTGCGCCAGGTGCTGCCGATCGACGCGGAAATGCGCCCGGCGCCCGGGTTCAGCTTCGATGCGGTGGGCGATGGCGCGGCCAAGAAGGCCACCGGCGTCATCCAGAAGTACCGTGGCCGTGCCCTGCTGGTCGCCACCGGCAGCTGCGCGATCAATTGCCGCTACTGCTTCCGCCGCCACTTCGACTATGGCGCGGAGAACGCCGCCAAGGGTGGCTGGCAGGAGGCCGTAGCCGCCATCGCGGCCGACCCGGACATCGACGAGGTGATCCTGTCCGGTGGTGACCCGCTGTCGCTGGCCACGCACAAGCTGGTGGAACTGACCGACGCCCTGCGCCAGATACCGCACATCCGCCGGCTGCGCATCCACACCCGCCTGCCGATCGTGCTGCCCGAGCGCGTGGACGATGAACTGGTCTCCTGGCTGGGCAGCCTGCCGTGGCCGCTGGCGATCGTGGTCCATGCCAACCATGCCAACGAATTTGACGCCAGCGTGGACGCGGCGATGGGCCGCCTGCGCGGCGTCGGTGCCCAGCTGCTGAACCAGGCCGTCCTGCTGCGCGGGGTCAACGACAGCGTGCAGGCCCTGCAGGACCTGAGCGAGCGCAGCTTTGCTGCTGGCGTGCTGCCCTATTACCTGCACCAGCTGGACCGGGTCGAGGGCGTGGCCCACTTCGAAGTGGACGACACCCAGGCCAAGGCGCTGATTGCCGGCCTGACCGCACGCCTGTCCGGCTACCTGATCCCCAAGCTGGTGCGCGAACTGCCCGGCGACCCGAGCAAGCGCCCGCTGTAACAAAAAAGGGGACGGAGGGAATTAAGTCGCTTATGCATTTGCGACTTAATTCCCTCCGTCCCCTTTTTTGGGGTCAGACGCCCGATTCGATCATCCGCACCACTTCGGTGGCGGTCACCGGGTGGCTCAGCCAATAGCCCTGGCCGAGGTCGCAGCCGCGCTGGGCCAGCAGCTCGTACTGCGCCTGCTGCTCGATGCCCTCGGCCACCACCGTGATGCCCAGCGCGTGGGCCATGGCAATGATCGCCGTGGTCAGGGCCAGGTCGTCGGGATCGCGCTGCATGTCGGCCACGAAGCTCTTGTCGATCTTCACCCCGTCCACCGGTACCTGGCGCAGGTGGCTGAGTCCGGAGAAGCCGGTCCCGAAATCGTCCAGCCAGACCTTCACGCCGGTGCGGTGCAGCTTGTCCAGCAGCTGCGCGGCAACCATCTCGTCGCCGATCACGGCGGTTTCGGTCAGCTCCAGATGCAGGCGCGAGGCCGGCAGCCCGGATTCATGCAGGCACTGCGCAACCAGTGCCGGCAGCTCGCCGCCGCGCAGCTGCC
This sequence comes from Stenotrophomonas maltophilia, assembly GCF_002138415.1. Classification (NCBI taxonomy): domain Bacteria; kingdom Pseudomonadati; phylum Pseudomonadota; class Gammaproteobacteria; order Lysobacterales; family Lysobacteraceae; genus Stenotrophomonas; species Stenotrophomonas maltophilia. The sequence goes on from NZ_CP015612.1 coordinate 3,114,007, forward strand.
GCGGCGACACATTGACCGACACGAACAGATCATCGCCGCTCGCGCCGCGTGGCCACTGCGAGGCCTCCATGCAGGCCGCACGCAGCACCTTCGGGCCGATGATCTCGATCAACCCACTCTGCTCGGCCACTTCGATGAACACCGACGGCGGAATCGTACCCAGGGTCGGATGCTGCCAGCGCAGCAGCACTTCGACGCCGACCATGCGGCGGTCGCGCATGCGGAAGATCGGCTGGTAGGCCAGGCGCAGTTCGCCGCGCTCCCAGGCACCGCGCAGCTCCTGTTCCATATGCACGCGACGCTCGACCGCGTGGTCCATCGCCCGGCTGTAATAGCGATAGCAGTTCTTGCCGGCCATTTTCGCCTGGTACATGGCGATGTCGCCGTTCTTCAGCAGCGTGGTTGCATCGGCGGCATCGTCCGGGAACAGGGTCACGCCGATCGAGGTGCCCAGGAACAGTTCCCTGCCCTGCACCACCAACGGCTTGCCCAGCTCGCGCACCAGCACTTCGGCCAGCAGCCGCGCGTTGGCGGCCACATCACCGTCGCCCACCAGAATCACGAACTCGTCGCCGCCGAAGCGGGCCAGCAGGGCTTCATCGCCCCCGGCCTCGGTAACCGCGCGTCCAATACGCTGGGCGAACTGCAGTAATGCCTCATCGCCGGCTTCGTGGCCAAGGGTGTCATTGACCCGCTTGAAATCGTCGATATCGGCGAACAACAGGCCCAACCGGTGATTGGCGGCACGGGCAGCCATCAGCCGATGATCAAGCGCCTCGCGGAATGCCAGCCGGTTGGTCAGCCCGGTCAGCGCGTCGGTATAGGCCATGCGCCGCACTTCGCGGTCATGGCGGGCGATCGCATCACGCATCCGGGCGAAACCGCGCACCAGTTCGCCGACCTCGTCGTCGCGGGTGTTCTCGGCCAGGGGCGTCTGGTAGTCACCGGCTTCGATGCGACGGGCGGCGATGGCAAGATCACGGATCGGCGCGACCAGGGTGCGCTGCACGTACAGGATCACCACAACGCCAATCACCACCAGCAGGCCCAGCATCAGCAGCAGCCAGCCCAGGTGGCGGCTGCCGACCTGCTGCAGGCGCTCGCCCAGGGTGGCGTTGGCCGCCTGCTCGCGCTGCTGCACCTCATCCAGCGCCATGCCGACCCGGACGCCACCAATGCGCTGGTTGCCGATCATGATCGGCATCGCGTTGTCGAGCACCTTAGGCGATTCCTGCACCACCAACGCCTGCGCGGCGGCAGCCCCGGGTGCCAGTGGATCGGCCATCGGCTGGCCGAATCCGGATACCTCGATCGAACCGTCATGCACCAGCCGGCCACGTTCGTCGAACACCAGCACATAGCGCACCACCGGTTGCCGCGCGGTGCCGCGTACCAGCGCGCCGACCTGGTCCAGATCGCGGTAGTACAACGGGTTGGCCAGCGCGTCGGACAGCTCGCGCGCCATCGCTTCGCCGCGGCTGCGCACGCTGCGGTCGAACAATTCATGGATGACGCCACCACTGAGGTTGCGCACTTCGCCCTGCATTGCCGCCTGACGCCCCAGCAATACCGCCAGGATCGCCACCACCACGACCATCGCCCCGCCCATCGCGAGCAGGAACCGGGCCTGCATTCCCGAGCCCAGCCACTTCATTCCACTTCCATCCGCACGCGCGTCAATCCTTGTTTCAATTCATCCAACCGCTGCTGCGCATGCGCATCGACGCGGTGGAAACCGGAAGTGCCAAAAAACCGATGCAACGCTCCCTGCGCCTGTGGGTCGCTGGCCGCCTGCAGCAGCACTTCCTGCAAGCGATCCCGCACCCGCGGATCAAGGTCGGCGCGGACCATTTCCACCGCGCGGGGGTAGGGTCCGGTACGCAGCAGTTCGCGGAAGTCGCGGCGGAACGCAGCCGGCACCCGCCGCTCGTCATTCCAGTCCACGCTGCTCACCGCCCCCACATCGACCACGCCCTTGTGCACGAACGTCGCGATGTTCAACTCGCTGCGCGCGAACACGTAGCCCACGCTGTCCCGCCCCGGCATGTCCCACGTCCCCGCCAGGATCTGCGGCGACAACCCTTCCTGCAGCAGGGTCATCACCGGCACCAGATAGGCGCTGGTCGACGCCGTGTTCTGCAGCGCCAGGCGGTGCCCGCGCAGATCCTGCACGCGCTGGATCGGGCTGTCGCTGCGCACGAAGAACACTGTCTGGTACTCGCGCACGCCATTGCGCTCGGTCAGCAGCAGCGGTCGTGCGCCACTGCGCTGGCCCAGCGCCACCGCCGTACCCGAGGTTTCGGTGACCCAGTCGACCCTGCCCCGCCGCAGATAGCTGGCCATCTGCTGCGGGTCGCGTGCCATCAGGATCCTCCCCTCCTTGATGCCAACGTCGTGCATGCGCGCCACCACATAGTCCAGCAAGGGCTGCAGCTGCTCGTAGTGGGCCTTGGGATCATCGCTGATCCGGCCCAGCACCAGCACCGGGTCCGGTGCTGCATGCACCGTCCCGGCCAGCAGGACCATGGCCAGGCTCAGCAGTCCCCCCTGCATTGCCTTTCGCAGACCCGACACCGGCTTCATCCCCCCTGGGTATCCAGACAGACTACCCGAAAAAATGAAAACGTCGTCAGCTGTCCTTGCCGCCTGCCTGGGCCAGTCGCGCCATGCGCTGGGTGTCGGCGAGGATGCCGCGCAGCAGGCGCACTTCCTGCTCGCTGGGCTCGCTGCGCAGGAACAGGCGGCGCAGCTTGCGCATCGCCGATTCCGGGGCGCGGCCCTTGTGGAAATCGATCTCGTCCAGCGTGTCGCCAAGCTGGGCGAAGAAGCTCTCCATCTGCTCGTGGCTGGCCGCCTGCTCGCGGAAGCCCGGCTCGGCGTCGGCCGCAGGCTGCGCACCCAGCAGCTGCATGCGCGTTTCATAGGCCAGCACCTGCACGGCGGCAGCCAGGTTGAGCGAGCTGAACTCCGGGTCGGACGGGATGTGCACCGCTGCATGGCAAAGCTGCAGTTCCTCATTGGTCAGGCCGGTGCGCTCACGGCCGAACACCAGCGCCACCTCGGCCCCCTCGCCGGCCTTGGCCACCGCGCGGGCAGCGGCATCGGCCGGCAGGTACTCCTCCAGCTGCACGCGGCGGGCACGGGCGGTGCAGCCCAGCACCAGGCGGCAGTCAGCCACGGCCTCGGCCAGGGTGGCCACCACCGGGGCGTCCCCCAGCACGTCTTCGGCACCGGCCGAGCGGCGGAAGGCCTCCTCATCCAGCGGCTTTTCGGGGGCAACCAGGACCAGGCGGGCCAGGCCCATGGTCTTCAGGGCACGGGCGGCAGCGCCCATGTTGCCGGGGTGCTGGGTACCGACCAGGACGAATCGGAGGCGGGTGGCGGCAGGAAACTGGGACATGAACAGGGAAAAGGTCGAGCTGGACGATGACCAATGGTAAACTGTGCGGCCGGCCACTGCGCCGGACCCGCTCTTTTCCCCCGCCAGTCCATCTCTTCTGCCTTTCCGGGAGCCCACGCCATGCAGAAACCCGCCGTAACCGTCATGGTCAAGGCCGCCCGCCTCGCCGGCAACGTCCTGTTGCGCAACATCAACAAGCTCGAGGCACTGAACGTGGTGCAGAAGGGCCGGATGGACTACGCCAGCGAAGTGGATGCGGACGCGGAAAAGGTCATCGTCAAGGAACTCAAGCGCGCCTACCCGGACTACGGCATCTTCGGTGAAGAAGGTGGCGTGCAGGGCGAGCGCCGCCAGATGTGGGTCATCGACCCGCTGGACGGCACCAGCAACTACCTGCGCGGCGTGCCGCACTACTGCGTGTCGATCGCCCTGGTCGAAAACGGCGAGCCGACCGATGCGGTCATCTTCGACCCGCTGCGCAATGAACTGTTCACCGCCAGCCGTGGCGCTGGTGCCGTGCTGAACGATCGCCGCATCCGCGTGGCCGACCGCAAGGACCTGGAAGGCACCATGATCCACACTGGCTTCGCCCCGCGCGAGCGCAACCGCGCCAGCGCCCAGCTGAAGGCGGTGGACGCCCTGCTGGTGCACGGCGAGGACATCCGCCGCACCGGTTCGGCCGCGCTGGACCTGGCCTACGTGGCCTGCGGCCGCGCCGACGCCTACTTCGAAGCCGGCGTGAAGGCATGGGACATCGCCGCCGGCCTGCTGCTGGTCCGCGAAGCGGGCGGCAAGGTCTGCGACTTCAAGGGCGCGACCCTGGGCCGCATGGACAACCGCGGCCCGGAGACCCATCAGATCGTGGCCGGCAACCTGAAGGTGGCCGAGTCGCTGCAGAAGGTGCTGGTCAACACCGGCTACGCGGCGGAGTTCGACGCGAAGTTCTGAGATTCCGTGTAAAGCGGTTCATGGAGACGGCACCTGCGAGGGTGCCGTTTTCGTATCCGCAGTGATCGTGCTTGTCACTTTCTTTGCTCGTGCACCGAGTTGCAGGAGCAGTCCGGAACGGCGTAGCCGGCCCGTAGGGTGGCGCACATGGATGTGCGCCATCAAGAAAGTAACCAAAGAAACACGCCGCCAGGGCGCGAGCCGATGCTGCGCATCGGTACCCTGCGCTCCTCGGCCCGCTCAAGGCGGGTCCCAAGGTCAAATGCCACAGCTGCACCCAGTAGATCCACGCCACGCGTGGATGCTTTTGCCGTTGAACTTGACTTCCAGTCCGCCTTGAGCGAGCCGAGCATCGCAGGGGAATCAGGGGCGGAGAGGCGCCGGTGTTTGAGCGCAGCGAGTTCGGCGCCGTCCCCTTATTCACCGAGAAGCGCAGGGTACCGGCGCGTAGCGACGGCTCGCGGCCGGCGGAGCGTTTCCTTGGTTACTTTCTTTGCGCGCAAAGAAAGTGACACCCCTCCGCGGTCGCGGAAATGATCCCAGGCATCGCCTGGCGCCACCAATGCGTGCGCGCGCAAAACAAAAACGCCCGGCGCGAGGCCAGGCGTTCCTGCACTACCGTGGAAGTACGGAGGCTTACGCCACCGTCGACGCCCGCAGCGCGGCGATGCGCTCTTCCAGCGGCGGGTGGCTCATGAACAGCTTCTTCGCGGTCGAACCGGCAATACCGAAGGCTGCGATCTGGGTCGGCAGCGTGCTCTGGCCGTGGTTGAGCTGCAGGCGCTCCAGCGCAGCGATCATCTTCTGGCGGCCGGCCAGCGAGGCACCGCCGGCGTCGGCGCGGAACTCGCGATGGCGCGAGAACCACATCGAGATCATCGTCGCGAACAGGCCGAACACCATCTCCAGCACGAACACGATGATGTAGTACGCAAAGCCGCGGCCACCGCCTTCGCGGTTGCCCGACAGCGCGCTGTCGATGACACCGCCCACCACGCGGGCCAGCACGATCACGAAGGTGTTCAGCACACCCTGCAGCAGCGCCATGGTGATCATGTCACCGTTGGCGACGTGGGCGATTTCATGGCCCAGCACCGCTTCGGCCTCGTCTTCGCTCATGTTGTGCAGCAGGCCGGTGGACACCGCCACCAGCGCGTTGTTGCGGTTGGCACCGGTGGCGAAAGCATTGATCTCCGGGCCGTCATACACCGCCACTTCCGGCATGCCGATACCGGCCGCCTTGGCCTGGCGCTCGACGGTGGCCAGCAGCCAGCGCTCGGTCTGGTTGCGCGGCTCGGTGATCACCACCGCACCGGTGGAGCGCTTGGCCATCCACTTGGACAGCAGCAGCGAGATGAGGGAGCCACCAAAACCAAAGATCGCGGCCATGACCAGCAGGCCGCTCATCTGGTTCGAATTGACCCCCAGCAACGACATCACGATGCTGGCGAGGATCAGGACCGCGAAATTGGTCGCCAGGAACAGGGCAATGCGGGTGAACATGGGAAAATCCGGCTTGGAAGGGGTCGATACCGGTCAATTTGCGGTGTGGTCAGCTTGAATTCAAGCGCCAACCTGACCGACGATTCAGCCTGCATGACCGCCAATGTTCCCTGCGGCCGCTTCGCGCCCTCGCCGACCGGCCTGCTCCACCCCGGATCCCTGCTCGCCGCCTTCGGCAGCTGGCTGCTCGCTCGCCATCACGGCGGCCTGTGGCGGCTGCGCATCGAAGACGTCGACCCGCCGCGCACCGTGCCCGGTGCCGCCGAGTCACAGCTGCAGGCGCTGACGGCGTTCGGCCTGGTCCATGATGGCCCGATCCTCTGGCAGAGCGCCCGCGGCGGGGCCTACCAGGCCGCGTTGGATGTACTGCTGGCCGATGATCTGGCCTTTGTCTGCCACTGCAGCCGCAGCGAGCTGGCTGCCAGCGGCGGCATCCACCATCGTTGCGTCGCCCGGCAATCTCGACCGGACCCCGCCGTCCGTTTCCGCGTGCCACCGGGCAGCATCGTGCATTTCGACGATGGCCTGCGTGGTCCGCAGCAGCAGGACGTGCATGCCGAGGTTGGCGACTTCGTGCTGCGCCGCGCGGATGGCTGCTGGGCCTACCAGCTGGCCGTGGTGGTCGATGACGCCGCACAGGGCGTGACTGAAGTGGTGCGCGGCGCCGACCTGCTCGATTCCACCGCGCGGCAGATCCTGCTGCAGCAGGCGTTGGGCCTGGCGGTGCCGCGCTACTGGCACCTGCCGCTGCTCCTGGATGCGCCGGGCCACAAGCTGTCCAAGTCACTGGCGGCGCTGCCGGTGGACAGTTCGCACCCGCTGCCCGTGCTGCGCCAGCTCTGGCAGTTGCTGGGCCAGGCACCTGCCGCCCTGGACCACGCGCACGATCTGGACACACTGCTGGCCACGGCTCGACAGGCCTTCGACCCCGCCCAGCTGCCGCGCGCCGACATCCTGCTGCCGGCCGGCGCACTTTCCGCGCCGATGTTGCAGAATCCCCCTTCCCCCACCTGATACCCGGACAGCATTCCATGACATCTCGCGTCGCACTGGTCACCGGCGGAACCGGCGGCATCGGTACCGCCATCTGCCAACGCCTGGCCGACCAGGGCCACCGGGTCGCCACCAATTACCGCGACGAGGCCAAGGCTCGCGCCTGGCAGCAGGCGATGACCGAACGCGGCTACAGCGTGTCGATCTTCCCGGGCGATGTCTCCGATCCAAGCAGCGCCGAAGCGCTGGTGCGCGCGGTCGAGGCCGAACTGGGTCCGGTCGAGATCCTGGTCAACAACGCCGGCATCACCCGCGACACCACCTTCCACCGCATGCGCGCGGACCAGTGGCACGATGTGATCAACACCAATCTCAATTCAGTGTTCAACGTCACCCGTCCGGTCATCGAGGGCATGCGCCGCCGCGGCTGGGGCCGGGTCATCCAGATCAGCTCGATCAACGGCCTGAAGGGCCAGTACGGCCAGGCCAACTACGCGGCGGCCAAGGCCGGCATGCACGGCTTCACCATCTCGCTGGCGCGCGAGAACGCCGGCTTCGGCATCACCGTCAACACCATTTCGCCCGGCTACGTCGCCACCGACATGGTGATGGCGGTGCCGGAGGAGGTGCGTGCCAAGATCATCGCCGACATCCCCACCGGACGCCTGGGCAAGCCGGAGGAAATCGCCTACGGCGTCTCGTTCCTGGTCGCCGATGAAGCCTCGTGGATCACCGGCAGCAACCTGGACATCAACGGCGGCCACCATATGGGTTGGTAAGCCGCGCAGCGGGCCATCGCGGCGAACGCCGCCGGCCCCTGCCAAGAGTCATGCTGCGCAGCACGCAAACCCTTGTTGCGCAACATGATCGCCGCCGAAAGCCAAGCCTGGCGGGGGCTGAGGCGGTTGCAACGGCTGCTGCACTGCGCCATGCTGCGCGTCTACTGTGACGAGTACCGCTTCATGGCTGCGACCCGCATCATCAAGAAGTATCCGAACCGCCGTCTCTACGACACCGAGATCTCCAGCTACATCACCATCGAGGACGTGCGCCAGCTGATCCTGGACGGTGAAGACTTCGAAGTCCGCGACGCCAAGAGCGGCGACGACCTCACGCGATCGGTCCTGCTGCAGATCATCGCCGACCAGGAGCAGGACGGCGAACCGATGCTGTCCACCCAGCTGCTGAGCCAGCTGATCCGCTTCTACGGCGATTCCCTGCAGGGCTTCATGGGCAATTACCTGGAGCGCAGCATGCAGGTCTTCCTCGACCAGCAGCAGCAGTTCCGCCAGCAGATGGGCAACCTGCTGGGCCAGACCCCGTGGGCGATGATGAACCAGTTGACCGAGCGCAACCTGGAGCTGTGGCAGGAATTCCAGCGCAACATGGGCACGGGCTTCGGCGGCCCGCGCCCGGGCGGCACCGGAACGGGAACCGGCGCAGGTACCGGCAACAAGCCGAACGAACCGGGCACCGGCACCGGCGGCAAGACCCGCCGCTGAGCTGCAGCAACGGCTGATACGAAAACGGTGCGCCCCTGGCGCGCCGTTTTGTTTGGCATCGCGCCAACGATACGTCAGCGTTTCGCCTTGCACCCCGTGCATACGCGCTCGACCTTGTAACCCTTCGCCTTCAGCTTCTCGACCACGCCATCGTTGCCCAGCAGGTGCAACGTGCCGACCACCACCAGCGTGCCGCCCTGCCCGGCCTGCAGGTACGGCAGCAGCTTCGGCACCCAGGCGTCATTGCGGCCGGTATTGATGCGCTGATACAGCTGCGGATACTGCTGGCGCATTTCCGCCGCCATCCGGGTCCACAGCACGCGCTCGTCACCGCGACGCCAGGCGTCGTGCAACTGGCGTGCCTGCTCGTCGGCCTTGCCGGCCTGGTCCAGCGCTTCGGCCAGCATCTGCCGCTGTTCCTGCAGCGTCATTCCGTCGAGCATGCCGATCTGGGTGTCGATGTCTTCCAGTCCCGCAGTCTTGCGCCCGGTCTTCTGCGCACGCTCCATGAAGTGACGGTCCAGGCCCAGTGCCGGGTCCAGGCCCAGCTTCTGCATCTGCCCGACCGAAATGCTCAGGCCGACAAACCACGGCTTCATCCCCTGCATCTGCGCCAGCGGCAGCTTGTTTTCGGTGGCGAACACCTGCAGCTTCTGCCAGGTCGCAGCATCCAGATCACGCTTGAGCTCGCTGCCATCGGTGCGGACCGCAGCCTGCACCATGCGGCTGGCCAGCTGTGGTGACTGCATGTCTTCCGGCGACAGTTCGAACACCACCCGCTGCGAGGCCTCGAACGCCTGTTCGACATCGGGCGACAACGGATAGTCCTGCGGCTTCAGCAGGTGGAAGGAGCCGAGCAGGTAGAGGCGCGAGTCGCCCGGGCCGGTCACTTTCCACAGCAACGGCACCGGCGGCTTGGCCGCCGCTGCGCCAGCGGTATCGGCTTGCACGGTACGCGCTGCAACCAGCGGTGCCAGCGCACAGGCCGCCAACAGAACGGTGGCACGCAACAGGGATCTGATCGGCATATCAGCCTTCTCCTTCAGGCAGGTGGTAGGCCTTCTCGCCCGCTTCCACACGCAGGTCCAACCGGTTTTCGGGTGGCGCCAACGGGCAGGTCGCGTAAGCGGTGAACGCACACGGTGGGTTGTAGGCATGGTTGAAATCGATGCGCACCGTGCCATCGGCGCCCGGCGCGTCGGTGTCCAGGTAACGCCCGGCCGGATAGCTGCCGCGGCCACTGGTGCGGTCGGCAAATATCAGGAACAGCGATTGGCCGGGGGCACCAATCGCCTCCAGCCGCCAGCTGCGGCCATCACGTTCGAACTCGACGGCGCCTGCGTTCGGCATCTCGGTGGTCAGGCCAGTGATATCGACGATCGGCAGGGTCTTGCCCGGCGGGTGCGCGATGAAGCGTGCCTGCACCTGCCAATCAGGACCACCCGGCCAGTACTCCAGCCCACCGAAATCGCGGCGTGCCGGCGCATCGGCATGCTTGACCCGCAGCGCATCGCGCGGGCCGCGGCGGATGATGCTGAGCTGTCCCTTGCCACCATCGAAGGCCAGCAGCGTCGGCTGCGGATCCTTGTCGGTGTCGACACGGATGCGGCCGCGCACCGGCTGCCCGTCCTGGCTGACGTCAACGCCGGCCTCCGGTGTGAACCACCATTGGCTGCCTTCGCGGCGCAGCAGGCCCAGCTTGTCCGGGCCGACCGCCAAGCGGATGCCATTGGTCGCGCCGCTGCCGACGAAGTGGGATTTGTTCTGCAGCCAGTGCAGGCCAACCAGTGCCGTCCAACCATCCGGCCGGGTCAGGTCCTGATAGCGCGCCACCCGCCACTGCTGCTGCTCGGCGGCATAGGACGGATCCTCCGCGGCCGAAGCCGGTGCCGGCGGCGTCGCCGGGCTGCAGGCGGCCAACACCAAAGCGGCCAGCAGGCCGCCCATTCCCCGATAACGCATCGATGCTCCCCTCAACGTCCGCGCAGGAACCAGCGGTCGATCTCCGCCAGCGAAAAACGGGCCCAGGTCGGCCGGCCGTGATTGCACTGGCCCGATCGTTCGGTGATTTCCATGTCGCGCAGCAGCGCGTTCATTTCCGGCACGGTCAGCCGTCGGTTGGCACGCACCGCGCCATGGCAGGCCATGGTCGACAGCAGCTCATCGCGCGCACTTGCCACACGCCGGCTCTGGCCGTGTTCGCGCAGGTCGGTCAGCACGTCGCGCAGCAGCCCTTCCGGTTCGGCATGCGCCAGCAGCGCCGGAATGCTGCGCACGTGCAGCGAACCGGGGCCGGCACGGGTCACTTCGAAGCCGAGTGCGGCCAGCGTTTCGGCTTCGCTTTCGGCGGTGTCGGCCTCGCGCTCGCCCACCGCCAGCGTGATCGGCACCAGCAACGGCTGCGACTGCAGGCCGATGCCATCGTGCGCGTTCTTCAGCCGCTCGTAGCCGATGCGCTCGTGCGCCGCATGCATGTCGACCACGATCAGGCCTTCGGCGTTCTCGGCCAGGATGTAGATGCCATGCAGCTGCGCAATCGCGTAGCCCAGCGGCGGCACGCCGGCATCGGCACTGGTGACCGGCAGTCCGTTCTCGGTCGGCATCGACGGCAACGCAGCACCGCGCTCGGCGCCGGCCGGTGCGGCATACAGCGCGGCATAGGCAGCCGGTGCGTCAGCCACCTGCAGCCCAAGGGGCTGCTGCGGGCGCCAGCCGGAAAAACCACCACCACCGCCGCCTGAGCCGGCACCGGGCGCAGGCCCACGCACCAGCCCGAAACCCGACGCGCCTGCACTTGATGCCATCGGTGCAGCAGTAGCGTCCGCCGGATGCACCGGGCCAGCACCGATCTCCTGCGCCGACATGCCGGCACGGGTATCGGCCAGGGCATCCTTCAGCGTGCGGTAGACGAAATCATGGACCAGCCGCGAGTCGCGGAAGCGCACCTCGTGCTTGGCCGGGTGCACGTTGACGTCGACGCGGGTCGGGTCAAGCTCAAGGAACAACACATAGGCCGGCTGGCGGCCGTGGTACAGCACGTCGCCGTAAGCCATCTTCACCGCGTGGGCGACGCTGCGGTCGCGCACCGAACGGCCGTTGACGTACAGATACTGCTGGTCGGCGCTCGCACGCGAATAACGCGGCTGCGCGATCCAGCCATGTAGGCGCAGGCCGGCACCACTGTGGTCGACGCGAACGGCCTGGTTGGCGAAATCCTCGCCCAGCGTTTCGGCCAATCGCGCATCGGAATACAGATCGCCCGGCTTGTAGCGGCGCGAGGCCTTGCCGTTGTGCGAGACGCGCAGTTCGACATCCGGCCGCGCCAGCGCCAGCGAGCGCAGCCATTCTTCGATATGGCCCAGCTCGGTGCGCTCGGCGCGCAGGAACTTGCGCCGCGCCGGTACGTTGTAGAACAGCTCACGCACTTCCACCGTGGTGCCCGGCGCATGCGCGCGCGGGGTCACTTCGCCGATCTTGCCGCCTTCGATCTGCAGCGCCGAACCGTGTTCGTCATGTGCGCGGCGCGAGGACAAGGTGAAACGGCTGACCGAGGCGATCGACGGCAGCGCTTCGCCACGGAAACCGAGCGTGGCCACCGATTCAAGGTCGTCCAGATCGGCGATCTTGCTGGTGGCGTGGCGTGAAACCGCCAGTGGCAGCTGTTCCGGTGCGATGCCACTGCCGTTGTCGCGGATACGGATCAGGCGCACGCCGCCCTCTTCAAGATCGATATCAACGCGGCTGGCACCGGCATCGATCGCGTTCTCGACCAGTTCCTTGACCACCGACGCAGGACGTTCGACCACTTCGCCGGCGGCGATCTGGTTGATGAGGATCTCCGGCAATGGCCGGATCGGGCGCGGATGGGTAGCAGACGTCATGCGGGGATGATAACGGAGCGGCCGAGGGTAGAGTCGAGCCATGCTCGACTGACGGGCTACCGGGAAGGCCCAGTCGAGCGCCGCTCGACTCTACAGAAAGCAGTAACCCGCCTTCGGCGGGTTACTTGCTGCCGCCGGCCATGGTGCCGGCTGCGTCGATCTCGGCCTGGGCGCGGGCGGCATACAACGTGCCCGGTGGCGGCTGGCGGCTGAAGAAGGTGTGCACACCGTCCAGCACCGCACCGGCGATCTTGCGCTGGTAGGCCGGGTCGATCAGGCGACGTTCTTCATCCGGATTGGAGATGAACGCGGTTTCCACCAGCATCGCGGGCATGTCCGAAGTACGCAGCACCGCGAAGTTGGCGCGCTCGATGTTCGGCTTGTGGTTGTTGCCGATCCGCTTCAGGCCGCCCAGCACATGGCCGGCCGCGTCCTCGGAGGCCTTCATGTAGCCGCTCTGGGCCAGATCCAGCAGCACGTTGGCGAGCGTGCCTTCGGTCTGCTGCAGGCGCACGCCACCGACCAGATCGGCCGCGTTTTCCTTGTCCGCCAGCCAGCGGGCGCGCTGCGAAGAAGCGCCCTTGGTCGACAGCACGTACACCGACGAGCCGGTGGCCGAACGGTTTTCGGCCGCATCGGCGTGAATCGAAATGAAGATGTCGGCCTTGTTCGCACGCGCCTTCTGCGCGCGCATCGGCAGCGGGATGAACACGTCGCTGTCGCGGGTCAGGTAGGCCTTCAGGCCCGGCGTTGCGTTGACCTGGCGGGCCAGCTCACGCGCTACGGCCAGGGTCACATCCTTCTCGCGCTTGCCGGTCGGGCCGATCGCACCGGGGTCCTGGCCGCCGTGGCCCGGATCGATGGCCACCACCAGGTGGCGCATGCCGGCCTGCATGCGGATGCGCGAGGCATCGCTGGGCATGGCCGGACGCGGTGGCACCACCGTGGTCGGAACCGGTGCAGGCGCTGTGGCCGGCGGCGTGGTTACCACGGCGGCGGTACGCTGGCCGGCAAGGATCGCAGCCGGCGATGCGGACGGCGTGCTGCTGGCAGCCGTGCCCGCTGCCGCGACCTGGGCCGGTGCAGTGGACGGGGCCGGGGTCGGTGTGGCCGGTGTGGCAGCGGCGGCGCTGGCCTGCTGCTGTACCTGCGCGGTCAACAGCGCGGTGGCGCGCGCGGCGTCGTTGCGCGACTGCGCGCTCTCGGCCGGCGTCGGCGTCGGTGCGGGCGTGTTGACCGGTGCCTGCGGCTGCACCGCCGGCGTCGCTGCCGGACGGCTGGCGGCCACGGCCGGGCCATCGCCCGGCCATTCGATCACCAGCTTGGATTCATTGCCTTCGCGCTGCATCTGCGGGCGGAACGGCGCCACCGATTCAGCGAGGTCGAAAACGACACGGAAGGTACCCGGCACCGGCTGTCCGGTACGCACCGCCGTGACCACGCCCTGCGCGGCCGGCATTTTCAGGTTGCGTATGGCGCTGGAGTCCGGGAAATCGACCACCAGGCGGTTCGGTCCGGCCAGCGACAAGGTCTTGTAACCGCCACTGCCGACCAGCGAGATCTCGGCACGGGTGCCGGTGGCGCCGGTATTCAGCAGGACCTGGCGGACTTCACCGGCCCACGCACTGACGCTCGCCAGACCCAGTCCGACGGCGGCACAGATTGCGATGAGACGGTTCCCCGGGCGCATGGCTCAGGATTCAATCACCGCGCTGAACGGAATGCAACACCTTTTTCCTTAATAATCCGTAACCTGCCGGTCTTTGTTCTCGTCAGCCGACAGAAATGGCCTGCAAGTCGCCCCCTTGGGGAAGCCGTTCCAGCCATTCATGTCCGACGTCGCTGGCCCCGGTGAGACGGACGCGACGCCCCTGCCCCTCGATTTCCAGTGCCACCACCAAGTCGGTCGGCGGCAGCGCGCCCGCGCCGCGTTCCGGCCATTCCACCAGCCACAACACCGCGCTGCCCTCGTCCAGGCCCAGGAAATCGAGTTCACCGGCCTGGCCGATCCGGTACAGGTCCAGGTGCCAGGCCTCGCCACCGCTGGCCAGCGGATAGCGCTCGACCAGGGTGTAGGTCGGGCTGCGGATCGCGCCCTGCACGCCCAGTGCGCGCAGCAGTGCGCGTGCGGTGGTGGATTTGCCGGCGCCCAGGTCGCCGCGCAGTTCGACCAGCGCCTGCGGCGGCCGGGTGGCCGCCAGCCATTGCCCGAGCAGTTCGGTGGCATCGCTGTCGGCAAGGAAGAAATCGATCATCGGGAGAGTTCCGGGTTGGCCAGTCGCCGCAACGGCGACAGCAGATCAGTAGGAAGCAGGCCGCGCGCGCCGTCGGCGGCAGCGACATCGCCCGCGAGCGCATGCAGCAGCGCACCGGCCGCAGCGGCGTCGAAGGCAGCCAGGCCTTGCGCGCGCAGGCTGGCGATGATGCCGGTGAGCAGGTCACCCATGCCACCCACGGCCATGCCGGGGTTGCCTGCGGCAATCAGCCGTGGCCGTTGCCCGGGCGCTGCGACGATGCTGCCGGCGCCCTTCAGCACCACCACGGCGTGGAAGCGCTCGGCCAGCACCTGCGCGCAGGCGTAGCGGTCGGCCTGGATGTCAGCGGTGCTGCAACCGAGCAGGCGCGCGGCCTCGCCCGGGTGTGGCGTAAGGATGGCGTCGGGCAGCGCGCGCGGATCCTGCGCCAGCAGATTCAGTGCATCGGCATCGACCACCAGCGGCCTGGCGCTGGCCAGCACCCGCGCAAACAGTGCGCGCGCCCATTCGTCCTGGCCCAGACCGGGGCCGATCGCCACCACCCTGGCCTTGTCCAGCAGCGCCGGCAGCACATCGCCATCTTCCAGTGCATGGGTCATGGCCTCGGGCAACCGAGCCAGCAACGGGCCAACGTGGTCGCGGCGGGTGCCCAGGCTCAGCAATCCAGCACCCGCGCGCAACGCCGCTTCAGCCGCCATGGCGATGGCGCCGCCGCTGCCATGGTTGCCGCCGACGCACAGCACGTGCCCGGATTCGCCCTTGTGGGTATTGGTGCGGCGCGGCGGCAACAGTGCCGGCAAGCGAGCCTGGGTCCAGTGCTCCGCGGCGGGTGACACGCCCTTCCCTGCGGCTGCGGGTAGCTGCAGCGGCGCCAGCGCCTTCCGCCCGCAATGGTCCAGCGCGTCGCCGGTATACAGCCCGCGATGCGGCACGATGAACTGCACGGTCAGCGCCGCCCTCACCGCCTCGCCCGGTACGGCGCCGCGGTCGGCATCCACGCCACTGGGGACGTCCAGCGCCAGAACCGGTGCCGCCTGCGCGTTGAGCGCGGCAATCAGCGTCCGCGCCACGCCCTCCGGCACGCGATCGAAGCCCAGCCCGAACAGGGCATCGACCCAGATATCGGCCTCGGGAAGCGCGCCGTCGAAATCGGTGATGGTGCCGCCGTCGGATGTGAATTCCGATGCTGCACGCTGTGCCAGCACGGTTGACGGCGACTTCCCCGGCAAGGCGATCACCATCACCTCGCGCCCGGCCTGCAGCGCGTGACGGGCCAGCACATGGCCGTCGCCGCCGTTATTGCCCGCACCAACCACCACGCCGATCCGCTGCGCATGCGGCCAATGCTGCAACAGGCACTGCCAGGCGGCCTGGCCGGCCTGCTCCATCAGGCCCCAGCCGCCGTCGGCGGCCAGCGCCGAGGCCTGCGCATCAAGCACACGCGCGGCAGCGGAATCGAACAGATCGGCAAGGTTGGCCATGCGGGGATTTTATACTGGTGCACATGTTCCCCGTCCCCGCCCCTGTCGATCCGGCCCAGGCCGTGCAGCGCATCCGCGAACTGGCCCGTGCGCATGGCTTCCAGCGCTGCGGTATCGCCGGCATCGAGCTGGGCGAGGACGAGGCGCACCTGGCCGACTGGCTGGGCCAGGGCCTGTACGGCACGATGGACTGGATGGCGCGCCACGGCACCCTGCGTGCGCGCCCGGCCGAGCTGCTGCCCGGCACCGTACGGGTGATCTCGGTGGGCATGGACTACAGCCACAAGGACGACACCGAAGCCTGGGCAACCCTGGCCGACCCGGGCCGCGCCTACGTGGCCCGTTACGCCTTGGGCCGCGACTACCACAAGCTGATGCGCAACCGCCTGCAGAAGCTGGCCACGCAGATCAACGATGAAGTGGCACCGCTGGGCTACCGCGTGTTCGTCGATTCGGCGCCCGTGCTGGAACGCGCACTGGCGCGCAATGCCGGCCTGGGCTGGATCGGCAAGCACACCTGCCTGATCGATCGCCATGGCGGCTCCTGGTTCTTCATCGGCGAGATCTACATCGATATCCCGCTGCCGATCGATGCACCGGCCACGGCACACTGCGGCACCTGCACGCGCTGCATCGATGTCTGCCCGACCCAGGCCATCACCGGCCCGCAGCGGCTGGACGCGCGGCGCTGTATTTCCTACCTGACCATCGAGCACGACGGTGCCATCCCCGAAGACATGCGGCCGTTGATCGGCAACCGCATCTACGGCTGCGACGACTGCCAGCTGGTCTGCCCCTGGAACAAGTTCGCCAAGCGCACCGACGAAGCCGATTTCCGCGCGCGCAACAACCTCGACACTGCCCGTCTGGACCAGCTGTTTGCCTGGGACGAAGCTGAATTCCTGCGCCGTACCGAAGGCAGCCCGATCCGGCGCAGCGGCCATGAACGCTGGCTGCGCAACATCGCCGTGGCACTGGGCAATGCACCGTCCTCGGCCGAAGCGTTGGCCGCGTTGCATACCCGCGTCGATGATCCCTCGCCGCTGGTGCGTGAACACGTGCAGTGGGCGCTGGGCCAGCACACGGTGCGCTGACGTGCGATCCTGAGCCCCCGTTCCGCCCGCAGCACGCCGTTCCCATGCAGCCACGCAACAACGACATCCTCACCCCCAGCCAGCTCAACACCCTGGCCCGCGACCTGCTGGAAGGCAGCTTCCCGGCGATCTGGGTCGAGGCCGAACTGGGCAGCGTGGCGCGTCCTTCTTCCGGGCACCTGTATTTCACCCTGAAGGACGCACGTGCGCAGCTGCGTGCTGCAATGTTCCGGATGAAGGCGCAGTACCTGAAGTTCGTGCCGCGCGAAGGCATGCGCGTGCTGGTGCGCGGCAAGGTGACCCTGTACGACGCCCGTGGCGAGTACCAGATGGTGCTGGACCACATGGAGGAGGCCGGCGAAGGCGCACTGCGTCGCGCGTTCGAAGAACTGAAGGCACGTCTGGAGGCCGAGGGTCTGTTCGACCCGGCGCGCAAGCGGCCGATGCCGGCGCACGTGCAGCGCCTGGCAGTGATCACCTCGCCCACCGGCGCCGCCGTGCGCGACGTGCTGAGCGTGCTGGCCCGCCGCTTCCCGCTGCTGGAAGTGGACCTGCTGCCGACCCTGGTGCAGGGCAACAGCGCCGCTGCACAGACCACCCGCCTGCTGCAGGCGGCCGATGCCAGTGGTCGCTACGACGTGATCCTGCTGACCCGCGGCGGCGGTTCGCTGGAAGACCTGTGGGCCTTCAACGATGAAGCACTGGCCCGTGCGATCGCCGCCAGTCACACCCCGGTGGTCTCGGCGGTGGGCCATGAAACCGACTTCAGTCTCAGCGATTTTGCCGCCGACCTGCGTGCACCAACGCCGTCGGTGGCGGCTGAACTGCTGGTACCCGACCAGCGCGAACTGGCCTTGCGCCTGCGCCGCACGGCCGCGCGCATGGTGCAGCTGCAACGGCACACGATGCAGCAGGCCATGCAGCGTGCCGACCGCGCCCTGCTGCGCCTGAACGCACAGAGCCCGCAGGCGCGGCTGGACCTGCTTCGCCGCCGCCAGCTGGATCTGGGCCGGCGCCTGCATGCCGCCTTCAACCAGCAGCAGGAACGCCGTGCCGCGCGCCTGCGCCATGCCGCGGCGATCCTGCGCGGGCACCATCCGCAGCGCCAGCTTGATGCGATGCAGCGCCGTCTGGCTGCCCTGCGCGGGCGCCCGCAGATTGCGATGCAGCGTCTGCTGGAGCGCGATGCACTGCGCCTGCGCGGGCTGGCGCGTTCGCTGGAAGCGGTCAGCCCGCTGGCGACCGTGGCCCGTGGCTACAGCATCCTGACCCGCAGCGACGACGGTGCCCTGGTGCGGCACGTCGACCAGGTGCAGCCGGGTGACGCCCTGCAGGCCCGCGTTGGCGACGGCGTGATCGACGTGCAGGTCAAGTAAAGGGGTGTTCGGCAGGGCTGCGCCCTGCACCTGCAGATGCCTCAAGCCAAGGCAACGGCAACAGCAAAAGCTGGCATTCCGCGGGTTGGCGGGGCGGTGTCGGAGCGCGGGGACGCCGCAAGTACGTCCATGTAGGCTTGGCAGCCGCATCCATGCGGCTGACACCCCGCACTCCGACACCGCCCCACCTCTGACAGATCTCCGCGATCGGGTAGATCCACGCCATGCATGGATGAATCCCCATCGGAATCGAATATTTCGAATCAAGATCGAAAAGCATCCACGCATGGCGTGGATCTACCGTGTCGACCAAGGTCGACACCTACCAACAGCAGCAGAAATCTGTCGAAGGCGGGGTGGGTCCGGTTGCGGGGGCGTGAGCCGCATGGATGCGGCGACCGAGCTTACATGGACGTACTTGCAGCGGCCCCCGCAACCGGACCCACCCCGCCATCCCACGGAATGCACGCTGTTGCTGTTGCTGTTGCTCTGGCTTCGGCGGGCGCAGGGCTGCAAGCCCTGCCGAACACCCCCTACTTTGCCTGCTCGCAGAACTTCTGCCGGTACTCGAGGGCCTTCGGCATCAGCGCCTGCAGGTTCTGGATGCGGGTACCCGGGTTCGGGTGGGTGGAGGCGAACTCCGGCGGCGACTGGCCCCCACTGGCCTGGCCCATCCGCTGCCACAGCGGCACCGCCTCGCGGGGATCGAAGCACGCCGCTGCGGCCAGCATCAATCCCACTTCATCGGCCTGGGTCTCGTGACTGCGCGCATACGGCAACAGGTAACCGTAGCCCATCGCCGACATCATCATCTGTTGCTGCTGCGCGTCCATGCCGCTGGCGGCGCCGGCCATCTGCCCGATCTGGGTGAGCTTCTGCTGGGCCATGCGCTGTGCACCATGGCGCAGCAGTGCATGGGCGATCTCGTGGCCCATCACCACCGCCATCGCATCGCGCGTACGCGCCACCGGTACCAGCCCTGTGTAAACGGCCATCTTGCCGCCCGGCAGGCAGAACGCATTGGCCTGCTCGGACGGGATCACATTCACTTCCCACTGGAAATCCCGCGCGAAGTGCGCCGGTTGCACGCCATGCTCCTGTGCCAGCGCGGTCTCCACCACGTCGACCTTGGCGATCAGCCGCTGGGCGATGTCGCGCACGTCGCGCGCGATCGGTGCGTTCGGATCCATCGGCCGTTCCTGCGACAGTATCTGCTGGTACGCCTGCAGCCCCAAAGCGGTCTCCTGGCGCGCGTCCAGGCTGCTGTCGATCATCACCTTCTCGCCGGTATAGGGGTCCACCGTGCGGTTGGAAAACCAGTAGAACACCGCATAACCGGCCGCCAGCAGCAACACCCACCAGCGGATGTTGCCGAACAGGCCGCGCCGTTGCGGGCCTTGCGGCGAGCGGGAGAAAGGATCGTTGCGCATCGGGCGGTCTTCCGGCAGGTCCCGCCGGCTGGCGGGCACGGCGCAATCTTAGTGCGCCGATGCCCGCAGCGGGTGAAGCCGGGGCCGCTCAGATGCCGCGCACCAGGCGGAAGCCGATGCGCGCGTTGGTGGTGTCCGAATCCTGCGACTGCCGCCAGGCCGCACGGGTCTGCTCGGGTGCGTTGGCCCAGTTGCCCCCCCGGATCACCCGCGAGCGACAGCCCGGGTTGAACCAGGCGGCGCCATCGGAGGGCGCACGCCGGTAACTGGCATGCCAGCAGTCGGCCACCCATTCGCTGAGGTTGCCGCCCATGTCGTGCAGGCCGAAGGTGTTGGCCTGGAAGCTGGCTACCGGCGCCGGTCCCCACCAGCCATCGCCATAGCCGATGAAGGCGTTGTGCCAATGCCGGCCGGAAGGGGAAACATCCTTGCTGCCGGTGAAGTTGCCGCTGCCGGGCGGCGGCGTGCCGGCATCGCCCCAGGGGTAGCGCCCGCTGCTGCCAGCGCGCAGTGCATATTCGAATTCGGCCTCGCTGGGCAGCCGGTAGCTGCGACCGGTCTGCTCGGACAGCCACGCCGCGTAATTCTCGGCATCACGCACGCTGACATGCATCACCGGCGAGTTGCCCAACGCGCGGCCGCCGTCATAGTCCGAGCGCCAGTCCACCCCACTGCGGCGGATGAAGTTGCCGCTACGCTCGTCATAGACCACCGAATGGCCACGCCGGGTCGCGCGCGGGCGCGCATTGGACGCTTTCACGTAGCGTTCGAAATCGCTGACCGTAACCTCGGTGATCGCCATCGCGAAACCGCGATCGAAACGCACATAGTGCGAAGGACGCTCGGAATCACTGGATCCAGGCTCGGCATCGCCGGCCCCCATCTGGAAACCGCCGTGCGGGACCACCACCATCTGCGGCCCGCGTCCGCCATCGCGCATGGCATCGCTGAACACCTGCCCCGGGCGGAAGCTGCCGTAATGGGTGGCCAGATCGATACGCTCGCGCAGCTGGGCGACCACCGCGTCACCCGGCAGAGCGATGCGCAGGGCCTCGGCCAACTTCTCGCGGGCTGGCTTCAGGCCCTGCGGCGTGGCCAGGTCACGCAGACCGTCATCGCGCAGCTGCAGCAGCGTGGCGGCACGGATCTGCTCGATGCGCTCGAACGCATCGGCGATGGTCGGCGACGAGTCGCGCACCTTGCTCGCTTCGGCCAGCCAGGTGCCGGCGCTGGCGAAATCACGCGTGCGTGCCGCGTCTTCGGCGCGGCGGATCAGTCCACTTTCGGCCGCGGCCAGTCCCTGCCGTGCGCGGCTGTTGTCTTCATCCAGCGCCAGTGCCTCGCGGAAGTTGCCAATGGCACCATCACCATCCTCACCGATCCGGTCCGACCGCAGGTCCTCTTCGCCGGCACGGTTGTAGGCCACCACGCGCTGCGCGGTCTCGACCCGCCCCTGCAGCGCGCGCACCTTCTCGTCCTTCGGCGCGAGCGTCAGCAATACCAGTGCCTGGCGGCTGGCCTCGGCCAGCGCCTCGCGCTGCTTCAGCGGCCGCACCAGCAGCGCATCCGCCTGCTGCTGCAGGCGCTGGCGGGCACGTTGCAGGCCCAGTCGGGCCTGGCGGTCATCCGGTTCCTCTTCCTGCACTGCCAGCCATAACGGAATGGCCGCATCGGCATCCTCGTAGAACCGGCCGGCGGCAGAGGCCTGTTCGGCCGCACGCCGCAACTGGGCGAGGCTGCGGCCCTGCCGGTCCACCCTGGGGGGCGTCCAGCGCTGTACATCCTCGGCGGCATCCTCACCGGCGATGGTCACGCTGCCCTGCCCGGCCTGCGGGCGCTCGTCGCTGTCTGCGTCCGCGGACGGGCGCGCCTGTTCCCCGGCACTCCGGTCCGTTGCCGTGGGCGGCGACGGCGTGCAGCCGGCCAGGGCCATGGCCAGGGCGGTGCACAGCACGGGCGACAACGGAAAACGCAAGCAGGATCTCCTTCAGCACGGATGCGGACCGACGTTAGGCTATTCTCCCCTGCCTGAGCAAACCCGAGTAGTAGGCCCTGACCTGTGGCAACCTGGATCACCACCCCCGCCGAGCTGGATCCGTACTTCCAGCAGCGTCCGGCCCGCATCGGCCTGGACACCGAATTCATCCGTGAACGCACCTTCTGGCCGCAGCTGGCCCTGGTGCAGATGGCGGTCGGGCAGGACATCCTGCTCATCGACCCGCTGATTCCCGGCATGACCGAGGCGCTTGCGCATTGGCTGGCCGATGAATCCATCACCAAGGTAATGCACAGCGCCAGCGAAGACCTGGTTGCCTTCAAGTGGGCCTGCGGCGTGCTGCCGCGACCGCTGTTCGACACCCAGATCGGGGCATCGCTGGCCGGCATAGGCGGCGGCATGGGCTACCAGAAGCTGGTGGCGGAGATCACCGGAGTGGCGCTGGCCAAAGGCGAGACCCGCTCGGACTGGATGCGCCGCCCGCTGTCCGAGTCGCAGCTGCAGTACGCCGCCGACGACGTCGAGCACCTGTTCGCGCTGCATGACGCCATCGATGCAAAGCTGCAGGCGCTGGGCCGCCAGCAGTGGCTGCAGGACGACGGCGAGCGCCTGCTGGCCAGCGTTGCCAATGACGAAGACCGCTGGCCGCACCTGGCGATGCGCTCGGCACAGTTCCTCGACGCTGACGCGCAGCACCGCCTGCTGCGCCTGCTGCGCTGGCGCGATGTGCAGGCACGCAGCAGCGACCGCCCGCGAAGCTGGATCCTGGACAACGAACTGGCCGCCACGCTGGCACGCACGCCACCGGCCGATGCCGCTGCGCTGGCCAAGCTGTTCGAACAATTCCCGAAGGCACCGCGCAAGCTCGCTGGCGCTGTGTGGCAGGCGCTGGACACACCGCTGGCCGATGAGGCCGAGGCACCGCTGGCGCTGCCGGCCAACGACAGCAACAAGCAGGCACTGAAGAAGCTGCAGGATGCCGTGGCCGAGCGCAGCCGCGAGCTGGGCCTGCCGGATGGCGTGCTGGCCTCGCGCAAGCACCTGGAAAGCTATCTGGAACGTCGCCAGTGGCCCACCGCACTGGCCGGCTGGCGCCAGCAGGAACTGGAATCGCGACTGCAGGCCCTGCTGCCCGCAGCTTGATATCGCCGGGCGCGGGGGCATTGGCTCGGCCCCCGCGGCGTCGGAATGAGCATCTGCCACCCTTGCCGGCGCGCGCGCGGGCCTGTCCAATAGCGGCCCCGCTACTGTTGGATGGCTTCAGATGACAAATGGAATTGCGAAGGACGGCCTCTCCGTCGAGGACCTGGCCTGGCGCACGCAGGCGCGTACCGCGCTGCAGGAACACGACCATGCAGCGCTGGATGCACTGCTGGCCCCTCACGAACACGCCTGGCTGGACGGCGCGCGTGCGCTGCCGGGCATCCGCTGGCGCCTGCGCAACCTGCAGGACAAGGTCCTGACTCTGGATGAGCGCCTGCAGCAGGCACAGCGATGGGTCGCCGCCGCACCACACAGCTACTACGCCTGGCTGCGCCTGGGTGCGTGCTGGCAGGATGCTGCCGGCGAACTGCGCAGCGCCGACGTGGCCGCACTGGTGGAGGACAGCCAGTGGCTGGCCGCGCAGCTGGCCCGCGACCACGCCGTGCACGCCTACCTGCAGGCGATCCCGCTGTCGTCGCGCCCGGCACTGGCGCTGGATGGCATCAAGCGCATCACCAGCTACCTGCGCGAGCCGAACTGGCTGCTCGCGCTGCAGGCCGGGCAGCCGGCGCAGTCTGACGAGGCCGCATTGGCTGAACATTATCCGCAGGCGTGGCCGCAGGCGCTTCAGCTGCTGTCGCGCTTCGGTGCGCCGCTGCAGGACCTGCCCGACAGCCTGCCGCCGCTGCTGCATGACCGCAGCCAGGACGACTTCGATGCGCCGCTGGCGTACTGGATGCGCCTGGTGCTGGAACAGCGCCCCGACGACCTGAGCACGCTGGAAGACACCCTGTACTTCCTGTACCCGCGCTGGGGTGGCAGCCACGAGGCAATGGAAGACTTCATCGAGGGCAGCTGGTGCCGCGGCCTCGACCTGGCGCAGAGCAATGCACTGCGCTGGCGCAAGGCGCAGGACTGGCTGGCCGAGTCCCCGCAGCGCGATGACAGCGAAACCGTAGCGGCGCACGAGCGGGCGTACACGCAGATCCTCGACTGGCACCTGGACCGCAACCTGCGCGCGGAGGTACTGACCCAGCGCGCCGGACTGCGTTACCGGCTCGGCCGCCATGAGGATGTCGAGAACGACGTGCAGTGGGACGCCCAGCACATGCAGGCGGTGTTCGAGGACCTGCAGCAGGCCTGGGCGCTGGACCGCGACATGGTCCTGCACGAAGGCCTCAGCAATCTCGAGGCCTGCACCTGGTTTGCCCACGTCGACGGTGCCGAGGCACTGTTTGCCCAGGTGGTGGACTACGCCGCGCGCGAAGGTGATTCAGCGATCGGCCTGCTCTGGGCCGCGACGGCCATCGAGCATGGGCTGCTTGGCCAGACCGCCGACCCGGAACGCGCTGCGCCCTTGCTGCAGCGCGCATTGAAACTGGCGCCGCAGGAGAACACCTCGGCTGTCACCTTCGCCGCCAATCTGTTCTGCGATGTCTCACAGACAGCCGGCCTGTCGCTGCTGCAGCGCATGGCCGACGATGGCGACGCCGGCGCCATGTCGGCACTGTGCGACCTGTACAAGGGCCGCCTGGGTGGCCGTGATCAGCCGCAGTTCGCTGATGCAGAGAAGGCCGCGTACTGGCAGGAACGCGCCGTGGAAGGCGGCGACCTGATCGCCACCTACAACCTTGGCGTGCGCCTGGTCGCTGCCGGTGGTGCAGACAACGAAGCGCGCGCACGTGAGCTGTACCTGCGCTGCCTGGACGAAGCGGAAACCGGTGAACGCGTCTGGGGCCCGACCTGCCGCAACCTGGCCTGCCTGGCCCTGGACGGCCAGAACGACGCGCACAAGCGCGAAGCGGTCGAGCGTGCGTTGATTCCGCTGTGGTGGCGCGGCGATGACGACGACAAGCTGTGGGCCGCCGGCTATCTGGCCGACATCTACCACTTCGGCAATGGCGTGCCGGCCAATGCGTTCCTGGCGCTGACCTGGCTGCAACGCGCCAGCGAGATCGATCCGGAGTATGTGGACGTGGTACGCATGACGCCGCTGATCAACGGCGCAGGCCGCTGGTTCGGCGCCAGCCGCGCACGCAAGCAGCAGGAACAGGACCGCCAGCAGGTGGACAGCGCCACCTGGGCCCTGACCTTCGGCCAGCGCAGCCAGGACAGCGACCTCACCGCGGTCTGAAACAATGAAGAGGGCGGCCCGGATCACCGGGCCGCCCTCTTCATTCCAGCGGTGCGATGGCGGGATGGCCCGCCATCGCAACAGTGCCTTACCAGTTCATGTTCAGCGAGACGCCGACAGTGCGCGGCTCGTTGTAGACCGCGGCCATGTAGTTCTCGATCACACCCTTGAGGTTCTTCTCGTTGGTGATGTTGCGCGCGAACAGCGCCACTTCGTAGGCACCGTAGTTGCCCGAGTAGCCGATCTTCAGGCCGCCCTCGAAGTCACCCTTGGAGTTGAACTCCTTGCTGTCGTACAGCACGAAGCTGGTGTAACCCTGCTTGTTCCAGTCGGTGGACACGAACATGGTGCCGGCGTCGCTGACCGGGAAATCGTAGCGGGCGGCCAGGTTGACGTTGTACTTCGGCGCGTTCGGCAGCGGATTGCCGTCGATCTGGGCGAAGGTGTTGGCACCGACCTTGATGGTCGGGTCGCCGACGGTGCAGACCACCTGGCCGTTGAGGCCGCAGACCTGCGCGTAGACGCGCTTGTCCTTGATCTCGCTGTGCAGCAGGCTCAGGCCGGCGCTCAGGGTCAGGTTCGGGATCGGGCGCAGCTCCATGTCGGCTTCGAAGCCGTAGGCCTTGGCCTTGTCGGCGTTGAACAGCACGCCGTTGCCGTCCGAATCGTTGCCGTTGAGCTGGATGTCGTTGACGGTGTAGGTGAACGCGGTGGCGTTCAGGCGCAGGCGGTTGTCCCACAGGCTGCTCTTCACGCCCGCTTCCCAGGACAGGATCGTCTCGGAATCGGCGGTGGTGAAATCGGCATTGAACACCGCCGAACGGCCCTGGATGGTCGGGCCGCGGAAGCCACGCGCGACCTTGGCGTAGACGCTCACGTCCGGCGTGATCTGGTACATCGCGCTCAGATCCCAGCTCGGGGTGGTGTCGGACATCTTGACGTCGGTGCGGCCCTTGTAGGTGACCACGCCAGCGGCAGTGTCAGCGGTCTTCAGCAGGCGGGTGTGCTTCTCGTCCTTGGTCTGGCGCAGGCCGGCGGTGACGGTGAACTTGTCAGTGAAGGCGTAGCTCAGCTGGCCGAAACCGGCCCACGAGGTGTTCTTGTTGCGCAGGCGCACCCAGTTGTTCGGGTTGCGTGCCGCGCCCTGCAGGAACCACGCGCGCTGGTAGAAGTCGGTGGTGTCGCTGCCGTTGAAGTAGAACGCACCGGCCTGCCACTGCAGGGCGTTGTCGTCATGGCTGGCCAGGCGGAATTCCTGGGTCCACTGGTCCAGGTCGCGGATGCGGCCCATCGACTGGCCGTAGCCGTTCGGCACGCCGTTGACCGGGAAGTTCACCGCGGCACCGCCGTCGGTGTCGCCGCGGCTGTAGCCGGAGGTGGTTTCGTAGGCGGTGATCGAGGTGAAGTCGATCGCGCCGAAGTCGTAACGCGCCTTCACCGAGCCACCGTAGGTCTTGTAGGCCTGCGGGTTGTTGTCGGCTTCGTCGTAGGCGACCTGGTCGCGCGGCACGTCGGTCTTGTTCGAGCCCTTGGTCAGCGCACCGCGCAGGAACAGGGTCGAGGTGCCTTCGTAGTCACGGGCGTGGGCCGAGGCCAGGATCGAGAACTGGTCGCTCGGGGTCAGCAGCAGCTGCGCGCGCACGTTTCGGTCATCGAAGCCGCCCATGGCGTTCTTCTTCGGGCTGACCGTGCCGTCGGCGCTCGGGCCCTTGTAGGTGTTGTCGACGTAGTCGTCGCGGTGCTGGTACAGGGCCGACACGCGGAACGAGGCGATGTCGTTGATCGGGCCGCCGAAGCCGCCGTCGATCGACACGCTGTTATAGGTCGCGTAGCTGGCGCTGACGCGGCCGGTGTAGTCCTGGGTCGGCTTCAGGGTGTCGAACTTGATGATGCCGGCGGTGGTGTTGCGGCCGAACAGCGAGCCCTGCGGGCCGCGCAGCACTTCCACCTGGTCCACGTCATAGACCGGATTGGACTTCAGCACCACGTGTTCCAGCACCACGTCGTCCTGGATGATCGACACCGGCTGCGAGGCACCCAGGTAGAAGTCGATGTTGCCCAGACCACGGATGTAGAAGCGCGGGAAGATACGGCCGGTGGTGGTTTCCGCATACAGGCTCGGCACGCGGCCGGACAGCGCCAGCAGGGTATCGTCGCCGCCGGCGGTGAAGTCGCGCATGCGCTCGCCCTGCACCACGCCCACCGAGACCGGCACTTCCTGCAGGTTCTGCTCGCGGTGTTCGGCGGTCACGGTGATCGTGTCCAGGCCGGTCGGGGTCGGCGCGCTGTCCTGCGCGGCGGCACCGAAGCTGCCGACCAGGGCCAGGCCGGCACAGGCCAGGGCCAGCGGGCGGCGGCGGAAGGAAACAAAGGAAGACGACATACCCGACAGGCGGCGGGAATCGGAATGGGAGGGCATGGAATGCTCTGAGGAGGCGTCCGTGCGGCCTGCGCGAGCCGGGCGGCAAAAAGGAAAATAACTGCGCAAGCCGCCATTATCCCCCAAATTGTTACGATTTCGTTGCGCGGCACTCAAGCCCATCCAAACAAGCGGTTTCGGCACAGTCAGCTGCTGATGTGCCACATGTCTCGATATGAAATTCCTTGATCGGCTTGGCAAGGAGCAAGCGCTTGGCTAGACTGAAGCCCTGCCGTGGGGCCATAGCTCAGCTGGGAGAGCGCGTCGTTCGCAATGACGAGGTCAGGAGTTCGATCCTCCTTGGCTCCACCACTATTCAGAAGAACCCGCAGATCTCCGTGATCTGCGGGTTTTTTCTTTTAGCGCCCGCGGCTCAGGCCGGCTCCTCGCCGCCGTCCTTGCGCTGCGGGCTCCGCGAGTGCGTATCGCGCACCTGTTGATCGCGCTGCCCCGGCCGCTGCTTGGCCACATCGTCCTGCTTCCTGTCCTGGCGACTTTCCTGGATACCCTGCTTCGGGTCCTGATCCTTGCTTCGCTCGTTCATCGAAATCTCCACGCCGGCGGCGGGCCCACGTTGCCTACCACGCTAGAGGTTGCCGGGTAAGCCGCAGGTCAGTCCCGTGCCAACGTCATGTGCAGGCACTGGCTTGCCGCCGCAGCCCCCGCGCGGCCAGAATCCGAGGCACCACGCTCACCGGTACGCCATGCCCTCTCCTACCCAGCACGCAGCGCACACGTTGCCGATGCTCCTCGATGCGACCGACGGCAGCATCCAGCTCGGCAGCCTGCCGACGCTGATCGGCCCCACCCTGTCACGGGATGAAGCGAGTGTCGCCTTCGCCACGCTGGTGCGAGGGCAGCGCGATGTCGGCACCGGCTATCACTGGCTCAGCCTGCACCGGCTCAGCCTGGGCGGTGCGCCCGCTGGCATCAGCCTGTGCTTCCACGGGCAACAGCTCGACATGGTGACAATGGGTGTCAGTCTGCCTGGTGCGGCACTGGAAGACGGCTGGCCGACCCAGTCAGCGATCGATGCCGAAGTCGCTTTCATGCGCCGCACCTTGGCCACGGCACTGGGGCGCAAACTGACCGGTGGCCACGCCCGCTTCGACTGGGGCGAAGCCTGGGCGCGTTTCGATCCGAAAGGCTTCATGGCCAGCAGCGGCATCCGCTACGCGCCACGCTCGTGACCCCGCTCAGGTACGGGTGATCGACACTCCACCCTCCACGCGCATCGCGGTACCGGTAACGAAACTGCTTTCGTCGCTGGCCAGGAACAGCGCCGCGTTGGCGATCTCCTCCGGCTCGGCCATGCGCTTCAGTGCGTGCAGCGAGCGCACGAAGTCGCGGGCATCGCCGGTCGGTGCCGCCTGCCGGCCCATCTCGGTATCGGTGCCACCGGGCAGCAGCACGTTGCTGCGTACGCCGCGCGCGCCGTATTCGGCAGCGATCACCTGGCTCAGGCCGATCAACCCGGCCTTGCTCGACGCATAGGCCGCCATGCCCGGGAATCCCACGGTGTGGCCGACGAAGGTGCCAACGAACACCAGCGAGCCGCCGCCGCGCGCCAGCAGTGCCGGCAACTGCGCGCGTGCCGCATGGAAGGCGGCGTCCAGATTGGTGGCCATCACCTCGCGCCAGGCGTCCGCCGGGAACTCCGCCGCCGGCACGCCCGGGCCGAGCATGCCTGCATTGTTGAGGGCGATGTCCAGGCCGCCGAAGGACCGCTGGGCCAGATCGACCAGCGCCTGTGCCGTGCCCGGGTCGGCCACGTCGGCGGCATGCACCACGGCTTCGCCACCGGCGGCGCGAATCTGCTCGGCCAGCGCCTGCAGCGGCTCCGGCCGCCGTGCGTTGAGCACCAGCTTCGCCCCTTCGGCGGCGAAGCGCAGCGCGCTGGCGCGGCCAATGCCAGCGCTGGCACCGGTGATGAGAGCGATCTTGTTGTTCAGGCGCATGGTCGTGGTGCCGGTTGTGAAGTGGCCGCCACGATGCCGCGCCTTCGGCCTGCCAACACTCCGTTTCCGGGCCTGGCCCGTCGGTGCAGGAAACGGAGTTTCCGCAGAACCGGCGCGTGCCAGAATCCGGCCATGAACAGTACCGCCACCACCGCCCTCGATGCCCGCGTCGAACGGGTCTGCCGCCACCTGCAGACCAGCCTCGACGAACCCTCACTGCAGGAACTGGCCGACATCGCCGGCTGCAGCCCGACCCGGCTGCATCGCCTGTTCAAGCAGGCCACAGGGTTGACCCCCAAGCAGTACGCTGCCGCGCTGCGCGCCGACCGCCTGCGCACCGGGCTTGAACAGCAGGAACGCATCACCGATGCCTTCCATGATGCCGGCTTCGGTTCCAGTGGGCGCTTCTACGAGAACGCACCGAAGTTGCTGGGCATGACGCCCAAGCAATGGCGCGCAGGTGGCCGCGGCGAAGTCATCCACTTCGCTATCGCCGAAAGTTCACTGGGTAGCGTGCTGGTCGCCAGCAGCGGGACCGGCGTGGTCGCGATCCTGCTCGGCGACGATCCGGAGACGCTGCTGCAGTCATTGCAGCAACGCTTCCGCCAGGCCGAACTGGTCGGCGCCGACCAGGGCTATGAGCAACTGGTGGCACAGGTCGTAGGCCTGGTCGAGGATCCTTCGCGAGGCGCCACGTTGCCACTGGACATCCGCGGCACCGCGTTCCAGCAACGGGTGTGGCAGGCACTGCAGCAGATTCCGCGCGGGCAGACTGCCTCGTATGCGGATATCGCCGCGCGTATCGGCGCGCCGCGCTCAAGCCGTGCCGTCGCACGCGCATGCGCAAGCAATCCGTTGGCGGTGGCCGTGCCCTGCCACCGCGTGGTACGCCGCGATGGCGACCTGTCCGGCTATGCGTGGGGCGTAGCGCGCAAGCGCGAGCTGCTGCGCCGGGAGAAGGCCTCGACTGCCTGACGTGGGTGCCGACCTTGGTCGGCACACCGCCAAGCCCTCAATCCAGCTTCACCACCAGCTTGCCGAAGTTGCGCCCCTGCAACAGCCCGAAGAACGCCTCCGGCGCATTCTCCAGCCCTTCCACCACATCCTCGCGGTACTGGATGCGACCGTCGCGCAGCCATTGCGGCATCTCGCGTTCGAACTCCGGCCACAGGTGGTTGAAGTCGTGCACGATGAAACCACGCACGGTCAGGCGCTGGCGCAGGATCTGGCTGAACAGCGCGGGCAACCGGTCCGGGCCGAGCTGCTCGACGCCCCGCTCGTTGTAGGTGGCGATGGTGCCGCACACCGGAATGCGTGCGAAGTCGTTGAGCAGCGGCAGCACCGCATCCAGCACATGGCCACCGACATTCTCGAAGTACACGTCGATGCCCGCAGGCACTGCCGCGCGCAGCTGGTCCGCAAAATCAGCCACGCGATGATCCAGCGCCACGTCCACGCCCAGCGTCTGCAGATAGGCGCGCTTGGTCTCGCCACCGGCGATGGCGACCACGCGCGCGCCCTGCAGCTTGGCCAGCTGCGCCACGGTCGCGCCCACCGGCCCGGTCGCGGCAGCCACCACCAGCGTCTCGCCCGGCTTCAGGCGTGCGATTTCATGCAGGCTGGAATAGGCGGTGAAACCCGGCATGCCATACACGCCCAGCGCCGTACTCAGCGGCAGTCCGGCCGGATCCAGATGACGCCCCAGCGCCTTGGCCGGCAGCACCGCGTGGGTCTGCCAGCCACCCGGCGCCAGCACCAGCTCTCCCACCGTCACACCGTCGGCGTTGGACCGCAGCACCTCGGCCACGGTCTGCCCTTCCATCACCGCGCCCACCGCCACCGGCGCGGCGTACGACGGGCCTTCGTCCATGCGTCCCCGCATGTACGGGTCCAGCGACAGGTAGCGGTTGCGCAGCAGCACCTCGCCATCGGCCAGTGCCGGCAACGCTGTCTGTTCCAGGCGGAAGTTGGCTGCACTTGGCGCCCCCTGCGGACGCGACGCAAGCACGATGCGGGAGGTGGTCGAGGGATCGGACATGGCCAGGTCTCTGCTGTTGCCAGCATCAGGAAAGGACTGCCGACACTACGCCGCAGCCATCCCCGATGGCGGCCACGAAAACAGCGTTCCATTGCCCGGACCCGCGCGGGTCCAGCGCAGCCCTTGCCCTTGCAGCTTTGGCGATCGCGGCGATCTGCTGATTTCCACCGCAGACGATGATCGACTGGCCACGCCCCGCTCCACGACGGAGGATCAAGCACTTGCGAGCGCGCAGACGGCAATGTGAAGGAATCTTGGCAAAACGCTTGCCGAAGGCAGCCGACCTCCGTAATATACGCGTCCTTGGCAGCGACCTCGCTGCAACGAAACATGTGGCCGAGTAGCTCAGTTGGTAGAGCAGGGGATTGAAAATCCCCGTGTCGGCGGTTCGATTCCGTCTTCGGCCACCACTTTCGAAGGCCTGCAGAAATGCGGGTCTTTTTTTTCCGGAAACCGCATTCACCGCGGTAGCCACACAATTTGGCCGAGTAGCTCAGTTGGTAGAGCAGGGGATTGAAAATCCCCGTGTCGGCGGTTCGATTCCGTCTTCGGCCACCATCTTCAGAGACCTGCAGAAATGCAGGTCTTTTTTTTGTTCGCGCTCCGCGCAAGCGGCGGCCACCGCCGCCCGGTTGACGAAACATTTACACCGGCATGCGCGGCGGCACCTACGCTCCAGACTCCTGCCTGGAGCCTGCCGATGCCTCTGCGCCCCGCCCTGCTCGCCTGCCTGCTGCTGGCCGCCTTCCCGGTGATCGCCGCCGAACCGGTGCGCGCAGTCGACACGCTGGACATCGACCGCTACGCAGGCCAGTGGCACGAGATCGCGCATCTTCCGGTCTCGTTCCAGAAGCAGTGCGTCGGCGAGATCACCGCCAACTACGGGCTGCGCCGCGATGGCCGCATCAGTGTCACCAATGCCTGCCGCAACGGCGACGGAGAACGCGTGGTTGCTGAAGGCGTTGCACGCCCGGTTGCCGGCCATCCCGGCCAGTTGCAGGTGCGCTTCGTGCCGGACTGGCTGAGCTGGGTCCCCCTGGTCTGGGCCGACTATTGGGTGCTGGCGCTGGACCCGGACTATCAGTGGGCGTTGGTCGGTGAGCCGGACCGTAAGTACCTGTGGATCCTCTCGCGCATGCCGGAAATGGATCGCGCCCGGTTCGAACAGTTGAAAGAGAAAGCCGAGACGATGGGCTACGACCTCGGCCCACTGCGCCTGATGGCTCCGATTCGCGATACGCCCGCCGACTGAACCGCGCCGCATCCGGCGCACCACGCGCGCGCCATCCGGCGCCGCGCACGCCCGGCCGCCATCTTCACGCGCTACCCTCTGCGACGGGTCGCCACAGGCGATCCAAACGACCATACGCCGTAGTATGCTTATCCAACGCCCCCCTCCAGAGGACCTGCGCCCATGCTCCACCGCTTCCGTATCGCCTTGATCGTCCTGTGCACCCTCGCCCTTGTTGCCTGCAACAACGGCATCGTCAAGCGTGTTTCGGAACCGGCGGCCAGCCTGCAGCAGCTGACCGTGCGCGCCGACGGCAACTGGACCGTGGCCCTGCGCCTGCAGAACTACAGCTCCATGCCCATGACCTTCGATGACGTCGCTCTGGCGCTGACCGTCGGCGACAGCGACGCCGGCACGCTACAGGCCAAGCCGGGTATCTCCATCGGCGGCACTTCCGCCGATGTCATCAATGTCGACCTCGTGCCCAGCTCGGCCGCACGCCTGGTAGTGGCCGATGCGCTGGCCAGCAACCGCACCCTGGCCTATGGCCTGAAGGGAACGGTGGCGGCCACGCCGCAGGAAAAGAAGCAGCGCAGCTTCGACATCAGCAGCCGCAGCACCCTCAACCAGGCCCCTGGCCTGCCCGGCGTGCTGCGCTGACTCCCGACTTTCGTCGCGGCGCCTGGCGCCGCTCCCCTGCCCTGATCAAATCGAGACGTACCGATGAGCAGCTACACCGCCCCGCTTTCCGACCTCCGTTTCGCCCTGCACGACGTGCTCAAGGTCGAACCCCTGTTCGCCCGCCTGGGCTTCACCGACGCCACCGCCGACGTGGTCGATGCCGTACTGGAAGAAGCCGGCCGCTTCAGCGCCACCGTGCTGGCCCCGCTCAACAGCGTCGGCGACGAGATCGGCTGCGTGCTCGACCAGGCCACCGGTGAAGTGACCACCCCGCCCGGCTTCAAGCAGGCCTACGACCAGTTCGTCGATGGCGGCTGGACCGGCCTGACCGCCTCGCCGGAGCTGGGCGGCCAGGGCCTGCCGCACACCCTGGGCGTGCCGCTCAACGAAATGATCAACGCCGCCAACCTGGCGTGGGGCAACTTCCCGCTGCTTTCGCACGGCGCCATCGAAGCACTGAAGCAGCACGGCGAGGCCTGGCAGCACGAGGCCTTCCTCAAGCCGCTGATCGAAGGCCGCTGGACCGGCACGATGTGCCTGACCGAACCGCACTGCGGCACCGACCTGGGCCTGCTCAAGACCAAGGCCGAGCCGAACGCCGATGGCAGCTACTCGATCACCGGCACCAAGATCTTCATCACTGCCGGCGAGCACGACCTGACCGAAAACATCGTGCATCTGGTGCTGGCCAAGCTGCCCGATGCCCCTCCGGGTGCCAAGGGCATCTCGCTGTTCGTCACCCCCAAGTTCAAGGTCGACCGCGATGGCAACGTCGGCGAGCGCAATGCACTGCGCTGTGGCTCGATCGAGCACAAGATGGGCATCAAAGGGTCGGTCACCTGCGTGATGAACTTCGATGGTGCGCAGGGTTACCTGGTCGGCCAGCCGCACAAGGGCCTGCAGGCCATGTTCACCATGATGAACACCGCGCGCCTGGGTGTGGGCCTGCAAGGCATCGGCCTGTCCGAGCGCGCCTACCAGAACGCGCTGAAATACAGCCGTGAACGCCTGCAGTCGCGCGCCCTGAGCGGCGCCAGGTTCCCGGACAAGCCGGCCGACCCGATCCTGGTCCACCCGGATGTGCGCCGCATGCTGCTGACGGTGAAGTCGCTGGTCGAAGGCAGCCGCCTGCTGGCGCTGCACGCCGCCACCCTGATCGACGTCGCCCACCACGCCGAGGATGCCGCCGAGCGCGAGCGCGCCGACACCCTGGTGAGCTTCCTGACCCCGATCTCCAAGGCCTGCCAGACCGAATGGGGCATCGAGAACACCTACAACGCCCTGCAGTGCTTCGGTGGCCACGGCTACATCCGCGAACACGGCATGGAGCAGCTGGCCCGCGATGCCCGCATCACCACGCTGTATGAAGGCACCACCGGCATCCAGGCGCTGGACCTGATCGGCCGCAAGACCGCGTCCAGCCAGGGCGCCGGCCTGAAGCTGATGCTGGCCGAGATCGAGGCGTTCGCCAAGGCCAACGAGGGCAACGAAGCGCTGGCCGAGTTCATCGGCCCGCTGCGCGCCAAGGCCGCCGAATGGGGCAAGCTGACCATCGACGTGCTGCAGCGCGCGGCCGGCAATCCGGACGAACTGGGCGCGGCCAGCTACGACTACCTGTTCTATTCGGGTTACGTGGTGCTGGCCTACTGGTGGGCCCGCAGCGTCGCCGCCGCCGATGCCAGCGCGCACGGCGCCGCCTTCGCCCAGGGCAAGCGCGAGACCGCACGGTTCTACTTCGCCCGCGTGCTGCCGCGCACCCTCGCCCACGCCGCCGCGATCCAGGCCGGTGCCGCCCCGCTGATGGCCATGGACGACGAGCGCTTCGGCGCCTGAGCCGGGCTTCGCCCGGCACCCGCGGTAGTGCCGGCCGCTGGCCGGCAACCGCAACAGCAACAGCTGCATCCCGATGAATGGCGGGGCGGTGTGGGCTGGCAGGACACGCCGTAAACCCATCCTTGGGGGCTCGATGGCGCCATCCATGGCGCCAACGGTCCTGCCACACCGCCCCGCCTCTGACAGGTTCACTCGGCTGTTGGCAGGTGTCGACCTGGGTCGACACGGTAGATCCACGCCACGCGTGGATGGAAACCACCGGGATCTCTCTGGAGAAGAGCCCCCCTTTGTTAAGGGGGGCGCGCCAACGGCGCGGGGGATAGGAGGAATGCGTGGACCTGAATCTTGCGATTTGGGCATCGCCCTCGGGGCGATACCCAAATCGCAATGATTCAGGTATAAGCTGTTCTCCCGATGGAGACAGACACTACACGCTTGGGTCTGATCGAAGCCGGAGCTCCGTTTTCTGCTCCGGGCGCCGAAGCATCGCCCAACGCCACGACGCTGCATCGCCCCGGTTCGGTCCGGCTGCTCTCGCTTGATGCCCACGGACGCGTACTGGACTGGATCACCTGGCAGGATGCGGCCTGCCTCTACGCCCGCGAAGCGGTGGCCTGGACGCTGGGAGATCCCTGCCTGCACATCCACGGCGGCACCAACCGCTTCAGCGGCCTGCAGAGCGGCATGGACCTGCACCCGATCATCGCCGCGCGCGGCCATGCCCGCTCCCGCGCGATCGACCCCACGCCGAACCTGACCAACCCGGCCCTGTTCGCCCGCGACGCCCACCTGTGCATGTACTGCGGCCAGCAGTTCAACCGCCCTACGCTCACCCGCGACCACGTCATGCCACTGTCCAAGGGCGGCCTGGACTGCTGGGAAAACGTGGTCACCGCCTGCTTCCACTGCAACTCGCGCAAGAGCGACCGCACCCCGCAGCAGGCTGGAATGCCATTGCTGGCCGTGCCTTACCGGCCCAGCTGGATCGAACACCTGATCCTGTCCAACCGCAACATCCTGGCCGACCAGATGGCCTTCCTGAAGGCGCAATTGCCGAAGCGTTCAAAACTGAGCACCTGAACGGCCGAAAATGCAACCCTCACCGTCCTGTCACGGGCGGCGGCGTTTGCTTGCCCCACCCCCGTTTGAGGGCGAAAATGGGCGTTCAGAACAAGTGCGAACATGATGATCGACTCTGCCCGCTATCCCCGCCTCGCGCGCATCCAGACGCCGGATGACCTGCGCACGTTCGACGAATCCGAGTTGACGGCGGTTGCCGACGAACTGCGCGCCTACCTCATCGAATCAGTGGGCAAGAGCGGTGGCCACTTCGCCGCCGGCCTGGGCGTGATCGAACTCACCGTGGCCCTGCACTACCTGTACCAGACTCCGGTCGACCAGCTGGTCTGGGACGTCGGTCACCAGACCTACCCGCACAAGATCCTGACCGGGCGCCGCGACGAGATCCACACCGTCAAGCAGAAGGACGGCGTCGCGCCGTTCCCGAAGCGCGAGGAGAGCGAATACGACACGTTCGGCGTCGGCCACTCCTCCACCTCGATCTCGGCAGCACTCGGCATGGCCATCGCCCGCCAGTCCGAAGGCGACGACCGCAAGGTCGTGGCGGTGATCGGTGACGGCGCGATGACTGCCGGCATGGCGTTTGAAGCGCTGATGCACGCCGGCGGCATGGAGCCGGAGCCGAACCTGCTGGTGATCCTCAACGACAACAACATGTCGATTTCCGAGGCGGTCGGCGGCCTGACCAAGATGCTCGGCCGTGCCACCGGCAGCCGCACGCTCAATGCACTGCGCGAAGGCGGCAAGAAGATCCTCGGCGACAAGAAGAACAACCCCGCGCGCTTCGTGAAGCGCTGGGAAGAACACTGGAAGGGCATGTTCGTGCCCTCCACCATGTTCGAGGAAATGGGCTTCCACTACACCGGCCCGATCGACGGCCACGACATGCCCGCCCTGCTGTCCACGCTGAAGACGCTGCGCGCCTCCAAGGGCCCGAAGCTGCTGCACGTGATGACTACCAAGGGCAAGGGCTACGAGCCGGCCGAAGGCGATCAGATCGGTTACCACGCCGTGGGCCCGTTCGATCCGGACAAGGGCCTGGTGGCCAAGGCCGGTGCCAAGAAGCCGACCTATACCGATGTGTTCAGCGACTGGCTGTGCGATGCCGCCGCCGCCGAGCCACGCCTGTACGGCATCACCCCGGCGATGCGCGAAGGCTCCGGCCTGGTGCGTTTCAGCAAGGAGTACCCGCAGCGCTATTTCGACGTGGCGATCGCCGAACAGCACGCGGTCACCCTCGCCGCCGGCATGGCCACCCAGGGTGGCAAGCCGGTGGTGGCGATCTACTCGACCTTCCTGCAGCGCGCGTACGACCAGCTGGTACATGACGTGGCCATCCAGGACCTGGACGTGCTGTTCGCGATCGACCGCGCTGGCGTGGTCGGCCCGGACGGTGCGACCCACGCCGGCAACCTCGACCTGAGCTTCCTGCGCTGCGTGCCGAACCTGGTGGTGATGGCACCGTCCAACGAGGCAGAGTGCCGGCAGATGCTCAGCACCGGCCTGCAGCACCCGGGCCCGGCGGCGGTGCGCTATCCGCGCGGCACCGGCACCGGCGTGGCTGCCGGCACCGACCTGTCCACCCTGCCGATCGGCAAGGGCGAGCTGCGCCTGCAGGGCAGCCGCATCGCACTGCTCGCCTTCGGCAGCACCGTGGCCGCCGCTGAGCAGGTCGGCCGCGAACTGGGCCTGAGCGTGGTCAACATGCGCTTCATCAAGCCGCTGGACCGCGAGCTGGTGCTGGCTGTCGCCGCCCAGCACGAGGGCCTGGTGACGATCGAAGACAACGTGGTGGCCGGTGGCGCCGGCTCCGGCGTCGGTGAGCTGCTCAATGCCGAAGACGTGCTGCGCCCGATCCTGCACCTGGGCCTGCCCGACAGTTACCAGCATCACGCCAGCCGTGAGGACCTGCTGGCCGAAGCCGGTATCGATGCCGCGGGCATCCGCGCAGCGGTACTCAAGCGCTGGCCGCAGCTGGCCGCCGGCACTCCCCCGCTCAGCGCGGCAGGCTGAGGCCGATCACGACCCAGTGGATCCACGCATGGCGTGGATCTACTGCGGAACAGGGGGTCGATCCACGCCACGCGTGGAAGCAGATGCATAGTAGATCCACGCCATGCGTGGATAGCGGGCTCCGGAAACAGGATCTGACCGAGCCCCAGCCCTCAGCCGTAGCTGACCGCTTCCACGAACGCGCCGCTGGCCTCCACCCGCACCGCAGCGCGCTGCCCGGTGTCGACGAAGTGGAGGCGTGCAAGGGTTTCAGCGAAATCATAGGCCCGGGCACCATCGCGGAACTCGATCGGTTCCGGCCGGTCCGGGTGCAGCACGCGCCATTGGCGTTGCTCGCATTGGAGGCGGATCAACATGCAGCTCACTCCTTGAGGCAGCGTATCGACGGTGGCGGGACGGGCGTGCCGGTTACGGCAGACTTCATCGCGACGGATCAGGGGCACACAGGGGTGCCCTGATCGCAGAAGATACGACGTTCAAAATGTGAGCTCTATCAGATTATTCTGATTTTCGAGTGGCGCGCTCAATTTACCTGGAACTGCGCCCGGCAGCCGTCGCTGACCCAGATGCCACGGCGGTTCCAGCCCCAGGTCTGGCCCTCGATGCAGGCGCTGCGTGAATCCTGGCGGACCAGGCGCACACCACGACGGATGCGGGCATCGCAATACTCCTGGCGGTGGCCGTTGGAATGGCAGGTGATCACCTCACCCCCACCCCAGCCATTGCCGCCATTGCCCCAGCCGTTGCCATGGCCACCACCCCAGCCACCGCCGCGGCGGTACTCGCCAACGAACTCGGCACGACAGCCCTGGGTGACCCAGACCCCGTAGCGGGATTGCCCCCAGGTCTCACCCTCGACACACGGCGAACCCGACAACTGGCGGATCATCCGGGCACGGCCTTCCAGGCGGCATTCATTGCTGCGGTTCTTGATCGATTCGCAGCGTACGATGCCGCCGCCATCACGACCGCCATAGCGATCATCGTCATAACCGTAGCCATAGCTCTGCGCCTGCGCGCCGCCTGCGGCGGCCAGCATCGGCAGCAGCGTGCAGGCCAGGGTGCGCCAGGTGAGTGCCTTGCCCATCGGAATCTCCGGATGAATACGATGGCGCAAGCATCCGGGATTCGTGGCGCGGCGCACAGGGGGGCGCCCCACGGCGGTTTTTTCCCCATTCAAACAACTCAACCGTGGCTGACTGCGGCCCCGGCCGATGGCGTCAACCTCCGACGTGGAGTGCGTCCACGGAATTGCCGAGCGCCTCGACCCGTACCGTGCTGCGCTGGCCGGTACGGCGATGGTGTTCCAGGGCCCGCGCCGCGGCGACATCGAAGGCCTCGGCGCCCCGTGCATAACGGGTGGCGTCATGTGCCTGCGGATCCAGCACGGACCAGTGCCGGGCGTTGCATTGAACGGTAATGACCATTGGAAGACTCCTGCGGAATGAAGGCACGCCGGCAGCGGAAGGCCCTGAGTGCCGGTACACCATCAGGCTAGCGAGCGCCTCCGGGATGGCCCATCAGATTTGTACGAAAATGCCGCGCCACACTGTCAGACCGCGCCGCCCTCACATCCCTGAGGCCGTTTAGTGAATCCCTTTCGTGACCCTTGTCACGGAGTTGGCAGAGCTTCACACTACCGTCATCAACAGGGGCCCCTTCCACATGCGCACCTTCTTCTCGCAGCAGCGTTGGACGCTGCTGAAGTTCTATTTCGTGGCCAGCTATCTTGTGCTGATCGAGGAACTGATCCGCGCCGCCCTGCACTGAGCACTTGCTGCCGTTTTTCCTGCGGCCGACACTGTTGCTTTAGGCACGGAGCTTCGCCGATGAAATCCCTTCTTCTGATTCCAGCCCTGCTGGTCCTGGCCGCCTGTGCCAGCCCGGACAAGGCACCCACGCACGCCGAAGCGGCAGCCACGTCGCCGGCCACGCCGGTGGTCGGCGGTGATCGCGATGCGCATGGCTGCATCGGTTCGGCCGGCTATCAGTGGTGCGAACACAGCCAGCGTTGCGAGCGCCCGTGGGAACTGGCGCAGGCACAAGGCCTGGCCAATACCGCCGAGGCCATCGATGCCTACTGCGCAAAGCCGGCCAGCCCGGCGCGCAAGTGAGTCGCGCCCACCATGGCTGAGCTGAGTCCGCTACCCACCCTGGCCCCGGGCCGCTACCGCCACTTCAAGGGCGGCGAGTACGAAGTGCTCGACATCGTCCGCAGCAGCGAGACCCTGCAGCCGATGGTGCTGTACCGCGCGCTGTATGGCGAAGGTGGCCTGTGGGTACGCCCGTACGCCATGTTCGTCGAGCAGGTGCCCGGCGAGCACGGACCGCAACCGCGTTTCGCCCGCATCGACGCATGACGGTTCCGCTGCCGGCCTTGGCCGGCAGCACGCGGTAGCGCGGCGGGCCTGCGTTACAATCGTACCGTCCAGTCGGTTTCTTCCCGCCATGTCCGCATCCCCCTCCCGTTCGCGCCGCAAGGCGCCCGACAGCGTGCGCCAGTCACTGCTGCAGGCCACCATTGAAGTGATCGGTCGTAACGGCCTGGCCGCGCTGACCGTGCAGGACGTCGCGCAGGCCGCCGGTGTCAGCAAGGGTGCGCTGTTCCATCATTTCAGCAGCAAGCAGGTACTGGTGGATGAAGCCATCGGCGCACTCATCGGCGAGTTCGAAACGCGGGTACGTGCCCTGCTGCAGGACAACCCCGAAGGCCATGGCCGTTTCAGCCGCGCCTATGTGCAGGCCAATTTCGAGCATCTGCTGCAGCAGGAACAGGACAACGACATCGGCCTGACCCTGGGCAATCTGATGGAACCGGCCCTGCTCGCGCATTGGCGCACCTGGAAGCGTGCGATGCTGGCCGAATTCGCCGACGAAGCCAACGATCCGCGACTGTATGCGGCGCGCTGCGCTGCCGATGGCTACTGGGCCACGGCCTACGGCCGGCCACTGGACGAGGAAGAACGCATCAACGCACTGGCCATGGCCGAACAGGCCCTGAAACTGTGCGACCCGCTGTGAGCCGGAGCCCGCGATGAATCCCTACGTCTATCTCGCCGCCGCGATCGTGCTGGAAGTGATCGCCACATCGCTGCTGAAGGCCTCCGACGGTATGAGTCGACTGGCGCCGACACTGGGCGCGCTGGTCGGCTACGGACTGTGCTTCTACCTGCTGTCGGTGACCATGAAGTCGATCCCGACCGGCATCGCCTACGCGATCTGGTCCGGCGTCGGCATCGTGCTGATCTCGCTGATCGGGCTGGTGGTGTTCAAGCAGCGCCTGGATGCACCGGCGTTGATCGGCATCGGCCTGATCTGTGCTGGCGTACTGGTGATCAATCTGTTCTCGCGCAGCAGCGCACACTGAGTACGCTGCTGCGCGATCAACGCTAGCTGACCTTCTTCGCTACGGTCATGCCGAGCAGGAACAGCACCACGGCGATGATGATGCCGGCCCAGAACAGGAACTTGGCGATGCCGACCGCGGCACCGGCAATGCCGCCGAAGCCGAGCACGCCCGCAATGACGCCGATGATGGCGAAGATGATGGCCCACTTGATCATGTCAAACCTTTCCCCGCGGGGACTGCGTACTGGATGATCAGGCTAGGCCGTGGCCGATGCGGCAATCGTGAACAGGCCGCGTGCGCGACGTGAATCAGCGCGGACGGAAGCGCAGCAGCGCGATGGCAAACGCCAGGAACACGCTGCCCACCAACCGCTCGAACCAACGTCGCGCAAACGGCTTGGCCAACCAGCGGCGCAGGCCATGGCCACCGGCCGCATACATCACGTACCAGAACAGTTCGCAGGCGGCGAAGGTGGCCACCAGCACGCTGTACTGCAGCGCCTGGCCGCGTGACGGGTCGACGAACTGCGGCAGGAACGCCGCCGCGAACAGCAGCAGCTTGGGATTGCTCAGGCCCACCAGAAGACCGCCACGGAATACCTTCCACGCGCCCAGCGACGCCGCAACCGGCAGCGCGGCATCGACCGTTACCGGTGGTGCCGGCCGGCAACTGTCACGCCATGCCTTCAGGCCCAGCCAGGCCAGATAGGCCACGCCCAGATAACGCAGCAGCTCGAACAGCATCGGCGAGGAATGCAGCAGTGCACTCAGGCCTGCTGCGGAGGCCGCCAGCACCAGCAGCATCGCCAGCAGGCAGCCGGCCATCGCCGGCACACTGCCGCGGAAGCCGAGCCCGACGCTGCGGCCGAGGATATGCAGCATGTTCGGCCCCGGCGTGCCACACAGAACGAACACCGTGGCGAGGAACCACCACCAGGTATGCAGGGCCATAGCGCACATCCACTTCAGAAGATCCCACCAGCATAGAGTGCGCCGGCTTGGCGCGGCACACACAGCGCAGCATGGATGCGGTGGTTACAGAGGCAGCTCAGGCCGCAAGCACGTCGCGCCGTACCAGTACCTGGTCGATCAAGCCCCATTCGCATGCCTGCTCGGCACTCATGAAACGATCGCGGTCCAGGGTCTGCTCGACCTCCTCGACACTGCGTCCGCAATGCTGCGCATACAGCCGGGTGATGCGCTGCTTGGTGCGCTGCATTTCCTCGGCATGGATGAAGATGTCCGACGCCTGGCCCTGCACCCCGCCCAGCGGCTGATGCACATGCAGGCTGGCATTGGCCAACGCCGCACGGTGACCGGGCTCGCCGGCCATCAGCAGGAACGAACCCATCGACCGCGCGGTGCCCATGCACAGCGTATGCACCGGGGCCGAGATGTATTGCATGG
This sequence comes from Stenotrophomonas maltophilia, assembly GCF_002138415.1. NCBI lineage: Bacteria > Pseudomonadati > Pseudomonadota > Gammaproteobacteria > Lysobacterales > Lysobacteraceae > Stenotrophomonas > Stenotrophomonas maltophilia. The sequence goes on from NZ_CP015612.1 coordinate 3,157,211, forward strand.
TGTCGTACATCGCCAGGCCGCTGGAGATCACCCCACCCGGCGAGTTGATGTACAGATGGATCGGCTTCTCCGGGTTTTCCGATTCCAGGAACAGCAGCTGCGCGCAGACCAGCGCCGACACAGTGTCATCGACTTCACCGTTGAGAAAGATGATGCGCTCGCGCAGGAGCCGCGAGTAGATGTCATGGGAGCGCTCACCGCGCTCGCTGCGTTCCACCACCATCGGTATCAGCTGCATTCTGTCCCGCATGTGCCTGCTCCCTGTAGCGTTTGATCCAGGCGCCGGCTCAGGCCGCGCGCATCATGGTGCGATGATCGTCGTTGGCGGCCAACGGCAGCAGCGCGCGCAGGTCGGTGAGCCGATGCACGATGGTCAGCACCGTCCCCCCGCCGTCCGCGCGCAGCCGGAAACACACCAGGCTGTGCAGATGCGGGGGCTGCGCATCGCGCAGGTGGAACCCCAGTTCCCGCCCCTCCTCGCACAGGCAAGGCTGCGGATCGGCAAGATCGGCCGCAGGCAACCAGCGCTCACGCAGCGCCGGATCGAACAGTGCGCGCCAGACCCGTTCCGGTGGCGCTGGCAGCCACTGCTCCATCACCAACGCGGGAGCCGCTTCGTTCAGAACATCGTCCATCAGTCCATCTCCTTCAGCAGATCCTGCAAGGCATCCATCCGCGCGGGCCAGTAGGCCCGGTAGCGCTGCAGCCAGTTGCCGATGTGCGCCAGCCCGCGCGGATCGACCTCGTAGTGGACGAAACGGCCTTGGCGCTGTTCGCTCACCAGCCCGGCATCGCGCAGCACCGCCAGGTGCTGGGACATCGCAGACTGGCTGATCGCCATGCCCTCGCGCAGCGCGCTGGCATGCTGCCCGCCCTCGGCCAGCTTTTCGAAGATGTGGCGGCGGGTGGGGTCGGCCAGCGCTTTGAAGAGGGCGTTCTCGATCATGACCAACACATTAGCAACCACTAATGTGTAGTGCAACTCCCGCATCGGCTGTGCTGCAATGACGGCTCCCCGGGATGGAGCTGTGCATGAAGACCCTTGGCCTGATCGGCGGCATGAGCTGGGAAAGCTCGGCGCAGTATTACCGGCTCATCAACGAGGACGTGCGGCAGCGCCTCGGTGGCGCACATTCGGCGCAGTTGCTGCTGTGGTCGGTGGACTTCGCCCCGATCAAGCAGCTGCAGCATGACGGCGACTGGGATGCGCTGGGCGACCACATGGCCGACGCTGCACGGCGCCTGCAGGCCGGTGGCGCCGATCTGCTGTTGATCTGCACCAACACCATGCACAAGCTGGCCGACCGCGTCGAGGCGGCCTGCCCACTGCCGCTGCTGCATATCGCCGATCCCACCGCCCAGGCCATCGTGCAGGCAGGCGCACGCAAGGTGGGCCTGCTCGGTACCGCCTTCACCATGGAACAGGACTTCTACCGCGGCCGGCTGCAGGATCGCTTCGGATTGGAGGTGCTGGTTCCCGAAGCCGATGATCGTCGCAGCGTGCACGACATCATCTACCAGGAACTGATCGCCGGTGTGGTCAGCGAGCACTCACGACAGGTCTACGCCGGCGTGATCGCGCGACTGGTGGCGCGCGGTGCCGAAGCGATCATTCTTGGCTGCACCGAGATCATGCTGCTGGTACGCCCGGAGGACAGTGCAGTGCCGCTGTTCGATACCACTGCCCTGCATGCGCAGGCTGCGGTGGACGCAGCACTGGCCTGATCCTGCCTTCGATGCAGCGCGGAATCAGTCCGCGCCCTGCACTTCCAGCGCGGTGATCAGCCACTCGACCACCGCCTGCGAATCACACAGGAAGAAGATGGCATCGCCGGAGCGCGCTTCGGTAAGCAGCCGGTAGACCGTGATCGCCACCGCCGACTGGTTGGCGATGAACACTTCCGGGCTGCGCGGCCCTTCGCTGTGGCCGGCAACCGCGTGCAGCGCCTTGCGGGCGGCCACGGTCGCAGCCGGGTCCGCGCTACGGGTCAGTTCCGGCCCGCGCAGGCCCCAGGCAATGAACACATGCTTGCCCTTGAACGTGGTGTCCAGGACCCGCACCTCGGCGCCGCCTGCGTCGGCCGAGCGATGAATGACGGTACTGCTGATCAACGCAACCCCCTGTGGTCGTCGTGGTCCGCGCATCCTCCCCCACAGGCCGCCCGCACACCAGTGACGGCAGCCACAGGCTGCGCCGACAGGCGTGGAAGACATGTAAGAAGGTGTAAACCGATGCGATCGGATGTGCAGCGATGATACGGGATGTAAGCCTCTGCATGGGCCCGTGCGCACTACTAAATCCCTACTGAGCCACTTCCGGAACGATGCGTTCCGACGGCCCCGTGCTGGGTCATTCTTGCCGCCCGAATCCCCGCCCGAGGCCCCCATGACCCTTCGCCCGCTGCTGCCCATCACCGGCGCCGCCCTTGCCCTGCTGCTGGCCGCCACCGCCGTGGCCGCCCAGGACTACGACACTGATCACATTCCAGCGCTGCGCTGCGAATCCCAGTTCAACAAGACCGAGCAATGCCCCATCGAGGGCCCGATGCGCCTGGCCAGGCAACTGTCGGTCACCCGCTGCGTGGAGAACCAGAACTGGGGCCAGAGCCGCCGCACGCTGTGGGTGACCGACGGCTGCCGCGCCGAGTTCGTCGCCGACGGCTATGGGCACGGACGCTGGCCGGGCCGCGGCAGGGACCGTGACGATGATGGCGAGCGCCTGGTCTGCGAGTCCTACGAAAAGAAGGACAAGGAATGCCGTATCCGTGTGCGCCACGAGGTGCGCCTGGTCAAGCAGAAGTCGGTGACGGCCTGCATCGAGGACCAGAACTGGGGCTGGGACCGACGCGGGATCTGGGTCAGCGACGGCTGCCGTGCCGAGTTCCGGGTGTATTGACTGCCGAGCACGCGCTGGCTGCAGCGGGTGCGACTGCGCCTGCGGCAGAGCCGATAGACTGGGCCCTCCTGTCAGGAGCCCGATCATGCCCGCTGCGACCGCGCTGCGCGTCCGCGACGCGACGCCAACCGATGCCTCTGCGCTGATCGCACTCGACAGCGTGGCGGCAAGCGACCCTCGACGGGCGGAACAGATCGGCGAGTGGTTGGCGCAGGGCAACGTGCATGTTGCCGAACAGGAGCGCGAGATCGTCGGCTACATGACCCTCCATGAGCACTTCTTCGGCGAAGCCTTCGTCGAAATGCTGATGGTCGCGCGCGAGCAACGCAGCCAGGGCGTCGGCGCCGCACTGCTGCGGCACGCGATCGCACAACGTGGACAACGCAAGCTGTTCACCTCGACCAATGCCTCCAACATCGCCATGCAGCGCCTGCTCGTTGCATCGGGCTTCATCGACAGCGGCATCGTGCATGGACTGGATGACGGTGACCCGGAGCTGATCTACCGCTTTGCCGGCAGCTGATCGAGATACGCTGTCACCTTGGTCTCCAGCAGATCCATCAGCACGGGATCCATGCAGCGATAGTCGTCGGGAATATCGAGGCAATGCAGGCGCTTGTGTTCCAGCAGGCGCGCGTACGCGGCCTGCAGGCGATGCTGGTGCTTGGCCTCCATCACGAAGATGGCATCGGCCCAGCGGATGTCCGCCGGGTCGATGGGGCGTCGTGCATTCGGGCTTGTGCCGGCCGACAGCGCGTTGAAGCCTGGCCGCCGTCGCCACATGGCTTCGGCGGTTGGGCTGCGCAGCTGGTTGCGGCTGCAGACGAACAGCAGGTTGATCATTCCTGTTCCTGCAGTTGGCGGGCGCTGAGCACCGGATAGGTGAAGCCCAGCTGGCGTGCGCGCGCGAGCTTGGCATCGCGCGTGTACAGCAGCTTCCAGTTCTTCTCGGGCTTGTAGCTGTAGGCGGTCGTGGCGCGGTCGCCACCACGGTTGCGCGCCTGGCTGCGACGCCAGGCACGGTTTCTTGCAGATTCCATGATGTGTTCTCGTGAGTACCGGGTTCAGCAGCCGCGGTAGTACGAGTGGCGCGCAGCATACACCGCACGCACAAAAAAGCCCACGCATCGCTGCGCAGGCTTCTTGATTCATCACAGTGGTCGGGACGGCCGGATTCGAACCGACGACCCTCTGCCCCCCAGGCAGATGCGCTACCAGGCTGCGCTACGCCCCGACTGATGCTGCGATGTGCCCGCCAGTGCGGCGGGCCGTGAAGTATAGCGGATTACGATGGAAATGGGATCAGCGGCGCAACAACTGCAGCACTTCTTCCAGCTCCATGCGCACCTGCTTGATGATCTGGTTGCTCAGCGCCGATTCCTCGCGGGCATCGGGACCGTCCAGACGCAGGCGTGCACCACCGATGGTGTAGCCCTGTTCGTACAGCAGGCTGCGGATCTGCCGCACCATCAGCACGTCGTGGCGCTGGTAGTAGCGGCGGTTGCCTCGGCGCTTGGCCGGCTCAAGGCTGGGAAACTCGGTTTCCCAGTAGCGCAGGACGTGCGGCTTGACGTCGCACAGCTCGCTGACTTCACCGATGGTGAAGTAGCGCTTGGCCGGGATCGGCGGTAGTTCGCGGTTACTGCCCGGATCCAGCATAAGCTTCCACCCTCTCCTTGAGCTTCTGGCCCGGACGGAAGGTGACCACCGTACGGGCGGAAATCGGAATTTCCTCGCCGGTCTTGGGGTTGCGACCCGGGCGCTGGTTCTTGCGCCGCAGATCGAAATTACCGAAGCCCGACAGCTTCACCTGACGTCCCTGTTCCAATGCTTCACGCAGCACATCGAAAAACGCGTCGACGAATTCCTTGGCTTCCCGCTTGTTCAGACCGACTTCGTCGAACAGCTTTTCCGCCATCTCCGCCTTGGTCAATGCCATTGCCTGCTACCCCCGAGTGCTGCCCGCTCAGCCGCGGATCCGGGCGTGATGTTCACGCTCGATGGCAGTGACCGCCTCGGCCACCACCGCATCCACGTCGCGGTCCGTCAGAGTGCGCGACTTGTCCTGCAAAATCAAGCCCATAGCGAGACTCTTGAATCCCGGCTCGACGCCCTGGCCGACGTAGCGGTCGAACAGGTTCAGGTCGCGCAGCAGCGGGCCGGCGGCCTGGCGGACGGTGGCCGCGAGATCGGCCCAGGCCACCTGTTCAGGCACCAGGAATGCCAGGTCGCGGCGCACTGCCGGGAAGCGCGACAGCTCGCCGGCACGCGGCAGGCGGCGGGCGGTCAGCGGCTCCAGGTCCAGTTCGAAGGCGTAGACGTCGGCTTCGATCTCCATTGCCTTGGCCAGGCGCGGGTGGATCTGGCCGATCCAGCCGATCGCCACGCCATCGCGGAACACCTCGGCCGAGCGCGCCGGGTGGCCGTAGGCACGGGCCGACGGGCGGAACTCCAGCTGCGCGCCACTGGCGGCCGCCAGCGATTCCAAGTCGCCCTTCAGGTCATGGAAATCGACCTTGCGGGTCGGCAGGCCCCACTGCACCGCCTGCGCGTCACCGCAGACCGCAGCGGCCACGCGCGGGGTCTCCAGCGGCGCCGATTGGCCGTCTCCGGCCTGCTGGGCGAACACGCGGCCCAGCTCGAACAGGCGCACGCGGCTGATCTGGCGGGCAGCGTTGCGGCCCAACGTGGCCACCAGGCCCGGCAGCAGCGACGGGCGCATCACGGCCAGTTCGGCCGACAGCGGGTTGGCCAGCGGCACCAGGCCGTCGCGCAGCTGCCACTGGGTCAGCAGCGCGTCGTCGACGAAGGCGAAATTCACGGTTTCCTGCTGGTCGCGGGCGATCAGCTGGCGGCGCACGCTCAGCGCGTCCAGCTGGGTCTCGCTCGGCATCGCCACGCGCGAGGCACCACCCGGCAGCGTGGTCGGGATCTGCTCGTAGCCGTGGATGCGGGCCAGTTCTTCGATCAGGTCTTCTTCAATAGCGATGTCGAAGCGGCGGCTCGGCGCGACCACCTGCCAGCCGTCGGCGGTGGCGACCACCTCCATGCCTAGCGCGCGCAGGATGCGCTCGACTTCTGCATCCTCGATGGTGATGCCGAGCACGCGTGTGATGCGGGCGCGGCGCAGCATGATGGTTGCCGGCTGCGGCAGATCGGCTTCACGCACGGCCTCGGTGACCGGCGCCGGGGTACCCCCAGCCAGGTCCAGCACCAGGCGGGTGGCGTACTCGATCGCGGTACGCGGCAGTGCCGGATCGACGCCCCGCTCGAAGCGGTGGCCGGCATCGGTGTGCAGGCCCAGCTTGCGGCCACGGCCCATGATCGCGGCCGGCGCGAAGTGCGCAGCTTCCAGGAACACGGCGGTGGTGGCGTCTGTGACACGGGTGTCGAAGCCGCCCATCAGGCCGGCCAGGCCGACCGCACGGTCAGCGTCGGTGACCACCAGGAAGCTGTCGTCCAGCGCGGCATCGCGGCCGTCCAGCAGCTTCAGGCTCTCGCCAGCGCGCGAACGGCGCACGGCGATGCTGCCCTGCAGGGTGCCCAGGTCGTACGCGTGCATCGGCTGGCCGAGCTCGAGCATCACGTACTGGGTGATGTCGACCAGCAGCGAGACCGGGCGCACGCCGCTGCGGCGCAGGCGCTCGGCCATCCACAGCGGGGTCTCGGCGGCGGCGTTGACACCTTCGATGACGCGGCCCAGGTAACGCGGTGCTTCGGCGCCGGCGTCGAGCTGGATGGCCAGCTCACGGCTGCCGATGGCGGGAATCGTCTCGGCGGTGAAATCCAGCACGTCGCTGCGGGTGGCGGCGGCGACGTCGTAGGCGATGCCGCGCAGGCTGAAGCAGTCGGCGCGGTTCGGGGTCAGCTTGATCTCGATGCTGGCGTCCGGCAGGCCCAGGTACTCGACCAGAGCCTGGCCGACCGGTGCGTCATCCGGCAGCTCCAGCAGGCCGGAAGCATCGTTGTCCAGGCCCAGCTCCTTGGCCGAGCACAGCATGCCGTTGGACTCGACGCCGCGCAGCTTGGCCGGCTTGATCTTCAGCTCGCCGATCTGCGCACCGACCGTCGCCAGCGGCGCGACCAGGCCCGGGCGCGCGTTCGGCGCACCACAGACGATCTGCAACAGCTCGCCCTGCCCTGCATCGACCTTGCACACCTGCAGGCGGTCGGCTTCCGGATGGCGTACGGCGTCGACGATGCGTGCCACGACCACGTGATCGAGGCCTTCGCCCAGCGCGGTCACTTCTTCCACTTCCAGGCCGATGGCGGTCAGCACCGCGCTCAGTTCATCGCGCGAGGCGGAGGTCGGGACGTGGCTGCGCAGCCAGTTTTCGGAGAATTTCATGGTGTCACCCCTGGTGGGCCCGGCGCATGCGCCTGGGCCTGCGTTGTTGAGTCCGCCGGGCATGGCCCGGCGCTACCTAGTGCGTTACGCGAACTGCTTCAGGAACCGCACGTCGTTCTCGAAGAACGCGCGCAGATCGTTGACGCCGTAACGCAGCATCGCAAAGCGCTCCACGCCCATGCCGAAGGCAAAGCCGGTGTAACGCTCCGGATCGATGCCGACATTGCGCAGCACGTTCGGATGCACCATGCCGCAGCCGAGCACTTCCAGCCAGCGGGTGCTGCCATCGGGCTGCTGCCAGGCGATGTCCACTTCCGCACCCGGTTCAACGAACGGGAAGTAGCTGGGACGGAAACGCATCTCGAAGTCGCGCTCGAAGAACGCACGCACGAACTCGGCCAGCGTGCCCTTCAGGTCGGCGAAGGTCGAATGCTCGTCCACCAGCAGGCCTTCCACCTGATGGAACATCGGCGAATGGGTCTGGTCGCTGTCGCTGCGGTACACCTTGCCGGCGGCGATCATGCGCAGCGGCGGCGCGTGGTCGCCCATGTAGCGCACCTGCACGCCCGAGGTGTGCGTGCGCAGCAGGCGGCCGTCGCCGAAGTAGAAGGTGTCGTGCATGGCGCGCGCCGGATGGTGCGGCGGGAAGTTCAGCGCTTCGAAGTTGTGCCAGTCGTCCTCGATCTCCGGCCCTTCCGACAGCTCGTAGCCCAGTCGGCCGAAGATGCCGGTGATGCGCTCCAGGGTGCGGGTGATCGGATGCAGGCCGGCACGATCGCCGTTGCGGCCCGGCAGGGTGATGTCGATGGTTTCGGCGGCCAGGCGTGCATCCAGTGCCGCGTCTTCCAGCAGCGCCTTGCGCTCGCCCAGCGCGCGGGTCAGCGCGTCGCGGGCCTGGTTGATCGCTTCACCGGCGGCCTTGCGCTCGTCGGCCGGCAGGGCGCCGAGCTGCTTGAGCTGCGAGGTGATGCTGCCACTCTTGCCAAGCAGGGCCACGCGCAGCTGTTCCAGCACGTCGGGGCTCTGTGCGGCGGCCACATCGGCCAGCGCCTGGGTGGTGAGGGATTGGATGTCGCTCATGGGGGGCCGGAACTCCAGTCGATCTGCCATCGCGATGCGCGAAGGGCCGACCCCTGTCGCCACCGCCGTCCCCGCGCTGCCGCTGTGGCCTCGCCGGGACCCAAAAAAGAATGGGGAAGGACTTGCGCCCTTCCCCATGCATTGCCTTGACCTGACACCGTTCCGAGTGAACGGTTACGGCATCGGGAAGGACTTATGCCGCCAGCGCGCCCTTGGCCTTTTCGGCCAGCGCAGCAAAACCAGCTGCGTCGTGCACGGCGATGTCAGCCAGGACCTTGCGATCCAGGGTGATGCCGGCCTTCAGCAGACCGTTCATGAAGCGGCTGTAGCTCAGGCCGTTGATGCGGGCAGCCGCATTGATACGGGTGATCCACAGCGAACGGAAGTTGCGCTTCTTCTGCTTACGGCCGATGTAGGCGTACTGCTGTGCCTTGATGACCGCCTGCTTGGCGACGCGGAAGACCTTGCGACGGGCGTTGTAATAGCCCTTGGCGAGATCCAGAATCTTCTTGTGGCGGCGACGCGCCTGTACGCCACGCTTAACTCGTGCCATTTTTCAGTTCCTCAGAGGTAAGGGAGCATGCGGTCCAGACGGCCTGCGTCTTCTGCACGGACATGGCCCGTCTGACGCAGATTACGCTTACGCTTGGTCGCTTTCTTCGTGAGGATGTGGCTACGGTTGGCGTGGCCGCACTTGTACTTGCCCGAGGCGGTCTTGCGGAAACGCTTGGCCGCTGCCCGGTTGGTCTTGATCTTGGGCATTGCAATGTCCTTGATGGGATATGACCCTGGTTTCTGACTGATCTGGCGGCGGCCTGGGCCGCTCTTTCCGTCCTGCCATGATCGGCGTACGACCCGTCCTGGGTGGGTCGAGCCGGGCATGATACAGGCAAAACCGCCCTGCCACCAGCCCCTGCAACCCTTTCGCCGGCAATTCACCGGCTTCCTGCAAAAGCAAAGGGACGCCCATGGCGTCCCTTCACCCTGAACCATTCAGCCAGGCGCCCCGGAAGGCGGCCCGTCAGGCATCAGGTCTTCTTCTTCGGCGCGATCATCATGACCATCTGACGCCCTTCCAGGCGCGGACGGGATTCAATGACGATGTCCTCGCCCAGATCGGTCTCGATCCGGTTGGCCATTTCGCGGCCCAGTTCCTGGTGGCTCATTTCACGGCCACGGAAACGGATGTTGACCTTGATCTTGTCACCATCTTCGAGGAACCCGCGCATCTTGCGCAGCTTGATCTGGTAGTCGCCCTCGTCCGTGACCGGACGGAACTTCACTTCCTTGATCTCGACCTGCTTGGTCTTCTTCTTGGCCTCGCTGGCCTTCTTCTGCGCTTCGAACTTGAACTTGCCGAAGTCCATGATCTTGCAGACCGGCGGATCGGCCTGCGGCTGGATTTCGACCAGGTCCAGGCCTTCATCTTCGGCCATGGACAGCGCTTCGTCGCGCGACAACACGCCGATCATTTCTCCGTCACTGCCGATCACGCGGACGCGCGGCACACGGATTTCCTGATTCTTGCGGTTCTGTTTGTTGTCAGGGGTGCTGATATTACGTTCTCCCAAGGGTATCGAACCGGTCCGGGTGCCTGTGCGCCCGGACCGGACCTTTGCTTACGCGCCCTCGGCGTGGAGCCGCTCGATGAAGGCCTGCAGGCTCATGCTGCCCAGGTCTTCGCCAGAACGCGTACGCACCGCCACAGCCCCATTTTCCTTCTCGCGGTCACCAATGACCAGCAGGTAGGGCACGCGCTGCAACGTATGCTCGCGGATTTTATAGCCGATCTTCTCGTTACGCAAATCCGAGCTGACGCGGAAGCCTTGCTCCGCAAGGGTTTTGGTCACGCCCGAGACGTACTCGGCCTGGGCGTCGGTGATGTTGGCCACCACCACCTGGGTCGGCGCCAGCCAGGTCGGGAACTGGCCGGCATGGTGCTCGATCAGGATGCCCAGGAAGCGCTCCATCGAGCCCACGATGGCGCGATGCAGCATGACCGGGTGCTTCTTCTGGCTGTTCTCGTCCACGTACTCCGCGCCCAGACGGCCCGGCATCATGAAGTCGACCTGCATGGTGCCCAGCTGCCAGGTACGGCCGATGGCGTCCTTCAGGTGGTACTCGATCTTCGGGCCATAGAAGGCGCCCTCGCCCGGCAGCTCCTGCCATTCCACGCCACAGCTGGACAGTGCCGAGCGCAGTGCGCCCTCGGCCTTGTCCCAGGTGGCGTCGTCGCCCAGACGCGATTCCGGGCGCAGCGCGATCTTGATCTGGATCTCATCGAAGCCGAAGTGCTGGTAGACCGCCAGCGCCTGCTGGTGGAACGCGGTCACTTCCGATTCGATCTGGCTCTCGGTGCAGAACACGTGGCCGTCGTCCTGGGTGAAACCACGCACGCGCAGGATGCCGTGCAGCGCGCCGGACGGCTCGTTGCGGTGGCAGGAACCGAACTCACCGTAGCGGATCGGCAGGTCGCGATAGCTGTGCAGGCCCTGGTTGAACACCTGGACATGGCCCGGGCAGTTCATCGGCTTGACCGCGTAGGTACGCTTCTCCGACTCGGTGAAGAACATGTTGTCCTGGTAGTTGTCCCAGTGGCCGGACTTCTTCCACAGGCTCACGTCCAGGATCTGCGGGCAGCGCACTTCGCCATAGCCGCTGCTGCGGTAGACCTTGCGCATGTACTGCTCGACCACCTGCCACAGCGCCCAGCCCTTCGGGTGCCAGAACACCAGGCCCGGCGCTTCTTCCTGCAGGTGGAACAGGTCCTGCTGCTTGCCGATGCGGCGGTGGTCGCGCATCTCGGCTTCTTCGATACGCTTGATGTACGCCTCGAGCTGCTTCTTGTCGGCCCAGGCGGTGCCGTAGATGCGCTGCAGCTGCTCGTTCTGCGCGTCACCGCGCCAGTAGGCGCCGGAGATGCGGGTCAGCTTGAAGGCCTTCAGGAAGCGCGTGTTCGGCACGTGCGGGCCGCGGCACATGTCCACGTATTCCTGGTGGTAATACATGCCCATCGCCTGGATGTCGTCGGACATGTCCTCGATCAGGCGCAGCTTGTAGTCCTCGCCACGGGCCTTGAAGATCTCGATCACTTCAGCACGCGGCGTCACCTTCTTGATGACGTCGTAGTCCTGGGCGATCAGCTCACCCATGCGCTTCTCGATCGCGGCCATGTCGTCCGGGGTGAACGGGCGCTCGGAGTAGATGTCGTAGTAGAAGCCCTCGGCGATCACCGGGCCGATCACCATCTTGACGTCCGGGTACAGCTGCTTGACGGCGTGGCCGACCAGGTGGGCGCAGGAGTGGCGGATGATCTCCACGCCCTCCTCGTCCTTGGCGGTGATGATGCGCAGGCTGGCATCGTGGTCGATGACGTCACTGGCATCGACCAGCACGCCATCGACCGAACCGGCGATGGTGGCCTTGGCCAGGCCGGCACCGATCGACTGGGCGACGTCCATGACGCTGACGGGATTTTCGAACTCGCGGCGGCTGCCGTCGGGAAGGGTAATGTTGATCATCGCATTGGCTTCGTGCGGGGCCCGCGGGGCGGGCTGGAAAGCGTTCCCGGGCCATTGCCCGGGCAATAAAAAAGCGCCGCGAGGGCGCCTGGAACACAGGGCCTTCGGAGGCAGGTCAACAGTGGGCGGTGGTAGTGCTCATGTCGCACGCTCGGCCGGCGCTGGGCGCGGGCCACCTTGTTCCAGTCAGGGTTCTGCGACGATCTTAAACCAGCGCACCGGAAAGCCCAAGGGCTACCGTACGGTCCGCTGAATGGCCAGCGCTGGCGGCGTGAAAACGCAATGATTACCATGTCCGCGCAGCCCGCCCCGTGCCAGCCTGCCCGCTTTCCCCCAGGACCTCGTGATGCGCCACCCGCTCCGACCGGCTCCCGCCGGCCCCGCCCGTGCCCCGCGTTCGCCGGCCCGCTGCCAAGGCGGCCGCCCGCAATGATCACCGTCGGCCTTTCCACGCTGGGCTTCTGCAGCCTGGGCATGCTGGCGGCGATGTTCTCGGTGCTGGCGTTCTATGCCGCCTCGCCGCACTGTCGCTGGCCGCGCCTGCGCCGCGCCGGCCGCCTCGGCCGCCAGCTCGGCCTGGTCGCCGCCGCTGCCGCGTTGTGGCTGTGGATGGCCGAACTCGGCTTTGCTGCTGGCCTGGTGGCGATGCTGTGCACCTGGATGCTGGCCGCGATGCTGCTGCCAGCCCTGGCCGCCTGGCATCGCCCGGGCATGGAGTCGCCCTGATGTGGCCGCGCGCCTTCGCCGGCATCGTGGCCGGCTTCTTCTTGGCCGCGGCCGTGACCGGGCTGGTGACCTGGCTACCGCCAGGCCCCTGGCAGAACGCGCTGGTGCCCAGCCTGATCACGTTCATTCCGCTGTGGATGCTGGCTGCCCTGTGGGCGTTCAGCTTCCGCAGCGCAATGCGCGCCTGGGTGACACTGGCCGGCAGCGCTGCAGCCGGCTTCGCCGTGCTGACGCTGCTGCGCCTGACCGGCGCGGTGCAATGAGACCCACCCCATGAAGTTCAGCTCGCAGACCCTGCGTACGTTCACCACCCTGCACACCTGGGTCGGCCTGGTTGCCGGCTTCGGCCTGTTCGTGGCCTTCTACGCGGGTGCGCTGACCCTGTTCCACCACGACCTGCCGCTGTGGCAGACGCCCGGTGCAGCCACCGCACTCCCCGCCGGCCTGGACGACGCGCAGTACCTGCTGGAAGACGTGCTTGCCGCGCATCCGGAAGCGCGCCGCCACGTCGGCATGACCTTCCCCGGCACCGAACACCCGCAGCCACTGGCCTACTGGCAGGCCGATGACGGCAGCTGGCGCTACGCCTGGCCGGGACAGATCGCCGGCAGCCCGACGCCGCCACAGACCGGGCTGGCCGAACTGGTCAACGAGCTGCATTACAGCCTCGGACTGCCGGTGGCCGGCATCTACGTGATGGGCATCGTCAGCCTGCTGTATGGCATGGCGCTGCTGAGTGGCCTGGTGATCCACCTGCCAAAGCTGTTCGGTGATCTGTTCGCACTGCGTCCGGGCCGCAACCTGAAACAACTGTGGCAGGACGCGCACAACGTGATCGGCGTGCTCAGCCTGCCCTTCCACCTGATGTTCGCGGTCACTGGCGCCCTGCTCTGCCTGGTGTTCGTGCAGATGGCCCTGCTCAACCCGCTGATCTACGACGGCAAGGCCCTGCAGGCGGTGCCGACGGCAATGGACACCGCGCCCGTGCGCGACACCAGCGGCATTCCGGCGCCGCCGGGCAGCCTGCGCGTGCTGCATGCACGTGCGCTTGAAGTCGCCCGCGCACAGGGCGTGGCCAACTTCGAACCTGCCTACCTGAAGCTGGCCAACGCCGGCGATGCCAACGCCACGATCGAGATCACGGGTGAATCCACCGGCACACTTGGCCCGCTCGGTTCGGTGGCCTTGGACGTGGCCACCGGCAACGTCCTGGCCTCCCAGCTGCCCGGCCAGCGCGATGCCAACCACGCCACGCTCAGCGCCGCCTATGCCCTGCACTTCGGCGAGTTCGGCAACGGCGTGGTGGTCTGGCTGTACTTCCTGCTCGGCCTCGGCGGTGCGTTCCTGTTCTACTCCGGCAACCTGTTATGGATCGAGTCGCGGCGCAAGCGCCGCCAGCCGCAACAGCCGCGTGCCGGGGTGAACATGGCGCGGGCCACGGTTGGCGTGTGCATCGGCCTGTGCGTGGCGATCTCGGTCGCCTTCGTCACCGCGCTGGTGCTGGAGCGGCTGGCACCGTCGGCAGTCGACCACGGCATCCGCTGGGCCTGCTTCGGCAGCTGGGCGGCCTGTGCGCTGTGGGCCGCGCTGCGACGTCCGGCGCAGGCGGCACGCGAACTGCTGTGGGCGGCGGCGATCAGCACCGCGCTGGTGCCGATCCTGCACGGCGCACTCAATGGCGACTGGCTGTGGCGTGCTGCGGCGCGTGGCCACTGGCCGCTGTTCTGGGTCGATGCCATCGCGCTGGCCATGGCCTTCGGCTTCGCCCGCCTGGCCGTCGCCAGCCAGCGCCGCGCCCGCAACGGGGATCCGAACAGCGTCTGGGCCGATTGAGCCGACGCCGGGCATGGCCCGGCGCTACCGAAGGTCCGCCGGATCCGGGTACCGACTCACTTCGATCAGGTTGCCATCCGGGTCGCGAAAGTACACCGATTCGATCGGTCCCAGCGCTCCGGTGCGTGCAACCGGCCCCTCCTCCACCGAAACGGACTGCGCCTGCAGGTGGGCCAGCACATCGACTGACGCCGTACGCGTGACCAGGCACAGATCGGCACTGCCCGGCGTGGGTCGCAACGCATGCGGCTGCAGCGGGGCACTGGCCGGATGCAGATTGATCTTCTGCTGGCCGAACTGCAGTGCGGTACGGCCCGCGCCGAAGTGCACGACCTGCATGCCGAGCACGCGCTGGTAGAAATCACAGCTGCGGTCGATGTCGGCGACGGTGAGGACCAGATGGTCCAGGCGTTCGAGATGGATCATGCCCCCAGCGTAACGCTGCGGGCATGGACATGCTGTGCGGGGTTGGGTCGCTGGCGTTGCGGCATTGCGCCGGACATTGCCTGATGCAGCTCAATCGCCGATGCGCGCCTTCTGCCAGGGGCCCAGCATGGCGTTGAGCAGGCTGGCCTGTTCGTCGTCGCCGGTCAGCTCCCACATGAACACCCCGGCCAGGCCCTGCTCACGGGCGAACTGCGCACGCAGCCCGATCGAGCGCGGGTCTTCATAGCTGATGAAGATCTTCTGCCGGGCGTTGTACAGCCACGGGCTCTGCGCTTGCGGCTGCCAGTGCTTCGTCCAGCCCGGCTGGTCGAGATAGCGCGCCTTGATCACGCGCCAGTCGCCGGCATCGGCCGGTGCACTGTAGGACTGGTACAGCCCATCCAGCGCATCGCCGGTGACCTTGAAGCCGCGCCCGTAGAACGGCACACCCAGCACCAGCTTGTCGGCCGGCACACCGTGCTCGCGGTAGTACTGCACCGCGCCGGCCACGTTGTTCCAGCGCCGCAGTTCCGGTGCCAGCGGATCGGCCGGTACTTCATGCAGCGGGGCGTTGAAGGTCGACACCGCCGAGAAGCCGGTGCCCATGTCGTAGCTCATCAGGTTGATGAAATCGAACACCCTGGCCAACGCCGGCAGGTCATAGCTTGCGGCTGGATCGTAGGGGCCATCGGTCTGCAGGCGACCGGCGGCCAGTGCGGCGGTCAACAGCATCGGCTGCCCCGCCTTGCGGCCATGCGCATCAAGGGCCACGCGGAACGCCTGCGCGAGCCGGGTCAGATTGGCGCGGTCCTGCGGGCGGTGTGCCAGCTCCTTCGGTCCGCCACTGACCGGGAATTCCCAGTCGATATCCACGCCATCGAAGCTGCCGGCATGACGATCGAAGAACAGCGCCATGCATGAGTCGACCAGGCGCTTGCGGCTGCCCTCGGTCAGCGCTGCATCGGAGAATCCACCTGCGCCCCAGCCACCGATCGAAATCAACGTGCGCAGATGCGGGTGCGCCTTCTTCAGCTCGGCCAGCGCCGCGAAGTTCTTCGGCGCTTCCGCACCGATCGTGCAGCGGCCGTCCTCGATGGTGGAGAACGCGTAGAACAGGTGGGTGAGGCGCTCGGCGGGAATGCTCGACACCGGATAGCGCTCGGCCGAACCGCCGGGGTAGTAGGCACCGAAGATCGGCGGCTGCGCGGGTGCCGCATGCACGGCTATGGGCAAGGCACCGGCAATCAGCACGGCAAGGGCAACCACAGTCTGGCGGAACATGGGATCTCCCGGTTCGAAGGCGCAGCCACGTTAGCAAACCGATGGGGCTGTGGGACGGTTGTCGCGGCATGTCGTCCAGTGGACAGGCGCGATCCCCGCAACCGTGACAGAACGATGGCCACGTGGCGGCGCTCACGCATTGCAGCAGGACATGCAGCGACCTGGATGAGCGGCACCTCGTTGCGTCGAGGCAAAGAAAAAGCGGGCCGAAGCCCGCTTTTTCATTTCAGCGATTCCAGAAGCGTGTCAACCAAGGTTGACACCTACCGTAATCGACCGGAGGTCGATTATTCGGCGCTGGCGGCTTCGCCTTCTTCAACGGCCTTCATCGACAGGCGGATACGGCCCTGCTTGTCGACTTCCAGCACCTTGACCTTGACCACATCGCCTTCCTTCAGCACGTCGCCGACCTTCTCGACGCGATCGCTGGAGATCTGCGACACGTGGACCAGACCGTCCTTGCCCGGCAGGATCGTGACGAACGCACCGAAGTCCATGATCTTGGCGACCTTGCCTTCGTAGATGCGGCCCGGCTCGACGTCCGAGGTGATCTGCTCGATGCGGGCCTTGGCGGCCTGGGCAGCGATGGCATTGACCGAAGCGATGACGATGGTGCCGTCATCCTGGATGTCGATCTGGGTGCCGGTTTCCTTGGTGATGGCCTGGATGGTCGAGCCACCCTTGCCGATCACTTCGCGGATCTTGTCCGGGTGGATCTTGATGGTCAGCAGGCGCGGCGCGTAGTCCGACAGCTCTTCACGCGGAGCGGTCAGGCCGTGGGCCATTTCGCCCAGGATGTGCAGACGGCCAGCCTTGGCCTGCTGCAGAGCCTGCTTCATGATCTCTTCGGTGATGCCTTCGATCTTGATGTCCATCTGCAGGGCGGAAATGCCCTCAGCGGTACCGGCCACCTTGAAGTCCATGTCGCCCAGGTGATCTTCGTCACCCAGGATGTCGGACAGGACGACGAAGCGCTCGCCTTCCTTGACCAGGCCCATGGCGATACCGGCAACCGGCGCCTTCACCGGCACGCCGGCGTCCATCAGGGCCAGCGACGAACCGCAGACCGAGGCCATCGACGAGGAACCGTTCGACTCGGTGATTTCCGAGACGACGCGGATGGTGTACGGGAAGGATTCCAGCGACGGCATGACAGCCAGCACGCCGCGCTTGGCCAGGCGACCGTGGCCGATTTCGCGGCGCTTCGGGCCCATCATGCGGCCGCACTCACCCACCGAGAACGGAGGGAAGTTGTAGTGGAACAGGAAGTTTTCCTTGTACTCACCGGCAACGGCGTCGATGACCTGGCCGTCGCGGGCGGTGCCCAGGGTGATGGTCACGATGGCCTGGGTTTCGCCACGGGTGAACAGCGAGGAACCGTGGGTACGCGGCAGCACGCCGGTCTTCACGGTGATCGGGCGGACGGTGTCCAGCGCACGGCCGTCGATGCGGACCTTGGTGTCCAGCACCGAGTCACGCATGGTGCGGTATTCCAGTTCGCCGAATTCCTTCGACAGCTCGGCCGGGTTCCAGCCTTCGGCGGCCACGCGGCCTGCCAGGGCTTCGAACACGTCCTTCTTGATCGCCGAAATGGCGTCGCGGCGCTGCAGCTTGTCGCGCACCTGGAAGGCTTCGCCCAGGCGCGGGCCGATGGCTTCCTTCAGGGCGGAGATCAGCACGTCGTTCTTGGCCGGGGCTTCCCAGGTCGACGGCTTGGTGCCGGCTTCGACGGTCAGCTCGTTGATCGCGTTGATGACCTTCTGCATTTCGCGGTGACCGAAGGTCACGGCGCCCAGCATCACTTCTTCGGACAGCAGCGCGGCTTCGGATTCGACCATCAGCACGGCGTTGGAGGTACCGGCGACAACCAGTTCCAGCTGCGAGTCAGCCAGTTCGCTGACGGTCGGGTTCAGGATGTACTCGCCGTTCTTGTAACCGACCTTGGCAGCGCCGATCGGGCCCATGAACGGGGTGCCGGCCAGGGACAGGGCCGCCGAGGCGCCGATCAGGGCAGCAATGTCGCCGTCCACGTCCGGGTTCAGCGACATGACCGTGGCGATGATCTGCACTTCGTTCTTGTAGTCTTCCGGGAACAGCGGACGGATCGGACGGTCGATCAGACGCGAGATCAGGGTTTCCTTCTCGGTCGCACGGCCTTCACGCTTGAAGAAACCACCCGGGATACGGCCGCCGGCGTAGAACTTTTCCTGATAATCGACGGTCAGCGGGAAGAAGTCCTGGCCTTCGCGCGCGCTCTTGGCGGCGACGGCGGTGACCAGCAGTACGGTGTCGTCCATCTTGACGATGACGGCACCGCTGGCCTGACGGGCGACTTCGCCGGTCTCGAGCGTGACGGTGTGCTTGCCGTACTGGAAGGTTTTGGTGATTTTTGCCACGGAGGGTGTCCTTGGGGATGCTGTCTGCGAATTTGGACCGTCGGCGACCCTTGCCGCCAGCGGGTGGCCGGATCGTTCCGGCCTGAATCGGGGATTGCGGTGCTACAAAACAAAACCGCGGCGCATCGCTGCGCCGCGGGGGATTCGTTGCTTAGCGACGCAGGCCAAGCTTCTCGATCAGGGCCTTGTAACGCTCGACGTCCTTCTTCTTCAGGTAGTCGAGCAGGCTGCGACGGCGGTTGACCATCTGCAGCAGGCCGCGGCGGCTGTGGTGGTCCTTCTTGTGGGTCTTGAAGTGGCCGGTCAGCAGTTCGATGCGGGCGGTCAGCAGTGCAACCTGGACTTCCGGGGAGCCGGTGTCAGCCGAGCTGCGCTTGTTGTCTTCAATGACCTTCTGGGTGTCGATCGACATTTCTTTTCTCTGTGATGCGTGGCCGGCAGGAACGCGCTTGGCGCACCGCCAGGCTCGCCGTGGACTACGAGGATGAAACCTGCGCGAGGCAGGCTGCCGGAAAACGGCCGCGAAATTGTAACGGTCGGGGGCTTCCGGGACAAGGACCGGGGCTGAACCGCCCGGCCCCGGTCAGAGGTTGAAACGACGCTGCGGCGCCAGCAGGCCACTGTCATCGACCTGGCCCAACCCCTGGACAGCATCGTCCGGGCCAAACACGGCCACCAGACCACGGGGCCAGGACAGATCGCGCTGGCGCTGGCCAACGCAGAAGCGGTGGGTCTGGTCGGCATCGAGGTCGACCCGCGGGTATTCAGCCAGGCCGGCCGCCAGCGGCAGCAGCAGTGCGTCCATGCCCACCTCGTCGCCCGCCTCGACCATCGCCCGCAGTTGATCCAGCGTGACCATGGCAGGCTCGCGGAACGGCTCGACCCACAGCCGGCGCAGCGCGCTGATGTGGGCGCCACAACCCAGGCTTTCGCCGAGGTCGCGGGCCAGGCTGCGGATGTAGGTGCCCGAGCCGCAGGTCACGCGCAGCCGCAACCGTTCCGGCTGTTGCTCCAGCACCTCGATGGCGTGAACCTGCACCTCGCGCTCCGGCGCTTCGATGACGTCACCACGGCGGGCCTTCACATACAGCGGCTCACCGCCCTGCTTCAGCGCCGAATAGATCGGGGCACGCTGGCGGATGTTGCCGGTCAGCGCCGCCAGTGCGGCCTGCAGCGCTTCGGCACTGATGGCCGGCACCGGGCGCTGCAGCAGCACCTGGCCTTCGGCATCGTCGGTATCGGTGGTCTGGCCCAGCATGATCTCGGCGTCGTACGCCTTGGCCGAGCCGAGCAGCAGGCCGGCAATCTTGGTCGCCTCGCCGAAGCACAGCGGCAACAGGCCGGTGGCCAGCGGATCGAGGCTGCCGGTATGGCCGCCCTTTTCGGCACGGAACAGGCGACGGGCCACCTGCAGGGCGGCGTTGGAGCTCATGCCGGTCGACTTGTCGAGCAGCAGGATGCCATCCAGGCGGCGGAACTGAATTCGGGTCATGACGTTGATGTCGGCGGATGCCGCCGGTAGCGCCGGGCCATGCCCGGCGTGCGCGCAATGCGCGGTTATTCTTCGTCGCTCTCGCGACGCTTCTCCGCGGCCAGCGTATCGGGCAGGTCGCGCAGGATGTTGTCGATGTGCTCACCACGGTCGACCGAGTCGTCGTAGTGGAAGTGCAGCTCCGGCACGTGGCGCAGCTTCATCGCGCGGGCCAGGTCCATGCGCAGGCGATAGCCCAGCTCCTTCAGGCCGGCCACGGCTTCAGCCGAACGTTCCGGCATCAGCGCAGTGACGAACACCTTGGCATGGGCCATGTCGCGGGTGATTTCCACGTCGGACACGCTCACCGAGGGCAACCCGTGTTCGCGCACGGCGTTGTGCACCAGGGTGCCGAGTTCACGGCGCAGCTGGGCGGAGACACGGTCGGTTCGATGGAAAGTCTTGGGCACGAGGAGCTCTTGGTTCAGTTGTCGCCCGACCAACGGTCGGGCGCTACATCTACATGGTACCCGACCGTGGGTCGGGCTTTGCATGCCGGTAGGGCCCGACCGTTGGTCGGGCCGCCACGCAGCATTACAGGGTGCGCGGCACTTCGATACGCTCGAAGCACTCGATCTGGTCACCCGGCTTGACGTCGTTGTAGGCCTTCACCGCGATACCGCATTCGGTACCGTTGCGGACTTCCTCGACGTTCTCCTTGAAGCGACGCAGCGATTCCAGCTCGCCCTCGAAGATCACCACGCTGTCGCGCAGCACGCGGATCGGCTTGTTGCGCTTGACCACGCCCTCGATGACCATCGAGCCGGCCACGGCGCCCAGCTTGGAGCTGCGGAAGACGTCGCGGACCTCGGCGATACCGATGATCTCTTCGCGGATCTCCACGCCCAGCAGACCGGAAGCCACCTGCTTCACCTGATCGATCACGTCATAGATGATCGAGAAGTAACGCAGGTCCACGCCGTTGGATTCAATGATGCGACGAGCCGAAGCATCCGCACGCACGTTGAAGCCGATGACGGTGGCCTTCGAAGCGGCCGCCGAGTTGGCGTCCGATTCGGTGATGCCGCCCACGCCGGAGTGGATCACGTTGATGCGGATGTCTTCGTTGGACAGTGCCACCAGCGCCTGGCTGAGGGCCTGCACCGAACCCTGCACGTCGGCCTTGATGACGAGGTTGAGGACCTGCTGGCCCTCGCCCTTGCCCAGGGTCGCCATGATGTCTTCCATGCGGCTGCCGGCGGTGGCGACCAGGCGCGATTCACGGCGCTTGGTCTCACGCTGCTGGGCAACGTCCTTGGCCAGACGCTCGTCCTCGACCACCACGAAGTCGTCACCGGCTTCCGGCACGCCGGACAGACCCAGGACCTGCACCGGGATGGACGGGCCGGCGAACTCCGGCTGCTTGCCGGTTTCGTCGAACAGCGCACGCACGCGGCCGTACTGGATGCCGCACACCAGGTAGTCGCCCTTCTTCAGGCGGCCCTGCTGCACCAGCACGGTAGCGACCGGGCCGCGGCCCTTGTCCAGCGACGATTCGATCACCACGCCCGAGGCGCGGCCTTCGTCGACGGCCTTCAGTTCCAGCAGTTCGGCCTGGATCGAGATGGCGTCCAGCAGATCGTCGATGCCCAGGCCGGTCTTGGCCGAGATCTCCACCATCTGGGTATCGCCACCGAAATCTTCGGCCACGACCTGCTCGGACAGCAGTTCGTTCTTGACCCGCATCGGGTCGGCGTCGGACTTGTCGATCTTGTTGATCGCCACGATCAGCGGCACACCCGCCGAACGGGCGTGCTGGATCGCTTCCTTGGTCTGCGGCATGACGCCGTCATCGGCGGCCACGACCAGCACCACGATGTCGGTCAGCTTGGCGCCGCGCGCACGCATCGAGGTGAATGCCGCGTGGCCCGGGGTATCCAGGAAGCTGATCACGCCCTTCGGCGTATCCACGTGGTAGGCACCGATGTGCTGGGTGATGCCGCCGGCTTCACCGGTGGCGACCTTGGTGCGGCGGATGTAATCCAGCAGCGAGGTCTTGCCGTGGTCGACGTGACCCATGATGGTGACCACCGGCGGACGCTGGGTGGCTTCGCCCTGGTTTTCACCGGTCGAGGCCAGCAGTGCGTCTTCGGCGTCGTTGTCGTTGGCACGGATCGCCTTGTGGCCGAGTTCTTCGGTCACCAGCGCGGCGGTGTCGTGGTCGATGGACTGGGTGATGGTGGCCATCACGCCCATCTTGAACAGCGCCTTCACCACCTCGCCGCCCTTCAGCGCGAGCTTCTGCGCCAGATCGGCCACGGTGATGGTGTCGCCGATCGCCACTTCACGCACCACCGGTGCGGTCGGACGCTCGAAGGCGTGCGGACCGGCGTTGTTGCCACCGCGCGACATGTCGCGACGGCCACCGCTCTGGTTGCGGCCACCCGGACGACCCCGGGTGTTGCTGTTGTTGCTGTTGCCACGACGCGCACGATCAGCCGCCGACAGATGCATCTGGCCGGCAAAGCGATCACCCGGGCCACGCTCGTTGCGCGGCGCGCTGCGGTTGTTGCGGTCGTCGCTGCGCGGCGGCGGCGGTGCACCACGCGGCGCAGCCGGGGCTGCGGCCGGGGCGCGCGGCGGGCGCGGCGCAGTTTCGTCGATCGGAGCACGCTTGGGCTTGCTGGCAGCCAGCGCCTCGGCCGCCTTGGCGGCAGCCGCAGCTTCCTCGGCCGCCTTCTTCTCGGCCTCTGCGCGTTCCTTGGCGGCGACCTCTTCCTCACGGGCACGGACGATGGCTTCGTCGCGCAGACGATCCTTCTCGGCCAGTGCCTGCTGTTCGGCGAGGTTGCGCGCGCGCGACTCTTCCAGCTTGCGCAGGATGTCGGCGCGCTCTTCGTCCGGCGTCATGGCGCGAGCACCATCCTTGACGTAGGTACGCTTCTGGCGCACCTCGACATTCACGGTCGTCTTGCTGCGACCGGAACTGACCGTCACTTCCTGCTGTTTCCGGCGGTTGAGCGTGATCTTCTTTGCAGACTGATCAGTTTCTTCCGGGGCCTGCTCGGGCTTGCCGTGCGAACGACGAAGGAAGCCCAGGAGCTTCACCTTCTCGGTGCTGGTCACGACCTGGTCGGGACCGCTGAACTTCATGCCGGCACCGGCCAGCTGTTCCAGCAGTTTTTCGACCGGTGTGTTGACCAGTTCGGCAAGCTTGCGGATGGTGGTTTGCTGCGACATTCGGATCCTATGATCTTGTGGGCGCCCCCCCGCATCTGGAGGTGGCGCGGATTCTACGCCCTGAGCGGCTCAGGGCCCTGTTCATTGCCGGCTCATTCGCCGCGTTCCAGTCGGGCGATCTCTTCGGCACGTGCGGCCAGGATCAGCGCAGCGGCGCGCGCCTGATCCAGCCCTTCGATGCCGAAGTCCATGACCTCGTCGGCGGCCAGATCGGACAGGTCCTCACTGGTGCGCACGCCGTGGCCGGCCAGCGCATAAGCGGTGGCTTCGTCCATGCCCTTCAGGGACAGCAGGTCCTGCGCCGGCTGGCCGTCTTCAAGGCCTTCCTCGACTGCCAGGGCCTCATTGAGCAGCGCATCGCGGGCACGAGCGCGCAGCTCTTCGACGATGTCTTCGTCGAAACCTTCCACGGCCAGCAGTTCGCCGACCGGGACATATGCGATTTCCTCGACGGTGCCGAAGCCTTCGCTGACCAGGATGCCGGCGATTTCCTCGTCCACTTCCAGCTTGTCCATGAACAGCTGGCGGGCCGAAGCCTGCTCGGCCTCCGACTTGGCGGTGACCTGGTCCTGGGTCATCACGTTGAGCTGCCAGCCGGTCAGGCGGCTGGCCAGGCGCACGTTCTGGCCGCCCTTGCCGATCGCCTGGGCCAGGCGGTCTTCTGCAACGGCCAGGTCCATCGAGTGCTTGTCTTCATCGACGATGATCGACTGCACTTCGGCCGGCGCCATCGCGTTGATGACGAAGTTGGCCGGGTTGTCGTTCCACAGCACGATGTCCACGCGCTCGCCATTGAGCTCATTGGAAACGGCCTGCACGCGCGAACCGCGCATGCCGATGCAGGCACCGATCGGATCGGTGCGCTGGTCGTGGGCCAGCACGGCGATCTTGGCGCGGTCGCCCGGATCGCGGGCACAGGCCTTGATTTCCACCAGGCCCTGGCCGACTTCCGGCACTTCCAGCTTGAACAGCTCGATCATGAATTCCGGGGCGGCGCGGCTGATGAACAGCTGCGGGCCACGCGGTTCCGAACGGACTTCAGCCAGGTAGCCGCGCACGCGGTCACCGGCGCGCAGCACGTCGCGCGGAATGCCCTTGTCCTTCGGAATGAAGCCTTCGGCGTTGCCACCGAGGTCGACATAGATGTTGCCGCGCTCGGCGCGCTTGACTACACCGGTGATCAGTTCGCCGACGCGATCCTTCCACGCATCCACGACCTGCTGGCGCTCGGCTTCGCGCACGCGCTGGACGATGACCTGCTTGGCAGCCTGGGCGGCAATACGGCCGAAATCCGGGTTTTCGATCTGCTCTTCGATGTAGTCGCCGACGTCCACGCCTTCGGCTTCATCGACGGCATCCATCAGGCGGATCTGGCGATCCGGCGATTCCATGACCACGTCATCGGCCACCACTTCCCAGCGGCGGAAGGTTTCGTAGCTGCCATCCTTGTGGTCGATGACCACGCGGGTCAGCACTTCCTCGTCGGGATAGCGCTTCTTCGCTGCCGAGGCCAGGGCGGCCTCGATGGCATCGAAGATCACTTCACGCGGCACGCCCTTCTCGTTGGCGACCGCGTCGACTACCAGCAACAGTTCCTTGCTCATTGGCTCACTCCGCGCGCGGCTTTTTTGCCGCCGGCTCGTTGGAAGAAGAATTCGTGTTCGGCTTCGGACGCTTCGGTGCCGGACCGGTCGGCTTGCTCGGGGCCAGCCCCAGCGCCACCCAGTCGGGCATGATCCGTGCCTTGTCGATGTTGTCGGCCGACACGACCACTTCAGCCTTGTCGACGATGAAGGTGATGGCACCTGCGGTCTCGTCGATGGCTTCGATGCGGCCCTGCAGGCGGCGACGGTTGTCCTGCGGCAGCTTCAGCGTGACCTTGGCCATTTCGCCGAGGTGACGGCCGAACTGCTCCAGGTTGAACAGCGGGCGATCGACGCCCGGCGAAGACACTTCCAGCGTGTAGTTGCCGCTGATCGGGTCTTCGACGTCCATCTGTGCCGACACTTCGCGGCTGACCCGCTCACAGTCGTCGACATTGATGATGCGCTCGGGCTGTTCAGCCAGCGGCACGTCGATGTAAAGGCGCAGGGTCGCACCGCCGGGGGCCGGCAGATACTCAACGCCCAGCAGCTCCAGGCCCAGCGACACAACGGTCGGGGCGAGCAGATTCGCGATGTCGGTTGCCTTGTCGCTCACAGCCTGCCTTGATCTCTTGGTTGGGTGCCGGCCTTGGCCGGCATGGAAACATGACGCCCCGGAAACGACAAAGGGCCCGCTGGGCCCCTTTTCCGGAAAGACTCCGGTGACTGGATTCCGGTTGCAACCTGCAGTGCCTGCCGGTTGCGGCCCTCCTTCCGGGTCCGGACTCCCGCTGGGAGGCCGCCTTCAGGGGTATTGCTAGGCCGCTGATGATAGCGACTGCACCGCGCTGGTGCAAGGTGCGGGCCCGGGGTCAGATCCCTTTTCCCGTGGAAAAGGGATCTGACCCCGATCACGCAGAAACGACGCAGACCCCAAAGAAAAACGCCCTCGAAGCAGGACTTCGAAGGCGATCTCTTTACTTGGTAGCGGGGGCAGGATTTGAACCTGCGACCTTCGGGTTATGAGCCCGACGAGCTGCCAGACTGCTCCACCCCGCATCAGAAGCGGAATTATGAGTGAATGCTTCAAAACATGCAAGCCTTCCCTCATTCATCAAACCGGTTGGCGCCGATATGAAGTTGGTAGCGGGGGCAGGATTTGAACCTGCGACCTTCGGGTTATGAGCCCGACGAGCTGCCAGACTGCTCCACCCCGCACCGGAAGTGTTTGAACTGCTGCCCTGCTCTTTCGAGGAGGGCTACCGCAACGATGTTCTGGCCGAACCGCTGCAGTGACAACTCAGGCTGCGCATATTACACGA